>NZ_LR594036.1:0-1200000 GCF_901542335.1 Streptococcus porcinus | reverse complement strand
TGATGGAACATTATTCTAATTATCAAAAAGAAGCTAGAGCGCATATTGAGGTTGTCTCAGAAAAATACACTATTGAAAAGTGTTATCAATCTATTTTTGCTGCCATTTCTGATCAAGAATTGGTGCCAGCAGAAAACTCCACTTGGATGCTTCCATTAGTGCCTTTATTAGGTGCTTTTAAACCCCAGAATGTGTCTTCACCAGCAAATAAAGATAAAATTACTATTTATTATCGCACTAATGATGAGCCATGGAGTGAGGAGCGCACACTTTCATTCAAATTGAAAGAAAATGATAAATTTATTTTTTCTGTACCTGATACAACGGTTATGATTCGAATTGATATGTCAGAAATACCTAGTTATTATGATATTGTTGAACTTACTCATTTGGGAACAAAAACGCAACTACTACCACATAGACTGACAGGATATGAAAGTGGTGGTTCTTATTATTTTGATCACTCAGACCCACAATTGGAATACAATATTTCATTTTATCATCAGAAAACCTTTCATTTAAGTTACCAGCTCTCTAATCTCGAAAATTCCTTTTCCGAGTCTTTTCTACCCCATAAACTTGTCAAAAAGATAGCTAGTTTAGAAGCAAAACAAAAGGATATGGTCTTAGTTGAAATAGAAAATAATAGCTTAAAAGAACGGAACCAAGTCATTCAAAAACAGTTAGAAGAGATGGTGTACAGATATAATTCTGTTACCCATTCAAGACGTTGGACAATTCCAACAAAAATTATTGATTTCTTAAGGAGAAATAAATGAAGCGTCTACTTTTGTATGTGCATTTTAATAAATACAATAGAGTAAGTTCTCATGTTTTATACCAACTCAATAAGATGCGACCTTTATTTTCTGAGCTCATCTTTCTCAGCAACAGTGAGGTGCCCGATTCTATCAAATCGGAACTAGAGAACACAGGATTAGTAGATAGGGTAATTCAGAGGAAGAATCAGGGATTTGATTTTGCAGCCTGGCGTGATGGAATGGCTTCGATTGACTTTGACAATTTAGGCAGTTTTGATAATGTGACTATAATGAATGACACTTGTTTTGGTCCTATTTGGGATATTAAGAGTTATTTTTTACAGTTTGAGAATGATAACCAGGTAGATTTTTGGGGACTAACAAATAATCGTAAGACCAAAAAATTTCCAGAACATATTCAAAGCTATTTTATTTCTTTCAAAAAAGCGATTTTGTCAAATGCGGTCTTTTTAAATTTTTGGAAGCATATTAAAGATTTCACTGATGTCCAGGATGTTATTAAACATTATGAGACACAGGTAACAACAACTCTTTTGAAAGAAGGTTTTATATATAAGACGGTCTTTGATACCACTCAAGCAGATGCTAGCGGTATGTTGCACCCAGATTTTTCTTATTACAACCCTACGGCAATATTGAAAGAAAAAGTGCCTTTTCTGAAAGTGAAGGCGATAGATGCCAATCAACACATTGCTCCATATTTGTTACAATATATCAAGGAAGAGACTGACTATCCCGTAGACTTAATTGTCAATCACATGTCTGAAGTAAATTTTCCAGATTCTCCTTATCTGCTATCTCAGAAATACATTAGTTCTAACGATTATGAGTTATCTAATCTAGAGAAGCATAAAATAGCCATCCACTTACATGTGTTTTATGTGGACTTGTTAGAAGAATTTTTACATGCTTTCCAAAGTTTTAGCTTCTCTTTTGACCTTTATATCACAACTGATAAATATGATAAAGAATTAGAAATTAAGCATATTTTGGGTAAAAATAACATGAAAGCAGTGACCTTTGTTACTGGTAACCGTGGCCGTGATATACTTCCGATGTTAAAATTAAAAAATGAGCTGGCAAATTATGACTATATTGGGCATTTCCATACGAAAAAATCTAAAGAAGCAGATTTTTGGGCGGGTGAATCATGGCGTCGTGAATTGATAGAAATGTTAATTAAACCAGCTGACTCAATCATCAATCAGTTTGAGGATGAGTCAGTAGGGATTGTAATTGCTGACATCCCTTCATTCTTCAGATTTAATAAAATTGTCACACCGCTAAATGAACATCTAATTGCTCCTGAAATGAACGTGTTATGGCAAAGAATGAACTTAAAGAAGGCTATCGATTTCCGTCAATTCGATACTTTTGTTATGAGTTATGGAACCTTTGTTTGGTTCAAATATAATGCCCTTAAGCCTTTGTTTGATTTAGATATAAGAGATGAAGATATTCCAAATGAACCTCTTCCACAAAATTCAATTCTACATGCGATGGAAAGATTGTTAATTTATATTGCCTGGGATCAGCATTTTGATTTTAGAATTGCTAAAAATATTAGACCACTAACACCTTTTTTAGATAATAAACTATTCAACGATAGTGCTAACAGTCTGCCAAATACCTATGTCGATTTTACATATATGGGTGGTATAAAAGGAGCTCTCAAATATATTTTTATAGGACCAGCAAGAGCAGTCGCTTATATTATTAGAAGGATGGTACGTAAGTTAAGAAATGATCACTAAGTTAAAAGCAATGAATTGGATGCCCTTTTTGCATACCATATTGCTCTTTATAGCTGCTTTTTATATCAATTTTTATTCTTTAAATAAACAAGTTATGATGGAGCTACCTGGGGTAGCAAATCCTTTTAGAGCTCTGTTATCTTTTGGTACAAAAGCAGCCTTTATGTCGTTGCTAATCTTCATTGTTTATGTTAGCTTAAATATTAATTTGAAATTTTTAAAAAAAGTTTCCTTGTCCTATCTTGTTTATATTGTGACTAATTATTTTATTATCATTACTCAAAATTTGAATAATAAAGATTTTAGAGCAACGAGTTTCTTAAGATATGATTTTTTTCAGGTTGACTTCCTAAAAATGCTATTACTACTAATCGTGCCAGGAATGATTGTAGGTATACTTGTAGGGCACTTTGATAGAATGAAACCTTTTGTGAGGCTTTTTGATGATTTTAAAAATGAAAACCTGCTAGTAGGCTTATTGATTGCTATTGCTTTTTTTCGTACAAAGTCGTTATTAAATTTTTTAATTCAGGATGTGCCTGATTTATCAATAGATACTAATTTTTTAAACTATTTGAAGCTTGTTTCATTACAAACAGTATTATTGTCTCTATGTATCACTTGTACCATATGGACCTTATTGAGAGCATTCACGCACCTCAGAAGACTTAAACCAAGTTTCTCGCTTGCTTTTATAACTAGTCTTTCGATGGCGATTATGTTCAATTTTACATTGCAATATGGTGTTAGAACAGATGTTGATTTACTAGGTCATTTTATATTTCCGGGGGCAACCGCTTTTCAGATTTATATTTTAACTGTCATCTTTTTAGTAGTGTATGTTTTGACAAATCGTTATTTAGCGTCGACTCTTTTTCTTTCAACTCTAGGCATCATTATTTCGATTGCCAATATTATTAAAGAAAAAATGCGGAGTGAACCTTTATTAATAACGGATTTGTTATGGATTAGAGAAATAAAAACAGTTATCTCATTTGTTGATGAAAAAATAATACTTTATCTTGTTATTGCATTCATTACACCTATTGTTCTGTATTTTTTAATTAAGCATTTTGTTGATGTAACACCAATAATATTTAGGAAAAGACTTCGTTTTATAGTTTTGATTAGTTTACTAGGAGCGTTGTTTTCAACTTTTATGGTCTTTAAAAATGAGAAAGATGGTAAAATTCAAGAAAATATACCAATAATTTCAAAAGTTAATAATTCATTTAATATCGAATGGATGGGCTTTGATGCAAGTGCTAGATATAAATCAGTAGTGTATGTGTGGACAAAGCAGCTTACAAAAAAAATTATGCCTGAGCCTAAAACATATAGTAGAAGTAAATTACAAGCCATTTCAAAAAAATATAAAAAGCTAGCGGCAGAAATGAACCAAAGTCGTCCACATGCTATCACCGATCAAACAGTAATTTACATTTTAAGTGAGAGTCTAGCAAATCCTAATCGTATTAGTGGTATCACAACTTCAAGAGATTTATTGCCCAATATTGACAGTATTAAGTCAATAACAACGAGTGGTTTAATGCATTCTGATGGCTATGGTGGTGGAACTGCAAATATGGAGTTTGAGGCACTTACCGGCTTACCTTATTATAATTTTTCACCTGGTGTTTCAACGCTATATACGGAAGTCGTACCGAAACTTCAATATTTCCCCTCTCTCAGTAATTTTTATCCTCAAAAAAATAGATTTGTCATGCATCCGGCAAGTGTGAGTAATTATAATAGAGGAAACGTTTACCGGAGGCTTGGCTTTGGTAATATGATTTTTTCAGAGGGAACAAAAGAAAATTTTAATGATACAAGTAAAGTGGGTGTCAATATGAGTGATGAGGCACTTTATAATAATATTTTAGAAAAACTTGATACTAAAACAAGCCAATTCTATTCTATTATTACAATGCAGAATCATGCTCCTTGGTCAATAGGCAGTCCTACAGAAGTGACAGCTACTGGAAACAATTTTTCTGAATTAGAAAATAATAATTTAACGGAATATGCTAGACTGTTAACTTATACTGACAAATCGACAATGGACTTTTTAGATAAACTTTCCCAAATTGAAAAAGATATTACTGTGGTTTTCTACGGGGATCACTTACCGGGCTTGTATCCAGACAGTATTTTCAGAGGTCAAGAAGACATACAGTATAAAACGGATTATTTTATCTGGAGTAATCATAACAATAATCAACTCAATTATCCTCTTGTTAATTCAAGTGATTTTTCTGCTGAATTGTTAAAACATACTAATTCTAAAGTATCCCCTTATTATGCCTTATTAACAAAGGTACTTGATGAAGCTAGTGTTGATAAAACAGACTTAAATCCAGAACAAAAAGTGACAGCAGAAGACTTAAAATTGGTTCAATATGATATGACTTTAGGCAAGAATTACTTAATGAATCACGGTTTTTATAAAATAGGAGACTAAAATGACAGAAAAAATTGCAGTGCTATTACCAGCTTATAATGAAGAAGTAACTATTCAGAAAGTGATAAAAGATTTTCAATACTACTTACCTGAAGCTGACATTTATGTTTATGACAATAATTCAAAAGATAAAACTAACCAACTAGCCAGAGAAGCTGGAGCCATTGTGAGATTTGAACCACGACAAGGAAAAGGAAATGTCGTTCGTTCTATGTTTAGAGAAATTGATGCTGATTACTATATTATGATTGATGCAGATGATACTTATCCAGCTGCTGAAGTTGAGAAATTACTTGCTCCTCTAAGATCTGGTCTTGCTGATATGACTATTGGTGATCGTCTTTCAAATGGTACCTACGCTAAAGAGAATAAACGTGGGTTTCATGGATTTGGGAATAATTTAGTTAAAACCTTAATTAATAGATTGTATAAAGGAAACTATCAAGATATTATGACAGGTTATCGTGGGTTTAATCGTCTATTTGTTAAAACATTTCCTGTTTTATCTCCAGGCTTTGAAATCGAAACAGAATTGTCGATTCATTCTCTGGATAAACGTTTTAAACTTGTTGAAGTACCAATAACTTATCAAGATAGACCAGAAGGAAGCGAATCAAAATTAAATACATTTTCTGATGGCTTTAAAGTTTTAAAAATGATTTTTAATCTCTTCAAAGATTACAAGCCTTTACTGTTTTTTAGTATTGTTGCCACAATTTTATTTATCTTAGGTTTAGCAGTTGGGATTCCTGTGATTAGTGAATTTGCTAGAACTGGCCTAATTAATAAAATGCCATCAGCTATCCTAGCGACGGGTTTTATGGTCCTTGCAGCTCTTTCTTTTGTATCTGGTTTTATCCTGGACACAATTGTTAGGCAGAATAAAATGCAATATGAATTAAAAGTGTATGATTACTACGAAAGAAATAATGTAAAAAGATGATTGACGGATATCAGACTATTAAATTAGGAATTCATAAACTTATAAAGTTTCGCTATTTGATAGCCCTAGTTTGTTTATTTATTGGAGTTTTTTTTCAGCTTCATGGAAGTTCACTTTCAAATTGGAATAATTTTGGGGTTAGTGAAACTATTGCTAATAGCAGGCAAAAAACGATTAATCAATTTTCTGCGGTTAATAATAAGGATACTGTAGATATCCCAACAGAACTAAAAAATTGGGTGTCCTTAACGCCAAGAGAAGATGGTACTCTAATTGGAGTACCTCGGATGATTAGAACCGATGAATGGATGGTGCAAACACCGTATTTTATTTCCCAAGCGAATACTGGCAACCATATTATAAATACACATTACGGTTTATCGGGCCAAAATATGATTCTAGCTTATAATGCTCCCGTAAAAGATTTGTCTATTATCGGAAAACCGGCTAATTGGGGATTTATATTTTTAGGATCTGCTTATGGTCTATCTTGGTACTGGTGTTTCAAGATAATATTTATGATTCTATTAGCTTTTGAGTTTTCAATGATTATTACAAAGAAGAATCTCTTTGTTTCGATCATTGGTAGTTTATGGATTACTTTTACACCAGCGACACAATGGTGGTTTATGCAGCATCTTGGAGATGTTGTGTTTAACTCACTTGCTATAATGGTATTCATCTATCATTATTTTAAATCGTCAAGACTTTACCAAAAAATAGCATTCGCTGGATTACTAGTAGTGTCTATTGTTGGATTTGTCTTAATTATCTATCCTGCTTTTCAAGTTCCTTTTGCTTATCTTATCCTCTTCTTTTTCAGTGTAGTTTTTGTCAAAGCACTGAAACGAAAAGAAGTGCGAAAAAGTGATTATCTGATAATGATAGTCTCCTTGTTGGTTTCATTCTCTATTATTGGATATAGTTTGTTGGAGAGTAAAGAGGCCATAAAACTTGTGTTAAACACAGTCTATCCAGGTCATCGTGTTTCAATAGGGGGTGACTTATCTTGGAAACGTATTTCTGATATTTTTAACACGTTAATTTTACCTTTTAAAATACCATCCATAGGAAATCAAGTAGAAGCTGCTAGCTCTATTAATTTTCTTTTCATCATTATCTTTTTGTTACCAATTACTATAAGGAAGGAAGACCTAGGAAAAAATAGTTTTCAGCTTCTATCTCTTTTTTATTCACTCTTTTTAGCATTTTATGCTGTAGTTGGTATACCAGAAATTTTTGCAAAGTTAAGTTTATTTTCTTATGTTACCTCAGGTCGTGCTTGGCAGTCTCTTGCTGTCATTAGCGTCTTCGTTTCAATTTGGTATATTTCCTACATATGGAATCAAGTTTATCAATCAATTAGTAAATTAAAAAAAATATTCTTAACTGTTATATCTATCTTAGGAATAGGCTTGATAACCTATATCACTATAAAAAATAGTGATTATCAAGGTTATATTGGCACTAAGTATATTTTAGCTATTAGTTTGTTCTTATTATTAGCATTAGTTTCGATACTCTATAAGAAAAGGTTGTTTTTGTCGCTTACCCTTTTACCTCTCATTGTTGGAAGTGGTATGACAGTTAATCCAACTGTCAAAGGGCTAACAAGTATTGAATCCAAAAAATTAACAATTAAACTAAAAGAGATGATTAAAAAAGATCCAGATGCAAATTGGATCAGTGAAGGGAGCCTTTATAATTACCCACAAATGTTTGGTGCACATACACTTAATAGTGTTAGATTTTATCCTGATAAAAAGTTGATGGAGAAAATTGATCCTAGCAGGGCTAGTGAAAATGCTTGGAATCGGTATGCTCATATGCAAGTTTTTTTGACTTCCAGTAAGACAAGAATGGAGGCTCCTGTGCCAGATGTTTTGAACCTTCAGTTAAATGTAAATGAAGTTGATCGACTAAAAGTTCGTTATTTACTAACTCAGAGAAATCTTGAAGAAGATTTTGGCAAAAAAATGGTAAAAGTTTATGGCCCTGATTTGGACGGAAATAGAATCTATAGATATAAAAAGTAAAAGGAGTCCTATTTGAAAAAAGAATATCTCAAAAAAATTATATATTCTGAAGCTTTTAAATATTTATTCTTTGGTGTTTTAGCGACAGTCGTCTATATGTTATCAAGGTTTTTGGTATTTTCAATAATTACAGAAGCAACTATATCCGCATTTATTGCAAATGCGGTTGCTATTCTGTTTGCCTTTATTACAAATGATATTTTTGTCTTTAATCAGGTGACTAAGGGGCGTACTGGTCGTTTTTTCAAGTTTGTTATTGCGCGTCTTTTTACTTTATTACTAGATGTGTTCTTAGCTTACCTCTTAGTTGAGAAATTTCCTTTCATCATTGGACAATTTGTTAGTCATGATATTTCTTTAATTAATATTATCGAAACCATTATTGGACAAGTTATCGTTATTGCTTCAAATTATGTTATTAGTAAACTTTTTATTTTTAAAGATGGGAAATAAGGTAATTGATGCCGAAATTCATAAATCAAAACAAATCTCTTTTTGAGGTTTGTTTTTAATTTTCTAAGGTCATGTATTTCACTTTAAGAAGTTAGCACAAAATCTATCTGGATTGATCTCAAAATGCTTTTTAACTATCTGTATCTTTAGCTTTAAATTTTTAGAGCACTAATGAGAACTAGTCTTACTCTTAAAGTTTATTCTTCTTTTTTATTGAATTTTCAAGCATTATTTTCTGATTTCTAGGATAGACTATCAACAATTTTACTTTTATGATTATCCTATTTGATATAACCAATGGCAAATGTTATAATTGTTGAAAAATTAAAAAATAAAGGCTAGGTCTCGATCTGATGGTTAAAAAAACACCACTATTGTTAATTGCTCCTCTTGTTCTGGGAGCTTTTTGGAGTCAACAAACAGCTAAAGCCTCCGAAACGGCAGTAACTGATCAAAATGTGTCCTCGAATGTAGTGACAGTTAGTTCAGAAACAGTGAAAACGAATGACCTCCCTTCAGCGCCTTCGTCTTCCTCGACAGAATCAACTATAATTAGTTCATCTGTCGCTATTTCTAAGGCATCAGTGACTTCAAAAGCTACAGATTCGAGTGTTACTCCGGTGAAACCTGATTCTGCCACAAGTCACATAGATGCAATTAGTCAAAGGTTACCTGAACCGACAGTTGCGACTAAGTTTACAGTAGCTAAGTCTGAGAAAGAGATCTCGCAAGCCCAAACTTTAAGTAAGCAGGATAAGATTGTTAACTCACCAACTCCACAAGCAGAACAAACAGATTTGCAAATAAAGAATGGGCAACGTCTTTCAATTTTAAAGGCAGCCCAAGTGGTTCAACCTGTTAAGGCAGTGGTAGATGATAAAGGAATTAATATTCAATATCAGGCCACGATTCCTGAAAATACAAGCATACTCTATGCTGTTTGGGGAGATCAACAAGGTCAAAATGACTTGGTTTGGTATCAAGCTTCAGCGACTGGCGCGGCTTATGTAGATTTTGCCCGCCATAAGGAATATGGCAAGTATCATATACATACCTATTCTAAAAGGAATGGAATGATGCTTGGAGTTAGCACCTTAGAGGTCTCGCTTTTAACTCCTCAAATCAGCAGTAAGGTAATTCAAAATGATAGTAATTCTTTTACTATTACTGTTTCAAACGTTCCTTCGACTATTACAGGAGTTTCTATTCCAGTTTGGACGGATAAAAATGGACAAGATGACTTAAAATGGTATCAAGCAAGCCAAACATCTGCAGGAGTCTATCAAGTGCTCGTTGATATTGCAAATCACAATAATGAGAAAGGTCTCTATAATATTCATATTTATGGAAACAGTACGATTACAGGGGGGCAGATTGGTTTAGCAACAAGAACATATAGTAACGTTGAGTCTAAACCGAATGCAAAAGTTTATGTGATAGATTATGCAGAAAACAAAACACGTTTTACAGTGAATGTAGTTGGCTCATCGTCTACAAAAACATTGACAGATGTGCAAATTGCTGTTTGGTCTGAAGGTAATGGGCAAGATGATTTAGTTTGGTATAAACCAGTAATTAGCAACAATATGGCAGTCCAAGTAATTGATATTGCAAATCATAGTAATACCTCTGATAATTATATTGTGCATGTTTATACTAATTATAGTGATGGAACCCGTAATGGTCTTTCTTTGGGGGCTTATAAGATTAGCAAACAAATGGTGGATATAAAAGATCCCGCTGTTTCAGTTGTCAATTATCAAGCCTCTAAAGGGATGCTTGATGTGTTAGTTACCCAGGGAACAAAAGCAATCAAAACGATTCGTGTTGCTGCTTGGTCTGAAGCTGACCAATCTAATTTACACTGGTATGTTACCTCATCACTTATCAACAATCAGGCTAAGGTTTTAGTAAATCAAATTTATCATAAATTGTTAGAAGGAAATTATACTATCCATACTTACATTGATTTCGCTGACAATACCTCAACAGGTTTTAATTTAGGTCAGTACTATTTTGCCAAACCTATAGGTTTATCTGCTTCACAAGGTAATTATGCTGTGATTAACAAGATAATTTACCTTGATGCAGGACATGGTGGTTATGATTCTGGAGCAGCTTACTTTAACCAATATGAGAAAACCTTGAATTTACAGATGCAAAATAGGATCAAGGCTAAGCTAGAAGCAGCTGGATATAAGGTTATAACTACTCGCACAAGTGATACATATGTCGATTTGATTCCACGGTCGGAAAATGCCAATACCTCATTATCTGATATTTTTGTCAGTCTCCATTTTAATGCCTCAACAAGCCCTTATGCTAATGGAATTGAATCCTACTATTATGAATATTATCCAGAGTATCCCTCAGCAATTAATGAATTGTATCATGATGATTCCGAACGTTTGAGCAGAAGTGCCTTCTTAGCGCAAGCAATTCAGTCAGCTGCAGTGAGGAATACTGCTGCTAAAGATAATGGAGTTTTGAGAAATACCTTTGCGGTGTTAAGAGAAACGACGGCCCCAGCTGTGCTATTAGAATTGGGTTATATGTCTAATGAAACCGAGTTCGGAAAGATTACAACAGCAGCTTATCAAGAAAAATTAGCTAATGGTGTTGTTAGTGGTATTCTGTCATACTATAAACACTATTCACTCTAAAAAATGGCTCAAAAATCTTACTCAGCTTAAGATTTTTGGGCTATTTTATGCTATAATGGGGATAATAAATGATTGAGGTTGATAATGTTAAATAACACTCTTTTAGAACGTTTTTTGAAATACGTTAAAGTTAATACACGCAGTAATCCTGAAAGTAAGACAACTCCTAGTACGCAAAGTCAAGTAGATTTTGCCTTGAACATTTTAAAGCCAGAAATGGAAGCAATCGGTTTGCAGAATGTTCATTACCTCTCTGAAAATGGTTATGTTGTCGGAACTTTACCGGCTAATGCCAGCCATTTAACTCGTAAAATTGGTTTTATCTCTCACATTGATACAGCTGATTTTAATGCTGAAAATGTCAATCCCCAAATTATTGAAAATTACCAAGGAGGGGCAATTGATTTGGGTGAATCTGGATATTCATTAGATCCTGACGCGTTTTCAAATCTGAATAATTATTTAGGTCAAACTCTTATTACAACGGATGGCACAACATTACTTGGTTCAGATGATAAATCAGGAATAGCTGAAATAATGACAGCTATTGAGTTTTTAGTAGCCAATCCTAAAATAGAGCACTGTGAAATTCGTGTTGCTTTTGGACCTGACGAAGAAATTGGTGTTGGAGCTGATAAATTTGATGTTGAAGATTTTGATGTTGATTTTGCCTATACTGTGGATGGAGGACCTTTAGGAGAATTACAATTTGAAACCTTTAGTGCAGCCGGTCTAGACTTGACATTTTTAGGTCGAAATGTTCATCCTGGGACTGCAAAAGGACAAATGATCAATGCTATGCAGTTAGCTATAGACTTTCACAATCAGCTACCAACAAGTGACCGCCCAGAATTGACAGATGGATATGATGGTTTCTATATGTTGACTGAGATGTCAGGTAGTGTTGAAGAGGCGCATAGCTCATATATTATTCGTGATTTCGATGAAGCTTCCTTTCAAGAGAGAAAAGCAACAGTTCAAGTTATTGCAGACAAGATGAATGCCGAACTTGGTGCAGAACGGGTTATCCTTACTCTTTATGATCAATATTACAACATGCGTAAAGTTATTGAAAAAGATATGACACCTGTTGAGTTAGCTAAAGAAGTGATGGAGGACTTATCTATAAAACCAATCATTGAGCCAATACGTGGTGGCACAGATGGGTCAAAGATTTCTTTCATGGGCATCCCTACACCAAATATTTTTGCTGGCGGAGAAAATATGCATGGTCGTTTCGAATTTGTCAGTCTTGAAACTATGGAAAAAGCTGTTCAAGTTATTGTTGGTATTGTGCAAAAACCATAGCTATCTAGAAGTTTAAGGGGACTAAATCAAATGATTAAAATTTTTGGTAAAATCCGATACCACTGGCAACCAGAATTATCCTGGTCTATTATTTATTGGTCTATTGCGATTTCTCCCATTTTTATTGGATTGTCACTTCTTTATGAGAACACTAATATTCCTAGACGTGTCTTTGTCTTATTTTTCATATTTATCGTCTTAGTGGGAATTGGATTGCATCGTTATTTCTTAATTGAAGAGGGTGGAATTTTAAAAATTGTTTCGTTAAGGTTTTTAGGGCCACAGAAATTAGCTATTGCTGATATTACTAAAGTTGAAGTCACTAAATCAACTGTGACTATTTGTACAAGTGATAAAAACTATCTCTTTTATATGCGTAAATGGCCTAAGAAATATTTTCTTGATGCTTTAGTTATTAATCCATATTTTAAGGGAGAAGTTGTCCTTGTTGATAATTTGATTAATTTGGATTATTTTGAATACTATAAAAATGAAAAAAAGACACTTACTCTATTGTAAGTGCTTTAGTTGGACATGATTTGACCGCACGTAAAGTTTGCCTATCATGAAGAGAGATTTCTTTTTGTAAACTATCTGAATCTGTAAACTTTACGATGCCATCGTCTTGGTAGTCAAAGAGGTCAGAATAGGTCTGACAAAGACCGCATGCAATACACTTTTCTGGAATTATGGATACTTTCATAGTATCATTTTAATATGATTTTGTTTATTTAACAAGGGGGAAAATCATGGCTAAAGAACCATGGGAAGAAAAAATTGTCAACGAGGATAAAGGGTTAAGGTCGCGAAAAGCTAGAGGTCCTATATTAAGTACACCTTGGTTAACAGCCTTATTAAGTGTTTTCTTCGTTATTATCGTTACGATCTTGTTTATTTTCTTCTATACATCAAACAGTGGTGGAAATCGCACAACAGCCACAAGTGGTTTTTATGGAGCATCTATATCAAAATCAAACGAAGATGCGAAAGCATCAAAAGCTGCTAAGTCATCTTCGAAAAAGGGGGAAACAAGTAGCTCATCAGTAGCTGAGACATCTTCTAGTACAGCTTCAAGTTCGAGTACTAAAAAAGGCGAAACGATTATTGTTTTACAGGGAGAGGGCGTTGCATCTATTGCTGCGAGAGCAGGCATTAGTGTAGAACAATTACAGACTTTAAACCCGGACCACATGACATTAGGGTATTGGTATGCAAATCCCGGTGATGCGGTATATATTAACTAATTTTATAAGAGGACAACATGAAAGCTATTAGAATCGCAATCGACGGTCCTGCATCAAGTGGTAAAAGTACGGTAGCCAAGATTATTGCTAAAAATCTTGGCTACACTTATTTAGATACTGGTGCTATGTACCGTTGTGCAACTTATATTGCCTTGGAGAATCATTTTACAGAAAAAGATGCAGATGCTTTGCTAGTGGAACTATCAAAACAACCTATTTCTTTCAAAAAAGCTAGTGATGGTAGTCAATTAGTCTATCTTGGACAGAGGGATGTTACCTTAGCTATTCGGCAAAATGACGTTACTAATAATGTTTCATGGGTTTCGGCCATTGCCAAAATCCGTGAAGAACTCGTAGCCCAGCAAAGACGTATTGCAGCAAAGGGTGCTATCATTATGGATGGTCGTGATATTGGGACCGTTGTTTTGCCAGACGCTGAACTAAAAGTCTTTTTAATTGCATCTGTAGAAGAGAGAGCTGTAAGGCGCTATAAGGAAAATATTGAAAAAGGGATAACGTCTAATTTAGAAACTTTAAAGAATGAAATTGCAGCGCGTGATTATAAAGATAGTCATCGTCAAGTTTCCCCACTAAAAGCAGCAGATGATGCTATTGTTTTTGATACAACAGGTGTTGATATTCAAGGTGTAGTAACATTTATTCAAGAAAAGGCAGAAAAAATAATTGACATGGATTAAAAATCATGGTAACATAGTAACAATGAGAAAAGTAGAAGTGAGAGCTTCTCGCCTTGCGACTTAGGTTGTCTGGCCCTACATATCAAAATCCATTTGGATATTATGTGTGCGGGCTTGATTTATCAAGTCCGCTTTCGTTTTTCTCTAAAAAAATAAAGAGGTGAAGATCATAGCTAAAAAGGATCTATTCATTAATGATGAAATTCGCGTTCGCGAAGTTCGTCTAGTTGGTCTAGAAGGTGAACAATTAGGTATAAAACCATTATCAGAAGCGCAATCAATTGCTGATAATGCAAATGTTGATTTGGTTTTAATCCAGCCACAAGCTGTTCCTCCAGTAGCCAAAATCATGGACTATGGAAAGTTCAAATTTGAGTTTCAAAAGAAACAAAAAGAACAACGTAAGAAACAGAGCGTTGTAACTGTTAAGGAGGTACGTTTGAGCCCCGTTATTGATAAGGGTGACTTTGAGACGAAACTTCGTAATGGCCGTAAATTCCTTGAGAAGGGTAATAAGGTTAAGGTTTCTATTCGCTTTAAAGGGCGTATGATTACTCATAAAGAGATTGGTGCAAAGGTTCTAGCTGAATTTGCTGAAGCTACTCAGGATATTGCTATCATTGAGCAAAGAGCAAAAATGGATGGTCGCCAAATGTTTATGCAACTTGTACCAATTTCAGACAAAAAATAATTGTCACAGTTTTTAAGATTTAGTAAGAGGAGAATACAAAAATGCCAAAACAAAAAACACACCGCGCATCAGCTAAACGTTTTAAACGTACAGGTTCTGGTGGTTTGAAACGCTTCCGCGCTTTTACATCACACCGTTTCCACGGCAAAACTAAAAAGCAACGTCGTCATCTTCGTAAAGCTTCAATGGTAAGTGCAGGAGATTTTAAACGTATTAAAGCAATGCTTACTGGTCTTAGATAAGAGACTTAGTTAAACATTTACTAGAATTATTAGAACTATTTGGAGGAAATATAAATGGCTCGTGTTAAAGGTGGAGTTGTTTCACGCAAACGTCGCAAACGTATATTAAAATTAGCTAAAGGTTACTATGGAGCAAAACATATCTTGTTCCGTACTGCAAAAGAACAAGTAATGAATTCTTATTACTATGCATACCGTGACCGTCGTCAAAAGAAACGTGATTTCCGTAAATTATGGATTACACGTATTAATGCGGCAGCTCGCATGAATGGATTATCTTATTCACAATTAATGCATGGTTTGAAACTTGCTGAAATTGAAGTTAATCGTAAAATGCTTGCTGACTTAGCTGTTACAGATGCAGCTGGATTTACAGCACTTGCTGATGCAGCCAAAAATAAATTGGGTAAATAATTTTACCAAATCAGAAGGAGTGGGAAAGATTAACCTTGTTGATAAGGTGATTTTTCTCGCAACTTCTTTTTTAGTTTATCTCAAAAAAGGCACCTCTATCTTTAAAACTAGAGGTGCCTTTTTTGATTAGTGTTAATTCTTTTCAGTCTTTTTCCCGTCTTTTGGGTCACCTTCACCAGATGATACTGATGTTTTTTCCTCTTTAGGATTGAGTTCTAGATAGGAAGGAGCTTTGAAAAGGTTTATAGTCGTTTTATCACCATTTTCGCTATAGAGACTCGTTGACTTATTGCCAAGTTCTTTCTCAATTTTTTTCATTTGGTTCAATTGATGTGTGTAAAGAAATTTACTTGGATCAGTTTTTTCTAACCCATTATCTGTATTGAAGCGAAGGAGATCCCCCGTTTGGACATTATCACTGGCTGATAATTGTTGTGCGGTTTGTTCGCGGATGGCTTTTGTTTTTTCAAGAGTCACTTCATCAGGATTTGTAATTTCAACACCGGTTTTAGTATTATAAAGTCTACCACCGTAGTTGGTGTAATCAGGGGTCATATAGGTTCCGGAGGTCCTTTGAGCTACGATTTGTTTATTTTGAGGAGATAATAAATCCTGACCGAGTTGAATATACTTGGAAGTGTCAATACCAAGTATATGAAGTAAGGTTGGTAGAGCATCAATTTCGCCCCCAAAAGTATCTTTGACACCACCGTCGTGATAACCTGGAATATGTATCATATAAGGAACGCGTTGAAGCATAGCATTGTCATATTCAGACCAAGTTTCGGGATCTTTACCCAATAAGGCAGCTAGATTAGTATTACGTGAGTTAGAGATTCCGTAATGATCTCCGTAAAGTACAATAATTGATTTGTCATATAAGCCTGTTGCTTTTAAATAGTCGAAAAATGATTTTATTGAGGCATCAAGATAGTTTGCTGTTGCAAAATAACCATTAATAGTTTCATCTTTGGTTTCTGCTAGCGGGAAGCCCTCTTCATCTTTTTCACCCTTTAGACTTGTATAAGGATAATGGTTACTTACAGTAATAAACTTAGTATAGAAAGGTTGCTGCATTCTTTCTAAATATTTGATGGAGTCTTTGAACATGTACTTGTCATTGAGTCCATATTGAAAAGAATTACTTTTAGTTTGTTTTGAGAAATAAGAAGAATCAAAGAAGTAGTTATAACCCCATTGTTTATAAGCGTTGTTCCTATTCCAAAAAGTACCAACATTACCATGAAAGACAGCACTGGTGTAACCATCTTTTTGTCTAAGGATAGAGGGTGCAGCAAATTGTGTATTATCACCTCCATAGTTAACCATGAAGGAGCCGCTATTTAATCCAAAGAGTGAGTTTTCCATCATGGTTTCAGCATCAGAGGTTTTTCCTGCTTTTACTTGATGAAAAAAGTTTGAAAAAGCCAGTGTTGACTTTGAATGATAAAGTGAGTTTAGAAAAGGAGTTACTTCATAGTCTTTGTCACCAGATTTCAATTTATAGTCAATTAAGAATTGCTGGAAACTTTCCAGATGAATAACAATAACATTTTTACCCTTTGCGATTCCATAGTATTTAGGATTTGGCGCCGCATAATGTTCCTGAACATATTTTTTGACAGCGACTAATTCATCTGCTGTAGCGCCGTTGCGCTCTTTTTGTGCTTGGTAGGTTTGATTTGCACTATACATAGTGAAAGCCGGTAAACCAAGTGCTCTAACAATATAAGTATTCGAGAAACCACGCGTTAATAGTTCAGGTCGATCAATCTCTGCTAGGAATAAATTAGCAGTGAGCATCAAGAAAGAAAGAGCAGAGACAGCGAAGGCAGCTCTTTTGTTAAAAGGTCTGTGGTCTCTATTTAATTTTTTCCCGACTTTTAGAACACCAAAGATAATAAAATCTAGAATAAAAATAATGTCCCAGAAACGTAGTAAGTTTAAGGCAGAATCGCCTAAGCCTGCAGATACCTTACTAGAGGCTAACATAGCACTTACAGTGATAAAGTCAGAAAATTCGCGATAATAAATAGCATTTGAGATGAGTAATAAGTTCAAAATGATATAAATTATCCAAGATAGGGTATAGAAAGTTTTTGTATTTTTAATATAAAGTGCAAATCCCAATAGTAATAATGCTAATGGGATAGGATTGATGATTGATAAGAAGACTTGATATAGGTTTCCTAAATCAAGTGAAAAATCCATTTGGTAAGCCCAAAGGGTCTTTATCCAATAGGCAAGGAGTAGAGTTAAAATAAACCCTAATCGCGTACTTGTAAATTTTGATATGATAGTTTTAAATGTTGTCACTGAAGAAACTTCCTCATTTATTTTTTCCTAAAGATAAAAATCTCAAAGTAAATTATAACAAAAAAAATGATCTTATGCTTGCTAAAAGTTTAAATTTAGTAGGATTTTTGGGGACTTTTTGTTATAATAATGACTATGAATAAACTCTATATCAATTCTTTTGTTGAAAAAAAGCTAACTGCTGGAGTTCAATTATTAGAAGAAAGAGATTTTAAAAATCTTAACATTACCGATCAGATGGTAACTCTGATTTCTAAAACAAATCGAGCACTTGGAGTGGCCTACCTTTCCAAACAACATCGAGGAGTTGGCTGGTTTTTAGGTCAGCATGCTAATTTAACAACTGATTATTTTTGCCAGTTATTTTTGCAGGCCAAATCAAAGAGAAGTTCTTTCTTTGATGATGAGACTACCAATGCTTATCGGATTTTCAATCAAGAAGGTGATGATTTTGGTGGTTTAACCATTGATTTCTATGGTGACTTTGCCGTCTTTTCGTGGTATAATACTTTTGTTTTTTCAATTAAAGAAATTATTATTGAGGCTTTCCAGAAGGTCTTTCCTGAAATTAAGGGAGCATATGGTAAAATTCGTTTCAAAAGTGAAACTGAAGAATCCGTACATCTTTATGGTCTAGAAGCTCCTGAGACTTTTATTATCAAAGAAAACGGTGTTAACTATCAGGTGTTTTTAAACGATGATTTAATGACTGGTATTTTTCTTGATCAGCACGATGTTCGAAAAAATTTAGCACAAGGACTTGCAAAAGATAAGTCACTTCTAAACATGTTCTCTTATACCGCAGCATTTTCAGTGGCAGCTGCTGTAGGCGGAGCTAGAGAAACGAGGTCAGTTGATTTAGCTAAAAGATCACGTGATCTATCAACCGCGCACTTTCAAGCAAACGGCATTTCTACAGAAAATCATCTTTTTCATGTTATGGACGTGTTTGATTATTTTAAATATGCTAAACGAAAAGCTTTGACTTTTGATTTAATTGTTATTGATCCACCAAGTTTTGCTCGAAATAAAAAACAAACTTTCTCGGTTCAGAAAGATTATCATCGTCTTATTTCTGAGGCACTAGCTATTTTAAATCCAGAAGGGATTATTATTGCGTCTACTAATGCAGCAAATATGACGGTCTTACAGTTTAAAAATGAGATTGAAAAAGGTTTTGAAGGGTACCAGATTGCAGATATGACTCTTCAACAGTTGCCTGAAGATTTTACAATAAACAACGCAGATGAAAGAAGTAATTATTTAAAAGTATTTACAATAAAGGTAAAAAAATGAAAATAGTAGCTCCAATAATGCCGACAAGTTTTGAAGAAGCACAGTCTATTGACGTGTCTAAATATGAGGGTGTTGATATTATTGAGTGGCGTGCAGACTTTCTTCCAAAGGAAAAAGTAATCACGGTTGCTCCAGCCATCTTTGAAAAGTTTGCGGGTAGAGAAATTATCTTTACTTTGAGAACAAAACCTGAGGGTGGTATGATTGATTTGACAGACCAAGAATATATTGATTTGATTAAGGAAATCAATGCTATTTATAATCCTGATTTTGTTGACTTTGAGTACTTCACCCATAAATCCGTTTTTAGCGAAATGATGGATTTTTCAAATCTTGTTCTGTCTTATCACAATTTTGAGGAGACGCCTGAGAATCTTATGGAATCATTCTCAGAAATGACTAAACTGGCTCCGCGTGTAGTTAAAATTGCTGTCATGCCAAAAAGTGAGCAAGATGTTTTGAATGTAATGAATTATACTCGAGGATTTAAAGCGCTGAATCCTGAGCAATCCTATGCAACTATGTCAATGGGCAAGCTGGGAAGAATTTCTCGGATTGCGGGTGACATCATTGGATCTGCGTGGACATTTGTAGCAGTTGATGATGCCAGCGCTCCAGGTCAAGTGACATTAGCTGATATGAAAAAACTAATATCAGTAATGGAAGCTGACTAGTGATGTTTGATATATATGCATAACATTATTCTAATAGTAATTAGGATAATGTTTTTCTTTATAGTGTTTACGTTAGTAAGATGACAAGAGGTAAAAATGAGGTATTTAACAGCAGGTGAATCGCATGGTAATAGTTTAACAACAATTGTTGAGGGGTTTCCAGCAGGTCTAACTATTAACGTTGATGAGATTAATGATGAGCTTAAGAGAAGGCAAGGTGGGTATGGTCGTGGAGCTAGGATGCGCATTGAATCAGATAAAGTCTCTATTACTTCTGGAGTGCGTCATGGAAAAACAACGGGAGCTCCTATCACCATGATTATTCCCAATAAAGATCATCAAAAATGGCTGGACATTATGTCTATCCAACCAGTAGATGAGTCCACACAAAAAAAACGACAAGTAAAGAGACCACGACCGGGCCATGCTGATTTGGTGGGTGGTATTAAATATAAGTTCAATGACTTACGAAATTCATTGGAACGGTCGTCTGCCCGTGAGACTGCTATTCGTGTAGCAGTGGGTGCTCTTTCAAAGCAACTTTTAAAAGAATTGGGGATTACGACAATGAATCATGTTCTCAATTTTGGTGGGCAAGAGATAGTTATTCCAGACGGGATATCGATCCAAGAGCTCACAGATAAGGCTAGACTGTCAGAACTTTCGATTGCTAATCCTAATCAGGAAGCTTTAATTAAAGAGTTGATTGATAAAATTAAACAAGAAGGCAATACAATTGGAGGAATAATAGAAACGGTAGTGACTGGAGTCCCAGTAGGATTGGGATCTTATGTGCATTGGGATCGAAAATTAGACGGCAAGCTGGCTCAAGCTATTCTTTCAATAAATGCCTTTAAAGGGGTTGAGTTTGGTATGGGCTTTGACATGGCAAATCATAGAGGTTCAGAGGTCATGGATGAAATTGTTTGGTCGCAAGAAAAGGGCTACCGGAGACTGACAAACCATTTAGGGGGATTTGAAGGTGGTGTCACGAATGGCCAACCATTGATTATCAAGGCCGTTATGAAGCCTATTCCTACTCTCTATAAGCCATTGATGTCGGTTGACATTGATACCCATCAACCTTTTAAAGCCAGTGTGGAACGATCTGATCCTACGGCCTTACCGGCTGCTGGAGTCGTCATGGAAAATGTTGTTGCAACTGTGATTGCACAAGAGATTCTGGGGAAATTTCCTGCTGATCATATTGGTGAACTCAAATCTGCCTTTGCTGACTATCTCGCGTATTGCAAAAATTATTAACAGAAATAGTTGATTATTTATGGTATGATAGTAGTAATTTAAGGTTAAAGGAGATTAATAGATGTCACAAGAAATTTATGATTATGCTAATAAACTGGAGCGTGCTTTACGTAATCTTCCAGAATACAAAAATGTAGAGGCTGCTAAATCCTCTATTAAAGAAGATACAGAAGCTAATCAACTATTTAACCAATTTGTTGCAATGCAAGAAAAACTACAAGGAATGATGCAGGCCGGACAAATGCCAACTGCCGAAGAACAATCTTCTATTGAAGAACTGAGCAAAAAGATTGAGTCTAATTCTTTCTTAAAAGCTTATTTTGATGCTCAGCAATCCTTATCTGTCTATATTAGTGATATTGAACGTATCGTATTTGCACCGCTTAAGGACCTTATTTAGGCAATCTTTTATTACTCATAAGCATTACTTATTATGCTATGTGAGAGATCTTTTAGGATATGTTGGGACAATTTATAAAATAAAAGACCATTTTCAAGGAGAAAATGGTCTTTGTGTAGCAAATTCTTGAGAGGTAAAGTGAATTATGTTACATTTAAGAAAAAATGAAGAGGTCATATAGAATGAAATCATTTGATTACATCGTTATCGGTGGAGGTAGTGGAGGTATTGCCTCTGCTAATCGTGCGGCTATACATGGCGCTAGTGTTTTATTAATTGAAGCAAATGAGATTGGTGGGACATGTGTTAATTTAGGATGTGTCCCTAAAAAAGTGATGTGGTATGGTGCGCAAGTTGCAGAAACGATACATACTTATGCAAAGGATTATGGTTTTACTGTTCAAGAAGAAGCATTTGATTTTGACATTCTAAAACAAAATCGTCAAGCTTATATCGATAGAATTCATAAGTCTTATGAAAGAAGTTTTCAACAGAGTGGTGTGACGCATCTAACTGGTTTTGCTCGCTTTATTGATGCCCATCACCTTGAAGTAGAGGGTGAAACTTATTATGCTCCTCATATTTTAATTGCAACTGGAGGAAGTCCTGTCATTCCAAATATTCCCGGAGCTGATTATGGTATCACTTCAGACGGTTTTTTTGAGCTAAATCGGGTGCCAGAGCGGACAGCCATTGTTGGAGCAGGCTATATTGCTGTTGAAATTGCAGGCGTGTTAAATGCTTTAGGGTCTACAACACATTTATTAGTTCGGCATGATCGTCCACTGCGAAACTTTGATAAAGATATCATTGCCAGCTTAGTTGAGGAAATGGGAAAGACAGGTATCAATTTAATGACGGAAACTCATGTTCAGTCGATATCAAAAAATACTGATCAGTCTTTGACCATTACCCTAAAAGATGGTAAAGAGCTTGAAGTAGATCAATTAATTTGGGCGATTGGTCGGAAACCTAATACCAGAGGATTTGGACTTGAGCATCTTAACCTTAAATACACTAAGGCTGGTTATATTGAAACCGATAATTTTGAAAATACCTCTGTGGATGGCGTCTATGCTGTTGGAGATATTAATGGGAAACTAGCTCTAACTCCAGTGGCTATTGCTGCAGGCAGACGGCTGTCTGAGCGTCTATTTAATGGCAAACCTAAAGAGAAGCTGGATTATGAAAATGTAGCGACAGTTATTTTTAGTCATCCTGCTATTGGTTCAGTCGGTCTTAGTGAAGAAGCAGCTATTGCAAAATATGGGGTTGATCACATTAAAACGTATCAATCAAGCTTTACTTCCATGTATACCGCTGTGACAAGCCATCGTCAAGATTGTAAAATGAAGTTGGTTACTTATGGTAAAGATGAGAAAATTGTTGGATTACATGGAATTGGTTATGGGGTTGATGAAATGATTCAAGGATTTGCTGTTGCTATCAAGATGGGGGCAACAAAAAGTGATTTCGACAATACAGTTGCTATTCATCCCACAGGTGCTGAAGAATTTGTAACCATGCGCTAAAAAAGGCTGAGAGTTATTCTCGGCCTTTTAGGGTGTAGTACTTGTATTAGTGGAAGATCCAGTATCGGTTGTTGAAGCTGTACTAGTACTTGTGTCTGTTTTTGCGGCAGGATTTTCTGAAGAGCTACTAGTTTGAGTATTTGTATTTGTACTGCTTTCTGGAATAGCAGAGCTACTAGAATGGCTAAGATCAGTATTAATCTTGCTTGATGAGCTATCTTTTTCAATAATTTTAACAATAGTTGATGTCGAATTATTAGCATTATCTTTTTTGGTTTCTGAATTGGGATGAAGAACTTTAGTAATGGTGATGGTTGCAACGATAATACTTAAAATACTACCAACTAAGGCAATCGTTTTTTGAAGAGCTGTAAAACCTGTCTTGATATGTTTAGTTGGAACAGCAACATTTTTTTTGATTGGGGTTTGTTTTTTCGTGAATAGTGGGAATTCATTTTATCTCCTTATCAATTATTACTTGGAACCAAGAATCTTTTTCCTATGCATTGGTAAAAACTTTAAAAGTTTCACTTAATAGTATATGCTTGATAAAATTGGAAGTCAATTATTTACCTTTTACTTCAAATAGATAAGTTACTAGATTTTAGCTAATTAGTTAAGGAAGCAAGTTTTTTCATTTAGCCTAAATTATGTTAGAATAAAGTATTGAGTAAAAACGTAGGTGAAAAATGATATATTTTGATAACTCCGCAACAACAATTCCTTATCCAGAAGCACTCCGTACCTTTCAGGAAGTAGCTAGTAAAATTTATGGTAATCCTTCCAGTCTTCATAGTCTGGGCTCTAATGCCAGCCGTATTACGGAAGCTTCCCGTAAGCAAATTGCTCAACTTCTCAACTGTCAGGAAGAAGAAATATTTTTCACATCGGGTGGAACAGAAAGTGATAATTGGGCTTTAAAGGGGACTGCTTTTGAAAAACAAGCTTATGGCAAGCACATTATCGTGTCTGATATTGAACATCCAGCAGTTAAAGAGAGTGCTAAATGGCTAGCGAGTCAAGGGTTTGAAGTTACTTATGCTCCGGTAACTCACCAAGGTTTTGTTGACCTTGACCAATTGGAAAAACTGATTCGTAAAGACACGATTTTAGTATCAGTAATGGCTGTCAATAATGAAATTGGTTCAATCCAGCCGATTACTGGTATTTCGGATTTGTTAGCAGATAAGCCGAGTGTTACCTTCCATGTTGATGCTGTACAGGCCATAGGGAAGGTACCACTTGAGAGCTTTATGACCAGTCGAGTTGATTTAGCCTCATTTTCGGGACACAAATTTCATGCAGTTAGAGGTATAGGTATCCTCTATAAAAAAATGGGAAAACGGTTAGCGCCACTTTTACATGGTGGAGGTCAAGAGTCTAATCAACGGTCAACAACAGAAAACGTAGCAGCAATTGCAAGTATGGCCAAGGCTCTGAGATTGACTAAAGAAAAAGAAATGGTGTCCTTAGATCGAATGAGTAAAATGAAGGATCTTTTATATCAGGTTTTAGCTAGTTATACAGATGTGACAGTTTTTTCTGGACAGGACTCTTTTGCGCCTAACATTTTAACATTTGGGGTTAAAGGTGTTCGTGGAGAAGTACTAGTTCATGCTTTTGAAAATCATGATATTTTTATTTCAACAACCAGTGCTTGTTCCTCTAAAGCAGGTAAACCAGCTGGAACTTTGATAGCTATGGGGATACCAACTAAAGATGCTCAAACAGCTGTCCGTATTAGTTTAGATGATGACAATAATATGGAAGAAATTGAACAATTTTTAACAATTTTTAACCAGATTTATCAAAAAACACAGAAAGTAAGGTAAGATGCAGTATTCAGAAATTATGGTTCGCCATGGTGAACTTTCAACTAAAGGAAAAAATCGGATGCGCTTTATTAATAAATTGAAGCGCAATATTCAGGATGTTTTAGCTGCTTACCCTAACGTAACAGTCAGATCAGATCGTGATCGAACACATGTCTATCTAAACGGAACAGAGTATGAACCTGTTATTGAGTCCTTGAAATTAGTCTTTGGTATCCAATCTTTATCACCGGTTTATAAAGTTGAAAAAAATGTCGCTGTGCTTAAAAAGGCAGTACAGGACATTATGACTTCACTCTATAGAGAGGGCATGACATTTAAAATTTCAAGTAAACGTAGTGATCATCAATTTGAACTTGATAGTAGAGAATTAAATTTGACCCTAGGGAATGCTGTCTTTGAAGTTTTACCTTGTATCAAAGCGCAAATGAAAAATCCAGACCTTAATTTAAAAGTTGAGATTCGAGATGAAGCCGCTTATCTGTCTTATGAAGACATTAAAGGGGCAGGAGGATTACCTGTAGGGACTTCTGGTAAAGGAATGTTAATGTTATCTGGAGGGATTGATTCGCCAGTTGCAGGTTATTTAGCCTTGAAGCGTGGTGTTGATATTGAAGCAGTTCATTTCGCTAGTCCACCATATACCAGTCCCGGGGCTTTAAAAAAGGCTCAAGATCTAACAAGATGTTTAACGCGTTTTGGGGGTAATATTCAATTTATTGAAGTACCGTTTACTGAAATTCAAGAGGAAATTAAAGCAAAAGCTCCTGAAGCCTATTTAATGACTTTGACTCGTCGTTTTATGATGCGTATTACTGATGCAATTCGACAAGCACGTAACGGATTGGTTATTATAAATGGTGAAAGTTTAGGACAAGTTGCTAGTCAAACATTAGAAAGCATGCAAGCCATCAATGCCGTTACAACTACGCCTATTATTAGACCAGTAGTGACTATGGACAAGCTAGAGATTATTGAATTAGCTGAAAAAATTGATACTTTTAATATTTCTATTCAACCTTTTGAGGATTGTTGCACCATTTTTGCTCCAGATCGTCCTAAGACGAATCCAAAACTTAAAAATGTTGAACAATATGAAGAACGTTTTGATATTGACAACCTTGTTGCGAGAGCAGTCGCAGGTATCACTATTTCAGAAATTGGACCAGAAAGTGTTAGTGATGGTATTGAACATTTAATTGATGATATTTTATAAAAAGGTTTCTAAGGGAAATCTTTTTTTTATGCTTTAAAGCATTTTTTAAAATGATATAATGATTAAATAAAGGAGGAATTTTTGTGGCTAAGAAATCTAAGTATCAGAAAATAATTATGTCAGTTATTACCTTAATAATAGCCATACTTGTTTTTTCTTTGATTTATGATTTTATGGGCTTTCATCGTCATGATAATCAGTCGAAATCTAAGGAAAAACAAGTCACGACTAAAACAGCTAGAGTTGTTGCTAATGGTGATATTTTATTACACGATGTCCTTTATGAAAGTGCTGAAATTAGTGATGGGCATTACGATTTTACTCCTTATTTTGAATATGTTAAAGACAGGATTACCAAAGCAGATTTAGCTATTGGTGATTTTGAGGGAACGATTAGTCCTAATGATCCCTTAGCAGGCTACCCTCTTTTTAATGCCCCTAAGGAAATTGCAAAGGCTTTAAAAGTCACTGGTTATGATATTGTTGACTTAGCCCACAATCATATCTTGGATTCTGGCTTAGAAGGGGCCTTGAATACTCATAAAACATTTGCCAAACTTGGAATTAACAGTATTGGGATTTATCGTAAAAATCGTCAAACGGAGCCTTTTTTAATCAAAAATGTAAATGGCATAAAAATTGCTATTTTAGGGTACTCCTATGGCTACAATGGTATGGAGACAAATCTTTCTGCTACAGAATATGAAAGGCATATGTCTGATTTAGATCGAGAAAAAATAAAAGCAGAGATTGAAGCAGCAGAGAAGAAAGCTGATATTACAATAGTCATGCCTCAAATGGGTACTGAATATGCCCTTGAACCAACCAGTGAACAAAAAGAACTCTATCGATCAATGGTAGATTGGGGAGCAGATGTTATATTAGGTGGGCATCCTCATGTCGTTGAGCCTTCTGAAACCGTCAAAATTGGAAATGAAAAGAAATTTATCATTTATTCGATGGGCAATTTCATATCTAATCAACGCTTAGAAACAGTTGATGATATTTGGACAGAGCGAGGTCTATTGATGGATCTCACTTTTGAGAAAAAAGGAAAGGTAACACGCATAAAAACCGTCAAAGCTCATCCCACAATGGTGATTGCTAAGCCCAAAGGAATGACCGGAAAAAGTGGCTTTGCTCTTTATAATTACAGAACCCTTGTTTTAGAAGATTTTATTAAGGGGGGCAAGTATCGCAAAAAGATCGATAAAGAGACACAAGATAAGGTGGATGTTGCTTATAAAGAAATGAATGAACATGTTCAACTCAATTGGTAAAAAGTTAGTGTAATGACTTGAAAAAAAAAGATAGAGTGTTATAATAGTAATGTTGACTAAATGCACATCCTGTGCAACCGCACGAAAATCGTTCAAAAGTGGATTTGTCCCACGGTTCTAGGCGAGTCTTCACAGAGGGAAACCTCATAAAAATAATAATAGGAGGTGCATCATGAGCACATACGCAATCATCAAAACTGGTGGAAAACAAGTTAAAGTTGAAGTAGGTCAAGCAATCTACGTTGAAAAAATTGACGCAGAAGCTGGCGCAGAAGTAACTTTTAACGAAGTTGTTCTTGTAGGTGGTGACAAAACTGTAGTTGGTACTCCAGTTGTTAAAGGAGCTACTGTAGTTGGTACTGTTGAAAAACAAGGTAAGCAAAAGAAAGTAGTTACTTTCAAATACAAACCTAAAAAAGGTAGTCACCGTAAACAAGGTCATCGTCAACCTTACACTAAAGTTGTCATCAACGCTATCAACGCATAATCTCATCATATGATTAAAGCAATTTTTACTCGCCATCAAGATGGTTCATTGAACAGTGTGACACTGACTGGCCATGCTGGTAGTGGTGAATATGGCTTTGATATTGTTTGCGCATCAGTTAGTACACTAGCTATTAATTTTATTAATTCCTTAGAAGTATTTACTACTGTTGTTGCCGACATTGATGTCGATTCAGTTGAAGGTGGGTATATGAAAATTTCATTTCCCCATGACAATCAAGAGAATGTTCAATTACTATTTGAATCATTTCTTCTAGGAATGACTAATCTGTCTGAGAATTCTTCTGAATTCGTCCGAACGGAAGTCGTCTAATGAATTTTAAGAGAGGAAACAACATTATGTTAAAAATGAATCTTGCTAACTTGCAACTTTTCGCCCACAAAAAAGGTGGAGGTTCTACATCAAACGGACGTGACTCACAAGCTAAACGTCTAGGAGCTAAAGCAGCTGACGGACAAACTGTATCAGGTGGCTCAATTCTTTTCCGTCAACGTGGTACTCACATCTATCCAGGTGTAAACGTAGGTCGCGGTGGAGATGATACCCTTTTTGCTAAAGTTGAAGGGGTTGTACGTTTTGAGCGTAAAGGCCGTGACAAACGTCAAGTATCTGTATACCCAGTTGCTAAATAATTATGATTTTTTAAAAAACTTTCTATATTCATAGAGAGTTTTTTTAATTTGCTAAGGTTGAAGGGACTGGTTACTTTGTGTATCGTGAAGAACAATCTTTAAGGGGATTAGTTTACTAATAGATGCCTTTATAGCGTGCTTTATGGTATAATAGCAGATACAGGAAAAAAGGATTGAACTAATGAACATTCAACAATTACGATACGTAGTTGCTATTGCTAATAACGGAACTTTTCGTGAAGCAGCAAGTAAACTATATGTTAGCCAACCAAGCCTATCAGTTTCTATAAAGGATTTAGAAGAAGAACTGGGCTTTAAAATCTTCAATAGAACGACAACCGGTACTGTCTTAACTAGTCAGGGCCTTGTTTTCTACGAAAAAGCATTAGAAGTAGTGAAGTGTTTTGATTCCTTTGAAAAACAATTTTCAGAAGCTGAATATGATCAAAATGAATTCTCTCTTGCTAGTCAGCATTATGATTTTTTAGCACCAATCATTACAGAATTTACAGATAAAAATCAAGGACACAAGCGTTTACGCCTATTTGAAACAACAACAATTCAAATTTTAGATGAAGTAGCACAGGCAAACAGCGAAATTGGAATTATCTACCTGAACTTACAAAATCGTAAAGGTCTTTTTCAGCGAATGGAAAAGCTAGGATTAGAATTTATTGAATTAGATAGTTTTCAAACACATGTTTATTTAGGTCAACACCATCCTCTAGCTCATAAAGAAAGTATCATGATTGAAGAACTAGAGGGCTATCCCATTGTCAAATTTACACAGGAAAAGGATGAGTATCTCTATTACTCTGAAAATTTTGTTAATATAAATGAGACGGGAACCATCTATAACGTTACAGATCGAGCTACTTTAAATGGCATCCTAGAGCGAATCAATGCTTTTGCTACAGGTTCTGGCTATATTGATCGAGCATCGGTTAATGGCATAAAAGTTATTCCGGTAATGAACCATCTGGACAATAAAATGGTCTATGTTAAACGTAAGGATCGTAATTTATCACCGGCTGCTCTAGCTTTTATTGCCTTATTAAAAGATTATTTAAACAGTTATCATTAGAAAGAAAACATGAAATTTATTAAATTACTACTGGTCAGTTCCAGTTTTATTATTTTAGATCAAGTCAGCAAGTGGTGGATTGTCAGTCATATCAATTTAGGTGATGTCAGACCATTTATTCCTGGAGTTCTCAGTTTGACTTATTTGCAGAATAGGGGCGCAGCCTTTTCAATCTTGCAAAATCAGCAATGGTTCTTTGCGCTTATGACAATTGCTGTCATTGGCTTTGCTATTATTTATTATTTAAAAGCAAAAAAAATGCCTATCCTGAAAGAATTGGCACTTCTTTTGATTATTTCTGGTGGAATTGGTAATTTTACTGATCGCTTACGCTTAGGCTATGTGGTGGATATGATTCACTTAGATTTTATGAATTTTGCTATTTTTAATCTTGCAGATTCTTATTTATCTATTGGTGTTCTACTGTTAGTTCTTATCTTGTGGAAGGAAGACTGAAAATGAAAGTTACAATAAAAGAGGCTGGCCTTCGACTGGACAAGGCACTAGCAAATGTTACCGATTTGTCACGTAGTCAGGCTAATGAACAGATTAAAAAAGGTTTGGTTTTGGTCAATGGTCAAGTTGTCAAAGCCAAATACAGTGTTAAAAGCGGTGATGATATTACTTATCAACTCCCAGAAGAAGAAGTACTAGACTATAAAGCTGAGAACTTGCCTATTGATATTATTTATGAAGATAGCGACTTAGCTATTGTCAATAAAGCACAGGGAATGGTCGTTCATCCATCAGCAGGTCATTCCTCTGGCACTTTAGTCAATGCGCTTATGTTCCATATTAAAGATTTATCTTCCATAAATGGAGTGGTGAGGCCGGGTATTGTTCATCGTATTGATAAAGATACTTCTGGTTTATTGATGGTTGCTAAAAATGATAAAGCCCATCAAGTCTTAGCAGAGGAATTAAAGGCAAAAAAATCTTTGCGTAAATACTTAGCCATTGTGCATGGAAATTTACCAAATGACAGAGGGATGATTGAAGCTCCAATTGGCAGAAGCGAGAAAGATCGTAAGAAGCAATCTGTTACTGTGAAAGGTAAGGAGGCTGTGACCCGTTTTACGGTTTTAGAAAGATTTGGCGATTATACTCTTCTTGAATTGACCCTTGAAACTGGTCGGACTCACCAAATCAGGGTTCATATGGCCTATATTGGTCATCCGGTAGCAGGTGATCCTTTATATGGACCACGTAAAACCTTAAAAGGGGCAGGTCAATTTTTACACGCGCAAACACTTGGTCTGACTCACCCGACTTCTGGTGAATTAATGACCTTTACCGCAGAGCCACCTGCTATTTTCTTAAAAACTTTGGCACATTTAAGGAAATAGTCTCAAACATAAACAGTCACTATTAATAAAAAAGGTAAAAATTAACTTGTTTTTCAGTTATAATTTTGTTATACTATTAAAAATTTGATATTCCTTTAAAACAGTCCCGTGAGGCTGTCAAGGAGACCGTTCAAGACAGAAACGCATGCTTTTGTATGTCATTATTTTGTGGGATCTCCTTGTTTGAGGAGATTTTTTTGTTGCAGTATTTAGGAGGAAAAAATGAAAACAAAAGAGATTGTCGATGAGTTAACGATGAGACGTGCCATGACTCGGATTACGTATGAGATTATAGAGCGTAATAAACAGTTAGATAATATTGTGTTAGCAGGTATTAAGACACGCGGTGTCCACTTGGCAAGGCGTATTCAAGAAAGACTTCAGCAACTTGAAGGTATTAACTTACCGATTGGTGAACTAGATATCAAACCTTTTCGTGATGATGTAAAAGTAGAAGAAGATACAACTGTCATGCCGGTTGATATTAGTGGTAAAAATGTGATCTTGGTTGACGATGTTCTCTATACAGGAAGAACGATTCGAGCAGCCATTGATAATTTGGTCAGTTTAGGAAGGCCAGCGCGGGTCAGTTTAGCTGTCCTAGTTGATCGTGGACATCGAGAGTTACCGATACGAGCGGATTATGTTGGCAAAAATATTCCAACCAGTAGTGTGGAAGAAATTGTTGTTGAAGTAGTTGAAGTTGATGGACAAGACCGTGTTAGTATTATTGATCCATCATAGAAAAAGAGGTGAAAAATGAAGGATGTTTTGTATGATGTAGAGGAAGTGCCAAAAGCTGGTCTCCTTTTTGGTCTCTCGTTTCAGCATTTATTTGCTATGTTTGGTGCAACGGTTCTTGTCCCAATATTAGTCGGCATTGATCCGTCTGTTGCTCTTTTATCAAGCGGACTCGGAACCTTAGCTCACTTAAGTGTGACCAAATTTAAAATTCCAGCCTATATGGGATCTAGTTTTGCCTACATTGCAGCCATGCAAATGTTGATGAAAACGGATGGTATCGGGGCTGTTGCTCAAGGAGCAATAACAGGCGGCTTAGTATACCTCGTTGTGGCTTTGATAGTAAAAGCTATTGGAAATGAATGGATCGATAAGATTTTACCACCAGTAATTGTGGGACCAATTGTGATGGTTATAGGATTGAGTTTAGCTTCAACAGCTGTAAATAGTGTTATGTTAAAAGATGGCAAATATGACCTGCTTTATCTGGTTATTGGTATGGTTACACTCTTAGCAGTTGTTTTCTTCAATATTTATGGCAAAGGGATCATTGCTATCATTCCTATTTTACTCGGTTTATTAGTAGGTTATATCTTTGCTTTATTTATTGGTTTTGTGACTGGGCAAGAAATTATCAACTTCACACAAGTTGTTCATGCTAAATGGTTTAGTCTTCCTAGCCTCTCAATTCCATTCTTAGCCTATGGCTTTAAATTTTATCCAAGTGCTATTCTGACAATGGCTCCTATTGCTTTTGTTACAATGACAGAACATTTTGGACATGTTATGGTCTTAAATAGTTTAACCAATCGTGATTATTTCAAAGATCCAGGTTTAGACAAAACCTTGACTGGTGACGGGCTTGCTCAAGTTATTGCTGGATTTCTAGGGGCTCCCCCTGTAACATCATACGGTGAAAATATCGGGGTTATGGCCTTAAATAAGATTTTCTCAGTTTATGTCATTGCAGGAGCTGCTGTAATTGCTGCCTTATTGAGTTTTATAGGAAAAGTTTCAGCATTGATTCAATCAATTCCGGATCCTGTTATTGGAGGGATCTCAATCGCCCTTTTTGGTGTTATTGCTTCAAGTGGGCTAAAAATTCTAATTGAATCAAAGGTTGATATGGATAATAAGAAAAATCTTTTAATTACAAGTGTTATTTTAGTATCTGGTATTGGTGGCTTGATGTTGCAAGTGAATGGTCTACAAATTTCTGGGGTCGCTTTTTCAACACTATTAGGAATTATCTTATACCAAGTGCTACCTGAAAATAAAAAATAGACTTGATTGCTGAGCAAGTAACTATTATTTTAAAAGATTATGATGTGTTTATAAATACTAATAACGAGCAGATAGCTACTGAGACAAAAAGATTTCTCAAGTACAAAAATGGAGATTCACAGGGTGGTGAGTCTCTATTTTTAGTTTAGTGCGACTTTTTGATTGTCTTCAGAAGCTTATTGGCCATAGGTATCAATCTCATATCAATTTTTATCTGCTCTTTCTCTTTCAGTTTCAGTTTACAATGTTTATAAACCAAATAATCCTTTGAATTAACTACTTTTTCGATAGTAAAGAGAACATGGTCTGAAGGTAAGGTACAGGCAATTTCTAATGACAAAGGAGTCTGATCTGTATTATAGTGAATATGCATGAGATAGCCTTCCTAAAAGTTGTTGGAAAGGCTATTTTAACAAGACTATCGCAACCATGAAAAAGGAACGATAAAGTTTTTAGGGAGTCAAGTGACTTTTGTCCTAGGTCTTTTCTTACAAAAATGTAAGTGGAAATCTTCATTTTTATTGATATATTAGAGTATATTGAGAGAAATGAAATTTTGAGAAAAATATGTTGTTAGCTTGACAAGTAGAAAGAAAGCTTTTATACTTGTCTTATATAATTAATACAATAAACAAAGGAGATTAGGATAGTGAAAAGGAAAAATAGTCAAATGACTAAAAAAACTAAAAAAATAATTGCAGGAGTAACAGTTGCAACACTTGTCTTGATAGGTGGATTTCTCTATATACAAGGGAAGAATCAACTAGCCAGTAAAAAAAGCAAAACGGATTATGTTGCTGAAAATGTGAAAGAAGGAACTATTTCTTCAACAACATTACTTTCTGGGACTGTGAAAGCTTTATCAGAAGAATATATTTATTTTGATCAATCAAGGGGCAGTGACGCACAAGTAACCGTAAAAGTTGGGGATAAAGTCAGCAAAGGGCAACAACTAGTACAGTATATTACAACCACTGCGCAAGCAGCTTATGATACAGCAAACCGAAACCTAAATAAAATTGGACGCCAAATTAACTATTTACAAACTTATGGCCGACCAATGGCTTCTGCTCAGTTGTCAGAAAATTCTAGTCAAGGAAGTAGTGGGGCTGCAGGCAATAACTCTATTCAACAACCTTCGCAAGAAACAAATGCTAGTTACACCCAGCAATTACAAGATTTGAATGATGCTTATGCAGATGCGCAAGCAGAACTGACAAAGGCTCAACAGACCTTAAATCAAACAGTTGTTACAAGTAACAATGATGGTACAGTCGTTGAGGTTAATAATGATATTGATCCATCTGCTAAAAATAGTCAAACTTTAGTTCATGTTGTGTCAGAAGGACAGTTACAGGTCAAAGGTCAATTAACGGAATATGATTTAGCGACTATAAAACCTGAACAAAAAGTTAAAATTAAGTCAAAAGTCTACGCTGACAAAACTTGGGATGGTAAGATTTCCTATATTTCAAACTATCCAAATGATAAAAATGGGACTCCTAACGAATTATCTCAAGGGTCAACAGCCACATCTGCTGCAAGCTATGATTATAAAGTAGAAATTACTAGTCCTTTGGATCAATTAAAACAAGGTTTTTCCGTTTCAGTCGAAGTTGTTAACGAAACTAAACACATTTTGGTTCCTATTAATGCTACCTTTAAAGAAGATGGAAAACAATATGTTTGGACTTATGATAATTCTAGCTCCAAAGTCACTAAGACAGAAGTTACTTTAGGGAATGCGGATGCTAAAAGCCAGGAAATTTTGACAGGATTAAAAGTTGGTCAACAGATCATTTCTAATCCAACTAGTCATATCAAGAATGGAGAAAAACTTAAAAATGTTAAATCTAAAGTTAATAGTAAGGGTTAAAACTCCAAGGAATCCGAGGTGAATCAATAGTGGGAGAAACTAAAAATAAATTAATCAAGTTAACAAATATTTCTAAAAGCTATCAAAATGGCTATCAGGAACTTCAGGTTTTAAAAAGTATTAATTTAGAAGTTCAAGAAGGTGAGTTTGTTGCTATAATGGGTCCATCTGGATCTGGAAAATCTACCTTGATGAATATCATTGGTTTATTAGATAGACCGACAGAGGGTGACTATTGGCTAAACGGTAATGAAGTTGATCAACTTAGTGACCGAAAATTAGCAGCTGTCAGAAATAAAGAAATTGGATTCGTCTTTCAACAATTTTTCCTTCTTTCCCGGTTAAATGCTTTGCAAAATGTTGAATTACCACTCATTTATTCAGGTGTAGGTGTTACAAAAAGAAGAGAATTGGCACGACAGTTTTTAGAAAAAGTTGAGCTTCATACAAGAATGAAACACTTGCCATCAGAGTTGTCAGGAGGACAAAAGCAACGGGTTGCTATTGCGCGTGCCTTGGTTAATAACCCCTCAATCATTCTAGCAGATGAACCAACAGGAGCACTAGATACCAAGACGGGTCAACAGATTATGGAGCTTTTGACTGAACTTAATCGTGAAGGAAAAACAATTATTATGGTAACGCATGAACCTGATATTGCAGATTTTGCAACAAGAAAAATTGTTATCCGAGATGGTGAAATTACTGCTGATACCACGGATTGTGTTCGTATAGACTAGGGAGAAATTAAATGGAAAATTGGAAATTTGCTCTCAGTTCTATTTGGGGGCATAAAATGAGGTCCTTGTTGACCATGCTAGGCATTATTATTGGAGTTTCAGCTGTTGTTATTATCATGGGACTGGGAGATGCGATGAAAAATAGTGTCACTGATTCCTTTGCAAATAATCAAAAAGAGATTCGTTTGTATTTTAAGTCCGATGATGACAAGAATGATAGTCCCTATGCGAGTCTATCTATTCAAGAAGATACTAATAAGGTCAAGAGAGAGTGGCTGGAACAAATTGTAAAGAATAATGATGGCATTGATTCTTATTATGTTATAAATAATACAAATGCTACTATTGCATTCGGTAAGAATCGAATGAAAGATGCTAGTATAATAGGAGCAAGTAAAGATTATTTCAAAATAAAAAAATATGATATTGTTGCTGGAAGACAATTAACTGATAAAGATTATAGTAATTTTTCAAGGATAATTGTTATTGATACGAACCTATCAAATAAATTGTTCGGCTTAAATCATTATAGTGAAGCTTTAAATAAAGTCGTCACAGTTAATGACAAAGATTACTTAGTTGTCGGAGTTTATAAATCTGCTGTACCTGCTATTTCGGTAGGCGGTATGGAAATAGGTGAATCGGTAATGTCAAACACCCAAGTTGCTTCTGAATTTAATATTAATGAAGTTGGTCAAATTTATATACATGTCACTGATGTCAAAAGAAGTACAGAGCTTGGTAAAAAAGCAGCTAAAATGCTAACTGAACTTTCTCATGTTAAAGGTGGAAGGTATACTATTCCCGACAATAGTACCCTTATCAATAACATCAATAACCAGTTTGGAATTATGACAACAGTTATTGGATCAATTGCTGGGATATCTTTGTTAGTAGGTGGTATCGGAGTTATGAATATCATGTTGGTTTCTGTTACAGAGAGAACGCGAGAGATTGGCTTGAGAAAAGCACTAGGAGCTACACGTGGAAAAATTTTGACACAATTTCTGATTGAATCTATAGTGTTAACTATCTTAGGTGGCATAATTGGCTTACTTTTGGCTCTAAGCGTTGTAGGCGGATTAGGAAATCTGATGAAACTAAAAGGTGCAATGGTTTCAATTAATGTGGCTGTTATTGCGATTTTATTCTCTGCAACAATAGGAATTATCTTTGGTCTTCTACCTGCAAATAAGGCAAGTAAACTTGACCCGATAGAGGCTTTAAGATATGAGTAAATATGGACTAAGACATGGTAGATAAAAAAAACTATTTAAAATCATTGGGGTGTTGTCTATCCTTTTATCTATCCTCTTTATTGTTTACCTAGTTAAGGATTTAGATATTTTTCATAATCCGAAAATATTATCCCAAATGATTAAAGACCATCTTTTTTGGGGATCAATTGCCTTCTTTTGTCTTCAAATTTTTCAAGTTGTTGTTCCTATAGTACCTGGAGGGGTAACAACTGTTGTAGGATTTTTAACATTTGGACCACTATTAGGTTTCTTCTTAAATGTTATAGGAATTGTTTTAGGTTCAGTCTTTTTATTCTTACTTGTCAGAATATATGGGAAGCCTTTTATTGCTTTATTTATAGATGACAAGAAAATCAAGGAATATGAAAGCCGACTAGCTACTAAGACTTACGAACGTTTATTCATCATGAATATGGCTTCACCCATGGCCCCAGCTGATATTATGATTATGATTACAGGACTTAGTCAAATCAGCTTCCGTCGTTTCTTAATGATTATTATCATTTGTCGTCCTATTTCTATATTAATTTATAGTTATTTCTGGATATATGGTGGGCAATTATTAGGCCATTTATTTTGATAGCATCATGATATCCGATGGTTTAGCTTTGCTTTTCTATAGTTTTAGCAACATCAAAAAGCTTTGTCAAGAAAAAAACTTGACAGGTTTTTGAAAAAGTAGTATACTGAAAAAGTGAGAAATAGCAGTAACTATTTCTCCTCAAAACAATAACATAAAAAGAAAAGAGACATTATAAAATGGCAGTAAAAATCCGTTTGACTCGTATGGGTTCTAAGAAAAAACCTTTCTACCGTATCAACATTGCAGATTCACGCTCACCTCGTGACGGTCGTTTCATCGAAACAGTTGGAACATATAACCCACTAATTGCTGAAAACCAAGTAACTTTAAAAGAAGATCGTATTCTTGATTGGTTAGCAAAAGGAGCACAACCGTCAGATACAGTTCGTAACATTCTTTCAAAAGAAGGTGTTATGGCTAAGTTCCACGAACAAAAATTCTCAAAATAATAAAAGCCTATGGATACCATTGAAAATCTTATTATCGCCATTGTGAAACCTTTGATTTCACAACCAGACAATCTTACTATTAAAATTGAAGATACTCCAGATTTCCTAGAGTACCATCTTGACTTGGATGCCCAAGATATCGGTCGTGTTATCGGAAAAAAAGGTCGTACCATTACAGCGATAAGATCGATTGTTTATTCGGTTCCAACTCAAGGAAAAAAAGTTAGACTTGTTATTGATGAGAAGTAAAACTTTTCAAAGTCCTCAGATTATCTAATCTGAGGACTTTTTTTGTTATTGACCGAGAAGCTCAGAAGTGCTATAATAACACTATATAATTAACTGGTTAAGTATTTTTGATCAAATATAAACTGATTAATTAAAAAAAATAAAGGAGAACATATGAAAAAATCCCAATTTATTCATTCTAGTATTTTGAGTCTAGTTACTGTAGCGACGCTAACTTTAGCTCAACCGAATCTTATTAGTACTGTACAAGCTGATGCACTAAATCCAGCTAATGTGAATAGTAATCAGATCTATGGATTTACTTTTACAGCCACAGTACTAGATACTAATGGTAAGGTTTTAGCTGGCAAGAAAGTTCAATTATTTGATACTACGGATGATTCTTCAAAGGTCTTGCAAGAATTGCTGACAGATAATAATGGGAAAGCTAGGTTTACTCAACTACCAATTGGTAGAAGTATTAGTGTTTCTGTTGATGGCAAAGTACAAGGGTACACCCTTCGTACGAGTGAAAGTGGTTCAAATTTAGCTGCAAGTTTTACGGCTGATGGAATAGGTACTGTAAATCCTGCCTATGGGAGAACTCCATTAGACATTTATGTTCGTAACCAAGATGGACTACCCTTAGCTGGTAAAGAGGTTGGTCTCAAAGACAAGAGTGGCAACCTGATTGAAAAGCTCACAAGTGATGCAAATGGTTTAGTACATTTTACTCAGAAATTGATGGAAGGTACCTATTATAGTTATTATTTAGCTGGTACAAAATATGGGGAAACGATACCAGGTAGTTCTAGGACAATCTATTTGGATGATAGTAAGAGCCAAGATAGTTTTACTTTCACTGCAACAATTTTAGGACAAGAAGGTAAGTTAGTATCTGGCAAAACTGTAGAGCTTTATGACATTACTGATGGCCGAGCAGTTAAAGTTGCAAGTAAAGTAACTGCTAAAGCCGGACAAGCTGTTTTTAGTGATTTACCAATTTCACGTAATTATAGCGTCTATATTGATGGACAAAACCAGGGTTATACAGTCCGTACCAGTCAAGCGGGATCAAGCATGGCTGCCGCTTTTTATATTAAAGCAAAAGGAGACCAAACTCCTATCTATACAAATATACCTTTGACTCTTACCGTTCGTGATCAAGAAGGTCAAGGCATAGCAAACCAGTCTGTTACTTTATATAATAAACAAGGACAACTAATAGCTAATATGACTTCTGACTCAGAAGGAAAAGTAGTTTTTACAGATAAATTGATGCGGGGAACTTTTTACACCGTTCGCGTTAATGATTTCAAAATGGGAGAAGCAACACCAGGTAACAATATTAGCCTTTATTTAAAGAAAGACCAAATCAAAACTTCTCAGTCCAAACCAGTATCAAATGCGCTTACTAAAGCCAGTTCTACTAAACTAGATCAGCAAGATTATGTTGGTCAATCAGATAGTCATCCAAATCATGTATCGTCAAAAGTTACTATCGACACCAAAGGGAATAAAGCAGTTGCGGCTGGAATTAAACCTATAAACCATTCTAAAGCGCAGCTTCCTAAAACATCTGAAATGGCGTCTTCAATAGTATCTCTAATTGGATTTGTTATTGCAGGAGCTACCACAATTGTTTTATTAGCCAAACATTATCGAAAGAATCTAAAATAAGTGTAATTAGAAAGGTTCAACTAGTTTTTATCACTAAGCTCTCAGTTAAAACCTGAGAGCTTCAGATTGAAGACAAACTGGCCTAAATCTCCAGTTTGTCTTTTCTTTTACTTTCATTATGATTATTGGGCTAACTTTGGCAATTTTCAAGCCAATTAAAAAGGATATTCTCGCCATTATCTTACTATATTTTTTCATATTCAAGCACGCTAAAGTCAGTCCAACGGTTGCCTCCATTTTGGACTTTCCTTTTAATCTCGTGTAGCGCAAATTGTGATATTCTTTAGCTGTTCCAAATAAGCGTTCTATCGTTTCTTTGCGCTGTTGATAACATTCTTTCATCCCTTTTTGGTGTCGGATGTCTTCACAGACTTCTAAATCTTCTTTCCATAGATGACGAGTGATAACTTTTTGATGGGTTTTCGATTGGGTACAGACTGATAATAGCGGACAGGTCTGACAGATAGCTGGATCACTTTTGTACTCACTATAGCCATCTCGAGTAGTGGTTGAATAACATAAGGGGTGGTTCTCTGGACAGAGGTAGACATCATAATACTCATCATAGACAAACTCTTTAGGACTAAGCATTCCTTTTTTGCCACGTGGTCTAGTATATGGAAAAACGGGTGTGATACCTAGAGATAATAAATAGTGGGCAATGCTGGGTGTTTTATAACCAGAGTCTGCGATAAGATAGCTTGGTTGTAATGCTTTAATTTGGTCAAACAGTTCTGGGAAAGCCTGACTATCATGAACATTCCCAGCGTGAATACTATATCCTAGTGCCCAACCATATTTATCACAAGCGACTTGAGCATTATAAGCAAAAACTTGTTTGTGTTCTCCCTTATGAAACCAACCGCTATCAGAGTCGGTTGTAGAAATTTTCTTACTTGTGGGCTCTTTTTCTCTGGCGAGCCCTAACAACTTTTTTCCGTGTTTTTCCCTATCTTTGGCAATTTCTCGCTCTAATTGGGCACTCATGAATTTAGCTTGCGCCTCTACTTCCTGATTGATATATTTGTGATTGTTAGCAACTGCTTTAATATGGGTACCGTCCACAAAGATTTCAGTAGGGTCAATTAACCCGGCATTCAGGCAGAGCCCTAAGATATGAGAAAAGATAGCTTCAATGACTTGTTTATCTTGGAAACGACGACTGTAGTTCTTTCCGTATGTTGTGAAATGAGGCACCTTATCTTCTAAAGTCAACCCAAGAAACCAGCGGTAAGCCACATTAACCTCAATTTCCTTGATGGTTTGACGCATGGAACGAATGCCAAAGAGACATTGAATCATGGGAATTTTCACTAACATGACAGGGTCCAAACTAGGACGACCGTTATCCGCACAATAACTGTCCTTCACTAAGTCATAAATAAATGAAAAATCTATCGCTTCATCAATTTGACGCAAGAGATGGTCTTTAGGAACCAAGTCATCTAAACTATAGAAACCAACTTGATTGCGATTGTAGTTAGGATTTTCTTTGTGGAACATACTGAGACCTCCTAGAACTTCTTATCTTTATTATAACTCTTAGCAAAAAGAAAAGCCCTAGAAAAATCAATTTCTAAGGACTTTGTCTTCAATCTGAAGCTCTCAGTTAAAACCTGAGAGCTTTTTAGCAAGCGTTATGTCAACAGATAATATTCTAGCACATGCTATTAGAAAAAGAGAGCTAATATCAGGGAGACTATGGTGAACTCGAAGATAATAGACCCAGTTTGAGAAGCAAAAGTTATCACTATCAGCTATCATTTGTTACATGATAGTAACTTTTTCCGACGTCCTATCCATCATCACTATGGCAGTTTCAAAAAGTGGATCAAAGGACATTAGCTAGCTCTAGCTATAGTAATAGTTATCCTTGCAAAATTTTCTGAAAAAGTTATTAGATAGTTGACGTTATTTTCTGATATTATAATTCCTCTATAAATCTCTCGTTGGGGATGCAAAATTAGCTTTAAGGTGTTAAAATAGAGATTGATTTTAAATGTATTAGTATTGTGATGAAATCAAACAAGTATATCATACAGGAGTAATAATGGAATTTTTTAATGTTGGTAAAATTGTGAACACTCAGGGTTTGCAAGGAGAGATGCGTGTCTTATCTGTCAGTGATTTTGCTGATGAACGTTTTCAAAAAGGATCTGTACTAGCTCTTTTTGATGATAAAAATCAATTTGTGGCAGATGTTGAAATATCTAATCACCGCAAGCAGAAGAACTTTGATATTATCAAATTTAAAGATCATAATCACATTAATGCTATTGAAAAATATAAGGGCTTTACCTTAAAAGTATCTGAAAACTATCTGAGTGATTTAGCTGATGATGAGTTTTACTATCATGAAATTATTGGCTTAGATGTATATGAGGAAAATCAGTTAATTGGGCAAGTAAAAGAAATTTTACAACCTGGTGCTAACGATGTCTGGGTTGTTAAACGCAAAGGGAAAAAGGATCTTTTATTACCTTATATTCCTTCGGTTATTCTAAATGTGGATTTAGAACACCATCGGGTGGATATTGCTATTATGGAAGGTTTAGACGATGAAGATTAATATTCTAACCCTTTTTCCAGAAATGTTTACTCCCCTTTCCTCGTCTATTGTCGGAAAAGCATGTGAAAAAGAGTTAGTAGAGATTCACTATCATAATTTCAGAGAAAACGCCGAAAAAGCTAGACATGTTGATGATGAGCCTTATGGCGGTGGACAAGGTATGTTACTACGTGCTCAGCCTATCTATGATGCTATCGAAACGATTGATAGAAAAAATCCTAGAGTTATCCTATTAGATCCCGCAGGTCAACCATTTAGTCAATCCTATGCAGAAGCATTATCCCAAGAAGAGGAATTAATTTTTATCTGTGGTCATTATGAAGGCTATGACGAGCGGATTAAAGCCCTGGTCACAGATGAAATTTCTCTTGGTGATTTTGTCTTGACTGGGGGAGAGCTAGCTGCCATGACAATAATTGATGCAACTGTTCGTTTGATTCCAAATGTTATCGGTAAGGAAGCAAGTCATCAGGATGATTCCTTTTCCTCTGGCCTCTTAGAATATCCACAGTATACAAGACCTTATGACTTTCGAGGAATGACAGTTCCAGATGTTTTAATGAGTGGGCATCACGAGAAAATTCGACTCTGGCGACTTGAGGAAAGCTTGCGCAAAACCTATTTAAGACGACCAGACTTGCTTGAAAATTATGAGATGACTGAAGAAGAAGCAAAGCTTTTACAGAAAGTAAAAAAAGATATTAAAGAAAAGGAGTGATGAGTAATCGAAACACAATATGATATCACCATTATTGGTGGTGGTCCAGTAGGTTTGTTCACAGCATTTTATGCTGGTTTACGGGGAATGAAAGTTAAAATTATTGAAAATTTATCTGAGTTAGGTGGCCAGCCAGCTATTCTGTATCCAGAAAAGGTTATTTATGATATTCCTGCTATTCCGGTATTGACTGGAGCTGAACTTACGGATAATTTAATCAAACAAATTAGTCGATTTGATGATCGTATAAGTATTTGTTTAAAAGAAGAAGTTCAATTATTTACGAGAACAGAACATGGTTTTATCATCAAAACAACTAAAGCAGAGCATAGTACAAAAGCTATTATTATTGCTTGTGGAAACGGAGCTTTCTCACCAAGAAAATTAGGATTAGACGGTGAGGAAGAGTATGCTGATGATAATATTTATTATAACGTCCATAAACTAGACCAGTTTGCGGGCAAAAAGATAGTTATTTGTGGCGGTGGTGATTCTGCAGTCGATTGGGCATTAGCTCTTTATGGCTTAGCAGAAAGTGTGACATTAGTTCATCGACGGGAGGCATTTAGAGCTCATGAACACAGTGTTGAGCTTTTAAGAGCTTCTGGAGTGAAGATTTTAACTCCTTATGTTCCAAGTGCTCTCTTGGGTAAGGATGGACGAGCCAACCAATTGGTTATCGAGAAAGTTAAGGATAAAGAGCAAATAACACTTGATATGGATGCTCTGATTGTCAGTTATGGTTTTTCAACATCAAATAAGAACCTCAAGAATTGGGACTTAGATGTTAAGAGAACAAGTATTAATGTTTCCCATCTTTTTGAAACGAGTCAAGAAGGTATTTTTGCCGTGGGTGACGCAGCACAGTATGAAGGCAAGGTTGATTTGATAGCTACAGGGTTTGGTGAGGCACCTATTGCAGTTAATCAAGCCATTAATTATATTTACCCAGATAGAGACAATCGAGTAGTTCATTCAACGTCATTAATAAACTAACTATAAATAATATCTATGGAACTATAAAAAAAAACCATAGGTATTATTTTTTTAGTTAAGGATACAAACCGCAGTCTATGTGATATAATTAACTAGTAAATGTGATGAATTTCACACTATAAGACTATAATAATGAAGAGAGGTCATGAAAATGACAACAACTAAAGAAACATTTAGTTCTTTTATGAATAAAGTATTAGCTGGTACTGCCACGGCTATCGTAGTGGCACTTATTCCGAATGCCATTTTGGCAACATTTTTAAAGCCATTATTGCCTAATGCGACAGCTGCTGAATTTTTGCACATTGTGCAAGTATTCCAATTCTTTACCCCAATTATGGCTGGTTTTCTAATCGGTCAACAATTTAAGTTTAATCCAATGCAGCAATTAGCTGTTGGGGGAGCAGCTTATATTGGTTCAGGTGCTTGGGCATACACTGAAGTTGTTCAAAAAGGGGTAGCAGTCGGTTCTTTCCAACTCAGAGGTATTGGTGACCTTATTAATATGATGATTACAGCTAGTTTAGCTGTTTTGGCTGTTAAATGGTTTGGTAACAAATTTGGTTCGTTAACAATCATTCTTTTACCAATTACTATTGGAACAGGTGTAGGCTTCCTTGGTTGGAAGTTATTACCCTATGTTTCGTACGTAACAACTTTAATTGGGCAAGGTATTAATTCCTTTACAACACTGCAACCGATATTGATGTCAATCTTAATTGCAATGGCTTTTGCATTATTAATTGTTAGCCCAATTTCGACAGTTGCGATTGGTTTAGCAGTTGGACTAAACGGTATGGCAGCCGGAGCAGCATCAATGGGAATTGCAGCAACTGCAGCAGTTCTTGTCTGGGCGACGCTTAAAGTTAATAAATCAGGTGTACCAATTGCTATTGCTTTAGGAGCAATGAAAATGATGATGCCTAACTTTTTGAAACACCCGATTATGGCTATTCCAATGGTAATTACAGCAGCGATTTCATCACTAACTGTTCCTTTGTTCAATTTAGTTGGGACCCCTGCATCTTCCGGGTTCGGTCTTGTAGGTGCTGTAGGTCCAATTGCCTCACTAGCTGGCGGAAGCAACATTCTTATCATTATTTTAGCTTGGCTTATTATTCCATTCGGTGTTGCATTTGTAGCACATAAAATCTGTAAGGACATTCTTAAACTTTACAAAGAAGATATCTTTGTATTTGAAGGATAAAAAAAGAGATAAAGGAGATTACAATGTTAGTTTATATTGCTGGTTCAGGAGCTATGGGTTGCCGTTTTGGTTACCAAATTTCTAAAACAAAAAATGAAGTTATCCTTTTAGACAATTGGGAAGATCATATTAATGCCATTAAAGAAAATGGCTTGAAAATATCAGGTGATGTGGAAGAAACAGTTAAGCTTCCTATTATGAAACCAACCGAGGCAACACAAGAAGCAGACCTTATTATTCTTTTTACCAAGGCGATGCAGTTACCTCAAATGTTACAAGATGTTAAAGGTATTATTGGTAAAGAAACGAAAGTGCTTTGCTTATTAAATGGGCTTGGTCACGAAGATATTATTCGTCAGTATATTCCAGTTCATAACATCTTAATGGGTGTTACTGTCTGGACGGCAGGACTTGAAGGTCCAGGACATGCTCATTTACAAGGTGTAGGTGCCTTAAACTTGCAAAGTATGGATCCTGAAAATCAAGAAGCAGGCCGTCAAGTTGCAGATATGTTAACAGAAGCAAAATTACATGCAACCTATGACGAAAATGTTCTTCCAAATATTTGGCGCAAGGCATGTGTCAATGGCACAATGAACTCTACTTGTGCACTATTAGATTGTACTATAGGTGAATTATTTGCCAGTGAAGATGGTCTAAAAATGGTTCATGAGATTATTCATGAATTTGTGACTGTGGGAGAAGCAGAAGGCGTTAGTCTAAATGAAGAAGAAATCACTAAATATGTCATGGATACTTCTGTAAAGGCTGCCCATCATTACCCATCAATGCATCAAGACTTAGTTCAAAACCATCGTTTAACTGAAATTGATTTTATCAATGGTGCAGTTAATACCAAAGGGGAAAAATTGGGAATTGATACACCATACTGTCGTTTAATTACACAACTTGTACATGCTAAAGAAGAGATCCTAAAGATTAAATAAGAATTTTTAACAAGACTAGTTATAAGCTGGTCTTGTTTTTTGATAATATGATGAAAGAATTTGATAGATTATGCTTGACTTTGACAACAAAAAAGGTATAATTTATATGTAACCGATTACAGAAAGTGGTGGTCTTATTCTAAAATCCAAGCGGAAACAGAAGATTATGGAACGCATTCTGATAGATAGTTTTGTTGCTTTAGAAGATTTAATGCAAGAATTGGATTCTTCTGAATCCACTATCAGACGCGATTTAGACGAGCTTGAAGCAGAAGGAAAACTTCATCGAGTTCACGGGGGAGCTGAATTATTTCCATCGCTCCAGGAGGAATTATCTAATTTAGAAAAATCTATCAAAAACAGTCAAAGCAAACAGAAATTAGCTAAAAAAGCTTCCGAGTTTATCCTTGATGATGATGTTATTTTCATTGATGCAGGTACAACAACAGAGTTTTTGATTTCTCAACTCTGTCAAAAAAATTTAACCGTTGTTACAAATTCGATCCATCATGCTGCTAAATTAGTGGATAGGAATATTAAAACTATCATTATTGGTGGTTTTGTAAAACAGACAACGGACGCTAGTATTGGTAATGTGGCTCTAGAGCAGATTCAACAAATGAACTTTGATAAAGCTTTTTTGGGCATGAATGGACTTGATAACTTTTATCTGACCACTCCTGATATGGAAGAGGCAGTAATTAAAAGAACTATCATTTCTAATGCAAAAAGGTCCTATGTTCTTGCTGATTCTTCAAAGATAGGATATGTGTCCTTCGTTAAAGTAGCTCCTATTGAAGATGCTTGTTTAATAACGGAAGTATCAAAAAGCATTCTGTTAGCAAAAATAAAAGAAAAAACAAAGGTGATTGAAGTATGATTTATACAGTAACACTAAACCCTTCGATTGACTTTATCGTCAGGATTGACCATCTGGAAACAGGTTCAGTCAATCGTATGGCCAGTGATGATAAATTTGCAGGAGGAAAAGGAATAAATGTTAGCCGCATCTTACAAAGACTAGGTATTGATAATATTGCCACTGGTTTTATAGGTGGTTTTACTGGTCAATTTATTGAAGAAAGTTTAAAATCAGAACAGATTACAACCAACTTTATTTCAGTTAAGGAAGATACACGAATTAATGTTAAAATCAAATCTGATCTTGAGACAGAGATTAATGGAGGTGGTCCTCAAATCAGTGACTGTGAGCTCCTAGCTATGAAAGAGGCTTTGTCCAAACTTTCTGAAAATGATACGGTAGTCTTTGCTGGATCAGCGCCTTCTAATCTAGGTAATACTATTTATGACGAGCTTATCCCAATTGTAAGGTCAGCTGGTGCACAGATTGTTTGTGATTTTGAGGGGCAAACATTATTAGATGCTCTTGCTTATCATCCCCTACTTGTTAAGCCTAATAATTACGAGCTTGAGGCTATTTTTGAGACCAGGTTAAAGGGACTTGATGATGTCGAAACTTATGCTCGCAAGATTATTGATAGGGGTGCTCAAAATGTTATTGTTTCAATGGCTGGTGATGGAGCCTTATTGGTAACACAAGAAGCTTCTTATTTTGCTAAACCTATTAAAGGAACTGTGAAAAATTCTGTAGGTGCAGGCGATTCAATGGTAGCTGGATTTACAGGTAAATTTGTAACAACAAAAGATCCTATTGAAGCCATGAAGTGGGGAGTTGCTTGTGGAACAGCTACAGCTTTCTCAGATGATTTAGCAACAATTGATTTTATAGAAGAAACTTATCAAAAAGTTGAGGTAGAAAAAAGATGAAGATACAAGATTTATTGAAAAAAGACTTAATGATTTTAGACCTAAAGGCTAATAGCAAAGAAAGTGCTGTCGATGAGATGATTTCACGTTTAGTTGCAAAAAATGTGGTTTCAGATTTTGATACATTTAAGTCTGGTATTATGGCACGTGAAGCACAAACATCTACTGGTTTAGGTGATGGTATCGCAATGCCACACAGTAAAAATAACGCCGTACGTGAAGCGAGTGTTTTATTTGCTAAATCATCTACTGGTTTAGATTATGAGTCGCTTGATGGTCAGGCAACAGACTTATTCTTCATGATTGCCGCGCCTGATGGTGCAAATGATACCCATCTTGCAGCGCTAGCGCAGCTATCTCAATACCTTTTGAAGGATGGCTTTGCTGATCAATTAAGAGCTGTGGAAAGTCCAGAAGATGTCATTGCCTTGTTTGATGCTTCTGAAAAGGAACAAGTGGAGGTAAGACCTGTAGCAAAAACTTCACATTCAGATTTTATTGTCGCTGTTACAGCTTGTACCACTGGTATCGCACATACCTATATGGCTGAAGAAGCTCTAAAAAAACAGGCTAGCCAAATGGGTGTGACTATTAAAGTGGAAACCAATGGTGCCTCTGGTGTTGCTAATCGATTAACTGCAGAAGATATTAAAAAAGCAAAAGGCGTGATTGTAGCTGCTGATAAAGCTGTTGAGATGGACCGTTTTGATGGAAAACCTCTAGTATTACGTCCTGTTGCTGATGGTATTAAAAAAAGTGAAGAACTTATTTCAATCATTTTAGAAAATCAAGCAAAGGTCTACCAAGCTAAGAATGATAGGAAAGAAGTCAGCACTCCTGAAGAAAAGACGAGCTTTGGCGGAGCTTTTTACAAACACCTTATGGGTGGGGTCTCACAAATGCTACCCTTCGTTATTGGTGGAGGAATCATGATTGCGATTGCCTTCTTACTAGATAACCTTTTAGGCGTACCGAAAGATCAGTTGGGGAATTTGGGATCTTATCATGAAATAGCGGCTATCTTTAAAAATATTGGTGGGGCAGCCTTTTCATTCATGTTACCAGTTTTAGCGGGCTATATAGCTTATTCAATTGCTGAAAAACCTGGTTTAGTTGCTGGTTTTGTAGCGGGGGCTATTGCCTCAAATGGTTTAGCCTTTGGTAAAGTTGCTTTTGCTGCAGGCGGTGAAAAATCTCTAGCCTTGGCAGGTGTTCCTTCTGGTTTCTTAGGAGCTTTGGTAGGTGGTTTCTTGGCGGGTGGTGTTATTTTGGTTCTTCGGAAGTTGCTATCTGGCTTGCCACGATCACTTGAAGGAATTAAATCAATCTTACTTTACCCCCTACTTGGAGTATTAATCACTGGTTTCTTAATGCTTTTGGTAAACATTCCAATGGCAGCAATCAATACAGCTTTAAATGATTTCTTACAAGGATTGTCAGGTAGTTCAGCAGTCTTAATGGGCTTACTAGTTGGTGGTATGATGGCTGTAGATATGGGTGGCCCAGTTAACAAGGCGGCTTATGTTTTTGGTACAGGAACCTTAGCAGCGACTGTTGCAAACGGTGGATCAGTTGTAATGGCTGCTGTAATGGCTGGAGGAATGGTTCCTCCGTTAGCAGTATTTGTAGCTACATTGTTATTTAAAGATAAATTTACAAAGGAAGAGCGTGAATCAGGACTCACAAATATCGTAATGGGACTATCCTTTATTACTGAAGGTGCAATTCCATTTGGTGCAGCAGACCCAGCGCGTGCAATCCCAAGTTTCATAGCAGGATCTGCTCTAACAGGTGCTCTTGTTGGTTTAGCAGGCATCAAATTAATGGCTCCTCATGGCGGAATCTTTGTAGTTGCTTTAACAAGTAATCCAATCCTTTACCTTGTATTTGTGGCTATAGGTGCCCTAGTATCAGGTATATTATTTGGTGCCCTTCGTAAAAAACTTTAATTAGGACATCTGTCTAAGTACAACTAGAATCTGCCAAGGTTCTAGTTTTTTGTTATACTTAAAGAACTACAATAGGGGAAATAGAGTTATGCCTAAAAAGAATTATCGACGGAAACCAAGATTTAAGAAACAAAATTTTCAAGTAAGTATTTCATTTTTAATTCTGACCTGTTTTATTATCAGCTTTCTTACTATACAATCACAGAGAGAAAGTATAAAAAAACTAGCAGGAAACCAAACGATTTTATTTTTGTCAACCGCTGCTAAGCCGGCTCAGTTTGTGGCTCATAAAAATGATTTATACACTTCAGTAATGTTAGCTCAAGCTATATTGGAATCTAACAATGGCCAGTCACAATTAAGTCAAAAGCCCTATTATAACTTTTTCGGAATTAAAGGAACTTATAACGGAAAAGCGATTATTTTACCTACAAATGAAGATGATGGCAAAGGGAACCTCTATAAGGTAGATGCTAAATTTCGTCACTATGGAACGAGAACAAATGGTTTTAAGGATTATGCTCAGGTTTTATCAGACCCACTTTACTTAAAAACACATAAAAGTAGGACACAAAACTTTGAGGAAGCAACTCAGGTTCTCACTGGTCATTATGCGACAGATACTAGTTATAACCAAAAATTGAATCAAATTATTTCAACTTATCAGTTAACTTTGTTTGATTATCCATTTTAAATAATAGGGTTAAATATTTCAATATGACTACAATTTTATATCAGCTAATTTAAATATTAGATTATTGTAGTTAAATACTAAATTAGTGTGTTATAATATTATTCGACTCAAGAAATAGAAAAGGATTAAAAAAGCGATGACTAAGTTGAAAGGTAAAAAATTATTACTGGCGATTTTTGCATTAGTAGCATTAGTAGCCACATTTGTAGTAGTGCAATCTTCACAAAAAGAAAAAAAAGTAGAGGCCGACAGTTTTGCAGTTGGGCCAACACAAGCTTTTATCAACGAAATTGCTGGTACTGCTAGTCAAATAGCTAGTGAAAGAGATTTATATGCCTCTGTTATGATAGCTCAAGCTATTTTAGAGTCAAGTAATGGCCAGTCAGGCCTCAGTCAGGCGCCATACTATAATTTTTTTGGTATTAAAGGTGCTTACAATGGTGGCTCTGTAACAATGAAAACTTGGGAAGATGATGGCAAAGGTAATCCCTACGAAATTGATCAACCTTTCAGGGCTTATCCAAGTATAGCTGATTCTTTAAACGATTACGCTAATTTATTAAGTTCACCTCTATATTCAGGTGCGCATCGCTCAAATACACTGTCTTATCAGGATGCAACTGCAGCATTGACAGGTTTATATGCAACGGACACATCTTATAATGCCAAGCTCAATAGTATTATCCAAACTTACGGCTTAACTGCTTATGATGTAGTTTCACCAGCTCCTAGCTCTCAGGTGGCGGCGACACCGCCTGCAACGGTTGACACTAACAATCTTGTTTGGAATCATTTTAGAGGTTCTTATACTGATTCTGAAACATTAAGGATTGATCAGGCGTGGGCCTCACTAAAGTATAATCGATAAATAAAAATCACCCTTCTAGGGTGATTTTTTGATATAATATGCTTATGAAAACAATAAGTGAAACCTACGAAAATCATCCTGAAAAACCTTACATTAATCCCAAATATGAATTAGATTTAATTCAAAAACCAATCCCAAAGCGAAATATGATAAGAACAGAAGAAGGTCTGTTACCCGGTCATATTGTTATGCTTTGGCGTATTAGCTTTGGCACTTATACAACAGAGAACCCACATCATAAATATTTCTACACAACTTATGGGATTGATGCTGATAAAGAATTAGCATGGCTCATTGCTCATGATTATGTTGTTATTGATTCAGCTTTTGTTTCCTTAAAGCACATATCAGCTTTCCATTTAAAGGAATTTCTAAAAGAAAAAAACGTTATTGGGCTGTCTAAGATGAAACGCTCAGACTTAGAGAAGACCATTGCCCAAGTATATGATGAGGAGAGCCTTGGGCAAAAATTTTCACTGAGGTCTTATAGTTTATTAGAAAAAGGTAAGAAAACGTTGCTGGCTCATCCTGAAATTATTGACCGACATCCGCAGAAAAAGTACTAATGAGCCTACTTTAATATTCTGAGAAACTATGCTATAATGAGTCATATCGTCATCAAGGAGAACAGAAAATGCAAGTCATTAGAGAAAAAGAATTTGTTAATCAATATCATTATGATGCAAGAAATTTGGAATGGGAGAAAGAAAATGGAACTCCCGAAACTAATTTTGAAGTAACCTTTCAATTACTTGATAAAGATGAAGACAAAAATGAAACGGTAATTGTTTCAGTTCTACAATTTTTGATTGTAAAAGATGAGTTCGTTATTGGGGGAGTTATCTCTCAAATGGTACGTATTGTTGACCGTTTGATTAATCAACCAAGCGAATTCAAACAAGATGAAGTTGAGTATCTTGCAGAACCATTGTTAGATATGGTTCAACGCTTGACCTATGAAGTCACGGAAATCGCTTTAGATAGACCGGGAATTAATTTGGAGTTTAAGAGTTAATGAAATTAGCAATTGTTACAGATAATACGACAGCCATACCAGAAGAAGTGAAAAATCATAAAGACATATATGTCTTGAACATTCCAGTTATTTTTGATAATGAAACCTATTATGAGGGCTTAAATCTTAGTTTAGATGAGTTTTATCAAAAAATGGCTAATAGTTCAGAATTACCTAAAACTAGTCAACCTTCACTGACAGAATTAGATGAACTGTTAACAGATTTATCCGTAACAGGTTATACGCATGTCATTGGTTTGTTTCTTGCTGGGGGTATCTCAGGATTTTGGCAAAATATTCAGTTCTTAGTTGAAGAACATCCTGATTTAACAGTGGCTTTCCCAGATAGTAAAATCGCGTCGGTACCAACAGGAAATATGATTTCAGCTATTTTAAGTTGGTGTCAAAAAGGTGACGACTTTGATACTATTCTTAAGAAATTGTATGCAAAAATTGAAGGCACTTCAGCCTATATTTTGGTTGATGACCTTAATCATTTAGTTAAAGGTGGACGTTTATCCAATGGCTCAGCTTTATTAGGTAGCCTATTAAGTATAAAACCAATACTTCGTTTTAACGATGAAGGTAAGATAGTTGTTTTTGAAAAGATTAGGACAGAAAAGAAAGCTATGAAGCGTTTGGTTGAGTTGTTAAACGAAACCGCTAAAGAAGGGGAGTTTGAGTTTTCCATCATAAATGCTAATGGCCAAGAAAAAGCTATCACTTTAAAGAGTATGTTAATTGAGAGTGGTTTGCCAGATAACTTCTATGAAGCAGACTTCAGCTCAGTAGTTGGAGCACATCTTGGAACAAATGCAGTAGCAGTTGGTTATTCACCAATTATTAAATAAGGACTTACTACATGTATGGAGACGAAAGTCTTTATGACTGTATATAGACTATCAAGTGACTAAATTTATCAAATATTTTCTTATTTTACTCAAAAAGGTGTAACCCTAGAAAACAATTCAGTTATTAGTTGTAAGTGACTGACTTATGGATTAGAGAAATTATTATGAAATTAATAACGTTGCCTTCTGAATTTCAGAAGGCTTTACCAATATTAAAGAAAATTAAAGAAGCGGGCTATGAGGCTTATTTTGTGGGCGGAAGTGTACGTGATGTCCTTTTAAATCGTCCAATTCATGATGTGGATATAGCTACTAGTTCATATCCAGAGGAGACTAAGGCAATTTTCACAAGAACTGTAGACTTAGGTGTTGAGCACGGAACCGTTCTTGTTTTGGAAGGAGGGGGTGAATATGAAATCACCACTTTTCGAACAGAGGATGTCTATGTTGATTACCGTAGACCTAGTCAGGTTTCCTTTGTCCGATCTTTGGAAGAAGATCTGAAGCGTCGTGATTTCACAGTTAATGCTTTAGCTTTAGATGAAGATGGTGAAATTATTGATAAGTTTAATGGACTTGATGATTTAAAAGCTAGGCGCTTACGAGCGGTTGGAAAAGCCCAAGATCGTTTTGAAGAAGATGCTCTTCGAATCATGCGAGGATTCCGCTTTGCAGCAACTTTGGATTTTACCGTTGAAGAAACGACCTTCTGTGCGATGGCTGAACAAGCTCACTTATTAACAAAGATTTCTGTTGAAAGAATCTTTATTGAATTTGATAAGTTGCTGATGTCCAAGCACTGGCGGTGTGGGTTGGAGTTATTAGTTAATGCGCAAGCTTACCAATTTTTACCGGACCTAGCAGGTCAAAAGATCAACCTGCAAATGATGATGAGCAATTTGCAAACTACTTTTAACTTCACTGAGAGTGCCCAAGCTTGGGCAAGTCTGATTGTAAGTCTGGATATTTCTAATAGCAAAGCTTTTCTTAAAAAATGGAAAACATCAAATGAGTTTCAAAAGAAGGTGGATCAGATTGTCAGTCTATATCGGCTTCGTCAGAAGCAAGAGCTAGATAAGTGGTCTTTGTACAGCTACGGCAAGGAAATCGCCATTCTTTGTGAAGAGCTCCGTCAAGCCCAGGCTTTAGAGGTGAATTTTTCCAGAATTCAAGATTTGGATGAAGCATTAGCGATTCATGATAAGCATGAAATAGTAATCAACGGTCGCTATCTAATGCAGGAATTAGGAATGTCCGCTGGACCAGAACTAGGTAAAACTCTTAATCATATCGAAGAAGCGATTGTTCGTGGGCAGTTGATTAATGATCTTCCAACTATTCGTGAATATATTATTGAGGAGTTAAGGAATGAGTGATTTTTTAGTTGAAAAATTAAGCAAAACAGTTGGAGATAAGACTGTTTTTCGGGATATTTCTTTTCTCATACATGATTATGATCGAATTGGAATTATTGGTGTTAATGGAACAGGTAAAACAACTTTATTAGATGTTATCGCTGGAAAAATTGGTTACGATGGTGATTTATCTCCTTTTTTGAAGCCTAATGATTATAAAATTGCCTACTTGACTCAGGATCCTGAATTTAAGGACGATGATAGTGTTTTAGAGACAGTGTTATCGACAGATTTGCCTGAAATGGTTTTGATAGGACAGTATGAACGTCTGATGTCAAGTTATTCAGAAGCTAATCAAAAAGAATTAGAGAAAATTATGGCTGAGATGGATCGGCTTGATGCGTGGTCCATTGAAAGTGAAGTCAAAACAGTTCTTTCTAAGTTGGGGATTTCAGACTTAGAACAAAAAGTCGGTCAATTATCAGGAGGGATGAAACGTCGTGTTCAATTGGCTCAGGTATTGCTAGGAGCAGCAGATCTCTTACTGTTGGATGAGCCAACGAACCATCTGGATATAGATACTATAGCTTGGCTAACCAATTACCTCAAATCATCGAAAAAAACGGTGTTATTTATTACCCACGATCGCTATTTTCTAGATCATTTGGCTACGCGAATTTTCGAATTAGATAATGCAAAATTACAAGAATATCAAGGTAATTATCAAGACTATGTCCGCCTTAAAGCTGAACAAGATGAACGCGATGCAGCTAACTTACATAAGAAAAAACAGTTGTATAAACAAGAATTATCTTGGATGCGGACGCAACCACAAGCTCGTGCTACTAAACAACAAGCTCGCATTAATCGCTTTAATGAGTTGAAAGAGGATGTTTCGAATTCGGTATCAAATGAATCATTGGAAATGGCTTTTGAAACCAGTCGGATTGGGAAAAAAGTCATTCACTTTGAAAATGTTTCATTTGGTTATAACAAGAAATTCCCTTTAATCAATGATTTTAGTTTAATTATTCAGAACAAAGACCGTATTGGGATTGTAGGCGATAATGGTGTTGGTAAAACGACACTACTCCATCTCATTAATGGAGATCTCAAGCCTCATTCTGGCAAAGTAGATATCGGAGAAACCGTCCGTATTGGCTATTTCTCACAGCAAATTCAAGGTATGGATGAAAATAAACGCCTTATAACATATTTGCAAGAGGTTGCTGATGAGGTAAAGACAAGTGTTGGTACGACCAGCATTAGCGAACTCTTAGAGCAGTTTCTTTTTCCTAGATCAACACACGGTAGTATTATCGGCAAATTATCAGGCGGAGAGAAAAAACGTCTTTATCTTTTGAAAATATTGATTGAAAAACCAAATGTTCTTCTCTTAGATGAGCCGACAAATGATTTAGACATTGCAACTTTGACTGTTTTAGAACAATTTTTAAATCATTTTGCTGGTCCAGTTATTACTGTTAGTCATGACCGCTATTTCTTGGATAAAGTAGCTACTAAGATTCTTTCTTTTGAAAATGGGGAAATTCAGGTCTTTTATGGAAATTACAGTGATTATCTAGATGAAAAAGCTTTTCAAAATGAAAAAATGCTTTTAAAAGTTAAGAAACTACCTAAAATGATAGCCAAAGAGGTAGCAGATAAGAAACGTATGTCATATAAGGAAAAACAAGAGTGGGCTACTATTGAAGATGATATTACCCAAATTGAGAAAAAGATTGCGTGTATTGAAAGTGACATGTTAACGGTAGGTTCTGATTATGGCAAGTTATCGGACTACCAAACGAAACTGGATCAATTGAATCAAGAACTCTTAGAAAAATATGAACGCTATGATTATTTGAGTGAATTGGAAAACTAGTCTAATCATAAGATTTAATCAATTCAGCCATCATTCTTCCGTGATGAGGGTAGATTGTTTACAAATGGCTTGAGAAGTGCCTATAGGCACTTCTCAGAACGTAGACAAACTCCTAAAAATATTTGAGTAGACTTGCGTAAAATGGAAAAATATTAAATTCTTAGGGATGTTGATATTCCAATGTTTCTGAGAGTTTTTGATTTTCATAATAACGAAAAAAGATTGAAGAAAATTGTCCAAAATGGACTTTTTCTTCAATCTTTTCTTTTGACAGAGCTATTGTTTGTTAGGAACTATCTCATTTTTATAGTAAAAACTTGACAGAAATATTCAGAAAATTTATAATATTTACTAACTTATAAACAATTGCTAAGCGAAAGGACAAATTATGATATCAGGAAAAGAATATGTTGATCGTGTTTTTGAGAAGGTAAAAGCTACAAATGCATATGAAACCGAATTTTTACAGGCTGTTGAGGAAGTTTTTGACTCCTTAATACCAGTTTTTGATAAATATCCTAATTATATCAAAGAAAATCTCTTAGAACGATTAGTTGAGCCAGAACGTATTATCTCTTTTAGAGTTCCATGGATGGACGATCAAGGGAAAGTTCATGTTAACCGAGGCTATCGCGTGCAATTTTCTTCAGCAATAGGTCCCTACAAGGGCGGGTTACGCTTTCATCCTTCCGTTAATCAGTCTATTGTTAAATTTTTAGGATTTGAACAAATTTTTAAAAATTCATTGACTGGGCAACCTATAGGTGGCGGTAAAGGGGGATCAAATTTTGATCCTAAAGGCAAATCAGATATGGAGATTATGCGCTTTACCCAAAGCTTTATGACTGAATTACAAAAACATGTTGGTCCAGACTTAGATGTTCCTGCTGGCGATATCGGAGTTGGCGGTCGTGAAATAGGTTATCTGTTCGGACAATATAAGCGTTTAAATGGTTATCAAAATGGTGTTCTAACTGGTAAAGGATTATCATTTGGGGGTTCCTTAGCACGTAAAGAAGCGACGGGATATGGGGTTGTTTATTTTGCACAACACATGTTAGCTTCAAAAGGCCAAGAGCTTAAAGGGAAAAAAGCCATTGTCTCTGGATCAGGTAATGTGGCTATCTATGCTACTGAAAAATTACAAGAACTTGGGGCAAGTGTTATTGCCGTTTCAGATTCGTCGGGTTATGTTTACGATGAAAATGGTATCGATTTAGATAGTTTAAAACAAATTAAAGAAGTTAATCGTGGACGTATTAAAAGTTATATTGAGATGCATCCTCATGCTATCTTTACAGCAGCTGGTAGTGGGCCATCAATTTGGTCTTTAAAGGCCGATCTTGCTTTCCCGTGTGCTACTCAAAATGAGTTGAATGCTAAAGATGCTCAAATGTTGGTTGATAATGGTATTCTTGCTGTTGTCGAAGGCGCTAACATGCCATCTACTTTAAAGGCTATGACACTATTGCAAGACGCGGGTGTTTTATTTGGGCCTGCCAAAGCAGCTAATGCTGGTGGAGTAGCGGTGTCCGCTTTAGAAATGGCACAAAATAGTGGACGAATTGCTTGGACTTTTGAAGAAGTTGATGCAAAACTTTTTGATATTATGAAAGATATCTATGATAATGCGACACATGCTGCTGATGAATTTAACCTTTCTGGGAATCTAGTTGCAGGTGCTAATATCGCAGGCTTTCTAAAAGTTGCCGAAGCTATGTCGGCTCAAGGTCTTGTTTAATGATTAGAAGGCTTGGGAAATAACTATTTTTCCTGCTAGGATTTTGCTATAATATAGAGAATTCATCGTATAGGGAGAAGTAAAATGATTCGTCAAATTGTGAAAGATCCTTTCTTTTTGCGACAAGTTTCAAAACAAGCCACAAAAGAGGATTTACCCATAGGTAAGGATTTACAAGACACTTTAGCTTTTCATAGAGAGAATTGCTTGGGCTTGGCGGCTAATATGATTGGAGAGTCTAAACGTATTATTATCATTTCAATGGGATTTGTTGACTTAGTTATGTTTAATCCAAAGTTGGTGAAAAAATCCGACTCATATATCACTGAAGAATCTTGCCTCTCGCTTTCTGGAAATCAGAAAACAAAACGCTATCAAAACATTACAGTGGAATATCTTGACCTTAATTGGAGAAAGAAGAGTTTAAGCTTGAATGGTTTAGCTGCCCAAATTTGCCAACATGAGTTAGATCATCTAGATGGAATTTTAATCTAAAAGGACATACCTTGAACTTAAGGTATGTCCTTTTCATTAATTAGTGTTCTTTTTTCTTAGCTAAAGCAGTCGCAAAAAGAGTAGCAACTCCTGCTAGTGATAGTAAAAGTGAACCTCGCTCCTTACTTCCGGTTAAAGGTAATTTTTTCTTAACATCAGTATTTTGAATATGATTTTCAGATTTAGCATACATTAAGGAGTAACTGTTATTTGCTAGGCTTCTTACTTTTGTAGTTGCTGTTTCAGGAGCCCTAGTTGGTGTGAATAGGTCTGAAACTAACTCTGTTTGAATGATTTTTCCCTCACGATTACGATAAACGCGATTAACTAAATCATGTATACCTGATGAGTCTTTCTTTTTAGATGTTTCAAGAGTAACTGTAGCATAGGTTTTAACTCCAGAGATAGTGGCAGAAACTTTTTGATTGCTAGCTTCTAAATCTTTAATATATTTAATGAATACTTCAGTATCAGGGTTAATTGCTCCTAACAATCTCCCTTTTTTAAATGTTTTAAAACCATCTCCTCCACCATATAAGAAATCATTGATAACCACTTTGTAGGTTGCGTTCGGGTCAATTTCTTCACCGTTGGTCTTATAGGCTTTCACAACTTTGTAAGGATTTAAGGGATCAGCAGAGCCACTATCAGTATAGATGTATCTAAGACCTGACATTTGAAGGAAATATTTTTCTCCTTCATCATACTGTTCATTCAAGACATCATAAATTTCTTGTCCTGTTAATTCGACAACTTGAAGGATATTTCCAAAGGGTTGGACAGCTTGAGCTGCGCCCCAAGTGATTGATTGATCACTATTAACTACTAAGTCAGCACGAACCCCACCATTGTTTGTAATGGCGAAGTCTACAGTAGGGAATGATTCTCTGGCAATAGCTAATTGTGCTTTTGTAATTAGGTTACCGAGTGCTGATTCTTTATCGCTATTAACCTCTCTTGAAATATTGGCATTTGTTATAGCTGTTCCAATTTTTGTTTCAGTTACACGAGCCACGATGGTATTGGCATTATTCACAATTGCTTGGATTTCAGGCGTTCCTGTTAAAATACCTGGAGCAACAGCGACAACTTGTCCAGTAGGTACTGCGATGAAATCCTGAGTATCAGTATCCAAAGTACCACGGACATCAGCATAGGCCTTTCCTTGAGCAAGAGCTTGAACAATTCGAGTATTACCAATTGTTCCGTTTGCATACACGTGATTGTGTCCAGTAAAGACTATATCAATACTGTTATCAGGGTAGATTTGGTTAACTTTATTGATAATGGTAGCCATTTGATCACCAACTAGACCATCTTTTCCTGTAGTTGCAGGGATGTGGGCTAAAATCATAATAGCATTAACGTTCTGGGTTCTTAATTCTTTAGCATACTTAGCGATAGTTTCAGCTTCGTCTAAAAAATCATACTGTTCGTAATTCTGTTTCAGGACTAAATCGGGGATTTCAGTAGTAACGACGCCAATTATACCGACTTTTACGGAAGTATTGTTAATAGGAATGGATTTAATAGCATAAGGTTTCCAATTATATGGAATCTCCCCAGTCTTTTTATCAACAACATTTGAAATAACAATCGTTTGATTAGAAGGAACATGTGGGTAGTCTTTTGTAATTTGATTAATAGTCGAATCAGGAGCAGGAGCTGTGCCAGTCATAATACGATTATACTCAGCCAAGCCCTCATCGAATTCATGGTTACCAAGGGTGCCATATTCAACATTCATTTCATTAAAAATCTGAACAGTTGGTTCGTCTTGGAGTAATCCTGAGTTTGCTGGGCTAGCTCCAACCATGTCACCAGCTTGAACACGAAAACTAGTTCCATTAGGACTAGTTTGGGCAAAATCAGCTTGAGCTTTATCCATATAAGCATCCAGTTGAGTAGCCGTTCCAGCACCTGAAATTTTACCATCAGGCATATAAGCGGTGCTAGTTTGATCAATGGCTCCGTGGAAGTCATTAATCCCTAAAATTTGAACATCAACTTGATCAGCGCTAACAGCTGAAACGACTAGTGACATACCAGCAAGGACACTCAAAACACTGCTTTTTAAAACAATATGTTTTTTCATAAAAATTCCGATCTCCTAAAGAATAAAATGATGTTTCATAAATAGTTTACTATCTTTTAATGCACAAAACAAGAAGTATTGCATAAAAAGTGAATAAAATACTATTATATATTTTATAAAAGGCTTACATTTTTAAGAAAACATATTATTTAACAGAAATAATTAAAAACGTTCGATTCTTTTTATTTTTAGCTATTGCTATCTGAGCTAATCTGTGATAGTATGATGGTTAGATTAAAAGAAAGGAGAACAAACATGTTAATTATTAAAACAAATCAAGCTTTTTTTGATATTCTCCTTTCTAGCCTTCAAAATTAACTTACTTTGGTGTCGTTATGCACCTAATAGTAAAAGCCCGTGGTAGAAAGGTTGACTTACTGCGGGCTTTTTGTATGCAAAAATTAATTTATGCAAAGAAGGAGGACGAAATGTTAGCTTTAATTTTAGAACACATAAAAACTAAAAAAGCTATGTATCTTCTAGTAGTCATTTCGTTGTTGGTGTATGATGCCAGCTTAATTATTCCTACTAAGGTTGTTCAAAGTTTAGTTGATCACATGAGTCATCATCAACTTAGTCAAGCCTCTTTAAAAAATCATATACTTGTTCTCATCATTGCTACCTTTATGTCATATGCCACAGCATACTTATGGCATCTCAAGCTCTTCCAAGAAGCAGTAGCTTTCAAATGTGATTTACAGCAAAGAGCGTTTAAAAAGTTGGTTTTGATGCGGACACCTTATTATGATAAATTCCGTTCTGGAGATATGATGACACGGTTTTCGACAGATGTTGAAGCTTTGATGGATTTTATCGGTTACGGTTTGATGATTATCTTATATACTGGAGGTATGTTTGCTTTTATTATTCCCACAATGTTTTTCATTTCTTGGAAGATGACTTTAATTGGCATGCTCCCGATTATCATTGGTGTTTTTTTGACTTACTTCATGACGAAAAAACAGGAATTACTAGTAGAAGAAGCCAGAGAAGCCATTTCAAACTTAAGTGATCAGGTGCTAGAAACCGTAGAAGGCATTCGTGTTATGAGGGCTTATAGCAAAAAAGTTTTTTTAGCTAAAGAGTTTGAGAGAAAAATAAGAGCAATTGCTGAGAAATGGAATCGGATTGCATCGATTCGTGGCCTATATTTTCCTGTTTTTACTATTATGCTCGCACTTAGTACGATTCTTGTTTTAATTACTGGTCTTTCTTTTTTACAAAAAGGTCTTATCACTCTTGGTCAAGTACTGGCCTTGCAACTCTATCTAGTCTCTCTCATTGAGCCCTTCAGTATGGTGGCTGATTTTATCCTCGTTTTTCAGACAGGTAATGCTTCGTTTTCAAAACTTAGCCAAGTGATTGAAACTAGCGATGATATGGAGGAAGATGGGAGCCAATCCTTAGCCAAGATTGAGACTATTAGGTTGAAAGACTATTCTTTTAGGTATCCAGAAAGTAATCAAGATACTCTGAAAAAGCTTAATCTTGTCCTTAATCAAGGTCAAACCTTGGGTATTATCGGAAAAACAGGTTCAGGTAAAACGAGTTTAGTCCGACAATTCTTGCGTCAGTATCCAAAAGGTGACGGGCTTTTTGAAATAAATGGTCATGATATTTTAGACTATAAGCGTAAAGCATTGGAAAGTCACATTGGCTACGTGCCTCAAGAGCATATTCTCTTTTCAAAGACTGTTTGGCAAAATATTGCTATGGGGAAAAGCGGAGCAGAGGAATCAGATATTCTTGCAGCCATCGAAACAGCTTCCTTTAGTGAAGATTTAGCACATCTATCGCAGGGCTTAGAAACGGAGATTGGGGAAAGGGGCTTATCAATTTCTGGTGGCCAGAAACAGCGAATTGCTATAGCTAGAGCTTTTCTAGGGAAGCCTGATTTGCTGATTTTGGATGATTCTTTGTCAGCGGTTGATGCTAGAACTGAGGCTGCTATCATTACTAACATTCAACGTGAAAGGCAAGGAAAAACAAGTATTATTGTTAGCCATCGTTTATCGGCAATCCAGCATGCTGATTGGGTTATCGTTTTAGAAGATGGAGAAATTATTGAGGAAGGAAAACCAAATGATCTTTACCAGCGGGGTGGTTGGTATTATCAACAGTATATTAGACAAGAAGGAAAGGGGGTAGGGGATGTCAGTCTTTAAAACCTTAATAGCTGAAATTAGATGGGCTAGAAAACCTTTTTGGACAGGGTCTGTCTTACTCTTAATAGCAACTGGGGCAGGCCAATATGCTCCTTTGCTTCTGCAGAAAATGATTGATCGTTTTTTGACTCCAGTAGCGCGTGGGCAGGCCTTTAATAGAGATTCATTTACTAATCTGATTTATCTCTACCTTGTACTAGTCCTTGCTACAGCAGGCCTTCGTTATTTTTCTTTTAAGGCTCTAGTAAAAGCCTCTAATCAGATTGTCGAAAACTTGCGGAATCGGGCCTTTCAGACAATGCAGTCATTACCTATTTCTTATTTTGATCATCAACCAGCAGGGAAAATCGCAACACGTATCGTTAATGACACAGAAACTCTCCGTAATCAATTCTTTGATAATCTTTTATCGCAATTGATGATTTGCCTTTTACAAGTGTTAGTGATTTATGGTATTTTAATCTACCTAAACCTTACTTTAGGACTTTTTTTACTATTCATTTTACCGGTCTTTTATGGTATTCAACTTCTTTATAAAAGATTGACAGATCAGCCAATGAAAGATTTTTATAAAGCTAGAAGTGCTGTTAATACACAAGTCAATGAAACAATGAATGGTGTGTCTATTATTCAACTTTACCATCAAGAAGATCAGACCTTACAAGAATTTGATAAAGAGATTACTAAAATGCGAAAGGCTGACAATACTATTATCTTTGCTGATTCAGTTGCTTCGTGGACTTTAACAGAGTTTTTAAGTACACTATAATTGCTGCTATTTTAACATTTATTGGTTATCGTTTTCTTAAAGGGCAAGCTGGAATGACAGTTGGTATGATTTTTGTTTATATTAATTATCTGACTAGATTGTTTGATATTCTAGGAATGGTGGTACGGCAACTTCCCAATATTCAAAGATCGCACGCAACAGGCAAACGGCTTTTGGAACTTTTAGAGGAAAAGACTGAGAAAGATAGTAAAGTAGGAATTAAGGTCAGTCAGGGACAAGTCACTTTTGATCATGTTAGTTTTTATTATGATAAAGGCAAGAAAGTTTTGAAAGATATTTCCATTGAAGCTAAAAATGGTCAAACGATAGCCTTGGTTGGCCATACTGGCTCTGGCAAATCATCTATCATGAACTTACTCTATCGCTTTTATGACCCCCAAGAAGGGGATATCAGAATAGACAATCAATCGATTAAGGATTTTTCTCGAGAAAGTCTACGCTCCCATATGGGGATTGTTTTGCAGGATCCTTATCTTTTTACAGGAACGATTGCCTCCAACGTGAGCATGGGAAACCAAGCTTATAGTGAAGAACAGATAGAGCAAGCCCTAATTCAAGTAGGAGCAGAGCACCTCTTAAATAAATCGGACAAAGGGATATATGCTCCAGTTTCTGAAAGAGGCTCTTCCTATTCAAGTGGTGAGAGACAATTAATCGCTTTTGCTCGAACACTTATCTCAAATCCGAAAATACTGATATTAGATGAAGCGACATCACATATTGATACCGAGACTGAAGAGGTTATCCAAGCAGCCATGGAAGTTTTAAAAAAGGGGAGAACAACCTTTGTTATTGCTCATCGTCTCTCAACGATTCAGACAGCTGATCAAATTTTAGTTCTCGATCAAGGACGGATTATTGAGAGAGGAAATCATCACACTTTATTAAAAGCAAATGGTAGCTATGCTGAAATGTTTCGTATTCAAGAAAAAATCTAAAGCTGATTTCTTCAGCTTTTTTAGTTATGTGATTGCTAGTCTGTTTTTTGTTCTAGTTCTCATTACAAAAGATTCAGCTTTAGCTTAGTAAAAAGGTTTTCGTATCGCATTTTCTTAGCTTTTAGTGTAAAATAGTAAGGTAGTTTAAAGGATTAAAAAGAACGAAAAGAATAATTTATGACAAAAAAAATAGGTATTGGTAAAGCTCATAGCAAAATTATTTTGATGGGAGAGCACTCGGTGGTTTATGGTTTTCCTGCAATTGCTTTACCCTTAAAAGATATAGAAGTGACTTGTCTTATTCAAGAAGCTAAAGAAAAACTAAAATTTGATTTTTACGACACACTGTCTACAGCAATTTATTCAGCCTTAGATTTTTTACAGATTAAAGAAAAACCAATTTCATACGAAATCATTTCACAAGTTCCACAAAAAAGAGGAATGGGCTCGTCAGCAGCAGTTTCCATTGCTGCTATTAGAGCAGTATTCGATTATTTTGACCAACCAATTAATGATGATTTACTTGAAATCCTAGTTAATAAAGCTGAGATTATTGCTCATACGAATCCCAGTGGGCTAGATGCTAAAACTTGCCTCAGTGATCATGCTATTACCTTTATTCGAAATGTAGGTTTTGAAAGCTTGGCTATTAATTTGGAAGCTTATTTAGTAATTGCTGATACAGGTATTCACGGCCATACCCGTGAGGCTGTCAATAAAGTAGCCAAATTTGAAGAAAGTAATTTACCACATCTCACTCGTCTTGGACAATTAACAGAAGAAGTTCACCGGGCTATTATTAGTAAAGATATAGAAGTAATGGGACATGCTATGACGCAAGCCCATCAAGAGCTTAAAGCTATCGGAGTTAGTATTGAGCAATCAGATTTATTAGTTCAAGAAGCATTAGCACACCAAGCTTTGGGTGCTAAAATGTCAGGTGGTGGCCTTGGTGGTTGCATTATAGCTTTGGCAGCTACTAAAAAAGATGCTGAAATCATATGTGAAAAATTATTAGAAAAAGGGGCCGTAAATACGTGGATTCAAAAACTGTAACTGTGAAGTCCTATGCGAATATTGCAATAATTAAATATTGGGGAAAAGAAGATCAGAAAAAAATGATTCCTTCAACTAGCAGCATTTCTTTAACTTTAGAAAATATGTACACAGAGACGCAATTGCAAAGCTTACCGAAAGGTGCTGATAAAGACTTGTTTTACATTGATGACCAGTTACAAAGCCAAGAGGAACATGAGAAAATATCTGCAATTATTAATCAATTTCGGACTCCTAAGAACTTATTTGTCCAAGTTAGAAGCCGTAATAACATGCCAACAGCAGCAGGACTTTCATCCAGTTCAAGTGGGCTGTCTGCTCTAGTTAAGGCTTGTAACGAGTTCTTTGAAACAGGTCTAACACAAAGTCAGCTAGCACAAAAGGCTAAGTTTGCTTCAGGGTCGGCTTCTCGCTCTTTCTTTGGTCCATTATCTGCTTGGGATAAGAGTAGTGGTGATATCTATAAGGTGAAAACAGATTTAAAATTAGCCATGATTATGTTAGTTTTAAATGATGAACGAAAGCCTATTTCAAGTCGGGATGGTATGAAGTTGTGTCGCCAAACCTCAACTACTTTTGACCAATGGATCAGAAAATCGGAAATTGCTTATCAAGAGATGTTACAGTATTTAGAGGATAATGACTTTGAGAAAGTTGGGTTATTGACAGAAGAGAATGCACTTGCCATGCACGAGACAACTCGTACATCAAGCCCTTCCTTTTCTTATTTAACTGAAGCTTCCTATCAGGCTATGGATAAGGTTCGAGATATACGTTCTAAGGGTTATCAGTGTTATTTTACCATGGATGCGGGCCCTAACGTAAAAGTTCTCTGTTTAGAAGAAGACTTAGAGGAGCTTGTACCTCTTTTTGAGCAAGATTACAAGATTATTGTTTCGAAAACAAAGGATATTCTAGATGACTAAATATCAGGTAGAAACTGGCGGAAAGCTTTATATTGCGGGAGAATATGCTATTTTAAGTCCTGGACAAACAGCTATTTTAATGCCTATTCCTATAAAAATGAAGGCCACAATTAAAGCAGCTAGAGATTTTAAGATTACTTCTGACATGTTTGATTATAGTGTTGGCTTAGAACCAGATACTGGTTATCAGTTAATCCAAGCCAGTATTCGTACAGTATCTTTGTTGCTTGGTAAGGAAATAGAAAATCTGCCTCCTTTTCATTTAAACATTTCAGGTAAAATGGAAGCAGAAGGTAAAAAGTATGGTTTAGGTTCAAGTGGTAGTGTCACTGTACTGACGATAAAGGCTTTAGCAAAGTTTTTTCATCTATCACTTTCAAATGATTTGCTTTTTAAGTTGGCAGCTTACACGCTTCTTGCATTAGGTGATAATGGTTCGATGGGGGATATCGCTTGTATTGCTTATAATCGGATGATTGCCTACAAATCTTTTGATCGACGAGATATAAGTGAGAAAATTCATCGTTATTCATTCGAAAAAGTAATGAAAGAAGATTGGCTATATCAAATAGAGGTTATTGAAGTTAAATTAGACACTCATTTTTTGGTTGGCTGGACTAAAGTACCTTCAATTTCACGTGATATGATTAATCATGTTAAGGAGGCGATTGATGCCCCTTTTCTTTCGGAAACCCAAAAAGCTGTTTTAGATTGCCAAAAGGGGATTGAAAGTGGAGACAAAGACTTATTTATTCTTTCCTTGGCTCGCATTAGTGATTTATTGCAAGAACTTGATCCTGCTATTTATCATCCCAAATTGCTTGCTTTAAAAGAGGCATGTGAAGGGGTGAATGCGGTCGCTAAGTCTTCTGGATCAGGTGGTGGTGATTGTGGGATTGCGTTTTCTTTTGATCAAGCATCAACGGATCGCATACTAACCTATTGGCGAACTAAGGGTATTGAATTGATTTATGATAAGAGGTGGATTGCAGATGACTAATCGAAAAAATGACCATATTAAATATGCACTAAAATACCAATCATCTTACAACTCTTTTGATGATATTGAACTAATTCATTGTTCATTACCTCAATATGATTTAGAAGAGATTGACTTGTCAACTCATTACGCTGGTCAGGACTTTGCATATCCTTTTTATATTAATGCTATGACTGGTGGGAGTGAAAAAGGCAAAGCCGTCAATGAAAAATTGGCTCAAGTAGCAGCAGCAACTGAGATTCCAATGGTGACTGGTTCTTATAGCGCAGCTTTGAAAAATCCTAATGATCAATCCTACCAATTACGGTCGGTAGCTCCCAATCTTTTATTGGGGACCAATATAGGACTAGATAAAGATATTAACCTAGGGTTACAAACAGTTAGAGAAATGAACCCCATTTTTTTACAGGTTCATATCAATCTTATGCAAGAGTTATTAATGCCTGAGGGAGAACGTCATTTTCGTTCCTGGCATCAGCATTTGAAAGACTATGCCGAGCAAATACCGGTACCTCTTATTTTAAAAGAAGTTGGTTTTGGTATGGATCTCAAAACAATTACTTTAGCGCGTGACTTAGGTATCCAAACATTTGACATATCTGGACGTGGTGGTACTTCGTTTGCTTATATTGAAAATCAAAGAGGCGGTAATAAAGCTTATCTCGATAATTGGGGACAAACAACTAGCCAATGCTTGTTAAACTGTCAAGCAATATCTGATGAAGTTGAGATTTTAGCATCTGGAGGTATTCGGAATCCTTTAGATATGATTAAATGTTTGGTCCTTGGAGCTAGAGCTGTTGGTTTATCTCGAACAGTTTTAGAGTTGGTCGAATCTTACCAGCTAGAAGAGGTTATTGCCATCGTTAATGGCTGGAAAGAAGAACTGAAGTTAATCATGTGCGCCCTTGATTGTCGAACAATTGCTGAGCTAAAAACCGTTGATTATTATCTATATGGTCGCCTAAAAGAAGCAAATACCAAATAATAGCTATCATCAAAATAGCGTCTGAAGTAAAAATCCCTGAAAGCTAAAACTTTCAGGGATTTCTTTATTTTTGGCGTAATCTTGCTAATGTTTTTTTGGTATTTTCTAAATTAAGATGCTTGAGTGCTTGTAGCTCGGGCATTAGTGAAGCAAGCTCAGCTTCACTTGCTCCTGCTAATAGTGCTAAGGATTTAGCTTGAAGTTTCATATGCCCAGCTTGGATTCCCCTACTAGTGAGGGCCTTTAAAGCAGCAAAATTTTGAGCTAATCCTAAACTAACAATGATTTGAGCTAATTCTTTAGCCTTTGGCCAATTCAGTAAGTCATGGGCTACTTGGACACTGGGATTGAGGCCAATAGATCCCCCCTTAGTAGCAATCGGCATAGGCATAGTTAATTGGCCTTTAATCACATTATGCTGGAGGTCTAAGCTCCAGGTACTTAAACCACGGTAGGAACCATCTTTGGCAGCGTAAGTATGCCCTCCAGCTTCAATGGCCCGCCAATCATTACCAGTGGCTATGACTAAGGCGTCAATACCATTAAAAATACCTTTGTTATGGGTAGCAGCCCTATAGGTATCAATTTGTGCGAAGTCGCTGGCTAGCACCATTTTCTTAGCTAATTCTTCAGCTTCAGCTTTATTACGACTTAAAAAACGGAGGTCAATCTGACATTCTGCTCTAACTAAAGCTTCGGTTGCATAGTTTGATAAAATAGCCATCAAGGTTTTACCGTTAGCCAAATCTTCTAGGGGTTTAGAAAGTGCCTCCACCATCGTATTAACCATATTAGCTCCCATAGCTTCTTGGGTATCAACCATAAGATAAACAATGAGAAGGTTCTCCTTTATCTTGATATGCAAATCACATGCTCCTCCCCCACGTTTGACGATTGAGGGATAGGCATTATTTGCGATTTCAAGTAAATTATTTTTTGCTAGCAAAATCTGGGTGCGGGCCTCTTTTTTATCTGGAACATCATATAAAGCTACTTGTCCGATCATCTGGCGATTGAAAACTTTTGTCTTAAAACCTCCAGAACGTTTGATGATTTTTCCAGCAAAGGTAGCAGCGGCAATAACTGAAGGCTCTTCTGTTACCATCGGTAAGTGGTAAGTTTTTTGGTTAATGAGAAAATCTGGAACGATGCTAAATGGAAGGGCAAGGCGTCCAAGAACATTTTCAGCCATTTGATTAGCCGTTTCAAGGGATAATAAGTCTTCTCTTTCTAGATGCTCAAGAACAAGGTCTCTAATTAGACCTTGTTCCTTTAAGAATTTAATTCTGTCTGCTGGACTTTTTTTATAGAAACCAGCCCAATTGATAGGTTTATTTGTCATTTTTTCCATAAATCCTTTGGTGTTCTTGGATAGATTTCAAAGCAAATCGTCCGGCTAAATAGTTGTCAAAAGTAAGGTTCCCTTCGTGGTCAACTGAACTATCAGCATAAAAAATAGTTTCATAATCAGTGACGCTGACTTCTTGGCGTTGATCCAAATAGGCTTGACGGTTTGTTTCTAATCTGCTTTGGTAACCATCAACTAACTGGAGACTGTAGATTTCGCTAACAGCACCAGAACCGTAGGAGAACATACCGATTTTATCTCCTGCCTGTAAGGTTTGACAATTTTCTAAAAGGGAAAGAAGGGACATGTACAGTGAACCTGTATAGATATTTCCGACTTGGCGGCTATAAGTAATAGAAGCTTCGAAAGCTAAGGTTAATTGCTTTTTATGCGAATCGGGTGTTTCTTTATCGAATAATTTATTAAGGCCTTTAAAAGCCAGTTTAGGAAAAGGAATGTGGAAACAAAAAGCAGCAAAATCAGTAACCTCTAGATTCTGGCGGTTTTGGTATTCTTTCCAAGTTGTTTTGAGGGAATCAAGGTATTGTTTAGTAGAAAAGATTCCGTTTACGTAAGGGGTTGATGAGTAATTTGGTCGCCAAAAATCCATAACCTCCCGTGTTTGGGCGACGTTATCATTGTTAATGATGGCAATTGAGGGGTTAGCCTTGACTAAGATAGCGACACTGCCAGCGCCTTGGGTTGGTTCACCAGCCGACTTGATACCATATTTGGCAATGTCACTGGCGATAACTAATACTCTTGAGTCAGGATTTAAAGCAATATGAGCTTTGGCATAATCAAGTGCAGCAGTAGCACTATAACAGGCTTCTTTTATCTCAATTGAACGAGCAAATGGTTGAATGCCAAGCAAGTGATGGACATAAATGCTGGCCGCTTTTGATTGATCGATGGAGGACTCTGTTGCCAAAATGACCATATCGATACTTTCCTTATCTTCTTGGTCGAGAATTGTGTCAGCGGCAGTAGCAGCAAGAGTCACAATATCCTCTGTAATTGGCGTGATACTTATGCGATCAAGCATTAGTCCTTTAGTAAATTTATCTGGATCAGTTTGACGAGCGATAGCTAATTGATCCATATTCAAAACATAACGACCAGTTGCAAAACCGATCTTATCAATTCCAATTTTCATAATGTTCCTTCTTTAATATGCTAATAGATATTCTCTAATATTTTATCATAATTTTTCTGAAAAAAGAGAAAACAACTATTAGTTTCATGATTCAAACCAAAGAAATCGTTAAGGGAGCCTAATTTTTAATATTTCTTCTAGCTATTTCCTCAAAATTTGGTAAAATAAGAAACAGTATATAAACTAGAAAGGAAGCGTCATGACACGAGCAGATGTGATTTTTAAAGAGAATATCCAAAAGATTTTGGAAACAGGTGTTTTTAGTGAGCAGGCAAGACCAAAATATAGAGATGGTCAAACAGCTAACTCAAAGTATCTTACTGGCGTTTTCACAGAGTATAACTTGGCTGAAGGTGACTTTCCTATTACTACCTTACGGCCAATACCAATAAAATCAGCAATCAAAGAGTTACTTTGGATTTATCAAGACCAATCCAATTCTTTAGATGTCTTAGAAGAAAAATATAATGTTCACTATTGGAAGGATTGGGAAGTAGGAAATACCAGAACAATCGGACAACGCTATGGAGCTGTAGTCAAAAAGCATGATATCATGACGAAAATTTTAAAACAGCTGGCTGACAACCCCTGGAATCGCAGAAATGTGATTTCATTATGGGATTACGAGGCTTTCGAAGAAACAGAAGGTTTGCTACCTTGTGCCTTTCAGACGATGTTTGATGTTCGTCGTGTTGACGGTGATATCTATCTGGACGCTACTCTGGTACAGCGCTCTAATGATATGTTAGTAGCACACCATATTAATGCTATGCAATATGTTGCTTTACAAATGATGATTGCAAAACATTTTAGCTGGAAAATTGGAAAATTCTTCTACTTTGTCAATAATTTACATATTTACGATAATCAATTTTCTCAGGCAGAGGAATTATTAAATCGCGAAGCAAGCAATTGTAAGCCACGTCTTGTTTTAAATGTTCCAGATGGCACTGACTTTTTTGATATTTGTGCCGAAGATTTTGAATTAGTAGATTATGATCCTGTTAAACCACAATTGCGCTTTGATTTGGCTATCTGAGTGAAACATGGATTTTTTTCAAGCAAAATATCACAAAATTTGCTAAAATAGAGTCAATGACATTAAGGATAGAATAAGATGACAAAAGAAATAATAGCTATTTGGGCAGAAGATGAAAACGGACTTATTGGTTCAAATGGAACCTTGCCTTGGCATCTTCCAAGAGAATTACAACATTTTAAGAATACAACCCTTCACCAAGCTATTTTGATGGGGCGAGTGACATTTGAGGGGATGAAAGGTAAACTTCTTCCTAATCGCCAAACCTTGGTGATGACCAGCGATGAGCAGTATGATGTAGAAGGTGTGCTAACTGTTACTAGTTTAGAAAAAGCCTTGGAATGGTTCCATGCCCAAGAAAAAAATCTGTACGTCATTGGTGGCGCGAAGGTTCTCGAAAGTTTTGAGGGGCATTTTAATCGTATCATTAAAACAGTTGTTCATCACCAATTTGAAGGCGATACCTATCGTCCTGAAATGAATTTAGATGACTATATTGAAGAAAATCAATTTTTCTATGGGAAAGATGAACAAAATCCTTTTGATTTTACAGTTCATGTTCTTGTTAAAAAGTGATTGTCGCTGGGGGAGAGATTAACTAATGCAACGTAGTATTTTTGGGGTATTTACGGCTTTTTTGTGTGCCATCTGTTTTCTTTGTGCAATGACAGCTTTTAAGAAAAAACGTTATGGATTGGGCACTTTGTTTTTACTAAATGTCATTACTAATTTAGTTAATACCATACATGCCTTTTATGGCACCTTGTTTTAATAAAGAGTGAAAAGAGAAAGTTTAGAAAATATGGCGGGAAATCGAAGTACTGATATCAAGGTTCATTGTTCATTTTGTGGCAAGAGTCAAGATGAAGTCAAAAAAATTATAGCAGGTAACAATGTCTTTATTTGTAATGAATGTGTTGCTCTGTCACAAGAAATCATTAAAGAAGAATTAGCTGAGGAAGTATTAGCTGATTTGACAGAAGTTCCTAAACCGAAAGAGTTATTAGAGACACTAAATCAATATGTGGTTGGTCAAGACCGTGCAAAAAGGGCTTTGGCGGTAGCTGTTTATAACCATTACAAACGAGTTTCTTTTGCAGAAAGTCGCGATGATGAAGAAGTGGAACTACAAAAATCAAATATTTTAATGATTGGTCCAACCGGTTCTGGGAAAACATTCCTTGCTCAAACATTAGCTAAGACCTTAAATGTTCCTTTTGCTATTGCGGATGCTACCTCTTTGACCGAGGCTGGCTACGTAGGTGAGGATGTTGAAAATATTTTATTGAAACTGATTCAAGCAGCAGACTACAATGTTGAGCGTGCTGAACGTGGTATCATCTATGTAGATGAGATTGATAAAATTGCCAAAAAAGGTGAAAATGTTTCAATTACTCGTGATGTATCAGGAGAAGGAGTTCAACAAGCTCTCTTGAAAATAATTGAAGGAACTGTCGCTTCTGTTCCTCCACAAGGTGGCCGTAAACATCCTAATCAAGAAATGATACAGATTGATACCAAAAATATTTTGTTTATCGTGGGCGGTGCTTTTGACGGTATTGAAGAAATCGTTAAACAAAGATTGGGAGAAAAAATTATTGGTTTTGGGCAAAACAGTCGCAAAATTGATGAAGATGCTTCCTATATGCAAGAAATTATTTCTGAAGATATCCAAACCTTTGGTTTAATTCCGGAGTTCATTGGAAGGTTACCAGTTGTTGCTGCCTTAGAGCAGCTTAGCACCAATGATTTAGTGAAAATACTAACTGAGCCAAAGAATGCACTTGTCAAACAATATCAAACCTTACTGTCTTACGATGGCGTGGAGTTGACCTTTGATCAAGAAGCTTTAGATGCAATTGCGGAAAAAGCGATTGCTCGTAAAACGGGAGCTCGTGGCTTACGCTCAATTATTGAAGAGACAATGTTAGATCTCATGTTTGAAATACCTAGCCAAGAAGATGTGACCAAAGTACGTATTACGAAAGATGCTGTTGATGGGAATGCAAAACCAATCCTGGAAATAGCTTAAGGGGAGGTGGCCATGGCAGAAGAACAAGTCCTAAATACTCACAATGCCGATCTTTTACTGAGCGCAGCAAATAAGTCGCATTACCCACAAGATGATATTCCAGAAGTAGCTCTAGCTGGACGTTCCAATGTAGGTAAGTCAAGTTTTATCAATACTATTTTAGGGCGTAAAAATTTAGCCCGTACTTCAGCTAAGCCTGGTAAAACTCAGTTACTTAATTTTTTTAATATTGATGATAAAATTCGCTTTGTTGATGTTCCGGGCTACGGCTATGCTAAAGTTTCAAAAACCGAACGCGCAAGATGGGGAAAAATGATTGAAGAGTATTTAGTTAGTCGTGAAAATCTCAGAGTGGTTGTTTCTTTAGTTGATTTACGTCATGAACCTTCTGGAGAAGATGTTCAAATGTATGAATTTCTGAAATATTATGAGATACCTGTTATTGTTGTTGCGACAAAGGCTGATAAAATTCCACGAGGCAAATGGAATAAACATGAAGCAATGGTTAAAAAGAAATTGAATTTTGATTCCAATGATCAGTTTATTATCTTTTCATCGGTCGACCGCATAGGTATTGATCAGGCGTGGGATAGCATTTTAGCAATGATTTAAAAATACTTCAAACGAAGTATTTTTATTTTTACCTATTCCAATGATGCAGTAGATTCTTGACTGTAAAATAGGGAAATGATACCATGCTAGTAGAGGAGAAACCTTTATGAATAACCGTACTATATTAGATGTAAACCCCAAAAAATCGCGAAACCTTTTAAAAACGTTTAGTTTATTGTTCTTTACTGTTCTTCTTGTTGGAGTAGGGGGTGCTGCTTACTATAAATATCAAGAAGGAAGTTTAGAAGGAACGTGGAAAGCTAATTCTGTTAAAGGAACTTACGAAAAAGATATCACTAATGATTTGAAATTATTAGACAGACAACTGGGTACGACCGTTGAAAATAGTATTTCAAAACCTCAATTAAAAATGACAGTAAAAAAAGATAAAGTAGAGATGACCTACTATCTTACTGTTAATCGCGACCTTCTGAGCCAACAGATTTTAGATTATTATAAAAATGAGATGAATAAGATTTTAAAAGACAGTGATGTTTCTTTAAATGAATTAGATCCAGAAGTAAAAACAGCTATTGAACAATCAACACCGACAAAAACAGCCATTCAAAAGCAGCTAGATGAGGAATTTATGAAAAGGGCTTATGCTGTAAATGGTGAATATGATAAGGCTACAGGAGTTATTTCAACACAGATTGCTAGTGGAAAGGTCAATCGTTTCTTAAATAGAGTAACATTCGACTCCCTTAACAAGAAGGCAAAAATGTTTATAAGCCAAGGAAAAGAAGTGAATTTGAAATATAATAAAACTGATAAAAAAGTTGTTTTAACAAATCAAAAAGATAAAATGGTATTTACAAAATAAAGGTACCTATCAGATCAAGCATTCAAGAGGAATCTTTTAAAGATTCCCATATTAAGTAAAGGATTTAGCTTCTACAGTGCTAAGTCTTTTTCTTTTAGTTAAACCACTTGTGTTGGATTGTGAGAAGACACTAGTGATATGAGTCCTATAAAAAAACATCCTAATCCCTCGAGAAACCTAAGGATTAAGATGCAAGTTGATGAATAAAGATATTTTATTTTATGGAGCAATGGTAATTCTTCCATTTTCCAAATGAGCATGGAGTTTTTTGATTTCAGGATGGTCTAAGTAGTAATCTGTAATATTATCACGAATTTCTTGTTCAACAACACGTCTAAGTGGTCGTACACCCATTGTTGGATCATAGCCAAGCTCAATCAGATGATCTTTAACATCTTCATCCACTTCCAATGTGATTCCTTTTTTTACAATAGTTTTATCAACTTCGGCTAACATCAGATTGACGATAGCTTTCAAATCATCTTTTGTTAAACTCTTGAATTCTATAAGAGCATTGAACCTGTTAAGAAACTCTGGTCTAAAGTATGGTGCAAGTCGATCCATGATTGGGATTTCTTTGCCTTGCTTGTCGAGATTATGTTCATAACCAAAACCAGCATTGGATGTAGCAATGATAATAGTGTTTTTGAAGTCAATGGTATTTCCTTGTCCATCTGTCAAACGACCATCATCTAAAACTTGAAGCAATAGAGTAATAACTTGTGAATCAGCCTTTTCAATTTCGTCTAAAAGGATAATAGCATAGGGATTACGACGTACTTTTTCGGTTAAGGTATTTTTGTTATCATCATACCCCACATAACCAGCAGTAGTGCCGATTAATTTTGAAACAGCTGTCCTGTCGCTGTATTCTGACATATCCAATCTGATAATGGATTCCTTGGATCCAAACATATCGAGTGTTAGCTGTTTTGCTAGCTCAGTTTTTCCGACTCCAGTTGGTCCTACGAATAAGAAAGATCCAATCGGACGATTCCCATCATCAAACCCAGCTCGGTTTCGACGAATAGCTCTTGCAACAGCAGAAACAGCCTGATCTTGACCAATAACATGCGCTTTCAAGCGGGTAGCAATTTCTTTTAGACGCTCTAAATCGCTAGCCCCCATCTTGGATACAGGTATTCCTGTTAGTCGTTCGACAGATTGAGCAATGTCATTAATATTGGCAGTAACTTTTTGGCCTTCTGTATGGTTTTCAATCTGTTTTTGTAATTCTTCGATTCTAGTTTTTGCTTTGAGAGCTGCTTCAAAATCTTCTTTTTCTACTGCCTGTTCCTGATTGTTCTTCTCTTTTTCAATTTCTTTTTCAAGAGATTGAAGATCTGTAGCAGGATGTTGGGCGGCTAAATGTGCAGCTGTCATATCTAATAAATCAATAGCCTTATCTGGAAGGCTACGCTGTGGAATATACTGGATAGAATAGTCAACTGCAGCCTTTAATACGGAGTCAGGAAGAATAACATTATGATGTTGTTCATAAAGATTTCGTATGCCCATTAAGATGTGAAAAGTAACTTCGGCGCTTGGAGCATTTACCTTTACTTCATTGAAGCGTCTTGCTAGAGCAGCATTTTTAAGGATAGTATTTCGATATTCATCCTGAGTTGTAGCACCTATGACTGTTATTTCACCACGTGATAAGGCTGGCTTAAGAATATCAGCTAAACCTTTAGATCCGGATTCGCTACCTGTAGACCCTGCTCCTAAAATTTGGTGAATTTCATCAAAGAATAGAATAATGTTACCTGATTCTTTAACTTCCGTAATTAAGGTTTGAATGTTTTCTTCAAAGCTACCACGGTATTGAGTACCTGCTTCTAGACTTGAAATATCAATTGAAATGATGTCTTTACCTTTAATCGCAGCTGGGACATCTCCAGCTACAATAGCTTGAGCCAAACCTTCAACGACAGCGGTTTTTCCAACTCCCGCATCGCCAACCAGCACGGGATTATTTTTTGTTCGACGAGATAGAATTTCAGCGGTGTCTTGAATTTCTTTATTGCGTCCGATAACAGGATCTAGATTTCCCTTACGAGCTTCTTCAGTTAGGTTGGTTCCTAATTTTTTCAAAATACTGTTACTAGCTACTTGTTTTTTAGAATGACTAGTCTCATTGTTTATTTGATTTGGTATATTACCAGTCTGGCGGTAGTGATTGAACTCTTCAGGAGTCATCTCACGGCCATTGACTAGATAGCGACGGTTTTCTGTCTGATAACCTCCAATATTTCCCATTAGTTGATTGAAAATATCATCCATATTTCCAAAAGAATCTCTTCCGTAATTTTTTGTCATTAGTTTTACCTCTTTAATTGTAATATGATTTTTTATGAAGGAACGGTCATTTAGTCTATACAAGAAGTAGAGAGATTAGATTTAAATGCCCACTATTTATGGCTTGCCAACCACCTTCTAATACTATTATACTCGTTTGGTCAGTAAAGGTCAATAAAAAAACTGACCTTTTTTGACCTTTATTTTGTAATAAAATTTGTTGTTTTTATTGACAAGCACTTTTAAATGGGATATACTAATATAGGTTTTGAAAGAAACTGACCTAAGACAGTAGGGGAGCATGGCTCGTAAATTTCCTACCGAGGCACAAAACGATATTGTTTAATAACGTATTTGTACTTTCGTGTCTAGGTTTAGAGACGATTTTTTTCTGTCTCTAGACAAACAATAATTACGGAGGTAAAACTAATGAGTGAAGCAAATATTGCTAAAAAAGCTGAGCTAGTCGACATCATAGCTGAGAAGATGAAAAATGCTGCAAGTATCGTTGTTGTTGATTCACGTGGTCTTACAGTTGGTCAAGATACTGAATTACGTCGTTCACTTCGTGAAAGTGGCGTTGAGTTCAAAGTTATCAAAAATTCAATCTTATCTCGTGCTGCCGTTAAAGCAGGGCTTGAAGGAATGGAAGATGTTTTCGTTGGACCATCTGCTGTAGCATTCTCAAACGAAGATGTTATCGCGCCAGCTAAAATCATCAATGATTTCGCTAAAACTGCTGATGCACTTGAAATTAAAGGTGGAACAATTGAAGGAGCTGTTTCTTCTAAAGAAGATATCATGGCTCTTGCGACATTGCCAAACCGCGAAGGTATGCTTTCTATGTTACTTTCAGTACTTCAAGCACCAGTTCGCAACGTTGCATATGCTGTTAAAGCAGTTGCAGAAAGTAAAGAAGACGCAGCTTAAGGCGTCAGGTCGTAACCTTGGTTACCAATTAACTTAAACAATTATCTATTTGGAGGAAATTAAAAATGGCATTGAACATTGAAAATATTATTGCTGATATTAAAGAAGCTACAATTCTTGAACTTAACGATCTTGTAAAAGCTATCGAAGAAGAATTTGGTGTAACTGCTGCTGCTCCTGTAGCTGCTGCAGCTGCTGGTGGTGCTGAAGAAGCTGCTAAAGATTCATTTGACGTAGAATTAACATCTGCTGGAGATAAAAAAGTTGCAGTTATCAAAGTTGTACGTGAAATCACAGGTCTTGGTCTTAAAGAAGCTAAAGGTCTTGTTGATGGAGCACCTGCTAACATTAAAGAAGGTGTTGCAGCAGCAGAAGCTGAAGAAATCAAAGCTAAACTTGAAGAAGCAGGAGCTTCAATCACTCTTAAATAAGAAGCTTATAGCAATTTGAGATCGGAATCCCGATTTACCAGTCTTTTAGAGCCTATAGCGATTTGAAGAAACTGATAAATTGATTTGGTTTCCTGCCAAAAATCCTGCCAAAAAATTTTTGGCAGGATTTTTGTTTTATATTGATTTATTACCTAAACTTTGGGCGAGAACATTTTATAAGTGTTCTCGCCTTTTTTATTTTCAGGAGAAAATCATGCAAAAGAAAAAAACAATCATCACGTCAAATCGTGATGTGTCAGCTTGTGACTATCTTGGGATTTGATATTGAGAAAGCGACTCAGCTAATTAATGAAATGGAACAAGTAGGTTTAATTTAATTTGATGAATTTAGGAATATTGGACTTATTTTCTTGGAGGGACATTCATGAAACGTATTACCGCTAATCAGTATCAGACATCAGAGCGTTATTATAAACTCCCTAAAGTCTTGTTTGAGAGTGAACGATATAAGAATATGAAGCTGGAGGTTAAGGTAGCCTACGCGGTTTTAAAAGATCGATTAGAATTGTCTTTGAGTAAGGGCTGGATTGATGAAGATGGAGCTATTTACTTGATTTATTCTAATTCAAATCTGATGGCACTTTTAGGCTGTTCAAAGTCAAAATTACTCTCTATCAAGAAAATCTTACGTGAATATGGCTTAATTGATGAAGTCCAACAGTCCTCTAGTGAAAAAGGTCGAATGGCAAATAAAATTTACCTGGGGGAATTAGAACATGAACCTACCCCAGTCTTACATTCAGACGGGGCCAGTGTTAAAAAAACACTAGGGGGGTCTCAAAGAAAGACGGGGCCGGTCTTAAATTCAGCCCCTAGTGAGACTGAAGGAAGTGAGACTAAATATAGTGAAACTGAAGGGAGTGATTTCCTTATTGAGGACGAGGAGGAGAGGCAGTTAGTAGATGACAAACAAGAAGAAAACTTTCCTTCAAAAGTAGATGCCGTGACAAAGTACGATCGAGACTATATTTGGGGCTTGGTTCATGACCAGTTAAGACAGACAGGTCTATCTCACTCAGCTAGTGACTATGCCATGATCTATTTTAGTGATCGTTACCAGTATGCTTTGGAACATATGCGATTTGCTCGGTCAGCGGAAGTGATAGCTGAATATGTATTTAATGGAGTGCTGTCAGAGTGGACCAAGCAACTGAGACGACAAGAAGTAAAGGGAGGTGATTAAGATGATTTGGTGGATACTAGGTGGAATCTATTTGATTTCTATCATCATATTGATTGTTGAAATCATCCGTGCACCAGAAATGGATGATCATATATAGGCAAGAGTTTTACAAGTGTAAGGCTCTTTTTTTATTTGGAAAGAGAGGAAAAATGAAATTTTTAGATTTATTTGCTGGGATAGGCGGTTTTAGGCTAGGAATGGAATCACAGGGTCATGAATGCCTGGGCTTTTGTGAAATTGATAAATTCGCTAGAACATCCTACAAAGCCATGTTTAACACAGAAGGAGAAATAGAATACCATGACATTAAAGAGGTCACAGACCATGACTTTAGACAATTTAGAGGGCAAGTGGAGGTTATCTGCGGGGGATTTCCTTGCCAAGCTTTTTCACTCGCAGGAAGACGACTGGGATTTGAAGATACTCGAGGCACTCTCTTTTTTGAGATTGCTCGAGCGGCCAAACAAATCCAACCACGTTTTCTATTTTTGGAAAACGTCAAAGGCCTACTCAATCACGATGAGGGACGGACGTTCTCCACAATCCTCTCCACGCTGGATGAATTGGGGTATGATGTCGAATGGCAGGTGCTTAACAGTAAGGACTTCCAAGTCCCGCAAAACAGAGAACGGGTCTTTATTATCGGACATTCTAGAAGATACCGTTCCAGATTCCTATTTCCTCTCAGAGGAGAAAACAGCCCAGCTCATCTTGAGAGGCTAGGAAATCTCAATCCCTCTAAACATGGTTTGAATGGTGAAGTCTATCTGACGACTGGACTTGCTCCTACACTAACAAGAGGTAAAGGAGAGGGGGCTAAAATCGCCATTCCAGTTTTAACACCAGATAGACTGGAAAAACGCCAACATGGGCGCCGCTTTAAGGACAATCAAGACCCTATGTTTACTTTGACCAGTCAAGACAAACACGGGGTTCTTGTCGCAGGAAATCTGCCGACTAGCTTTGACCAGACCGGTAGAGTATTTGACATTTCTGGTTTATCACCGACCTTGACCACCATGCAGGGTGGAGATAAGGTACCAAAGGTACTGCTGAGGGAGGAGCTGCCATTTCTGAAGATCAAGGAAGCCACAAAAAGAGGGTACGCAAAGGCCACTCTTGGAGATTCAGTCAATCTGGCTTATCCAGATTCAACCAAACGTAGGGGACGAGTGGGAAAGGGAATATCCAATACCCTGACGACTTCAGACAATATGGGAGTGGTGGTCGCTGCTCTGGAATATCGACAGGATAAGTGGTATGAAGTCACAGGCATTGTCTTAGACGGAAAACTCTATCGCCTGAGAATCAGACGACTGACACCAAGAGAGTGTTTCAGACTTCAAGGCTTTCCTGACTGGGCTTACGAAAGAGCAGAAAGTGTCTCCAGTAAGAGCCAACTATACAAACAGGCCGGCAATAGTGTAACGGTGACGGTTATTGAAGCCATTGCCAGAGAATTTAGAAGAATGGAAGAGGAAGAAAAACATGAACCTACTACATAAGAAAAGTATCCTAGAGTGTACTGAATTAGAGGAACGTATTCACCAAGTTGAAACCAATCAGTTACTGCAAAAGATACTATCACTCCCCAATTTTGATTGTGACTTTGAGGTAACTTTTGAAGATGATTACCACAAAGAGATGAATGATCCCCTATTCTACGAATCCAATCTTCACTGGATTTCGGATTTTTTGGAAACTAGGGATATTAAAAATGGTGTAGATACACTATTGACGAAAGACAATCACCTAGCCTTTCGTGCCTTTGGTGAAAATTATACTGCTAGGGGAAAGGATGGCATATTAACGACTCTGGTGACGGTCAAGTGCTTTGGTGAAGGAAGGATGCCCGTTGATATGAGTCGCTATTTCTCAACTCCTGAACCAACAGTTGAAAATAGCCTAACCCTATAAGGAGGAGCCAATGCTTGAGGTATATCTAGGAAATAATGCCAATACAAATCAAGATTTACTAACCATTTTGACGACCTATGGTGTGGCTTATCGTTGTACAAAAGCGTGTGATGTAAACCGTGAAATCTTACTGTCACTCTTTGCCAAAACCACGGATTGTTTTGAGTTGCTGTCGCCACGATTTCTTCGGTTTAAGCGTCAATATTCGATGAGTTTGAATGAGATGATTCAGCTTATTCTCCAAAAGCCAGACCAAAACCTTCGTCTGCCTCTCATTGTCTGTCAGAATCATGTCTATCCAGCTATAGGGTTAGATGAAGTGCGAACCTTTCTTCCCAGACAGGTAAAAGAAGAGCTGTTTCAGGCCAGCCTGATGAAACAAGTGACAGGGTAGGTGTGAAGATGAATGAACGATTTTGGGACAATTTAGAAATCATTCTGGCAGAAAAAGAACTCACTTGGGCAGAACTAGCTCGCAAAGTATTCAAAGGTCAATATGTTTATCCAAGTGAGTTTAATCGCCTCTATCAAAAATTACGGCATTACAAATCCAATCGTCTAATGCCACAGACAAGATGGGTTGAGCGAATCGTTCTAGTCTTAGATATTGATTATGAAGATTTATTCAAGAGGTGACAATGATAAGGATAGTGTTGTTTTATCTAGCCATACAGCTTAACGGTCTTCTTGTGAGTTTATACCTGCATGACTATATGACGATTAAGGTCTTAATCCTGCTACAATTGATTCTTTTTGGTGTGACTTGTCTAGAAATTACGCATCTCAAAACTGTTCAAGCCAAAAAAATGACTTTAAGAAGTCGCTTAATATTTGGAGCTTTGGGATTTGTATGTATGGTTTCTGTTGCGCTCCTAATCAGTTTTCTATTCCCATTTCAGACTAAGAATCAAGCGGTATTGGTAGAAGTTGGAAAGCAGGTTCCTCCTATTATCTTTTTATTATTTCTAGTGAATGCAAGTGTCCTTGAAGAGATTGTTTATAGGCATTTGCTGTGGGAAAAATTGAAACATCCTCTTGTACAAATAGGAGTGACTAGTTTTCTCTTTACCCTATCCCATGGTCCCAATCAGTTAGGGAGTTGGCTCATGTATAGCTGTCTGGGCTTGACCTTGGCTGTTGTTCGATTGAAAACAGATTGTCAGACGGTAATCGCCTTACATCTTGCTTGGAATATTCTTGTTTATGTAGTGTCTATTCTGTGATACCAAAATCAAGAGTGCTTCCGTATTATGGAAGCACCTTATGTTTGATAGGGAATCGAAAGAAGAGGAGGTCACCATGTCATCTGAACAACAAGAACGTCAAGCGATGCAATACGTGGAAAGAAGTAGTTTATTGACTGTTAGAACCCTCTTAAAGCTCTTAGAATGGTCGGCTAGACAAGCTTTAGCTCAAGATTCAGCTTATAAGATTGGGGTTCAAAAACTGGAAGAACTCCTTCAAAGCCCTTACGCAATTGAAGCGATAGATGTTAGTAAAGACATCCTAGATAAGCCAATTGATGTGGAGAAATTCAAGGAGTTGATGGAGTCAGAAAAACTGCCACTTGCTATTAGTTGGCAAAAAGACTATCTCTACTTTTATGCCAAGGACAAGACCTTGCTCGATCATCACTTAGATGAATTGTTGAAGAAACTGATGTCAAACCCAGAAAAATTAGAAGGTCTAACCTTTGATAAAATCTTGGATCAAGAAATAGAATTGGCCAAAGAGAAAATTAGAGTGACAGAACCTTCGGTAGTCAAAACCAAGGAGGTGACCTTGTAATGTATTCCAGGCAAAAAGCTTTAGTCTTTGGCCTCTTGGGTCTCGCCTTTGGCTATTTCTGCCATCGTCTAACCCTACTCTATGATAGTTTAACCAATGCCCCACCTATGGAACGTTTTGCCTACCTCTTAGGAGAGGGGATAAATCAAGTCTTCAATCCTTTATGGCTTTTTACTTTTACTCAAAAATCTCTTCTTGCCTTTATACTTGGGGTTCTAACGATGACACTAGTCTATCTCTATGTCTCAACTGGTCAAAAGGTTTACCGAGAAGGGGAAGAATACGGTTCTGCACGATTTGGAACCAGTAAGGAGAAGCGATACTTTTACAGTAAGAATCCTTTCAATGACACGATTTTGGCTCGTGATGTTCGTCTAACCTTGTTGGAAAAGAAGAAGCCCCAGTTTGACCGAAACAAGAACCTTGTGGTCATTGGTGGGTCTGGTAGCGGGAAGACCTTTCGGTTTGTCAAACCCAACCTTATCCAGCTTAACTGTTCCAATATTGTCGTAGATCCTAAAGACCATTTGGCCGAGAAGACAGGAAAACTCTTTTTGGAAAACGGTTATCAGGTCAAGGTTTTAGACCTGGTTAATATGACCAATTCAGATGGTATTAATCCCTTTCGTTATCTAGAAACAGAAAATGATTTGAACCGCATGTTAACTGTCTATTTTAATAATACGAAAGGAAATGGTTCTCGTAGTGATCCTTTTTGGGACGAGGCTTCCATGACCTTGGTGCGAGCCATTGCTTCTTACTTGGTGGATTTTTACAATCCTCCAGGAAGTTCCAAGCAAGAACAGGAAGCAAGACGTAAGCGTGGCCGTTATCCAGCCTTTTCAGAGATTGGGAAACTCATCAAACTCTTATCAAAGGCGGACAATCAGGACAAAAGTGTTCTTGAAGTCTTGTTTGAAGATTACGCTAAAAAATACGGTCACGAAAACTTTACCATGCGAAACTGGGCAGATTTTCAAAACTATAAGGATAAGACCTTGGATTCGGTGATTGCGGTCACAACAGCTAAATTTGCCCTTTTTAATATTCAATCAGTGATTGATTTGACGCAAAGAGACACTATGGATTTGAAAACGTGGGGGACTCAAAAGACCATGGTCTATCTTGTCATTCCAGATAATGACACCACCTTTCGTTTTCTATCTGCTTTATTTTTCTCTACTGTATTCTCTACTTTGACCAGACAGGCTGATGTGGACTTTAAAGGGCAATTGCCTATTCATGTCAGAAGCTATCTGGATGAGTTTGCGAATGTCGGAGAAATCCCAGACTTTGCTGAACAAACCTCAACAGTTCGCTCTAGGAACATGAGTCTAGTCCCAATCTTGCAAAATATCGCCCAACTCCAAGGACTTTATAAGGAAAAAGAAGCTTGGAAAACCATTTTGGGGAACTGTGACAGTCTCTTATATTTGGGTGGGAATGATGAGGAAACCTTTAAGTTCATGAGTGGACTTCTAGGCAAACAAACTATCGATGTCAGAAGTACCAGTCGTTCATTTGGTCAGACTGGCTCAAGTTCTACCTCTCACCAGAAAATTGCCCGTGACTTGATGACAGCAGATGAAGTAGGAAATATGAAACGAGATGAATGTCTCGTACGCATTGCAGGAGTTCCTATTTTTCGGACCAAGAAATATTTCCCACTCAAACACAAACATTGGAAGTTGCTCGCTGATAAGGAAACCGATGACCGTTGGTGGAACTATCACATCAATCCCCTAACCGCTGAGGAAGAAGTAGATTTGTCAGGCCATACAATAAGGGATTTAAGCACAGAAACGTCACTACATTAATAGAAATGAGGAATGATATGAATCAAAAACTAACAGGCTTTGTTTACGGAGTGGACGCCAGCTCCATGTTCTCCCAAGCCATGTCTCTATTACAAAAAGGCTTAATTGCAGTAGGAGCCTTTCTTGTTGTCATGGGTATTATCAACCTTTCAACCAACATTAAAGATGGTGGTCCAGGTGTCCGAAATGCCATTCTAGAAATTGTTGGTGGGGTCATGGTGGGAGCCGCAGGGGCTTTTGTAACACAGATTACCATTTAGAGGAGGTCAGAACATGACATGATGATGAATTTTACGTCACCTTTTGTATTTCTAGCCTCAGAAAAAGTATCTAGCGATAGCCTTTTTGAAGGGTTTCAAGTGGATTTAGAATCAACCGCCAACTTGGTTAAGTCACTAGCGGACTTTAATCCGACGGTGTGGTCTTACATGACAGCCATTACCAAGGGGATAATGCAGCCATTGGGTGTGGCTATTCTAGCAGTTGTTCTTGTACTTGAATTTTCAAAAATGGCCAAGAAAATCGCAAACTCAGGTGGTGCGATGACCTTTGAAGCCATAGCACCTATGATTGTCAGTTACATCATGGTTGCGGTCGTGATTACCAATACAACGGTTATTGTGGAAGCCATTATTGCCATTGCCTCTTATGTTATTGAACAAGTGGCAGGGCTTGTCACGAATGGTGGTGCTAATTACGATACCATCTCAGGCATCAAGGGATCTGGAATTGTAGGAAAAATGATTATTGGCTTTTTTGCGATTCTCATTTGGTTGGTACGAATGGCCAGTATCATGGTTGTCAATATCTTGATTACCATTCGCTTTATCCAACTCTATCTGATGATTCCTTTTGCCCCTGTTACCATTCCGACCTTCCTTAGTGATGACTGGAGAAGTGTTGGGATTGGCTACCTTAAGAACATCATGGTCTATGCCGTTCAAGGTATTTTGATTTTTCTAATTGTCTCTCTTGTTCCTTTGTTTGAGTCGGCTGGAAAGATCGCCGTATCAAATGGAGCTGGTGTTATGGAATCACTCGCCATTATGTTTGGTAGCTTGGTACAGGCCATCTTGTTAATCATTGCCTTAGTTGGCAGTCAACGAACCGCCCGAAGTATTTTGGGGATGTAGGAGGAAGGGAGTCATTATCTCGCCTCCTCTTTTTATAGCTTACTTATATTGGAGAACATTTATGAACACTCGTGTCTTTAAGGACATCTCAAAGGTTCAACATAGGGCATGGTTAGGATTTACAACCAGACAGGTTATTTTTGTATTTCCAGCCGTCGCTATAACTATTTTGGTATTGGGGTTGAACCTATTTTACTGGCAATTTGGGGATTGGTTTGTCTATGGTTTTGTTTTTAGCTTTACCATTCCACTCATGTTATTTGGAGTCTATCGCCCCAATGACTTACCTTTTGAAACCTATCTCAGGTACCGATTTCATTATGAACTGACAGTATCAGATCGTACTTTTACTGGAAGAAAAGGAGACCAACGTGAAAAAATTAAAACACTCAATGAAACCAAAGACCTCTTCTAATGACAAAAAGAAAAAGACGAAAACACAGAAGCAGGAGATCAGACCTTCTACCGTAAATACGTTAGCCTATCAAGGGCTTTTTCAGAATGGCCTTATGCAGGTCAGTCCAAGCTATTTCTCACAAACCTATCTCTTAGGAGATGTCAATTATCAAACAGTTGGCTTAGATGATAAAGGAGCTATTGTTGAAAAATATTCTGATTTAATCAATTCACTGGATGATCATTCCAATTTCCAACTGACCATTTTCAATCAAAAGGTCAATCTGGAAAAATTCCGTAAGAGTATTCTCTATCCCTTGCAGGAAGATGGGTTTGATGCTTATCGTGATGAATTAAATCGCATGATGGATGCCAACTTAGAGGCGGGCGAGAACAACTTTTCAGCTGTTAAATTCATCTCTTTTGGGAAGTCAGAACAGAATCCTAAACTGGCTTATCGCTCTCTGTCGCAAATTGGGGAATATTTCAAGAGTGGCTTTTCAGAGATTGATGTATCTCTTGGTCTGCTTGGTGGAGAGGAGCGAGTGAATATCCTTGCGGATATGTTACGAGGGGAAAATCATTTGCCCTTTACTTATCAAGACCTGGTGCGTTCAGGACAAACAACCAAGCACTTTATTGCCCCAACCAGTTTATCTTTCAAACATAAGAATTATGTAGAGATTGACGATAGACTGCTTCAGATTGTCTATGTTCGTGACTATGGGATGGAGTTGGGAGATAAGTTCTTACGAGAACTCATGCAGTCGGACTTGGAAGTGATGATTAGTCTTCATGCCAAAGGGTCAGCCAAGTCAGAAGCCATGACCAAGCTCCGCACCAAGAAGACTTTGATGGAATCGCAAAAAATTGGGGAACAACAAAAGATGGCACGATCTGGCATTTATCTTGAAAAGGTTAGTCAGGTTCTAGAAAGTAACATCGATGAAGCTGATGATCTGATTAAAACCATGACACAAACAGGCGACAAGCTCTTTGACACCGTATTTCTGATTGGTGTGCTGGCAGATACTGAAGACCAACTCAAACAATCTCTTGATATTATCAAGCAAGTGGCGGGGTCAAATGATATGATTATTGACAACTTGACCTACATGCAAGAAGCTGCTTTTAATAGTCTCTTGCCATTTGGGAAGAACTATCTTGAAGGTGTTTCTCGGTCTCTATTGACTTCAAACATTGCCGTGAATGCACCTTGGACTTCCGTTGATATTCAGGACAAGGGTGGGAAATTTTATGGCATCAATCAAATCTCAAGTAATATCATCAGTATTGACCGTGGCAAGTTAAATACTCCGTCAGGTTTGATTTTAGGGACTTCTGGAGCTGGCAAAGGGATGGCGACAAAACATGAAATCATCTCTACTAAGCTCAAGGAAGCAGATAATGATACTGAAATTATTATTGTTGACCCAGAAAATGAGGTGCGACAAGAAGTCGTGTTGTAAATTGCTAGTTTAGCTACTCTATCCATTTGGAGTAATCCTACCACAGCCTGCTTGACTGGTAACGGTCATGTTGGGAAGCCTGTGGGACAATATGGAAAGTCTGATAGCCTAAATCAGATGGACTGTTAGGATAAGAATACTATGGTGAACAGACGTGAATCATCGCAAGAGTCGTTACAGGGACTAAGTGAAATAAGGCTGACACACTTACACCAAAAGGTACGGAGGAGGTCATTGGGGCTTTCGTAACCTGATGACAAATGGACATATTCTTCCCGGCTCAAAGATGGCACCTAAGGTATTCACAATTATTTATAACACGGAACTTGGTAAGCCCTATGTATTCCTTTTAATCGTTAGAAGGTATTGAACTCGTAAGAGGGATAGACGATACAGAGGGTAGAGGAAAGGATAAAAAGCGAATGCTCCAGCTGTAACGGTAGGAGATAGGGGTTCAAACTTTGCCCTGACCTGAAAGGGTGCAGACTTATCCTATGGTATTTTATGACAAGAAATGGAGGTAAACCTATGAATGATAAATATTCAACGACAGCACAAGCTGAGAAGTTATCACACAAGCAACTGCTTGCGAAACAATGGAAAAGCATTGATTGGAAGAGAGCAGAACAAGAAGTGAATAGGCTACAAATCAGGATTGTCAAGGCTACTCAAGCCAAACACACTAACACAGTGAAAAGACTTCAATATTTACTAACCCATTCGTTCTATGCCAAGGCACTTGCCGTTCGTCGAGTAACGACTAACAAAGGCAAGAAAACAGCTGGTATAGATGGTGAACTATGGACGACACCTGCTCAAAAGATGGAAGCTCTCCTGTCTCTAACGGATAAAGGCTACAAAGCCAGTCCGTTAAGACGAGTTTACATCGACAAAAAGGGGAAAAAGAAGAAACGTCCATTAGGGATTCCGACCATGTACGATAGAGCTATGCAGGCACTCTATGCTTTAGCACTAGAACCTATCGCAGAGACAACCGCAGATACCAAATCATACGGTTTTCGAAAAGGAAGAAGCTGTCAAGACGCTTGTGAATATATCTTCACAGCACTATCACGAAAAGCTTCTCCTCAGTGGATTTTAGAGGGGGATATTAAAGGCTGTTTTGACAATATCAGTCATGACTGGCTCTTAGAGAATATTCCGATGGATAAATCTATCTTGAAACAATTCCTTAAAGCAGGTTTTGTGTTCAAGGGTGAGTTATTCCCAACGGAAGACGGCACACCACAAGGTGGTATCATTTCGCCTATCCTTGCCAATATGGCACTAGATGGGTTACAACAGGTCTTATCAGATAGATTCCACACCAATCGTTTAGGGAAAGTCGACCTTCGATTCAAGAATAGCCATAAAGTCAATCTTATCCGTTATGCGGATGATTTTATCGTCACAGCTGCGACACAAGAAATTGCTTTAGAGGCTAAAGAATTGATTAGAGAGTTTCTGCTTGGACGAGGTTTAGAGCTGTCAGAGGAAAAGACATTGGTAACTCATATCAACGATGGTTTCGACCTACTTGGTTGGAATTTTCGGAAGTACAAGGGGAAATTGATTGTCAAACCTTCTAAGAATTCTATTCAAACAGTTATTGGTAAATTCTCAGAAACCATTCTCAAGCGAGGAAAAGCATGGGAACAAGAAGTCCTAATCATGAAACTGAATCAACAGATACGAGGATGGACAAACTACCACCAATCCGTTTGTGCTAGTGAAGCCTTCTCCTATCTGGACTATCAGATATACGAATTATTGTGGCGATGGGCAAAACGTCGTCATCCAAAGAAAGGTCAGTGGTGGATTTCGACCAAGTATTGGCATAGAAGAGGCAATCGAAGTTGGGTATTCGCTTCAGGCGATAAAGAACTCATTCGAGTTGACCATACTGCTATCGTCAGACACACAAAGGTCAGAGAAAACGCTAATCCTTACTTGGATACAGACTATTTTGCTCAACGAACCTTTAATCATGGTATGAAACGGTTGACAGGTCGTTTTAAACTTGTTTGGAAGAAACAAAACGGACGCTGTCATCACTGTGGACTCCCGATGGAACTTGGAGAAGATAGAGAAATTTTCTTTAAAGTTCCAAAATCCAAGGGAGGTGTGGAAGAAATTGATAATATGGCTTATGTGCATCGTTATTGTCAACGACTATTTATTGAGAGCCGCTCGAAAGAGTGATGAAATGCTTGAGCCGTATGAGGGGAAACTCTCACGTACGGTTCTTAGAGAGGAAGGTGGTAGTAATACCACTAACCTACTCGACTACAGTATTATCGGTCAAGCCTTTGGTGGGGAAAGTATTGATATTGCCCCAGATTCCACAACGTTTTTAAATGTTCTCGATCTATCAGATGAGAATATGGATGAGGATCCAGTCAAGGTCAAGTCCGAATTTCTCTTGTCCTGGATTGGAAAGCTCTTGGACCGCAAGATGGATGGTCGTGAGAAGTCCTTGATTGACCGTGTGACACGACTCACCTATAAGCATTTTGACACACCGTCCTTGGTCGAGTGGGTCTTTGTCTTATCTCAACAACCTGAACAGGAAGCTAAGGACTTGGCACTGGATATGGAACTCTATGTGGAAGGGTCGCTGGATATTCTCTCACATCGGACCAATATCAAAACTGACAGTCATTTCCTGATTTACAATGTCAAAAAGCTAGGCGATGAATTAAAACAAATTGCCCTCATGGTTATCTTTGACCAAATTTGGAATCGGGTGGTGAAAAACCAAAAAATAGGGAAGAAAACATGGATTTATTTTGATGAAATGCAGCTTCTTTTATTGGACAAATATGCCTCTGATTTCTTCTTTAAACTCTGGAGTCGTGTCCGTAAATATGGAGCGATACCGACAGGTATTACTCAAAATGTAGAGACTCTTCTTTTAGATGCAAATGGGAGACGTATTATTGCCAATAGCGAGTTTATGATTCTATTAAAACAGGCTAAGAGCGATCGCGAAGAATTAGTGCATATGCTTGGACTTTCCAAGGAACTGGAGAAATACTTGGTCAATCCTGAAAAAGGGGCAGGCTTAATTAAGGCCGGTTCCACCGTTGTCCCATTTAAGAATAAGATTCCACAACACACCAAGCTCTTTGACATCATGAGTACAGACCCTGAAAAAATGAGGACATGAGATGAAAGAGGATAAAAAGGTAGTCAAACAGGCCAGGAAAAACTTTCGAAGCAACTTAAAATCAGCCCGTATGCATTATCGGAAAGAAGTTAGGACCTTAAGACAGACTGTTCCTAATAAAGGAAGATTTCGAAAACCAGCTCAAAATTCTCTGTTTCAAGATAAGAAAACAGAGTTAAAAGAAAATCTACTCAGTAGCCAACAAGAAGCAGAAGAGAAGTTTCTAAAGGAAATTACCTATGTGTCTCCTAGACTGTTGAAGGTAAAAGAAATCAAGAACTATCGACTTCCCCAAGCTCGAGAACGTTTACGGACGGCAAGAAAACATCTGTCAGAAGTGAAACTAAGTGAAAAGTCAAAATCGGTTAATCCTAGGTTTACTTTCAAAAAAGAAAGTCCATCCTTGAAGTCTCGCTTTCAGTTTCACCAAGAAAAATCATTTGATAGACTAAGTGCTGAAAAAGAAGTAAGTTCTGCCAAACGTGAGGTCAAACAACTCAAGAAAGTCCAAAAGTCTAAGAAAAACTCTACCAAAGTCAAAGTTGGATTAGGTTTAGCTGCCTCTGAATCGCTTGACCTGGTAGCACAAGATGATGATTTAGATGGTCTAAGAACCTTAAAGGATACTAGTTTGAAAGCCAGACGCTATGGCAGGTTTACCTATCAAGCAGGTAAAGTGGCGGTGAAAAGTGGTCAGACTGGTGTGCGGTTTTCCAAAACAAAAATTTCTCATGGAAAGACACGATTCCAGAACTTCAAAAAAGGAAAAGGATTCACACGCCAGAAACCTCTTAAACCACAAAGACGCTACCAAACCTTTTTAAAGCATGCCAGAAAGCACAGTCTAGCAGGAGTTAAGGGGGGTGTTCAAGCCATTAAGGGAAGTCTGACCTTCTTTTCTGTAATTGCGGGAAATCCTTTGACTTGGATTGTCTCAGGCCTTCTCTTGATACTCCTTTTGATGATGAGCTTTTTCATGAGTGTCTCAGGAAGCAGCGTCATTCAATAAGATGAGATGGAATTGACCAAGGCCTATACCCACATGACGTGGGAAGATGCGGAACATACAAGAACCAACGATAAAGGGATTACCTATTACACCAAGATTGATGAGGTCATGGTTTACATGAATCATCAATACCAAGACTACAAGCTTGACGATTTCATGGGAACAGGTGGTACGACTTACAAAGCATTTCTCAGTCAAGTGTGGACAGACTTAAACGGTGGTGATTCTATTAAATCCATGTCTGACTTGTATAAAGAAACTGCTTACAAGCTGTCTGATGAGGACCAGGAAGAACTAAAGGAGTTGACCGAAGAAGGCAACTATTTAGCCCTTCAAGAATTGGACAATCCCTTTCAGGGACAGACGGATGAGGATTACTTAAGTATGTCCTACCGATATGGTTATGAGGTCATTGATGAGAAACCAACGCTTCATCACCATATTATCTTAGAAGCAAAAGAAGACCAAGTCATTGTGGCTCCGATGGATGGTAAGGTATCTCTTGATGGAGAGAACGTTATTCTGACATCTGGTAAGGGAGTGAATAGGACTAAACTAACCTTGTTCGGCATTCATTCAGGTCGAGTGAGTGAACATCAACAAGTCTTGGCAGGAGACATTATTGGTCAAACCAAAGACGGAACGGGTCTAAAAGTCACCTATCAGAAGGTTGATGATGACACGGATAAATTGGTCTATGTCAATCCTGCCTTTTACTTTCCAAAAGTGAATCAGGTTCAGACCACCATTCTACCTACCATCGGTCAGTTTGGCGGCGATGAATTCGAGAGAGCCAAGGCGATTTATGACTATCTCAAAAGTAAAGGTGCGACCAATCAAGCTATCGCAGCCATTTTAGGAAATTGGTCGGTAGAATCTTCCATTAATCCGAAGCGTGCAGAGGGCGACTATCTATCTCCACCTATTGGTGCGACAGACAGTTCGTGGGATGATGAGGGTTGGCTTTCACTTAACGGTCCAACAATATACAATGGACGTTACCCCAATATTCTCAAACGTGGTTTAGGCTTAGGACAATGGACAGATACTGCAGATGGGTCACGCAGACATACCTTATTGCTAGAATATGCCAAAGGAAAACATCAGAAGTGGTATGACTTAGGCTTACAACTGGATTTTATGCTCCATGGGGACAATCCTTATTACACCAACTGGTTAAAGGACTTCTTCAAAAATTCAGGAAGTCCAGCTAGTCTTGCCCAACTCTTTCTCATTTACTGGGAAGGAAATAGTGGTGATAAGCTGCTTGAACGACAGACACGAGCCAGTGAGTGGTATTACCAAATTGAAAAAGGCTTTAGTCAACCCAACGGTGGGACAGCACAAAGTGATCCCAAATCACTTGAAGCTGTACGAGGAGACCTTTTTGAGAACTCTATTCCAGGAGGTGGTGATGGTATGGGCTATGCTTACGGCCAATGTACTTGGGGCGTCGCAGCCCGAATCAATCAACTGGGTCTAAAACTCAAAGGTAAAAATGGTGAGAAGATTCCAATTATCAGTACCATGGGCAATGGCCAAGATTGGGTGCGTACAGCCGCAAGTCTTGGTGGGGAGACAGGGACAAGTCCGCAAGCAGGAGCAATACTCTCATTTGCAGGTGGTGGACATGGTACACCAGCAGAATACGGACATGTCGCCTTTGTCGGTGCGAGACGTTTCTAACTGAAAAGGTTAGACACGTTCTTGAAAAATCAATCTGATAGTCAGGTTAAATTTGAATAGAATGGAGAACTCTTATCTTGAAAATTGGAATGAAGGGGTAACGCCCTGAAACGATTTCTCTAATACTCCGACATGCGTTTATCTGGTGCAAAGGTAAAGGTATGAAGCTCGGTGAAGTCGGCTGAAAGATACCGTCATTCTTAAGGATTTAAGAATCGAAAGTGTTCCAGAGGTGGGATATGTATCTGATAGGTCGGGAGTCATAAAAAACTAAATAGGGTGAGAATGTGCTCTAGCACTGACGAACCAGCGAATGTACGCTCCGAAGGCGAGTACGTAGAAATGCGTATAATAACGTAAGTTGTTTCAACTTGAGGAAGAGTAAGAATCGACGATATGAAATTCCTTGTTATGTTACAGGCATATCAAAGTTGAAGGGGTATAGCTAGGCACCTAAGTTTAGTATTGATAAAGATAAGGGAACGTCGAAAGCTAGAGATGTGGAGGTTGCACAACCAGCGAAACATTGGAAAGGAAATCATAACTTTCCTTAATCTCTAGTGAGAGTGGTGGCACGACCTTTGAAAGTGTTGTAATGATACTGGAGGAACAGCCACTAGTCAATAGTGTATTGTTATGAACTTTATTATTTCATGGATTCTTGTAAGACATAAAAGGTCACGAATCCAAAGAGAGGAGTGATAGACCATGACGAAACCAAAAAATGACGACAAACTATTAAAACGTCAAAAACTAAGGTATGCGGAATACTATGGCATGACCGAAATATTTGATGATTTATATTCCAAAAGTCAAAATGGATTCAACTTTAAGAATTTGATGAACATTATCACATCTCCCGAAAATATACTACTCGCTTATCGTACCATAAAGCGGAATGGTGGTAGTCAAACCGAGGGAGTAGATGGTGTTACCATTAAAGATTTAGAAAATTTGACCCAAGAAGACTTTATCTCTAAAGTTCAAAGAAGATTTCAACATTATAGACCCAGAAAGGTCAGAAGAGTAGAGATTCCTAAACCAAATGGAAAGAAAAGACCACTAGGCATTCCCTCAATGTGGGATAGGATTGCTCAACAATGTATTTTACAAGTGTTAGAGCCAATATGTGAAGCGAAATTTTACAAACATAGTTATGGATTTAGACCTCTACGGTCAGCTGATAACGCTATTATGGACTGTATGTATCGTATGAATAAAAGTCATATGACTTATGTCGTTGACGTTGATATTAAAGGCTTTTTTGATGAAGTGAATCATACTAAGTTAATGCGTCAAATCTGGACATTAGGTATCAGGGACAAACAACTTCTAGTGATTATTCGAAAAATGTTAAAAGCACCAATTGTTCTTCCGAATGGAAAAGTGACCTATCCAACTAAGGGCACACCACAAGGAGGTATCTTATCTCCACTACTTGCCAATATCAATCTCAATGAATTTGATTGGTGGATAGGACGACAATGGGAAGAAAGAGATTGTAAGGAATTAGTTCCTCAATATAATTCCAAGGGAACAAGACACAAGTCACACGTTTACAGAAAGCTGCGAGCTTCAACGACGCTAAAAGAAGTTTATATTGTCCGATATGCGGATGATTTTAAAATCTTTTGTCGAAATAGGAATGAGGCAGAGCGAACGTTTAAGGCTGTAAAATTGTGGTTAAAAGAACGACTTAACCTCCCTATTTCAGAGGAAAAATCTCAAATTACCAATCTGAGAAAGAAAAGCAGTGAATTCCTTGGGATTACTTTAAAGCTAGTTTCTAAGAATAATCGTTTGGTTTGTTTCTCTCATATTGCATCAAAAGCCAAGAAACGTATTAAACATCAATTGAAACAACAGATGAAATTGATACAAATTAAAGGTGCTAAAGAAACAATTATTCGTGAAATACAGAAGTATAATAGTATGGTTATCGGTATTCATAACTATTATAGTATGGCAACACATGTGAGTAAGGATTTAGAAGAAATTCATTATCAGCTTTATCTCTCTTTTAAAAATCGATTGCAGGCGAAAGGTCTAACAAAAATAGGAGAATACAAGGGAAAAGATAAAGGAATTCTCCCCTACCTCCAATCTCAAAATATTCGGTACTTAATGGGTTATCCAATTCTTCCAATTAGCTATGTCAAGACGAGAACACTAAAAGGAAGAAATAAGAATCTGAATAGGTATACTCCCGAGGGGAGAAAATTGATTCATAAACAACAGGAATCTGTTGAAACATGGAAATTAAAATGGCTGAGAGAACACTCAATTATAAATAAGCGTGCAACAGTTGAATACAATGATAATCGAATTTCTTTATTTGTAGCTCAAAAAGGGAAATGTGCTGTAACCGGTCAGGAATTGGATATGGATGATATTCATTGTCACCATAAGAGACCGTGGTTAGAAACAAAGGATGACTCTTATAGGAACCTTATCATTGTTGGACGAGATATTCATCGCCTGATTCACGCAACAAATGAGAAGGTTATCAAAAATCTCTTTCAGCTTTTGAATTTGAGTAATACAGGACTGACCAAATTAAATCAGTTGCGCGAACTTGTAGGAAATTCACCATTATTGAAAGAAAATTTGAACTTAGAACAATTATGTTAATCATATTAATACAGCACGATAAAGCAAAATCGTGATAATACACTATTGATGGAACGCCGTGTGCGGTGAAAGTCGCACGCACGGTGTGAAGCGGGGGAAAAGATGGAGATAGTATCAAAGTTTTACCTATCGCTATAAAAAGTCTACCCAGATGGCTCATTCCTTATCTCCGAAACCAACTACAATGGCAATCCCAACTACACCTTCCGTAAATTATCTGGAGTGGATAGTAGCTTGAGTTTTGCGTATACGACGAAATAAAAAAGGATATGCTAACAAAATGCATAAATGTTAGCATATCATTTTTAATTTTTTGGGCACTATTAATCAGAATTTATAGAAATGAGAACTGTTATGAGATGAATCATCTCATCAAGAACATTCGCAAGGGAAATCCCCTTTGTATAGCTATATTTTTTCGAATAATTTTGCCATTGTTTATTCTGAATAGGGTCAGATTTGAACCTCTCGAGTAGTTCAATAATCTTTTTAAAATCGAGTTCTGTTTCGCGATATGAAAATGTTCTCTGACAGGCATTTTTCAACTGAATGAAGTCAATGTCTTCTTTCTTCAGTTTTGAAAGAATATAAACATCGTAAAAATCTTTGCTTCTGCTGTTCAAGAAGTTACGCGAATAGATGGTTTGAAGTTTCTCAGCTAGAATTGTTTCAATTGTATAAGCAATGATTGGAAAATTATCTTCATCAAAAATAGCTTTATAGTCGTATGTAATCGGCTGAGGAGTTACAACATCGCCTGTCGCAATATCCAAATGGATAACTTGTTTAATATTCTCAAGTTGGCACAAAATTGTTGCTCGATAGCCGCCATAGTCATCACTTTCTTTAATAGCTGTGATGGATTGTATCACAAAAGATATACCTTCTTCTGAATCTGCTAAAATTTCCTTGAGTTGCTGCTTCACAGTATCTTCTGAGAGTGTTATTTGATGGAACAAAAAATCAATATCAACCGTGCTACGAGATTCAACTCCAATAACATTTGATAGTAGGAATCCTCCTTTGAAGATATAGTGATTTGAATAGCTACTCTGACTTAATTTTTTCAAAATCACTTCTAGAAAGTAATAGGTCATCACGGAATTAAAGGTTAATCCAGTATTCTTTGATATTTTATGACAGAGTGCTGTTAGCTTAGCTTTATTCATACTAGGACCTCCAGAGTTTGTTTGACCTTGGCCAAGGTGTTCAATTTAGTCGCATATTCATAGAGTTTTGTAAGATTTTTTTTAGGATAGTTTCCGTAAAGTTGAAGTGTTTTGACAAAAAGCTCAGTATCTATTTTTTCTCGATGAATCACAAAATCACAGATAATACGTTCGAAATCATAGACTCTTACCTCATTTCCCATAGGGGTTTTTACAAGAGTAATTCCTAGTTCGCTATTTTCCTTAGAAACGGAATGAATGTTCAGATTAGCTGGAGGAGTATTAAAACGGTAACCTCTAGGAATGGTTACGTCAAAATATTGAGGGATTTCATCTGTAAATTGTTGCAGATAAAGCGCTGAGATATATGAGAAAACAGCTTTCGGATATCGGTACTGAAAGAAGTAGTATTCGTCGTAGTCTCCATTCTGGGTTAGGAAAATTCCTTTTTCGACACGGTATAGAATTCCTTCTTTTTCTAGTCTTGTCAAATATATTGTTGGAATATTTAGAGCTTTACAATCTTTATAGGTGATAATGCCATTGTGGTTTTCTATAAATTCAAGTAGAATCTCTTTTTTTGACATGCTTACTCCTTTCCATGTTGCTTTTATACTACAATTTTATAACATTTGTAGTGTAAAAGCAACATTTTCTTTTCCCTGAACTGATCGTGATAACAAAATCAAGCCTTCTTTTTTATGATGAGAAAGGAGTGACAGTTTGTTGCTACAGAAAAAAGAAAAGAAGGACACTTTATGACCAAAACATGTAATCATCACTTTTTTGTCAATCAGGAAAAAGGCGAGAAACACGTCTTTCGTAAGAGTAAAAAATACCGTACTCTATGTTCGGTTGCCCTTGGAACAATGGTGACCGCTGTTGTTGCTTGGGGAGGAACGGTTGCACATGCTGATGAAGTCTCAAAATCAGTTGACACCACTATTCAACGAACGGAGAATCCAGCCACGAATTTACCAGAAGCACAGCCAACCCCCGTTTCTGCACAAACTGAAAGTATAGCGTCAACTGGTCAATCTAATGGAGCGATTGCTGTCACCGTACCGCATGATACGGTAACACAAGCAGTTGAAGAAGCCAAGGCTGAAGGTGTTTCTACAGTTGAAGATAGTCCAATGGATTTGGGAAATACGACATCTGCGACTGAAACTAACCAACAAATTTCTAAAGCAGAAGCAGATGCCCAAAAACAAGTTGAGGTTATCAATGAAGTTACTGAAACCTACAAAGCTGATAAAGCAACATATGAATCGAATAAAGCCCGCATTGAACAAGAAAACAAGGAGCTGTCACAGGCCTACGAAGGGGCCAACCAAACTGGTAAAGAGACAAATGCTTGGGTTGATACCAAAGTCAATGACCTAAAATCCCAGTATGCAGATGCTGATGTGACAGTAAAAGAACAAGTAGTTTCATCAGGAAACGGGACATCTGTCCTTGACTATACAAACTATGGCAAGGCTGTTGAAACCATTCAATCAACTAACGAACAAGCTTTAGCGGATTATCTAACAAAGAAAACCAAGGCAGATGATATTGTTGCGAAAAATCAGGTCATTCAAAAAGAAAATGAGGCTGGACTTGCAAAGGCAAAAGCAGATAACGAAGCCATTGAAAGGCGTAATCAGGAAGATCAAGCTACTGTAGATGCTGAAAACCGTGCAGGTCAAGCTGCGGTGGATCAGGCTAATCAGGAGAAACAACAATTAGTTTCAAATCGAGCAGCTGAGATTGAAGCCATTACAAAACGTAATCAAGAAAAAGAAGCCGCAGCCAGAAAAAAGAATGAAGCAATTGATGCCTACAATGCCAAAGAAATGGAACGCTATCAACGTGACTTGGCCGAGATTTCAAAAGGTGAAGAAGGTTATATTTCTGAAGCCCTTGCTCAAGCCCTCAATCTCAATAACGGTGAACCCCAAGCACAACATGGGGCCATTACCCGAAATCCTGATCAGATCATTTCAACTGGCGATGCTATGCTGGGTGGGTACTCAAGAATTTTGGATTCAACAGGATTCTTTGTCTATGATAGCTTCAAAACAGGTGAGACCCTTAGTTTTAACTATCAAAATCTTCAAAATGCACGATTTGATGGCAAAAAGATTAGTCGTGTGACTTACGATATTACCAACCTTGTATCACCAGCTGGAACTGATGCCGTGAAATTGGTTGTACCAAATGATCCAACCGAGGGCTTCATTGCCTATCGAAATGACGGAAACGGTGACTGGCGAACAGACAAGATGGAGTTTCGTGTAGTTGCTAAGTATTTTTTGGAAGACGGTTCACAAGTTACCTTCTCCAAAGAAAAACCAGGTGTCTTCACGCATTCTTCCCTTAATCATAATGACATTGGACTAGAATATGTTAAAGATTCATCTGGGAAATTTGTACCTATTAATGGTTCAACCATCCAAGTGACCGATGAGGGTCTGGCTCGTTCTTTGGGTTCAAACCGTGCAAATGATTTGAATTTACCTGAAGAATGGGATACGACATATAGCCCTTATGCCTATAAGGGTGCCATTGTCTCAACGGTTACATCAGGTAATACCTATACGGTAACCTTTGGCCAAGGCGATATGCCACAGAATGTTGGATTGTCTTACTGGTTTGCCTTAAATACTCTACCAGTTGCACGGACAGTAACACCTTATAGTCCCAAACCTCATGTAACGGTAGAACTTGAACCCGTTCCAGAACCTATTACGGTAATACCAGATGTCTTTACTCCAAAAACCTTTACACCAGAAAAACCAGTAACCTTCATGCCCAAGCCTTTGGAAGAAGTGGTGCAGCCTAATCTGACGTTGACCAAGGTAACGCTACCTGTCAAGCCTATTCCAAAAGAACTACCAACACCATCACAAGTACCGACTGTCCATTATCATGCTTATCGTTTGACCACAACTCCAGAAATTATGAAAGAAGTGGTGAATACGGACCAAGATAATGTACATGAGAAAACAGTCGCAAAAGATTCAACGGTTATCTATCCCTTAACGGTCGATGCTCTATCTCCTAATCGTGCCAAAACGACTAGTCTCATGTTTGAGGACTACTTGCCTGCAGGGTATCTCTTTGATTTGGAAAAAACACAGGCTGAAAACGGGGACTACGAAGTGACTTTTGATGTATCTAAAAACTTTGTGACCTTAACCGCAAAGGAAAACTTGTTGCAGGAGGTGAATAAAGATTTAACCAAGGTTTATCAATTGACCGCCCCAAAACTCTATGGTTCTGTTCAAAATGATGGGGCAACCTATTCTAATAGTTACAAACTCCTTTTGAACAAGGGCACAACCAATGCTTACACAGTCACTTCAAATGTTGTAACGGTTCGTACACCAGGTGATGGGGAGACAACTACACTTATTACACCTGACAAGAACAATGAAAATGCGGATGGTGTTCTCATTAACGATACGGTCGTAGCCCTTGGCACAACCAACCACTACCGTTTGACTTGGGATTTGGACCAGTATAAGGGAGATCGTTCTGCTAAAGAGACAATTGCACGAGGCTTCTTCTTTGTGGACGATTACCCAGAGGAAGTGCTTGATGTGGTGGAAAATGGCACGGCTGTTACAACTCTTGATGGTCAGAAGGTATCAGGTATAACGGTTAAAACCTATGCTTCACTAAATGATGCCCCTAAAGACCTTCAAGATAAATTAGCTCGTGCTAAGATTACACCGACAGGTGCCTTTCAAGTCTTTATGCCAGATGATAACCAAGCCTTTTATGACCAGTATGTTCAAACAGGTACATCCCTGGTTCTTTTGACCAAAATGACGGTTAACGATAGTCTCTATGGTCAAACAAAAACCTATACAAACAAGGCCTACCAAGTGGATTTCGGCAATGGCTATGAAACCAAGGAAGTGACCAACACCCTCGTTTCTCCTGAGCCAAAGAAACAAAACCTCAATAAAGACAAAGTGGACATCAATGGGAAGCCCATGCTAGTGGGAACTCAAAATCACTATACTCTCTCATGGGATTTGGACCAATACCGAGGCATTAAAGCAGACAGCTCTCAGATTGCACAAGGCTTTTACTTTGTGGATGATTATCCAGAAGAAGCCCTCTTACCAGATGAAGCAACTGTTCAGTTTGTCACATCTGACGGAAAGGCAGCTTCAGGAATCACTGTGAAGTCCTATTCTCAATTATCAGAAGCTCCCAAAACACTACAAGAAGCCTTTTCTAAACGGAACATTCAGCCCAAAGGTGCTTTCCAAGTCTTTATGCCAGAAGACCCACAAGCCTTCTATGAAAACTATGTGACCAAGGGTGAGAACATTACCATTGTTACTCCGATGACGGTTTTGGAAACCATGCTTAATTCAGGGGAGTCTTATGAAAACTTGGCCTATCAGGTGGACTTTGGCCAAGCTTATGAAACCAATACGGTGACCAATTTTGTCCCTAAAGTAACTCCACACAAGTCCAACACCAATCAAGAAGGCATTTTAATTGATGGAAAGACTGTCCTTCCGAATACAGTCAATTATTACAAAATTGTCTTGGATTACAGTCAATACAAGGACATGGTCGTGACGGATGATGTTCTTGCCAAGGGATTTTACATGGTAGACGATTACCCAGAAGAAGCTCTTACCCTAAATCCTGATGGCATTCAAGTTTTGGATAAGGATGGCAATCGTGTATCTGGTATCTCTGTCAGCACCTACGCTAGTTTATCAGAAGCTCCGAAAGTCGTCCAAGATGCCATGGCTAAACGTCAGTTTACACCTAAAGGAGCCATTCAAGTCCTTAGTAGTGATGATCCCCAAACCTTTTATGAGACCTATGTGAAGACTGGTCAAACCTTAGTTGTCACCCTTCCGATGACGGTTAAAAATGAGCTGACCAAAACAGATGGTCAGTATGAAAATACAGCCTATCAAATTGATTTTGGCTTGGCCTATGTGACGGAAACAGTGGTCAATAATGTTCCAAAATTAGACCCACAAAAAGATGTGGTGATTGACTTGTCTCATAAAAATAACAGCCTTGATGGGAAAGAAGTAGCCTTGAATCAAACCTTTAACTATCGCTTGGTTGGAGCGATGATTCCAAACAATCGTGCGACTGCCCTATTTGACTATGGTTTTAAAGATGATTATGACGAAAAACATGATGAATACAATGGTGTTTATCGTAGTTATTTGATAACGGATGTCACGCTCAAAGATGGTACGCTGTTAAAAGCGGGAACTGAAGTCACGAAATATACCTTGCAACAGGTAGATACGGAAAACGGTCTAGTTTCTATTACGTTTGATACTGTCTTCTTAGAAACTATCTCAGATGATTCATCCTTCCAAGCAGATGTTTACCTTCAGATGAAACGGATTGCGGCTGGTCAGGTGGAGAATACCTATCTTCATACCGTAAATGGTTATGTCATCAGTTCAAATACAGTTGTAACAAGTACTCCTGAACCAGAAGTGCCGGCTCCAAATCAACCAACACCACCTCAACCACCGATTGAAATTACTGAACCTCCTGTAACTGCAAGTGTATTGCCAAATACAGGGGAACATGAATCCCTTTTGGGCTTAATTGGAGCTGGAATCCTTCTTGGTACAGCTTATGGACTGAAGAAAAAGGAGGAGAAGTAAATGAATCCAAAAACCATTTATGAAAAGGATTCAGACTATGATGGTCTGACAGATGCACAGGAATTAGCTCTAGGAACAAATCCGCACTCTATTGATTCAGATGGTGATTGTCATTCTGATTTGGAGGAGTTACAAGCTGGACAATCGCCTCTAGTTCCACAAAAGGAGTTGTGTGATGACTTGGAACTTTGACACCATGAAAGAGGCTTTGTCTGAAATGGAGAAGGTCAATTACCAAGAGTTTATCAAAGCCTTTCTCCCTTTGGAATTAAGTATTTCTGATAGAACAATTCTCAATCAAGTTTATCAAGATTATATGGATGAAGATGACCTGTCCTTGATTAGTGATGAGCTACGAGTTAAAGTGGATGGTTATCAGGATGAAGTAAAAGCTGATATGACTGATATTCTGGAAAAACTGTACCGAACAGGTGAAGGCTCTAGTTTTATTATGGATCTAATATCATCAAACAGTCTTTCAGACACCTTGAATCAATATGAGGTTTTGGATAGTGACGATTATTCACTACTTAGTCTTGAAACCTTGCAGGCCATGATTCAACAGGACTTGGCCATTTCCAGTCAGGATTATTTTGGAGATCTGGTTCACCTTGCCTTGCAAAAAGATTTACTAGACCAGAAAAGTCATTTCTTACAACACTACGTAGCTACTGTATTGGAAGGTATTCCACAAGAAAGAGACCAACGAGCCTTGGTCCTAGATTAACACAAAGGGCTGAGAATAGAATCTCAGCTCTTTTTTGATGGGAGGAACGAATGAATCAAGAAGTTTTACTACAGATGTTGCGGGCTACCATTCCTCGTGATAGAGCCTTGCTTGAGGATTTTTTATATTACCAAGCTGAGCATTTTGATGAGGAGTGGGATAGTCTTATTCGTCAGTTTTTAACCAATAGGCAAGCAAACATCAGACCAGTTCAGGTACTTCACTTTGAGACAGATGTTTCAGCTTTTGTCCAGGCTAGTCCTTATGATACTGCTCATGATCTATTGACCTATACACAAGTATTCGGCCAAACTGGTCTCCAAAAACTCGACAAACTATCGCCGTCTGAAAAAGACTTGGTGATAGAAGTGGCCTTGTTTAATCTGGCCACTCGTTTTCAATTATTAGACTCAAACGGTCACTACCAAACCACATCACCTAATTCACTCTTACAAAAGAGTAAGGGAGCAAATTTGGTCAATGTTTATCGTGTGGCTAATAATTTAGCGGATAGGATCAGCCGAGATATTGAACAGTTTCTCTTGACCTACGAGCCTGAGCTTGAAACAGGAGTTGATGAAACTGTTCTAGAAAATGTAGAAACTGTTGATGAGCACAAAGCTAGTAGTAATCAAGCAATATCTTTTAGAGAAGATGGTTCTTTTATCATTGCAAGTTTGGATGTAGATTTGTCTCAACTAGATGTTCAAACAGGAAAAACAAGTCATCTGCCAGCTTATGAAGAGTTATCTTTACGACATAAATTTGAGATACTAACCTATTTTGACCAAATTCGAAATGAACGTTCCAAAGTCCCAAGTTTTAGACGAGGTGATTTCGATACTGAGATGGAGATGACACAAATCTTTGAAGGAGAAGAGTTACTTACCTATCTAGAAGCTGATGGCAGTCCCTATGAGCTAAAACGAACGCTGACTACGGTCGAAGAAAAGGAATTAGAAAAAATTGGGCAAGTTATTAGGATAGAAAATCAAGAAAAACTGACTCAGCTAGGGATTGATTTATCTCAGTTTGATCCAGACCAAGTCGGTATTTTATTGGATGCGGCAGGTCGTTTTCGTTTGAAAAATGCGGATCTTGCTTTATTAGGTGGCTATCCCAATGCCTCGGTAACTCAACTAGCCCTTGCGACAGAACTAGTCCAAATGGGGCTAAGTCATGAAAAGGTTGAATTTTTCTTTGGTAGCCAGCTTTCCATTGAAGAGCTGCGACAAATTGCTTACGCCTTTTTACACCAAGAACTTAGCAGAGAAGACGCGGAACAATTTGAAAAAGATAAAGGCAATCAGCCAGATTTAACCTTTAGAGATTGGAAAAGCAAGCTAGAGAAAACTGAGACGAAAGTAGTGGTTGATGAAGAATTTGCGGTAAATCCACTTGTTCAGACGGTCTTGGACATTTATCCTCTTGGGTCATTGGTTTCCTATAAGGGACAGAACTTTGAGGTCGTGTCGGTCAGTGATGCTCGATTAAACGGTTTGATGCGGATTGAGTTAGTCAATGACTTTTCGGATATCATTGAACAAAATCCAGTTCTTTATGTGAGAACTTGGGAAGAAGTCAGTCAGGCACTTCATCAGCCAAAGGTAGAACCACAAATAGAGTTAGAAGGAGCGGACCAAGAACTAAATCTTTTTTCATTTTTGGAAGAGGAGCCAGGTCAGAGTATTGGATTATTGGATCCAGATGGTTCAGAAAAAGGTCATAACGATACTGATCTTGAAGAATCAGATAGTCAAATTCCTGAAGGGGAAGTAGTCGGAACGATTCCAGATATTCCAGCAACGGATTTCTACTTCCCAGAAGATTTGACGGACTTTTATCCTAAGACTGCTAGAGATAAGGTTGAGACAAACATTGCTGCAATTCGTTTGGTTAAAACACTTGAAACGGAACGCAGACAGGCAAGTCCAAGTGAACAAGAACTCCTTGCCAAGTATGTGGGTTGGGGTGGACTTGCCAATGATTTCTTTGATGACTATAATCCAAAATTTTCTAAGGAACGAGAAGAACTGAAAGGCTTAGTCACAGATAAAGAGTATTCAGATATGAAACAGTCCTCTCTGACAGCCTATTACACAGACCCTGCCCTTATCCGTCAGATGTGGGATAAGTTGGAAAGAGATGGTTTTACAGGTGGTAAAATCCTAGACCCTTCCATGGGAACAGGGAATTTCTTTGCGGCTATGCCCAAACACTTAAGAGAAAAGAGTGAGCTATATGGCGTAGAGTTAGATACCATTACAGGAGCTATTGCCAAACACCTTCACCCGAATAGCCATATTGAGGTCAAAGGATTTGAGACGGTTGCTTTTAATGATGATAGTTTTGATTTGGTGATTTCAAATGTGCCGTTTGCCAATCTTCGAATTGCGGATAACAGGTACGATAAGCCTTATATGATTCATGACTATTTTGTTAAAAAATCCCTTGATTTGGTGCATGATGGTGGGCAAGTAGCCATTATCTCTTCAACAGGTACCATGGATAAGCGAACCGAAAACATTTTACAAGATATTCGTGAGACAACTGACTTTCTTGGAGGGGTTCGCTTGCCTGATACCGCCTTTAAGGCCATTGCCGGAACCAATGTCACAACGGATATGTTGTTCTTCCAGAAACACTTGAACAAGGGCTATGTGGCAGATGACTTAGCCTTTTCAGGGTCTATTCGTTATGACAAGGACAACCGTATTTGGCTCAATCCTTACTTTGATGGAGAATACAATAACCAAGTGCTAGGAACCTATGAGGTTAGAAACTTTAACGGTGGAACACTTTCTGTTAAGGGGACTAGTGATAACCTCATCGCAAGTGTCCAAACTGCTCTAAACCATGTTAAGGCCCCAAGAGAGATTGATCGAAATGAGGTCATCATTAACCCAGATGTATTGACCAAACAAGTGATTGATACCTCCATTCCACCTGATATTAGAGAAAATCTAGGTCAGTACAGTTTTGGGTATCAGGGTTCAACAGTTTACTATCGAGATAACAAAGGCATTCGAGTGGGGACCAAGACGGAAGAAATCAGTTACTATGTCGATGAAGATGGTAACTTCAAAGCCTGGGACACCAAGCATTCCCAAAAGCAGATTGATCGCTTTAATGCCTTAGAAGTAACTGATAGCACTGCTCTAGATGTTTATGTTACAGATGATGCAGCAAAACGTGGTCAGTTTAAAGGGTTATATAAAAAGACAGTTTTCTATGAAGCTCCCTTATCTGAGAAAGAAGTAGCACGAATCAAAGGAATGGTGGACATTCGTAATGCCTATCAAGAAGTCATAGCCATTCAACGCTATTATGACTATGATAAAGGCGAGTTCAACGACTTATTAGGCAAGCTCAATCGTACCTATGATAGCTTTGTCAAACGCTATGGGTATTTGAACAGTGCAGTGAATCGTAATCTTTTTGATAGTGATGATAAATATTCGCTTCTTGCTAGTTTGGAAGATGAAAGTTTGGATTCGAGTGGAAAGTCTGTTATCTATACCAAATCCCTTGCTTTTGAGAAGGCTCTAGTGCGTCCTGAAAAAGAGGTTAAAATGGTACATACTGCCCTTGATGCCTTAAATTCCAGTTTAGCAGACGGTCGTGGTGTTGATTTTGCTTATATGATGTCCATCTATCAGGTTGATTCTAAGGCAGTTTTGATCGAGGAATTAGGGGACTATATTATGCCAGATCCAGAAATGTATTTGAGAGGTGAGTTGACTTATGTTTCTCGCCAAGACTTCCTGTCAGGTGATGTCGTTAGCAAGTTAGAAGTGGTGGACCTATTTGTGAAACAAGGCAATCAGGACTTTAACTGGCCGCATTATGCAGGACTTCTAGAAGCTATCAAACCAGCACGCATTACTTTAGCAGACATTGATTATCGAATCGGTTCACGCTGGATTCCTTTGTCTGTTTATGGAAAATTTGCCCAAGAAACCTTTATGGGGAAAGGCTATGAACTGTCTGACCAAGAAGTAGCGACAGTCCTTGAAGTCAGTCCCATTGACGGGGTTATCACTTACCAATCTAAGTTTGCCTACACCTATTCCAACGCAACGGATAGGAGTTTAGGTGTCCCTGCTTCACGCTATGATAGTGGTCGAAAAATCTTTGAAAATCTCCTGAATTCCAATCAACCAACGATCACAAAACAAATTGTCGAAGGGGATAAGAAAAAGAATGTGACGGATGTGGAGAAAACAACGGTCCTACGTGCCAAGGAAACACACCTCCAAGAACTCTTTCAAGACTATGTGGCAAGGTATCCAGAAGTCCAACAAATGATTGAAGATACCTATAATAGGCTCTACAATCGTACAGTATCTAAGACCTATGATGGTAGTCATTTAACCATTGATGGACTTGCTCAGAATATCTCCTTACGCCCTCACCAAAAGAATGCCATTCAACGGATTGTGGAGGAAAAACGAGCCCTCCTAGCTCATGAAGTCGGGTCTGGAAAAACCTTGACCATGCTTGGAGCTGGTTTCAAATTGAAAGAACTCGGAATGGTACATAAACCTCTTTATGTGGTTCCTTCTAGTTTGACTGCTCAGTTTGGTCAAGAAATCATGAAATTTTTCCCTACTAAGAAAGTCTATGTGACCACCAAGAAAGATTTTGCCAAGGCCAAACGCAAACAGTTTGTATCACGTATTATCACAGGCGACTATGATGCCATTGTCATTGGGGATTCACAATTTGAGAAAATACCGATGAGTCGAGAGAAGCAGGTTACCTATATCAATGACAAGCTGGAGCAACTCAGAGAAATCAAGCTAGGAAGTGATTCTGACTATACAGTTAAAGAAGCAGAGCGTTCGATTAAGGGACTAGAACACCAACTAGAAGAACTCCAAAAACTGGAACGAGATACCTTTATTGAATTTGAAAACCTTGGCATTGATTTTCTCTTTGTGGATGAAGCTCATCATTTCAAGAATATCCGTCCAATCACTGGACTTGGCAATGTCGCTGGCATTACCAATACCACTTCAAAAAAGAACGTAGACATGGAGATGAAGGTGAGACAGGTTCAGGCAGAGCATGGTGATAGAAATGTCGTTTTTGCGACAGGAACACCAGTCTCAAACTCCATTAGTGAACTTTTCACCATGATGAATTACATTCAACCTGATGTCTTGGAACGATACCAGGTATCCAATTTTGACTCTTGGGTTGGTGCTTTTGGGAATATCGAAAACTCTATGGAACTAGCCCCGACAGGTGATAAATACCAACCTAAGAAACGGTTTAAGAAATTTGTCAACTTGCCTGAACTCATGCGAATTTACAAGGAAACAGCAGACATTCAGACTTCAGACATGCTTGATTTACCTGTACCTGAAGCCAAGATTATTGCGGTGGAAAGCGAGTTAACACAAGCTCAGAAATACTATTTAGAAGAACTGGTAGAGCGTTCAGACGCTATCAAGTCAGGTAGTGTTGATCCAAGTAGAGATAACATGCTTAAAATCACAGGTGAAGCCAGAAAATTAGCTATTGATATGCGGTTGATTGACCCTGCTTATTCCTTATCGGATAATCAGAAAATCCTTCAAGTAGTTGATAATGTCGAGCGGATTTACCGTGAAGGAGCTGAAAACAAAGCCACTCAGATGATTTTCTCTGATATTGGAACCCCTAAAAGTAAGGAAGAAGGGTTTGATGTCTACAATGAACTTAAGGACTTGCTAGTCGATCGAGGTATACCAAAGGAACAAATTGCCTTTGTGCATGACGCCAATACTGATGAAAAGAAAAACTCACTATCTAGAAAGGTCAATAGTGGGGAAGTACGGATTCTCATGGCTTCTACGGAAAAAGGTGGAACGGGGCTAAACGTGCAATCACGCATGAAAGCTGTTCACCACTTAGATGTTCCTTGGAGACCCTCAGACATTATCCAGCGAAATGGACGACTGATTCGACAAGGGAATATGCACCAAGAGGTGGATATTTATCACTACATTACCAAAGGGAGTTTTGATAATTACCTCTGGGTGCGACATGAAGTCGCTTAATTGAACTGTCTGGCATGATGACCAGACCAACTATTCCGTTAGTTGAGCCAAGTATCAACTGCATGTTCGCCATGTGGTAAGCTGATACGTAAGGTAGCCCTACTTTAAGGTTGAACCGTGAGGGGAGACCGATACTGCTAGCAACAAAGCGGTTAGGGAGCTAGGCTTGATAGTATGGCTAACAAATGTGAACCACTGTTAAATGTCGTTAAGTTGAACAGGCTAAAGTTGCTGATAAGCCTGAACCAAAAGGTGTGCAGTCGGATAACCCTTTCCATAGAGGGGTTACACGGACAGATGACTGCCGGCAGAGAGGTGGAGCCTAACCTATCATTTTGTTCATTAAGCGGAACATGGTAAGCCTGTATTATTGCTTCTAGCAAGGCAAATCGTAAGAAATGCTGATAACAGTGCAGGTATAGGAAAATGGAAAAAGCGAATGCCATCTTGTAATGAGATGGATAGAGGTTCAAGATTTGCCTCAACTCGAAAGAGTGCAGACTTCCATTCGGTTTCTAATCACAAGAGAACTTGTAGAATTTTTGAAAGGAGAAAGCAAATGAACAGTAAAATGTGTGCTACTACTAACATAGCCAACAGTTGGGAAAATATTGATTTCGTGAAAGCTGAAATCTATGTTAAAAAACTACAAATGCGTATTGTGAAAGCGTGGAAGTTGGGTAAATTCAACCGAGTGAAATCACTCCAACATTTACTAACGACTTCATTCTATGCAAAAGCCTTGGCAGTGAAATATGTCACTGAAAATCAAGGTAAAAAGACAAGTGGCGTTGATAAAGAGTTATGGTTAACACCTAACGCTAAATATCAAGCAATCAAGAAATTAAAGGTCAAAGGCTATCGTCCAAAACCACTAAGACGGATTTATATTCCTAAGAAAAATGGTAAGAAAAGACCCCTCAGTATTCCAACGATGATAGATAGAGCAATGCAGACATTGTTTAAGTTCGCCCTAGAACCTATTGCAGAAACAACAGCAGACCCTAATTCTTATGGCTTTAGACCTAAAAGAAGCACACAGGATGCGATTGAACAATGTTTCTCAGCTTTGAGTAAGCAAAAATCTGCTAAGTGGGTTTTAGAAGGTGACATTAAAGGATGTTTTGATAATATCAGTCATGAGTGGATAATGAAACACATTCCAATGAACAAGACAATACTTGGAAAATGGTTGAAAAGTGGTTATATCGAAAATCGAAAGTTATTTCCAACAGAGTTTGGAAGTCCTCAAGGTTCACCAATCTCACCAATCATTTCAAATATGGTACTAGATGGTATTGAGAGAAAACTTTCAACAACATTTAGAAAGAAAAAGGTTAATGGTAAGGTCTATGCACCAAAAATTAATTTTGTTAGGTATGCGGATGACTTTATTGTTACTGGTGTCAGTAAGGAACTATTGGAAAATGAGGTTAAACCAGTCATTATTGAGTTCTTGAAAGAACGTGGTTTGGAGTTATCTGAAGAAAAAACGTTGATAACTCATATCACGGATGGCTTTGATTTTCTGGGCGTAAACATTAGAATGTACGACGGAAAATTACTAACCAAACCTTCCAAAAAGAATTACGAAAGTATTGTTTCGAAAATCAGGGATATTATCAAAAACAACCCGTCGATGAAACAGGAGCTGTTAATCCGTAAGCTAAATCCTATTATCATAGGTTGGGTTAACTACCAAAAGCACAACGTTTCATCAGAAGCATTTCAAAGACTTGATTTTGATATCTATCAATGTCTATGGCAGTGGTGTGTCCGAAGACATCCTAAAAAGGGGAGAAAGTGGGTTGCTAATAAATATTTCCATACTTTTGGTAGCCGTAGTTGGATTTTTAGTGTTCCAACTGCTGATACAATGGAAAATGGCGAACCATTCTATCTTCGCCTGAAATATGCTTCTGATACTGATATTCGCCGACATATTAAAATTAAGGCGGAAGCAAACCCATTTGATGAACAATGGCAACTGTATTTTGAGGAACGTCAAGAAAAGCAAATGCGACAAGAACTAAAAGGAAGACGTGTGATTAACGGACTATATTATAAACAAAAAGGGATTTGTCCAGTTTGCGAATTGAAAATCACCAAGGAAACAGATTTCCGAGTTCATCAAACAGTGAAAGACCATAAACCAATAAAAACATTGGTACACCCTACTTGTCATAAAAATATAAAAGAAAACACGCTGGTTCTCTAACGAGGACTTATAGAAGCTTGAGCCGTGTGAGGGGAAACTCTCATGCACGGTTCTTAGAGGGGAAAGAGGTCGTGAGACCTCTGACCTACTCGGCCAGACACAGGAGAACAAGCTCAAGTATATCACTCAGATAATGACCTCAAAAGATCCTGTTAGATCAGCAGAAGATATTGATGAACAAACCATGACGGCTTCTGACTTTAAGGCCTTGGCAACTGGAAACCCTTACCTCAAACTCAAAATGGAGTTGGAAAATGAACTGACAGTTTTAGAAAATCAAAAACGAGCTTTTAATCGCTCAAAAGATGAATACCGCCACACAGTTTCCTATTGCGAGAAGCACCTCCCTATTATGGAAAAACGGTTGAGTCAATATGATAAAGATATTGCCCAATCTTTGGCAACAAAGTCGCAAGATTTTGTCATGCGATTTGACAATCAAGCAATGGATAATCGTGCTGAAGCTGGGGACTATCTGCGAAAACTCATTACCTATAACCGCTCAGAGACCAAGGAAGTCAGGACACTTGCCAGCTTTAGAGGATTTGATTTAAAAATGACTACACGAGGTCTTAGTGAGCCCTTACCAGAAACCATTTCTTTAATGATTGTAGGTGATAACCAGTATACTGTCGCCCTTGATTTGAAATCAGACGTGGGAACCATTCAACGGATTAGTAATGCCATTGACCATATTATGGATGACCAAGAAAAGACAGAAGGGCTGGTAAAGGATTTAAAAGATAAACTACGAGTAGCCAAAGTAGAAGTTGAAAAAGTCTTTCCCATGGAAGAAGATTATCAACTTGTAAAGGCTAAGTATGATGTTTTGGCTCCCTTGGTAGAAAAAGAAGCAGAAATTGAGGTTGAGGAGATAGATGCAGCTTTGGCCAAGTTTAGTGAAGATACAACACCCCAAAAGAAGCAACAAATAGCACTCTAGATATAAGAAAAAAGGCTGACAAATATTTTTGAACGCGGTAAAATGAAGTCAAGAAATCACATAAGGAGAATAGATCATGGGTCAAACAGTAGAAGAAATGCGTTATCAACTAGAAGAATGGTTGTCACAAGGCTTTACGAGTTCAGAAGATAGGGGAAACTACCAAACTTTAAAGGAACAGTATGAAGATGAAACTCTTGATTATAGCTTTTCAAAGCGTGAAATCACTGGACAGCTGGAACTCATCATCGCAACTCGTGAGAATGATTTTCCAAACTTAGATGAGGTGACGAAGGCAGAATACTTTGATTTGGTTGCCCAACTTGATGATTTAGACAAGAGACAGGCTGACTACTATCGCAAGCAATTAGCCTAGAAAGAGGTGTAAGATGTTGGAGCAAATTCTACAAAGCCTTTTGATTATCGCAGCAATAGGACTGATGTTGCTTGTCCTTTACCAGATTGTGAAAGTTTCAGGTGCTTTGTTTCTTATCGGACTCATCAGTGGATTAGTCTTTATTGAAATCTATGGAATTTACCTCTTATTTACTGAGAGCTACCTTTATACAGAAGATTTAACAGCTAATGGTATTTGGAGTTTTACAGGATTTTTTATTATATTTAATATTCTGCTTGTGCTTGGACTCATGACCAACATCGTGAAAAGTAGAATGACGGAATACAAATAGGGCTACCTGTGTTTGGGTAGTCCTATTTATATGGATAATTTAGAGACAAACTCATATTGGTATTTGTATGCTTTCTATATATCAGGTATAATCATTATTAATTAGAAAAAAGAAGAGGTGTTTTGCTTGATCGAAAAATTAATCCTGTATTCTCCAATAATTATTTTTGTATTGTCTTATATTCTGAAGTTTTTTTGGCTTAGATTTTCAATTTTTATGGATGAATTGATTTCAGGTGTTAAAATCAAAATTTTTTCCCATATATTATTTTGGTCAATTGTGAGTTATATTTATTGGGTATGCAATCAATATGAGATTTTATTATTTCAAACTAGCGATATCAATTTAGATTTATTATCACTATTTTCTCTAGTCTTGACAATATGGGCAAGTTTTGGAGTTTATGTCGGTTTTCTACAATTCATAGCTGAGTATGATAATAAAGAGAATCAAACCTACTTAGGTTATCAAAAAATGGATTTTTTGACAAAAAGCAATGTTTGGTACCATGTAACAAATAGTTGGGAATTTTTTGGCTCTTTATTACTTTCAATTGTTATTCCTATTATAGTTAAATTTAACACATCAGTTGATATTCGTTATCAATATATTTGGCAAGCTATAGTTGGATTCCTATTAATTTTGTTTATTTTTCTTTTGAAATTTAGCTTAAAAGTAGCTAGAATAACTATATTAATTAACAAAAAGACTGATGGAGGATTGAAAGACGTTATACAGTCGGATATTAAAAACAGATATAACAGATATTTTAATAGATTGGTCAAACAAAAATTTTCCTACGGAGCAAGGGAGAGTTATTTTAGACAAGTCAAAATAGATTTATCTAATATTGAGAATAATACTGATAAGATCAGATTTTTAAAAGTTGTTTATTTTGCTACCTCAAGTTCTAAAATAATTGAAATCATAGAGGGATATAAGGAATGGGAAATTGTCAATTATAAGTCCTTTATAAAAGACAAATACGATTTAATTTCTCATTTTAATTGTGAAGATGATGCATTAATTTCTTTTGCAATCTCATTGTTTAAGCTAGATGTTCAGATACTTGATAAATTAATTAAAAAGAATATAAGTTGGATAGAGAGTGATTATAACTTTGAATCCATTGGTATTTTTAATAAAAAGTCCATTCTAGGCGTAGAGCTTAATAAGAAAATCAGAAGACCCTCAATTAATTCGTTTGAATATAATGACATCAATAATATACATATTTACATATTTAAAAAAATAGCGGAGAAGGCTAAAAATAAACAAGCTATTTCACAATTGGTAAATCTAATTCAGGAAAGATTTTCTCAAAATGTTAGTAGGGGCAGTTACTGGGAAACAAATAACACAGATAAATTATTTGTTTTTGAAAAGTCAATTTCTGATTCCAGTCTTCGGATTTCCAAAGAGGACTTTAGAAGAATCGAGAAGATGGATGTATTTTACTCTTCGACCTACCCTGAAATTGAATCTAATTATGATACTAATAGCGTATATTTCTCATTGCATTCAAATATAATAAAAATTGATTTCCATTTTAAAAACGGCGGACAGTATTATGTTAAACGTAATGAGATCAGAGACTATTATAATGAATATGAAGAGAAGGTTTGGAATATTCTGTTTGATAAATATAGTGACTCGGATGATCTATCAGATGTATTTCTTCCTAATTTAAGAGAGCCTGAGATAATATTAGAATCTTTTGGAGGTCGTGATGAGATTGTCATTCGAGACTATGATAATAAGCTTGGTTACTCTAGATTATGTTTTAAATACCTGACTGATAATTATGACTATGTTGACAGTAGTACTTCAAATTTTACCAATTTATTAGAAATCGTAAAAACGATGTCTGTTAACTACCGTGGGGCATTTGCATTATATCAATTGCTGTATCCAGAAAATCGGAATTGGGATTCGAGTGTTGAAAATTACATAGAAATTCTATCAAAAGTTTTACCATCAATAAAAGGAGAGAGAGAAAAAATCCATAATAATATGGTTTCAATAATCACTGAGATTGAATATGGTAAGTGTCTTGGTGCGGAAGTTCTTGAAAAGGTATTTGAGACAAGAGATATTGAACTTATTGATGATGAGTTTTTGAAAGATTTCAAAGGGATTCCTAAATTAAAACTCATTGTAGTTCAAAGTATTTTGTCTACCCATACATATGGGTTAAGAAGTATAGAGTTGCAAGACAAATGGGAAAAACAAGATTTAATTGAACAATACCTAAGAGGGCTTTCTATAACCCCTAATTTATTTCCTAGCTACACTGATGATAATAAAACTTTAAATTCATCTATGAGTGAGTTTTTATTGAAGAATATGGAGTTACTAACCTCTTATGATTTTGGGAAGTTACCTTTAAGTTCAGTTTTATTGTTTGAAAAACTTTTACATTGGAAATGGTGGAGGGATGAAAAGCTTGATGAAAAAGAATTTATGGTTAATCTTATTAAAGAAAAAGCGAGCTGTAATAAGTACAGTCTCGATGGTTCTTTATTGAAATTTTTCACTTTAAAATTGACAGAAGGTCAAGGGAATCAATATCTGAGTGTTGTCAAAGATAAAGATTTTAAAAAAAAATTTAAGTTTGCTTTACTTAATCATCTTAAGAGAAGTCAATTGACACTAGATATGTATTTGGATGGGATTGATGAGGAACTTAAAAATTACAATAGCGTAATGATTGGTATTTATGAAAAAGAATTACTTAAAAGAGAGGTAGAAAAAATAATTTTTGAAAATTATTTATCATTTGAATAGTTACTATTAAAAAATATAGACTTTATAACAACAGTTTTTGGATTACCGATTGGTAGTCCTTTTTCTTGTGATAAATTTTCCAAGCTAATCTTGTTAAGATGTGGCTATCACTAAAAAAGGAGTAAGCCATGTTAAACAAAGTGAAAGCTCGATTATTGATTGGAGTAGGAGGTTTAATTGCAGTCAGTTTTATGGTCATGATTGGCTATACGATTGGCTCGCAATCCGTTTCAAAACAAACAGAGCACCAAATACGAGCAGAAGCCAATAAACTTGTGACAAAGGAAAAGCAGAAGGAAAGAGCAACATTCCTATCAGATGAGCTTGTCAATGAATTTCTCACTCAATATTTCACCAAGGTTCAGCTGGGCGAAAATAACGCTCGTATCAAGCCTTACATGACGGACTCGGCATTTTCAGAAGAGGAATCAAATCAGAATAAAGCGATCAATCAAGTTTATAAAGATTATATGCTTGACTACCGATTTGAATCAGCCAGTATCTATGTCAATACAGAAAGCAATGTTGCACTTGCGGAAGTTACCTATCAAGTGACCTATGTTTCTGATTTGAGTGAGCAACAACAACGAACCACTCAGACAGAAACCAAGACGGTTATGTTGTCCTACTCTAAAGTTTCCGATAAGCTCCTGGTTAATCAGTTGACCATTTGGAATGGGAAACTGGAGGACATGAAAGAAACCACAGATGGTGCAAATTCCAGCATACCAACGATCCAAGGAACTACAACAAGTGAGAATAACTAGCAGGAGTCAGTCTTCTGCTTTTTTGATAGGGAGACAAGATGACACGAATTAAAACAGTAAAAAAAAAGCTATTTTAGATGTGGCTGAAAGTCTGGGTTATTCCTTCAGACGTTTATCAGGACACATTTATGAACACCCTGACCATGATTCCTTTCGGATTTTTGCGGATACCAATACTTTCAAATGGTTTTTAAGAGATATACAAGGAGATGTAATTGACTTTGTTCAATTAGTGACAGGTGTTTCTTTCAAAGAGGCTGTATCCTATCTTGAAACTGGGGATTTTGAACAAGCTAAGTTGATAGAAGAAACTTATCAACCGTTTCAATATTATTTGCATGAAGAACCCTTTCAGCAAGCACGTACCTACTTGAGAGAAGTTCGTGGCCTAAGTGATCAGACTATTAATACCTTTGGCAGACAAGGATTGCTTGCTCAAGCTACTTATCAATTGGAGCCCGTATTAGTGTTAAAATGCTATGACCACAACGGGACCTTACAGGCCGCAAGCCTACAAGGTCTCGTCAAAAATGAAGAAAGACATGATCGAGGCTATCTCAAAAAAATCATGAAAGGCTCTCATGGTCATGTCGGTGTTAGTTTCGATATTGGTAATCCCAAGCGACTCATTTTTTGTGAATCAGTTATCGATATGATGAGCTATTATCAGCTTCACCAAAAGCAATTATCAGATGTTCGTCTGGTGTCAATGGAAGGCTTAAAACTTGCAGTAATTGCTTATCAGACCTTGCGTCTAGCAGCAGAGGAACAGGGGAAATTGGCATTTTTAGATACAGTAAAACCAAGCAGACTTAGCCATTATCTTCAGGCAATACAAGAGACGACAACCTTTTTTCAAACTCATTCAAACGTGCTAACATTGGCTGTTGATAATGATGAAGCAGGAAGAGAATTTTGTCAGAAACTGTCAGATAAAGGACTTCCGATTTCTCAAGATTTACCACCATTGCAGGGACTTGAAACAAAGTCAGATTGGAATGATATTGTGAAACAACAGAAAGAAAAATCCTTAAGCAATCTTATTCAGTCAGCCCAGATACAAGCAATTAAGAATCATCCTCCACCTAAAAGAGAGCGTGCTATGGAATTGTGATAACAAAATCAAGTCCGCTATCATAATCTAGAATGTGACAAGGAGGACACCCTATGAGTGTGATTGAACGTCTAGCTGAAAAAGTTGCTAGGCAAGAAGAAAAGGTCTCACGTGAGACGGAGAAATTGGAACACTATCGTGACCAACTACAAACAGCTATGTACAGTACATTTATCAAACGGCAACAATCTAGTCAGTTGTCATTTCATGAAGCACTAGAGCAAGCCTTTGGTAAAGAAACCACACTACACCCAGATTACAGAAATGAGGATACAGATTGAGTAAAACATGGAATTTTGATCAGCCACTAGATGATGTGAAACCAACATCATCCCATGAAGAACGAGCTAAAATCGCAGCACTTTTCCATAAACAGGATGAAAAACCAATTGAAGAAGTAGATTATGTGGCTGCTTTTGAACAGAAACAAAAGGAGTCAGAATCTAAAGATGTACAGACGCCTGAATTAAAAGTTAAACAAAATCAGCCGAAGAAGGTAAATATTACAAGTGACTACAAACAGCACTTGGCAGACACCATTGCACAAAACAACAAGGATATTTCCGCCTGTCAGAAGCAAATTGAAGAACTTCATCAATTGATTGATGAAAAGAAAATCCAAAATAAAAAGTTACAGGCTATTTCAGTAGCCATTGATGATTTATAAGTCAGGTAGTCCTATGCGGGCTACCTTTTTACAATGTAAGGAGAAAATAATGAAATTTTTTCAAAAGAAAAGACAAAATCAAGACCGATTTAAACGACTGATTCATCGGCTATCAGAGATGTCAGATAGTGAACTAACCAAAGTCGAACAACTCCTAAATGTTGTTTTTGATCCAAGTTTCAAGACTAGTGAGAGTGTAGAAATATATCGAAACGATATAACTACTGAGGAACAAAGTCTTGATAAGTCGATTCAGGAAGCGAAAAATAAACTGAATACTGAGCAGTTGGAGAAGCGAATAGAGCAGTTTAAGCAATCGAAGAAACCTAAAAACGGATAATGCACCATATTTGGTGCGTTATCCGTTTTTTGTGGTATAATGAAAGCAAATATGAGGAGGTCTTTATCTATGATTGGAGACAATATTAAATCACTACGTCGAACACACGATTTAACACAACCAGAATTTGCGAAAATGGTTGGGATTTCACGCAATAGCTTAAGTCGTTATGAAAATGGGACTAGTACAGTTTCAACAGAACTCATCGACCGTATTTGTCAGAAATTTAATGTTTCTTATGTCGATATTGTAGGAGAGGACAAGATGTTAACACCTGTTGAAGATTACCAACTGACTTTAAAAATAGAAGTGATAAAAGAACGTGGAGCAGCCATTTTATCACAACTTTATAGATACCAGGATAGTCAAGATATTGCTTTTGATGACGAATCGAATCCGTGGATTCTCATGAGTGATGACTTGGCCGAATTGATCCATACTAAAATTTACCTTGTCGATACCTTCGATGAAATAGAGCGTTACAATGGCTATTTAGACGGTATTGAGCGGATGTTAGATATGGTGAATCATCGGGTGGTAGCCTAATGAGATTGGAAGAATTTAGTGAGGCTGAGTTTCAGAAGGCCTTGCAACGAACCATTCGGGCCTTAACCCGAGGAAAGACGATTCTAGATAAACCGAAAGCTATCTTGCTTGGAGGACAAAGCGGAGCAGGTAAGACAACTATTCACCGAATCAAGCAAAAGGAATTTCAAGGCAATATCATTATCATCGATGGTGACAGCTATCGTTCTCAGCATCCCAATTACTTAGCACTACAAGAAAAGTATGGCAAAGACAGCGTGGACTATACCAAGGGATTTGCAGGAAAAATGGTAGAGCATCTGGTTGACGAACTCAGCACGCAGGGTTATCATTTGCTGATTGAAGGAACCTTACGAACTACTCAAGTTCCTCGACAGACTGCTCAATTATTAAAATCAAAAGGATACCAAGTTTCCTTAGCAGTGATTGGCACCAAACCAGAACTGTCCTATCTCAGCACCTTGATTCGTTACGAAGAACTTTATGCCATCGATCCCAATCAGGCCAGAGCAACCCCAAAAGAACACCATGATGGGATTGTAGAGAACTTGGTTGATAACTTGAGGGAGTTAGAAAGTGAGAAACTCTTTGAACAAATTCAAATTTACCAAAGAGATAGGGCTTGTATCTATGATTCTGAAACTGATAAAGATTCCGCAGCAGAAGTTCTTCAAGACTGCCTCTTCGGAGAATGGAGTAAGGTCGAGGAGGAGATGTTGAAGGTGGGAGAAGAGAAATTAGCTAACTTAATAGATAAGAATATGATTGGGAGTAAGAAATGACAACAATAAAAAAAGTAATCTATTTTGATGAATCGACAGCGATGGATTTTTTACAGATTGAATCAAAGGGGAAATTAACAAAAACAACTGAGCTAATGTCAACATTGGAAGGAGGCATTGATGCACAGATCACTGGGGAAGTCTCGCTAGGTAAAAACGGTGCATTAAAAACTATTTTTGAAAAAATGGCAGGTCTAAGTGGTGGAGGAAGTGTATCAAGTACTACTTCAGGTGCTATCCAAGGAAACAAAATAGCAAAGACTATTCTTGAAAATTCTCTATTATATGATTTCTTGGATACCGTAGAATTACGGAAGAAAAACTATCTTGTTGATATTACAGAAAACTATACTCTAGAAATTAGTGAAAATTCGATGTCTTATTTTGCTATGATTGCGCCAATTTCAGAAATGATGGAGGGGAGTCAAAGTATAGAAGGCATGGAAAATGTGTCTATGTCTTTTTCGAAGTTGAATACTGGAATAAGAGAGATAAAAGGCTATTTTGAGCTCCTAGGTTATAATAAAGAGCATAAGATTGAAAGAATTTTCCGCTTTAATATCAATTCTTTCAAAAATAATTATCGAATTCACGATTTAACAAAAATGACCCTCAAACTTTATTCGATAAAAGTCGGAGAAACAACTATTAATGATTTAGATTTTGAATCACAGTTTAATTTGCGACGTACTCATTTATCCTTTTCTGGGATTTCAGAAGATGCAATGACATACCCAGATATGAAATATCCAGTCTATGATGTTATACTTGCAGGGGTGAATTAAATGGATAGTATTATACTTTTTAAAGGTTCTAAGAGAGATTTTAATGAATTATTAAAATCGAGAGATGTTGAAGATTATACTCCATTCATGGAACTTATTCGTCAATACAATATTACTGTGAGAGCGAATGATGTAAATGCATCACAATATATTGCAGATGGCTTTGGCAAGGAACAAATTGAAAATGTTGTTATATATGCTGATGATTATGCTTCAGTAACTGACCATGTAATATCAAATTTTAATAATATTGTTCTTTTAGGACATGATATTCAAAATCTTTATATTCAAAACCCACCTAAAAGAATTGAAACCTCATTGAGAGTTCAGTTTGAAGATGTCGTAGAAGAAATTTGCTCGCAGTATAAGAGGATTGATAAAGAAGAAGTTGTTGATTTTTATAATCATATGTTGTCTTCCAATGTTGTAGGTCAGCAGCAAGCTAAAAAAGATGTTTCAATTGGTTTATTAAAGAAAACCACCCTTACTGATAAATCTCCACTTATCATGTTATTTTACGGAAATTCAGGTGTTGGCAAAACGGAGTTAGCTAAAACTATTAGTGAATATTTTAGCGGAAGATTGACACGAATACAATTTTCGATGATGCAAACTGAAGAAGCATATAAATATATATTCGGAGATACTCATAGTAAAAGTTCGTTGGCAAAAGATTTATTGTCAAGAGAAACAAACATTGTCTTAATTGATGAATTTGACAAGGTAAATACTGGTTTATACAATGTTTTTTATCAAATGTTTGACGAAGGGGAGTTGGAAGATATAAATTACTCTGTAGATGTTTCTAACTGTATATTTGTATTAACAACAAATTTTTGTAATGATAAAGAAATAGCAGAAAAACTTGGACTTCCTATATTCTCTAGAATTGATTTAAAAATAAAATTTCAAAACTTAACGGAGAGCGAGCTACTTCAGGTAATTGATAATATATTTGAAAATGTAACGTCAAGGCTATCAGAGGAAGATAAAAATATTATAGAAAATTGTGGTTTACGTGAAACTTATAGAAAACATGTAAATTCTTTCGAAAATATAAGAATGCTAAGGAGTTTTATAGAGAAGGATATATTTCAAATTATTTTTGAAGAACTAGTTAATCACAATAATAGTTTGGCTTAAGTATAGCACTGAGAGCTTCGGCTCTCTTTTTTCTTACCCTCGTTTTTCATGTGTGATACCTTTTCCAAATCACCTCTATTATCCTAATATCATTCCTAAAAAAATCAATCCATGATTTTTTACTGGGGGTTTGGGGGCGGAGCCACCAAGTTATCTTATCGTTAGCTGTCAAAACTGGAAGATTTTGATCCGCTGGCGATATGATTTTTGGGATATTGTGGACACAATATCTGAGCTCGCAAAGACCGAGCAAAGTCTTAAGAGAATTTCTCGTATGCCATACGGGGGCGGGTGCTACCCGAGATAGAATGAAAGAGAGGAAAAATAGATGTCGGAACATTATCGTACTGTCCGAAAAGAGGTAAATCTAACGGTAAGTGAGTTAAAACGGATTGAAAAGATAATGGAGGCTAGTAACTATCGTCACTTTTCACCCTTTGTGAGAGATAGATTATTGATAAATAACGAAAAACAATTAACTGCAAAAGAATGGTTCTCGTTTTGGCAATCCCAAAAATTTGAGCAGATTAGTCGTGATGTTCATGATGTTCTGATTATTGCAAGAGAAAATCATCAAGTGACTCAAGAGCATGTCTCCATTCTTTTGATTTGTATCCAAGAATTGATTGCAGAAGTGAATCAAGCGCAGCTACTCAGTCAAGAGTTTCGTGAAAAATATATGAGCTAGGAGAATACTATGGTTTATCGTTATCGTACCAATCTCAAAAAAGTGTTTTTAACTAATTCAGAATTACATCAATTGAATGAACGTATTGCTAAGAGCAAATGTCAAAACTTCTCTGTTTATGCCAGGAAAGTGTTGCTTAATCCTAATATGTCATTTATCATGATTAACACTAATACCTATGATCAGTTAGTTTTTGAATTAAGACGTATCGGAAATAACATCAATCAAATTGCTCGTGCTATTAATCAAAGTCAGCTTATATCTCAAGAACAATTACAGAACTTGAGTAAGGGAGTTGGAGAGTTAATTAGGGAAGTAGATAGAGAATTTCAAGTGGAAGTGAAAGCTCTGAAGGATTTTCATGGTAGTAACTAAACATTTTGTGACGCATGGTAAAAAATATCGCAGGCGCTTGATAAAGTATATCCTCAATCCTGATAAAACGGACAAACTAAGATTGGTGACCGATTTTGGCATGATCAATTACTTAGACTTCCCTAGCTACTCAGAAATGGTTGAAATGTACAATGTTAACTTTATCAATAATGATAAGTTGTATGAATCAAGAAATGATCGGCAAGAAAAACATCAACAAACTATTCATGCCCACCATCTGATTCAGTCATTTTCTCCTGATGATAATTTAACACCAGAAGAAATCAATCGCATTGGTTATGAGACCATAATGGAGTTGACTGGAGGTCGCTTTCGGTTCATAGTAGCAACTCATACAGACAAAAATCATATCCATAATCACATATTAATTAATTCCATAGACCGTAATTCAGATAAAAAATTGATATGGAATTATGTCTTAGAACGAAACCTCCGTATGATTTCAGACCGTATTTCTAAAATTGCTGGGGTGAAAATTATTGAGAAGCGTTACTCGTATCGTGACTATCAAAAATATAGGAAGTCTAGCCATAAATTTGAATTGAAGCAACGTCTGTATTTTTTGATGCAGGAGTCCAAGTCCTTTGATGATTTTTTAGAAAAAGCAGAGCTGTTACACGTTCAGATTGATTTTAGCCAGAAGCATAGCCGCTTTATGATGACAGATAGAGGAATGACAAAATTTATTCGTGGTCGTCAACTTAGTAAACGAGATTTATATGATGAAGACTTTTTTAGAACTCATTTTGCCAAGCAAGAAATTGAAAGTCGGTTAGAATTTCTGTTGAATCGTGTTAATTCTTTAGAAGACTTACTAAAAAAAGCAATCGAATTGAATCTTACTATTAACTTAAAACAAAAAAATGTGACTTTTACTCTTGAAGAAAATGGGAAATCGATAAGTCTGAGTCATAAAAAAATTAGTGATAAGAAATTATATGATGTTACTTTTTTTCAAGATTATTTTAAAAATAAGGAAGACAGTGTTTTAGAAGAATTAGAAAGTCCACAGGAACAGTACCATGCTTTTCAAGAAGTACGTAATAAGGGGAAAATCTCCACTGATAAAATTGAGATAGTCTTTGAAAAATTTAAGGAAAAGCGAGATGCTATTCATGAATTTGAAGTGAAGCTTCTAGACTACCAAATTGAGAAGCTAGTTGATGAAGGCATTTATATCAAGGTGTCTTTTGGTGTAAAGCAGAGTGGACTTATTTTCATTCCCAACTACCAATTGGAAATCCTTGAAGAAGAAAATCAGAAAAAATATAAAGTCTATATCCGTGAGACGACCTCATACTTTGTTTATAACAAAGAGTATTCGGATAAGAATCAGTATATTAAAGGGAGAACCTTGATCAGGCAACTGACCAATGATAGTCAAAAGATACCATATAGACGACCAACTGTTGATAAACTCCAAGAAAAAATTTCTGAGATTAATCTTTTGATTGAATTAGCCGAAACGAATAAAAAATATCAGGATCTCAAAGATGATCTAGTAGCAGAAATAGCAGAGCTAGATATTAAAATTAATCAGGCACAAGAAAAAATCGTCACCTTAAATAAGATGGCGGAAGTGCTTATTAATCTGAAAAGTGAAAAAACAGAAAGGCGCAAACTTGCAAAATATGAATTTTCAAAATTAAACTTGGTAGAGTCAGTTTCGATTGAACAAATAAAACAAGAAATACAGACACTACAGGAAGAAATAGGTCAATTTCTTGGTAAATATGAAAACCTAGCTATTAGGTTAGAAATATTTGTAGAAAGATTAAATATGAGGAAAGATGTGATTGAAAAATCACGAGATAATATTTTTGAATAAAAAAAGTTCCATAACAGTGAGATTGGTACCTTTAGAATATTTATCATTTTATCCTTATCGGCAAAAACTATTGCGTTGAGATTAATAACTACTTGTATATCTATCTCTGTGGGTTCTCCTTTGAAAAATAAAAAACACAATGAAAAATAAGTTGTGCTCTGGTCGATATAATCAGAGTCGGTTCGTTTCACAATAAGTTATCTGTTTATTTCGTAACAACACAAATCTCGAAAATTGCCCTTCGTCATCTTAAATCAGGTTAGCGATTCATAAAATGATACTGCAAAGTTGGAAGATATAACTAATTTTATTTGATTTTATTATAGTTAGTGAGCAAAACGAAAACGCGAAATAAAGTATATATGGAACTTCGGTTTTCTTTTAAATTCTAACAACGGTAGTAATATAGTTAGCAATTTTTTCGGGACTTTCTTTAAAATCATTTCTTACCCACTGTAAAATAATAATTTCAATTGTAAAAACATAAATCTCGAGAGCGAATTTATATGGCACTCCGTAAGCAATCTCAAGTTGTTTTTTTAAATTTGGGATATTAGAACTAACAATCATTTCTTTTATATAGTCGTTAATTAAAATCTCAATTTTTGGGAAAAAGTAGACGAAAGAATGAATAATTCCTTTGTGATTATACATATATTTCAATACTTTTTCGACTACTTCGCACTCATATAGTAAATCATTGTTTAATATTTTTGTTATATCATCAAAAATTATTAAAATAGCCTCCTCAAGGAAGTCTTCTTTCGAGTTATAATGATTGTAAAAAGCTCTTCTGCTAATGCTTGCTTTTTCTACTAACTCACTAACTTTAATTTGTTTGTAGCTTTTGAACTTAAGTAATTCAGAAAGAGCTTCTAATAATTTCAAGTCTGTACTATGTAAGCTACTCAATTTATTAATTACCTTTATGCTTATTTTTTTTAGTATATATAAAATAGGTAGAATATAGTTCACAATTCTTAAATTAATGTAAACTTTATAAATTTATTTACATAGTCAATTGTATATAAAATATAGACGATAGTTTATTCGAACTAAGATGTAAAATGTCATCTATACTTTCAATAAGTTTGCGTCTTTCGATTAGTATATTTCTGGCCGAACAATTAAACTACTTAATGACGGATTTTTCTCTCGTTATTTGTTGCGATTGTTTATGGAAAAGATTATACTATTAAAAAAATATTGAGTAAAATTGGTTTTGTTTATGCAAAATATAAGTTTTTTTTATTTATGAAGGAGAATTATGGAAGCTATTTTACTAGAAACTTTTTTGGTTGTTTGCGAAACAAAAAATTTCACAACTGCGTCTCAAATATTATTTGCAACGCAACCAACTATAACAGGTAGAATTCGAGCTCTTGAAGATTATCTTGGCTTTGAATTATTTATTCGTAGAAAAGGCAAAAAAACGTTAACTTTAACAAGTAGAGGGAAGGAATTTATTCCAATTGCAAGTCGTATTATTAAACTTTATGAAGATATTGAAAGTTTTAAAAATACTAGTTATAATTCATTGACGATTTCTACTATCGCAAGCTATGCAACTCCTGTTGTGGCAAATATTTGTAAAAAAATGAATCGTGATTATGGTACAAATATCAAAATACTCACGTACCAAACACGAGAAGCGTATGAATTAGTTTTAAAGAAAGAAATCGATATGGCATTTGTATCACAGGAAATTCCTACAGCTGGGATAGAAATTCAACCTCTTTTTTCTCAAAAATACTATCTAGTCACAGCTACTGATTCAAATAGTAGCTCAAACTTTAAGTCAATCAATTTAAAAAAACTTGATTATTCAAAAGAAATATTTCTTAATTGGGATGCTCATTTTTTAAAGTGGCATAATCAATTTTTTCCACATCCAAAATTGGAAGTAGATTCTATTCAATTATTAATTGATTTTTTAAAAGATACTGGTTATTGGGCGATTGTTCAAGAGTGTAATATCCCGGTTTTATTAAATACAATAAATTTAAAAATCTATCAACTCCCAATTCTTCCTCCAACCAGAAAATGCTTTATTTTGACCAATCAGTTTCCTGATAAGGAATTAATTCTTGTTAAAAATAAATTTATAACTGTATGTAAAGAATATATTTTACAACAATTTAATGCTTTAAATCCGCTTTTTTGACTATAGTTACTCTGCTTATATTTTGTTGTGTTATGAAGATAGCATGACTTTTTTCTTTTGGTTTTCAAAACCATTTGTTAATTTTGCAGGAGTTATGAAAGCGTTTTAAAAACAATGCTTTTTTGTTTTTTTAAAATATGAAAATGAAAATAAATGAAAATCAATTTGACTTCAAATAAAATTAGTACTATAATCTAGGACAAATATAAAGGACGGAATAGTTTTTTATGTTTGTTGTTGTTTTTTACATGCTAAAATTGATAATTTACTTAATTAATTTTAATTATATTATTAACATAAGTATTGTAAAAGTACTATATTTTTATGCATAGAGGAGTGATAATCATGACAAATGCAAAAGAAGTATATGGGGCCGACTTAATCGTTGATAGCCTCATTAATCATGACGTGAAATTTATCTTTGGGATTCCGGGCGCAAAGATTGACCGTGTTTTCGACACACTGGAAGATAAAGGACCACAATTAATAGTATCGCGACATGAACAAAATGCTACCTTTATGGCTCAAGCTATTGGTAGGATTACAGGAAAACCAGGGGTGGTCATTGCAACAAGTGGCCCGGGTATTTCCAACCTAGCAACTGGTCTAGTCACTGCAACAGCAGAAGGTGATCCTGTGCTGGCAATTGGTGGTCAAGTTAAACGTGGGGATCTCCTGAAGAGATCTCACCAATCCATGAATAATGTAGCTTTACTAGAACCTATCACTAAATATTCTGCGGAAGTTCATGATGCCGATACTCTGTCAGAAACTATTGCTAATGCTTATCGTAAGGCTAAATCAGGAAAACCTGGTGCTAGTTTTATTTCCATTCCTCAAGATGTGACAGACAGTCCCGTTAAGGTTAAAGCCATCAAGCCTTTAACAGCTCCCAAACTAGGATCTGCATCAGTGGAAGATATTAATTACCTAGCGCAAGCCATCCGTAACGCTGTTTTACCAGTTCTACTTTTAGGAAATGGAGCCTCAGATGAGAAAGTAACAGCTTCTATCCGTCGTCTCTTAGATTCTGTTAAATTACCAGTTGTGGAAACTTTTCAAGGGGCAGGAATTGTCTCGCGTGAATTAGAGGAAGAAACCTTCTTCGGTCGTGTTGGCCTTTTCCGTAACCAACCTGGCGATATGCTTCTTAAAAAATCTGATTTGGTTATTGCTGTTGGTTATGACCCTATTGAATACGAAGCCCGTAACTGGAATGCTGAAATTTCAGCGCGTGTGATTGTCATTGATGTCCTTCAAGCAGAGATTGATACTTACTTTCAACCTGAACGTGAATTGATTGGGAACATTTCTGATACTATTAATTTATTATTACCAGAAGTTAATGGCTATAGCCTTCCTCAAGGTTCTGTGGAATACTTGCAAAACCTTAAGAAAAACTTAGATGGCGACCTTAAATTTGATCGTCAATCTGCTGAAGGCTTGGTTCACCCACTTGATGTCATGGAAGTCCTTCAAGACCAAACAGAAGATGATATGACTGTAACAGTAGATGTTGGTAGTCACTATATTTGGATGGCCCGTTACTTCAAGTCTTATGAAGCCCGTCATTTGCTCTTTTCAAATGGTATGCAAACTTTAGGTGTTGCCCTTCCATGGGCTATCTCAGCAGCATTGGTGCGTCCTCATAAAACTGTTATTTCGGTATCGGGTGATGGTGGTTTTCTCTTCTCAGCTCAAGAGTTAGAAGTAGCTGTTTGGCTTAATTTACCAATTGTTCATATTATTTGGAATGATGGGCATTACAATATGGTTGAATTTCAAGAGGAGATGAAATATGGTCGCTCAGCAGGTGTTCAACTAGGCGATGTTGATTTTGTCAAATATGCAGAAGCTTTTGGGGCTAAAGGCTATCGTGTGGATAGTAAGGAAAGTTTTAAAGAAATTTTAAAACAAGCTATTAAAGAATCAGAACACGGCCCAGTGCTTATAGATATTCCAATTGATTATAAGGATAATGCTCGCTTAGGCGAAACTATCTTACCAGATGAGTTTTACTAAGAAGGTGATTTTATGACACAAACAATACTTTTCCAACACAATAGTTTAGCAGCGCTGATGGCGGGGCTCTACCAAGGTACGATGCCCTTGAAACAGTTACTCGAACATGGGGATCTTGGGATTGGAACATTAGATCAGATTGATGGAGAATTGATTATTCTAGATGGCAAAGCCTATCAAGCCATAGGAACTGGTGCGAAGGTAGAGGTTGTAGCACTAGAAGGACAAGAAACAGTGCCCTATGCAGCAGTAGTCAAACACCAGCCAGTGCAAAACTTTTCTATTGACCAAGCCTTATCGGCTACTGCTTTGAAAGAAAAATTGGAAGCTCAATTTATCAGTCGCAATTTATTTCACTCACTCAAAATTAGAGGGCAGTTTAAAAATATGCATGTTCGAATGATTCCCAAATCACCTTTGGGTAAGTCTTTTGCTAAAATTGCTCAATCACAGCCAGAGTTTAAAAAAGAAGATGTTTCTGGAACCTTACTAGGTTTTTGGACACCAGAACTCTTTCATGGCCTTAGTGTTGCTGGCTATCATTTGCATTTCTTATCTGACGATAAACAGTTCGGTGGTCACGTCTTAGATTTTCAAATAGTCAATGGTCAAGCTGAAATTGGGCAAGTTGATGGCTTATTACAGGATTTTCCTGCAAATAACCAAGCTTTTAGAGACGCTAACTTTGATATTGAACAATTAAGAAAAGATATCGATCAATCAGAATAGAAAATAAAAAGAATCACTGTGTTTTTTCTTTTCAATAATAACATTTGAGTGTTAAAATTTATTCTTTCCAGTATTAAGGACTGATGTGATATTTGAGAAAAGATCTTAATCTAAAGTATCTTTATTGTATAATTAGATAAAGACAAAGTCCTTAGAAATGATATTCTAAGGACTTTTATTAAGTAATTTTCGGTTAGATGTACTTCAAAGAGCGGTTGTGCATTGAATTGTTATAAAATATCCATGATTGGAGTAACACTAATGGATTTTTCAAAAGATAAGCAAGAGAATAAAGTTAGTTAAAATAATAGAATTTATAAAACAGAAGAGAAATCAAAATTGATAATATTTTTTGAAGTATGAAGTATATAGAAGAGAAAAATTCAAGTTCTGTTAATATTGAGATGAGTTTAATAAGATAAAATATAAATAAATTATTATATTAAGAATTATTGTTTAGGGGAGATTTAATGGAGGTAAGAGTGTTAAAAAATTTTTTATTTCTAACAATAGCGGGTACTATAAATGCAATAGGGGTAACTATGTTTTTAGCGCCTATGAATCTGTATGATAGCGGGATATCAGGAACATCTATATTATTTTCGCAAATAACACCACGATTTTATAGTTTGTCATTATTTTTAATTATATTAAATATTCCATTGTTTTTATATGGTTTAAAGAAAAAAGGGATGGTGTTTACATTTTCAGCCATATATTCAGTCTGTATATACTCTTTGGTAGCTTTTTTAATAAATGATGTATTACCGATAGATGTAAGTTTCGCTTCTCCATTGGCAGGACAAGATTTGCTTCTTTGCGCTATGTTTGGTGGACTTATTTCTGGTATAGGAAGTGGTATGGCGATTCGTAATGGCGGAGCAATGGATGGAATTGAAGTATTATCTGTAATATTTGCGAAGAAATTAGGAGTGACTGTTGGTATGTTTATAATGATATACAACTTGATACTTTATATAATTTGCGGAATTATATTGGATAATTGGATATTGCCATTATACTCTATAGTAGCTTATACAGTTGCGGTAAAGGCTGTAGATTTCTTAGTAGAGGGGATTGATCGGTCGAAAGCAGCAATGATTATAATAGATATAGAATATACAAAAAATATATGTTCTGCATTATCTAAGGAATTTGAAGATGGTATTACTATTTTAGATGGTAAAGGATTCTATTCGGGTGATAGAAAAGAAATCATATATATGGTTTTAAATCGTTTCCAAATCACTCGTATGAAAGAAATTGTACATAATATTGACAGGAATGCATATATCACTATTACAGAAATTGCAGATGTTTTTTAAAAGTAGGTTCTTACAAGAGATAAATGCGATAATAAAGTTGACTTAGACAAAAAACTTATTAATAGGTGCCATACCCATAAAATGAGACAGAAAAAACACTCCTGGAGTGTTTTTTCTTATGTGGTTTTTTACTCCATTTCACTCCAAGATGTGAAACAATAAACCATCCGCTATGATATGATACCTTAAATGTAGAACACTTTATAATTTCTGTCTGGTTTAGTGTAACCTATCCAGGAGATCATTTAAATTTTTCTGAAAACAAGGAGGCGGTATTAGGTCAGTATAGTACAGATAGAATAAGTATGATTATCAGCGAATAATAGCCCTAGACTTTTTGTAAAACTAATTATATAACACGGAAGTGCCTAATTGTAAAATTGATTAGATACTATTTTGCATAAGGAGTAAAATTTCTATAGAAAACATTCGAAGAATTAATTTTTGATATTGATGATAGTGTCTACTTTTACAATTATAAAGAATAGAACGAACAATGGTCTTGATATTTTCGGAATGAGTAACAAGGCTGTTTATTTAAGCATTTTTTAATATAACAAAGGAGAAGATTGGGGGTGCCCCAATCTTCTCCTTTGTTATGTGGTTTTATCTTTAGCTATTTGAAATATATGCATTAGATACACTTGGAAACATCTATGCGTAAATTGAGAAAGAGAAGTACCCCGTAGCTAAAAATAATATAATGAAAAGTTTAATGACATTTTCAGGTCAAAATAAGCATTAGCCTATAAATAATATAATTAGATTTCAAATATAGTATTGCTAAACAAGTCCTATGATATGTCTATTATACAAGTATTTATTAGCCTACTGTGCACAAAAAACATCTTTTTGTGCACAGTAGGCTAATAAATATATTTATAATACTTATTAAAAATAATAAGGTGTCTTAAATGAATGGTTTGTAATGATTGAAAAATATACTGATAACAATTTAAAGTTTGTAGAAGCGATTTCCCGCTTGTTATGCTTTAAAAATTTTAAAAAAATCACTGTTAGTGACTTAGCGAGAGAAGCCAATCTAAGCAGAAGAACTTTTTATAATTATTACAGTTCGAAAAATGAATTTTATAACACTGCTATTTATATCCTTTTGGATGAAATTACAAAGATTTTAAATTCAGATCCTACGCTTGGATGTGAAATACTTACAGAGATGTTTACTTTTATCTATAAAAACAAAAATATCTTTTTTTCTTTTGTTATTAATTATCCAAATATAAAAAGAATAATAAAAGAGTATATTGAAGTGACAGTTGTTTATTCGGCAATTCCCAACTTACGGGAACGATTAGAAATTTCTTATAAGATTCCATACGATTATGCGCTTGAATTATACATTCTGACAATTGAAAGTATTATTTTGAAATGGATAGAAAATAATTTCGATCAAACACCAGAGCGGATTGCAAGCTTTATTGTAATTTCAACCAAGATATAAAATTTTGAGTTTACAATAAACAATATTGAAAACATACTTTTTAAATTAGTTTTTTATATCCGAGGTTTTAATTTATTCATTTGCTGTTGTAAATGAATAAATTGTATAGACTTATTGGAACGTACAAGTCAAGGAGAGAACATGAATAATTGTAATAAGAGAGAGAGATTTTCTATTCGAAAATTTAATGGTTATATTGCGTCGGTTTTAATCGGAATGTTATTAACTGGAGTAATTAATGCGCCTAATATATGTGCTGACACAACAGAGGTTTTACCTAACACTGCTTCTGTTGGAGGGCGAGGTGATAATTCTTTATTAGAAGAATCTAGTAATGGAACAAAATTAAATTCTGTAGGAATTTCAACCGTTCAGACACCAATTAGTTATAGCGTTGTTTATAAAGATATCAATGGGAACGAGATTTATCGTACACAGAAAGTTACTACTGAGACAGTACAAAATTCTAACTCTGTTCAAATTACAGTAACTGCTTCTGAAATGTCCAGTGTATCTCAATTGTATTATTATGAATTAATTGAACCAGATACTAAGAATATAACCATATCGAATACAGGAAATACAGAAGTAGTCTTTACAGTTAAGCAAAAACAGTACCAAACCACGCTTAAGTATTTTGTTATTTATAAAGACGAAAAAGATAATGAAATATTTCGTCGTGAAGACAGAGTAATTGTAAAGAAAGATCCCCAAAAAGGGGATATAACTACAAATATAACTGTAAATGCAACAGATATTGGAAATACTCCAGAGTTATCTTCCTACCATTTAAATGAGAACAGTTTTAAACAAGCAGAAATAGCAGAAAGAGGTACTAACGAAATTGTTTTCAAGGTATCGCATTTTACGCGAAAGGTTGCAATTAAATATTCTGTTGTTTATAGAAATGAAAATGGTATTGAAGTTTATAGAGAAAATAAGGAAAAAGAGTTTGAAACAACAGAAGAAGTTGCGACAAGTATTGTAGAAGAAAAACCATTGAATGTTGATGAAATATCTGAACTCAATGGTTATAGGTTGATAGGAGAGAATCCTAATCAGCGCGTTATTATTACAGAAGGAATGACTAATGAGGTTGTTTTTTATGTGGAAGATGTATCCTCGGCTGAGACAGGAACCGAGGGTACAGATGTAACGACTGTTAATTTTTACAATGGTAATGAATTAGTTGCAACTCAATATGTTCGAATTGGGGAAGTATTACTTGAACCTGGCTTGCCAGATTCAAACGAAAATGAATTTTTGGGTTGGTTTGTTGAGGGAGAGGATACAAAAGTTGACTTTAATAAACCAACAAGTTATAAAAAAGACATTAGTATAGGAGCTAACAATAAGGAGTTGGTTCGTGTTTTTGCGCGTTACAACAACAGTCGACGAGTTGTTTTTAAAGATGATAATGGTGTTGTTATTCGAGTAAAGGAAGTACAAACTGGGCGGACTGTGACTGATAAAGACGTCGCCTTCTTATCTTCAAAAGATGCAACTGTTTTCTCACACTGGTCAACAGTAGTTAATGGCGATCAAATTTATGATTTTAATACTCCAGTTTTACATGATATAGAACTTTATGCAGTCGTTAAACATCAAAATATTATTAATTTTGATGTTTCTGGAGGGAGTGAAATACCAAATCTGTATATCAATAACGGGTCTTTATCGTCCAATTTTCTTAACGGACATCTACCTGTACCAGAACGTAAAGGATACAATTTTATTCAGTGGCTTGACAAGAGCACCAATCAGCCAGTGGATGCCAATACTGAAGTGAAAAGAAATTATAATCTATTAGCCCAATGGGAACCACGGAAAGATACACCATATCGTATAGTTCATTGGATAGAAACACCAAGCGGAAATCGTGAATTTCAAGGCTTGAGGTATTCTGTAGGTATGATTGAGGATTTAAAAGGAATAACGGAATCGACTATCAATTTTAATTTCAATGTACCACTGTCATTAAAAGAAAATTATGAGCTTTCAAAAAATCAAAAAATGCTCATAACAATTAACGGTGACGGGACTTCTGTTTTGAATATCTACTATGAACGAAGGAAAAGTAAACTTACAGTTCGATATGCTAGGCGGAATGCTGAGGGATATATTCTAAAAAAGGACGGAACTTCTACGGGATTTCACAATGGAATTATATGGCCAAAACTTGGTTTTGAGTTTAATAATATTGATTATGTTACAGAAGTTTACAATGTTAAATGGGGGGAGTTGGTAGCACCGTATTTAAAAGACCCTAATGTTATTGGGTGGTATAATAAAACAACAAGAGTATATTATAGCACTCCGTACAAACCTAAGAGAAATTTTGACGAGGTTGTCAGTGAAGATGTTGCTCGTAGGATTGATTCAACCCCTATGGTCTATTTTAAAGATATTGATACTGGGGAAATTTTTAATTCTTTTAAAGCTTCTTTGCGTTCTACGGATTTTTACATGTATAGAGAAGTCGAAGGCTATGATTTTGTCCGCTTTAATAATTTCAAAAACGGAGTTAGAAAAATCAGTGCTAGAGGTTTATCGGAAGTTAACATTTTTTATCGCAAAAAAAGATATAAAGTTGATTTTATTTCTAAGGATTTTGATGATAAGGTTATAACTGAAAACGTATTATTCAACGATAAAATTGAAAATATAGTACCAAAGGATTATGTTCCTTATGTAACAAAGAAAACGGATTCTAATGGTATTTCTTACATCTTCAAAGGATGGTACAGCGATGAAAAAGGGTTAGGAGAAGCAGTTGATTTTGCTAATGTTAAAGTTCCTGCTGGTGGTCTGATATATTATGGAGTGTGGGAAAAAGTTTTTATCCCTGTTATTGTCCACAATGAAACTGTCCTTGATTCAAATGCTTTTGACGACAAGTATGTATTGATTGTAGAACCAGGGAAAACAATAGCGGATAAAAACAATGTATTTTATGGTTATCTAAATAGTGATGGAACTGTAAAGCTTAATTCTAATGGTACTCCTGTTATAAATAATAGTCGTATTTATAGTGGCACACTTACTGCCAATGATAAACTTGACTATAATGGAGATATCTTACATGTAGAATGGCATAAACTTGTCAATGGTCGTTTGGAAAGTGTTAATCCAGCTACTTCACAGATTTCAAAACAGGGAATTATCTATGTGCCAGTATGGAATTATCCAATTAAAACCCTTAAGTATAATGCTAATGGTGGAAGTAATCCTCCTATGGGCTCATCCTTGAGATTTAGAGAGAATATTACTCTTGCTAATCCAGTGGCTATGGTGCCTCCAAAGAGTGATATGACTTTTGTTGGTTGGAATACAAAACCTGATGGAGGAGGAATACGCTATCTACCTAGAGATGAACTTAGTTTTAGAAGCTTTATTGGGGATAGTTTGGAACTTTTTGCAGAATGGGTTAAGGATCCTAATAAAGATAATGTTATAGTGAACTTTGATCCAAACGGAGGAAATGGTTCTGTAATTAGCACAGAACGACCTAAAAATCAGGTGTTCAATATCCGAAATCATGGATACAATAGATTAGGATATAATTTGATTGGTTGGACAACGGATCCTATATCAACTGTTAGTAAGTTTAAGACAGGACAAAAACTTCCAGCTAGTTCAATGACTTTATATGCACTTTGGGAAGAAAAATTAGAAGCAAAAGTACAGACAGTGAATGTTTTTGTAGATAAAGTAAAAGTAGAGTCAGATAAAATCGTTGTAATCCCTAATTATACAGAGTCAAAAATATTATCACATGAAGTTTACGGATTATCTGTGAATTCAAATGGCAATATTATAGGAACTCCCAAAATTTCCCGTTGGGATAAAGCGACAGATGAGATTTATGAAATTAAAATTCCGGTTCAAGTGATTTTAAATATGAATTACCCAATGGGGAATTCGATATACGAAGTTATTACACGTTATGTTCCGGTAACGGTTCAACGTGATACGGACGGCGATGGTATTCCCGATGAGACAGATCCGGATGACGACAATGACGGTATTCCGGATAACCGTGATCAGCAACCGAAAACACCAGATACGACGGCTCCAGTGATCAGCGCCGGAAACGCAACGGTCACTGAAAAAGCGCCAATATTGCCAAAAACAGGCGAGGATAAATCATCGTACATATATTTGCTACTTTCAATATTACTTTCTTTATTAGCACTATTTATTTTTGGAACAAGAGATGAAAATGACAGTAATGAAAATATATACTAAGTTAATTCTTTTGAATTGGATAATCAAAGTTATAGATATCACTTTTGATGTAGTTTTTGGGTATATTATTAAATGTAAATACAGTTTTTAACATTTATTTCTTTGTAAAGTTTCAAAATTATAATCCTTCCTTTAAGGGAAGTATATTATAGTAAACAGCAAAAATACGAAAAAGCTCCAGAGTTAATCTGAATTGGATATTACTTTGGAGCTTTTTCAATATTTCTTGATTATCTTATTAAGTGCCAATATAATAAAAACTACTTTTTTGAGATTAACTTCTAGTTATTACGATTTTAGTATAAGTAGGAAAATTCTCTAGTCATACTACATTATAAAACTGTCTTTAAATAATCTATGCATATTTTGCATAAAATTCTGATTTTAATTATTCCTATTTTACAATAGCAGTAAGAGGATTATTGATGTATATCAGATTAAAAAATCTAAGAGAGGATAATGATTTATCACAGACTCAGATTGCAAATTATTTACATTGTTCACAGTCTGCATATTCTAGAATAGAGAGTGGAAGGCAAGATGTTCCTACATTATTTTTAAAAAAATTAGCTAGACTATATAGAGTAACTACAGATTATATTTTAGAAATGGAAAAAATATAATTATTAATAATCCTATGTTCATTGAAAATAGAATAAACCAAAGTGGAACTTTCTTATTTGTTGAGCAATTTAGTGTGATTCGCCGTGATAAGAGCGAGTAAAATCAGCTATAAAATAGAGTGGTCCTCTATCTGCCAAGACACAAACTAAGGACAATGATACTTCTGAACGTTCAGGTTGCCAGCGTAAAAGGACAACGGGTGAGATGCCCATGAATGATGTAACCGGTCATATCCACTAAGGATATATTTTTTATTGATAGGGGCGAAGGTATGAGAACAGTAACATATAAAGACTTAATGAAAATTGGTTTCCCAGAACATACGGCAAGAAACATCGTTAGAGAAGCTAAAAAAATAGCAGTAAAAAAGTTTGAAGAAGCTCGTAAAGTAGACAATAATGCGGTAAAATTAAGTAAATCGCCCTTTGACAATAGAAGACTTGGTATTGCTCCGAAAGATATTGTAGAAGAGTTAATTGGTATTTCACTCTCTGAAGAAAATTTGGAAAGTGAGAATTAGAGATGGCTATGAAAAATCAAAAAAAGTACAAAGGTGTTTATTGTGATAAGAATGGGAAGATATTTTATCAGGTTGATCTTGGAGTTGACCCAGTAACAGGTAAACGAGTTCAAAAGAAAGCTAGAAAGAATCAGTATGGTAAGTCATTTAGTACAATGAAGGAAGCATATGATGAGCTAGTCCGAATCAGGTATGAGTTTAATACTAATCTTAGTATTGAAAATTACAATATCACGTTTGAAAATTATATGAATGCTATTTATCTAAGAGCTTATAAACAAAAGGTGCAGGCTGTAACCTATAAAACTGCTTTACCACATCATAAGTTGTTTATTCGGTATTTTGGTTCTAAACCTTTGAAAGCAATAACAGCTCGGGATTGTGAATCTTTTAGATTACACATCATTGAACATTACTCTGAAAATTATGCGAAGAATTTATGGTCACGATTTAAGGCTTGTATGGGTTATGCTGAGAGATTAGGATATATTTCAACAATGCCGTGTAAAACTTTGGATAATCCCAAAGGAAAACATCCCGATACACCATTCTGGACTTATATTGAGTTTCAGAATTTCATTAAATCCTTTGATTTGCAAGATTATGAAGAGTTACAAAGGTTTACAACTATTTGGTTGTACTATATGACAGGTGTCCGTGTGAGTGAAGGTTTATCTTTATGGTGGGAAGATGTCGATTTTGAACAAAAATTCTTGAAAGTTCATACAACCTTGGAAAAGGATGAAAATGGGAATTGGTATCGTAAAGATCAAACAAAAACACCTGCGGGAGAGCGACTCATTGAATTAGATGGTGTGACAATAGCAGTATTGGAAAATTGGAGAAAAAAACAGGTTGCCAATCAAGATAAAGATTTCATCATTTCACGATTTGGAGAACCATTCTGTAAATCCACGATTTGTCGAATCATCAAAAGAAAAGCTCAGGTAGTAGGTGTACCAGTGATAACTGGAAAAGGTTTGAGACATAGTCATGCTTCCTATCTCATCAATGTATTGCAAAAAGATATTTTATATGTAGCAAGACGAATGGGACATGCTGATAAGTCTACAACTTTGAATACCTACAGCCACTGGTTTAATGTTTTGGATAAAACAGTATCAGAAGAAATAACCCAAAATATGATTAGTGCAGGATTAGATTCTATTTTATGCCAAAATTCCTGCCAACCTCAGAATTAAGGTTAGGAAACCTATTATACTAACTGTAGAGTAATATATGTCATTGTTATGTATATACATGTAAATTGGTATTTTCGTTATCTTTGTCAAAAGATCACTCAAAATGACAAGAATAATTATGATAAGGGTGATGCTCTTAACAACTAAATAAAATTATTTAGTGAGTTGATGTAATGTAAGTTCTTAATTAGTTTGCTTACAAATACATGTAAATGCTTATAACCCGAACATAAAATTCTATCTACTTAGTAGCAGATTTGTTGTAATCGATATATTATAAACGTAGCATATAGCAAATAATTAGGCCAACTTTTGAATGTAACTTCAAATGTTGGCCTATTTTGCATTAGAAGAGTAAATTTTTCGAAACTGCACCTGATAGAGTTAAGATGTTGTTGGCATAATACTGAGGGGGATTTAAATTTAGCAGGAATTGATAGTTATCTTAATAAGTGTTTGGTGGGCCTAAGTAGAAGGGGCTATTTGCAAAATCGAGATGTAGCGTTAAAAAAAGTAAATTAAATAAGGTCGAGGGGTATTCCCATAATCGACAAACTATCCTCAACATGTGTAGATGATATTAGTAAACCTTTTAATTTTTTTTAACATGTTTTTTGTAGTGTTCGAGGTATTGTGATTTAATTTGGGATTCTCCGAGAATTTCGAAGATTTGCATGGCTTTTTCCATTTTTTCTATCCCTTTGGATGATCGCTTATTTTTGAATTCCCAATATCCTGTAGCATACACAAAAACGGTTTGTTCATAGTAATTTAATTCCTTATCTAACAGTTTTTTTATTTCATTAATTAGAAACATACAATTATCAAATTCACTTTTATCAACACTAACGATTAAGTAATTTATTGCTAGTTGTGTCACAAGTTTCTTATTTGTTTTATTTAACGACGAGTAGATATAATTTTTCAACATTTCCTTAGTAAGTAAAAAACACGTATTATAGTGAATCGTTCTAATGCAGTTAGCTAATAAAATAATTTCGTAATAACCCCATTTTTCAATTTTGAAAAGATAATCTGTTAACTGAAGCATTTCTTCATCTGATGGCGTAAAACTCTTATCCAATGTATGCAGAATTGATTTTATCATTGTTCTTTCAAGTGGATTCAATTCGTAAGGTGAATCATTGGAAAGTAAAGCTGCAATGTTAGCTTTATTTTGGGATGAATATTGTTTGCGAATATATTGCACTAGGTTAGCAAAAGAGGCTGTTCTAGGATAATCATTATCATGGAGAATAAGAAATTCATCTAAAGAAATATGCAATTTATCTAAGATATTGATAAGTCGGATACAAGATATTTCGGACTCGCCTCGTTCGAATCGCGAAATTTGTGATTTCGATAGATGCTCATCTGCAACAGAAGACAAGCTTACTTGTTTGCCTTTACGGACTTTTCTAAGTGTTTTACCAAGGTTAGATAACATAAAATTCCCACTTTCCCAACGAAATTATTGATATTTTTTATTTAGTATACAATAAATACACAATAAAGAAAAAGTAAAAGGAGAAGTGAGATGAAAAAAGTATTAAAATCTACCCCAATTCTGTTAGTGATTGTAGATATTATTATTATTGCTGGCGGCTAAAATCCTTAGATTTATAGCAAGTTTTTAGGATAGCTAAAGATGTATCAAAAATAATATTAATTTGTCTATTATTAAAGTTATTTAATATTATTAAAAATGCAAGGAGGGAAAGATAATATGACATATTCTGCCTTGATTGGGAATCCCGTTGAGCATTCTATATCGTCTTATTTATTTGAATATCTTAATTGTAACGCTGGAGGTTTGAAAGATTATAAACATCAAAAAATTCTAGTTGAATCAGTATCACTAGAAGATAAAATGAAGAGGTTGATAAATGATCCTCAATGTCTCGGGTTCAATATCACTTTACCCTATAAAAGAGAGGTATTAAAGTACATAAATGATTTAGATGAATCAACCCAAGCTATTGGGTCGATTAATAATATTTATAAAACGGAGAATAGTGTGAGAGGGACAAATACTGATTGGAACGGAATCTATGAGACACTAGCTTTCTTTGGCATCAATAAATTACAAAAATGTTGTATTTTAGGGACGGGTGGCACTTGTAGAGCTGCTATTTTCGCACTACAACAATTCAATGTTTTGCCAATAATAGTTTATAGAGAGCCACTCAGTGAAAATACGCTGTGCTTAATGGAAGAACGGCCCTATTTACACTATATTTCATATCAAGAGTTGCTTAAGCACCTTACTGAAGTAGACTTGATTATAAATACGACGCCTGTTGGAATGATTACTAACGATGAGGAACTACCAATTGGTTTAGATGTTTTAGACTCAGTAAATTTTCACGATAAATACTTTCTAGACGTTGTATTTAACCCCTTACATACTAAATTATATAGATATTTCAGTCATAAGGGTGCCAAAGCAATTGATGGCTTGTGGGTTATGATTTTTCAAGGTATTGCTGCGTATTCACTTTGGACTAATAAGAGGGCCGAAGAACATCACTTAAGCAAAGATGATTTAGTGGAATTACATAAATACATTGGAAGGAAACTAAAGAAGAGATGACATTTAAAATTACAATAAATTTGGACGAGATTTCGGATAATCTTGAAGATTCTTTAAACTTCTTAAATGAATTATCAGTAACGAGTTGTGAACTAAGGTTAATCAATGGCAAGAATCTTATACAACTGAATGATGCTGAGCTTATTCATTTAAAAGAAGCGTTAAGGAAACACAATATCACTCCAATTTCTATTGCAAGTCCCCTGTTTAAATGGACTATAGGAACTCATAAAACTGAAGACGAAATAGATTTGTATGGCCTATCTTCCAATATCACAATAGACCAACAATGGTTATATCTTAGAAAAATAGTTTTTATAGCTCATTTTTTTGAAATTAAATATATCAGAATTTTTGGAGGGATAGGCTGTTCAACAGAAGAGTTTTTAAAAAATGAACTTTTTTTAAATCTACTAAAAGAAGAAAACCTCATTTTCTTGATTGAAAATGAGTTAGGTACATCAGTCAGTAAGGCTGAAGATTTACTGAAAATAGCAAATTTCATAAAGACAAATGCAGTTAATAATTTGAAGATTTGGTTTGATATAGCTAATTATTATAGACTCGATCAAAATGTTGGAGAAGCTCTTTGTCAACTTAAGGAATACATTTACTATATTCATTGTAAGAATTACCTTCCTGATGATAAAAAGGTAAACTACGTGGAATTGGGAAAAGGTATTATTGATTTTAAAAAAGTTATTAAACAGATTCATCAAAACTTTACACATTTAATTTTTAGCCTTGAAACCCATGAAAGGGAGCAGCTTAAAAAAAAGCACTCTGTAAAAAATTCTTTTCTGACGTTAAACAAATATATAAATGGAGATAAAAATGACTTTAAATTTAATTGAATTAGCAAATATACCAGAAATTAAAGAAGGCGATCCAGTGGCAGAGATTATCGCTGAAAGTATGATTTCTGCCAATCTTTGTCTCAAAAATAGAGATATCATTTGCATTGCTTCAAAAATAGTTTCAATTGCGGAAAATAGCGTGGTATCTCTTGATACAGTAATTCCAAGTGATTTAGCAAAACAGCTTCACAAAAGAATTCCACGTAAAGATCCTAGAATTATTGAGTTAATTTTGGAATTAACAAATAGAGATCTATCCCTACTTGATGTAAGAGATAACTATATAGGTTGTAGATTAGCAAATGGATTAAAACTGACAAGCGGCGGAATAGATAAAAAGTCAGATGATGAGGTCGTAATGCTCCCTAAAGATCCAGATAAATCAGCAAAGAAAATTTCGGAATATCTAAGCTTAAAATTTAAGAAGCAAGTAGCAGTTATCATATCGGATAGTGATGGTAGAGAAGATAAACGAGGTGCAAATCAAGTAGCTATCGGAGTTTTTGGAATTGAACCATTAAGGAAAACAAAATCGATAGATATAACTACAGGTAAATGTAAAATTCAGGAGGAGACTTTATGCGATATGCTAGCAAGTAGTGCCGGTCTATTGATGGGTCAAAGAGGAACTGGAATTCCTGCTGTTATTATTAGAGGCTTAGATTATAAATGGTCGGAACATACGAGTATAAAGGAAGCATTAAATGAGTAGAAATCGTGATTGTAAAAATATTCTAATAATTGGTTTTGGAAAAATTGGGAAAATTAAGGCGGATAAGTGGCTATCACGTGGATATGATGTCTACGTCAAAGATTTAAAATTTTCCAGCATGAAATTACTTAATAAAAACGTTAATGTGTTGGATGACTTATCACGAGAATATTTTACGATTGAAATTTGTACTCCGACAAATGATCACCTTAGGGTATTAAAAACTATTGTAAAAACGTATCTCTATTCTTACATTAGCATTGAGAAGCCACTTTGTAACAAGTTGGAAGATTTAGAAGAAATGATCTCGCTAGTAGAAAGTCAACCACACTTGTCAAAAAAAGTTTTTGCAAGTGAGCAATATTTCTTTTCTAAGGTTTTAGAAGAACTGTTACAAGTGGAATCTTTCTCGCTAGATAAAACTAAAGAAATAACAATTGATTTTTCTAAAGATAGGATTAAAGATAACGAGAATGGGAGATTTTTAGATCAGGAGATATTGGGTTATGGGATAGAATTTCCTCATATTATTGCTGTTATCTCCTATTTGGGAATTTCATTGGAAAAGTTCAAAAAAGGCATCTTTGTAAATACTATTTATATAAAGGACTTAGAGAAACACGACTATTCAATCGAAATCTCATCCTGTATTAATCAAATGGTGGTTAAAATTACTAGTAATTTGGGAAGTTTCGCCATAAGAGAAGGAAAAATTAAAGGAGGTGATGCAAAGACAGTAAGAAGAGTTACAATTGACGATAAAATAATAACGTTTGATCCGCATCCTAAACTCGAAAGGTACACGAGTGAGTTAGTAGCTGGGGAAACTATTCTTCAAATTCACGATGATATGATGGACACATATATCAGCTTGTTAGAGGAAAATTCTATTCCTGAAGGTTGCTATATTCATAATGCGGTTAAGCTGACAAAATTTTTAATTGAGTTATATTCTGAGTGTGAAAAAATTTATTTATGAGGTATAAATATGGATTTAAAAATTACAAATGGCTTTTCTGATCCAAGCCATTCATCATATGAAGTAGTTGAACGTAAAGGATTGGGGCACCCTGATACATTAGCAGATGGAATTGCCGAACAAATTGAAATTGATTACTCTCTTTATTGCTTGGAAAAATTTGGTGTTATCCCACATCATAATTTTGATAAGATTATCATCCGAGGAGGACACTCCGTGCAAGCTCTAGGGGGGAGTGATTTTATTGAGCCCATTAAAGTGATTTTTTTAGGTAGAGCAAGTAAAGAGTGTTTTGGAAGTACGATTCCTCTATTTAAAATTCAAAAAAAGGCTGCAATAAACTATTTAAAGAGAATTCTACCGAACTTAGATGTTGAAAACTGTGTGGAATTTGAGTCCTTGACCTCAAATTTCACTACAAAAGATAATTGGTTCTCACCGAAATCTCTTGAAGATCTACCTGAATATAGTGGTCAACCTAAAGCGAATGATACAGCTACAATGATAAGTTATTGGCCATTGACAATATCTGAAGAGTTAGCATTAACGATTGAAGGGTATTTCTATAAATTAAATTCTCAAAACTTACCTGTACCAAGATTTCCTCAGGTAGGAGGGGATATTAAGGTGATGGTCGTTAGAAATGGTGCGGAATACGCTATTAAAATCAATTTCCCATTAATTAGTAAATATTTCATGGAGAAGGGCGAATGCGAAAAATATGTTGTCGACCATATCGAAAAAATAAAAAAATATATTGAATCTAAATATCAAACTATTTCTTATACTTTGGGATACCATTACTATATGACTACCTCAGGCTCCTGTATTGATTTTGGAGAAGAGGGGGCAGTTGGCCGAGGTAATAAGACGCATGGCATTATATCAAGTTTCAGGCCAAATACTATGGAAGCACCTGCAGGTAAGAATTGCACTTATTTTATAGGTAAAGTATGGGGATTCTTGACTGATACAATTGCTAAAGAAGTTTATGAAACCTTCAAAACACCTTGTCAAGTTATTATGCAAGCAAATATTCATTCAGATTTGTATAAGCCTACTCATTTATTTGTTCAAACACATAAAGAAGTAGATTATGAAAAAACATTAGAAATTACAAATAAATATTTGTCTCTAGGAAGAGAAAATACAAAGCTAATTTTAAATACCCAGCACTTTTTACCTAGGACAAATGTATATGAAGAGTAAGACAATCTTGTATTTTGGATTAGTTGAGATTACATTTGAAGTGCCAGAGTGTATATTTAAAAATATTAAAGAACAGGATAATCATATTAAAGCTCAGGCAAAAGAGGTTAAGGTTCGTGGGAACTTGAAGTTAATAAAAAGCAATCATCAATTTGTGAAATATGATGGGAAGACTAATATTTCTGTTTTTGGACAGATGAAGTACTTTAAAAAAGGAACTTCTCTCTATTATATAGGTGAATATTTAGCTGAATGCCTTTTGATTGAAGCAAGTCATACTCTATTAGTTCATGCTGCCGCGTTATATAATCCTGATACCAAAAAATCGATTATTTTATTTGGCGAAAAAGGGGCTGGAAAAACCACAGTTGCTCTAAGACTTTGCATTGAACATGGTTATCATCTTATCGGTAATGATCAAATCATATTTGGCTTAGAAAATGGAGATCTATTCACCTATGCAGGAACAGCTAACTTTAATATTAGGAGAACGGCTACTTTATCAGATGATTTATTACATAAATTATTTGGAAGTTATTTCAGTTCTTTTCCACATTCAGCTAGGATAAGTTGGGACGAAAAAATTTCTGTATCTGCTAAAGAATTAGGAGTGTTAACTTGTCACTCCCCGGCTAACGTTTCTAAAATTTATTACATTAAGACCGATAAAAAACAAGAAGGTACATTACAACAAATCTGGGATGATAATTTAGCATGTCTTATTCTGAATGAATTATTAGGAAGGCATATCTCAGCCCAAGTTTCCTGTTTTCAGTCTGATGAGGGGAATTATTTTTCTGCCATGCCTCTCATTCGTTATCAGCAAAACAATTTAGTCCGTGAAAAAATAGTAAAGACTATTTTTAAAAAATACAATATATATAAAATTGCTGCTGACACATCTGAAAAAATAGTGAAAGAGATTGTAGATGAGATGAATTCAGAATAAATGCAATTGAGTATATATGGAAAGGAACTATTTCAATATGTTTATTGTAGGTATTCCAACTTTAAATGAGGCCGATAATATCAGTAAATTAGTTGAAAAAATTGATAAGTACTCTTTGGAGTTAGGAGAGAATATAGTTATTATTAATTCTGATAGTAATAGTGACGATGGGACTTCAAAAATCTTTTTAAAGACGAAAACATTTAACCCCAAAATTTCACTGACATCCATTCAGCGCGGAAAAGGTTACAATGTGAGAAATATTTTTCAATATAGCTTAGCTCATTTTCCCAATTTTGATGGGGTTGTTTTAATAGATGGTGATGTCATTTCATTAGATAAAACCTGGTTGAAAAAGATGTATCTATCCATTAGGGAAGGTAATGATCTTGTGGTTCCTAATTATGCTAGAAAATTTTTTGAAGGAAATGCGACAAATCATTTTATTTATCCTATCTTATTAAAATTATTTAAGAAAGATGTCCCCTATCAATGTATTTCTGGAGACCTTGGCTTCTCGAAAAAATTGGTTAAAGAGCTAATTTATAATTGTAATTGGCATAGTTTTTCTAACGGCTATGGAATTGATATTTTTTTAACATTAACTGCACTATTAAAATCTTACAAAATCAAGGAAATTGATTTAGAGTCTAAGATCCATAAGAGAAGTTTTGAAAAGATAGAGAAAATATTTATGGAAGTTTCACAAAGTTTTTTTGAGACGCTGACAGATCATTTTTCCTATATTGATAGAGACAAGTATCATTTATCATTTGAAAGTCACACTAAGAGGTTTGTTGATTCGAATGATAAGCCTTCCATTGATGAAATAGAAAAGTTAAGAACAAGAGCTTTGCTATTACTAGGGATAGAGGATAGCTATCCTCAAGGAATCGAGGCAACTATGTGGCATTCTAAATTGGCTGAGTCACTCAAAAATATACCTAAGTTCAGTAGTAGTGAGCTTGCAAGAAGCTTATTACCTTACTATTTATTGAGAGTCTATAATTATCTAAAATTTAATAATTTTGGAAGTGTTTCCTTTAATTTAGAGACGACGACTCAAAACATTAAAGGCAACTGTTGCAATAAAGAAAAACACTTTAATCTTTATAACTCACACTAAAGATAATTATAAGTGTTCAAGTTATTAGTAATCATGACTTGTTACTTCTGTTAGTGGATAAGAAGCAACTATTAGATTATTCAACTTGATACTAGTAAAGAATAGATATTAAGTTGTTTCATTTAATAAGCATTTATAGAAGTATTAACTTTAGAGATAATTAGCTTGAAAGGAAGATGTTAATGTTAAAGCTACTCATGGATACATTAGAAAAAATAAGTAAAATAGACCCCAAAAGAATTGCAATTAAAGATCAAGACAAAGTGCTTACTTATTATGACGTTGAAAAATTGACTAATACTATTGCTAATAAAATAGTAGAAAAGGTTGGAGAGAATCAGCGTATCGTAGTTGCCTTACCTCATGATATCAATCAAATTTTGATACTAATTGCAATCATTAAATCAAATAATTGTTATGTACCTATTGATTACACAACTAAGGAAGATAAAATAAAAAAATCTTTTCATCAACTAAAGCAATCATATATGTATCAGATAAAGAAATTCCATGCTTATCTGATAATGACTATTTAGATATTACAGAGCTCACGCTAAAAAATTCAGATAAGGTTAAAGAGCTCAATCCATTTGTGTACTTGAAGTCTCGCGAGGCTTATATTTTACATACTTCAGGGACTACAGGAGCTCCAAAAGGTGTAGTGGTTTCCATATCAAATTTAGATTATATTCTCAAAAATTTAGGAATGCTTACCCCCGTTACAGAAGACTCTAGTTTTTTATTTTCGACTCCATATACCTTTGATGTTTCTATTACAGAAATGTTAGGTTGGATTATTGGTGGAGGTAGTGTCTATTGTCTTGATTTAAAAGTCCGATCTAACTATAAAAAGCTAGATGATATTATTGTTCGAAACAGCATAAGTCATATTGCTTTTTCACCAACAGCCTTCCTAGCATTTATCGAAAAATTAAGTCTAACTAACTTAAAAAAATTAAATGCAAGTCTTGATTACGTGGTTATCGCTGGAGAGAAATTTAATCCTCTGATTTACCATATTTGGAAAAATAATGGATTAACTTTTACTTTAATTAATGCCTATGGTCCTACAGAAACAACAATATATGCCACGGCATATAAGCTTTCTGAGAATGAAGGTGAGAATATCCCGATTGGACTTCCATTAGATGGAGTGGAGTGGATTATTAAAGAGGATAAAAAGGAAAATCATGGTGAACTTTATATTGGAGGAGCAGGAGTAGCAAAAGGTTATACGCTACCAGAACTTACGAAAGAAGCATTTACTACAATTAATGGGAAACTGTATTATGCAACTGGTGATATTGTCTTTCGCAAGAAGAGAAAATTTTACTACGTGGGAAGAAAAGATAATCAAATTCAAAAAAATGGGATTCGTATAGAATTAGGAGAAATTGAAAAAAATATTGAGCAAAATAAGAACGTTTCTCAAGTTACCGTATTACAGCTAGATAAAAAAATCCTTGCCTTTTATAAGGGGGCGATAGAATCAAGCAAACTGAAAAATTTCTGTTTGAAAAATATGCCGAAGTACCTGATGCCGAATTCATTTATTAAAGTAGATCAATTTCCTTTTACTAGTAGTAGAAAAATAAGCAAGACTGCTTTAATAAAACTATATAATGATAGACAAAAAAATAAAGTAGTCGATGGAAGTGAGCATTGTGATTTAGATAATGAAAGCAAAGAAATTTTGAAATTACTTGCTGATACTTTGAAAGTTAGTGTAAAAGCTATTGATCTTTCTCAAGACTTTTTTGAGAATGGTGGAGATTCACTTACATTATTCACATTTATTATGGATTTTGAAGCTAGTTATGGCGTTTCCGTTTCAATGGATAATGTGTATGGGAAAGAACTTTTTTCATTAATCCAAGAACTGAAAAATCTAAGTAAAAAACAAATACAAGAAATCCAAAGCATTGCTTCTATCGAAGAGGAAAAAAGTAGCACTAATAACTTAAAGAAAGATCTAGAGATTCTATACACAGATTATTTGATGGCTGACAATGAAGTCATCTCAACGTTTGAGACAATTCACTCTCAGAGAATTTATTATTATGATGACTTTAGAAATATAGTAACGTCCTCATTTGAGTATAAAAATTGTTCTGTAGAAAAAGTTAAACAAGTTGTACAACAAGTCATTACTTCCAATGATTTATTGCATTCACGACTGTCTTTCAAAGAAAGGGTTCTGAATTTTGAAATCATTAAGCCAAATCTTTCGATTCCAGTTTTGAGAGTTTCAAATCAAGCTGAATTAATATCTTTAGAAAAACTACTGGAAGAAATTGGAGAAAATACTATTCCTAACTCTAGGAATCAAGGTGGGCAATTGGCGATACCAATCATTATTTCTCAAGGAATGTGTGGGAAAATTATTTTTCAAATGGACCATTCTATATCAGATTTAGCAAGTATTAATGTTATAAAAAAACAAATTGGAAATGTTCTTAATAGTTATGACGGTAAAATCGAACAAGGAAAAAGCTATCGTTATTATTGTCAAAAAATAAAAGAAGTTAATAAAAGAAGTTCTTTGGAAAACAATACATATCATCATTTACTTTTAAAAGAATCTAAAAAAATTGAGAAGAATAAAGCTCTGCTTCCAAATAGTAACTATTCTCTATCGATTATACCTGCCCCTGATTATTCTAATGTTTATAGTATGTTGTATATATCCTATTTGATATCACAAAAGCTTTGTAAAGAATCCAAAAATAACAGCTTAATTGTATCTACTATTTTTAATAATAGAGAAATCCGGAGTTTAAATCTTCATAACACAATAGGAGATTGTCATAGCTCAAGATATCTTATTTATAAAGAAAATGATGATTTTAGGTTATATAGAAAAAGGAATATAGAGTTTTTGACACATGCTGCTGATGATGTGATGTATTATAGACCAGGATTTATCTTTAATGAATATTATCCAAAAAGGTTAGAATGGCAATCTAAACTAAAGCAAGACCTTGCGAATATTTCCTTAGTATCTTTAAATTTTATTGGTATCTTGAATAAAGAAAAGAAGAATTTTTATTTAGAAAATTTTTCAGAAATTCCTGAGTTTCTGAGTGAAAATTCTAAAATTTACATAACTTCTTTTAGGTATAAAAATGATATTTATATTTTATCTAACAAAAATATGGAATTGTAAACATGTTAAACAGTAATTCTGATCTAAAAAATCAAATGATAGGGGGGATAGTATGAAAATTACAGTTGTAGGTGTTGGATATGTTGGTTTATCAATAGGCTTATTACTTTCAAAAGAAAATGATGTTACTTTATTTGATATTGACAGTAAGAAGATTGACTTGATCAATAACAGACAGTCTTTTTTAGAAGAAAGTGCTATTACTGAACTATTGCGTAGCGCCAAAAATATAAGAGCTACGACATCTAAAGAATTAGCTTATAAGGAAGCAACTTTTATTATATTAGCGTTACCGACTAATTTAAAAGATAATGCCTTGGATACTTCTACTATCGAGGCAGTCATTGAAGATATTTTAACTTTCAATAGGCAAGCGACGATTATTATTAAGTCAACTGTTCCTATTGGGTTTACTGAATATTTGAGGAAAAAGTTTTTTTATAACAATATTATCTTCTCCCCAGAGTTCCTTCGTGAAGGTTTGACAGTTCACGATAATCTATATCCATCTCGAATTATTGTTAGTAATGAAGCAGAAAACTCTAAATTATTTTTAAAGTTATTAAAGAAGATAGCAGTTACTGAAAGCCCCCCCTACTTATTAACAAAATCCTCTGAAGCAGAAGCCATAAAACTTTTTTCGAATGCCTATTTAGCTCAAAAAATTGCATTTTTTAATGAATTAGATACTTTTTCTGAATTACATCATTTAAATTCTGAAAAAATTATTGAAGGGATGGGTTACGATTCAAGGATAGGAAACGCACACAATAATCCGTCATTTGGATTTGGAGGTTATTGCCTTCCAAAAGATACTAAGCAACTAGAATATCATTTTAGAAATATTTCAGCCCCACTAATTACAAATATAAATAACTCAAATTTATCGCGAAAAAGACATATAACAAAAATGATTTTAACCAGAAATGTGACAACTATTGGGATTTATAGAATTAATTCTAAAGCAGATTCAGATAATTACAGGGATTCGTCAATAATTGATATTATTGAAATATTAAAAAATAAAGGAAGAAAGATTCTTATATTTGAGCCATTAATCAGAGAACAAACAATTTTGGGATGTTCAGTTATTAATGATTTTAATACATTTACGGCTATTTCAGAGCTTATTGTTGCTAATAGAATGGATGACCAAGTAAAAAAATATAGAGAAAAGATTTTTACTCGCAACGTTTTTCACAAGGACTAATGAAAGTAGAGCATTTGTCAAGTGGCTAGTAGATTGTTTTTTGACTAGTCTTGATGAAAGGATGCTCAGTTATGCACATATCATTGGTCAATCACTTTGGGTTGAGGATTTTTCCTGGAACTCGAATGGCCCAAGGAGCCTACTCGTATAATTCAGTGGAATTCATAGTTTTTTAGATAAGCTATGGGATTCATAAGGGGCCCTAATTTAGCCACTAAAAGAAGAGGTGCAGCTTCTATAGGCATTCCTATTGATTAATCTAAGTGTGTCACTTGAGCTTTGGCAGTAGCTAACTGCACTAAATATTAAGATAAGGAATATAAATGGAAGATATCATTGCTGGTACGACGATGTCCAAGGGTGGGGTTTATCATTATTATAAAAACACATTAGACATTTTTAAAGACCTAATGCTGGAAGGGTTGACCTATAGAAATAAGATTATTCAAGAGCATTCTGATGAGTGTCAAGCTGGACGCGAGACGGAGTTTCTGGTCAAGCAGTTAGTAGATAAAGTCTTAGATGATAATGATTTGATGCCACTTTACGTCGAATTCTTGATTGAGAAAAAGCGGAATTCAGAACTTAATAGCATCTTCGAATCTTTGAAAGAACAGTCTCTACTTGATTTAAAAACGATAATGCCTAGCGTTCCAACAATCTTGGAATAAAAAGAGTCTTACGATATGTTGACTGACGTTATAAATGGGATGATACTTGCTTCTAATTTACTTGGTGCAAGAGAGAATTTCAAGGCTAACAGGGTACTTTTAGAACGTTTATTTCTGTTGCTCTTTGACCAATAAGGTTATTAAAATATTATAAGCTTTGTGATAAAAGTGACTACGATCCTCAAAAAGGAAAACTTTACTTCTATCTAAAAAATCTCCTCCCAAAAAACTGAATGGAGGAGATTTTTTAGAGTAGGTGTTCAAGGGCACTTGCTTAATCAAATGTTTTTAGTTTGTATTAATATAAGTCAGTAAAGCTTGGGGATTTGTGTTAGGCATCATTCGCACTCTATTTAGCGAGAGTAAGCCATTAGCTGCGCTAGCTAACCCTTCATTGGTAGTTACACCTAATTTATAATGGAGTCTTTTGGCAATATCAAGAGTAGTATCACTATAACGACCGGAAGGATAGGCAATCGCTATAGTTTCTTGATTTAAGTTGTGGTCAAGAAAGTTTTTTGAAGCTTTCATTTCGTATTCTTGTGTCTGTGGATCTGACACTGAGAGATCGGGGTGATTAACCGTATGATCTTGAAATGACATGCCAAATTGTTTCATTTCTCTCATCTGCTCAAGTGTTAGATTTTCAGGGCGCTGATTTTCAGTAAAGCCAGTGATAACGTTATTGGTAGCTTTAGCCTGATATTTTTTTAAGATGGGGAAAGCAGTCGTATAGAAATCTTCCATACTATCGTCAAAAGTGAGCCAGACGACTTTTGAAGATGGTAATTCATTTTGGCTGAGGACACGATAAGCTTCTTGTGGACTAAGGAAGTAGTAACCTGCTTCTTTTAAAGCTTTAATTTGCTCTTCAAAAATCTTAGGGTTAATAATTAAGTTGGCATTTGCTGTTTCCTCCGGCCCCATAACGTGTACAGCATGATACATGAGGATTGGCATCTTGACTTGCTCTGTTTGTTTGGTCCACGTTGCTTTTTCGTCATCAACTGTTGATTTTTTCTTTTTAATAGCGTCTTGAGATCGACTCGTTTTGACTTTGTTTTTTTGAACTGCGACTGGTAAAAAAACTTTTGCAAAGTTCTTAATCTCTTGATGATAGGTTAGGCCAAATAGCCCTAGCATGGCAATGATGAGTAATGCCAATAAACGACTTATTATTTTTTTTGTGGTAGATTTCTTTCGTCTCATAAGTATTTGCTCCTGTGTCTAGATATAGTCATTATATCACTTTTACAACAATAATTTAATAACAGCAAATATTTTTGAGAGAACTTTCATCCATAATCTATTAAATTAGCCTAGAATTTGGTATAATATTCCAAATATTAATAATCACATCATCGTAAAAAGTGACAAGAACTAGGAGGTTGATAATGTCTTTAAAAATTGCTTTATTAGGCTTTGGCACTGTTGCCAGTGGCTTACCATTTCTATTAGAAGAAAATGGTGACAAGATAAAAAGTGCTAGTGGTGAGCAACTCCAAATATCTAAAGTCTTAATTAGAGATGATGCTGAGAAAGCGCGCCTAAATGCAATGGGTTATGATTACCAATTTGTTACTTCTATTGATGAGATTTTGTCAGACAGTGATATTTCCATTGTTGTTGAACTTATTGGACGGATTGAGCCTGCTAAAACGTATATTTTAAAAGCTTTGCAAGCTGGTAAGCATGTGGTAACTGCTAATAAGGATCTGATTGCCTTACATGGTAAGGAAATGAGGGAACTGGCAGAATCTAAGGCACTTGCTTTTTATTACGAAGCAGCAGTTGCTGGAGGTATTCCAATTTTAAGAACCTTAGCTAATTCTTTCACGTCAGATAAAATACAAGCAGTGTTGGGCGTTTTGAATGGTACTTCAAACTTTATGATGACCAAAATGGTTGAAGAAGGGTGGACCTATGAAGAGGCTTTAGCTAAAGCCCAAGCCTTAGGCTATGCAGAAAGTGACCCAACAAACGATGTGGAAGGTATAGATGCTGCCTATAAAGTAGCTATCCTAAGTCAGTTTGCTTTTGGCATGTCTTTGGATTTTGAAGCTGTCAGCCATCAAGGAATTTCAACGATTACAGCTGAAGATGTAGCTGTCGCTCAACAACTAGGGTATGTCATTAAGTTAGTAGGACGACTGGAAGAAAAAGCTAGTGGTATTTGGGCTGATGTATCACCAACTTTTATTCCTAAAACTCATCCATTAGCTAATGTCAATGATGTGATGAATGCAGTATTTGTTGAGTCTATTGGCATTGGACAGTCAATGTTTTACGGGCCAGGTGCTGGTCAAAAACCAACCGCAACTTCAGTTATGGCAGATATCATTCGTATTGCCAGACGATTAAAGGAAGGAACTGTTGGTAAACCTTTCAACGCCTTTAGCTGTCCTGTTAGGTTAGCAGAAAAAATTGATAGAACTAGCCGCTATTATATTACTATTAAGACACCAAACCAAAATGGTCAATTGCTTCGTCTGGCCTCTATCTTTAATGGTCAAGGGGTTTCTTGCCAACAAGTGTTAGAACAACAGATTGATAACACTTGTGCTCGCCTTGTAATCATGACCCATTTGATGAATCAATTGCAGCTAGATGCCATTAAGCAGCAGATTAGTCAGGAAGCGGATTGGCGCTTGCTAAATGTCTTTAAAGTATTGGGGGACGACCATGATAATTAAAGTACCAGCGACTTCAGCCAATATCGGGCCTGGTTTTGATTCCATAGGGATTGCAGTTACTAAATATTTAGAAGTAGAAATATTAAAAGAAGCCACAGAGTGGTTTATTGAACATAAACTTGATGGCGTTCCAAGAGATGATCGCAATTTATTAGTTCAGACAGTTCTTCGAGTTGCGCCGAATGTTCAGCCTCGTCATCTTATTATGCGTTCAGATATTCCTTTGGCGCGTGGATTAGGGTCATCTTCGGCAGTCATTGTAGCAGGTATAGAATTAGCCAATCAATTAGCAGATCTACAATTAAGTATGGATCGTAAGTTTGAATTAGCTAACCAATTTGAGGGCCATCCTGATAATATTGCACCAGCTCTTTTCGGGCAATTTGTCATTGCTTCACAACTCGATAACCAATTAGACTATATTCAGGCCCCTTTTCCACAAGTCGGCTTGGTAGCTTTTATACCTAATTATGAATTAAAAACATCTGACTCTAGAAATGTACTACCCAATCAATTGTCCTATAAACAAGCTGTCTCTGCTTCATCTGTAGCAAATTTGGCTATTGCTGCGCTTTTAAAGGGAGACATGGTTAAAGCTGGACGGGCCATAGAAAATGATCACTTCCATGAGGTTTACCGCCAAAAACTAGTTAAAGAATTCCATTCTATTAAAGCAACAGCAAAAATAGAAGGAGCTTATGCTACCTACCTGTCTGGAGCTGGACCTACAGTAATGACCTTATGCCCGAAAGAAAAAGTAAGTTCCATACTTGAACATCTTGGAAACTTGGAATTGAATGGTGAGTTGGTCTCCTTAGAGATTGACAAAAAGGGCTTGCAAGTTTTAGCTTAGGGAAAGTCTGGAAAAAGAGAGTCAATCTTCTATTCAACTTATTGATTAAAGTGGGGGATGGCTCTTATGAAGTGAGGAAATTATGTTATATGAAGAAGCTCTGGAATGGATCCACGGACAAACAAAATTTGGAATTAGACCTGGTTTAAAACGCGTTTTCTGGGTATTGGAAAAATTAGGAAATCCCCAAAATAATATTTTTGGGATTCATGTTGTGGGAACTAATGGTAAAGGGTCAACGGTAAATAATTTACAGCGTATTTTAACTGCTTCTGGTTATGATGCGGGTACCTTTACCTCACCTTTTATTATGGATTTTCGAGAACGGATCAGCATCAACGGTCACATGATTAGTAAGACTGATTTGGTAATATGCTGCGACGCGATTAAACCACTGACAGAAAGAATCCCTATTGAAACAGACTTAGGTCCTATTACGGAATTTGAAATTATCACCATTATCATGTTTTATTATTTTGGCAAGCTACATCCCGTTGATATTGCTATTATTGAAGCAGGTTTAGGTGGTCTATATGATTCGACAAATGTCTTTAAAGCCTTTGCAATCATCTGTCCCTCCATTGGTCTAGATCATCAAGATATTTTGGGTGAGACTTATGGTCAAATTGCCGAACAAAAAGCTGGTGTCATAAAAGGCGGTGAAAAAGTTCTATTTGCGATTGATAATGCAGAAGCGAAGCAGGTTTTTCTCGAAAAAAGCCAAAAGAGCGGTAGCCAGGCCTATCAGTACGGAGTGGATTATAGCATGCAAAAGCTGGATAATCTTTACCAATTTTCGTCTATACAAGGCTCCATTTCTGGGATTAAACTAGCCATGCCAGGTCAACATCAGGTGGCTAATGCGGCGCATGCTATACAGGCGTGTCAATTGCTAAAAAACAAGTTTCCTCTCATTACCGATGACGCTATTCGTGCAGGTTTAGAAAAGAACTACTGGTTGGGGCGGACAGAATTAATACTCCCTAATTTGATGATTGACGGTGCGCATAACAAAGAAAGTATCCAAGCTTTGGTCAATGTTCTAAAAACAAACTACAAGGACCGCCATATTCATATTTTAGTTGCTGCCATTAACACTAAGCCAATTGAGCAGATGCTGGAACTTCTTCAAGAAGTTGGAGATTTAGAAGTCACAACCTTTAATTACCCGAGAGCATTTGAACTTAATGATTATCCTTTGGAACTTCCACGAAATAAAAGCTTCGAGGACTGGTTGACTAAGATGGAAGTTAAAGCCAGTAAGGATTTTTATGTCATAACAGGTTCTTTATATTTTATTTCAGAAGTTAGACAATTTTTCAAAAAAAGCGTAAAAGGCGAAGACAGAGAGGATTTTTGCGATGAATAGCAAAAAGGCAGAAGAAGCCATTTATCAGTTACTAGAAGCACTAGGAGAAGACCCACAGCGTGAGGGATTAATAGATACGCCAAAACGTGTTGTAAAAATGTATCAGGAGATGTTTGCGGGATTAGAGATGGATCCTAAAAATGAATTTACAACTGTTTTTGCTGAAGAAACTTACGATGATATTGTGTTGGTCAAAGACATTCCTTTTTACTCCATGTGCGAACACCATCTGGTGCCTTTTTATGGTAAGGCACACGTTGCTTATATCCCTAGGGGCGGCCGTGTAACTGGTTTGAGTAAATTAGCTCGTGCTGTAGAGGTTGCTAGTAAAAGACCCCAATTACAAGAACGTTTGACTAGTCAAATTGCAATTGCATTAGAAGAAGCCTTACATCCAGAGGGTGTTTTTGTACTGGTTGAAGCGGAGCATATGTGTATGACGATGCGTGGGATTAAGAAACCGGGCAGTAAGACTGTTACCAAAATGGCCAGAGGCTCATTTATAGAAAATCGCGAAAGCCAACGGTATATTTTAGAATTAATTAGAGATAAGTAGGAGGATCTAGGTTATGAAAATTGGTAAATTTTCAATTGCTGGGAATGCTACTATTATGGGGATTCTAAATGTAACACCTGATTCTTTTTCTGATGGTGGTTCCTATACCGGTATTGAAGAGGCTATAGCACAAGTGGAGCTGATGATCAGTCAGGGGGCTACCATTATTGATGTTGGTGGTGAATCTACTAGGCCTGGTTATAAGTTTGTACCTGCTGAAGAAGAGATTGCACGCGTTGTTCCAATTATTAAAGCTATTAAAGAAAGATTCAATATTTTAGTAAGTATTGACACTTATAAAACTCAGACAGCTCAGGCAGCCTTAGAGGCAGGTGCTGATATTTTAAATGATGTTTGGGCAGGACTTTATGATGGAAAAATGTTTGCACTAGCTGCTAAATGGCAAGTCCCTATTATCTTGATGCATAACCAAAAAGAGGAGGTCTACGAGCATGTTGTTTCAGATGTCTGCACTTTTCTAACAGAGCGTGCACACCAAGCATTACAAGCTGGCATTTCAAAGGATAATATCTGGATTGATCCAGGCTTTGGTTTTGCAAAGAATATTGAACAAAATATAGAATTGTTAAAAGGTTTAGATAAGGTTTGCCAACTGGGATATCCAGTTTTATTTGGTATTTCACGTAAACGGGTAGTAGATGCTTTATTGGGGGGAAATACCAAAGCATTGGAGCGTGACAAGGGAACAGCTGCTTTATCAGCCTATGCTATCGCAAAGGGATGTAAAATTGTTCGCGTCCATAATATTATTGAAAATAAAGACATTGTCACTGTATTAGAGAAGTTAATGTGAGGAAAGGTATGGATAAGATAAGGTTAAATGGTTGTCGTTTTTATGGCTACCATGGCGCATTAGCTGAAGAACAGATTTTAGGGCAGATTTTTGTGATTGACTTGGAACTGGCTGTTGATTTGTTATCAGCCTCAAAAACTGACTACTTAGAAGAAACTGTACACTATGGCCATGTTTTTGAAAGGGTCAAAGTCATTGTTGAAAGCCAACGCTTTGCGCTGATTGAAAGATTAGGTGGCGCAATTTGTGACGACTTGTTTCAAGAATTTCCGATGATTGAAGGGATCACTATTTCTATCAAAAAGGAGAATCCACCGATTGCAGGACATTATGATTCTGTTGGTATTATTTTGGAGAGAAGAAGATGACAAAGATATACCTTAGTTTAGGCAGTAATATGGGAAATCGGAAGGCTTATCTCGAGAAAGCTATTAGTCAGTTATCTCAGTTACCGAAAACACACTTAGCTAAAATCTCTGCTATTTATGAAACAGTAGCTTGGGGTAAAACGGACCAAGATAATTTTTTAAACTTAGCTGCTTGTTTTGAGACTGATTTAGAACCTATCACTTTTTTAAATCATATTCATACAATTGAAAAGAAACTTGGAAGAGTTCGTCATGAGAAATGGGGACCACGTACTATAGATATTGATATTCTACTTTTTGGAGAGTTAGTATATAAGACTAAGGACCTAACGATTCCTCACCCATTTATGACGCAACGAGCCTTTGTGCTTATTCCGCTTTTGGAAATTAATCCTGAGTTAAAACTTAATGGAGAAACTGGCTATTTATCAGGCTATCTTTCTAGATTACCAAAGAATGATATTAAAAGCGTGGTAAAAGTATCATAATATCTCTTATTAATTATCGTTATTTTTAACAAATTTTGATATAATGGAATCGGCTCTGTGCCGATTTTTTAATGTAAAACGAAATGATTCGGAAAGTAGAGAATAATGATTGAAGAACTTGCCGGAATTGATATCCGGATTAATGAACCTTTAAAAAAATATACTTATACCAAAGTTGGTGGTCCTGCTGATTACTTGGTTTTCCCTCGTAATCGTATTGAATTAACACGGGTTGTTAAGTATGCAAATCAGCATAAGATTCCTTGGTTGGTTCTTGGCAATGCAAGTAATCTAATTGTTCGAGACGGTGGTATTCGTGGCTTTGTGATTATGTTTGATAAACTTAATTTAATAACGGTTGATGGCTATACTATTGAAGCAGAAGCAGGGGCTAATCTGATAGAGACAACCAAGGTCGCTAAATATCATAGCTTAACTGGCTTTGAGTTTGCTTGTGGTATACCAGGAAGCATTGGCGGTGCTATTTTTATGAATGCTGGTGCCTACGGTGGTGAAATAGCTAACATCTTTCTTTCGGCTAAAGTCTTAACGCCAGAGGGTGAAATTAAAACAGTAACAGCGAGAGAGATGGCTTTTGGCTATCGGATATCTGCTGTCCAAACTAGTGGCGATATTGTTATTTCTGCTAAATTTGCTCTAAATCCAGGGAATTTTGAACAGATTTCCCAAGAAATGGATCGTCTCAATTATCTTAGACGTCTAAAACAACCATTAGAGTATCCTTCTTGTGGGTCTGTCTTTAAACGTCCTATTGGTCATTTTGCTGGCCAGTTGATTATGGAAGCCGGCTTGAAAGGTTACCGTATTGGTGGGGTTGAAGTTTCGGAAAAACACGCAGGTTTCATGATTAATGTTGATCAAGGAACTGCGCATGATTATGAACAATTAATTGCTCACGTTATTGCAACCGTCAAAACCAACTCTGGTATTACCTTAGAAAGGGAAGTACGTATTATCGGGGAAGAGTTGACCTGATTGCTCAGATATTTTATGGAGGATTTATGACAATTGACTAAGCCAATTATCACATTTAAAAATGTTTCTAAAACATTTGAAGACAATGGTACACAGGTACTAAAAAATATTAATTTTGAACTTGAAGAGGGTAAATTTTATACTCTTTTAGGTGCATCCGGTTCAGGGAAATCTACTATTTTGAATATTATTGCGGGGCTTATTGATGCAAGCAGTGGTGATGTTTTTCTTGACGGGAAACGAATTAATGATGTTCCCATCAGTAAACGAGATGTTCATACTGTATTCCAAAATTATGCCCTCTTTCCCCATATGAATGTTTTTGATAACGTGGCTTTCGCCTTAAAATTAAAAAATGTCCCTAAAGTTGAAATAGCAAAAAGGGTTCAAGAAACTTTAAAAATGGTTCAATTAGAGGGTTTTGAAAAAAGACCTATTCAAAAATTGTCAGGTGGTCAAAGGCAACGTGTAGCGATAGCACGCGCAATTATTAATCAACCTCGCGTGGTTTTACTTGATGAACCATTGTCAGCTTTAGATTTGAAATTACGCACAGAAATGCAATACGAACTACGTGAACTTCAACAAAGGCTTGGAATTACCTTTGTATTTGTCACCCATGATCAAGAAGAAGCATTAGCTATGAGTGATTGGATTTTCGTCATGAATGATGGTGAAATTGTTCAGTCAGGGACGCCTGTTGATATTTACGACGAGCCGATTAATCATTTTGTTGCAAACTTTATTGGAGAATCTAACATCATTAACGGAACTATGATTGAGGATTATTTAGTGTCCTTCAATGGGAAAACCTTTGAATCGGTTGATGGTGGTATGCGTCCAAATGAACCAGTAGAAGTAGTGATTCGTCCAGAAGACCTGCAGATTACTCTACCTGAAGAAGGTAAGCTCCAAGTTAAGGTTGACACTCAGTTATTCCGTGGTGTTCATTACGAAATTATTGCTTATGATGAGCTTGGTAATGAGTGGATGATTCATTCTACTCGCAAAGCCATTGAGGGCGAAATTATTGGATTGTCCTTTACTCCAGAAGATATTCATATCATGCGTTTAAATGAGACAGAAGAAGAATTTGATGCGCGTATTGAAGAATATGTTGATACCGATGAGCAGGAGGAGGGACTGATTAACGCAATCGAGGAGGAACGTAATGAAGAAAACCTCTAAGTTTTACTCGATTCCCTATTTTCTTTGGATTTTTCTTTTTGTTCTAGCACCAGTTGCTCTCTTATTTTACAAATCTTTTTTCGATATCCAAGGTCATCTTACTCTGGCTAACTATCAGATTTTTTTCAGTTCCTGGACTTATCTACGTATGGTTTTTAATTCCATTGTTTATGCAGGAATTATTACGATAGTCACTCTTTTGTTATCTTATCCAGCAGCCTACTGCTTAACTAAGCTTAAGCATCGGCAATTATGGTTAATGTTAATTATTTTACCGACTTGGGTTAATCTTTTGTTAAAAGCTTATGCCTTTATGGGGATTTTTGGTCAGCAAGGTGGGATTAATGCCTTTTTAACTTTTGTTGGAATCGGCCCTAAGCAAATCCTATTTACAGATTTTTCTTTTATTTTTGTAGCTTCATATATTGAACTTCCTTTTATGATATTACCAATTTTTAATGCTTTAGATGATATAGATGGAAATGTTATAAATGCTAGTCGCGATCTAGGGGCAAATGAAGTTCAAACTTTTTCTCGTGTCATCTTTCCCTTATCAATGAGCGGTGTACGTGCAGGGGTACAGTCTGTTTTCATTCCAAGTTTGAGTCTTTTCATGCTAACACGCCTTATTGGTGGAAACCGTGTCATCACTCTTGGAACAGCCATTGAGCAGCACTTCCTAACCACGCAAAATTGGGGAATGGGTTCTACTATTGGTGTGGTTCTCATTTTTACCATGCTTGTCATTATGTGGATAACAAAGGAGAAAAGCCAATGAAAAAATTTGTTCCAATTTATTTAACATTCACTTTTGTACTTCTCTATATTCCGATTTTATATCTCATTTTTTATTCTTTTAATAAAGGAGGGGATATGAATGGATTTACTGGGGTAACATTGGAACATTATCGGACGCTTTTTGCTGATAGTCGACTGATGTCAATTCTCTTGCAGACTTTTGTCTTAGCATTTTCAAGTGCCTTGATTGCAACCTTCATCGGTACTTTTGGTGCTATATTCATTCATCATGCTAAAAAAAGATTCCAGAATTCGCTCCTATCTGCCAATAATGTTCTCATGGTTTCACCAGATGTTATGATTGGTGCATCATTTTTGATACTTTTTACAACTTTGAAGTTCCAATTAGGTGCTTTTTCAGTCCTCTTAAGTCACATTGCCTTCTCAATTCCAATTGTCGTTTTGATGGTCTTACCACGACTTAAGGAAATGAATCAAGATATGATTAATGCAGCCTATGATTTGGGAGCTAGTCAATTTCAGATGATGAAAGAAGTTATGTTGCCTTTCTTAACACCTGGTATTATTGCTGGATACTTTATGGCTTTTACGTATTCATTGGATGATTTTGCAGTTACTTTCTTTTTAACAGGTAATGGTTTTACTACGCTTTCTGTAGAGATTTATTCACGCGCTCGGCGAGGTATCTCACTTGACATTAATGCCCTCTCAACGATTGTCTTTTTTGTCTCAATACTTTTGGTAATGGGCTATTATTATATCTCACTCGATAAGGAGGACAAGCATGCGTAAATTGTATTCTTTTATTGCTGGGATATTGGCCATTATTGTTGTCCTAGCTGGTCTTTCTTTTGCTATTCAGAAAAAAACAGGGTCTGCTAATCAAGCAGATAAATTAGTCATTTACAACTGGGGTGATTATATTGATCCTGCTTTGCTGAAAAAATTTACAAAGGAAACTGGTATTCAAGTGCAGTACGAAACCTTTGATTCCAACGAAGCCATGTACACCAAAATAAAACAAGGTGGAACAACCTATGATATTGCTGTGCCAAGTGATTACACCATAGACAAAATGATTAAAGAAAAGCTTTTAGTCAAATTGGATAAAAGTAAATTAAAAGGGATGGATGCGATAGGTAAGGAGTTCTTAGGGAAAAGTTTTGATCCTAAAAATGATTACTCAATTCCCTATTTCTGGGGAACGGTTGGTATTGTGTACAATGACCAACAAGTAAGACATGCTCCCAAGCATTGGGAGGATTTATGGCGTCCTGAATACAAAGATAAAATCATGTTGATTGATGGGGCAAGAGAGATGCTGGGAATAGGTTTGACCACATTTGGCAATAGCGTCAACTCTAAAAATATGGACCAATTAAAAGCAGCAGAAAAACGACTTCAATCATTAACGCCAAATATCAAAGCCATTGTTGCCGATGAAATGAAAGGTTATATGATTCAAGGAGATGCTGCTATCGGAGTCACTTTCTCAGGCGAAGCAAGTGAGATGCTTGCTAATAATAAGCATTTGCACTATGTTGTTCCTACAGAAGGTTCAAACCTCTGGTTTGATAATTTGGTCTTACCAAAAACGATGAAACATGAAAAAGAAGCCTATGCCTTTTTAAATTTTATCAATGAGCCTAAGAACGCTGCTCAAAATGCAGAATATATCGGCTATGCTACTCCAAATACCAAGGCAAAAGCTATCTTACCAAAAGAGATAAAAGAAGATCCTGCTTTTTACCCAACAAATGAAACCATCAAGAAATTAGAGGTTTACGACAACCTAGGAAATTATTGGTTGGGAGTCTATAATGATCTCTATCTGCAATTTAAAATGTACCGCAAATAATAAAATAAGACTATCCAATCAAGGGGATAGTCTTATTTTATTATCCCGTTTCCGAAATGCTCACTTACTTTTGAGATTGGCATAATTAAGAGTAAAAGGAGTGGGTAGTAGGGGAAGGTTTTTTATGATAAACACGGTATGGACGTCCCACCTTTGTATAAATCTGCTCACTCAGCAAGTAATTATTTTCTTCTAAAAAAGTAATATATTTGCGAACAGAAACATGAGAAAGTTGGGATTTTTGGGTAATATCTTGTATGGTAAAGGAATCAGCTAAAGTATCAATTGTATTAAGAACAAGCTGCATAGTCGTTTGTGATAGTCCTTTTTCTAATAGCAAGGATTGTCTATTTTGAGAGGACACTTCTTTATTGTTTATTTTAAGAGAGTCAATGTGTTCTTGTTGTAAGGTTGTTTGGTTTAAGCGTTTGAATTGTGCTAAAAATAAGTCAATACTTTCTTTGAACCGTTCGTAGGTAAATGGTTTGATTAAGTAGTCTACAATTCCAAGGTGAAAGCCCAATTTAATATTTTTACCATCATTAGCAGCTGAAATAATAATGACTTCACAATTAAGGTGTTCTTGTCTTAGATACTCTAAAAATTGCAAGCCGTTGCCATCTTTAATATGAATATCCAGTAGGACGAGATCAATCTTGAAGTTATTACATTTTTCTTTAGCATCCTTGATAGTGCTACTGGATAAAATGATATCGAATTGGTTTATTTTTTCCAAATAATTTCGATGAATGAAATCTACCATAGGATCATCTTCGATAATTAAAACATTCATATTACTCTCCTTTATAGGGAATGGCGACTGTAAATTCTAGCGGGGAAGTGAAAAGCTGTTTCGTTGAGTTAGAGTGAGTTTTAACAAGTAGTTGTTTGAAATAGTGGTTTTCTAATATATCTTCGATATTTTGAGCCTCTATTAACTTATCGTTAATTTGATAAGAGCTAAAGAGTGTGTCATCTTGATAACTTAAAGTGATTGTTACAAATTTAGGATTCAATCCTTTTAGTACATGAGTGTGAAGATATCTAAAAATCATTAAGACATTGTTTAATTGATTTTGGGTTTGATTTCGAGGAATATCACTAGTTACTTCAAAGGTCAAACTAACATTGAGCTCTTGAAATTTTTCTTGTTCTCCAATTAGGAAGCTTGCCAGTAGAGGTTCTTTAATTAAAACGGACAAACGCGTAAAAAATTCTGATTCAGGTTCAAGTAAACTATCTAAGTAGATTTTAAGCTGATCAAAATAAGAAATATCAACTAAACCATAAATCACATGCAGCTGATTCATAAATTTATGGGTCTGTGCTTGCAGGGCTGAAGCATATGTTGTCGTATAAACCAGCTGATCCATGGTATATATAGCATCTGAGGCATTCCGAATCAAGAGCAAATAGCCTCGAAGGTCTTTTTTCACAGAAATATGAGAAATTGTAATAAGAAAATCCTCATCCTGCCATTTTAAAAGTTGCTCATGACCTTGATGTAAATCTAGACTGGAAAAGTTTTGGAAAATACTTTCAATTTTTCGTCCTTTAAGATGTTCTAAATTAAGTTTCTGCTGAACTAATTGATTAGCTGAAGGGTTAACCAATTCAATATGATGTTGGCGATTAATAATAAAGACAGCATTTTCGATTTGATCCAGCATAGCATTACGTTCTTCTAAGAGCTGATAAATTTCGCTAGGTTCTAAATTATGGAGTTGTTTTTTTAACCTCATTGAAATAATTGATGTTACTAATAAACTAAAGACAAGGGATAAAATAACTGCTGAGGTGTATTTTTGCTTGGATAAGGTAACAACTTCATTTAAAGTTGTTAATTTTATCCCAACGGCAAGGGCACCTATTTGTTTGCCACTGCTATTTTTAACAGGAATTAAATACCTAAGAGATTTCCCTAAACTCCCCTTAGCTATTGAAATAACTTCCTTACCTTTCAAAACAGTTTTCTCATCTCCACCTTGAAAAGGCTTGCCAATTTTATGAAGATTAGGATGTGTGTATCTAATTCCTTGCATGTCCATAACAACAACATAGTCTAGGTCATAAGCCCTCGTAATACCTTTGGTATAGGAAATAAGTGATTGATTGGTTTGCTTATTTTCAAGACTTTGAATAATTTGATCATTTTCAGATAACATTTTCCCCGTTGCTGTTAGAAGATGACTTTCTTGCTGTTTAATAGAACGGTAGGTTTCATGAATTGTTATCCCATAAAAGATTGAGCCTGTTACGATTATCATACTTACTAATATAAGAGATAAGCTGGCCCATAATGATAGATGTCTTCTCATAAATCCTCCTATTAATTGAGTATATCATAGGAGAAGTTTTAGACCTAGTTTAAATTAATTAAATAAATTGAATTATTTTAGATAGTTAAAGAACTTAAATAAACTTCCGCTTAAGTTTGATATCTCTTATACTAAAATTAACTAATAAAGGGAGGTAGTTTCATGGGGATAAATCATGAAAATGATGCCGTAGATAAAGCATCAGAACACAATCAGAAGAAATGGTTAGCCTTTAAAGTAGGCTCAGTTCCATTACCAGTTTACCTAGTTTTTGCAACTTTAATTCTTTTTACAGCATGTCTTCAACAGTTGCCAGTTAATATGTTGGGAGGTTTTGCAGTCATTTTGACAATGGGGTGGTTGTTAGGCACCATTGGGGCTAATATTCCTGGATTAAAAAATTTTGGCGGTCCGGCGATATTATCGTTGCTCATTCCTTCGATATTGGTATTTTTCAACCTTTTAAACCCGAATATTTTAGGAGCTACCAAAGTTCTAATGAAAGATGCCAATTTCCTATATTTCTATATTGCCTGCCTTGTCTGTGGTAGTATTTTAGGGATGAATCGAAAAATATTAATTCAAGGACTATTTCGTATGATTATTCCGATGCTTCTTGGAATGGTATGTGCGATGGCAGTGGGGACCTTAGTTGGTGTTATTTTAGGATTAGAGTGGCAGCATGCATTATTTTATATTGTTACACCTGTCTTAGCAGGTGGTATTGGTGAAGGTATTTTACCTTTGTCATTAGGCTACAGTGCGATTACGGGCGTAGGAAGTGAACAATTAGTAGCTCAACTTATCCCAGCAACAATTATCGGTAACTTTTTTGCTATTATGTGTACAGCCTTACTATCTCGTTTTGGCGAAAAATATCCGCAATATTCCGGAAAAGGGCAATTGGTGAAGGTTGGTCATGGTGAAGATATGGCTGATGCCCTAAAAGACAATTCCGGGGCTTTAGATGTTAAACTCATGGGTGGGGGCGTCCTTACAGCATGTTCTCTTTTCATAGCGGGTGGTTTATTACAGTATTTAACAGGTTTCCCAGGACCAGTATTGATGATTCTACTAGCGGCCTTCTTGAAATATTTAAATGTTATCCCACAAGAAACGCAGAATGGAGCTAAGCAACTTTATAAATTTATTTCTAGTAACTTTACTTTTCCCTTAATGGCGGGGCTTGGGCTGCTTTATATTCCTCTTAAAGATGTAGTAGCAACCCTAAGTTGGCAATATTTTGTCATTGTTATTAGTGTTGTTTTCACTGTCATTTCTGTAGGTTTCTTTGTTTCTCGTTTTTTAAATATGAATCCTGTAGAGGCAGGTATTATTTCAGCTTGTCAAAGTGGTATGGGAGGAACAGGAGATGTTGCTATCTTAAGCACTGCTGATAGAATGAACTTAATGCCATTCGCACAAGTTGCAACACGCTTGGGTGGTGCCATTACGGTTATTACAATGACAGCAATTTTAAGAATAATTTTCAAATAGAAAGAGGTAAAAAATGACAAAAGATTTTGGACAATTAGCATTAGAGCAAGCGAAAAACTTTGGTGGTAAGTTAGAAGTCATCCCTAAAGTAGCTATTGAAAATAAACATGATTTGAGTATTGCTTATACACCAGGGGTTGCAAGTGTTTCGACAGCAATTGCTAAAGATAAAGAGCTAGGTTACGAATTAACAAGTAAAAAGAATACGGTTGCGGTAGTTAGTGACGGTTCAGCGGTACTTGGCTTAGGAGATATAGGGGCATTAGCTGCTATGCCCGTTATGGAAGGTAAGGCAGCGCTCTTTAAAGCATTTGCTGGTGTTGATGCTGTTCCGATCGTGCTTGATACAAATGACACTGAAGAAATTATTAGCATAGTAAAAGCACTTTCTCCAACCTTTGGAGGCATCAATCTGGAGGATATTTCAGCTCCTAGGTGCTTTGAAATTGAACAACGCCTTATTGAAGAATGTGATATTCCTGTATTCCATGATGATCAACACGGTACTGCAATTGTGGTATTAGCAGCGATTTTCAATTCCCTTAAATTAATTGGTAAAGCTCTTGAAGACGTCAAAGTTGTTGTTAATGGTGGAGGCTCTGCGGGTCTATCTATTACGCGAAAATTATTAGCTGCTGGGGCCAAGCAGGTCACAATTGTTGATAAATTCGGAATCATTAATGAAAAGGATGGTCATAAACTGGCACCACACCATTTGGAAATTGCCAAGCTTACTAACCGAGCATTTCAATCTGGTACCTTAGAAGATGCTCTAGAAGGGGCTGATATATTTGTCGGTGTCTCAGCTCCTGGTGTTTTAAAAGCAGAGTGGATTGCTAAAATGGCTGAAAAACCTGTTATTTTTGCCATGGCTAATCCTATTCCTGAAATTTATCCCGATCAAGCTATTGAAGCTGGAGCCTATATTGTTGGAACTGGAAGAAGTGATTTTCCAAACCAAATTAATAATGTTTTAGCCTTTCCAGGAATCTTCCGCGGAGCTTTAGATGCGCGTGCTAAGACAATCACTGTTGAGATGCAAATAGCAGCAGCAAAAGGGATAGCAAGCTTAATACCAGATAAAGAATTATCACCAACCCATATTATCCCTGATGCCTTTCAAGAAGGTGTGGCAGAAATTGTCGCAAAAAGTGTTCGCCAAGCAGCAGATTAAGTCTCCATTTAGCTCACTTAATATTTCCTCCTAAACATACTAGTGTTTAAAGAAACTTCTTTAAGCACTAGTTTTTTTCTCTCACTTTTTGAAAAACCAAACCTATTGATGTCACTTACTACTTTTTTATGTGTTTTACTTAAAATTATCTTGAAAATAAAATGATAAAATGTATAATTAAATTAAGCATGCTTAATTTAATATTAAAGTCAACTAAATTTAATTGTATTTTACCAAAGCGATTTTTAGAAAACAAGGGGGTTACGGTGACAAAAAAATCTATTTATGCAACACAAACTAGGATTCTCCTAAATTCTAGTATACTTTTACTGTTTGCTGGCTTGGCAACTAATTCTTCAAACGTATCTGCAGATAGTCATGAGACTGACAATAATGCTTCTGCTAATAATATACAAGCTGGTAGCGCGAGTAGAGCAGAAGCGATTAATACTAAGGAAGTTGAACTGAACTACAAAGAAGACAGTGGAACTAGCATAGAAACAAAAAACAGTTCTTTTGATACCACTCCGAGTATGCCATTACTTGATCAAGCTGATACTATTCACAACCAAGAAGTAAAGGCTGAGGGAGATACTAAATTAGATGGTAGGGGTGTTCTGATTGCTTCTATTGACTCCGGAATTGATCTTACTCATGAAACGCTGAGTTTAGATAATGATATTAGCGATCGTGACTTAAAAGAAAAAACAGTTGCTTCTGGGGCTAGCAGAAAAGTTCCTTATGTCTTTGATACTATGAGTGGGGATACTAGTATTAAAGATGATCAGACAGAACATGGGATGCACATTGCAGGTGTTTTGGTCGGTAACACTAAAAACGGTTTCAAAGGAATGGCTAAGAATGCACAACTTTTGGCCTACCGTACTTGGAGTAAAGATAATAGTGAAGGTTATCAGGGGTCCAGTCAATTTTTTGCGATGGAAGATGCGATGAACCGAAAAGCAGATATTATAAGTTTGAGCATAGGTGAGATAGGGACAGGTCGAAATGACGATATCTGGGCTAAAGTTTTGGAGCGAGCAAAGAAAGAAGACGTTATTATTGCGGCGGCCATGGGAAACTATGGAACCTCTTCAATGACAAATTCCTATGATACCTTAGTAGACGAAAAATTCTCACTTCAAGATAATTCAACACTTTTATCAGTATCATCAAATGACTCAGTTTTAGGTGTAGGTTCCTATTATGACACCCACATGCGTTTACCACATCTCAAAATTGAAGACTTAGACTTAGCTTATGAGAATATTAATTGGCACAATTATTTCTTATTTGAGCAAAAAGATAAAAATCAGATTAGTTTTGATAATAATATTATTGACTTGGAGCAGGAAAAAAGTATTTCGAATATTAGTGGAAAAATTGTCCTAGTTAATCGAAAAAGTGAACAAGTCTACCAACAACTAGTAACAATCATGGGAGAAAAACCCAAAGGTATCATCTTAGTTAACGCTGCGACTGCCACCACATATGGTAATTACAAAAACATCCCTGAAATACGAAGTACCTTACTTGGTGATTCAAAAGGTTTATTTCAAGCAACTTGGGCAATTAGTGTTTCAGCAAATGACGGGGAGAAGCTCCGTCATTACCTTAAAAATCAATCTCAGAAGCTTCATCGTCTTACCATCGAGAGAGATCCAAAGCTAACCAAGGTTTTTGAACATAAAGGAATTTCAGGTTTTAGTACCTGGGGACCAAGACCTGATCTTGAATTAAAACCGGATTTAGTCGCTCCCGGTGAAAATGTCTTTTCATCAGGTAATGAGAATAGTTATTATAACGACAGCGGGACATCAATGGCTGCACCACACGTTGCAGGTGCTAGTGCCATGTTATTGCCTATCACAAAACAATTCCAAACCAAATGGAACCAGAACTTTGCTAAAATTTCGCTCATTCAACTTAATAAACTATTGCTACAAAACACTGCTGATATTTTGATTGATCATACAGTACCAAATGGTAAACCACTCTTACCATACTCTCCAAGGCGTCAAGGAGCAGGAGCAGTCAATCTCTTAAAAGCATTGAAGACTAAGGTATTTCTTTCAGATGAAAACTTAAAAGGTGCTATCAGTCTTAAGGATTTCACTGAAAAGGAAAAAACGTTTTCCCTTGTTTTACACAATCTATCTGATAAAGAACAATTCTTCAAACTTGAAGCAAGTCCCATCTTAGGAAAAGTAACTTATGACAATAAGAGGCAAAATCTTGAAAAAAAACTGCCTATCAAAACAGTTCATTCTCGCCAAATTGAAGAAGCTAGTCTTATTGCTCCGAGATATGTGAGAATTGCACCAAATAGCCAGATGACTATTCCTATGACTCTGAAAGTTGGAAAAGTAAAAATGGACGAATTTATAGAAGGGTTTGTTCGCTTTAAGTCGCTTAACAAAGAGCAGGCTGACTTGAGTATACCTTATTTTGGCTTCTATGGAGATTGGAATCGTGAAAAGATAGTTGATCCAGTTGCATGGCAAGACGGTAGCAAAACAAAAATGACAGGTATCGTTAAAGCTTATCCTATAGGGCTTGAAATTTTCGATTATGTTCCTTGGGGTGTTGACTATAATAAATGGAAAGAAGATCACAATAACCTAGAGGCAGATCCGCGTCATTATGTTATGCAATCACTTGGTGGTATTGATAGTCATGCGCTGATGAAACTTCGACTAATCTTTATGCGACATGCTAAGGATTTTCAGGTCGAAATAACAGATTCAGCTGATCCTCAACTAGCAAAAACGTTGAAAGTTCTGAAAGTGGGCCACTATTATCCTAAATTTATGGAAAGTGCTTATCAAGAATATCCAGACCGTTACCAACCAATGTTTGGAGATTACGATCCCGATCTTGAATGGGACGGTAGCCTTTATAATCCAAAAACAAATGATGACCAGCCTATCGCTGAAGGATCATACTTTATCAAAATTAAGGCACGATTAGATGAAAATAGGCCTTGGCAAGAAACTTATATTCCCTTCACCGTTGATAACACTAAACCAAAGGTTAGACTTGTCCATAATACCGATAAAGAAGTTCTTCTTGCTATCACAGATAAGCACCTAAAAGATGTTACTATTGTTATGGAAGATAAAGTAACGAAAGAACTTAAAGCAGGTGCTGATGGTTATTATCGTGTGCCTAAAAACAGTGGTGACACTTACTCAGGCTATAGCCTAATTATTGAAGATTTTGGTGAAAATAGAGTTGAATATGACCTGCAAGAACTTTTGTTAAAAGGTAATCTCAAAGAGAAAGAGTCAAAAAGACTTTCTAAAAAATCCTTACTTACTGATTCGAGTGTTCTTAAACCCAAGAAAAAACTTATTCCTCAACCAGGACATGACATTGAACCAGATAATGATACTGAATGGGAAGATGATAATCAGGAGTGGGAAACAAGTGATAGTAACCCTAAAGAGTTCACCCATGGAACAGATTTCCATGATGGGAAATTAACATCAGCTTACACAGAAGCAACAGCCTCTAATGATGTTGATATTGAATTTGATGAAAACGGAAACGCCTTTAGGACATATTATATTCATTTGCAAAAAGGACAACATCTTTTTCTAACTAATACAAACGCTTTATATAATGCTAAGCAAAAACAGAGTCTTTTTGCTCCAAGTTGGCAAAAAAGATACGACTACCAAGAGTCGGATTATAAAGATAGTCATTTTAAGGAAATAAAGGTTCCAATTTTTCAAGGTTCAAATACCTTGAATGTCAAAGCCTACTATAACAATGAACTGATTTCTAATAAAGGCTATGCCATCAAGCTTGATACGCGGACTCCAGAACTGACTTTCCACAATACAAATATCCATTATTTCCATAAAGAGGGATTAAGTTCAGAAGATAGAGAAGATCAGCTATTGGGAGAAATTACTATCCCAAACAATGTCTTGCGTTTAGCCGGTAAAATTAAGGATGCTCAAGACGGATGGAAACTATTTGTGAATGGTGATATGGTTGACAGTCGTATAAAAGATGGAGAATATGATGACTATTTCCACCAGAATGAATCTGAATGGTACTATGAGAAAGCTATCGAAGATGGAGATTATGTCAAAGTAGTTATTTCTGACTATGTTAACAACAACACTTCTTATTTGTTTAAGGTTAAGGTTGATTCTAATGCTTTAAACGATGGCTTAGCTGAGCATCTATTAAAGAGAAAAGAAAAAAAGGAAGGCCTACTACGAGAAAATCAAAAAAAACCTATTAAAAAAGAGGATTTGATGAAGCCTTCCCAATTAGCTAACTTTAATGGTAAGGGAATTACAAATGCTGAAGAGTTAATATATGCCTTGTCGGTAGTATTACCAGACTACAGCATTCAAGTTCTAAATGTGTCAATTGAACCACAGCTACCAACAAAAGGACAGGCACTTATTCAATTACAAAAAGGACAGGCAATAGGACAATTTACATTAAATTGGGAAACCCCAGTCCAGTCAGAACAAAAAGCTACTAACACTTTGCCTGTAAATGTGCAGTTTTCATTTGAAAGAAATAATAAAAATGTAAAGACCTATGCAAGGGCTTTATTTAATAGCTATAAGACAGAAAACGTAAGTCGGAATATGGAAAGTATTACTGGAACAGGTACGTTAGGAACAAGAGAGAAGACTCTTCCTGTAACAGGTGAAAAGGATTCAAAAGTGTGGTATATTCTTGCAATTTTCTTTAGTCTCTTTTACTTTAAGTCAAGTCGAAAAAGAAAAGAATTTAATAAAGAAAACTAGTAAATCTCAATAAAATAAAAAGGGAAATGTTAATATCATTTCTCTTTTTTGGAGTTTTTTTGTCTTAGTAGTAACTAGATTCTTTTAGCTTACTTTGATACAATGTTAAATGTTTAGTGTTTATAGAAAGTGAGGACTTATGGAAAATCATAAAAATGAATACGCTTTTTCAAATGAATCAATTATTTCGTTTGTTTGGCGAGGTATTTTAGTTGGTAGTATTGCTGGTGTTATAGTTAGTTTATTTAGACTTCTGATTGAGAAGTTATCGCATTTAGTGGTAGCTACTTACCAGATGTCGCATGATAAACCAAGTCTAGTGCTAGTAATCATTGCTATAAGTGTTCTAGTACTTGTAGTTATTAGTCAATTTATTGCTTCTGAACCAGATATCAAGGGCTCAGGGATACCTCATGTGGAAGGAGAACTTAAAGGTTTATTAGCACCCGCTTGGTGGCCTGTCCTTTGGAAAAAGTTCATAGCAGGAGTTTTGGCTATTTCAATGGGATTTATGCTCGGACGAGAGGGTCCCTCAATTCAATTAGGAGCAATGTCAGCAAAGGGATTGGCAAAATTTTTAAAATCCAGTCGCTTAGAAAAAAGAGTTCTCATTGCAAGCGGAGCAGCTGCGGGTTTGTCTGCAGCTTTCAATGCACCTATTGCAGGTTTGCTTTTTGTGGTAGAAGAAATTTACCATCATTTTTCACGTTTAATTTGGATTACTGCTTTAGTTGCTAGCTTGGTTGCCAATTTTATTTCACTGCATATTTTTGGTTTAGAACCCATTCTTGCTATGCCAAAAGCGATGCCTTTTTTGGATTTGAATCATTACTGGCTATTAATCCTCTTAGGAACTTTCCTGGGAGTTTTAGGATATGTCTATGAGTTTGTTATCCTAGCTTTCCCAAAATATATCAACCAAATATGTAGTGCTCTCCATCTTTCTCCAAAATATCAAGGGTTAATTCCTCTTATATTTATTGTCCCCATCGGCTATTATTTTCCCCAGTTGCTTGGTGGTGGCAATGGATTGATCATAGGGCTTTCCATCAATCAACCAACATTACTTATGGTTTGTTTATTTTTTATATTGCGCTTTATTGGAAGCATGATTTCCTATGGAAGTGGTTTACCAGGAGGCATCTTCCTTCCCATTTTGACCTTAGGGGCTCTTTTAGGCTTAATTTTTGGTCTCCTTTTCCAAAAAATCGGATTATTAGAACCTGGATTTTTGCCTTTATTTATAGTCCTTGGTATGGCTGGTTATTTTGCAGCTATCTCAAAAGCTCCGCTGACTGGTATGCTTTTAGTCACAGAAATGGTTGGTGATTTAAAGCCTTTAATGGCTATTGCAGTAGTGACCTTTGTTGCATATTTCTTAATGGATCTCCTAAAAGGAGCTCCTATCTATGAAGCAATGTTAGAAAAAATGCCAATCATGCCCCCACATGACTTGGTTGAACCTACCTTGGTTGAACTTACCGTGAGTGATCATATAGCAGGGCGTTATGTTAGAGATTTAAAATTGCCCGACAATGTTCTTATTACAACTCAAGTTTATCATGGCCGATCTCAAGTAGTTTCAGGAGACACTGTATTAATAAGTGGTGCGACCATTTTTATGGTAGTTAATGAATCGGAAGTTGGACATGTTCGGCAACTAGTTATGTCCGTATAAAAGTCTGAATGGAGTATGGTCAGTCTAATCTAGACAAGTTTGAAAATAACCTCTGATACGAGCGTTCAATTATAAATAGTCAATAGCTAGCTTGTTACGATAGTAAGAAAACACCCCTTTAAGACAAGGGGTGTTTTCTACTATGATTTAGGCGGGTTAATAAGTGTTCTGCTCTCTTTAGGTTTGGTATATTTTTTCCGGTACTGGCTAGGTGTCAGCAGGTAGGAACCTTTAAATTGCCGATTAAAATTAGAGAGATTATTGAACCCCACCTCATTAGCAATATCAAGAATAGGTCGAGTAGAATTGATGAGTAGCTCGCAAGCTTTGCTCAAACGGACTTGAATGATAAATTCCGTACAAGATGTTCCAGTGTGTTGCTTAAAAACTGTCATAAAATGAGTTTTACTATATCCCATATAATTTGCTAAAAAGTCAATGGTTAGTTCTTGCTGATAATGAGTGTTAATATAGTCAATTAATTGACGAATTTTTTCATTTTTCCGATAGGTATCATCTGTGTGTTTACGGATAACGTAGCGGTAGTGGTAAAGAAGATAGATAAATTCATGCAAGCGTGATTTTAGTAGAAGCTCAAAATGCCGATTTTCTTCTTTTGCAATAGTAAAAATAGATAGGAGGCATCTTTTAATTTGGTCATATCCCGCCATATGGGGTTTAATACAGTGGACAAATTTGTGACTACTATTTTGTAGAGGTTGAAGGTAATGAAGACTAACCTGATCAATAACAGAAGAACCAATCATATCTAAATGAAATTGAAAGGTATCAGTAACATGTGGCTGTTGGACAATAGGGTGAATAGAATGCATACCATTTGGCCTGATTAAGATGATATCACCAGATTGGCTATTAAAAAAGTCGTAATCAATATGGTAACGCGCACTGCCTTCACTGACATAGGTGATTTCCATTTCTGGGTGCCAGTGAAATAAAATGTCGGGTCTCCCATGTTTGACTTCACTATGAAAATAATGATAGGAAAGTAAATGACGTTGAGGGTCATTAGTATGTCGTTGGTCAGTTAGTAACATTTAAGATTCTCCTAGATAACCTAATCGTGTAATAGTATTATAACAAAATGATATTTTGAAGTCTGTATCAAAGCGAAAAGATTTTAATAAAGACTTTGATGGACGAAGCAATAAGAGAGTAAGAACATGTAGATTATACTAGTAACAGTAGTAAAGTAATCTTCTGATGATGCTTCCTTTTACAGCCTTTCCAATCCTTAAGGAAGAGCCACCAGATTTAGAGACATTAAAACGGTTTCATCTAGAAAACTTATCCTAAAGTTATAGCTAAGCATTGCTTTTTTGATATACTAGTTCTATATAAAGGGGGATCATATGTTAGAAACTGTTTCGCAAGAACTATTAGCTTATCAAATGGATCGTTTAGAATCTTATAGAGAACTTAACCAAGCAGTGAAATCTGGTGGCATTATCTTTGCAGGTGATTCTTTAATCGAATTTTTTCCGATTAAGAAATTCTTAGGTCGTGATTTACCCATTCATAATAGAGGCATTGCAGGGATCGATAGTAAGTGGTTGCTTACTCATTTGGATCAACAGATCTGTGATTTAGAGCCTTCTAAGGTTTTTATTCTTATTGGTACAAATGATATCGGTCTCGGTGCCACCAATTCAGAAATTCAGGAGATGATAGCAGAGATAGTAGCAGAGATAAAAAGAAAAAGTAATGAGACACAGATTTATCTCTTATCCGTTTTACCTGTTTCAGATGCCACTCAATATCAAAAAACGGTTAAAGTTAGAAATAACGAAACCATAGATCAGCTTAATAGTGCCTTACAGACATTATCAGGAATTGAATTTATTGATCTTAGTTCCTCTCTAAAAAATGCTAATAATGCACTAGACCTTCAATTAACTAAGGATGGTTTGCATTTGAACTTAGAAGGTTATGAGAAAGTTGCTAAAGTTCTGTTACCTTACTTATAATAAATAGCTTTTAAATAAATAAGATTGAGTTTTACTCTCAGTCTTTTTTTTATCCTCTAAAACAAAAGGATAGTATCAGAAAATCAAAGTATGAGCCAAGAAAACGTTTTAAAAAAATGTTAATCTTATCTAAGATATACCAAAGAGATTTCAAAAGGATAAACAGTTTTCGAAGGTTTTGTTTTGAGTCTTGAAGGCTGGTCAAAAATTGTTTTTATAGGAGGGAAAATGAAGAAAATATTTTATCTTATGCGACATGGTCAGACTTTATTTAATGTTCAGGGACGTATTCAGGGAGCTTGTGATTCACCTTTAACTGCATTAGGGATTAAACAAGCACAAGCAGCACGTGCATATTTTCAAGAACAAGACATAGTCTTTGATAAGGTTTATTCTTCTACCCAAGAAAGGGCTTGTGACACCGCCGAAATTGCAAGTGGTCGAACTGATTTAATCCGTTTGAAAGGTTTAAAAGAGTGGAATTTTGGTGCTTTTGAAGGTCACCCAGAATATTTGAATCCACATCTTTTTAAGGAAGATGGTTCAGGTTACCGTGATTATTTTGTGGCCTATGGTGGTGAATCTAATAGTGAAGTATATAAACGTATGGCAGCAACCATTAAAAATGCTTTGGCTGACGAAAATGAAGAAACAATATCACTTTTTGTCAGCCATGGAGCTTCCATCACTCAATTTTACCGCCATATGACAGTAGATGCTCCTATTTTGGAAAAACCGATGTCGAACTGTGCCATTTTAAAATTAGCTTATGATGGTAAAGGAATGCAAGTGTTATCAGTTTATAATCCAATGGAGCAAGAATATATATTTGATAGATTGAAAGAAAGTTAGAGTTTCAACAAATGACTGCATTTAACACTTTAGTACCAGTTTTTTTCATGCTGATATTGGGATATATGGCACGACACTTCAAGTGGATTACATCTCAAGATAAAGATGGTGTAAACACTATTATGTTTACAGTTTTATTTCCAATTTTAATTTTTCATCTAATGATGCAAGCGGCATTAACGATAGGTACTGTTCCAATTATCGCATACACCCTATATTAGCAATCTTGGTTGGGAAGTGGTTACGACGTTTTATTGGGGAAACGCGGTCACATTTTGCTCTCTTCTTACTCCCCACAGTTGAGGGAGGAAGTGTTGCTCTGCCATTATACTTATCCATTGTCGGTGTTTCCAGTAATACAGTCATTTTTGATATTGCTGGTGCTATAACCGCATTTTTGATTATTCCCATTTTAGTGTCAAAGGCTGCGGCCAATCAAACCAGCAATAAAGAATTAGTGGTTTCTATTATGAAGCATCCCTTTGTGATTGCAATTTTTCTAGGTTTAGTAGGTAACGTTTGTCATTGGCCAGAGATAATTGCACATAGCTTCATTGCACCAGCTTATGATGGAATTATCGGGCGGGCAACGTCTCCTATTGCAGGAATGATTCTTTTTATACTCGGCTATGATCTTAATATGAGTTTGACTACAATTAGGCCGTTAGTAAAATTAATATTCGTTCGTTTTACTTTTTATATTTTTGTTATTCTCGGGTTCTTTATTTTATTTCCGAAAATTATGGCTAACTATGATTTTAAGTTGGCTGTTCTCATTTATTTTATGTGTCCCACGGGGTTTGCTTTGCCAGCAATTATTTCTCCAGTCTTTAAGTCTGAAGAGGATGAGTTATTTTCGGCAACTTTTATTTCACTATCTCTTGTTGTGACTTTGATTGTTTACACACTTATTGTTATTTTCGTGGCTTACTAACTTACTATAAAAAAAGGAGAAAATGATGTCTACAAAACAATTTCCAGATAACTTTTTATGGGGTGGCGCAACTGCGGCCAACCAATTAGAAGGTGCTTTTGATCTTGATGGTCGTGGATTGGCTAATGTTGATTTATCACCCGTTGGTGATGCTCGCCTTGATGTTATCACTGGTAAACGTAAAATGTTTAATTTTGAAGAGGGGTATTTCTACCCAGCTAAAGAGTCTATTGATTTTTATCATCGTTATAAAGAAGATATTGCTTTATTTGCTGAAATGGGTTTTAAAACCTTTCGCATGTCCATTGCCTGGTCCCGAATTTTCCCGAAAGGAGATGAAAGTCACCCCAATGAAGCTGGCTTGGCCTTTTACGAAGAAGTTTTTAAAGAATGTCATAAATATGGAATCGAACCCTTAGTGACCATTACCCATTTTGATATTCCCATGCATTTAGTAACAGAATATGGTGGTTGGCGTAATCGGAAATTGGTTGACTTTTATGGTAATTTAGTTACTGTTTTATTTAAACGTTATAAGGGACTTGTTAACTATTGGTTAACATTTAACGAAATCAACATTCTTCTGCATGCTCCATTTATGGGAGCTGGGATTGTTTTTGAAAAAGGCGAAGACCGCAATCAAGTTCTCTACAAAGCAGCCCATCATGAATTATTGGCCTCAGCTTTGGCAACAAAAATTGGACACGAAATAGATCCAGAAAATCAAATTGGCTGCATGTTAGCGGCTGGGAAATTTTATCCAATGACACCCAAACCTGAAGATGTTTGGGCAGCTATGGAAAAAGACCGTGAAAATTACTTCTTTATTGATGTTCAAGCACGAGGAGAATATCCGGAATATGCCTTAAAATTCTTTGAACGAGAAGGTATCAAACTAACCTTTGAAGAAGGTGATGAGCAACTTCTAAAAGAAAATACAGTTGACTTTGTGTCGTTCTCCTACTATGCTAGTCGTGCAGCACAAGCTCAAAAAACTGATCAATCTGAAGCTAGTCTTTTAGCTTCTTCAGAGAATCCTTACTTGGAAACAACTGATTGGGGTTGGGCCATTGATCCACTAGGATTTCGTATTACGCTAAATGATCTCTATGATAGATATCAAAAACCTCTATTTGTTGTTGAAAATGGACTTGGCGCAGTAGATGTCCCAGATGAAGGCGGCTATGTTGCAGATGATTATCGCATCGACTACTTACGACAACACATTGAAGCCATGCGCGATGCTATCACAGAAGATGGTGTAAGAGTCTTAGGATATACCACTTGGGGACCAATTGATCTTGTTTCAGCAGGAACAGGGGAGATGAAAAAACGATATGGCTTTATCTATGTTGACCGTGACAACTATGGGAATGGCACACTTAAACGCTCTAAGAAAAAATCTTTTAGTTGGTACCAAAAAGTTATTGCTTCGAATGGTTCAGATCTAGACTAATTTTAGAATCAGCTTTGCACAGTAAGATTAAAAGCCCTCACTAAATATTTACTCACTCTAACAACCTAAACTGGCTTTGCTATTAGAAGAAAAGAGAAAAAGGAGTGGCAGTTGAATGTTTCTTGATAGAGACTAAACCAACTGTCATTCTTTTTAATCTGCCTTAGATGTTCATTTTATTATTTTAGTGTATAATGAGTGAAAGGAGTTTTTATGTATTTTGAAAAGAAACATGTTTTGTACATTGTTATGGCCTTTCTCATCTGTTTTATGATTCAAGCCAATTGGGATATGGGAACCGATATCGTCCAAACCGTTATTAAGACAAGCTTACCATTTCTTTATGGAGCAGCCTTGGCCTATATCATTAATATTGTCATGACTGCCTATGAAAATCTTTTGAATCGTTTCATGAAAACCAACCGTTTTTTTCACTTAAGGCGTGGTGTCGCGATGATTCTAGCTTACGCAACCTTCATTGCTTTGTTTTTTTGGATTGTTTCCATAGTTATTCCAGATTTAATTGCTAGTATTAATATGATGCTGTCTTTTGATACAAGTTCAGTTAAACAGTATATTAATGATTTAAGTCATAATAAAATAATTGCTAAAGTGATTCATTATTTTGGTGGCGATGCTAAGATTACACAAACAATTAGCAATTATAGTCAACAGTTGTTGAAGCAGTTCTTGTCATTTCTAACGAGTATTTTAACCTCGATGACAGTGATTGCCTCAGCTATTATTAATGTCTTTGTGGCTTTTGTTTTTTCTTTTTATGTATTAGGTAATAAGGAACAACTTTGCCGTCAGGGCAATATTTTGGTTGATACCTATACTGGGATTCATGCCCAACGCATTCATTATATCGTTGGCTTGATGCATAATCGTTTTCGAGGTTTCTTTGTTGGACAGACTATTGAGGCAATGATTTTGGGAAGCTTAACTGCACTCGGAATGTTTCTCTTTAAACTTCCCTTTGCAGCTACTATAGGGGTACTTGTTGCCTTTACAGCTCTAATTCCGGTTGTAGGAGCTTATATAGGTGTTACAGTTGGTTTTATACTAATCATGACGCAATCCTTATCACAAGCTATTTTCTTTCTCATTTTCATTATCATTCTTCAACAATTTGAAGGTAACCTTATCTATCCACGTGTAGTAGGAAGTTCTATCAAATTACCTGGTATGTGGGTTTTGATGGCAATTACGATTGGGGCTTCCCTAAAAGGTATTGTCGGCATGATTGTTGCTGTCCCATTAGCTGCAACATTTTATCAGATGGTTAAAGATAATATTGATAAAAAACAAGCTATCAAAAAGAACCAAGTTTCCTAAAACTTAGTTCTTTTTTTATTGGCATGATGGTTTTTTGTAGCTTAGCAAAGTGTTTAACTTTTTCGAATATATCAAGTGGAGGTGTTAGAATGTATTCCATTAAGCTTGAGAAAGAAAGTCTGTTACCTAGGGAGAAGTTAGTTCGAAATGGTGCTGAGCAACTCAGTGATCAAGAACTGTTAGCTATTATCCTGAGAACTGGTAATAAGGATAAACATGTCATGGAGCTAGCCGCCAATCTCTTAAACACTGTTTCATCATTATCCGATTTTAAAAAAATGTCTCTACAAGAGTTACGACAATTAGTAGGGATTGGCAATGTAAAATCAATTGAGTTAAAAGCAATGCTTGAATTTTCAAGAAGGATCCAAGAATCTGAGCAAACTAGCCAATATCAAATTTTGTCAAGTTTTCAAATTGCTAAAAAAATGATAAAACAATTGGGAGATAAGGAACAAGAACATTTAGTAGCATTATATCTAGACACTCAAAATAAAGTTATTGAAGAGAAAACTATTTTTATTGGAAGTGTTCGACGCTCAATAGCTGAGCCTATGGAAATCATGCATTATGCTTGTCGGAATATGGCAACAAGCATGATTATTGTTCACAATCACCCTTCAGGTTTCGTAGCTCCAAGTGAAAATGACTATCATTTCACGAAAAACATAAAACAATTATGTGATCAAATCGGAATCGCTTGTCTTGATCACATAATTGTTGGAAAAAATAACTATTATAGTTTTCGTGAAAAAACCAATCTGTTTTGTGAGTAAATTTTTGAATAAAACGAATACAATGATGAATGTGACATTAGGTTACTTATTGAGACTTTCACTTGTTAACACGCTTTATCTTACTTATTTGCTTGATTCATAAAATAGAGTAAGGTTTGAAGTTCACTTGTTAAATCAACATATTGTACAATAACATCAGCTGGCACTTGAAGATGCACCGGTGAAAAACTTAGAATCCCTTTAATCCCTGCAGCAATAAGTTGATCAGCAACCTCTTGTGCCTGCACGCTTGGTACCGTTAAAATAGCTGTCTCAATATCTGTTTTTTCAACGTGCTCTTTTAATGTTGACATACCATAAATGGGAATCCCATCAGCAGTATTTGTTCCAACCATGGGATGACTATCAACATCAAAACCCATGGAAATTTGCATCTTATTACGATCGTGGAAGCGATAGTGCAGCAGTGCACGGCCAATATTACCACATCCTACAATAAGAACATTGGTTGTCGAGTGATCGTTTAAGAGATCAGCGAAAAAGTTCATTAATTTTGAAACATCATATCCGAATCCTCGACGTCCCAATTCACCAAAGTAGGAAAAGTCACGACGGACTGTTGCAGAGTCAATCCCCATTGCGTCTGCAATTTGTTTAGAACTCGCTTTTTCAATCTGATCGGCATAAAAACGTTTGAAAATGCGATAATACAAAGACAAGCGCTTAGCTGTTGCCTTTGGAATGGATTTATCAATTACCATTATCTTGCTCCTTTTTTATTATTCAGTATCTTTCATGCTACTATTGTAACAAATACTTTGTGAAAAATGCAACTTTTATCCACTAGATAGGAGTAAATATTACTATTTAGTTCCGTCATAAGAAAAGCCTTCTTTTACAGAAGGCTAAATTCTAAGATGAGTGATAAAAAGAGAGCTTTCTTAAGCCATTTAAATTAATAGTAAAGGGATTAGTTTGCTTTCTTTGTAAAGATATCACGTTCTACCAAGCTATCCATTAAAAAGTAAAACTTATCTTGTAATATTTTATGTTTTTCTGATTTAAAAATATTTACCATACGTAAGCCAGACTGGTCTGTAATAGCCAATTTAAACGCATCAAGCTCCTTGTTAATTGTAATTTTCAATGGGAAGCCATCACCAGAGTTTGGGACCTCCTCTAAAAGGCGTGTCAGCTCATAGTGTCCTACTTTTGTAACTGAAAAAGTCGTATCTCTGAGAGTATATTTTTTTATTTTGGGACTTATTTCATATGTGTACCGACAGTCTGGTAAAGCAATTTCTTTTTCAAATGCCATTTGATACTCCTAAAATAGTTTTTAATTCTTTTATAAAGGATTGAATTTCCTCAATTGTATTTTGTTCAGAAAATGAAATTCTGATGGCTTCTTTTAGTCGAACAGATTCTTTGCCATAGTAGGCTTCTAAAACATGACTTGGTTCGACTGTACCAGCAGTACAAGCAGATCCTGTGGAAATAGCAATATTTGCCATATCTAAACGGGTGAGTAAGAGACCATTTTGTTGACCGGGAAAGCCAATATTGATAACATGCGGAAGTGATTTTTTTGATTTTGACAAATAGAAGTTACAATCAGAAAGATTAGCAATCAGCGTCTCTCTGAGTTTTTCAACGTGTTGAAAGTTTGCTGTCATCTTTTGATATGCTTCTTGTAAGGCAGTAGTCATTCCAACAATCCCAATAAGATTTTCGGTGCTAGCACGCCTCTTTTCTTCTTGGTCTCCTCCATGTAGAAGTTGGTCAAAATGGAGGTTGTTAGAGTAGAGAAAACCTACACCTTTTGGGCCGTGAAATTTATGAGCAGAAGCAGATAAAAAGTCAATACCTAGCTCTTTAGGATTAATTGATATTTTACCAATTATTTGAACGGCATCAAGGTGAAAGACTGCTTGATGCTCTTTCAAACTTGATGCGACTTCTTGGTAAGGCAAGAAGTCACCAGTCTCATTGTTGGCAGCCATCATGCTGACCATAATAGTATCATCACGCAAGGCTTCGCGGACTTGTTGACAAGTAATCTGGCCATTGCTAGGTTTTAAGTAAGTAACCTCAAAACCGAAACGTTTTTCTAAATAAGCCATGGTGTGAAGTACAGAGTGATGCTCTATGGTAGTCGTTATTAAATGCTTTCCTTTGTGCTGATTAGCAAGCGCATAGCCTTTGATTGCTGTATTATTTCCTTCAGTTCCTCCAGAGGTAAAGATAATGGAATGGTTATCAACTCCAAGAAGATCAGCAATCTCTTGACGACACGTTCGTAAAACTTTATTGGCTGATCGTCCGAAAGAATGGATACTAGAGGGATTTCCGAAAGTAGTAGCCATGACTTTAGTCATACTTTTGATAGCAGCATTACTTAAAGGTGTTGTCGCTGCATTATCGAAATAGATAGGATTATTTTTTTTCATTTGGATGGTAGGCAAAAAGCGGGCTCAATGGCTTTCTTTCGTGGATATTGATAATAGCTTTCGCAATTAGTTCACTGGCTGTGATGTAGTTGATATTTGCAGGTTTACGATTTTTAGTTAGGACAGAGTCTGTAACTAGAATTTCTTTGATTGGGCTTGCTTCTAAAATATCAGCTGCACCGCCAGCAAATAAACCATGACTAGCAACGGCATAGATATTAGTGGCTCCTTCACGCTCAAGAATTTTAGCTGCTTCAGCAAAAGTAATGCCAGTATTCAAAATGTCATCAATAATGATGGCTTTTTTACCGGAAACATCACCTATGATGTAACCTTCTTCACGTTCAGTTTCGTCTTCTGAGTAATCAATAATTGCAATAGGTGAATCGAGGAGTTCAGCTAAACTTCTAGCACGTTTGATCCCAGAATTTTTAGGACTGACGATAACGACGTTTTCACCACATAAACCTTTTTCTTCATAATGTTCAGCAAAAAGTGGAGTTGTAAATAAGTTATCGACGGGAATATCAAAGAAGCCCTGTACTTGGACAGCATGTAGGTCTAAAGTAAGGACACGATCAATACCAGCTTTGGTTAGCATATTAGCAACCAGTTTAGCAGTAATAGGTTCGCGCGATTTTGAAACTCTGTCTTGACGAGAATAACCAAAATATGGCAAAACAACGTTGACTGAATTAGCACTAGCTCGTTTACAAGCATCAATCATAATGAGTAGTTCCCATAAATTGTCATTAACAGGAAAACTTGTTGATTGAACAATATAAATATCATCTCCTCGGACAGTTTCCTCGATGTTAATCATGATTTCACCATCTGAAAATTGGCGTGAGGAAATTTTTCCTAATGGAATACCTGATGCTTTGGAAATTTTCTCAGCGATTGGTAAGTTTGAGGTGAGTGAAAATAGTTTGATTTGCTTATCAGCATATCGTTCAGTCATGAGAATGGTAGCTCCTTATATCTTCTTTAGAATGTGAATTTGCATAAAATTCCATTCAATTCCTAAATTGACAGTACTATTCTATCAAAAAAACAGAAAAATTGCATTTTTCTGTCGAGAATATTTTTAAGTGTTGAGGGTTTTGCTAAAACGCGCAACTTTACTTTTAGCATACTTAAATGAAATCTGATTTTCCTCTAAAAATCGGTCAAAATCAGTTTGACCTTTTTCAGCATTCTGGACTTCAAGTTCCAACTCATAGTCAATAATTGAAGCATAATGGTTACAGTCCAAAGCCATTTTACCAATGGCGGTAGTGGTTTCGCGACGAGTAGTTGTTAAGTAACCAAAGTTTTCTAATTTAGAGACATCAATTCCTTCGGTCTCAATAAGGTTTCTAATGCTGCTTTGGGGCAAATGACCTGTTTTTATTATTTCTTTTGCACTAATCATTGTTAAGTCAACATTATATTCCCTATTACCAATAGTTTCTGGCACTTTCAGCGTCAATTCAGCCTGCTCAGCAAATGTGCGAACTCTTAGGGACATGCGATGGGCTTTAAGATCGAAGTTAGGAGTGTCAATATAATAATTAGTTTGCACGACAGGTGAGACATGAGACATTTGTTCGAGTAAACGTTGATACTCTTTTTTTGTTAGCAGGGTCTTATATTCGATTTCTAAGTTAGACATGTTACCTTCCTTTTGTGCTATTTTATGCTATAATAAGTTGTTATTTCAATTTTATATCAAAGTATCTACTTTGACAAGAAAGGAGTAGGCTGTGGCAGTTGACTGGGAAGATTTCCTTGATCCCTATATTCAGGCAGTAGGGGAACTTAAAATCAAATTACGAGGTATTCGTAAGCAGTTTCGAAAGCAAAACCGCTATTCTCCGATTGAATTTGTAACTGGTCGCGTTAAATCCGTTGAAAGCATTAAACAAAAAATGGCTCTCAGAGGTGTACTTGAAGAAAATATCGCTCAAGATATTCAAGATATCGCCGGATTGCGGATAATGGTTCAATTTGTCGATGATATCGATGAAGTTTTGAACCTTTTAAGGCAAAGACAAGATATGACTATCGTTTATGAACGTGATTACATCCGTAATATGAAAAGAAGTGGATATCGTTCTTACCATGTTGTTGTTGAATATCCAGTTGACACCATTGATGGACAAAAGAAAGTTTTAGCCGAAATCCAAATTAGAACATTGGGAATGAATTTTTGGGCAACCATTGAGCATTCTCTCAATTACAAGTATAAGGGAGAATTCCCAGAAAAAATTAAGAAACGACTTTCACGAACTGCTAAGATTGCTCTTGAATTAGATGAAGAGATGCGGAAGATTCGAGACGATATTAGAGAAGCCCAGTTGCTCTTTGATCCGGGAAGTCGCAATTTAAGTGATGGTGTAGGAAACAGTGATGACACAGATGAATTATACAGATAATGTGATACGAGTTGCTATAATAGCTAATGGAAAATACCAGAGTAAACGTGTCGCTTCAAAACTTTTTGCTATCTTTAAAGATGACCCTAACTTTTACTTGACCAAGAAACAACCTGATGTGGTCATTTCAATCGGCGGTGATGGTATGCTGTTGTCAGCTTTTCACATGTACGAAAATGAACTTGATACTGTTCGCTTTGTTGGTATCCATACAGGTCATTTAGGATTTTACACTGATTATCGTGATTTCGAAATCGATAAACTTATTGAAAATTTAAGAGAGGACAAGGGGGATAAAGTTTCTTACCCTATCCTTAAGATTGTTTTGACTTTGGAAAACGGTCGAGTTATAAAGGCACGAGCTTTGAATGAAGCTACCATTAAGCGTATTGAAAAAACTATGGTTGCAGATGTCTATATTAATAACGTTCGGTTTGAAAGTTTTCGCGGTGATGGCATGTCTATTTCAACACCGACAGGCAGTACAGCCTATAATAAATCCCTTGGCGGAGCGATTCTTCATCCAACTATAGAAGCTCTACAACTAACAGAAATATCAAGCCTTAATAATCTTGTATTTCGCACGGTTGGCTCCTCTTTAATAATTCCTAAAAAAGAAATAATAGAAATTATTCCACAACGAACAGGTATCTACACTGTATCCGTAGATAATAAAACTTATAATTTGAAAAATGTAGTTAAGGCTCAATATTATATTGATAGTGAAAAAATTCATTTTGTGTCAACACCGAGTCATACCAGTTTCTGGGAACGAGTACAAGATGCCTTTATTGGTGATTTAGAATCATGAAATTCAACTTTATAGCAGATCGTAGAACGAAAGTGAAGACGTTACTCAAAAGTCATGATGTTTCAAAAGGTTTATTGGCAAAAGTTAAATATAAGGGTGGTCGTATTGCGGTTAATGGTATTGAGCGTAATGCCATTTATCTCTTGGATATTGGTGACATAGTTAGTATTACAATACCAGATGAGCTGCCTTTTGAGAAGCTAGAGGCAATTTCTCATCCTTTGGATATTGTTTATGAAGATGATCATTTTTTAGTCATTAATAAACCAGTTGGTTATGCTAGCATCCCTAGTGCTATTCATTCTAATACTATTGCTAATTTCATCAAGGGCTATTATGTAGATCAGAATTATCCTAATAAGCAAGTTCACATTGTAACTCGTTTAGATCGCGATACAAGCGGGCTCATGCTCTTTGCCAAACATGGGTATGCACATGCGAGACTTGATAAACAACTTCAAGCTCGAGCGATTGAAAAACGCTATTTTGCTTTAGTTTGTGGAGAGGGACAATTGCCAGATGAAGGGGAGATTATCGCACCAATTGGCCGTTCAAAAGACAGTATTATTACCCGAACCGTTGACCCAATGGGTAAATATGCTAGAACGACTTACCAAGTTGTGGGTCGCTATGCGGAAAATGTTCATTTGGTTGACATTAAGCTCCATACGGGGAGAACTCATCAGATTAGGGTTCATTTTTCACATATTGGCTTTCCTTTACTTGGTGATGACCTATATGGTGGCCGACTTGATTTAGGGATTACAAGGCAAGCCCTGCATTGCCATTTTTTGAATTTTCATAATCCGTTTACTGAAAATTCAAGCCAACATACAATTAATTTGACAGATGACTTTGAGAACGTTATCATAGATTTACAGAAATAAAAGATGAGGTAGTTAAAAAATGAGTATCAGAAGCTTATTTGGTAGTTTAAGAGAAAAAGTTGTTGGAAAACACGTTAAAATTGTTTTCCCTGAAGGAAATGATGAACGTGTTGTGCGTGCAGCGGCTCGTCTTAAATTTGAGGGCTTGGTAGAACCAATTATTCTTGGTGAGGCTGATGAGATTAGGGCCTTACTCACAAAACTAGGTTTTGCTGATCAAGATTATGCTATTATTAATCCCGTTGAATACCCTGATTTCGAAGATATGAAAAAAGAATTTGTCGAAATCCGCAAGGGTAAAGCAACGATGGAAGATGCTGATAAAATGCTCAAAGATGTTAACTATTTTGGGGTAATGTTGGTGAAAATGGGACTTGCAGATGGTATGGTTTCAGGTGCTATTCATTCTACAGCTGATACCGTACGTCCTGCTCTTCAAATCATTAAAACAAAACCAGGTATTTCACGGACATCAGGTGTTTTCTTAATGAACCGTGAAAATACAAATGAACGTTATATTTTTGCAGACTGCGCTATTAACATTGATCCAAATGCACAAGAGTTAGCTGAAATAGCGGTTAATACTGCTGAAACAGCTGAAATTTTTGATATTGAACCCAAAGTAGCTATGCTAAGTTTCTCAACGAAGGGTTCAGGTAAAGCACCCCAAGTTGATAAAGTAGCAGAAGCGACAAGAATTGCAAAATCCTTAAACCCTTCTCTAGCTTTGGATGGAGAGTTACAATTTGATGCAGCCTTTGTTCCTGAAACGGCAGCAATTAAAGCACCTGATTCTGATGTTGCTGGTCAAGCAAATACTTTTGTTTTCCCTGACTTGCAATCTGGTAATATTGGCTATAAAATTGCACAACGTTTAGGTATGTTTGATGCCATTGGTCCAATCCTTCAAGGTTTGAATAAACCGGTAAACGATTTGTCTCGTGGATCTAGTGCAGAAGACATTTATAAATTGGGGATTATTACAGCAGCGCAAGCTTTAGGAAAGTTTGAAGCTGAATAAATATCTCAACTATAGCGCGCAAAACTTTGTTAATGGCAACAAGGTTTTGCTTTGTTTTTAGGAGGTTTAACTAATGACAAAACAAATAGCTTTAGTAACAGGAGCTTCAGCAGGTTTTGGTAAGGAGATAGTTTATCAATTAATTGCAGATGGTTACCGTGTAATTGGTGCAGCAAGACGTATTGACAAATTACGTGAGATGGAATCCTATTTGGGTGCAGAAAAATTTCTTGCTTTAAAGATGGATGTGTCAGATACTAACTCGATTGATACTAGCTTAAAAAGCCTACCAGTTGACTGGCAGGTGATTGATGTCTTAATTAATAATGCTGGACTTGCTTTAGGATTGGACAAGGCGCAAGAAGCTGACTTTGCCAATTGGCTGACAATGATTAATACCAATATTGTGGGATTAACCTACCTAACTAATCAGCTTTTGCCCAAAATGGTTGCTAGAAATATTGGAACAATCATTAATCTGGGATCAACAGCAGGAACAATCCCTTATCCTGGCGCTAATATTTATGGGGCAAGTAAAGCCTTTGTTAAACAATTTTCACTTAATTTACGTGCTGATTTAGCGGGGACGAAAATTAGGGTTTCTAATATTGAACCTGGCTTATGTGAAGGCACAGAATTTTCGACTGTCCGGTTTAATGGTGACCGAGAACGTGTAAACGCATTATATCAAGGAGCACATGCTATTCAACCAGTTGATATTGCTAAAACAGTTTCTTGGATTCTTTCTCAACCAGACCATATCAACATTAATCGGATTGAAATCATGCCCGTTTCGCAAACCTATGGGCCACAACCTGTTTATAGAGATTAAAAACTTACAGCCATACTGTTTTTACCAGTATGGCTGTATTAGTCTTATTCTTAATTTGTAACTGTTAAAAGTTATCTGAGATTGAAGGTCCCGATGTCACATCTGACCAGCCAACGATGGCTTGTGCAGTTTCTTCGAGGTACTGGGCCAAGATAGGTTTTAAGTCCTGTACGATATCTATTGTTCCAAGATAGTGACCTTCTTTGTCAGTGAGACTATAATATGATTGAAAATAGATATGATCTAGGGAAGCAGTCGGTAGTAAGAAATGCTTAGTTTGATTTACATGGCTGCTTTTAAATTGGCGATAGAGCCATGTCTCCAATCCCTCATCTTCATCTTCAAAAAAGCTACTATTAAATTGATGGTTATGGTATGTGAAATTGCCACTATTATCAGATAGCCGAATTTGGTAAGGAAATAAATCCCATAATGAGTGGCTGATGCTTTGATAGAATTGGTTTAAGGCAGAGCTGAGCTCTAGAATTATGTGACCATCTTTTAAACGCTCTTCTGTAATGAAGAAAGCTTTAGATGCTAATTGTTCTGAAAAATAGAAAACGGGGCAGTGTGTTTCAAGCTCCACAAAAGAGAAGATGCCATCATATTCTTTAAGGTCAAAATTAGATGATGACGGAGCAACTGTAACTTCGAAAAGTTCAGAGTAATAGTTTGAAATTGTTTTAAAGAATTTTTGTTGAAAGATGTTTTTATCAGAGAAAACTGCGAGGATAGCTTGTGTTTTTTTCATAAATCCATAGTAACGAGAATAGCTTTAAAATGCAATTAATGCGCTTATGAAAAATATCAAGGGATAGTATTAGAATTACTGATTAAATAACTAGTTTGTCCAACTATAACTATAGTATAATCGTATCATAAATAGCTAAGAGGTGAGATAATGACTCGAAAAATCATTTTTCTAGATGTAGATGGTACACTTGTTGATTACGATAATCACCTTCCTCAATCTGCCATTAATGCTATTAAAAAAGCTAGAAGAAACGGACATTTAATCTATGTTTGTACCGGTCGCAGTCGTGCTGAAATACAAAAAGATATTTGGGAGATGGGAATTGATGGCATGATTGGTGGTAATGGATCTTATGTAGAACACTGTAATGAAGTTATCATGCATAGGCTAATTCCCCCTAGTGAAGCTAAACATATCGTTGACTGGCTACATGAGCGAGGTTTAGAATTTTATTTAGAATCAAATAATGGACTTTTTGCTAGCGAGAATTTCCGTGAAGCGGCGCGTCCTGTTATGAGAGTCTATTCCATGCGAAAAGGCAAAACCGCTGAAGAAGTTGTTGACTTAGAAGCTGAAGATGCCTTACATGGATTGGTATATGGAGCCCCCTTGTATCGTGATGACTTAAATAAGGTTTCTTTTATTTTAAGAGACTATCAAGATCACTTAGAGTCAATATTAGAATTTCCTAACCTAGAAGCTAATACTTGGGGAGGACGTGGTGAAACAGCCTTATTTGGAGATTTAGGAGTCAAGGATATTACCAAGGCACATGCGATTGATGTTTTATTAGAACACCTAAAAGCTGATAAAAAAGATACAATTGCTTTTGGTGATGCTAAGATTGATATTCCTATGTTGGAGTATTGTAATCTTGGTGTTGCGATGGGGAATGGGGGCCCTGAGATCTTAGCAATGGCAGATATGGTGACAGATGACGTTGAAGAAGATGGGCTCTACAAAGCCTTTAAAAAATTAGAATTAATCTAAAAAATGATAACCGAGTTTTGAGTGACCACCATGTTGATCCAAAACTCGGTTTTTATAGTTATATTAGTTAAAATGTTAGATTGTTGCCTCGATAACTTGGTCAAATACTAAGAAGAAAACCACGTTCTTTTATTAGGAGAAGACAAGGAGAAATGGTAAAATAGTTTTTAACACATAGCTGTTTAGTGTGAGTTATGAGAAAATTTAAGGAATGCCTATCTTTTGCGAAGAAATGCTACTATTCAGCCATGTTATTCTTGTCATTGTTCATCTAGATAAATGGCGTTTTGATTTAGGAGATAGTGATAGTTTACTTTTAATGTTGTAAAAAAGGAACTATATTTTTGAAGACAAAAAATGGAGAAGATATGATACGTTTTAATAAAGTCTCAAAACAATTTGGGGATACTTTGGTCTTAGAAGAACAAAGCTTTCAAGTTAATGATCGTGAATTTTTTGTTTTAGTGGGATCAAGTGGCTCAGGCAAAACAACACTTTTAAAAATGATCAACTGTTTAATAGAACCGAGTTCGGGCGAAATTTTACTCAATAAGACACCGCAAGCTGAATTGGATCTGCGTGAAATGCGCCTCTCAATCGGTTATGTCTTGCAGCAAATTGCTCTTTTCCCTAACTTAACAGTTGCCGAAAATATTGCCATTATTCCAGAAATGAAAAAATGGACAAAAGAAGAAACCATTCAAAGAACAAAAGACTTTTTGAATAAAGTAAACTTACCCGCTGAAGAGTACATGTATCGTTATCCAAAGGATTTATCTGGTGGAGAACAGCAACGGGTAGGAATTGTCCGTGCCCTTATTTCACATCCTAAGATTTTACTTATGGATGAGCCTTTTTCAGCATTGGATCCTATTTCAAAAAAACAATTACAAGATTTGATGCTTGCTTTACATCGTGAATTCGATATGACTATCGTTTTTGTAACACACGATATTAAAGAAGCTATTAAATTAGGAGATCGTGTTGCTATACTTGATAAAGGGCAGATTATCCAAGTTGACACGCCTGAAGCTATCGTGGAGAATCCAGCTAATGACTTTGTAGCCAGTCTTTTTGGAGGTGATATAGATGACTAGTATTGTAAGAACCTTCCTAGAACGTTTTCCTGATTGGACTAAGGCGCTAGCAGAACACCTACAAATTTCTTTAATCGCTCTTTTAATTGCTATTTTAATTGGCATTCCGCTTGCTAGTCTTTTAAGTAAGAGTAAGCGTTGGTCAGATATTGTTTTACAAATTACAGGTATTTTTCAGACGATTCCATCATTAGCTCTTTTAGGCCTCTTTATTCCTTTGATGGGGATAGGTACCGTTCCAGCAGTCTCTGCTTTAGTCATATATGCTATTTTTCCCATTATCCAAAATACGATTACTGGTTTGAACGGAATCGAACCTAGTTTAGTTGAAGCTGGCACAGCTTTTGGAATGACCAAATGGGAAAGATTGAAAAAGTTCGAAATTCCTATTGCTATGCCAGTTATCATGTCAGGAGTTAGAACTTCAGCTGTAATGATTATTGGTACAGCGACTTTGGCCTCTTTGATTGGAGCCGGTGGTTTAGGATCATTTATTCTTTTAGGAATTGACCGAAATAATACAGATTTGATTCTAATTGGGGCGATCTCATCTGCTCTCTTAGCTATTTTATTTAATAGTATTTTGCAATATTTAGAAAAAGCTTCACTCAAGAAAATTCTACTGGCCTTTGCAGTAATTGTCTTCGGACTACTAGTATCTTATAGTCCCAAGTTAGTCTCTCAATTTACAAAAAAATCTGAAACACTGGTCATTGCTGGAAAACTAGGAGCAGAGCCGGAAGTTCTAATCAATATTTATAAAGAGATAATTGAAGATCAGTCAGATTTAAAAGTAGAAGTTAAGTCAAATTTTGGTAAGACAAGCTTTCTTTATCAAGCTCTCAAGTCGGGAGATATTGACATCTATCCCGAATTCACAGGAACGATAACCTCAAGTCTTTTAAGAAGTAAAACAGAATTATCTAACGATCCCAAAAAGGTTTACCTTGACGCTAAGAATGGCATTGCTAAGCAGGATAATTTGGTTTTATTGAAGCCTTTTGCTTATCAGAACACTTATGCCGTAGCTGTGCCAGAAGAATTAGCTAAGGAAAAGGGCCTTACAAAAATTTCAGACTTACAAGCTTATCAGGGTCAATTAAAAGCTGGATTTACCTTGGAATTTAAAGACAGAGCAGATGGATATAAAGGACTGCAAAGTAAATATGGCCTATCCTTACCAGTTTCCACAATGGAACCAGCTCTTCGTTATCAAGCAATCAAGGCTAACGATATCCAAATAACAGATGCTTATTCAACAGATGCTGAGTTGAAAAAATATCATCTTAAAGTTTTAGAAGATGATAAACACTTTTTCCCTCCATATCAAGGTGCCCCACTAATGAAAAAGACCCTAATTCAAAAACATCCTGAGTTGAAAAAGATTCTCAATCAATTGGCAGGTAAAATTAGTGAAGATCAAATGCAAGACATGAACTATCAAGTCTCTGTTAAAGGAAAAGAAGCAAGTCGTGTCGCTCATGATTTTCTAGTTAAAGAAGGATTGATTAAAAAGTAAAAGTTATACCTTATTTTGACATTGATGGTAAAAGTATTTTGCCATCAATTTTTTTAGACTTTCCAAATGAAGGTTAAATTGCTGTCATTTCAACTTGTGAAGGTATTAAAATTGATTAAGTGGTCAGAGGATATAGAAAACAAGACAAAAACCGAACGTTATTTTTTATATTTTTAAAATATTTGACAAAAAGAAGACGTTGATTTAGAATGTTAGAAGGAAAGGTAAGTTTTTACCTAGCGATGTCTCTATTTAGAGATTATAGGAAGGTCATTTTTAATAAAGAATATGGGGTAACCCCATTACCGTCTTTTAAAAGGAGAAGCCTTATGTTTAATGACATGCCTGTTTTTGATTACGAAGATATTCAACTGATTCCTAATAAATGTATTATCAATAGTCGCTCGGAAGCAGATACCAGTATCACACTCGGTAAATATAATTTTAAATTACCAGTTATCCCTGCAAATATGCAAACCATTATCGATGAAAATATTGCCGAGCAATTAGCTAAAGCTGGTTATTTCTACATTATGCACCGTTTTGACGAAGAAGCTCGTAAACCCTTTATCAAACGAATGCATAATCAAGGGCTACTAGCTTCAATCTCGGTTGGGGTTAAAGCCTATGAATATGATTTTGTTACTTCCTTAAAAGAAGATGCGCCAGAATTTATTACCATTGATATTGCACACGGACATGCTGACAATGTTATCAATATGATTAAACATATCAAAGCTCAACTACCAGAAACTTTTGTAATTGCAGGTAATGTTGGGACACCAGAGGCTGTTCGTGAACTTGAAAATGCCGGTGCAGATGCAACTAAAGTTGGTATTGGACCAGGAAAAGTATGCATCACAAAAGTAAAGACTGGCTTTGGAACTGGTGGTTGGCAATTAGCTGCCCTACGCTGGTGTGCAAAAGCAGCCCGTAAGCCTATTATTGCTGATGGGGGAATTAGAACTCACGGGGACATTGCTAAGTCAATTCGTTTTGGTGCAAGTATGGTGATGATTGGGTCACTATTTGCAGGTCATTTGGAGAGTCCTGGTAAACTTGTTGAAGTTGATGGTGAGAGTTTTAAAGAATATTATGGCTCTGCTTCTGAATACCAAAAAGGTGAGCATAAAAACGTTGAGGGTAAAAAAATTCTTTTACCAACTAAAGGTCACTTAGCAGATACTTTACGAGAAATGAAACAGGATTTGCAATCATCAATTTCATATGCCGGAGGTAAAGACTTGGATGGTCTTCGTCGTGTGGATTACGTTATTGTTAAAAATTCAATCTGGAATGGCGATTCTATTTAATTAGAACTTGAAATCTTAGAAAATCGTGTTAAACTAGATGTAATAAAAAATTGAATAATCTACTTATTTATGTTGTGAATTGGCACAGCGTTTCTACAAGACACCGTAATGTCTAACAATAAGTAAGCGAAAAAGCTTGCTTGGTATCTTTACCGTGCAAAATAAGAGGGGTAGTGTCCTTTTATTTTGCGGCAAGTTTTTTTATTTTTGAAAGGGGTAATCATGAAATTATTGGAAGAGCGCATTCTTAAGGATGGTAATATTTTAGGAGAAAACATCTTAAAGGTAGATAAGTTTCTCACGCATCAAGTTGATTTTGAGCTGATGCAAGAAATAGGGCAAGTGTTTGCAAAAGCTTATCAAAAACTTGGTATAACAAAAGTGGTGACTATTGAAGCATCTGGTATAGCTCCTGCTCTTTACACAGCACAGGTTTTAAAAGTACCAATGATTTTTGCTAAGAAACATAAAAATATTACCATGACTGAGGGGATCTTGACAGCAGAAGTTTATTCTTTCACCAAACAAGTATCTAGTACTGTTTCAATTGCAAGTAAGTTTCTATCCTCAAAGGACAAGGTTTTGATTATTGATGATTTTTTGGCAAATGGACAGGCTGCTAAAGGTCTAATTGAAATCATTAAGCAAGCTGGCGCTGATGTAGTCGGTGTCGGTATTGTCATTGAAAAATCATTTCAACCTGGACGGCAATTATTGGAAGAATTCGGTCTTGAGGTTACTTCATTGGCAAGAATCCAAAAGTTTGAAAATGGTCAACCGATTTTTATGGAGGCTGATGCTTAATGACGACAAGTAAACAACATTCCCACTCACAATCAGCTCTTCTTGGACTACAACACCTTTTGTCCATGTATGCAGGTTCCATTTTAGTACCGATAATGATTGCCGGAGCTATCGGCTATTCCTCAAAAGAGTTAACATACTTAATTTCAACTGATATTTTTATGTGTGGCGTGGCCACTTTCTTACAATTACAACTTAATAAATACTTTGGCGTTGGCTTACCAGTTGTTTTGGGATGCGCCTTTCAATCCGTCGCCCCTTTATCTATTATTGGTGCTAAACAAGGATCCGGAGCGATGTTTGGAGCCTTGATTGTTTCTGGAATTTTTGTCATTGTTATTGCCGGAGCCTTCTCAAGGATAGCCCGTTTTTTCCCTGCTATTGTAACAGGTTCTGTTATTACGACTATTGGATTGTCACTAATCCCTGTCGCTATAGGCAATATGGGAAATAATGCTGACAAACCAAGTCTCCAAAGCTTAATTTTAGCAACTCTCACAATCGTTATTATTCTCCTTACTCAAAAATTTGCAAGTGGTTTTATTAAGTCTATTGCCATATTAATTGGCCTTATTTCAGGAACAGTTATTGCTGCTATGATGGGAGTTGTTGATACAGAAGCAGTTGCCAATGCGCCATGGGTTCATATACCCACACCATTTTATTTTGGAGCACCAACTTTTGAACTGACCTCAATAGTGATGATGTGTATTATAGCTATTGTATCAATGGTGGAATCAACAGGTGTTTACTTGGCCTTATCTGATATTACTAACGAGAAATTAGATAGCAAACGTCTTCGTAATGGTTACCGTTCAGAAGGTCTAGCTGTTCTTTTAGGTGGTTTATTTAATACTTTCCCATATACTGGTTTTTCTCAAAATGTCGGTCTCGTTAGATTATCCGGTATCAAAACACGTCGGCCAATTTATTACACTGCAGCTTTCCTTATTTTCATTGGTTTATTACCTAAACTTGGAGCAATGGCACAAATGATACCAAACCCTGTTCTGGGTGGTGCGATGTTAGTCCTTTTTGGAATGGTAGCCTTACAAGGAATGCAGATGTTAAACCGTGTTGATTTTACAAATAATGAAGCTAATTTTATGATTGCTGCCCTCTCTATATCGGCAGGAGTAGGCTTTAACGGGGCTAACTTATTTGCAAGTCTACCAACAACAGCTAACATGTTTTTGACCAATGGAATTGTCGTTGCAACTGTAACGTCAGTTACGTTAAACTTGATTTTTAACGGACATGCAAAGAAAAACTAAGCTATAGCTTGGTTTGAGAACGTAGACAAACTCCTAAAAATAAAAAGTTTGAATAGACTTGCGTAAAATGACAAAATATTAAACTCTTAGAAATGTTGGCATTCCAATGTTTATGAGAGTTTTTGTTTTTCGTGATAAAGAAAAAAAGATTGAAGAAAATTGTCCAAAATAGACTTTTTCTTCAATCTAAAACTAAGCTATAGCTTAATTTTTTACTAATATGAAATAGTGAATGATTTTTTTAGCCCGGTTGAGATAGCCAGTCTTTGATCTTTTGTGACAATAATCCCTTCAATATTTGGTTGATTATTAATGATATTGAGAACTTTTAAACTATTAAGGCCAAATAAGCGTGTCGTCCAAATCTCGCAATCTAATGAAGAGTCAGCAATAATTGTTAAACTTGCCATATCAGTTGCAATAGGGAAACCGGTATGCTTATCAAAAATGTGGTGATAGTCTTTTCCATCCACATGTAGTCTTCTTTCATAAATGCCCGAGGTAACAACTGACTGATTATGGATTTTTACAATTCCAAGATTATCTCCTCGTGACTTTTGAGGGTGCTGGATACCAATATAAAATAGGCCGTCAGCTCTTTTAGGATTAGCGCCGTGTACAAGGACATTTCCTCCTAAATTAAGAAGAGCCGACTTTATACCATCATTGATGAGATAGGTCATTATTTTATCAGCAATATAGCCTTTGGCTAGGGCTCCTAAGTCAATTTTCATGCCCTTATCAGCTAAGTAAACTGTCTTATTATCCGAATCAATACAAATGTTATGTGGATTAGTTAGAGCCAATTCTTTTTTAATAACACTTTCAGAAGGTACTTTTGCATCTGAGAAACCAATTCGCCAACTTTGAACAAGAGGGCCGATGGCAATATTCAAATTGCTAGGAGTAGCTAGACTTTGTGACTTGCCGATGCTAATCAATTCTAATAAATCTGGATGGACCTTCACAGCTCGTTGGCCTGAAGCCTGATTAATAGCCATTAGTTCAGAGTCACTATCGTTTGCACTAAAGCGATTTTTATAGATTTCAAGTAAATTACACACTGTTTTCAGCTGTTCTGGCCCTTTTTGCGATTCAATTTGGATATCAATAACAGTTCCCATCATGTGAACTCGCTTAGTAACTAGCATATTCATCTCCTTTTGTAGTACTATAAAAAGAGGATCAAATCAGATTTGATCCTAAATAACTTATGATTTTCGTTTCATTTCACCTTGGGGAAAATAAGTTCCTTCTGGTAAGTCATTTATAAAAACGTGGATATTTTCTTTAGGTGCTTGAGCGATGCGTGCGACGACTTCAGTGACTTCACGAGCTAGCTCATTTTTTTGTTCTTGACTACGACCTTCAAATAAATCGATTTTAACAAATGGCATTATCTGTTCTCCTAACATTTTCCTTTATTTTAACATTTTCTATCAAAATTGCATAGGAAAGTTAGACAAGTACAGTAGTCTTTAACCTAAAGAAGAGTACTAAGTGAAATGACATTTAGGGTTAATTGCAATCGCCAAATAGCTTCATTTGTGGTAGAATGGTTTAGATAAATAAAGAAGGTAGGGACCCCCAGTTTGGCTCAATTATACTATAAATATGGGACGATGAATTCTGGAAAATCCATTGAAATTTTAAAAGTAGCACACAACTATGAAGAACAGAATAAGCCCGTTGTCATCATGACGAGTGCTTTGGATACTCGTGATGGTTTTGGTTTAGTTTCAAGTCGCATTGGCATGAAAAGAGAAGCAGTACCCATTTCTGATGATATGGATATTTTTGCTTATATAGATAATTTGGATACAAAACCTTATTGTGTCTTGATTGATGAATGTCAGTTTTTAAGCAAGGCTAACGTTTATGATTTAGCCAGGGTTGTCGATGAGCTCCATGTTCCTGTTATGGCATTTGGATTAAAAAATGATTTTCAGAATCAACTCTTTGAAGGGTCAAAACATCTTTTACTCCTAGCCGATAAAATTGATGAAATTAAGACAATTTGTCAATATTGTAGTAAAAAGGCTATCATGCAATTACGAATGAAAGATGGAAAACCTGTCTATGAAGGTGAACAGATTCAAATTGGAGGCAATGAAAGTTATATTCCCGTTTGTCGCAAGCATTACTTTCACCCGCCACTAGATAACAACTAAAGGAGAAAAACTAAAATGAATATTTATGATCAGTTGCAATCTCTAGAAGATCGTTACGAGGAATTAGGTGAACTCCTAAGTGACCCAGAAGTTGTCTCAGACACTAAACGCTTTATGCAATTATCTAAAGAAGAGGCCAGCACTCGAGATACCGTAACTACTTATCGCCAATATAAGGAAATTATTCAGTCAATTGCTGACGCAGAAGAGATGATTAAAGAGTCTGGCGGGGATGCTGAGATTGAAGAAATGGCTAAAGAAGAGCTAAAAGAATCAAAATCGGCTAAAGAGGACTACGAGGAAAAGTTGAAGATTCTCCTCTTGCCCAAAGATCCAAATGATGATAAAAATATTATCTTAGAAATCCGAGGAGCAGCAGGTGGTGACGAAGCGGCCCTTTTTGCAGGAGACTTATTGGTTATGTACCAAAAGTTTGCTGAGAGCCAAGGTTGGCGATTTGAAGTTATGGAAGCTTCCTACAATGGTGTAGGGGGTATCAAAGAGGTTGTGGCCATGGTTTCAGGTCAATCGGTTTATTCTAAATTAAAATATGAATCAGGGGCTCACCGTGTCCAACGTGTCCCAGTTACAGAGAGTCAGGGGCGTGTTCATACATCAACAGCCACTGTCCTTGTTATGCCTGAGATTGAAGACGTAGAATACGAAATTGATCCTAAGGATTTACGGGTTGACATCTACCATGCATCAGGTGCCGGTGGACAGAATGTCAACAAAGTAGCTACAGCTGTCCGCATTGTTCATCTTCCGACTAATATTAAAGTTGAGATGCAAGAAGAGCGAACCCAACAAAAAAATCGGGATAAAGCTATGAAGATTATCCGAGCTCGAGTAGCCGACCATTTTGCGCAAATCGCCCAAGATGAACAAGATGCCGAACGCAAATCGACAATCGGGACAGGAGATCGATCTGAACGTATCAGAACTTATAACTTCCCACAAAATCGAGTGACAGACCATCGCATCGGATTAACACTCCAAAAATTAGATACTATTCTTTCTGGTAAAATGGATGAAGTTATTGATGCTTTGATTATGTATGATCAAACTCAGAAATTGGAATCTTTAAACAAATAATGAATTATGCCAGTCAAATAGCAGAATATGAGCAAGCACTAATCCAAATTGGCGATGATCCTGAAAACTTATCTTATGTTTTCAGAGAAGTGAAAGAATGGTCTCTTTTGGACTTTTTACTACATCAAAATCAGCAAGTAAGCGCAGAAGACCATGTTCTTCTAAAATCTATTTTTGAGCAATTATATAGAGGCCGTTCTCCTCAATATATTACTGGCAAAGCCTACTTTCGAGATTTAATTCTGACTGTTAATGAGTCAGTTTTAATTCCACGTCCTGAGACAGAGGAGCTTATCTCATTGATTCTCGCGGAGAATGAGGGAGAAAACCTTCAACTCTTAGATATAGGGACTGGTAGTGGCGCTATTGCTATCAGCCTCAAAAAAGAGAGACCAACCTGGGAAGTTGTAGCTTCTGATATCTCTCAAGAAGCCATTCAGGTTGCTCAATCGAATGCTTGGGATCTGGAAACAGAAATTACTTTTAGACAGTCGGATCTTTTTAATTCCCTTTCAGGAAAGTTTGATATCATCGTATCTAATCCCCCTTACATTGCTTTTTCTGACAAGAAAGAAGTAGGACGTAATGTTTTAGTTTCCGAGCCCCACTTAGCCCTTTTTGCAGAGGAGGAAGGACTTGCTATTTATCGCTCTATTTTAGAACAAGCAGAACATTACTTATCACCGCAAGGGAAAATCTACTTTGAAATTGGTTATAAGCAGGGGCAAGCGCTTCGTGAATTAGTCAAATCCACTTTCCCAGAAAAAAGGTTTCGCCTAAAACAAGATTATTATGGAAAGGATCGTATGGTAATTATTGATAATGGATAAACTAAAATCAATTATTGAAAATGGAGGAGCCTTAGTTTTACCAACTGAAACAGTTTACGGTCTATTTGCCAAAGCTATGGATGAGCAAGCTGTAAATATGGTTTATGCTCTCAAGCAACGGCCGAGAGAAAAAGCTATGAACTTGAATGTGGCGGATTATCAAACCATTTTAGATTATTCGAAGGACCAGCCAACTTATTTAAAAGAACTATATGACGCTTTTTTACCTGGTCCATTAACCATTATTTTGAAAGCCAATGATCGAGTTCCTTTTTGGATTAATTCTGGTAAAGACACTGTCGGCTTTCGCCTACCTAAGCATCCTGTAACAGCGCAGTTAATAAGAATAGCAGGGCCCTTAATTGGTCCTTCCGCCAATTTATCAGGTAGCCAAAGTGGCTGTCAATATGCTGAGATTATAAAAGCCTTTCATAATCAAGTAGAAGGCTATGAAGATGATCAGTCTCTAACAGGACAAGATTCAACGATTATTGACTTATCTGGTTCTAAGGCCAAAATTTTAAGGCAAGGAAGTATAAGTGCTGTCGATATTCAAACTAAAATTAGTGGGATTGTTTTTGAATAATAAATTCAGATTTAAAATAAGGAGAAAAAATGATTTTTGATAAGGATAATTATGAAGCGTTTGATCCAGAATTATGGGAAGCCATTCATGCTGAGGAAGAAAGGCAAGAGCACAATATTGAATTAATTGCTTCGGAGAATATTGTCTCTAAGGCCGTAATGAAAGCACAAGGTTCCCTCTTAACAAATAAATATGCTGAAGGCTATCCTGATAAACGTTATTATGGAGGTACAGAATGCGTTGATATCGTTGAAAATTTAGCCATTGAACGTGCAAAAAAACTCTTTGGTGCTAAATTTGCAAACGTTCAAGCCCATTCAGGTAGTCAAGCTAACGCAGCAGCTTACATGGCTTTAATTGAGGCAGGAGATACGGTGCTAGGTATGGATTTGGCTGCCGGTGGTCATTTAACGCATGGCTCACCAGTCAACTTTTCGGGGAAAACGTATCACTTTGTCGGTTATTCCGTTGATCCTAAAACAGAAATGCTTGATTATGACGCTATTTTAGAACAAGCCAAAGAAGTGCAACCCAAGCTAATTGTAGCAGGAGCATCAGCATATTCTAGAATCATTGATTTTGAAAAATTCCGTCAAATCGCTGACGAAGTTGGTGCCTATTTGATGGTCGACATGGCTCATATTGCAGGCTTAGTGGCAACCGGTCTTCATCCAAATCCAGTACCTTTTGCTGATGTGACAACATCCACTACTCATAAAACCTTGCGGGGGCCACGTGGTGGTTTGATTTTAACTAATAATGAAAACCTTGCTAAGAAAATTAATTCTGCTGTCTTTCCTGGCTTACAAGGCGGTCCGCTTGAGCATGTTATAGCTGCAAAAGCTGTATCTTTTAAAGAAGCTTTAGATCCAGCTTTTACGGACTATGCTAAAAATGTTATTGCAAACACGTCGGCAATGGCACAAGTTTTTGCTGAAGATGAACGCTTCCGCCTTATTTCAGGCGGTACAGATAATCATGTTTTCTTAGTAGATGTAACAAAAGTCATCGAAAGTGGTAAAGTGGCGCAAAATCTTTTAGATGATGTCCATATCACTCTAAATAAAAATTCCATTCCTTTTGAAACTTTGTCACCCTTTAAAACCTCTGGTATCCGTATTGGCTGCGCTGCCATTACAAGTCGAGGAATGGGGGTTGAAGAAAGCAAAGCTATTGCTCACTTAATCATAAAAGCACTTGTTAATCATCAGGATCAAACCGTTTTAGACGAGGTTCGACAAGAAGTTCGTTCTATCACTAATCGCTTCCCATTATATAGTAATTGATAAGATGTTAGATATTTATATACGTAAATTAGTTATTCATCAATTTTCACCAAATGATACAAACTTATTCTTTAATGATAACGAGTTGAGTATTACGCCACGTATTGATGATTATTTCCGCAAAAAGTTGGAAAAAGTTTTCTCCGATGAAGCTAAAAGAGGTCGTATGAATCATGAGAACACTTTTCGTCAATTAATAAGTGATGATTTTGTAAGTAGCAGTAAAGCCGTTGCTCAAGCTTGGAAAGAAGCATTTGTTATCTCGGAAAACCAAAAAACCAATGATTTAGTTTTTATCAGGTTTGAGAAAGACGGACAGGTCTATTTTGCCTTTCTAAGAATTACTCTTAGAGAATCTTTTGCTCATACTAATATTTCGGAAGAAAATCCCTTAAGTATTACCCAAAATAATTTACCCAGCGCAACACAAACACCCGATGAAGCCCTAGTTATCAACCTTGAAAGCAATGATTATTATCTAATTGAGAAAAGAATCAAGCACAATGGTAGTTTTTCAAATTATTTTTCGGAAACCTTATTAAAAGTTCAACCAGAGCAGTCTGTTAAAAAATCAATTAAGACTATTGAACAAACCGCACAAAAAATAGCTGAAAACTTCAATCAAGATGACTTTGCTTTTCAATCAAAGATGAAGTCGGCTATTTCAAAAAATCTTGAAAATGGTGATCACCTGTCCCCTGAAAAGTTAGCTGACCAATTATTTGATAATAATCTGACAGCACGTTTAACATTTGTGGACCAGGTGAAAGAGACTATACCAGAACCAATTAAAATCAGCGATATTGACCATACACGACAACTTAAAAAGTTGGAGAGTCAAAAATTATCATTGTCTAATGGTATTGAATTAACAGTTCCGAATGCAATTTATCAAGATGCTGATTCGGTTGAATTTATCATGAATGATGATGGAACCTATTCAATACTTATTAAAAATATAGAGGATATCAAAAATAAATAAATGTTGAAATTTTTAAAGCGCGTCATTTTCTTAGTCTTTCTGATTTTTTGTATTTTTCAGCTTTATGTTACTCATCAGAATGTAAAAAATGTCATGCGCTATAAACCCATGGTCGAAAAAACGTTAGCTGAACATGATACCGACACGAATCTTAATTTAATTCTTGCCATGATTTATACTGAAACTAAAGGTGGATCAGCCGATGTTATGCAATCAAGTGAAAGTAGTAGTGGAATGACTAATTCTATAACAGATAGTCAAGTGTCAATTAAACATGGTATTAAACTCTTATCAGAGAATTTGCAACTAGCTGAAGAAGCAGGAGTAGACTCATGGACTGCTATTCAAGCATATAACTTTGGGTCAAATTATATCCATTATGTTGCTCAAAATGGTGGTGAAAACTCTTTGGCTTTGGCTAAAAAATATTCAAGAGAGGTCGTTGCACCTAGCCTTGGTAACACCACCGGGGAAACATACATCTATTATCATCCCTTAGCTATTATTTCAGGTGGTCAGTTATATAAAAATGGGGGAAATTTCTACTATTCCCGTGAGGTACACTTTAATTTATACCTCATTAAATTCTTTTCAAAGTTTTAATTAGGTTAAAAGACGTAACACTTCTGAAAAAGATCAGAAGTGTTTTTTATATAAATGTAATCTGTTCGGTTTTTCACAAAAAAATACAATAATCGATGCAAATGTTTGTTATTTCACAAACATAGCCAGTTTTTTTACAGATAAAATTTTTATACCTCTAGAAAAGGCCGTATATTAGTATTTTTAGATAATTTTATTTTTGTGAATAAGCTAACAATCTGTAAGCAAATTCTTTGTAAGCAATTTTTTGCTGTGCTATAATGTAGACCTAACAGAAAATATTGTGAAATGAGGAACAAATATATATGAGTAAAATCGTTGTTGTTGGAACAAATCATGCGGGCACAGCTGCAATTAAAACCATGCTCTCCAACTATGGATTAGAAAATGAGATTGTCACTTTTGATCAGAATTCAAACATTTCATTCCTTGGATGTGGAATGGCTTTATGGATTGGTGAGCAAATTGATGGCCCAGAAGGTCTCTTTTATTCTAATAAAGAACAGTTAGAATCCATGGGTGCTAAAGTTTATATGGAATCGCCTGTTTTAAACATTGACTATGACAAAAAAGAAGTAACAGCACTAGTGGAAGGTCAAGAACATGTTGAAAGCTATGACAAATTAATTCTTGCAACCGGATCACAACCAATTATACCGCCTATTAAAGGTGTCGAAATCGTTGAAGGGTCAAGAGAGTTTAAAGCAACTTTAGAAAACTTACAATTTGTTAAACTTTACCAAAATTCATCTGATGTTATTGAAAAGTTAGAGAAACCAGGAATTAATCGAGTAGCAGTTGTTGGGGCAGGTTACATTGGTGTTGAACTGGCAGAGGCTTTCCAACGAAAAGGAAAAGAAGTAATTCTTGTTGATATTGCTGAAACATGTATGGGTGGTTACTACGATCGTGATTTCACTGATTTAATGAGTAAAAACCTTGAAGAGCATGGCATTCAATTAGCTTTCGGACAAGCTGTTCAGGCAGTTGAAGGAGATGGAAAAGTAGAACGACTTGTCACTGATAAAGACAGCTTTGACGTTGACATGGTTATCATGGCAGTTGGTTTCCGTCCAAATACTGATCTAGGACGTGGTCAATTAGATACCTTCCGTAATGGAGCGTGGATTGTTGATAAAAAACAAGAAACAAGCATGAAAGATGTCTATGCTATTGGAGATTGTGCAACTATTTATGATAACGCACGAGATGATATTAACTACATTGCCTTAGCATCAAATGCTGTACGGACAGGAATAGTTGCTGCTCATAATGCTTGTGGACATGAACTGGAAGGAGCAGGTGTTCAAGGATCAAACGGTATTTCAATTTACGGCCTAAACATGGTTTCAACTGGTTTAACCCTAGAAAAGGCAAAAGAAGCTGGTTATAATGCCTTGGAAGCTAGCTACAATGATTTACAAAAACCAGAATTTATCAAACATGGAAATCATGAAGTGGCAATCAAAATCGTTTACGATAGAGACAGTCGTGTTGTCTTAGGCTGTCAAATGGTTTCAAAAGAAGACATCTCAATGGGAATTCACATGTTCTCATTAGCTATCCAAGAAAAGGTAACTATTGAAAAATTATCTCTAATGGATATTTTCTTCTTACCTCACTTCAATAAACCATATAATTACATCACAATGTCTGCTTTAGGAGCAGAATAAAATAGGTCAAATATGACATGATAAAGTGTCCCCACTGAAGGGACACTTTTTTAGGAGGAAAGATGAGACCCTTAATTCTAAATATCGCTATGAGTTTAGATGGCTTTATTGCCCGAACAGATGGTTCTTATGATTGGATCGAAGGACATGGAACAACAGCTTATGATTCTGCTTTACAATTTGATAATGATGCCTTTTTCGCTTCGTGCGATATTGTCGTTATGGGGCGAAAATCATTAGATGATTGTCCTATCGAGCAGATACAAGGCTATCATAAGAAAAGGTTTTATGTTGCTAGCCATCAGGACTTACACTCAGATTACCCCAACCTTTACTTTTCTAAGGATATAGTAGCTACCCTTAAAGAACTCAAGCAAGAAGAGGGTGGGCCGATTTGGTTATTTGGAGGAGCAGATTTGGTGCATTCTGTGCTTGCTACTGAGCTGATTGATCAGTATATCATTGGAATTATCCCAACCATTTTAGGTCAAGGGAGACCTTTGTTTAAAGGGTATAGTATAGAGCATAAATTGCAACTGATTGAATCAACTGTTACAGATGGGATTGCCATGCTTCGCTATCAGAAAAGACCCTAAAAAAGAGACCTATCAAGGTCTCTTTTGGCTTTTAGAATCTAGTTTTTAGCTACAGAAGCAAATTCTTCTTTTGCAAATGCTTCATCTATAATTTCTTTTAATTGCTTAGCAGAAGCTTGCATTTTTTGCAATTCTGCATCATTTAATGGAATATTAACCGGACGAACAACCCCGTAAGCACCTACAATGGCAGGTTGACCAATGTAACAATCTTTAACACCCTCATATTGACCTTCTTGGAAGACAGATAGAGGAAGAACTGCATTTTCATCGTCAAGAATCGCTTTAGTGATACGAGCAAGTGCTACGGCAATACCATAGAAGGTAGCTCCTTTTTTGTTAATAATTGAGTATGCTGCATCACGGACAGAAACAAAAATATCTAACAGTCCAGTTTCATCAATATCACGATTATCTTGGAGCCATTGCTCTAATTTTACCCCTGCCACGTTAGCATGTGACCAAACAGCAAATTCAGAATCACCATGTTCACCCATAATATAAGCATGAACTGAGCGAGCATCAACTCCAATTTTATCTGCAAGAGCTTGACGGAATCGTGCAGAATCTAAAGAAGTACCTGATCCGATAACACGTTCTTTAGGGAAACCAGAAAATTTCCAAGTTGAATAAGTAAGGACATCAACTGGGTTTGCAGCAACAAGGAAAATACCATTAAATCCAGAAGCAACGATTTGTGAAACAACTTCTTTATTGATACGAAGGTTTTTTTCCACTAAATCAAGGCGAGTTTCACCAGGTTTTTGAGGAGCACCAGCTGTAAGGACAACTAAATCGGCATCATGACAGTCTGAATAGTCAGCTGCATATATTTTTTTAGGGGAAGTGAAGGCAAGGGCGTGACTTAAATCTTCCGCATCTCCTTGAGTTTTTTCTTTAAAAATATCGATAATACCGAGCTCTTGTGCAATATTTTGTGTTACTAATGCAAAAGCATATGATGACCCGACGGCTCCATCACCGACTAAGATAACTTTTTTGTGTTGTTTAGTTACAGTCATGTCTAAACTTCTCCTTAATTTTTTTGAGGGTAGGGTAATACCCATACAATCTCATTTTAGCACTTTGTGAATACTTTGTCACTCAAATCAGAGAAAAAAATGAAAATAGTTTTCTGATAGCGGTTCCAAAGTGAAAAAATAAGGATTTTATGATATAATGTTATAGAGTTTGACTAGAAAAGGAGCATTCCTTAAATGCAAGATAAAAATCTAATTGACGTCAACCTGACAAGTGAAATGAAAACAAGTTTCATTGACTATGCTATGAGTGTTATCGTGGCTAGAGCCTTGCCAGATGTTCGTGATGGTTTAAAACCTGTCCATCGTCGCATTCTTTATGGCATGAATGAACTAGGAGTTACCCCAGATAAACCGCATAAAAAATCTGCCCGTATCACAGGTGACGTTATGGGTAAATATCATCCCCACGGAGATTCTTCAATTTACGAGGCTATGGTTCGGATGGCACAGTGGTGGTCATATCGTCACATGCTAGTAGATGGTCACGGAAACTTTGGTTCTATGGATGGAGATGGTGCTGCAGCCCAGCGTTATACCGAAGCTCGAATGAGCAAAATAGCACTAGAACTTCTAAAGGATATTAATAAAAATACTGTTGATTTTCAAGACAACTACGATGGAAGTGAACGTGAACCACTCGTTTTACCAGCCCGATTTCCCAATTTGTTGGTAAATGGTGCTACTGGTATTGCAGTCGGGATGGCTACTAATATTCCCCCTCATAATTTAGGAGAATCAATTGATGCTGTCAAAATGGTAATGGAGCATCCTGAATGTACAACTAGAGACTTAATGGAAGTGATTCCGGGACCAGATTTTCCAACCGGGGCCATGGTTATGGGACGTTCAGGTATTCATCGTGCTTATGATACCGGTAAAGGCTCCATTGTCTTACGCTCACGGACAGAAATTGAGATAACCAAGACAGGTCGTGAGCGAATCGTTGTCACTGAATTTCCTTATGGTGTTAACAAAACTAAAGTTCATGAGCATATTGTCCGCCTAGCTCAAGAAAAACGGATTGAGGGAATTACTGCAGTCCGTGACGAATCCAGCCGTGAAGGGGTTCGCTTCGTTATTGAAGTTAAACGCGATGCATCAGCTAATGTTATCCTAAACAATTTGTTTAAACTAACAAGCCTACAAACTAATTTTAGTTTTAATATGCTAGCTATTGAGAACGGTGTACCAAAAATCTTAACTCTTAGACAAATTATTGATAATTATATTAGTCACCAAAAAGAAGTTATTACTCGCCGAACTCGTTTTGATAAAGAAAAAGCAGAAGCACGGGCGCATATTTTAGAAGGTTTATTGATCGCCTTGGATCATCTTGATGAAGTTATTGCAATTATTCGAAATAGCCAAACAGATGTTATTGCACAAGCTGAGTTGATGAGCCGCTTCCAACTATCTGAACGGCAAAGCCAGGCGATTTTGGATATGCGTTTGCGTCGCTTGACAGGATTGGAAAGAGATAAAATTCAATCAGAATATGATGATTTAATTGCTTTAATAGCTGATTTAGCTGATATTTTGGCTAAACCAGACCGAATTAGTGCTATCATCATTCAAGAAATGGATGAGATTAAACGCAAATACGCTGACCCTCGTCGTACAGAGTTAATGGTTGGTGAAGTATTGTCACTTGAAGATGAAGACCTTATTGAAGTAGAAGATGTTTTGATTACCTTATCAAATAAAGGATATATCAAACGTTTGGCTCAAGATGAGTTTCGTTCTCAAAAACGTGGAGGCCGGGGAGTTCAAGGCACTGGTGTCAATGATGATGATTTCGTTAAAGAGTTAGTTTCAACAAGTACACATGATACACTCCTCTTTTTTACCAATAAAGGGCGTGTCTATAGACTAAAAGCTTATGAGATTCCAGAATACGGAAGGACAGCTAAAGGTCTACCAATTGTTAATCTTTTAAAATTAGATGAAGAAGAAACGATACAAACTATCATTAACGCGCGTAAAGAAGACATTGATAATAAATTTTTCTTCTTTACTACTCGTCAGGGATTGGTTAAAAGAACAAATGCTTCAGAATTTGGCAATATTAGACAAAATGGTTTGCGTGCTTTAAATCTTAAGGACGGTGACGAGTTAATTAACGTCTTGCTAACTGATGGTACAGAAGATATCATTATCGGAACAAAATCAGGCTATTCAGTTAGATTTGAAGAAGGAAGTATTCGCAATATGGGGCGCTCAGCGACGGGTGTTCGTGGCGTTAAGCTTCGTGAGGATGATTTAGTTGTTGGTGCTTCAAGGATTAGCGACAACCAAGAAGTGCTTATCATTACTGAAAAAGGCTATGGTAAGCGTACGCTAGCCACAGAATACCCAACAAAAGGCCGCGGAGGTAAGGGCATCAAAACTGCTAATATTACCGCCAAGAATGGTCAATTAGCAGGTTTAGTGACTGTTACAGGTCATGAGGATATTATGATTATAACGAACAAAGGTGTCATTATAAGAACTAGCATAGCTGATGTTTCTCAAACTGGTAGATCTACAATGGGGGTTAAGGTCATGCGATTAGATCAAGACTCAAAAATTGTTACCTTTGCCTTGGTAGATCCTGAAGTCGAAAAAGATTTATCTGAATTATCAACCTCAGACGTAGCACCTAGTCAAGAGATAACCCCTACTTCAATAGATAAAAGTGAGGATTAAGAATGACAAGAAGAAGAACAAGAAGAGAGAGGAAGAAAAGTGTATCGTCAAAGTTCCGTACTTTAGTTGCCACTTTTCTTTTAATCCTTGGTTTGGGGTTACTTTTTAACAAGACTATCCGCAATACTATTATTGCTTGGAATTCAAATAAATACCAAGTTCAACATGTCTCTAAACAGACCATTAAAAAAAATCAGCAGGCTGAGAGCACATTTGACTTCGACTCTGTCAAAGCAGTTTCAACAGATACTGTTTTACAGGCTCAAATGGCAGCACAAAAGCTTCCTGTAATTGGAGGTATTGCAATACCTGATGTGAATATCAATTTACCTATATTCAAAGGATTAGGCAATACAGAACTAATTTATGGTGCAGGAACCATGAAAGAAGAACAAGTTATGGGGGGAGAAAACAACTACTCATTAGCTAGTCACCATATTTTTGGTATGGCTGGTTCCTCTCACATGTTATTCTCACCTCTAGAACGAGCGAAGGTGGGGATGCCCATTTACGTAACAGATAAGGAAAATATTTATCAGTATGATATCGTATCTGTACAAACCGTTGCCCCAAATCGTATTGATGTTTTAAATAATACTCCTGGTACAAAGGAAATTACTCTTATTACTTGTACCGATGCAGAGGCTACACAAAGAATCTGTGTTAAGGGGATATTAAAAAAAGAAATGTCTTATAAAGGAGCTCCCGACTCTGTTATGAAGGCCTTTAATCATTCCTATAACCAAGTTGCAATTGAATAGAGTGAAAGAACAGGGCATAAAATCCCTGTTCTCTTATTAAGAAGGGAGAATGAAGATGAAACTTTCTGCAATTCATCATGTCGCGATTATTGTCTCTGATTATGACAAATCAAAAGATTTTTATGTTAATCAATTAGGCTTTGAAATCATTCGTGAAAATCATCGATCAGAGCGGCATGATTATAAACTTGATCTTAAGTGTGGAGATATTGAATTAGAAATCTTTGGTAACTCAATCTCCGATCCCGCTTATCAAGCTCCTCCAAAGCGGATTGGTCAACCAGAATATAATCGCGAAGCCTGTGGCTTACGCCATTTAGCTTTTCGAGTTAAAAACATTGAAAATTATATTAAGGAATTAAAAGCAAAAAATATTAGAGTTGAGCCACTAAGGTATGATGATTATACTGGTGAGAAAATGACTTTTTTCTTTGATCCAGACGGCCTCCCCTTAGAGCTTCATGAGTAAGTTAAGCTAATTTCTACTTCCTAGAAATAAGTGATTTTTTAAGAGAATTTCTAGATAGTATCCTGACAAATGGTTACCAAATTGTTTTAATTGACTTCAGTCTGTAGTATGTTTTTAATACAACTTTTAAAAAGAAGATGTTATAATATGAGGACAGATTTTTTCAAATCTGTTCTCATATTGAAGAAGGTTAAATCTATAGGATAAGAGGAAAAAATGACTATAATGACTATTAAGAAAAAAATTTTATTGGCTGGCTTCGCATTGGCGAGTAGCTTTATGGTTTCGACGGCCTTTGCTGCTAGTAATGATGTTCAAGGCGTTATTGATGAAGCCTATGTTCAGCCTGATTACGTCCTTGGTTACTCACTAGATCAAGCACAAAAAGATCAAACCTTATCATTGTTAAACTATAATAGTGGTAAAGACACGAAACTGAAAACACTGACGACAACTTCATATGCTAAAATTATGAATACTGCAGATGATTCGAGTATTCAACTGTATTCATCAGTTAAAATTGAAAAGTTAGGTTCCAACGATATTCTAAAGGTAGCCATTGTTACCCCTGAAAACATTACCAAGGTAACTCAAGATATGTATCGTAATGCAGCTGTTACCTTAGGAATTGAACATGCAAATATCACTATCGCCTCACCAATCAGAGTAACGGGCGAGTCTGCATTAGCAGGCATCTATTATTCTCTTGAGGAAAATGGAGCAAAGGTCCCGCAAGAAAATAAAAATTTAGCCCAGCAAGAACTTTCGACTTTATCTGGTATCAATGCTGAAAATTCTGGTAAAAATGGCTATGATTCTGATAAGTTAAATGTTGCTTTAACGGATATTAAAGCAGCAGTAGCTAAAGGTGGAAGTAGTTTATCTAAGGAAGAGATTCAAAAAATTGTTGATGAAACATTAAAGAATTATGGTCTTAAAAATGCCATGACCTCTGAACAAATTAACTTGATTGTTAACTTTGCAGTTAATCTTTCTAACAGTGGCATCATTAGTAACTCTCACTTTACTGCTACTTTAAATTCATTGAAGGATTCCATTGTTTCTAAATCTGGATCAACTTTTAAAAATATAAACCTTAATTTTGACTCTGCAAAAGCAGTTGAAACTGGTAAGGGAATCTGGCAGCAAATCATTGAATTCTTTAAATCCTTAATCGGATAGGCTTAAAAAGAGTGACTACGTCGCTCTTTTTTCTCTTTTTCTCTCCTATTTAGCTTTTCATTTGGACTATAAAAAAGACCCGACCCAATTGAAGAGAAAGAATTTGACTTCCCCTAATGCCTAAAGTTGCTGTATTTTAGTTTCATCTTTTTGTTGATTTTGAAGATATTCCTTTATTGTGGCTTTGCTAAGCTAAACTATACTACTACATAAGTGATAAAAATCGACCTCTTTGAAAAGAGATCGATTTTTATCACTTTTTACTAATTAATCATTTAAAGATAGGCTATTATAGCTGCCAAAAGCAGTGCAGGCAACATGTTAGCTACACGCATTGTTTTACCCCAAATAATATTCAGTCCGACGCAAAAGATAAGGATAGAACCAACTAAAGAAATATTTGTTAAGGCTGCAGAAGTCATGAAAGGTTGTACTATCTTTGCTAAAATGGTGATTAAACCTTGTAAGAAAAATACCGGAATAGCTGAAAAAACTGCACCCTTTCCTAAAGTTGTCGTTAAGACGATGATAATAACGAAATCTAAAACACTTTTAGTCAATAAGATACTTGGATTATTGGAAATGCCATCTTGAATAGGACCAATAATAGCCATAGCACCAATACTCACTGTTAACGTAGCAGTCACGAAACCATTAACAAAGTCAGGATCTTTATTACTACCTGTCTTAGTTTTCAACCAGTTGCCAAACTTATCAAAAAAGGCTTCAATATTTAGAAATTCACCAAGTAGACTTCCTAAACATAAGCAACTAACAACAAGCATTGCATGTTCATTAGTCATACTATTATTAGCAAACTTTAGCATGCCAGGCATAGCTCCAGAAATACCAATAAATAATACACTAACACCTGAAGCCATCGTTAAACCGCTTTGATGTCTTTCATTCAAATATTTACCAAAAAGTACTCCAAAAATCCCTGCTAAAAGAATAGAAATGGTATCGATTATGGTTCCAAAACCAGTGAAATAGGTCATTTGCTGTAATCCTCCTAAAGCATCTATGGCTATTATACAATAGAAGGAATACTTGTCAACATAAAATCTAATAATTATAATAATATTAAAAATAAAGATTTTTGCCAATAATAGTAAAAGAGAGAAAAATCCATATATTGCCATCTTTCAAACAATAGACACATATTAATAATATTCTCATTTTAAGTAATTTGATAAAATCAGAAATGGTTAGTATTAAAATTGAGAAACTTATAAGAGGAAACTTTGCTGTATTGGAATAGACTGTTTTGAACCCCATAATGTAAGTAGTAGTTCATATTATAAGAAATACTTTTTTGAGTCTTTTTAACCATTTTAGGGTATACTAAAGAAAAGAACAAACGGAGGAATAATTATGAAAACAATTAGGACACAACTAAACGACCATGACTACGATATGCTTAAAGTAAGAGCAGAACTTAGTCAAAAATCTATCGAAGAGATCACAGAAGAGTTGATTCATGATGCACTTGCCAGAGAAGAACGGATAAAGACTACTGAAGTAAAAACAGAAAGAACATATAAAGATCATGACGAAGCACTGATTGACAATGCTAACAAACCCGAAAACCAGTCCCTAACCCCACCTGAGATTGCTAGTGATATGGGAATAACGATTTAAAAAAAGTTAGATCCTGAAGCATATTAAAAGAAGGATATTTATATATGATTGAATTACTTCCTGCTAAACCTCAAGAGGCTAAAGAAGTGCTATTATTACAACAACTTGCCTTTCAGCCGCTGCTACATAAGTATCAAGACTTCAAGACTAATCCAGCAATGTTTCTTCTTGAGAAAATAAAAGAAAAACTTTTAGTAAAATAAAACAAAGGCCACTCTCATAAGCGAGTGACCTTTGTTTTATTTTACACCAGCCATCAATTTGTCGATACGCGGTACATAGAAGAATAAGAGGAGACCAAAGACGATGGTTATAGTACCTACAATACCATAATAGGCCACTTCATTTCCTGGAGTATAAAACTTCACAATTTGTGCGTTAATAGCTTGAGCTGATGCGTTACTCAAGAACCAAATTGACATCATTTGTGCTTGGAAAGCTTTTGGAGCCAATTTAGTTGTGACTGATAAGCCAATTGGAGAAATAAGCATTTCACCAACAATTACGATAGCCCAACTAACAATTAGCCACATAGGACTAACCTTAGCATGAACCCCAAATAACATACCTGGGAACATCATCCAAACAAAGGATAGACCAGCTGCAATTAATCCGTAGGCAAATTTCTTGGGTGACGATGGTTGTTTACTTCCTAATTTTGCCCAAATCCATGCAAAGAAAGGAACATAAAGCATGATAAATAAGGGATTAATACTTTGAAAATATGATGATGGGAAATTAATATGTTGGCCAAATAGGTTAAAAGAAAGACGTGTTTGATCATCTGCGAAAAGAGCTAAGACCACAGAACCTTGTTCTTCAATTGACCAGAATAGAATTGAGGCAATGAAGAGTGGGATATAGGCCCAAACTCGCGACCGCTCAGTATCTGAAATTTTCTTACTACTTAAAATCTTAAAGAAGTAGTAGATGGGAATAACAATGGCAATAAAGGTAAAGATATTAATAATACTATTAATAGTTAAAAGGTTTAGTAATTTAAGAATAACTATTAACAAGACGACTAGAATACTACCAATTAAGAATTTTTTCTTTAACTCTTTTTTCTCAGCATCTGATAGTGGATCCGTTGGGTGTAAACTATCTTTTGAAAGGTATTTTTTACCATCTCGAACATATTGTAGTAAACCAAAGAACATCCCAATAGCTGCTAGAGAAAATCCTAGGTGAAAATTTATTTCCTGACCAAGATAACCGACAATAGCAGGTGCAATAAAAGCACCCAGATTAATTCCAAAAACAAAAATACTGAACCCTGCATCACGACGTAAATCTTTCTCACCATAGAGACCTCCAACCATTTCTGAGACATTGGGTTTTAAAAAGCCAGTCCCTAAAATGATTAAAGCAATTGAAACAAAAAGAGCTGTTTTCCCAAATGGTGTTGCCAATGCAATATGTCCTAACATGATAAGAATTCCACCATAAAGGACTGATTTACGACTTCCGAGGATTCTATCACTAATATACCCGCCAATAATCGATGACAAATAGACTAGGGAACCATAAATAGCCATAATAGAAGCAGCGGTTACTTTGTCAAATCCTAAACCGCCTTGACTGACACTATAATACATGTAATAAAGTAAAATAGCACGCATACCATAGTATGAAAATCTTTCCCACATTTCTGTAAAAAAGAGAGTGGACAAACCACGAGGATGTCCAAAGAATGATTTTGTATCATTTGAATTCATCTCAATTATCTCCTTCATAATAACATCTTATAGCATACCTTAAATGAGGAATTATGTCAATTTTGTGAAAATTTTATAATATAAATTTTTCTTGCATAACTCCTTATATAAATAATAATTATTGATTACAAATAATTCTCTAAAGTAAAAAACCATTTAAGATTTTTACTTAAATGATCTTTTTAAAATAAATGGTGCAATAATGGTAGATAAAATAACAACTATAACCAAGATAGAGTAAATTTGATTAGATATTAATTTTTCAGCCAAACCAATTTGAACGATAATCAGAGCCATCTCCCCTCGGCTGACCATTCCGCCACCAACTGTCAAAGAGTCCATTTTAGAAAATTGAAAGCCACGTGCGACTAAATAACCTGGCAATAGTTTTGTAAGAACTGCTAAAACAGTGAAAAGTAAGATAACTCCAAGATTTGAAAGAATACCATCTAGATTTAATGGAAGTGCTATTGAAGCGAAGAAAATAGGGATAAAGAACATATAAGAAAGTTCGGAGATATCATGCATAATTTCTTCACCTTTATGAGTTTGACCAATGGCTAAGCCAGCAAAGAAGGAGCCAATAACAGCACTCATTCCGACGCTTGTTGCTAGTAGTGCCATACTAAAACAAATTAAAAGAGCCAGAAAGCTGTCTTTTTCAAAGAAACTTACTTTAAATGTTAAACGGTAAATAGCTGGAACAATGTACTTAACTAAAACCATTAAAAATAGTAAGAAAAAGGCTTGTCCGAGCATTTGCCAGATTAAATGGTTACTAGAACCAGTACCCTTCATGCTTGAAACAAAGAAACTTAAGAGAAGAACAGCAATAATATCATCAGCCACAGCTGCACCCAGAATGACTGCACCCGTTTTGGTTTGAACTTTTTTATACTCTTGAAGTACCTCAACTGTGATAGAAACGCTGGTAGCTGCGAAGACGATACCGTAGAAAATAGAGGTTTCCATTTCGTATCCCATGATTTTGGTGACCAAAAAGAATATTCCTACGGGAATGAGAACACCAGAAATAGCAACAGCTAAACTTGGTTTTAAATACCTTTTTAGTAAGCCCAAATCAGCTTCAAGTCCAGCTAAGAACATAAGTAAGATGACCCCTAATTCTGACAGAAAATGAATAATCTCTCCTTGATGGACTAAGTTTAAGAGACTGGGTCCTATGATAATTCCGACTAATAACTGTCCCACAACAGCTGGTATTGATAGCTTCTTTGATACTTCAATAGCCAAAAAACTGGCAATTAATATAATGGTAATTTGAAATAATTCTTGCATAATTCCTCCATAAGTCTCCTAAATTGCATAAATCGTTACTATTATACCATGACTTGGTTAACAAACAAAGCTCTATGTTCCCGAAAGCTTTTTAAACCAAAAAAACTCGAGTACTAGGACTCGAGTTTAAGAGAAATGAAAAGGGTTATTAGGATATTTATAATATAATCAATGAGCCTTAAAAAAACCTTAACACCCTTAATTACTATATTAAGGCAAGTTTCGCTGCTATTCCCACTCGACTGTTGCAGGTGGCTTGCTTGTAATATCGTACACAATACGATTGACGTGATCAACTTCATTGACAATGCGAGTTGAGATTTTCTTTAGGACTTCCCATGGAAGTTGGGCAAAATCCGCCGTCATACCATCAATTGAAGTGATAGCACGAATAGCAATAGTGTAGTCATAGGTACGGCCATCTCCCATAACTCCAACGGAACGCACACCTGTATTCACAGTGAAATATTGCCATACATCGCGATCAAGACCAGCTTTAGCAATTTCTTCACGAAGGATTGCATCTGATTCACGGACTGTTTCCAGTTTTTCTTCCGTGATAGCTCCCATAACACGAATAGCTAAACCGGGTCCAGGAAATGGTTGCCGCCAGACGATATTTTCAGGCATCCCAAGTGCAATTCCAAGCTCACGCACCTCATCTTTGAACAAAGTATTGAGGGGTTCAATCAATTGGAACTGCATATCTTCTGGAAGACCTCCGACATTATGGTGGGATTTAATAGTTTGAGCAGTTTCTGTCCCAGATTCAATGATATCAGTGTAGAGGGTACCTTGAGCAAGAAAATCTACCCCTTTAAGCTTACTTGCTTCATCGTCAAAGACGTAGACAAATTCATTTCCAATGATTTTCCGTTTTTTCTCGGGATCATCCACATTAGCTAACAAATCTAAGAATCTATCTTTAGCATCAACGCGGATAATATTTAAACCAAATTTACCACCAAGCATCCCCATAACTTGATCACCTTCATCTTTACGAAGAAGGCCATGATCAACGAAGATACAGGTTAATTGATCGCCAATAGCTTTTTGTAAAAGCACACCAACTACAGAAGAATCAACACCGCCAGAAAGACCTAATAAGACTTTTTTATCCCCAACAGTTTCTCTAATTTTTTCAATCTCCATTTCAATGAAGTTATCCATTGACCAGTCACCACGAGCACCACAAATGAAGATAGCGAAGTTTTTAAGGATATCGTTACCATAAACAGAGTGTCTTACTTCTGGGTGAAATTGAATTCCATAGATATTTTTTTCTGTATTTTCAATAGCAGCATAAGGGCAATCCACAGAATCACCTACTAAGTGAAATCCATCAGGAATTTCTGTGACAGCATCACCATGACTCATGAGAACTAGCTGTTCTTCAGGAGTATCTGCAAACAATTTAGATTCTTTCCGAAGATTTAAGGTGGACTGACCGTATTCACGATGACCAGCTTGTCCTGCGGGAAGAACTTTTCCACCAAGTTTATGAGTAATGAGTTGCATACCATAACAGATTCCTAGAATCGGGATACCTAATTCAAAGATTTCTGGATCAATACCAAAAGAATTTTCTGCATAAACAGAATTAGGACCACCTGATAGGACAATACCGATAGGGTTAATCTCACGAAGTTCTTGAGCACTAATCTTATGGCTCTTTAGTTCAGAAAAAACACCAAACTCTCTGATGCGTCTAGCTATTAACTGATTATATTGACTACCATAATCAAGAACGATGATTTTTTGAAGATCTTTCAAAATTGAAATTTCAGTCATTGTAATCCTTTCATTTCCATTAGACTATAGACTAATGATTTTAAACCTAATTGTAGCATATTTTTAAGAAAATAACATTAGAATTCCTCAATAAGCTGTATGCTTTTGGTAATTTCTTAACGTTAAAAGATATTTCAGAATATAGTTTCGTGAAAAAACGGTTTATAAGTATTTCGGAATATCATTTTTGATCATTTGACTAATGGAATAATTATCCTATTTTACCATATTAATCAGTTAATTCTCTTAGAATATGGTAAAATAATATCTATAATTAGTCATAAAATCATACTTAGGGAGACACGAGCATGTTACCAGCATATATCAAGATTCATGATGCCATCAAAAAAGACATTGACGACCAGGTCTGGGCAATTGGTGATCGTCTTCCCAGTGAGCGTGACCTAGCTGAACATTTTGAGGTTAGTCGGATGACTCTTAGACAAGCTATTACCTTATTGGTTGAAGAAGGTATTTTGGAAAGACGTATTGGTAGTGGTACTTATGTTTCCAGTCAAAGAGTCCAAGAAAAAATGAGAGGGACAACTTCCTTTACCGAGATTGTTAATTCTCAAGGTAAAAAACCTTCTTCAAAACTATTGACTTACCAAAAGCAACTAGCGTCAGATACGGAAATCAAAGAGCTTCAGTTAGAAGCAACGGATTATGTTATTCGGATGGAGCGGATTCGTTATGCTGACAATATTCCCTTGGTCTACGAAGTGGCATCTATTCCCGAAAAATTTATTAAAGATGTCAAACGTGAGGATATTACTGAACATTTCTTTAAGACCCTGATATCTAATGGTTATGAAATCGGCAAAAGCCGCCAAACTATTTATGCAAAAACGGCTAGTGAGCGGATTGCTAGTTATTTAGCGGTAAGTCGGGGACATGCCATACTGGCCTTAACCCAAGTATCCTATTTTACTAATGGAAATCCATTTGAATACGTGCGTAGCCAATACGTTGGTGATCGCTTTGAATTCTATCTGGAAAACAATTGAGTAAGAGTTTGGTCCCAAACTCTTTTTTTACCTAGCTATAAAGCTCAGCTATTAACTGATATCCTACTGTTATTATGCACTAAGATATGGTAAAATGAAAATTATGGAAATTGAAAAAACAAATCGAATGAATGCCCTTTTTGAATTTTATGCTGCGCTATTAACCGATAAGCAAATGAACTATATTGAACTTTATTATGCTGATGACTATAGTCTAGCTGAAATTGCAGAAGAGTTTGGGGTTAGTCGCCAGGCGGTTTATGACAATATTAAGCGAACAGAAAAGATCTTGGAAACCTATGAAATGAAGCTACATATGTATTCAGACTATATTGTTCGTAATGAAATTTTTGATGAGATATTAACAAAGTATCCTACTGATAGTTATTTACAAGAGAAAATTTCCATATTAACAAGCATCGATAATAGAGATTAAGAGGAGTAGTTATGGCTTTTGAAAGTTTAACGGAACGTCTACAAGGCGTCTTTAAAAATATTCGTGGAAAGAAAAAATTATCTGAGAAGGATGTTCAAGAGGTCACTAAAGAGATCCGCCTTGCCTTACTTGAAGCAGATGTCGCCCTACCAGTCGTTAAAACTTTTATCAAACATGTACGTGAACGTGCGGTAGGTCATGAAATCATTGATACTTTAGACCCAACCCAACAAATTGTCAAAATAGTTAATGAAGAGCTAACTGGTATTCTAGGGTCAGAAACAGCGACAATTGAGAAAGCGCCAAAAATTCCCACAATCATTATGATGGTGGGGCTACAAGGAGCCGGTAAAACAACTTTTGCAGGGAAATTGGCTAACAAGCTGATTAAAGAGGAAAATGCACGTCCTTTAATGATTGCAGCTGACATTTATCGTCCTGCAGCCATTGATCAGTTAAAAACCTTAGGTCAACAAATCAATGTTCCCGTTTTTGATATGGGAACAGACCACTCAGCAGTTGAGATTGTTCGTCAAGGACTTTCTTTAGCACGAGAAAATCGCAACGACTATGTTTTGATTGATACAGCAGGTCGTCTACAAATTGATGAAAAACTCATGACTGAGTTGCGAGAGGTTAAAGCACTAGCCAATCCAAATGAAATTCTCCTAGTTGTTGATAGTATGATTGGTCAGGAGGCAGCAAATGTCGCTGACGAATTCAATAAACAGTTAGAAATAACAGGAGTTGTACTAACCAAAATTGATGGAGATACTCGTGGTGGAGCAGCATTATCGGTTCGCGAAATTACTGGTAAACCCATTAAATTTACAGGTACTGGTGAAAAAATCACTGATATCGAGACCTTCCACCCAGATCGGATGTCAAGTCGGATTTTGGGAATGGGTGACCTTTTAACATTAATTGAAAAGGCAAGTCACGAATACGATGAACAAAAATCACTTGAATTAGCTGAAAAAATGCGCGAAAACACCTTTGATTTCAATGATTTTATTGATCAATTGGATCAGGTTCAAAACATGGGGCCAATGGAAGATTTGCTAAAAATGATTCCAGGTATGGCTGGAAATCCAGCTCTTGCTAATATCAAGATTGATGAAAAGCAAATTGCTCGTAAACGTGCCATCGTTTCTTCAATGACAAAAGCAGAGCGTGAAAATCCTGACTTACTCAATCCAAGTCGTCGTCGTCGCATCGCAGCAGGCTCTGGTAATAGTTTCGTTGACGTTAACAAATTTATCAAAGATTTCAACCAAGCTAAAGCAATGATGCAAGGGGTAATGTCTGGAGATATGAACAAGGCGATGAAACAAATGGGAATTGACCCTAGTCGCATGCCAAAAAATATGCCAAATAGCAATGGTGCTAATATGCCCGATATGTCAGCATTAGAAGGTATGATGGGTGGAAGTGCAATGCCTGATATGGACATGAGTCAACTATTTGGTGGGGGTCTCAAAGGTAAAGTTAATGAATTTGCTATGAAGCAGATTATGAAACGTCAAGCTAACAAAATTAAAAAAGCTAAGAAAAAACGGAAATAACTTTTCATATAATAGAAAGTTTACCTCGCTTTAGAAGGATTAAAATATAAAAGAGATAGGTAACCTAACTCTCAAAAACTAAGCTTTTTGAGAAGTAGTCACCTTCTCTCTTTTTTATTACTTAACTATGTACGCTCATCTCTGAAGGGATACTCTTTTGCTAAAAACTTGATTTTATTAAAATATCAGTCTTTTTAGTTTTGTTTAAGAAAATTTAGTTATTTTTCTTTATAATCAATATAAAGAAGGGAAACGAAGCTTATTCATCTCTCTTTAAGCTCTTGAAGTGTTATTGGTTTAATCAATTAAAAGTAAAAAATCAACTCAGTAGTGTTTAAACCTCAAATTCAAGAGACGACTATTATAAAGGAAGATAACATTATGCATAAAAAATTGACGAGTCATTTAGGACTTTCTTGGCTAACCATTCTATTTATTCTCCCCTTCCCCTTTCTGTATACTTTAAACAATGGATTAAAACAACTACATGTCCATAGTAGTTTCGGAATACTGTTAGGTGCCTTAGCTTATGTATGGATGCTAACGGCAATCTATATTGCTACCAAACCTAAATGGATAGATCGATGGGTGGGACTTCCTAGTGCTTACATGATTCATGGAATAATAGCTCTATTAGCACTCGTTCTAGCCTTTTTCCATAAAGAATTGGATTCATCTGAAGGGTTAATTAAGTGGACTGGAGATTTTGCTTTTATTATTTTCTTAGGATTAGCGACTTATTCTCTAGTGTTTATGGCTGGCTGGTTAACAACGCGTATTCCTCTATTACAAAGTATAAAAAATTTCTTAGAACAATTGTTTAAGCATGAATTTTCAGTTTGGTTGCACCGACTTAATATAGTAGCAACGATACTTATTTTTATCCATATTCAATTAATCAATTATATTGTCAACATTAGTCCCTTCATTATTTTGATTTGGTTTTACACTATTTTTGTTTTTGGTTCTTATATGTGGTTTCATTTTAAACCAAATGCTCACGGAGTTAGAGCAAATTTACTTATTAACCAGGAAATCGCTCCAAATGTTAGAGAGTTAGTAATTCAACTTCCAACAAAGTCTGGTTTGAAGTTTCGACCAGGTGATTTTGCTTTTATTTCCTTTCCGGATATTTCTCAGATGGCAGAGCCTCACCCTTTTTCTCTAGCCAAAGCACCGAGAAAAGATGGTAAATTATTTTTTGCTATCCGAGGTGATGGTGATTTTACCAAACAGTTACCTTTTATTCCAAGCAATTCACCAGTTCGTGTCGATGGTGGCTTTGGCAAATACCAAGCTGTCATTAATTATTTTAAACCCAAACAGTTAATTGTTATAGGCGGAGGCATAGGAGTAGTTCCTTTATTTTCAGTAATCGAGGGTAATCCTAACATCCCAGTTAACTTTTTTTACACAGTTAAAAGTCAAGAGCAATTGATTTATAAAGAGGAACTCTTGGACTTGCAGAGACGTCCCAATACTAATATTTATTATCAAGTTGGGCGCTTTAGCGAGAATGAAATCTTAGAATCCCTACCTCAAAATACTAAGGACTGTGTTTTTCTTATAAGTGGGCCTATCAGTATGGGCAGATATTGGCAAAAGGTGATTCAAGCTAGAGGCATTGATCCTGAACGGATCTATTTTGAAGAATTCTCTTGGTAATATAAAAAGTACTTTCCTCCAAAAAGAATCTCTTATAATGAATAGTATAAAAAGTACTATACTATTCATATAATGAGGTTCTTTTCTTATGGCTAAAAAAGAAGTAACTTTACAAAGCATCCATTAGAATTCAAATTGTAGGTAGCGGAGGACCATCTTAGTGGAAAAGTGGTGGAATGAAGCTATTGTTAAAAAATATAGCTTGAAATCAGACATTAAGTTCCGGAAAAGGGAATTGTTATGACAATGCCTCTTTTGAGAATTTCTTTTCCCATCTCAGGAGTGACTCTATAAGACTATTTCCTCCTAGCAACGAGAAGGAGAAGGATACATGCAACAAATCAAAACCTACATGGATTGGTATAACTGCGATAGACCTAAAGAAATATTAAAAGGTATGGCCCCTATGCAATTCAGGGAAACATACCTTACTAACTAATACTTTTTTATATTGCTATTTCTCTATCTAACTTTTAAACTTCCAAGGGCATAAAATTAGCAATAATCTTACCAATAATACGTGGATTTTCATCGAAAGGAGCAAACTTATCTGAATATTTTTTATTTAGAGAAACTAGCCGTAAGCCATTTTCTTCTCGGTAGACCTTTTTTATATAAGTCTGTCCATCCCATTCAACGGCATAGATTGCTCCATCGTAGTCGAAACCTTCTTGTTTTATAAGAACAACTTCACCATTAAGATAAGTAGGCTCCATAGAATCCCCAAACACCCAAGAAGCAAAGTCATAGTCTAATTGTTCATCGTAGAAGACTTCGTCATAGTTTCCATCACCAAAATAAGAGAAGCCACCACCTGCAGAAAGACTCTCGTAGACACGATAACGATACAGTTTCTTTTTAAGAGTAGATATAGTAGTAACATTCCTTTGCTTTGCCAACAAAGTCTGAGAAAAGGTCACTACCTTTTTTTGGTTATCACTATTCAGCTGTTTATAAGGTATGAGGATAGTAGAGTAAGAATTGAAATAATCTTCTGAAACTCGAAAAATATCAACTAATTGTGCTAGGTGTTTCTGATTAGGATTGTTTTTGCCTTGCTCCCAATTAGAAATAGTCATTTTATTGACACCTATTTGGTCACCGAGTTCCTCTTGACTCATCTTTTCTTTTTGACGGATAGCTTTTAATTGTTTTCCTGAAAACATTCTCACGACTCCTTTAGTAAAGTTATAACTTTACTACGAGTATAGCAGATATTTTTCTACATGACAAGTTTTTTTACAGTAAAAATGAGTATATTTTGACAATTCCACTAATTAGTCGTATGATGAAAATAACTTATTTCCACAAATTTTTTCATCATATTTACAAAAAGTTTGTGGAATATGCAAATAAATGACAGGAGTCCATTATGCTGACTATTGCTTACATCGGGAATGGAAAAAGTGCTAACCGTTATCACATGCCCTTCTCAACCCAATTGGAAGATATCAAAATAAAAACGATTTATTCGCCAACCCCAAGTCCTTGGGAGTCTCTTTCTGGAGTTCATTATACAAATAAAATTGAAAATGTCTTAGAAGACCCAGATATTCAATTAGTTGTCCTTTCAGTTCCTCCTTCAGCTCACTATAGTCTTGCTAAACAATGCTTACTAGCTGGCAAAAATACTTTAGTGGAAAAACCATTTACAGAAACAGCGGCTGAAGCTAAAGAATTATTTAAGCTTGCTAAAGAAAGAGGACTTTTTGTTCAAGCTTATCAAAATCGACGTTTTGACTCAGACTTCTTAACCGTTCAAAAGGTTATTGATAGCGGTGTTTTAGGAGATATTCTTGAGGTAGAAATGCATTTTGATTATTTCCGTCCAGAAATTCCGGAAGGTACAAAGGAATATTCGATTAATACAAGTTATCTTTATGGGCATGCTTGCCATACCATCGATCAAGTCATTTCTTACTTTGGTATGCCAGAATCTGTTCATTATGATGTTCGTCAATTATTAGGTAAAGGTCGTATGAATGATTACTTTGATTTGGATTTTTACTATGGTCCTAAAAAAGTGTCCATTAAATCAAGTTATTTTCGTATTAAGGAACGGCCAAGTTTTGTCGTTTATGGCAAAAAAGGGATGTTTGTCAAAGAAAGTAAGGACCGACAAGAAGATGATTTAAAGCGTTTCTATATGCCCACTAATCCTGACTTTGGCATGGATAGCCCTGAGCACTATGGTACCCTAACTTATATTGATGACCAGGGCCTCTACCATGAAGAGAAGGTAATCTCAGAAATAGGAAATTATGCTCGTATGTATCAGGCTGTCCACGATAGCATTATCCACGGTAAAGAAAAAATTGTCAAAGATGAAGAAACAATCCGTCAAATTGAAATAATTGAAGAAGGTATCCGTCACATGAATCAAGGCTGATAACTAAAAAAGTTTCTATCCAGTTTATTGATATAATAGAAGCAGAAAATTTGGAGATAAAAATGCAACAAGAAGAATTCATTGCTACCTATCAACAAATTACCAAGAAGTAACTAGATAATATAGCAAACCTGTTTTTTTAAATACTAGCCTTAAAATAAAGAATATCTTAAAGGAGAAAACCATGTTCACTGATACATTCTTAGAAGTACTCCAGTACGAAGGTCCAGTTTCCATTACTTCTTGGGGTAAAGGAGATCCCCACGTTACCTGCACTTGGAATAGTTATTTAGTTCTGAAAAAGGATAATCTTATCCTTATCCCTGCGGCAGGAATGAGAAGTACTGAAGAAGATATCGCCATCAACAATCAGCTAATTCTAACCCTAGCTGCGCGAGATGTTGAAGGCTTCAATGGTTATCAAGGAACGGGGTTCAGAATCAACGGCAGCGCAAGCTTTATCACCGAAGGCCCATACTTTGAAGAAATGAAGGAAAAATATCCTTTTATTAGAAGTGTTTTACAAGTTGAAGTCACTACTCTTAAACAATTACTTTAAGCTCATAAACTAAAAAAGAACGGTAGAGGAGTCTTTCCTATCGTTCTTTTTCTAATTCTTTGGACAAAGTTAATTTACGGATATAGTGTCCCATATAGTCGGATTGGAAGTAAATAGCATAAAGACTATTTAAGATGAAGAGTATGGATTCTTCAGTTGAGAAATTAGCGATTTTTCTATGTTTGTCTTCACGGGGACAAATTGCAAAGAAGGCATCCGAATTGTCTTTAAGATAAGTACCAAAGTGACTAGATAGACCAATGATAAAAATCCCCCGCTCTTTTAATAGTCGCAGGTGTTTTAAGGTGTCACTTGATTCAGAAGTTCCAGAGTAGGAGACAAGAATAGCTATATCGCCTTTCCTTAGAGAAGCTGTCATCAAACCAAACTCGCTAGTATGAGCCACCTCAACTATTTTTCCCAGCGTCAGCATTTTACGACGAAATAATTGGGCAATGTAGTCGTTGGGACTTAGACCAAAAACAACGATGCGTCTAGCTTTTCTTAATTCTTGCCCAGCTTTTTCTAAAGCTTCAGTAGACATCTGATCAGCCGTATCTTGAATACTTTCTTTCGCAATAGTGGCAACTTTTTGAATGATTGCCTGGCTGGAATCTTCTTCTTGGAAAGGAAGGTTATGGTCAACGTCGGAATAGTGGGTGTCTGAATAAAAACGCTCAGATAGAAGAGCTGGTAGAAAATCGGTCCATCCTTTGTAACCTAAGGCTTGGGCAAAGCGAACAATACTAGACTTAGAACTATAGCTAAGTTTAGCGAGTTCATTAAGGCTGATTCGCTCTATTTCCCCTAAATGTTCAATGATTGTCTGAGCTATGGTAGCTTTGGAGGATTGCTCCTTTTTCGCCCAAAGACTAATTTTTTCTAGCATTGAATAGACCTCTCTCTAAGATATTTCAGTCTCAATAGTACAAAGACTTAAAAGTGAAACCACATACCAAGTGTATCGAAAAATCCCACACTTGTCTAGAAACTATCTTAAGACTAACCACTGTCTGAATTTTGGTAAGGTAATGCTTTTTTCTTGACTTGTCAAGGTTATTATGGCATCATAAAGGCATAAGTTAATTAGAATAAATCTAATTAAGAAAACTAAAAGGAGGCACTCACAATGACATTTGACTATAAGGATCATGGCAAAGAAAAGTATATCGTCAACATTGAAGATTATACCAAAGAAAATGAAAACTACCGAACAACTATTTGGACTGGTGAAAAACTTCAAGTTACTTTAATGGCTATCCAACCAGGTGATGATATTGGACTTGAAGTTCATAAAGGCATTGATCAATTTTTACGTATTGAAGAAGGTAAGGGACTATGTCAAATGGGGGATGCTGAAGACAACTTAACCTTTGAACAAGAAGTTTCAGATGATGATGTGATTTTGGTACCTGCTGACACTTGGCATAATGTCACTAATACCGGCGATAAACCTCTGAAAATCTATTCAATATACGCTGGTCCTGATCACGTGCCTGGAACTATTCATAAAACACATGAGGACGCTAAAAACGACCCTAATGAAGATTGATAATAAATCATATGTAATTGATAGATTTTAAAAATGTACCTTGACTGGTCTCTGACTAGTTAAGGTTTTTTATATTAAATTGGTGATTATTTTCATGTCTTTGCTGGGAAATTTCCCCTCAATAATACAAAGTCATGATATACTTAGAAGAAGGATATCATGAAAAGGGCAATTTTATAGATCCCTTTAAAATTTTTAAAGGGATTTTTGCCGAAGCCAAAATCTATCCTATCACAATCTTATTTTAGGAAATTTATTATTAATGACAACAGATAAATACAATAAACGTGTGTTAGAGGTTGCGACGCTAGCTGGGATGACAATGCTTGAAGCAAATGCTGAGTGTTATCGCGTTGAGAATACTGTATCTCGCATTTTACAGGTTAGCCATCAACCGATAACAGAAGTTTTTGCTAATACAACTGGTCTTTTTATTACTTTAGATGGTCCAGACTTAGATGAACCAATAACCTTCATTAAACGTATTACACGAAGGGATACAAATCTCCGAAAAATTCACATTGTTAATCAAATTTCTAGAGATTTGACTAGTGAAAAAATATCAATTGAGGATGCCTATACAAAACTCCAGCATGTTGATGGAAAAAACTATTCTCCAAAGCTTATTTCTTATTCAACCTTGTTATTAGTATTAGCCTTTGCCATTTTGCTTGGGGGACAAACAACCGAAATTTTACTTTCGTTGGTAGCGGCTGTTTTACTGTTGTTTTCTTATCGGTTAAAAGCTTTTTTCCAACTTAACGATTTTATTTTCGGAACAGTAGCAACCTTAATTGTAGCCACTCTTATTCCACTTATTATTCATTTGTTAGGAAAAAGCGATAGCTCCTTTGATATTGTTGTCATATCAGTGCTAATGCCTCTGTTTCCGGGGACAGCATTTACAAATGGCTTTAGAGACTCCTTCAAAGGAGATTATGGTGCAGGTGTTTCAAAAATCGTGGAAGCTTTAATCATTGCTATTAGTTTAGGAGTAGGAGTAGCATTGGGACTCTTTATTGCGAAAGGAATTTTGTTATGGCTATGATTTTACAAATTATAGGGGCTTATGTGGCAACTATAACATCCGGTATTATTTTGGAAATCCCGCGTCATCTTGTTTTTCAAACAGGAGTCATCGGGGCCTCGGGCTATACTGTTTATTTACTTACCTTACCCTATTCTGATAATGCTTTAGCAACCTTATGTGGTGGCATAGTAATTGCCTTCTTATCACAGCTGGCAGCAAGGGTCTTAAAGTCTCCAGTAACAGTTTTCTATATCCCAAGTTATTTCCCATTAGTCCCAGGAGCTGGGGTCTATAAAATTGCTTATTTTTATATCCAAGGAAATAGTCATCTAGCTGGGAAAAACTTCATCGAATCTATGTTAGTCTCAGGAGCAATTGCATTATCGGTTTTCTTAGTTGATTCATTCCTAGAAATCTACAATACTTTAAAAACTAAAAGTTTAAAAAATAATTAATCAAGACACAGCTAGCTATTAAGATACTTGTCATAGTCAGCTGTGTCTTGATGGTTTAGTCTAATAACGTAGGGTTTTATCACAAAGAAAACAAAGAATAAAACCTCATAACATCTTTCCGAAAAACTTTAATTTTCTTGAAAAACAAATAGGACTATGCTATACTTCTATTAATAGAAAAATAATATAATACAATAAATGAATGAGGTTATCAAAACAATGAGACGTGAACTGCTTTTAGAAAAAATTGAAGAATATAAAGCAATAATGCCGTGGTTTGTTTTAGAGTATTATCAATCGAAATTGTCTGTGCCTTATAGCTTTACAACCTTATATGAATACCTTAAGGAATATAAACGCTTTTTTGATTGGTTACTGGACTCTGGTATCTCAAATGCTTCTAGAATCACTGATATAGATCTGGTTACTTTGGAACAATTGACCAAAAAAGATATGGAGTCATTTGTCCTCTATTTACGGGAAAGACCCTCACTTAATACCTATTCAAACAAGGAAGGCGTCTCTCAAACAACCATCAATAGAACCTTGTCAGCCCTCTCTTCACTCTTTAAGTACTTAACTGAGGAGGTCGAAAATGAACAGGGCGAACCTTATTTTTACCGTAATGTCATGAAAAAGGTTGCTACTAAGAAGAAAAAAGAAACCTTAGCATCCAGAGCGGAAAATATTAAGCAAAAACTCTTCTTAGGTGATGAAACTATGGAGTTCCTCGAGTATGTTGATTGTGAATATGAAAACAAGCTCTCAAATCGGGCGAAATCATCTTTCCGAAAAAATAAAGAACGGGATTTAGCTATTATTGCCCTACTTCTGGCATCTGGAGTTCGTTTATCCGAAGCTGTTAACCTTGATCTTAAAGATGTCAATCTCAGAATGATGGTCATTGAAGTTACTCGAAAAGGGGGTAAACGGGACTCAGTCAACGTTGCAGGCTTTGCTAAACCTTATTTGGAAGCCTATTTAGAGATACGCCAAAAGCGTTATAAAGCTGAAAAACAAGATCAAGCTTTCTTTTTGACCGAGTATCGTGGCATCCCTAACCGCATTGATGCTTCAAGTATCGAAAAAATGGTAGCAAAATATTCACAAAACTTCAAAATTCGTGTCACTCCCCATAAATTAAGGCATACGCTGGCAACCAGATTATATGATGCTACAAAATCTCAAGTACTTGTCAGTCACCAACTGGGGCATGCCTCTACACAAGTTACTGACCTTTATACCCACATTGTCAATGACGAACAAAAAAACGCCTTAGATAAATTATAAAACTAGAAGAATCAAATTTTTTATCACCACTTCATTTTAAATGAACATAATTATAGTTATGTAAAAAATGCCATTTTAAAAATCACTGAGAAATTTTCTCGGTGATTTTTACTAATACAAATGATTAATGACGGTGCTTATGAGCATCAAATTGTCCACGTATTTCAAAACACATTCTGATTTTACTATCAAAGTAAGTAATAAAAGTTCCATGCTCAATCATCTGACAGATGTCACTATAAGATGCCCATTCAACAGCCTGAACTTCCTTATCTGTAAAATGAATGTCTTCAAGATTGATGTTCTCAACCACTAAAAAGGTATCATCGAATTTGACTTCTCGCATTGCAGCTTGCTGAGCAGTTTCACCTGATAAGGCACTTCCACCAAGTGTCATCCACTTCTTCTACAGTACTCAGACGAAGATTATTATGCCAACGATTCTTAGATACTTGTTCAATTTTTGTAATCAGCGGATGATCAATGGCTTAATTGCTCACGATGTTCAGATCTAACCATTTCTTTTTAGGGTGAGCGCCTAGAAAGGCTTTTTCTTTAACCAAGTGCAGACTAGTCTTTTTGACTTCAATGTCAAAGGGTCCTAAGTCATGTAAGAAATCTAATAGAGTCGAAAAAATATCTAAAACTTCTTCCTCTTTATTGTCAAATAATTGCTTATAATCGCTCATTTTTTACCTTTCTTTTTTAAAAATACTGACCTTTGTCCCCTGGTCAACTTGACTCTCTATTTTGATGTCAAGTTGTAATTGATGAAGAATTGTTTTGGTCATAAATAGCCCTAAACCACTGGCTTTCTGGTGTTCATGGCCATTGAAACCTGTATAACCTTCTTCAAATAATCGAGGGATGTCTTCTGAAAGTATTCCGATACCATTATCTGATATGTTAATACCATCAGAAAATTTAATAGAAATATGACCACCTTGATGGGAGTATTTAATGGCATTATCAATAATTTGCATCAATGCAAAACGTAACCATTTTTTATCACTTATTACTGTCCAATTTCCATCAATCGTAAAGCTGATATCTTTACTAAAACATATTGGCGCCATTTCTTTCAGAATATCTTTTACAATACTAGAAATTTCAAGTTTTTCAAAACGATAATCATCCTTATTTTGACTAAATTTCAAATAACTTAAGAGTTGGTTTAAATGGTTTTCGAGATAAAGGAGTTGCTTTTGTAAATCATTTTTTGATAAATGATCTGTTTGAACCATTAAAGAGATTGCTGACAGGGGGATCTTCATTTGGTGGGACCAAATCTTAATTAAGGCATCAAGATCTTTTTGCCGAGACCTCTCAGTGTCCAATTGGTCATTCTGCTCAGCGATTACCTTAGAAATTAACCGTCTATATTCTAAATCACTTGGATCATCTAATGTTTCTAATTCTTTTACATAACTAAATTCTTGTAATGTTTTTAGTTTACGTCGAAAACTCAGATAGTGAAAAATTGATACAAGAATAATAAGTGTAACCGATATTAGGCTTGCCGTTAGGAAATAAGCCAAGGGTAAGTGATAGAGACTAAATACTAATAGATACATCAGTATGAGCAAGCAAAATTGCAGGTACCAGATTCGGTATTCTTTAAAAAATAATCGGATCATTTTAGGATATAGCCTACTCCTCTCACGGTGTGAATATAGTCAAAATCAATATCTAATAACTTCTTTCTCAAACGGGTCATATTAACGTTTAAGGTGTTTTGATCAATAAATTGGTCATTATCCCATAAGGATTTTAGGAGATCCTCTTTACTAACGATAGTCCCTTGTTTACTAAAAAAGAGAGAGAGGATTTTATGCTCAGTTGGTGATAAAGAAATCTTTTGCTCCCCCTTACTTAAGATTGAATCAAAATGTAACTGATAATCTTTGTAACTAAAGCAATCTGCAGCAAATTGCGTGGCTCTCCGTAAAAAGGCTGCTATTTTCGCATCTAGAATGGTCAAAGAGAATGGCTTGGTTATATAGTCATCGCCTCCCATATTAAGGGCCATGACAGCATCCATCTCATCATTAGAACTAGAAATAAAGATAATTGGGACAGTTGATTGTTTACGAATCTCACTGGTCCAATAAAAACCATTAAAAAATGGCAAGGTAATATCCATTAGAATTAAATCAGGTTCAAAGTCTAGGATTTCATTTTTAATATCACGAAAATTGCTAACGGCAGCAACCTGATAGTCTTTTTCTAAATGTGATTTTAAAAGTGAAAGAATGGTTGAATCGTCTTCCACTAAGTAAATTTTCATGGTTTTCTTCATAGCTCTATTCTAACAAAAAAGTAGCGAAAATTCGCTACTTCTTCTACCTTTCTATTATTTTATAATAAGTATGACTGGTTAAGCGATAGATTAGGAAGTATATACTGATAATAACCAATATGGTTAGACTACTTACCAAGTAAATCATGGGACTATTAGTGACACCAAAGAGCAAGAGCATTTGGTTCAACATGACCGAAGCCACGATATAATGTAATACAGCGAAGATGATTGGGGTAAAGAAGACCAGAAGCAACTGTGAATTAATGGTTTTCTTAACTTGTTGTTTAGACATACCTACTTCCTGTAAGATTTTGTATGATTTCTTATCAAGATGACCTTCTGTATATTGTTTATAGTAAATAATTAAAGCTGCTCCCAGGATAAAGCTAAGTCCTAAAATAAAGCCTGTAAAGAGAAAACCACCTGAAATAGCATAGAATTCTTTTTTAAATTGAGTGCGCTGTTCGAGATGGCCAACATATTTATCGTTGATACTCAAGACACCTTTTTCATCTATTAGTCGCCCGATTTCTTCTTTGTTCAAATCAGCTATAACGACCAACGATGGTGTTTGAGGATATTTAGGGTATTGATTATATCGATTAAGCAACTTGTTAAAGACCTTCCGGTCTTTAACAACAATGACAGAGGGATTATAGGTATTGACAGTTTCAGGGTGAGAAACAGTTTTAAGATTTTTTTTGACTTTTAAAGATAGGCCCAGAAAATCAAGTTTTTCCAAACGACTGTTACCCTTTTGCTTAAAAAAGAGAATTTCATTAGTCTCAAGGTCAGGGACTTTGTTACCAAGTGCTTTAAAGTCAGCTGCTGTAATAAGGTAAGAATAAGTTAAGGAAGCATAATTAGGATTTCTTAGTCCTGTTTCTGTTATTGAGACAGATTTTTTATTATCCAGTTGGAAGTTTATCATCGCACTTGTATAAGTGGTAAATTCTTCAGAAGGACGGTCCAAGGGCTTTAATACAGAAGCTTCAAAATAGTGTTGAAGTTCCTTTGGGTTTTTGGCTTCAAGAATAATTTTGGTATTCTTAGGGAAAATCTCCTTAGTTTGATATTCAGTATTGTTATACAAAGCTGTTGTAGTCGCAATTGCAACAAAAGCCATAACTGCTAAAAGTGTGATATTTGCTAAACCAACAGCATTTTGTTTCATCCGGAAAATCATTTGGGAAGTTGAAACAAAGTGTTCTGGTTGGTAGAAATAGGCTTTTTGACTTCTTTTATGTTTTAAGTACCAAGTCATAAAGGCAATATAGAAAAGGTAGGTACCAATAATGACAAATATAACAGCAATAAAGAAGCGATATAAAACGGCTAATGCCGCTAATTTGGTCGAGGTAATGGAAATATAATAGCCGATACTAATTGCAATAATGGCTAAGGATGCCAGGAGGATGTTCCCTTTGGGTTCTTTTTCCCCTTGTTCTTGATCTTTAAAAAGCATTAATGGTGATGTCTGACGAACTTTGAAAAGTCCAATGATCATAAGTAGGACAAAAATCAAAGCAAAAACAATGCTGGTTTGCACAACAGCAATTGGAGCAATTTCTAATTGTAATTTGTTATAGTGAACTAAATTAACAAAAATCAAATAAAAGAGATGGGAGAAAATATAAGAAGCAATGGAACCAACAATGATAACTGCAAGAAAGAGGATCCACAGCTCTAAAACAGAAAGCAATCCAATTTGTTTTTTGGTCATTCCGAGAATATTATAGAGACCAAATTCGCGAGTCCTTTGTTTTAACAGAAAATTGTAACTATAAATTTCCATGATAGTAGCAAAAATTGTCAGAACGACTGCCGCCAAGCCTAAAAGAATTTTGCCATTTTGCATTGCTTTTGAGATAGGACTCATTAAAATAATGGTAACGATGCCATTAAGCATGAAAAGTACAGAGCTTGCTAGTAAGAATGGAGCTACTACTTCTTTTGATTTTTTAAGATTATTCCAAGCTAATTTGAGGTAGAACATGTTACTCACCTCCTAATAAACCAGTCATAGCTAACGAGATATCCTTGGAGAATTGTGTCGTCGTTTTATCGCCTCGATACATTTGGTGGAAAATACGACCATCTTTAATAAAGAGGACGCGTTTAGCATGACTAGCTGCATTGGCAGAGTGGGTAACCATTAAGATGGTTTGACCATCGATATTGATATCTTCAAAAAGGTTTAAGAGGTCCTCTGAATTACGGTAATCCAGTGCTGCGGTAGGTTCATCAGCTAAGAGTAACTTAGGATTTGTAATTAAGCTGCGAGCAATGGCAACACGCTGTTTCTGTCCTCCGGAAATTTCAAAAGGTCTTTTGTCTAGCAATTCTTGAATACGTAGTTTTGGCGCCAGCTGGTCTAAGCGACGACTCATTTCTTTATAAGGTTTGCGGCCTAAAACTAACGGTAAAAAGATATTATCTCGAATAGACAAGGTATCTAAGAGGTTAAATTCCTGGAAAACAAAACCAAGGTGATGTAAACGGAACTGTGCTAACTGATTCTCTCTGATTTTAGTAATATCTTTTCCTTCGAGCAAGACTGATCCATTGGTGGGCTTTTCTAAGGTTGCAAGAATATTTAATAAGGTTGACTTCCCAGATCCCGATTCTCCCATAATGGCGATAAACTCACCTTGGTCCACCTTAAAATCAACGTCCTGTAAGGCCCTTGTTTCTTCTTTTGAGAAACGTGTGCGAAATACTTTTTCTAAATGTTGAATATCTAATAGCATAACTGTCTCCTTTAAACATTATAACTTTTTTTGAGAATTAATGTCTGATGACTTATTGACACTTACTATTATAGATTTCTATCAGGCTTGCAAACTTACAGGCTGCGCTTGATAACTTACAATTTTGTAAGTTTTCAAAAAGGGAATCAGTTCTTCTTCTGCTATAATAGACTTAAGAATTTCCCTAAAGGAGAGTATTATGGTTAAAATCAGTAAATTTTCGAAATCATTAGGTGTTTTCGGTAAGATTATCTCTATCATTCCCGACACAACAGAAATTATTGGTAAAGGCCTGGATAATGGCCGTCCCATAGTTGAAAAATACATGGATCAAAAACAAGCCAGAGAAGAGAAATTAAAAAGTCTCGATAATGTCATTAACCTTCCTGTTGAGGAAGCTAGACAGCATCTTGAAAAACAAGGCTTTGTTGTCGCAACCATACCTGTCCTTCCGGATAAAAAGTGGTTAAAAGCTTCATTAGATGAAGTCGTTATTATGTCCCCACGTTTTGGGAAATTACCAGTCGGTAGTCTGGTCAAACTATACTATGTCACCTATGATGTTTTAGAGAAAAGTCAGGCAATTTTGGATCAGGAGAACTTACGAACTGTAGAGCGTAATCAAAAAATTGCAGATACTTTTGAGAGTTTTAAACACATCAAACTCCCTTTTGGACGAAAATAGGCATTTAGATAATCATATTTTACAAGAAAGCACCCACTTATTTAGTGAGTGCTTTCTTGTATATTAATCTGCTTATTACTAGTTTGGTTTCAATTATAACTGGAACTTTCATCTTTTAAGCCATAAATGTGCTTAAAATTCAAGTCTCATTAATCTCTTATCTTAGTTAGCTAAGAATGGTTCTAAATCTCGTAATGAGCGCTCAGCGATGGCTTCATAACGTTCTTTTTTGTCTCTAATCCGTGGGCCTTCCAGTTCTTTAATGATACCAAAATTAACATTCATGGGTTGAAAATGTTTACTATCAGCATGAGTGACATAATGTGGTAAGCTACCAATAGCTGTTGTTTCTGGGAAGATGACCTCTTCTTCACCTTTGAATTTTTTAACGGCATTGATACCAGCAACAAGACCAGAAGCTGCGGACTCCACATATCCCTCTACTCCTGTCATCTGACCAGCGAAGAAAAGGTTGTCATTGGCGCGTGATTGAAAAGTTTGTTTGAGTAAGTTTGGCGAATCCATATAAGAATTACGGTGCATGACCCCATAACGGACAAATTCTGCATTTTCAAGACCAGGAATCATCTGGAAGACACGTTTTTGTTCCCCCCACTTCAAATGTGTTTGGAAACCAACCATATTGTAGAGACTTCCAGCAGCATTATCCTGACGCAATTGTACAACTGCATAGGGTGTTTTAAACTCTCCATCACGTGGTTCGGGATAGTCTTCTGGATATTCTAAGCCCACAGGTTTCATTGGTCCATATAACATTGTTTTAATCCCACGTTTAGCCATCACCTCAATTGGCATACATCCTTCAAAATACTTTTCTTTTTCGAACGAGTTAAGTGGTGCTTCTTCTGCTGTTGTTAAAGCTTCGTGGAAAGCCATGAATTCTTCTTTAGTCATCGGACAGTTAAGGTAAGCAGCTTCGCCTTTATCATAACGGGACTTAAGGTAAACTTTATTCATGTTAATGGTTGTTTTATCAATAATTGGTGCTGCAGCATCATAGAAATAAAACCCATCACCACCATTTAGAGCATGGATCTTTTCAGCCAAAGCATCTGACGTTAGGGGACCTGTTGCAATAACTGTAATAGCATCACTAGGTATTTCGGTTATCTCACCACGAATAACCTCGATGAGAGGATGATTCTCCAGCTCAGCCGTGACGGCTTCTGCATAACCAATACGATCAACTGCCATTGCACCACCTGCTGGGACGCGGTGTGCTTCTCCAGCACGCATAATAATGGAATCTAAACGACGCATCTCTTCCTTCAACAGTCCTACCGCGTTGGTAAGACTATCACCCCGAAAAGAATTTGAACAAACCAATTCAGCAAAGTTATCTGTTTTATGTTGAGGGGTTTGTTTAACACCTCGCATTTCGTAGAGCTTTACAGGAATGCCACGCTTAGCAATTTGGTAAGCAGCTTCTGAGCCAGCTAAACCTGCTCCAATAACGTTAATATAAGATTGAGACAATAGACTAATACCTCTTTGGAAAGTTTCCTTCCCACAAATCTTTCTTTAAATTTTACTTGCTATATTATAGCAGAATTTCCTATAAAAGCAAAAGCACGAGAGTTAAATGACGTAACTATAGTTATGTTAAAAGAAACAAATCCATGCTGCCAAGAAGACACTTAAAATGCTAAAAAGTGAACCAATTAGATAATACTCTGCAAAGGCCGGACTTTCTGAAATTTTATTATACCGAGCAATTGATTTAGCAGTAAAAACAAGTCCTATAGAGGCAAATTGCCCCATTATCATACAAATGCCAATCACTATTCTTTCTAAAATACCAATTGTTGCTCCGGCTCCCCTGATGGTGTCCATCTTTTGCCCTTGTTCAGGTTGATATTTACTAAAAAAGATTTTAAATGAAATATTGGTCGGTTTTGTTATTAAAATAAGGAAGAGAATCACTAGTAGAGACCTATGACTTAACCATTGAGGTAAGGGATTAGGTGTCAAAATAATGCTTGCATAAACAATAATCATGATATGAATAAACTGATCCAACAAAAAAATCCACCCTTGCTTCCATTGGAATAGCTTAATCACTTTAGATTTGCACAAATCAATGAGACTGTGACTAGCCACTATAAGAAAAGTAATTAACCATAGCTTAGGAATTAAACAAGTCAAAATAATTAAAGGGGCTGCGACTCCAAGGATATGATAAGCAAGATAACGAAGACTAGTGTCTTTCTGATCAGCTATTTCAGGACTTTGGAAATGAAAGTCAGATAAAAAATGACAAATTAACAATACGGTAAGTAGTGAATGAGTTTGTAAGAACGGGGCTAGACCTTCAATCATTTGTCTACCTCCTTTCCAAATCTTTGGTTGATATATTGCTGGGCACTGTGACGACTCCTTAAATATATTTTGAGATTACTACTTTTCAGACGTTTTGATAAGGCACTTGGAGATAGACCAATCAGCTTACCTAATTGTTGCTGATCAAAATGTTCTTGGTAGATATTAGATATTAATAACGCATGAAAGACCTCTAGTTGACTAGTTCGCCAATTATATTTGATTGCCTCCCCCGCTGATAACAAGCTATTTAAAAGAATATCTTCCTCCATTTCTCCTGTTCGTATAGCAACTTGAGTGATTCCATAATCATTTTTTTGATGAATGAACTTAATAGCCTCGCGAGCGTACCAATAAGCAGGACCATCTGCTCCGATGCTAATTTCTGGATTAATATCAGTAAGGATTTCACCCACTCCGATTCCATATCTCATTGGGATATCACGCATTTCATCATTAATTAAATCAATTAGATAAAAGATAGGAGCATCAATTCTCATTAGCCCTTGGAACTCATCTCCAAGTGTAAGAGAAAAATTAGAGATGATATAAGGTTTAAAGAACTCATTTAAGCGCTTTAAACAAGTCTTCAAGCGCTCTTGCGCCTCTGAACGCTGAGAAAGCTGCTTGGATTGAATAATATCTCCAATAAGTGCTAAATATACCATCGTTTTCTCCTTTTCTAGATTCATTATAACAGGAAAAAACAAAAAAGTCCATTATAGAGGAAAATATATAAAAAGTCGTTTAAAATGGACAAAATAAAAAAAGTCCGTTAAAACAGAAAATGTAGTCTGCCTAACGGATATAGTATTAATTAACACGCATTGGTGTTGTACCAGTCTTAATGACATCAACAGTTGCATTTAGCGCACCTTCAACCAGGTTTTTAACAGCCTCATCTGTATAGTAAGCGGCGTGAGGAGTATAAATGACCTTTGGATGATGAATTAAATCAAGAAACAGAGCATCAGTAATTACTTTTTCTTGGAAGTTTTTAGGAACATAAGGACCTTCAAACTCATACGTATCAATCCCCGCACCATCAAGAAGTCCTTGATCTAAGGCAGCTAGTAAATCAGCCGTATCGATCAAAGCTCCTCGCGCCATATTTAAAAGTATAGCTCCTTTTTTAAAGTGTTTAAATAGTTCAGCATTGAAATAGTGACTATTATCAGATGTAGGTGGCATGTGCAGTGAAACCACATCTGCAACTTGGATAGCCTCTAAAATCGAGTCTTTATATTCTAAAACCTCTTTAGCAGCTGGGCTTTGATAAATATCATACCCCACCACTTTACAACCGAATCCTTTAAAAATTTTTGCAGTAGCAAGTCCGATACGTCCTGTACCAATTATTGCCACTGTCATATCACCAAGCACGCGACCTCTAATTGGAAGATTCCAAGTGAAATTATGTTCTTTAACATTTGATCGGATAAGTTCTACTTTACGAATCAAGTTCAAAGCAATAGTTACCGTAAACTCAGCTATCGATTCTGGTGAATAGCTTGGAACATTACTAATAATAATTCCATTTTCTTTAGCTAATTCAAGATTGTACATATCCACTCCTGCACTGCGCTGAGCAATCTGCTTAATTCCCATTTCTTTTAAAATTGGATAAATAGAGTCGTCGAGTGGTTCAATCTGAGCATTAGCGATGCCATCGAAGCCTTGCGCTTCTTTGACTGTATCTAGAGTTAGAGGACCTTGATCAAGTGACAGTTCAACCTGATTAACTTTTGCCCACTGTTCTGCTAAAACAGCTTCTTCACCACGAACATTGAATAATTTTATTTTCATTTTGTTTCTCCTTAATTAGATATCTAGTTTATAATCTTCTAGTTTAATGATTTTAAGTACTCTAATAAAGAGGTAGTTAAAAACGAAGCTTAAAACGATTGGAGCTATGACAAAAATAAGAATTACAATCACAATATTGATAAACGACCATCCACCTTTGGCTAGATTTAATGCATTTATAGGCCCAATCAAGCCACTAATTCCAAATCCTGCACTGGCAGGAGTCCCCTGAATATTAAAGATAGCTGTAAGAAGTCCGAGAACAGAAGCTGTAGAAAGCATTGGCAACATAATAATTGGTTTAGAAAGGACATTTGCCATAGAAATTTTTGGCGAACCAAGTACATGAGCCAGCGAAGTTCCTTTAGAATTAACCGTCCAACCAGCTATACATAAACCAAAACTTGCTGCACAAATTCCTAAGTTGGCTGCTCCAGAACCAATACCTGACAGACTAATAGCCAAGGCAATACCAACCGTTGTAATTGGTGAAACGATTAAGAAACAAAAGATCATAGCGATTAAAATTGACATTAAAATTGGCTGTAAACCTAGTAATCCGGCAATTCCCTGCCCAATCATAGCCGTAATTAACTTCACATAAGGCAATAGAAAACGGCCCACACCCCCAATTAACAATAAGGTCACAGTTGGAACGATAATCAAGGTAAAGGATTTGGTTTTATCAGCTAAAAATTGGATTAAGAGTACGCCAAATGCAGCTGTAATACCCATATTGATGATATCACCAGTCCCTTTGAGCATCACCATACCATTACTGAAGTTAGCTGCTCCACCTGCAAACATAACAGCTAATCCTAGAGACGCAGATTGAATTGGAGCAAATTTAAAATTAATCCCGACAAGCATCCCTATCACTAGACCCATCATACTTGTCGCAAGACCTGTTGCTGCGATAAGCGTAGCAAATCCTGTCCACATTGGCAATAAAGCTTTCATTAATTCGCCAAAGATTGCTCCTGGAATAAGGACGATAACAGTTCCTAATGCTATACCATTTAATACATTCATTGTAAAAGATTTAGCAGACTGCTTTTGAATTGTTTCTGACATTAAAATGCCTCCTCAAAATATTGTTTGTGATTTCACTAACTATATAAACTATAACATAGGCACAGTAAAAATAAAAATTAATAAAAATTATAATACTATAACTTTTTATAATAGAGTTCACAAATTTATATTGTCAAACTACAAATAAATAGATGCTCTTAAATAAAAGATAGCATTTTATGGTATACTAACTTTAGAAAAGGATTCATTATGGATATCAGACAACTAACTTATTTTATTGCTGTTGCCGAGACAAAAAATTACTCTCATGCTGCTAAAAGTCTTTTTGTTACACAGCCGACACTATCGCAATCAATCAAAAAACTAGAATTAGAATTAAATACAACCTTGTTTTCACAAAACGGTCGTCAACTCCTTCTAACAGAAGCCGGTGATATTTTGTATGAACGAGGCAAAATTTTAATGGCTGATTTCAATCAAATTGTCGCTGAAATTCAACAGCTTAATCAGGAAAAGAAAGAAGTCATCCGAGTTGGTTTGACAGCACTTTTTGCTATCCAATTTATGAAGCAAATTTCTACTTTTATGGCCACACATTCTAACGTTGAAGTATCTTTAATTCAAGATGGATCTCGAAAATTACAAGATTTACTTGCAAAAGGTGAGATTGATATTGGGTTACTCTCCTTTCCAAGCCTTCGTAAAGATATCGTCATTGAGCCTCTACAGACATCAACAAAAGGTTATAAAGTAAGTATTGTCCTGCCCAAGAATCACCAATTGGCTCACCATAGCCACTTGAAATTAGTCGATTTAAAAGATTGTAAATTTGCATCCCTTAACGAACACTTTATGCTAGGTGAAATGCTCCCTAGACGAAGTCGGGCATTAGGTTTTGAACCTGACATAGTTTTTAAACATAATGACTGGGAAGTTATTATTCATAGCCTAAAAAGTCTTAATGCTGTCGCTATACTACCCAGTGAATTTGAAAGCCTAAGTAAAGTAGACGACTTAGTCTGGATTCCTTTCCAAGACAAAAATGATTTTTACCCAATTGGAATTGCTTATCGTCATGACTACTCTTTCAGTCCAATGATTGAGGAACTTTTATCAACCCTAAAAACTAATTAAAAGCATGCTAAAAACTAATAGCATGCTTTTTTCGACTTATCAATATCGTATATTTATCTACACTCAAAAGTCTTATAACCTCTGTGTCAGTTTTAGTCATTACAGCAATTATAGGATAGCAAAGAAAAAAGGCTAAAGAAAATTATCACACTAGATTTTTCTTCAACCCAAAACCAATAAAGGTTAATCTCTATTTGATTTTATCTTCTTTATAATCACAAGCTTCGTTGCTACACACAACTTGTTTACTACCACCTCGAATTTTCTTTTCAACTAAGTAATCGCCAGATTTAGGACAAGCTCTTCCGATAGGGATATCCCAAGAAGTAAATTCACAGTCTGGATAACGATCACAGCCGTAGAAGACACGATTACGTTTGGTTTTTCGTTCAATAACTTGCCCCTTACCGCATATTGGACAGGTCACACCAATTTCTTTAGTAATTGCTTTGGTATTGCGGCACTCCGGAAAATTACTACACGCATAAAATTTCCCAAAACGACCAAGTTTAATTACCATAGGATGGCCACAAATGTCACAATCAAACCCAGCAGGCTCATCTTTGATTTGGATTTTTTCAATTTCATCTTCAGCTTTTTCCAAGTCTTTCACAAAAGGTTGGTAAAAGCTATCAATAACAGTTTGCCATTGACGTTCTCCTGTTTCTACTTGATCTAGTTTTGATTCCATATCAGCAGTAAAGGTAACATCAACAATATCAGGGAAAAATTCAACAATTAAGGTATTAACAATTTCACCAAGCTCAGTTGGTTCAAAACGTTTGGCAGCTAACTTAACGTAGTAACGTCTTTGAATGACCTCTAAGGTAGGTGCATAGGTAGACGGACGTCCTACTCCATTTTCTTCCAAAGTTTTGATTAAAGTTGCCTCAGAATAGCGAGCTGGTGGTTGGGTAAAGTGCTGTTCAGGACTTGTCTTCTCCTTTTTAACTACTTCTCCTTCTGACATCTCGGGTAACATTTTATTTTTATCGGAATCATTGTAGACCGCCATATACCCATCAAATTTAATTTGACTACCATTAGAAGTAAAGACAACCTTGTTTTGTTCTAGGGTTACTTTGACAGTGTCAAAAACTGCAGCAGTCATTTGACTCGCAACAAAACGGTTCCAAATTAAAGTATAAAGTTTCAACTGGTCTTTATTAAGATACTTAGCAATTGATTCAGGCGTATGAAAAACACTTGAAGGTCTGATAGCCTCATGGGCATCTTGTGAACTACTTGCATTCTTAACGCGATTTCCATGTTTTGAATAATGACTACCAAATTTTTGACTAATAAAAGTGGCAGCATCATTTTGAGCAACAGGACTAATACGTGTTGAATCAGTACGCATATAGGTAATTAATCCTTGAGTTCCGTTGCTACCTAAATTAATCCCCTCATAGAGTTGTTGAGCAACCATCATGGTTTTTCGTGTTCTGAAATTTATTTTATTAGCTGCATCCTGTTGTAAGGAAGAGGTCGTATAGGGTAATGGTGCATTACGACGTCTCTCTTTCTTCTCAACTTTAGATACATTAAAATCATCGCTGGTAATCCTTGACAATACTAATTGAACATCCTCATTAGTATTTAATTTCATCTTTTTATCATCTAGACCATAGAAGCTGGCTTGAAATTTATGTTTACCTTTTTTAAAAAGCCCATCAATAGTCCAGTACTCTTCCGGAATAAAAGCTTTAATTTCATTTTCACGGTCAATAATCAATTTCAAAGCTACTGATTGCACACGCCCAGCTGACAATCCTTTTTTAACTTTTTTCCAAAGAATTGGTGATATTGAATACCCAACGATTCGGTCTAGAACGCGCCTCGCTTGTTGAGAGTCAACTAGATTCATATCAATTTCTCTTGGTTCGACAAAAGCATTTTTTACAGCATCTTTTGTAATCTCATTAAAAACAACACGGTTTTTATCAGTGATATCAAGACCTAGAATATGGGAAAGATGCCATGAAATAGCTTCCCCTTCACGGTCCGGGTCACTTGCCAGGAAAACTTTTTTGGCATTTTTAGCTTCCTTTTTTAAAGAGTTGATAAGTGGTCCCTTACCTCTAATATTGATATACTCAGGCTGATAATTATTCTCAAAATCAATTGACATAGATGATTTTTTTAAATCCCTGATATGACCAACTGATGCAACAACTTTATAATTGCGCCCTAAATATTTTTCAATTGTTTTGGCTTTGGCAGGAGATTCTACAATAACCAAATTCTTCTTTGTAGTTGTCTTTTTCTTTTTAGTGTTTTTTTTTGAATTTGTTTTAGTTGCGGTTTTTGTTACCAATGTGTCACACTTCCTATAACTTAATGGTTAAAGCTTATAGAATAATATCCCATTTTTAGATAACTGTCAATAAAAAAATTCCATATAGGAAGAAAGTTATTAGTTAAAAAAGCTCTGTAAGCACATCCAAACCACTCATGATGCACTTTGCGCCTTCTTGAATAAGCTGATTACAGCCATCTGAAAAACCATCACTAATATTTCCAGGAATTGCGAAAACTTCACGACCATTTTCAAGAGCATATCGACATGTTATTAAGCTTCCGGATCGTCTTTTAGCTTCAATAACTAAAACCGCCTTTGCTAAACCAGCAATGATTCGATTTCTTTCTGAAAAATGAATGGATAATGGCGGATCATTTGGTCCATATTCAGTTAGTAAAAGGTGATTAGAAGCAATAAATTTTTGCAATCTTTGGTTTTCTTTAGGGTAGTAATGCGTGAAACCAGAGCCAATGACAGCAATTGTATGACCACCTGTTTTAAGTGCACAACAATGTGCCGCAGTATCAACTCCTCTGGCAAGACCACTAACAATAATGAGTTTATTATTTAATTCTTCTATTATTTTTTGAGTCGCTTTTAGGCCTGATTGACTCGCCTTGCGAGAGCCTACTACTGCTAGTTTGGGATAATTTAAAAGTTCTAAATTCCCTTGGTAAAAAAGTAAAACCGGTGGGTTATAGATTTCTTTTAAATATGAGGGGTAATTTTTATCAAGTAAGGAAATACTAGGATACTGATTAAATTCTTTCCGCAGAGCTTTACTATCAATTGCTTTGTAAGTTTCAATAAATTGTATTGGATCCGATGTTTCAGAAGCAACTGCGATATTTCGTAAAGATAGGGATTTACCATAAGTTTGATAATAATTAATAACATTTAAAATGTGATGATTTTTCAAACCGGCTTTTCGAAGTTTATAAAGTTCAAAATTATTCATAATTATACCTCTCTACTTCTACCATTCGCAAAAATTAAAAAACTTTTTACTAAGACAGTAAAAGTTTTTTTAATTAATCCAACCACTTAATAATTTTTGCTGGATTACCAGCCAAGACAACATTATCTCCAAAAGATTTGGTTACAACACTTCCTGCTCCGACAACAACGTTGTCACCAAGTGACACTCCAGGTAAGATAGTAACTCCTCCTCCTAGCCAGATATTATCGCCAAGTGTTATAGGGGCTCCGTATTCTAGTCCAGCAATACGTTCTTGCGCATCAAGAGGGTGTAGAGGGGTTAATAACTGACAGTTTGGACCAAACATGGCATTATCACCAATTTTTATTTCACAGACATCTAACATGGTTGTATTGAAATTGGCATAAAAATTCTCACCTACAAAAATATTAGAGCCGTAATCACAGACAAATCGAGTTTCCATATAAATATTTTCACCCGTTTTACCAAGCCACTTTTTTAAAAGATGACTTCTTTTTTGAGCATCTGTCTCAGCATTAAAGACAGCCATGATTTGCCGTGCTCTATTACGCATTTCTTTTAACTCTATGTCACTTGCGTCGTACAAGTGACCAGCAAGCATTTTTTCTAATTCAGTCATCTTAATCTCCATATTATTATCAATATAAAATATAAAGTAATAGTACTACAACTATTGCTACAGTAACATTGATTTAATAGGTTCAAAACTTTTTCGATGAATTGGTGTGACACCATGCTTTTTTAAACCATACAAGTGTTTTTTAGTACCATAGCCTGCATTTTGGGCAAAGTCATAGCCAGGATAATTTTGATCGTAACTCATCATTAGCTGATCCCTCGTTACTTTAGCAACTATTGAAGCAGCAGCTATAGATAAGGAATTGGCATCGCCTTTAATAAGTGACATTTGTGGTATTGAAATATCTAACGTCATCGCATCAATAAGTAAATAATCAGGGAAAACCTCAACTTTTTTTAAATCGTTAATAGCTTCCAACATTGCTAGTTTAGTAGCTTGGTAGATATTGACAGAGTCTATCATTTTATTATCAACAATACCTATTCCAATACCAACAGCTTGATTTTTAATTTGTTCAAACAAAATATTATGCTTGGATTTCGGAATTTTTTTTGAATCATTCAATCCCTTAATTTTACAATTTCTGGGAAGAATAACACAAGCAGCTACAACAGGACCTGCTAATGGCCCCCGCCCTACCTCATCAATTCCGGCAATACAATGATAGCCTTGTCGGTAGATGTCTCGTTCGTAGCGCAGCATGTATTCAAGCCGTTGTTCTTCTTTAGAGTTATCTTCTATCACTTTTTTTCGAAGGGCGATCGCCTTTTTTACACCCTGACGCTCATCCTGCTCAAGTTTTTCCCAAATGGGGTCAGAAAGGGCAGTAACAGCCTCAAGATTTTCTTTAATTTCCCTGATTGTCTGAGTCATATGCTTCCTCTACTTGATCTAAGGTAAAAGTTCCTAATTTTCCATCTCTAACTTCTTTGATAAATAGGGTATAGAAGCGGTCATAATCATCCCTGAAGCCCAGTTTCTGTGTCATGCTTATGATGATATCAGGTGCTTCTGCTTCAAGATTTATTCCTTTAAATCTTTCGATTAGACGACTAGGATAATACTCTTTGAAGTAGTTAAGGCCAAATATAGTGACTTCATCTAAGGGTAAAAGTTGATCTTTGATGGCACCTGTTAAGGCTAATTTCAAGCCAACTACTTGGTCTTCAAATTTAGGCCATAAAATACCAGGAGTGTCTAAAATTTCAAGGTCTTTATTAGACTTCAACCACTGTTGCCCCTTGGTAACACCTGGCTTATTACCAACAACTGCAATTTTTTTACCTGCTAAACGGTTCATCAAAGTTGACTTACCAGCATTTGGGATTCCAATAATCATTGTCCGTAAGGTTTCTTTTTGAATACCACGTTGACGCAGTTTTGCAATTTTATCCATCATCAAAGCTTTAGCAGCCTCTGTCACCTTTTTGACAGTAGCTTGTTCCTTTGAATTAATAGCTAGTGTTTTGATACCTTTTGATTCGTAGAATTGTTTCCACTCCTTTGTTCTACTTTGGTCCGCTAAATCAGCCTTATTAAGAATCATCAACTTTGGTTTATCACCAACAATCTTCGTTAACATTGGATTCTGACTAGATAATGGTAAACGTGCGTCAACTAATATAGTTACAAAATCAACATGTTTTAAATTTTCTTGTACTTGTCTACGAGCTTTAGACATGTGTCCAGGGAACCATTGAATAATAGCCATTTATAGCTCTCCTTTCCTAGTTTCAAATATGAGACTAGTTGATAGTATTACTGCTTATTATATCATGAAATTGTGCCTAATCCTATTTTCATATTTTAAAAGTAAAATTTTTTCTTGTATTTTTATTTTAATTATTGTAAAATCTAGTTATCATAACTAGATGAAAGGGTTTGTGAAATGAAATATACTATTCTTCCTAATTGGGAAAATTTGCCTGAGATTGACTTATATCTTGATCAAGTTCTACTATATGTTAATCAAGTAGCAACTATTATAGAACCAAATCAACAAAAACCTCTAACCGCTTCTATGGTCAATAATTATGTTAAGCATGGCTATCTTGAAAAGCCCTTTAAGAAGAAATACGCTAGACATCAGTTAGCGCGACTCATTGCAATAGCGATTCTAAAGCATAGCTTTCCCATTCAAAATATTAGTCAGGTCCTACAAAGTTTAAAAGATAAAAACGATTCTGAACAGCTCTATCGTGCTTTTGTTAATTACTGGAACAGTGGAGAAACTGATGGAGTTGATGATATTATCGTTGCAGCATGTAAAACTGTTAAATATTATTGCCTAACATTTTCATTAACGGAAAATGAATAAGGAGGTCCTTGCCTTGAATCAAACTTTTAAACAAAGTCTTCCCCTATCATTTGGAGAAGAGGTTGCAAATGCCATAACGCATGCTGTCGGTTCCGTTGTCATGCTGTTTATTTTGCCATTTGTTGCTATTTATAGTTATCAAACTTACCAACTTAAAGTTGCTGTTGGTACTTCAATTTTTGTCATTAGCCTATTTCTGATGTTCCTGTCATCAACTATTTATCATTCCATGGCTTATGGAACACCCCAAAAATATGTACTTCGAATCATTGATCATAGTATGATTTATATTGCTATTGCTGGCAGTTATACACCCATTGCACTTTCTTTAGTAGGAGGCTGGTTAGGTTATCTTATTATCATTCTACAATGGGGAATAACCTTATTTGGCATTCTCTATAAAATTTTTGCAAAATCTATTAATGAAAAATTCAGTTTAATACTCTATCTTTTTATGGGATGGTTAGTTATCTTTATTTTACCGGTCATTATTAATAAGACGGGATTAGTATTTGCTATTCTGATGTTTTTAGGAGGCTTATCCTACACTATTGGTGCTATATTTTATGCTAAGAAAAAGCCCTACTTTCATATGATTTGGCATCTCTTTATTCTGCTAGCGTCTGCCCTGCAATTTATTGCCATTGTTTTTTACATGCTATAATGAAGTGCTAGTCTAATGAAATAAGACTAGCTTTTTTATTACTTACAAATAGATAGAGGAGTGTTATAATAAGTATGATTAGAAAGAAAGGTAATTCATTATGGAGACAGTACACTTATTTGTCAATCCTTTTTCCGGAAAGAAAAACGAAAAAGACCTTACACAACATATCAAAGACTCTTTCCTAAAGCATGGTTTTCTTGAAAAGAACATTACCGTTGTTAGCCCTGAGTCAGCTTCTGATGCCTTTAAGAAGGCCAAAGAAGCTTCTAGCAGGGGAATTGACTTGGTTATTCCACTTGGGGGAGATGGAACTATTAATAAAATAATAGGTGGCGTCCATGAAGGTGGTCAGCATACTAAAATAGGCCTTATCCCCTCTGGTACTGTCAATAACTTTGCAAAATCTCTATCCATTCCATTAGATCCTGATTTAGCTATTGATACCATTTTAAATGGGCAAGATAAAAGAGTAGACCTTTGTAAAGTTAATGATCATTATATGATTAGTAGTCTAACTCTTGGACTGTTAGCAGATATAGCAGCTAATGTGACCACTGAAGATAAACGAAAATTTGGACCCTTAGCTTTTTTAAAGGATAGTTTCCGAATTTTAAAACGCAACCGTTCCTATTACCTAAACCTTGAAGATGATCGTCGACAATTTGCTATTAAGACAAAGTTCTTACTTGTAACCATGACCAATTCCATTGCTGGTTTTCCATCTTTCTCACCCTCTGCTACGGTTAATGATGGGCTATTGCAGGTCTATACCATGAAGAAAGTTTCATTTATAAAATTTTTATTACATATAAATGATTTTCGTAAAGGAGATTTCTCTATGGCTGAAGAGATTACACACTTTTCAACTCAGAAGTTAACTATTACGCCATCAAAATTAAAAACATTGATTTTACCTCGAACCCGTATTGATGGTGATAAAAGCGATATGGTGCCAGTGACACTCACAGTCTTAAAGGAAGCGGTCACCGTTCGCGTTCCTAATTCCTAAAACAATCCATACATATAAAAAAAGGGCTAAAAGCCCTTTCAGATTGAAGACAAAGTCCATTTTGGACAATTTTCTTCAATCTTTTTTCTTTATTATGAAAAGCAAAAACTCTCAGAAACATTGGAACATCAACATCTTTAAGAGTTTAATATCTTGTCATTTTACGCAAGTCTATTCACATTTTTTATTGTTAGGAGTTTGTCTACGTTCTAAAAAAAGGGCTAAAAGCCCTTTTGTGTCTTACCGAATGAGTTTACTTTGTCTTATCAAACTCTCGTTTTTTAATGTGGAATAGCATAGCTAGCTTTATTTATTTTTAAAATGATTCAATTGCTCATCAATCTTATCCCCAGCCACATCTGAGTAGTGTTCAATAGTGCCCTTTGCCTTTGAAAGGGAATCTTCAAGCTTAGTTGAAGCGAAATCAGAATACTGGTCTATCTTTGATTTTGAATCTTCTAACTTTTCAGTAACTGTTCCTAAAAACTGCTCACTAAAACCCTTAATGGTGTCATTTAATTCACCCATCTTCTTATTACTTTCTTCAAGCAAGTCTTGTTTGTCAGTTTCTGATAGGCTTAAATAAGCAATAGTTGCTGCGGCGGCTCCGGCAATAAGAGCGATAGCTATACCTTTTTGTTTTGAGTTCATCATGTCTATCTCCTATTTCATTTTACGATCTTTCAAAATTTTCCGACTTAGTTTGAAGACGGGGATAAGTAGTAACACTAATTGAAGTACCTCCGCAATCTTTACTCTATTATGTTTAGTATTGACAGTGTGTCCTGCTTTCACATTGTTTCCCTTAAAGTTCATATTAGACTCCTTTTCTATCTGAGACATTAATTACTTTTTGATAGTTCTCACTTTCTATGATAAAATGCCTCCTCTATAAAGTGACCATTATAATTAATTTTATGTAGCTACTTTTGTTGATAGATAGAATATTTTCTTTGTGTTTTCTTTAACAAAGCTATTATTACAAGATAAATAAAAGAGACTACTCAATTAATTATTTATATTGTCATTATACTTTTATTTTGAATCCTAGTCAAGAATTTTGCTATCAGATATAAAAAAAGTTGGTACAATTGGCCAACTTTTTTATAACTATTATCTAGGTTTAACTTAGGTTAGTTGGTTGAAATCCCAAATATCCGTTACCCAACCTTGATAAAAATCAGGTTCGTGACATACCATTAAGATAGATCCCTTGTAGGCTTGCAAAGCTCTTTTTAGTTCAGCTTTAGCATCAACGTCTAAATGGTTAGTTGGCTCATCCAATACCAAAACATTATTTTCTCGATTCATGAGAAGACAAAAGCGCACCTTAGCTTGTTCTCCTCCGGATAAAAGCTGAATCTGACTTTCAATATGTTTTGAAGTTAAGCCGCAACGTGCAAGTGCTGCTCTTACTTCTGCTTGATTTAAAGCTGGGAAAGCATCCCAAACTGCTTCTAATGGTGTTTGACGATTTACTCCTGAAACTTCTTGTTCAAAATAACCTAATTCAATAAAATCACCACGCTCCACTTGCCCTGCTAACGGCTTGATGATACCCAATAAACTCTTTAATAGTGTAGATTTACCAATACCATTCGCACCTATGATAGCAATTTTTTGATTTCGTTCAAAATTAAGAGTTAAAGGATTTTTTGTTAGAGGGCGATCATAGCCAATAACCAATTCTTTTGCTTGAAAAATATAGCGACTAGGAGTGCGAGATTCTTTAAACTCAAAGTTTGGTTTAGGTTTCTCAACCTGCAACTCAATAATGTCCATTTTATCCAATTTTTTCTGTCTAGACATAGCCATATTGCGAGTAGCAACACGCGCCTTATTACGGTTAACAAAGTCTTGTAAATCAGCAATTTCTTTTTGTTGACGTTCATAGGCAGCCTCTAATTGTGCCTTTTTCATTTCATGAATCTCTTTGAACTGATAATAGTCGCCCGAATACCTTACCAGATTCTGATTTTCAACGTGGTAGACAATATTAATAACCTCATTAAGAAATGGAATGTCATGTGAAATAAGAACAAAGGCATTTTCATAATTTTGAAGGTAACGTTTAAGCCATTCGATATGCTCTGCGTCAAGATAGTTTGTTGGTTCATCCAACAGTAAAATATCTGGCTTTTCAAGTAATAGCTTTGCTAGCAGAATTTTTGTCCTCTGGCCTCCAGATAATTCTGTCACATCAGACTCCATGCCAAAATCCATAACCCCTAGAGCTCTTGCTACCTCATCAATCTTTGCGTCCAGTGTATAGAAATCTCGTGACTCCAGACGATCTTGCAATTCACCGACTTCTTCCATAAGACCGTCGACATCAGCTCCTTCTTCAGCCATTGATAAGTAGATATCATTAATACGGGCTTCAGTTTTAAACAACTCATCAAAAGCTGTTCTTAGAACATCACGAACGGTTTGTCCTGCTTCTAAGACCGTGTGCTGATCTAAGTAACCTGCTGTGACATATTTAGACCATTCAACCTTTCCTTCATCGGGTTGTAAATGACCGGTAACAATGCTCATAAAGGTTGATTTCCCCTACAATGTCAAGCAATTGATATAGAATTTCCTGAATTATCTATTTCTCTATAATCTCTATTTCTCCAGTTCTTGATGCAATTATTTTATCAATTATATTATCTACATATATTTTCAACAAATTATCTTCATCTAAGTTATTAATATCCAGTTCTTTCTTGGAATCATCTTCTATATTTTCTAATTCTCTTATCTTGTTTTCCAGTAACTTCTTTTTGTCTTGAACAAGTATTTTTTTTCGTAAATATTCTTCTTTTGAAATACTGTTTTTCTTGTAATTCTCATAGATTATTTGCAGGTTACTATTTAATTCAGATATTTCTTTTAAATACTCTTCCTTTCTTTTTTCATAATCTATTATGCTTTCTTCTTTTTCTGTATTTTGGGACTTAAATTCATCTAATTTTGGTCTTATCAACTCTATAATGTCTCTTTCTTTGACATTGTTGGGAGTTCTACTAGCTTTACAGAAATAACAATAGTAATTTCTATATTTATACACTTTATTTGGATTTTTCTTTTGCCTACTATCACATCTAAATCCCATATGTCTACCGCATTCTTTACAAAAAATCTTGTCAGAAAAAATAGATTCTTCTCTGTTTTTTGTGTATCCCCCGAAAATTCTTTTTTTCTTTATTATCCCTACTTTATCAAAAACTTCTCTAGAAACAATCGCTTCATGAGTATTAAGAATTACCTTCCATTCTTCTTCAGGAAGTAATATACTTTTTCTTCCACCAATCCTTGTATCTTTATATTTATTATATACATAATCTCCTGTATATAATTCATTACTCGTTATTCTGGATATAGCCGCACTTGTCCAAACTCTTTTATTTATTTTACTGCCAGTAACAAGATTTCTTGTGTACTTTGAAATTTTTAGTTCTTCTTTTCTTTCAGAACAGGTTATATAATCTTTTTCATTGAATATATTTGCTACCTGATTGCAAGAATATCCCTCTAACAGCAAGTCAAAAGCTTCTTTAACTATAAAAGCTGTCTTTTCATCAGGTATAATATGATATTTGTCTTTTGGATCTTTTATGTATCCAAAAGGTGCTGCCCAATTAGTATTTTTCCCCTGTGATTTAAGTTGTTTAAAAGAACTTTTTACTTTTTCCGATAATTCCTTACTGAACAAATCATAGTACAATGTCTTAAACTGTATATCTGTATCTATCCCATTTCCATCTTCATTTATAGAATCGTAGTTGTCATTGATAGCAATAAACCGTATTTTCAAAAATGGAAATATATTACTCAGATAGTCTCCAAGCAATATATAATCTCTTGAAAATCTCGACATATCCTTTACAATTATCGTATTTATTCTCCCGGCTTTTATATTATCAATAAGTCTTAAAAACGAAGGTCTGTTTGTATTTGTAGCAGAAAAGCCATCATCTATATATTCTTCTATCTCACAATCCTTCAGAGAGTTCTCGTTTTCAATGTAATTTCTTATATAGTCTCTCTGATTTACTATACTTACACTCTCATCCTTTTTTTTATAATCTTCTTCTGAAAGTCTTAAATAAATGGCTATTCTATTCATGCTCTACCTCCAACTGCTTTTCTATATCTTTATCAAAACTAAATTTAAAGTATATAGTTACTTGCTTGTATTTTGAGATTTCTATACGGTTAATTAAGGTATCAACCAGTTCTTTATCCACCTCTATACTCTTGTAATCCTCCAAACAGTAAAATAGAGCTTCTATGAATTTTTTGATTTCATCTTTTCTTCTCTTTATGTTCCTCTTTTTATCGTCTACTACCTTTAATTCATTTTTAATCGTTTTTATCTGTCTATCTATTTTATTACTTTCTGCTTTAAATTTCCTTAAAAGAACATCTCCTCTAACATAGCTTTCATATTCTTTCTGTAGCTTAACTCTAAGAGCATCAATCTTCTTTCTATCAGTATCTATTTTCAAAGAAACTTGCTTTATTTTTTCATTGCTTGCCTTCTCCAAATAATTTTTAAGATATAATCCTTTATCCTCTTGATAAAAACTTGAAAATAATCTTTTTAAGGTATCAACGAAAATTTTATCGATATCCGTTTCATAAATTCTGATATGAGATTTTTCTAATTTTAATTTATCACCACCTTTACAGTAATAGCAATAACAAACTTCATCATTAGACTTGAGCCTCCTTGAACCATATTGTTTTTGTAAATCTCTACCGCATATACCACAAATTATGAGACCATCATACTTTCCTTCTCTGTTTCGGTCTCTTTGGATTTTTAAACCTATATTTTCTTTACCATCTTTTATGGTATTTTTTAATGAACGATAAGGTAATGAACCTTTATTTTTTTCTTTAAGTATTCTTACCCTTTCAAATAAATCTTTTTCAACCAGTGCTTCATGGGTATCTTCTACCCTTATCCATTCTTCTTTATCACGAAATTTACTTTTTCTACCCGAATCATATCTGTTTGAATATACCCTTTGAGTTAAATTTCCAATATACACTTCGTCAGAAAGAATTTTTGATAGATAAGAAGGATCCCATTGTCTTGTATCCGGTTTATTTTTGTAAGGCTCTCCTGTTCTTTTGTATTCAGCAGGTGTAGTGTATATACTTGTCAATTCTCTTGCTATTTGTATATTAGATTTGCCTTGACCAGCTAAATGAAATATAAGCCTTACTACTTCTGCTACCTTTTTATCAACCACCAAAACTCTTTTTCCGTCTATTTTTTCTACCTTATAGCCATACGGAGCAGTAGCTCCTATAAAGGCTCCTTGTTTCATTTTTACTTCTTTTGAGGCTTTTACTTTCTTTGAAATATCTTTAGCATACAAGTCATTGAAGATATTTTTGATTGCTATTTCATAACTCTTATCCGATTTTATACCGTTTTTTGTATCAAGATTGTCATTTACAGAAATAAATCTAACCCCTAAGAACGGAAATACTTTTTCTATATAATTCGCAATTTCTAAATATTCTCTTCCAAACCTAGACATATCTTTTACGATGATACAATTTATTCTCCCTATCCTTATATCTTCCATCATTTCAAGAAAAGCTGGTCTTTTAAAGTTTGTTCCGGAATACTCATAATCTTTATATATTCTAAAAACTTTTATATCTTTTTCATTTGCTTCTTTTACACAAAGTTCTTCCTGCATTTCAAGTGAATTGCTTTTATCCCTATAATCTTCTTTTCTTTCTTGTGATAGTCGTGTATAAACACCGGCAATATATGTTTTTTCAACTATTTTTATATTTTCTGTATTTATTTCTGATTGTGATTTATGTCTATTTTTCGTTCTAGCCATAACATACCTCACTTTCAGCACTTACAAGACTTTTATTCATAGCAACAGGTATAGCTTTTGACTTTCCGTTTGTAGAAATACTTTTCTTTGCTATAATATTATTCTTAAATTTGGTCTTGCCCGCTTTTGTCATTTCCTCAAGTAAAGATAGCTCTTCGGTATGATTAAACCTGACATCTATCGTCTTATCTTCAGAAATAAAAATTTTATCAATGAGCATCACAACAGATAGCCTGTCTATTTCAGATAAATTTTTATATCTGTTAATATCAATGATCCAGCTCTTATTTTCATCTATTTTATCCTTTGTATCTTCTTGTTTTCTTAATCTATACTGGATACTTTCATCTAGCTTAGTGAGTTTTTCCATATAGTTTTTTCTAAAAAGGTGATATTCTTCTTTACTAATCACATCCTCTTTTAAATCAAGGTAAAGGGAAGATAAGAGTTCTTCTGTCATAGCTTTTTCTCGTTTTAATATAGGAATCTGTTTGTCTTTCAGATTTCTATTTATATCTATAAGCCGAACTTTGGAATATAGCTTTTCGTTAAATTCAATATATGATTTTATTATTTTAGACACTGCTTTTATCAAGGTTTCTTCCTTTATGCTGTGTCTTTTGCAAGATTTTTCCTTGTTATACTTTGAGCATATATAGAAAACTTCTTCTCTTTCTTTATACTTTACAGTTCTTCTAATCAAAGAACTTCCACATTCTTTACAAAACAGCATCCCGGTAAAAATATCAATTTTATCCTTACCACGAGAGTTGTTTAAATCTCTTTTAAGCATTGTATTTGCAATAGCAAAAACTTCCTTACTTACGATTGCTTCGTGGGTATCTTCTACCCTTATCCATTCTTCTTTATCTTTTCCAATTTGCTTTTTATTTTTATAGTTTAAGGTAATACTCTTTCCCTGTAAGGTGTTTCCAATATATACTTCATTTTCTATAATTCTGTTTACTGCCTTCGCTGACCAATTTCCACCTTTTATATTTTGAAATCCATTACACTTAAAGCCTTGACTTTCTTTATATTTTCTTGGAGTTAGAACACCTAAGTGATTTAACTCATCTGCAATTGCCTTTGAAGAATATCCCAATAGCTTCATATCGAATATATTTTTGATGTTAGGAGCAGCTTGTTCATCAACCACCAACTTATTTTTATTCTCATCAGATTTTTTATATCCATAAGGTGCAAAAGCACTAATAAAATCACCTTTTTCTCTTTTTATCTTCTGGGAGCTTTTTACCTTATTAGAAATGTCTAGGCAATAGCTGTCGTTGATAAAATTTTTTATAGGCAGTATTAAATGTGTGTCATTCATATCCGCACTTTTACTATCATAATTGTCATTAACGGATATAAATCTTATCCCGTTTTCCGGAAATATTCTTTGTATAAACTTTCCAGCTTCTATATAATCTCTTCCAAATCTTGACAGGTCTTTTACAATAATGGTATCAAATTTCTTATCATAAGCATCCTTTATCATTTCTTTAAAATTCGGTCTATCAAAATTCGCTCCTGAATATCCGTCATCAACATACTCTTTGACCATTGTAATTTGATTTCTTTTTACATATGAATTTATAATTTCTCTTTGATTTGATATGGAATTACTTTCTACTTTTTCTCCATCTTCTTTTGAAAGCCTCAAATACATAACTGCAATATTTTCTTTATCTACACTATTTTTAAACACAAAAAAGCCTCCTTAAATTCAATTTACATACAATAAATCGAACCAAGGCTAGGCTTCCACAAAAATATTATAACGCTCCTTATATTTTTTGTCAGCCCCTAATAGACAGAAAATTTTTCTTTGATGTATTCCTCTACTAAATTTTCTAAGCTAAATCCATTTTCATTAAATTTAATTACCACACTCCAACCATCAATTTGATTTATTGTCTGTTTATCTTTTTTATCTATTTCCATCTTAATATCTATATTATGTTCTTCACACATAATATCTTCTCCTTATCTTCAGTATTTTTAAGTTTTATGACATTGACAAGTGCATTGGCTGCTACATAGGAATTTCACCTCCGCCCCTTTTCAAGATGAGCCGGCTTCAACTGTAGAAGTATCATTATCCCCGTTAATATCATCGCACAAGAGTTGCCACACTCTTTTTATACAGACTTATTTATCGCTCCAAACCTTATATCCTCTACAAATGTAGGTATTCATTTAAACCAATTTAACTTAGCAGGTTTATCTTGGCGTAAATTGTAAATTGCTCCATTACCAGTTAACGTCTTGTCTTGGTCTATCTAGTTGTCAAAGATCAAATCTATATATAACGAGGTATAAAACTCCCTCTATATATAAACCTTACTTTCAGGACAACTTTTAACACTATTTTTGAAAAATTTTCAAAAATAGAGGACAGAGATGTTTCCCCTGCCCTCTACTTAATTTACTTATCCAAAAGTTTTCTCAGCTTTTCTAAAATCTTATTTCTTAATCTACTGATTTTCATTGGATTTGTATCTTCCCTTTTTGCAACTTCTGCGAGAGTCTTATCCTCAAAATATAATGCTTCAATTAGTTTTCTCTCTTCATCATTCAAACTGTCTAATGCATGATACAGATCTTCTATCAGCATTTTTGTTTCAATGATTTTTTCAACATCAACAGTATTATCTGCAATATCTACAATACTTGTGTTAAAGTCTCCAAAATGAAGTACACCATGCTTTCTATCCAATCTTTTTAAATGAGCCTCATGATTAAGCTCTTTTTTATATGTTCTATACACTTCGTCAGGTACATATATCTTTTTCCCCTTGACATAAATGTATTTTTCTTTGTTTGACATCCTTTAGTCCTCCTTTTTTACTCTAAATTTTGATTTTTAAGCATAAAAAAGGAGGACTCCGGCATTTTGACATGCGAAATCCTCTTAGATGTAAACATTTGAAAGCTCTTTTGTTTTTCTTATATTTAGTTTTTAGTTCTTTAAAAAGGGCAATATATAGAAATCAAAAATAATTTGAAAACATATATAATATATTTATAATATTTTCTTGTTGATAAAAACAATTTCCACATATATGCTCCTCATTCTCAATACATATTAAATGTGCCTCCTTAAAAATTAGCTATTAGAAATTTTAATCCTACAAAGCATTACTTTTACTTTAAATTTACATTTTCTAGATTCTTTACTGTATTTATCATCATAATAAATCCAACAACAATCATAATGAAATATACAAGAGGCTGTGTGAACCAAACTGCTTTGACTCCAAATGCCATTGGTAAAATGATCATTGCAGGAACAAATAGGAACAGTTGTCTAAGCATAACAATAATTCCTGCTTTCTTTCCATTTCCAATAGATTGAAAGAAAGTAATCGTCATAACCATTACTCCATACAGGATAAATACGGAATAGAACAATCTAAAGTTTCCGACACCTTGTGCAATAATATTTGCTTCTACACCGAACAAAGATAGTATTTGACTTGAAAGCAATAAGGCTGGAACCCAAAAGATTGCTGCGAGAACCAGTCCTCCGATAGAAAACACCTTCATAGCCTGTCTTACTCTGTCATACTGTTTTGCTCCGAAGTTAGTTCCAACAATAGGTTGTAATCCTTGGCTCATTCCCCAAAGTGGGATAAACGAAAAGGCATATACACGAAGTGATGCTGCCATTAAAATTCCGTTTGGATCTCCCCCATACTTAAATGCCATTTTATAAAGCATTGTTTGTTGTATCATAAATAAGAGCTGCATCATCATAGCGGATGAACCGACAGAAAACATTTCTTTTTTAATTTCCGCATCAGATTGTATCTTATGAATTTTAACGACCTTACTCTTTTTCAAGAAATAATGTAGTGTTACAGTAGCTTGAACAAATTGGGCTGTGATCGTTGCAAGTGCAGCACCTTCAATAGCATATTCACCCATAACGGTCATTAGTATCGGATCAAGTATGATATTAAGCAAAGCACCAAAACCCATAATGTACTGCACCCCAAAAGTTGGACAAAAAATCTAACATTTGGGGTGTTTTTGTATGAAATTAAGTTATGAAGATAAATTAGAAATTTATCGTTTAAAGAAGTCAGGTGTTTCCTGGACTCAATTAGAGATTCAATTTGGAGTAACCCGCTGCAACTTAAAATATACCATTCGACTGATGGATCGTTATGGAGTTGAGATCGTTAAGAAGCAAAAGTACCAAGCTTATTCACCTGAAATGAAGCAAGAAATGATTAATAAAGTCTTGAAAGATGGGCAATCCTTAATGTCAGTTTCTCTAGATTACGCCTTCCCAAATCCAGGAACTCTTGCCAATTGGATAGCGCAATACAAGAAAAATGGTTATACTATTGTTGAGACAACAAAAGGGAGACCAGCAAAAATGGGACGTAAACCAAAGAAAACTTGGGAAGAAATGACTGAATTAGAGCGCCTTCAGGAAGAGAACGAATATCTCAGAACGGAGAACGCCTTCCTAAAAAAGTTAAAAGAGTTAGAAGAACGGGACGAAGCTATCGAGAAAGAACGACAGAAATCATTAAAGAAATGGTTGATGGAGGATTTAGATTAGGTTTACTTCTAAGAGCAGCTCAATTAGCTCGTTCAACCTATTACTATCATCTTAAGCAACTAGAACAAGATGATTTAGACAAGTCCATTAAAAACCAAATTCAAAAGGTAACTATGGCTATCGTCGAATCACTTTGGAACTGCGTAACAGAGGTTTTATCATCAACCACAAAAGAGTTCAGCGCTTGATGAAAGAACTAGGTTTAACAGCGAGAATACGTCGCAAAAGACGCTATTCATCTTATAAGGGTGAGGTTGGAAAGAAAGCAGATAACCTTATTCAACGCCATTTTGAAGCCTCTAAACCTTTTGAGAAGTGTTACACCGATGTGACTGAATTTGCTTTACCTGAGGGAAAACTCTATTTATCACCAGTTCTTGATGGTTATAATAGCGAGATAATAAACTATACCATTTCACGTTCTCCTAACTTAAACCAAATTAAAACGATGCTAGAAAAGACATTTCCAGATAAATACTATAACGGAACTATTTTACATAGTGATCAAGGCTGGCAGTATCAGCACAACTATTATCATCACTTTTTAAACTCTAAAGGTATCCGTCCATCTATGTCACGTAAAGGAAACAGCCCTGACAATGGGATAATGGAATCCTTCTTTGGCATATTAAAGTCAGAAATGTTCTATGGCTATGAGAGCTACTATAAATCTCTGGGAGATTTAGAAAAAGCTATTAAAAAATATATTGATTATTACAACAATAAACGGATCAAAGTAAAACTAAAAGGACTTAGTCCCGTACAATACAGAACTAAATCCTTTGCTTAAAATATAATGTCTAACTTTTGGGGGTCAGTACATAATCAACATGGCTTTTTTCATCAGTCCTTCGCCACGCATCACCATATTGGCAGACTGTGTAAAGTTCACAAATAGAGAACCTATAAAAATCACTCTAAGGTATCTGATACCATAGGCTTTAATTTCACCTGTTGCACCGACCATATCTAAAAAGTGTGGTGCGAGGAGGATTCCTCCGACTGTGATGATAGCAGAGAACAAAATCACCCAAAAGATTAAGTTACCCATAATTTTATCTACAGTTTTCTGATCCCCTTTTCCAATGGCTCGTGATAGGACAGACGCAGAACCTACACCAAGCAAGGTTGAAACACCGCTGTTAAAAAAGGTGAGGGGCATTGCAACACCACAAGCGGTCATTGCTGTTTGTCCTATAATTTTTCCGGCAAAAATCCCATCCATCAAGGGATATAGACCGATGACTATCATTCCGATTACCGCCGGAACTGATAGCTGAAAGAGTAAGTCTATCGGCCTTTTGGTTAGTAGTTGTTCTTTCATATCCTGTTTCAAGTACTTACCTCCATTTATTACAAATATATTCTTACAGTATTTTTACGCCATTATTTTTATTTTGTAGTTCTACCATATTCTTATAAATCCCATTTAAAGCAATTAGCTCATTATGCGTTCCTTGTTCTGCAATATTCCCTTCCTTGATTACAACAATATTGTCGGCATCCCTAATCGTATTTAATCTGTGAGCAATAACTAATAAGGTTTTATTCTTTACCAATTCACTAATTGCTTCCTGTATATAGCTTTCATTGTCCACATCAACACTTGCTGTTGCCTCGTCAAGAATTACAATAGGAGCATCTTTTAACATGCAACGGGCAATAGAAATTCTTTGTTTTTCACCACCGGATAAAGTTGCTCCTCCCTCTCCAATCATTGTGTCAAATCCATCAGGAAGTGCCATAATAAAATCATAGCATCTTGCTTTCTTGGCTGCTTCTATAACTTCTTCTTTCGTTGCATTTTCTTTCCCCATGGCAATATTGTTAAAAATCGTATCTTGAAATAAATAAACTCTCTGGAAAACCATACTGATTTCCGACATCAATTCAGATAGTGAAACATCCTTTATATTCACTCCTCTAATCAAAATTTCACCGGAGTCTACATCCCAAAATCTTGTCAAAAGATTTGCTACTGTGGATTTACCTCCCCCGGACTGTCCAACTAAAGCCGTCATTGTATTCTTATTCATTTTGAAACTCATATCATGCAAGACCTCTTTTTCGCCATAAGAAAATTTAACATGATTAAAACAAATTTCAGGTTCTGAGGTATCAGATTTTGAAATATGTTTTTTGCCCACATCTTGCAGTTCAGTTTCATTTAACACTTCTTCAATACGATCCAATGCAGCGTTCATTACAGTAAGCCTTGTCGCTTCACCATAAAGTGTTTTTAAAGGGCTGAATAAGTCAAACACAAACAAAATAAGCCCCAACATATATGGAAGTCCCAAAGTTCCTTGATGATTAAGATATAAAGCCACTGCTAAAATAAATATAATCCCAATTCCATAAATAATATTTAAACCGGTTGTCCATGGTGTTATTTTATTTTCAAATTTTATAGATGTGTCCTTTGAGGATATAAAATTATCTGTAAGAGATTTAGAATTTTCGCCTAAAAGGTTGTAACTTTTAATAACACTGATCCCCTCAGCAAATGACAAAACTGCATCGGTGAGTTTTTCACTTTGTTCTTGTCTAATAGCCGACTCCGATAAAGACATCTTATTCATGCTATTTGCAAGCAATGTTGCAACCAGTGTTACACACACCGCAATCAGTCCAATTCTGTAATCTAAAACAAACATGAATACTGTTAGTACAAGTGTTGATAATACATAGCTCATCATATTGGCAATCGTACTCATGGAAACTTCTTCAATAAAAGCCATGTCCGAACTTAAAACAGAATTTATTTTTCCTAAATTACCTGCTGTAAAATATCCCATCGGAAGCTTTCTAAGATGATTCCCAAGCTCCATTCTTTTATCAGCAAAAATCATAAAGCCGGCTGCACTTTGTAATTTATCGCTTAAGAAGTGAACCACAGCTTGTAATAAAACCACTAAAACAAGTCCTATTCCTACATATAGAAAAGTTTGGGACGTATTCCTTTTTTCATAAAATCCAATCAAAACGGTAAATGCAATAAATATCGGCATTTTACTTAATATAGATTCAACAAAGGCAAATATAAATGCGGACTTTATTCTGTTTTTGTATTTACCTGATAAATTTAAAATTCTTGAAATTAGTCTAAACATTCATTTCACCTTCCTTTCTGCTGATTTTCCAATCTTTACTAAATAGTGTCGCATCCCATAATTTGCGATATTCTGCTGAAGATTCTAATAAGTATTTATGCTTTCCATTTGCAACTAAATGACCATGATCCATAACTAATATCTGATCTGCATCTACAATAGATGGTAACTTGTGTGCAATAACAATTAAGGTTTTCCCTTTTACAAGTTCACGAATAGCTGCTTCCATTTTTTCTTCATTTTCAGGATCTGCATAGGCTGTTGCCTCATCAAGTACAACAATCGGAGCATTCTTCAAAATAGCTCTCGCTAACGATATTCTTTGTCTTTCTCCACCTGAAAGCATTTTTCCTGCTTCCCCTGCTAAAGAATAAATACCATCCGGAAGTCTATTTAAGAATTCCATACACTGAGCTTTTTTAGCTGCTTCAATAACCTCATCATCGCTTGCAGCTAAATTACCAATACGAATATTCTCTAAAAGCGAAGTATTAAATAAATATTGGTCTTGTGCTACATAAGAAATTTGCTTATTGAGAGATTCCAATCTTATATCCCGTAAGTCTTGTCCTCCAATACTTATGCTTCCATCTAAAACATCATAGTAGTGAATTAAAAGTTTAGCTAAAGTACTTTTTCCTGAACCTGATTCACCGACAATCGCTGTCTTTTCACCAACTCTTGCCGTAAAACTTACATTATGAATAACATTCTTAATATAGGTTTCGGGCTGTCCATTTTCTCCCATCTTGTTTAGCTGATAGCCAAAGGTAACATTATCATATAAAATAGTCTGTCCTGTTCCCTTAAAATCATTTTCTCCCTGCTTTAAAGGAGCCATATTTAAGGCTTGTTCTAAAGCAGAAATCTTATAATTTAATTGTGGCATAGTTGGTAAAAATCTAAGAGCTTTCAGTAGTGGCAATCCTATACTTAAAGAAAGACATAACACTAATATTAAGTTAGAAAGACTTGCATAGCCCATATACACAAAATAACCACCAAGAGGCAATGTTAAAATAATCGTGCATGGAAGTAAGGCACTATATAACGCCATCCATGGCCATGCCGTCTTATACCAAGCGAGTGCATAATCTCTGTAATTACTTATATCTTTAGAAAGGCGTTCATAAGACTCTGTTTGCTTATTAAATACTTTTACAACTTCCATACCGTTTACATACTCAATAATGGTATTGTTCATTTTTCCACTTGCCATATAATATGGTCCCATTTGCTTCATACCTACAGAGTACATAATCATCATTGCAAGAATGCTAATCGGAATAGAAGCTAATGACATTAACGCTAATCTCCAGTCAATAAAAAACATTGAAATATAAACCATAATAGGTACAATTAGGTTCGCTATTCCTTCAGGAAGTGAATGAGCTAAAAGCACTTCTAAACTGCCAATATCATCCACGAACATTTTTTTGATTGTACCAGTCCCTTTTTCTTCAACAACACCCAATGGCAGATCTTCCATTTTTTTCTGTAAGGATGTTCGAAGTCCAAGTAGCGTGTTGTATGCTGCTTTATGAGATACATTAAGACCTGCTCCACCTAAGAGAGCTTGCAACACTAAACAAACTAAAATACTTGTCAATAAAATAGCAAGTCTTTCAAATTCTAATCGCTCACCTAAAATAAGTGGATTGATAATCTGATATGCAAATAGAAAAGGTAATACACCCATAATTACACTAATAAGCATAATAAAACTTGCTAAGTGGATTGATTTTTTATGCGAACCAGCATATTCGAAAACCTTATTTAACATAGTTTCTCTCCTTCAATAAATTTCCTTTTTTATCCATAAAATCCATGATTGACGCTTCATTTCCCTTTACAGATATTTTTTTATAATCCTTATCACCAAGCATTAAGACTGAATGACAGGTTTTAAATAACAGCTCTAAATCATGAGTAATTATAATAATTGGAATCTCCTTTGCTTTTTCTGTTATTAAATCAGACATAATTCTCATACTCTTATAATCAAGACCTGATGTTGGTTCATCCAGAATTATCAGCTTACGGCCAGATAAAAACGAAGTAATAATCGCCAATCGTTGTTTCTGTCCGCCGGATAGTTTCTGCGGATGATTAGTTTTTTTATGCCATAGATTTGTATCTTTTAGATATTCTCGTATTTTTTCTAAATCACTTTCCGAGTTTTGATCTTTACAAAATATCAACTCATTTTCTACGGTATCAAAAAAAATCTGAGCATCTACATCTTGTAACACGCAATATGAATTTCTAAGCCTTTCTCTTTGTTTCTGTCCATAGCTGACATCTAAATATTTTTCAGATAATCCGCATAATGCTTTTGCCAAGGTACTTTTTCCAATACCATTAGAACCAATCACTCCCATTATTTCGCTTTTTCCAAGCTCAAATGTTAATTCTTCTATCAAAGTTCTTTTGCCTTGATGAATGCAGGCTTTATTTACTTTGATATATCTTTTAGCAACAATAGGTTCTTTTTCTGATATCAATTCTCTTTCATTGAGTGTTCTTAACTCAAGTTCCTTACATTTATCATTACTAAGACTCCCATTCGGAAAAATATCACATATTGTACCGTCTTTTATATAAATCAATCTGCTAAAAATCTCTTTTAAATAATAGAGCCTATGTTCTGCTATAATTATCGTTTTTCCTATTGCCTTTAATCTCAAAAGTATTTCACTGAAATGTTTTATACTATCGTAATCAAGACTGCTTGATGGCTCATCAAAAAAAATAATATCCGTATCATAGATAAGAGTTCCAGCTATAGCTACTTTTTGCCTTTCTCCTCCTGATAATTCAAAAATGGATTTTTTGCTAATATGGCTTATTCCTAATAAATCCATTGCTTTTTCAACTTTTTCTTTTAATGTATCCCTGTCCAAGCCCAAATTTTCACCCACTAAAGCAATTTCATCTTCAACTACATCACAAAAAAATTGATCTTTAGGATTTTGAAATACATTGCCAATATATTTAGCTAACTCTCCCTTTTTATATGCCGTTATATCCTTCCCTAAAATCTTGATTTCTCCGTTCAAATCACCGTCATAAAAGGATGGAATAAGTCCGTTTAATAGTCTTAAAAGTGTCGTTTTTCCGCATCCGGAAAGACCTGTTAAGACTACTATTTCGCCTTTCTTTACAGACATTTTTAAATCTTTTAATATCAAATCCTCTCCATAATGAAAGGATCTTATTTCTGCCTCTAAAATATTTTCCATAAACTCGCCCCCAACAAAATCATCCCTCCGATCATCATTACGATATCAACAAGTGTAATTTTCACCTCATGAAAACTTGTTTTTTGTCCATCATATTCAATCCCTTTTGATATGATTGAACAAGTTAAGGTATCGCTTATATCTATGCACTTATACATAAGAGGAACAAAATATAACTCAAATGTTTTAATTGGTTTGAAAATGCTTGCTTTAAATCCTCTAATTTTCATGCCGTTGTTTATTTCCTTCATCCTAATAGAGATTTCCGGAATAAAACGAAAAAATACTGTAATTCCTATGCCTATTCCACCATCAATTCCAATTTTTCTAAATGCAGCAATTAGATGCGAAGAGCTATATGAAGACAGAACTCTTCCCAAAATGAAAAGTGGAGCAAATTTCAATACTATAAGTAGCATTGTATATATAGAACCAATCAAAACATTTCCTAAATGGGGTTTTAGTAAATAAATAAGTCCCCATATTATAAGCAATGAACATATCGTTCTAAATGTTTTTTTAATTGAAAATAAGGATAATAGTCCTAAAACAAAAATAAGGGAAAGTAAGTATTGGGATTGTTCTCCTATTGTTAAAATAACTGAAAATAGTAAAATCAACCCAACTATAGTAAGCGGGTTGATTTTATCTGATAGTTGGTACTTGCTTATATTATTTTTTTCATCTCTACAAAACACTTTTCTTCTTCCTATCGCTAAAAAATTTATTGTAAATATATGTTCCAAAATAAGCACCTATGACTGATGCGACAGCTGCAATCAATAGACAAATTAATATGTTTGTAGGAGTGTAAAAATCATAAAGGAATGTTGCATAATCCTTTGTAAACATTTTGGGGAATTGCTTTGTAAGTCCTTCTACACCAAATACAAACGTAAAATACATAGCATGTAAGGAATATATGAACATACCTGCTCCAAACGCAGCCCCAATCTTCATATTCTTATTCTCATAATTTTCCTTTTTACCAATTACAAGTTCTGCTAAAACTCCTGCAATAGCACAAACAGCAATTACCGGCCACATTCCCATGAGAACATAGAAAACACCCATCAATAGAAAGTATAAAAATGCTGTACCTCTTTGCCCGACCTGTTTACACATAATAACAAAGACCGGTGCTACAATAATTGTTGGCAGGGCTGATGATAAATATAAACTTGGAAGCATTCCAAACGATCCGGTCAAAAACCCTAATCCCATTGTTAATACAAAACCAATAACAGAGAATACTGCTATCTTTACAATACCTTTTAAATTCATAATTTTGTCCTCCTTGATTTTTAAATATGATATATTTCTATTTTCATATAGAAACAATATCCTGTTTTATTCTTCTGCAATTCTGAAATATAACTAAGTTATGTTTCAGGCAAAAAATTTGTTTATGTTCCTCGAATCTTTTTCCACCCCTCATTAAAGAACTCTGAAATCAAAGTTGCATTCAATTTCACTTCTTCTTTACTTTTAGAATGAACTGCTACTTCCGATAAAGCATAAAAATATGCATGGTTGATTAGGTGAATTCCTCTATTAGTTATCACATTATTTACATGATCCGCTCCGTATATCATGCTCAAAATGTCAAAGTGATTTTTATCTTCTTTCTCAATAATCCCGTCTAAAAAGTTGTTAAATTTTGTTCCATAAGAACCAAAGACCAGTAATTCAAATACATCTTTATGTTCAAAGAAATATAGAACCATTTCAATAGCACCTTGTGCTTTTGATTCCAAAATCTTAGAAATAGTTTCTTTCTTTATATGATTTTCTCTTTTATAAACATCAAAACTCTCATCTTCATACATGGCATAAGAACTTTGTATCTGATTCACGATTGGCTCTACTAATTCGGTGAAAAGAGCTTCCTTATCTTCAAAATGACCATAAAAAGCACCGGTAGTTACACCCGCCGCTTTGCAGATTGCTCTTAAATTAGCTTTTTCAAATCCTTGTGTTTTAAAAATAGTCTTTCCACAATCCAATATTTTTTTATGAGTTGCTTCGTAATCACCATTAGCCACGATTTACTCCTCCTTTCTCCAAATATAACTTAGTTATATTATAGCACACTCTTCTTTTAATTTCAATGCTAATACATGTAAGTACTACGCTTTTAACACAAATAATTTAATTCTTATATGCTAAAATATAATTGTTTGATATCTGAATCCCTTTAATTCCGAATTTATATAATTCATTAATAATACATTCATTATCTATATTTTCCCATTCCAATGTATATACCATCTGTCTTTGCGAAACTTTATCTCTACTAATATTAATCAAAAACTTCCATTGAAACTTATTTTTTCCCATGTATTTTTTTTCTTTCATTATCAATTCACATTCATAGTCTCCTACTCTAACATTCTCCAATACAGTTCCGTTCTTTATATAAAAATACTCTCTACTTAAATTACTTATAAGTATAGGGGTATCCTTTTCTAATTTTTCACCTAAATTTTGCCATAGAAATTCTCTTTCATGCATATTAAAATGTCCTACTACCCCCATCAAAAAAACAGCAGATATATCTTTAGTAAATTCAATTTCAAATATATTAGTATCAATCACCGTTATATTATTTTTTTTAGCAATAACATTTTGCAATTTGGACATTAATGCAATTCTCATTTCTGGAGATTTTTCTATAGCATATATCTTTTCACAATCAAACATTTCAGATATATATATTGATAAATTACCGGTTCCTGCACCAATGTCAAATACTATTCCTTTTTTCCTAACCAAAGGCATAATTTCATCAATAATTTTTTTATCTTGTTTCCACGAATTTCTACTTGTGATATCGTAAAATTCGACTTCTGCCCCATACAAATCACATATCCCTCCTTTATTTTTGATATTTTTTCATTATATTTTCATGTATTTTTTTTGTATCTCCAACTTTATGATACTCCACTTGATTTGTGTATCCAATCTTCTTGCATATGTCTGACCACAATCTTGATACGAAAATTTGTGATTGAACATTTGACAATTTGCTATCTCTATCCTGATTATTTAGTTCAACTATCGCTCTTTTAACAGCGTTAATCCATATCTCTTCAAATGTATTAAGAATACTTGGAGCAACACTACTTCCTATTACAGTTGCTGTAGGTATCTTTAAAGCTTCATTGTTACTATCAAAACTTAATAAATTATTTGAATCTCTTGGTAATTCTATAAAAGGCAACCATATAATAGGTCCATTAGTATTTATCAAACATAATCTTCCATTACTAAACGTAGCCTCTATTCTATGATATAAATGCATTGGATGATCTGCATCATATTTATCTACATTTCTATTAATTTTAAATGTAACTGGGGTGTTTCCTATTTCTGACACTAAAACAGTATCACATATTTTATCTTTAGTATCTAAATTACATAAATCACTCACATCACCTAATTTCCAAGATGATATTGAATTTAAACAGCAACTCAACATATCAATACCATCATACAAAACATTAATTGAACACTCTAGTGACATATTAACAATATTACTTTGCTTTTTTAAGTCATTAAGTATATCTAAAAAATCCAAAAATGGTTCAGTGTATCTATAGAATGGATTAATCATAAATCCAGTATCTTTTGACACTTTAAGGCATTCCAATATTTCTCTTTCATGAGCTGGATGTTCTAATAAAACTGAAATACCTCTTTTTAACAAACTTTTAGCAACTTCAAAACCACGACCACCAGCACCAGAATTTGGAATTATAACACAAGCTAAATCGGCTATAATTCTATCATCATTAGCATCTTCAAAATACGGTACTTCTAATTCATCCGCCAACATTTTAGTACGTTTACTACCACTACCTAAAATTCCAGATATATAGAAATCCTCCATTTTACTTATTGCATTAAGATATATCTTACCAAACCCAGAACCACAAACTAAAACACTCGTTTTTCTCATCATAAAACCTCTTCTATATTTAATTTATTTGTTTTGAAACAATAGGTAATTTATTCAACAGGTCAAAAATACCTTTATTATAAAATAAATCACAATATCTATTTATACCGACCACTTGTAAATCCCTTTCTAAAATCTCTTCTATTGCAGTATATATTATATATGCTGTTATATAATCAGGATTTGGAGTAGAAAAAATAGCCCCTCTACTACAGCAGTCTAATATACAATTTATATAAATTGAAACATTTTCAAAATATTCCTTATTAACATATTCTGAATCCCTAAAATTAATATCTTTATAACTATTCTCTCCCAAAGCTGTATAGGAGCATATATCCTTTATTTTATATTTTTTTCCGATATATTCGACTTCATTAATTATATATGGAAATATTTTGCAATCCTTTAATTCCGATGGTATATAATTTGGATACAGTTGGTCTGAATACTTTAATTCACCTCCTTTTACATTCTTCATGAAATATCCGTCAAAATTTTCGCTTTTCGCATTTATGAAATCTTTTTTTGAACTATTAGAGAAATTGTATTCTCCACCATGAATTATTTCAATTTTATCAGGAATTTCACTCATTTTTTCAATGAAATTCATTAAAAGCACTCCAAGTAATCCTGGAATAAATCCCGTGTTTAATATCACTTTGGCAGCAGATTTATCTTTAAAATGAAGCAACTTACCTCCACTTGGATCAATATAATATATATTTTTCCTTAATGCAGCATAATACATAAATTCACTTAATTCTGATGATGGTCCTGCTGTTCCTACCAGTATTGAAATATCTCTACAAAACAAATCTATTTTTTCTTCATCTCTAACATCAAAAAAATGACCTTTTTCATTTTTAACATTCGAGTTCTCATTATATCCACATTTTACAGTATATCCTTTTTCTTGTAATATCTGAATTAAAATGCTTCCAATTCTGCCACTTGAACCTAAAATCCCTATTACTTTATCATTCATCAATTTCCTCCATTATTAAATTCAACAATTGTTCTGTATTGTCATAGAATTTATAATCGCAGTCAATAAAGTTAGGATTTCTATCTATAAATTCTATCCTTTTTTTATGATAGATAACCATCCTCCCTAAATATGGCTCATATATATTATCTAAATTAGGAGATATAGCTACAATTTTTTTGAAAGCCTTCCCATCTATAATTTTTTGACTCGCAAAGTTTAATATTTTATTGAACTCATTATCAAAAGTCAATATAACTTTCTCTTTGCAGTCATCTAATTCAACTAGATGTTTGAATGTTTTTACTTTTTTAAAATCAAATTTTGTTAATTTCAATTTTTCTACTATCTCAAAATATGACTCACAATTTATATCTCCAAAAATAACAACTCCACTTGTTTTGAAGTTTTCATTATTATAATTTTCTTCAGTATTATTCTGATTAAAATTTTTTCCTCTTTTTGCATTTTTAATATACAGGATAATTTTATCAATTGTTCCATCTGATAAGGATACCCTTAACAATTCATCAAATTTAATATCATATTCTTCAGCATATAATTCCATAATCTTTCCAGCTGCTTGAGATAACATCAATGAATCAAACCCTAATTTTCTTAAATCATCATCTAAGTTCAAACTCTCTATAGCTCCAACATCTTTATATATTTTTACTATTGCACTCGAAAAGCTATCACTTGTATTATGTGATTTTATTTTTTTATCCAATATATAATTGTATATATCTTGTAAATTACATTCAGATAAAGATATTTTTAATAATTCATCAAACTTAATATCATAAGTATCTCCATACAAATTAATTATCTTTCCAGCTGCCTGCGACAATAACAACGAATCAAATCCAATATCTCTTAAATTATCCTTCTCTGTTAAGCTATCTACTTCTCCTATCTCCATATATATTTTTAATAGTGATTTAAACATATGATTTCCTTTAGATTTTCTTTCTGCATCATTAGACTTATTCTCATTTCCAAAACCATGTTTAAAGGATGAATCTTGTGTTTTCATATAGATATCTATTAATCTTTTTCTATCAATTTTTCCATTTTGTGTTAAAGGTAACATATCTACATATATAAATTCACTTGGAATCATATACTGAGGCAACTTATCTGCTAAAAACTCTTTATAAGTCTGTTTTCTATTATCATTTTTTCTCATAACAAATATTTTTTGTCCAAAATTTGAATAAAAATTATTTGAATTTTTGTCTGGAATAGATAATATTAAATCTAAATTACAAGATTTAATACTTTCTTCCCATTCCTCTTCTGAGAAAAAAATATTACCACTTTTTGCTCTTTTGTCAGTATGATTTGGCATCATAAATGCCTGTGAAATATCTATTTCTATATGTTCACCTACTGGATCTGCAATTATAATAATACCACTATCCGACAGCATCTCATTTAAAATAGAAAGTGAATTGTCAATATTAACGACATTATTCAATACTCCAACTGCAACTATAACATCAAATTTATTGCTGTTTATCTTATCATCTGCATTATTTAAATCAAAAATTCCAGTATTTATATATGGATATTTTTGTTTTATGTTATTCAAAAAAAATGCCGAAACATCTGTAAATAGATATTTATAGTGTGTATATTCATTTTCTGCAAATTTACTAAGTATGAAGTCAGTTGTGGCTCCTATACCTCCGCCTACCTCTAATATATTTGCACAGCTAGTATCTTTCAAATGCAAATAAACTACATCTGATATTATATTGTTAATATATTTAGAGATAATAGTCTGTTTATAAAGAGTTTCAGCAATATCTATATTTCCACCTGGAAATAAATTCACTAGTGGATTCATTTTTCCTGACAACAACTCACAGAAATTTTCTGCATGTTTTTTGATATAGTTAGTAACAGATTTTGGAGCAACAATACTATAGTCTTTACATAACTGATTCCATAAATCATTACTCACAATCTTATTCCTATCTACAAAGGCATCTTCTATTTTTTTTATATAATCATGTTTCTCTAAATATAGCAACATCCTATCTAATATTGGCTGATTTTCTTTAGTTACACCAGTTTTGTTTACTATTGACCAATATTTTTCCAATTTAACTGAAAAAATTTCATGATTCTTCAAATTGTCATATACTGATTTTAATATTGCATCAGCTAAGCATCTATTGAAATATTCCAAATTAATGTTTTTATCGTCATAATTTATTTTATATGCATCCAAATACTTTTTTATTGAATTCTTTTCTATAATAAAAGCTATAATTTTATTATCTATCTTTAAAACAAAGCAATTTTCCACTGTATTAGACTTTAAAAGTTCACTTTCTATTTCAGATATTTCTATCCTATATCCATTTATTTTTATTTGATTATCCATGCGACCTATAAATTCAATTTCGCCATTTTTTTGATATCTCCCTAAATCACCAGTTAAATAATAACGCCAGTTTCGCTCACTATCGTAAATAAATTTTTCCTTTGTTATAGTTTCATCATTCAAATAACCTTCTGCTAGAGAGTATCCTGCAATTGCTATTTGACCAACAGAATATATCTCACACTCATTTAAATGTTTATCAATAATAACCACAGATTGCCCATATAAAGGTTTCCCATATAATATTGAAGGTAATTCTCTAACCTTAGGATTTATTTCATGATAGATAGACCATATCCCTCCCTCTGTTGCTCCTCCTAAACTGAAGATCTTACTATTAGGAAAAATTTTAATTAATTTTTCAGGTAATTTTACTTTAATAACATCTCCAGATAAAAGACTAAATCTTAGGGAAGGAAAAACATCTCTTTCTCTACAAAAATGCTCCAATAACTCTGCCTGTGCAGGTACCGAATTCCACAATGTAATTTCATATCTTTTTATTAATTCATTCCAATGAGATGGATCATTTTTTCTATCAGAATCTGGAATAACAATCATACCACCGACCCCTAACAATGAAAAAATATTAAAAACAGATAAATCAAACGAGGCTTCTGAAATAGCCAATATTCTATCATTTGAGGTAAGTTTGATTAAATTATTTATGGCATCAAGTGTATTTAATACAGCATTATGTGTCATTACAACACCTTTAGGAGTTCCTGTTGTTCCAGAAGTAAAAATCACATACGCAATATCTGACATATATTTATTTTCAACAATATCAAATGAACTATATTTTTTTAATACTTCATTAATTCTATCTTCATCCAATACAAAATTCACTTTAGCTTTATTTAATATTTTTAGTTGTCTTTCATATGGCTGGCTAATATCAATTGGTAAATAGGAAAAACCACTCATTAATATTCCTAAAATACCAACTATTTGATTATAATTTTTATCTATTTTAAGCCCTATATATGGAACTTCATCACTTACACAATTATTAATAATATAATCCGATACTTTCAGGGCATCATAATAAAGTTTTTGATATGTATACTCTTTACCTCTGTATACTACAGCTATTCTGTCTGGGTGTTTTATTGCTTGTTCAATAAATCTATCTTGTATACGTCCTTTGATAGAAATATCTTTGTGGTTATTATAAAATTTTTCAAGCGAAATTATATTTTTTTCCAAATTATTTTCCCACGAAAACGAATCTCCAGCAGCTTCTGTAAGAAATCTTTCAAAACGCAAAAACATAATATCAATCAGATTGTCATCAAAAATCCCTTCCCTTACATCCCAATTAATAGATAATGCTCTATCGGGATTCAATCCACTAACATCTTCGACTATTTGACAATCTACCCATACTTGAGGAGTCTTTGTTATTCCATACTTAATATGCAGACTTCTACTATCGTTCTGCAAAACACCCGTAAACACAAAGGGGGATATAAAATCTGTATTATTAGTTAATTTTTTTAAATCACTAATAACATCGATGCCAGAATAGTTCCTATGATCTAAATCATCCATTAACTGTTCAAAAATAGACCTAGAATACTGCAAAAAGCTTTTTGTTTGTTCAAAATCTACTTCAAGTATATTGACATCTGTAAATTCTCCTACAATATTTTTACTATCTAGTACCGGTAATCTATTTTGTATCGGTATGTTTAATAAAAATTTTTTGTTCTCACTCCATAAACTAATAACATACGAATATGCGGAAAGAATAACAGAGGAAAGCGTTAAACCATATTTAATAGACTTTCTTTTTAATGATTCTAAGCAAGAACTATTTAGATAAAAAGTATAACGTTTGAACTCATTTCCTATGCTTGTTTTTGGAGATAACCTTCCACTCCTAGGTAGTTTAGGGTATGATGGAAAATTATTTATTCTATCATTCCAATATTTTTTATCTTCTGATATTCTATTATCACTATACTTACCAACTAAATCTAGATAATCAAAGAAATCTCCTTGTTTTTCATCCAATAATTCACCGGATAATAAAGCTTTTAGCTCTTTAAATAAAATTTGTACACTCCCAAAATCTACAAATAATAAATTTATAGATAAATGCAATGCACTGCATTTTTTTGTTTTTACTAGAATTCCTTTGAAAGATTTATTAAAAACTTTATAATCTGTATTTTTGAGTTCTTCACGTATCATAGAAAGTCTATTCTTAATATCATGGTCTGTAGAATCAGAAAGATCAATCACCTCTATGTTATCAACATAATCACACCCATTTATTATACACCTACCATTAAAAATGCTTGCTCTCAACATCTCATGTCTACTCACTAAAATTTCCCATGAGTTTAAAAATTTATCAGTATCGCAGTCTTCTAAAGCTATTTCTAAATAACCTTGGCAATCTACACCTCCCCATTTTATGTCATTTTGAGAGCCTATATAATAGGAATGCTGCATCGGTGTAAGATCATGCATCTTAATATTTGTACTATTATCATCTATAACCATTTTCATTAGATTTCCCCTTCAAAAATATCATCGTCATTTAATTCTATCTTGTCTAAACATTTTTCTACAAAGTCTATTGGTGTAACAAATAAAAACACAGATTTAAGTTTTATATTTATGGCATACCTTTGATTCAATATTGAGATAAACTTTGTTGCATTAAGACTATCTAAACCTCTTTCTAATAAGTTATCATCTTTATTGATATTTTCATTTAAAATTTCGCACCAAATATCACAAATTTTTTCCACCTTTATATCTTTCTTACTTTTCATAAAATTAACCTATATCCTTTCTCATCTGCAACATAACCCACTTCAATATACTCTCAATAGCTTCAGTGTCAATTTCTCCACCGATATCTTCAAGTGGAGACTTTACTTTTTGTAAAGAATGACCCAATCCTGGGAATAGCTTTATATCTATATTTTTATTTATTTTCTTTGCAAACTCCACGCTCTCCACAGGATTAATCCATCCATCATTAATTCCATGTAATATAAATACCGGTTTACCAAACTTGCTAAAAATATCTAAATCTCCATTCCATGAATCGAGAAAAAAATTTTCCACATAATTTGCAATGTTTAACGAATTATCTCCTATTTGTTTTGCAACGTTCCCCCAATCTTTTTTTATGTTTATTACACCATCTGAATTTGTATCAATTCTATCGTTAAACTTTAATATTCCATCACTCGCTTTCCTTAGTAGCATTGTATTAAATGCAAAAGAAACAGAAGAAGAATTTAATTCGTATCTTTCAAAATCAGAAACATTCACTAAGCCGTCATTATCTCTATCTATTTTTTCTAACTCCATAGTAACTAACTCTTCTAATATATATTTGAAGTAAGAATTCCAACCTTTAGCAACACCTGATTGCAATATTAATCCATCTATCCCATCTACCTCTTTAATAATATTAGCTATTACTCTAACTCCTTCACTCCAACCATAGATATAAATCTTACCTACATCATTCCTATTTTTTAAATACTTCGTTACACAAATAGCGTCCTGTACTATTTTATCAATTTGATAACCATAATTCTTATTAAACCTAAATGTGCTTACACCATTTCTTAAAAGCTCATCCGATATTATTTTGAAATTTTTAGAAACAATCCTGTTGGAAAAATAAACTGTTCCATCTTTGTCACTTTCTCCAGAGCCATGAATGAATAAGACTATATTTTTTTTAATGTTTTTATGTTTAATATCATATTCAAATTGACCTGTTATATTTTTTTCAGCTCCATTTATAACAATTTTTTCGACACAAGTATTTTTCATCACATTATCTCCTTCTTCTATAAAATATTTAATTTCATATTGTGTAACAATTTTATATAGTTATTGAAAAGCGTTTCAATATACTCTTTTTCAAATAGCTCTTCTACATAATCCCAAGAAATAACCATAGAATTTCTTATTAATCTAATATGATGATCTATTATCACTTGAGGTGTTTTACTAATAGAATAATTTTCTGTAACAAATCCCTCCATAGTAGTATCTTCTTCTATTACACTAGTCAAAACAAAAGGAGATACTATTTGCCCTAGCTTATTTTGTTTTATATACTTAAATGACTCCATTCCATCATGTTCAATAAATTCTAATATTTCTAAAATAGAATTTCTAATATTTTTTAAATCATCACAAAAATTTCCACTTTTTTTATAATTCAAAACTGCTATATTAGAAAATTCACCAATTATATCATTTTCATTTTCAATAATATTTTTTCTTCCATTCATAGTTAATATTATTGAAGAACTTTCTTTACCACTAACTTCAGCTAAAAATCTAGCGTAGCAAGCCGCAATATACATAGTCGGTGTGTATCCTAATAGTTTAAGTTTACTAAATATTTCTTTAGTTTCATTTACAGTAAATTCATAATCAACTCTTTTAAAGGTTACTTTTTTTATTTCCGAAAAATCTCTTTTATATTTCAATTCTGGGATACTATATTTTTTCATTCCATCCGAAAGATACTTATGATATTCTTCCGTTTCCAAATTATCTAAATATAAACTTTCTTTTCTTTTATAGATACTGTAGTCAGTGCTTACACTCTTTTTGTATATATCAAAAAAATATCTATCAAATATTTTCTTGATTAGATTGCTGGCACTCCAAGCATCTAATACTATACAGTTGAATATAAAATACAATCTATCATCGATATTTGAATCTTTATGTACATAAAAATCAAAAAGTGGCCAATCATAATACGAATACTTCTTATTAAAAATTAGATTTCTAATTTCAGTGTAATCAAGATTGTTATCAAGTTTTTTTATTTTATACTTATCGAATGTATCAAAAATTACATACTTATTAATATCAACAAAAAAACATCTTAACCCTTCATTTTCAAAAATCAATTCATTTATTATTTTCTCAAGTCTTACTGTGTCTATATTGTTTATGCTGTATTCTATATAATAAGCACAATTAGTTCCACCCAATTCACAATCTGTATCCATCCCCAAAATATATGATTTTTGAATAGAACTTAACTCTATCCCATCATTAATATTTTTTAATACTTTTATAAACTGGTTTTTATTTTTCCCTATATATTCTCTAAACTCAGAAATAAATTCATTGCTTGTTCCATCCATAGCTTTATATTTTATTTTTTTATCATCTAGATATAATCTAATATTATTTTCTCTTAAATAAATTATATATTTTAAGACACTTACATCTGATATCAATGTCAACCTCCTATTTCCTTATAGAAAAAATAAATTCAGCAAGCTCACTAGGAGTGGATTTCTCAAAAATAGTTTTGATATTAAGTTGAATATCAAATTTTTCATTTAATAGTCTAACTAATCTAACAACTTTAAGAGAATCTCCTCCTTCAATAAAAAAGTTACTATTATTACTAATGCATTCTGTTGATAAAACTTTTTCAAATAATTTTATTACCTTATATTCTATGTCATGAAATTTGCTTTTTTCTACAATATCCACATTTTCATATAAGGTCTTCTTTACATTTTTATTCGAAGATATTACTTCTATCTCAACTTCATCTGAATCAAAAGTATCGACATAAAGATTATCCCAATTATCGTTTTGAATCATTAAGTCAATAATATTTTTATAATCATCAAACATTTTTAAAATAGTATTTTCTTCAAATAATTCTTCTATATAATCCCAAGATAAATATAATCCTCCTTTTAAAACAAACACTTGATGATCTAACCAAACCTGAGATGATTGAGAAATACTATAACTTAGGTTATCAATCCACTTCTCTTCTCTACTGTCATCTATACCAATTCCACTAGTGAATACAATCGGCATTACTGATTCGATATAATTATTGGTTTTTTTCCTTATTTTTCTTTCAAATTCAATTGAACTATATAGTGAATGAGAGATATCATCTAGTAACTGATTCTGAACATCAGTTATTTTAGAATATAAACTTTCTCCACATTTTTCTTTGATTTCCAATAAGTTTAAAGTGGTAAAATCACCTATCACACCGTTTATATCATTATGAAGTTGCTCTCTATCAAATCTCGTAATATTTAATGCAAAATGTTTGTTATTTGACCATTTCTTAAGTGTTTCACTATATGCAGTAATAAGTGCAGCACCAGTTGTAACTTCATATTTTTTACAGATCTCCTTAAAAATATTCCATTTATTTTCAGATAAGCAAAAATCTTTTCTTACAAACCTTACTTTTTTAACATTGCCTTCATAATTCATTAACGGCAGTTTAGGATATTCTGGAAAACTTTCGATTCTATCTTCCCAATAATCCTTATCCTCTATATATTTTTTTGTATGTTTTAGCTTTTCTAAGGCTAAAACATAATCTCTATAGCTTATATCAGTATCCGGAATTAACTTTCCATCATACAACATTTGCCATTGCTTTAGCACATAAAACATACTCCAGCCATCAAATATTATGTTTTCAAACCTAACATGTAGTTTGACAATATCTTTTTTTAGCTTAGTTACCCTAACTTCAAATAAAGGCCATTTATCATACTGTATTATTTTATTATATATTTCATTTCTGATTGTATTGATTTTATCCAAAATTCGATCTTCTTCAATATCACTTAAATCGAAAACTTGAATTTTATAGTATGGAACATTAGACAGTATTTGTTGCTGTCCTTCATTCAATATTATAGCCTTCATCATGTCATGTTTTTTTATTAATTCATTAAATGATTTTTCTAATTTTCCTATTTCTATACTTTTCAACTCTACTTCAAAATAACAATTAGTAGATATATCACTTAAATTATGTCCCCCATTCTTTCCCATCCAATAGGCAAACTGTATATCAGTCAGTGGAAAAGGCTTATATCTATTATCTATATCCACTATAATCTGATTTTTCATTCCTTCACTATAAATATGCTGTTTTTTCCTATTCTCTACTACATTAGATAATTTTTCTATTGTCGGATTCTCAAAAATATCTTTTACGGAAATCTTAACATTATACAAACTACTAATCTTTCCTGCTATCTCAGTCGCAGTTAGAGAATCTCCACCTATATTAAAATAATTATCTTTCTTAAAAACATTTCTATAAGATAAAACATTTGACCATATCTCACATAAATTTCTTTCTACATCACTATATTCCTCGTTTTGTTCTTGTAGACTTTTTTTACTTTTGGAACAATTTCGACTTAAATTTCTTAATTTTTTCCTATCTATTTTCCCATTTTTATTTAATGGAAATTCCTGTATCGTATAGTATATATCTGGAATCATATACGATGGTATTAATTCCTTTAAAAATTCGTTCAACTGGTCTTTTTTCAGTATTTGCTTATTTTGATTTAGCGCAACTATCACCATGTTTCCACTAAATTCAAAATTGTTTCTTTCTGTCGAATACATAATGTCATAATTAAAATCATTTAAAATATCAGTTACCTGTTCCATAGTAACAATAGGTTCAATTTTTTCATTCGAATCATTGTAATTCTTTGTTAAATCAATCATTCCTAGGATAGTTTCTTGAAATATGCTTGTATTTTTAATCTCTGTGATTAATAATAGACCTCTAGAGGTAAGTACTTTCGATATATCAAATCCAAAATTCAAAAGATTATTTCGATGAAGTGAATTAATAGAAATAACAATATCAAAACTGTTATCACTAAATTTTTTAACAATCTCTTCTTTTACTACTTCATATTCAAAAAAATCTTTTTCTAATAATTCTTTAAAGTCATTTCTATAAAACTCAGAATTATCTACATATACATATTTTGCTATACTACCCTCTAGCTCATTAACTATATCGGAAGTAATTTCTATATCTCTTGTACCTAATTCTAATAATCTAATCTGCCTTCCTTTAAACTGTTTCTTAACCTGCTTTATTATTTGTAAAATATTTTTCTTTAGTTCATCATATCCAACAAAATTTTTTAATATATCATAAAATCTAAAATTTCTTGAGTGCAAAACTTCCAATGGGTTTTTTTCGTCAGATAATACATATTTGATATCAGGAACCATTTTTAAAAAGTAGGAATTTATTTTTTCTAATTGTTCATTTTCTATTTTTACAAATATATTTTCATAATTATTACATCTGTATCCATCTTCATCTAGTTTTAAAACATTAAATTTCTCCAAAATATCTATCCAACTAGAAATAATTTTTTTACCTTTAGTAGATATAAATAATGTATTCTGTATTTCTTTTTCTAAATTAGTATTAGATGAAAAATCTATCCCAATATCTTTAAAACAATTAATTATAAATCTTAAACACATTCTATTAAGACTATAAATAAAATCATCATAATTCATAGATAATTTTCCTATGTCTACTACTTTTTTCAAATCAGTTCCTAAATTCTTATATTCCTGCACAATGCCAATGTAATCATCGTTAATGATGTCTTCTTTTAGTTTCACAAAAGAAATCAACCTTTTATTAAAACTATTATCAGAAATATAATCAACAACAGTATTATCTACATTAGGAAATTTTCTTATTGCCTCTTCAATTTCACCAAGCTCTATCCTATGCCCTTTAATTTTAGTCTGACTATCTTTCCTACCTAAAAATTCAATAGTTCTATCATTCCAGGTTCTTCCATTATCCCCAGTTCTATACCACCTTATCCTATCTTTCTCAAAATACTTCTTATTCGTTAATTCTTCGTCACCATGATAGCATTTAGCAACACCCACTCCACCGATAAGAAGTTCGCCTTTAACATAATTAGGACAAATTCTACAAAACTCATCCACAACTCTATACACTTGATTTTTTAATGGTCTACCATAAGGAATGGAAATCCAATCTTTCGGTATTTCTCTTGGCACATTTAAATAGTTTGACCAAATAGATGCTTCTGTGGCTCCACCCATAGCGACAACAATAGAATTTATATTTTCACTAATATTATAGAATCTTTCTGGTAAATTTATAGCAATCCAATCTCCCGAAAGCATAACAATTCTAAAAGGTAATTTTCTATTTTTACCCTCAGCCATAGTAACAACCATATCAAATAAAATCGGCACAGAATCCCATATTGTAACCTTATATTCATCGACTAATTTTAACCATTCATCAGGATCCCTATAATTTTCCTCATTAGTTGTAACTACTGTCCCACCAGCACGAAGTATTCCAAAGATATCATAAACAGATAAATCAAAGTCTATCGCAGATACCATTAGTATTGTATCTTCAGAATTTACATTATATTTTTCATTTAAATCAATACAAGTATTAACAGCACTTGTATGCATAATCTCAACACCTTTAGGGACACCTGTTGTTCCAGATGTCATAATAATATATGCACTGTCATAAGGGCTGATCTCAACAGGCTGTTCTAATTTAGATTCGTTTGCCACAGCCACAGCCAAATCAATAATTTTAACTTTATTTTTATCTAAGCCACAATCTATTATTGTCTTTTCATTACTTACAATATGCTTTATTCCGATTTGATCATAAATTTTAGTTCTTCTGTCATTCGGTTGAGTAATTCCAATTGATACATATGCTGCACCAGTAAATAAAATTCCGAAAATAGCATAGAGTTGTCTACTACCTCTTGGAAGTGTTACTCCTACATAATCTCCCTTTTTAACACCATTTTTACCTAAATAATCCGCAACTTTTAATGAAATTTCATAAAGTTTATGATATGTTATCTGTTCCTTCGTTTCAGAATCTATAATAGCAACTCTATCCGGATTGAGTTTTACATTTCTGAGAAATCCGTCATATAATATTTCATTTGGATATTGAAGTGGTAAAATTCCCTCGACATCCTGCTTTCTAATAGATTTTTGCTTTTCAGGCAAAACGTCTACTTTCTTTTCCCATTCTTCCTTCTGCGTTAAAGATATAATCAATTCATATAAAGAATCCATCATGTCTTCTAACATTCCTGTCGGAAAAAGTTCATCCACACTATCCCAACAAAGAATTAAATTACCGTCTACAATATATGTTTGAAAATCAAGCCAAACTCCAGGTGTTTGAGAAATCATATAAGATACTTTCCCTAAATTTTTTCTTGAAATTTTAGTTTCCAATGGATAATCTATATTGCACGCAAAAACCACAGGTGCTATATTTACACTTGTACCTTGATCTTTTGATATATCTCTTTGAACCTGAACTCCGCTATACGCACTATGAGATACATTTTCCAAGAATGTCTTATTTGTTCTTTTTAAAGTATCCAAAAATCTTGCATCATCTACAGCTTCATGCTCTACCAATAAAATATTTGTAAAATCAGCAATCATTTCTTTTAGATTTTCATTTTCTAAATCTCTATTAAATAGCGGTATATTTATAAAAAATTTATCCTGATTACACCATCTTTCAAGAACAAGAGAATAAACAGTTAGAAGAACCATAGATGGTGTGCTTTGATACGATGCTGCTATATCTTTTATAGTTTCCCATTCATCTTTTTTTATAATTCTCTTTCTTCTTGTAAACTTCGTTTCTTTAATTTGTTCCGGCTGTTTTCTTAATGGTAAATTCGGTCTTTCTATTTCAAAGGAATTTATTTTTTGTTGCCAAAACTCCTTATCCGCATCATTGATTGATTCGCCGATTCTATTTTGCATATAATCCTTAAACGTATACTCATTCAAATTATCAAGTTCTACTCCCGAGTAAAGTTCAGCTAATTCTTTAATCATAATACTCATGCTCATTACATCGGATACAAGCAAATCTACGTCAAAAAATATCCTTGACTTCTCATCTGAAAATTTTGCCAGTGCTACTCCTGCAACTTGACCTTGATTTACATTTAATTTCCTATGGGATTTTTGTTCTCTAATTTCTACTAATTTTAGATGTAGCGTTTCTTCATCAAGATCAGATAAATCAAAAACTTCTATTTCTTCACTGTACGGTTTGTGTAATATTTCCTGATGCCCGTCTTTCGTAAATTTTGCTCTAAGCATGGGATGTCTGTATTGAAGCTTATTCCAAGCCTCTTTTAACTTATCCTCATCAATATTTTCTCCATCTATTTCAAGATATGCATGGCAACCCACACCACCTAAAATCTGATCATCTTCTCTTCCGATTAAATAAGAGTACTGGACATCTGTTAAATCAAACTTGCTTTCATCACTTTGGATAATTGATGATTCTATATTCTTATCACTTTTCAATCTGGATTTATCAATAAGTTCATACCACTTGGATAAATTCGGTTCTTCCATAAGTTTTGCAAACGAAATTTTTATCCCCGTTTTCTTTAATTTTCCAGACAGTTGCATGACTTGAATGGAACTTAAACCCTTTTCAATTAAATTTTCATTTTCTGAAACTGCTTTCTCTACGAATATACTTGCCAACCAATCCTTTACTAATTCTTTAGCTCTTTCCTTTATAGTATTAAGTTCCATTCCAAAATCCTCCTTTAAAAAGTTTCTTTTAATTTATTTCTATCTATTTTCCCTAGGGCTGTTAGTGGCCACGCATCAATATATTTAACTTTATCCGGCAATTTAAAATCCGCTACATTATTGGAAATCAAGAATTTTCTAACTTCTTCCAGTGTAAGCTCCTTATTTCCATTTAAAATAAATACAGCAATAGCTTCTCCTTGCAAGCAATCAGGTATCCCTACAACTTGCACTGAGTTTATATGTTCATGAGTAAGCAAAATTTCTTCTAGTTCTGAAGGTGTTATCTTCTCGCCCGCTCTATTGATAATTTCTTTAATCCTTCCAACAATTTGATAGTTTCCATCCTTTAGTTTTCGTGCTTTGTCTCCTGTTCTAAAATAACAGTCTTCTGTCATGCAAATTTCATTTACTTCAGGAAGATTATAATAACCATAAATAGTATAGGGGCCTCTAACGATAAGTTCTCCGTATTCTTCAACCTCTACTTCTTTCCCTTTCTCATCCACAATCAGTATTTCATCATGCTCACTAATCGGTTTGCCCTGTGTTTGCCACCTTATTTTATTATTATCTTCTTTATTTGTTGTCAAAATCAACCCTTCAGCGATTCCGAAAATCTGTTGTAGTTTAACATCAAAAACTTTTTCAATTTTTTCCGCCAACCAAGACTCCAAGACTGAACCTCCGACTTGTATAAGCTCCAAAGAGGAAAGATCATACTCTTCATACTCTAAATAATCCATACAAATATTGGCAATTGCAGGAACAAATCCCGTTATCGTAACATTTTCCTCTTCGATTAAAGGCAAAATTTCATCAGGACTCGTCACATTGCATAAAACCACTTTTCCACCTTTCGCAAAAGTACCCACTATCCCCGGACACCCCAAGGGGAAATTATGGGCTATAGGCAAAGAAGCAAGATATACACTTTCCTGATTCACATTACATCGGTCCCCTGTTTTCTTTGCAACATAGATATAATCGCAATGTCTTCTTGGAATCAGTTTAGGTATTCCAGTTGTACCGCCAGACAATAACAATAAGCCTATATTCTTATAATCGACATCCGAATATTCATATGGATATTCACTCTCAATAAGAGATAAAAATTTTTTATATTCTTGATTATCTCCAAGAATATAAACTTCTAATTTCTTATTTAATTCGGATTTAATATCACGAATCATATCCACATAGGAAAATCCCAAATATCTATCCTTTGCAATATATGCTACTGCCTCAGATTTTTCGATAATCCCTTTTAATTCATTCTTCCGATGTGCAGGCAAACTCATAATCGGAATAATTCCTGTTTTAAACATCGCAAAGGATATTGCTATAAATTCATAACAATTGGGAAGCTGTAATACAATCTTATCTCCTTTTTTGAAGCCTGCTTTAAGTAAACCATTAGCATATTTATTTGAAAGTTTATCAAGTTCTTTATAAGACAACCTCGTATCTCCATCTACAATCGCCGTTTTGTCTTTATACATCTCCGAACAGTTTGTAATAAACTCTCCTAAGGTCATATGTTCCCAGACATCTTCATCATAAAATTTTTCCAAGTTTTCTTTTAATTCTATATTCATACTTCCTCCTATATGCATATTGCTCCAAAATATTTCGATGAAATTCTAAATGCTGCCAAAACTTTATTGCTACTTTTTACCTTATCCTCAATTTTTATTATCCGATCGTCCATATAAATAACTTCTATTTCTTTCGGATTTCTCATAAGACCATGTCCTTCATATTTCAAGTACGCTTCTTTTGCTGTCCAATATCTATAAAACATTGATGTATTACTGCCTATATTCTTAATCTCTCTGGATGTAAAGCAATTTTCAAGTATATCTTCAAACGCAAAGCCATCATTCACTTTTTCAATATCTATTCCAAGCTCTTTCTTTGAAAAACCAATTACTACAAATCCATCCGTATGTGAAATATTGAATTTCACTCCGCTTTTATTTTTAATATATGGTTTATTATATTTATCTCTCAAAACAACTACATTTTCAATTGGAATATCTAATATCATTTCAAAAGCTTTGTTTAGAAGACTTCTTGAAACTGCAAAATTTATCTTCGCAACTTCCGATTTATATGCATCAAGCTTTTCAAGTTCTTCCTCTTTCAAAAATTTTTTCAAATCTTTTATCATAAATTTACTTGTGTTAGATGCGACTAACACCATGTCAAAAAAAATTAGTAACTCACTTATATCAATTAGACTTCGTATTTCTTTTTTGTCTGAAATTTCTATTCTATATATTTTCATTGTAATCAACAAACTCTTTAATCGCATTTATTACACTCTCGGGAGATGTATTTACAAACATATGCTTACCTTCAATATATTTATAAGAAAATTCTTTCGTCGTGTAATCCTGCCATTTTAAAAGTTCTTCAACTTCCATTTCTTCATCTATATCACCCATTAAACCTAAAATCTTACTATTCAGTTTTTCCCCTTCTTTATCCTGATAGTCCTCATCAACAATAAAATCGGCTCTTAGTGTTGGTAAAAAAATACCAATCAAATCCTTATTGTCTAATATCTCATTTGGAGTGCCATCATATCTTCTTAGTCCTTCAATAAATCCTGCATCATCTAAATGATAAATCGGGTTCGGCTCCTTATAGCAAGGTGCTCTCCCAGCTGATATGATAATTCCATTTGGATTTGGTAAACCATTTTCTTTAATTTTCAGAGCCAACTCATAAGCAATCTTAGTTCCCATACTATGCCCGAAAAAATAATAAGGTGAGTTAAAATCAAAAGTCATTTTTAAGTCTTCAAACAATGCTTTTACAAGTTCTTCTATGTTGCTAATTGCTTTTTCAGAAAACCTGTTTTCTCTTCCTGGATATTGTGCAACGAAAAATTTTATATTTTCGAATTGTCCTCCCCATTTTCTAAATGCTGATACTCCACCACCTGCAAACGGAAACACAAACAAACTAGCTTTAGTGTTTTCCGTCTCTTTATTAACGTATTCAAACCACATTCCCATCAAAACACCTTCTATCTGATTATTAATATACTACTAGTACTATTATTGTTAGATGTATCTAACAATAATAGTTTAATCCTTCTAACATAAAAAGTCGATACATTTACAATGTTTTATAGTTATATTTTCTATGCTTAAAAGACTTGAAGAAACTAAGTTACATATCCTTTATAACCATCAAAAATAAAGAACATGCAATTTTAAAAATCAATTGCATGTTCTTTATCTTATATCTTGTCTTCAAAATATTTTTTAATTTTATTGAAAGTATCTTTTGATATTATATGTTCAATTTGACAGGCTTCTATTTCAGCTATCTTCTCATCTACACCAATATATTTAAAAACTTGTGTCAAATAGATATGTTTTTCATATAACTCAACTGCTAAAGCTCTTCCCTTTGATGTAAATCTAACAATTTTATCATCACCATATTTAATGTAACCCTTTTTTTCAAGATTTCTCAACATATGTGTTACAGTTGCTCTCGCCACTCCAAGTTTATCTACTATATCTATATTCCTTACTTCGTCTCGCTCTAAGTATAGAGTATAAATATTTTCCAAATAATTTTGTTCTACATATTCCTTATGATATATTTTATTCATAAACTCATCTAACTTATCCCTTCTAATTATTCTTTAAATCAACATTCTTATTATTGTTACACTACTTTTTTTATACCAAATTTTATCATAACCAATCATAAACATAAAAATTCCGAATACTTCATACCATATATTCGCTAATTCATTATATATGTTTTTTTCTTTTTGAGCAAGCACAGTAAGTGCATATGCACTTACGAAAAAATTGACATAGCCCTTGCTTTTGCATAGGATTATTCTCGTCAATTTTAGCTTGTTGGGGAAATCCCCAAACCCCTGTGAAATCAATCTTATTTGTAATTATTATCTGAAGTTTTTCAATAAATTTATCCGTATATTACCTCTCTTTCATTGAATTTTTCTCCAACAAATGATATAATACTCTTGAAATTTAAATAAGAATTTTATCTCTTAACAGGAGATTTCTTGACAAAGAAATATAAAAATGAAACCTGTATACCAAGTTTGTACTTGATTTTACAGGTTTTTTCTTTTGTAAACTTTTAATACATCTATGAATTGGAGGTTATACTATGGCAAACAGAACAAGAAATAATGGAATATACCTTATGCTTTCTGATGATGAACTTGAAATTTTGAATAAAAAATATGAACTGTCCGGTTGTAAAAGTTTAAGACAGTTTATTATGAAGTGCATCCTTGAAAAAGATATTTTTGTACTGGATATGAAAGTGTTTAAGGAGATGTCTACAAATATCGGAAGGATTACAGGTAGCATCAATCAGATTGCAAAAAGGGTAAATTCAACTGCTGTAATTTACAAAGATGACATCAATGATTTGAAAAAGCTCTTGGAAAAACAAGGAAAAGACATCTACTTTCTTCGTAAAAAGCTATATGAATTAGGGAATTTTGGAACAAGTGGTACGGAGGAAATCTAATGGCAGTTACAAAAATTCATCCGATAGAAAAAACACTTTATCTAGCATTAAACTATATTATGAATGAAGATAAAACCGATGAAAAAATCCTTATCTCCTCTTTTGGCTGTAATCCCAAAACAGCCCATCTTGAATTTGAACATACAAAAAAAGAATGTAATTCCAAAGCAAAAATCTTGGCAAGGCATCTAATTCAAGCCTTCGCTCCAGGAGAAACTACACCTGAGCAGGCACACCAAATCGGACTGGATCTATGTGAGAGAGTCTTGAGGGGAAAGTATGAATATGTCCTTACAACACATATCGACAAGGGGCATCTACACAATCATATTCTGTTTAACAATGTCAGCTTTGAAACAGGAAAGGCATATCAAAGTAATAAGAGAAGTTATCATCAAATCCGAACGGTCAGTGATGATTTATGTAGAGAAAATGGCTTGTCAGTTATTGATGAAAACTACAAAAAATTTAAAAACAGATACTCTACAAATGGTAAAACCTATATGGAATATACCGAATTTAAGAAAGGAAACTCTTGGAAGAATAAACTACAACTTACTATTGATAAAGCTGTTTTAAAATCCAAAACTTACGAGGAATTTCTAAAGACAATGGAGGATTTCGGTTATGAAATCAAAATAGGAAAATACCTTTCCTTCCGACATAAAGATAAAAGAGATAAGGGAAGATTTACCAGAGCGAAAGCATCTACTTTAGGGGAAGATTATACAAAAGAGAGAATCAAGGAACGAATCGAAGATTTAAATAAGCAAAATATTTATGTTAATCAGGAATATCATTATGAAAAACGCTCCTACAAGAAACCGGATACTATTGTAGATATGAAAAACAATGAAAAGGTAAAATCATCTAAGGGATATGAAGTATGGGCAGGTAAACATAATATGAAAACTATGGCATCTGCCTTAAATGAAATGAGAAAATCAGGTATTAACTCCTACGAGGAATTAGATTTAAAATTAAAGAAAGTGGCATCAGATAGACAACAATTATTGGATCATATAAAGCAAATAGAAAAAGAAATGAAGTCCATTTATTCTGTAATAGAAAATAAAAATACGATTTCTGAAAATCAACTAACCTATGATATATATATATAAAAGATAAGGAAAACAAAGCCTTTTATGAAGAATATAAATCACAGATCATCGCCTATGAAACAGCTATGAAAAGTCTTAAAAATTCAAAGCTTCAAACATTGAGCATTAAAAATTTATCTGATAAATATATGCTTTTAGAACAAGAAAAAACTACACTTATGGGAGAATATTCCTCTCAAAACTCTATGCTTCGCAAGCTGCAACAAGCAAAGAAAAATACAGATTTATACCTTGATAACAGCCTTGAAAAATAAAAAAAAGAAGGAGATTATCCCTACCCATATTTCAGGTAAGAATAATCTCCTTACTTGCTCTCAAATTGATAAAAGTATATTTTCTACAATATTTCACAATAATATTTTCTTATTTGTCGTGTGTTTCTACAAGATAGTCCTCTCTTCTTTTCCACACAACCAAAGAAATAATAGCGATTATAATATAATTGACCACTTGATTCATAAAGCTGTTGTTTAAAAGTGGCAGAAAATAGGATTTTTCAGTTGTAATAAATCCATTCACCAGGAGGCAATATACAATCATAGAGCTAAAAAATGAAATAGCTAAATTTAAGATTTTCCCTAACACTCTAAATTTTTTGTGTATGAACTGAAATAGAATAGAATATATTATTACTACCAATATTGCTGCCAGAATATCCCAAAAATATATAGCATATCCGGATGAGAATTTCACTGAAAAGTAGTGGTGGGTATAGTACCAGCTTGCTATAAATACCACAAGTTTATCCAGCGCAAACAGGCTAATTTTTACAAATGTTGCTCCTGCAAATAGAATGACTCCCAAATATAGTATAATTAAGGCTATAAAAAGAATAACCAATCCAATCATATCATTCACCTCTCTATCAAAATAATCTTCTTTTTCTTATAATATAACGCTCCTGTTATAGTTTATCAAACCTTTATTTTTCCATTTCTAATAAAAAAACAAAGAAAAATAGTGGATAAACAGCCCTATCAGCTATTTACCCACTATTTTTATAATTTTATCTCTCTATATTTTTATCTTTTTTGACACTGACCTGTTCCTTTGATTTTTCGCCTGCCTTTTCCTTATACTCTTTTAACTTGCCAAGTGCTGACGGTTTCTTTACATCCTTTGCATTTTGATTTGTTTTGCTCTGTTCTTTGGCTTTTAACAGCTTTGCAGAATAAACTTTAAGAGATGTATATTCCTTTCCGTCCTTTCCCTGACTGATTTTTTCTTTTCCGAATACATGAACAAAATCTCCTTTTTTCAAATTTTCTACACTACTTACCTTATCGTTATAGGCTAAACAGTTGGTATATTTTACATTTCCCTCCTTGTCATTTTCAGCAACTGCAAAACTTGCAACAGTAAAATCTCTACCATCTTTCGATGTCAAATTTTTAATGTCTATATCTGAAGCAATATTGCCATTGATATTTACAGTATTTGCTTTTTCCTTATTTTCATTTGACTTCTCACTCGTAGTATTATTGTCCTCCTTTACATTTTCCTCATCGGATAAAACACTATTCTTATCCTGTATTTCGCTTTCTAAATCAGGTGCTTCAATCTCATTTTCATCTATATAATGATAAAATTTTTCATCAACCAAACCCATAATTTTATCATTCATATAATTATCATAAGCAGCATCAAGAGTATCCTCATTTTCTATTCCTGTTTCAAGAGACCGAATTCCTTTGACAAAATCGCTATGATTATACTCTGCTAAAAAAGATAAGGTCTCTTTCATCGTTTCAAAATTATTGTTTTGTATATCGGAAATGCTTTTCAAATCATTTGCATATCGCCCATTATCCCATTCAAATTTTCCGCTTTCCTTGTTTTCTTTAATCCCTGTTGCAAGTACAAACTGAGTACCTGAAAACAGTACCGCCTGATTATCTTTCACATCCAAAACTGTTGTGTTTTCACTTAATGCTGTTTTTACAATATCGCCTTTTTCTAATTTCATATTTTTTACCTCCTCGTATAATATACTTGTAGTTAAAACTACTTTTTTTCTTTTCTATCCCCTATTCTTTGTGGGATAATATTAGTATAGATAGAGGTCGTAGCTACCTCCTTGAAGTTATATCTTCCTAAAATAGGCTTACGCCTCTTCTTTACGTCTTTATGCGTATTAGCTGGATAGCACCAAGTTGCTGTATCTCTAACGAGGTTGCATTGTCGTAAAGTTTTAGAGGGTTCTTTCTCTATCTAAAATATATGAAAGCTAGGTGATTTTATGTTTTACATAGGTATTGATATTTCTAAGAAAAACCACGAAGCTTCAATAATTGATTCTTCTGGAAAGAGCTTATCCAAAAGTATTTCCTTTCCTAACTCTGCAAAAGGGATGGAAAAGTTCAATAATTTTATTGCTGAATTTGGTGTAACAACTAATAATTGCATTATTGGAATGGAAGCAACTGGTCACTATTGGATAAGTTTGTTCTCATACATCATTGATCTAGGATTTACGTGTTATGTTATAAATCCAATTCAGTCTGATGCTTTTAGGAAAATGTACGTTAGACAAACTAAGAATGATTCAGTTGATTCATTTATAATTGCTCAAATAATGCGTTTTGGAGAGTTCTCTATATCTAATTTTTCCGATGAGAATACATTTGCCCTTAGAAATTTAACTAGATATAGGTTTGCCTTAGTTGATGAATGCTCAGATTGGAAAAGAAAGCTTGTAGCTATACTTGACCAAGTTTTCCCTGAGTACTCAAGTCTTTTTTCAAATATATATGGTGTTGCCTCAAAGGAGCTGTTGTCAAAGTATCCTTTACCAGAAGACATGCTGTCGATTCCTGCTGAGGAGCTTGGCAACTTACTTTATGAGTGTAGCAAGGGTCGTCTTGGCATAAATAAAGCCGAAGAAATCCAATCCTGTGCCAGAGAATCTTTTGGAATTAAGTTCGCAAAAAGGTCTTTTTCTTTCCAAATCAAGCAAATAATTAGCCAAATTTCATTCCTAGAAGAACAACTTAAAGAAATTGAAATTGAGATTAGTTGCTTGCTTGAGGATATATGTCCAGTCATTACTACAATAACGGGTATTGGTAGTGTTTTAGGTGCGTCCATAGTATCCGAGATAGGCAATATTTCTAGATTTGAAAGAGCAAACCAACTTGTTGCCTATGCCGGTTTAGACACACGCATAAAACAATCTGGCGATTTTTCAGCCACAAATACAAAACTTTCCAAGCGAGGTTCGCCTTACTTAAGGCGTTCTATTTGGCTTGCCGCCACTGTAGCAGCCTTTAAGGACCCTGCCTTATCCATATACTATCAAGGGTTGAGAGCACGAGGCAAAGCTCATGGCACAGCTATAGGGGCTGTTGCAAGGAAATTGACCAATATTATATTCGCTGTCCTAAGAGATCAAAAACCGTATACTCCAAATATTTAGTTGTCAGTATTATTAATTTTTTAAGCCTATTCATTAGGCTTATTTGCTATGCAATAATGTCAGTGTAAAATTTATTTTTTATTTTGTATTGACATTTGATAGCTGGTCTGTACTTTTACTTGTATGTTTTCTTCTAATTCTTTATCAATAATATTTTTAATACTTTCTTTTATCGCTTCTAAATATCCCTTCCTTTTCAAACTATCATAAAAATCATTAAGGGTATCGAAATCCTCGATACCCTTAATAGTAGATATTGTTAGTTTTATATCCATATCCTCATAACCCGGATATTTCTTTTGATTAAATTCGTATACCTTATTTTTCATTTTAGTGAATTCATCTCTGATATACATAGAGTTAATATTTACATCTGTTTCTAAGAGTTTTTTTATCGTGTTTATAGACAAGGTTTTGGATTTTGGAAACTCTATATTCTCCGGTGTGCGAATTATCGTTTTAAATAAGTTTTCTTCTATTTTTTCAAAATATCTTACGGAATAGTTATACTCCTCATTTTCAAAAAGTTTCTGCATTTCTCTATCCGTTGCTCTAATATTTTTGTGATATTCCAACTATCTAACCTCCTCCTTACACTCTATCTTTCTATCAATATTTTCATTTTGTAGGCCTCCTTTCTTTATCTTTTCTTTGAAGTATCCAAGCCTATCCATTACGGATGCTTTTTCTTTTTTATCCAAATCTCCAAAACTTTGTACTTTACTATCTCTAAAGTCTGCATCATACCTGTCCATTACTCCATCTAAATCCATATCCTTTGAAAGCGGATCATAGAAATTACCATCGTCATCAATTTCAAGTCCAAGTGATGCTTTTAACTTTTCTTCATCCACATATACCAGCTCATTAAAATCCCAAAAACCTATGTTCGTTTTGATTTGTATAAGTTCCTTCGTATCACTTGCATTAAGTGGATCGTAAGTATACTGAAAACTGTCAATTAAAGTATTGTCTACATAAGTGTTCATCTTGTAATTGATTAAATCAAGACTTGTCTGTATCTCATGCTTTTCATCCGGTGTAGTCGTATATGCCAAACCTATATCTGTCAAGTCAGGAAACATTGTATCGAAATCTTCTATACTGTGTGCTTCATCATATTCTTTATTTAGAAAATGAATCAGTTCTTCCTTCACTTCTTCCAAAAGTGGATTTTTCTCCTCTTTTAAATCTCCTTTTTGTCCCATATCAAGCAAATTATTTACCTCAGCAAGTCTTAACGTCTTTTCTTTTAAAAGCTCTGCCTGTGGAAATTTCTTTTTTATTTCAAGCTTCGCCGTTTCAAGTTGATTCTCGGTATCTTTAAGTTTTCCAAGTGTCTGCTCCAATCTCTCAGGCATCCTATCAAGTACATTATCCATTCGGGTGATATTTCCGATTTCATCCGTTCCAAACTCCCCATAATGATTTTCTTCTCCCTTCAGATTGAATTTATACTGATTGGAAAACCTGTCATAATATGCGAACAAATCGAAATTTCTATATTCTCCGATTTTTACTTCCTCAGAACGAAAATCATCTAATTTTTTTATTCCTTTTATCTTGTTTATTAAGAACTCTCCGGCTTGCTTTTTATCGGTATATTTTTTCCCATTTAAAGTTAAAGATGTGAATTTTGATATTGCTTCTTTATCTGCTTTTATCCCCACTTGTTTTTCATTTTCACCCATATTTTCTAAAGTAGTCTGATCATATTTTTCTAGTTTTTCCTCCCTATACGGTTCCACTTTTTCTATATCCTTTTTCAAATTTTCTATTTTTTCTTTTAGACTTTTAATTTCTTTTGGATATACTTTTACAACCTTATCTTCCATTTTATATAGGTTGGATTTAAAATTGGACTCCAGCATTTTAAGTTTACTTACCTCAACATCAAGGTCCATTTTTTCACGAATAAGCGGATTTCCTGTTGCAAGTGCTTTAATCTCCGCATAATTTAATGTAGCTTCATCAATATCCTCCGCTACTCTTACAGGTGTCTTTGAATTCATTATTTGAGATATATAAGTTTGCTTGGTTTCAAGTGTTTGGAAAAGATACGCATCAAAGGTATTTTCCGTAATATAACGAAAGATATGAACATCATCATTTTCATTACCTTGCCTTACAATTCTTCCTTTTCTCTGCTCCAAATCCGCAGGCCTCCAGGGTACATCGAGATCATGGGTAGCAATCAATTTATTTTGAGCATTTGTCCCTGCTCCCATTTTCTGCGTTGAACCGAGAAGCACACGAATTTCACCCTTTCGTACCTTATCGAAAATCTTATCTTTTTCTTTGTTGTTCTTTGCGTTATGAATAAACTCTGTTTCATTTTTAGGAATCCCCATTTTTGTCAGCTTCTCCTTTATATCATCATAAATATTAAATTCACTTGATGGTGTTGACATATCACAAAAAACTAATTGTGTGGACTTCTCATCCCTATATTTATCCCAAATACTGAATATATTATTTACACAGGTATTTACTTTACTGTTCGGATCATCAGGAAGTAATGGATTAATTAACCTTTGGTCAAGTGCCATTTTCTTTCCGTCATTGGTAATCAGAAGCATATTATCGACAGAGGAATCCACCTGTTTTCCTCTAACCTTATCAGTTCTCTCAGAAAAAGTTTCAAGGATTTGTTTTTGTTCTTCTGTCGGTTTGGTTTTTATCGTTTCATAATGAGCATTTGGAACGGGAAGATTTAATACATCAGCAGTCTTTATATCCATAAACTGCTTGACCATATTCATCAGTTCCGGAAGGTTATAAAATTTTGCAAATCTTGTCTTGCTTCGATATCCGTTCCCTTCAGGATTAAGTTCAATTGCTGTAACAGTTTCTCCAAAAGTAGATGCCCAAGAATCAAAGTGTTGCAAGTGCATTTTTTTAAGTTCGTCATATTGGAGATAACGCTGCATGGTATAAAGCTCTGCCATAGAATTGCTCACAGGGGTTCCTGTCGCAAATACAATACCCTTATTACCGGTAATTTCATCCATATATCTGCACTTCATCAGCATATCACTTGATTTTTGAGAATCTGTGGTTGTAATTCCTGCTACATTACGCATTTTTGTAAAAACGTACAAATTTTTAAAAGCATGAACTTCGTCTACAAATAGCTTGTCTATCCCCAATTCTTCAAAGGTTACGACATCATCTTTTCTATAATCATCATTTAATTTCTTTAGTTTTGCCTCCAGTCCTTTTTTCGTTTTTTCAAGCTGCTTAACGGTGAATTTCCGATCTCTATTCCTTTTATATTCTTCGATAAAATCTATAATTTCATCAATCTGACTTTGAAGTTCATACTCCTGTCGCTGCTTTGAAATTGGAATCTTTTCAAACTGCGAATGCCCTATAATTACCGCATCATAATCACCGGTTGCAATCCTTGAGCAAAATCTTTTTCTTTTATCTGGTGTAAAGTCTTTTTCTGTTGCACAAAGAATATTTGCTGCCGGATACAGTTCATTAAACTCTCTACCAAACTGTTCTACAATATGGTTTGGAACTACAAACATTGACTTGTTACTCATTCCAAGCCTTTTAGACTCCATAGCAATTCCTATCATCTCAAAAGTCTTTCCAGCTCCAACTTCATGTGCAAGTAGGGTGTTTCCACCGAAAAGTCCTCTAGCAATCGCATCTCTTTGATGAGGTCTAAGCTCTATTTCAGGATTCATTCCGTCAAAAGTTAAATTACTTCCATCATATTCTCTAAGCCTTATCGAATTGAATTTCTCATTGTATTCTTTTACAAGCCTTGTTCTTCTGTCTATATCATCGAAAATCCAATTTTTAAACTCTTCTTTGATAATTTCCTGTTTACTTCTTGCAAGCATCGTTTCTTTTTGATTTAGTACAGAACTTTTCTTTCCGTTTTCATCAATGACTTGATCATATACATTGGTATCTCTAAGGTTTAATGTATCTTCAATCAGTTTATATGCACTTACTCTGCTTGTTCCGTATGTGAAATTGGCAAGGTCGTTTCCTTTATCTATACTTTTACCTTCAACTCTGTACTCCCCTGTAAAATTGGTATATTTAATATCAATATTCCATCTATTAGATGCCGATGTTTTTAGAAGATGGAACATAAAGCTCTTATAATCTTTCTCAGGTATCCAAGTTGCTCCCATTCTAACGGTTATTTCACTTGCCTCAAGCTCCTTTGGCATTACTTCTAGCAGCTTTTGTCTTTGGTAATTTAAACTGGACAGTTCTTTTTTTAAAGTCTCACTACCCTGTTTCAGTACATCTGCATCAATATTTTCAAGCTGTTCATTTTGTTCAAATTCATGTTCTACATTCTTTATATACGAATCTATTACTTCTATTTTATCTCTGATATTCCCAGATAAATATTCATCAGCAGTTACGTAAGATCTTGAAAAATCTCCCAAGTCTATGGCTGAAGAAAAAGGAGTCGTATCACTTGGATCAAATCCATCTAAATTTAAGAATATTTCTCCCTTTAATCCTTCAATGATTTCTCCTCTTGTTTTTTCAGTGAGCTTTTCCATATACTCGAAATTGACTTTCCCTTTTTGAGAAACAGATAGGATAAGTGCTTCTGTCAGATTGTCGGTATGCTCTATGGCTACTGCTTTTTTTATTGTTCTTTTTGTAAAGATATCGGATTTTTCTATAAAGTTTCCTTCTTTATCCAGCTTTTCCAAAGTGGACAGTAAAGAATAATTAGCGTCTTCACGAAACAGTTTTTTATTCGCCTTACTGTTTAAAATTCCGTATTTCTTGGAAAACTCATCATAAATACGATTTAACTCCCCTTGCTTCTCCTTAATTTCCGTATCGGAATAATCTTCTTTTTGATAAGCAATTACCTGTCTTAATGCTTTTTCTATTCCAAGATATGCCCTTACTTTTTCCTCATCATTTTTATTTAAATCCAATTTTTGCATAACGGAATTTTCTCTAAAATATACCTTGTCATCAATTACTGCATAAGAATAATTTTTCACACTGTCATCAGCCGGAATGGTTTCCACTTCAAATTCATTATTTAATTCTATCTTCTCATAACTTCCTTTAATGTTTTTAATGGCGGTATCCAGCTGTTCTTTCAGAGTACTATTTTCATCTGCAACACAGGCAAGACTTGTTCCAAATCTGCTTGATATTTCTTCCATATTTCCAAGTACCATATCAGGGTTATCTACAAAGTATTTGTTATATGTCAGTCCTCTTTCGTCAGTGCCAAGTTTTACCCATTCTTCATCAAGTTTTACCAGTCGATCTCTCTTTTTAAGAAAAATAATATCACTTGTTACTTCCGTACCCGCCTCGCCTTTAAAAGTATTATTAGGTAGTCTAATTGCTCCTAAAAACTCTGCTCTTTCTGAAATATATCTTCTGATATCTTCACTCTTTTTATCCATAGTTCCACTTGAACTTATAAAGGCTATGAGTCCACCGGAACGCACTTTATCCAAGGTTTTGGCAAAGAAAAAATCGTGAATAAGAAAATTGTTCTTTTCGTACTCACGATCAGCTATTTTATATTCTCCAAATGGTACATTTCCCACCGCTACATCAAACAGATTATTTGAAAAAGTCGTTTTTTCAAAACCTTTGATCTGTATTTTAGCATTAGGATATAACCTACTTGCTATCCTACCACTTATACTGTCAAGTTCTACACCATAAAATTTACTGCTTTGCATACTGTCAGGTAAATTTCCTATAAATCTGCCTGTTGCACAGCTTGGCTCCAAGATATTCCCACTTTCAAAACCCATATTTGATAGGGCTTGATATATACTGTCGATTACAATCTTTGGTGTATAAAAGGCAGTAAGGGTACTTTCTCTTGCCGAATCGTATTCAGACGGTGATAGGTTTTCTTTTAGAAACTTTCTTGCATCAAGCCACTGTCCTTCTTTACTCTCATCAAAGACATCAGAAAGTCCACCCCAGCCGACATATCTGCTTAAAATATCCTGTTCTTCCTTTGTTGCATGACTATGTCTTTCCTCAATCTCTTTTAAAACCTTGATTGCTTCCATATTATTCTTCAGTCTTTCCGAAGGTGGTAAGATTTCATCTTCTCTATTTATTTTGTAATTGACAGGTGGAATCCCTCCCATATATTCATTATCAGGGGCGTATCTTTCCTTCTCTTTTAATTTTTCTTTATACTCTTGCATCTGCCAAAACATTTCGTCGGTAATAGGTGAAGTAATGGAAGAACCTTCTATTCCCGGAATTCCTCTTTTTTTCATATCTTCTTTCCAAAAATGATAACTTTCCAATTTTTTATCAATGGTTTCTTTTTTATGCTTTGTAAGTTTTAGATTATTTCCATCTCCGTCAATTTTCCCAAGTCCGTTTAGATAATCAAAAGAAAGTTCAAACTCTCTATGGCTATTAGGATTTTGTTCACTATATACTGTAAGTTCCCTATTTTGATTATCGACTTTTACAATAAACTGATTGGCAATCACAGAACCTTTATCATTTATTACATCTAAACTATGATGTAACAGTTCCGATTTATCTTCTCCTAAGTTAAGGTTGGTATCTATAACAATGAGCTTCTCATTTAGCTCTTCTCTGTCTGAAAAACTTATAATCGGAATTTGATAATTATTTTTTGATACAGGATTTAGCCATATATCATTTTTCTCTAAAATATCATTATACTCAAAGGCACTTACTGTATATTCTTCGCCTTGATAGATTACTTTTGCCCCTATATTGACAGATACACGTTCTTTTTCGCTTGAAATTTCTTCTTTTCCCTTTATTGTATCCTGTTTCTCAAATATATCTGTTAAAGACATTTGCTTTGTTTCAATGCTTTTTTCACTATTTTTCTCATTTAAATTAAAGCGTTCAAGGGTATCTTTTTTTGCATAAAGATTTGCGATCGGTCTTTGAGGTGTATATGAAATTTCCGTCATCAGTTTTTCTGTATTCGAGACAAGTTGTAACCTGCTCATTCCTACAGGATTAAAATTATTTCCTGTAATTTCATACTCTTTATTTTGAAAGATAACGGAAAGTCCTTTTTTGTTATAATCTTCAATATCTAACAGAATAAGATCTTCACCATTTATACTTTGTTCTTGTAACTTCTCTGTTGTAGATATGATTTCCAAATCAAGTTCTCTTTCATTTCTAAAAGGAATAATTTCACTGCCCGTTATAAAGCCGTTTAAATAACCCTCCGGATCATCTAGCTTTATTGTTTTATATGTTTTATAGTCCTGAATTCCTGAAATTATATATTCTTTGCCTTGATACCTTACATTCATTCCCTCTTGATATACAGGCTGTTTCATTTCTTCCTTTGCTTTAGTTTTTTCTATTTGCTCATTGATATATCCTGTCAAAAGTATATTTCTATGATTATCATCAAGCAGATAAGGAAGATTTTTAAGCATTTCTTTATAACTATCATAGGAAACTGCCACATTGGTATTTAACAAATATCCGTTATATCTTAAATGCTGCCTTAACTCCTTGTTTTTCATATCCAAAACAAGCTCCGCCTCATAGCCTTCTTTTCCACCAATCTTATCTATTATGTGCTCCGGTGCTTTTAATTTTTCTTCAGATATACTCAATTCATTTAAGATAAATTCTTCGCTTTGTGGATGAAACTGATATTCGCCGACCTCCTTTACATCTTTAAAAATAAGAGTTGATAAGACTTCTTTCTTATCTCTAATTTCAAGCACCTTTGCTTTTTCTTCTTCCGGTAGATTTACATTAAAATGTATTTCATTTTCTCTATTGATATATGCAATGTTTTGATTAGCACCATCTATTTTTAAATTTCTGTTATATACATAAATGTCATTATAATAATCAGGAAACTGTTCATTAAAACTTGCCACTTCAAAATCGTATCCGGCTTTTTCTTCCGTTACCCTATCCGATGAAATTTCATAAAGTCCTTGATTTTCAAGATAAAAAACATCATTTAAATCGGTCAAATTGACCTCTTTCATGCCTATTGCAATCTCATCGAAAAGTTTATCTATTTTTGCACTTTCTTCAAAGGTGCTGCCACGATACAATGGGTAAATTTTTCCCTCAAAGTTATTTTCTTTCGGATAAACACGAACTCCTGTTTCTTCTAAGGATATATCCTTTACTCTTTCTTTTTCTACAACAGCATAGTAATTCCCAACCTTAACGGCAATTTTATCTTCATTCGGTATCTCAGCTATATTATCTTCTAACCTTACCTTTTCAGCCTCTATTTTCTCCAAAAAATAGTCAACATTGCTTGAATACAGTAAACTGTCCGCATTGTTATAGACTACCCTATATTCTCCATCATTATTTTGGAAAAAAGTCAGTCGAATTAAGTCCGAAATATTTTCATCATCTTTAAACGGATTATATTCATCAAGCCTTAGACCATCGGTATATACAAAGTTTCTAAAATATGGAAATAACTTTATATAATCATCTTTGCTCGATACCACTGTCATAGATTCTTTTTCTAAAATATCTTTTATGACACTATCTATACTATCTATACCGTATTCTTTATTTTCTTTTTCCGGTTCAATCTGCTCATAAAGATATTGAAAATCTCTTTGATTTACCTCATTTCCATCCCCGATATCCATTCTGAAGTGTTCTTCTACTTTACCATCTACAATATGATCAAAATAGAATTTAGAATAACCTGCCCATTCATCTGTCATTTCTCCGTATTCATCTTCACCGACAGTCTTATTATGAACTCTAATTTTTTCGTCAAGCACCTTGATTTCATCAAGCAATTCTTTCGTAACAACTTCTCCGGCATAATTTTTTTCTATCAGATTTGAGCCTTCATTAAATTCTACAATCCAATAATCCTTGTTACTTTGAGTTGACGATATGTTATTCTCTACACCGGTTGCAAAGGCATTATGTTCTATTTCTGCTTGCCTTTCATATATTTCCTCCGCCTCTTCATAAGATACTTCTCTTTCATCTTGAATCAGCAAAATTTCCTGTTCTCTTTGCCAATCTTGTTCATTTTCTTTAGAGTTTTGTTCCGTATAGGTATCTTCATCAAAATATTCTTCCTCAGTTTTTATGCTTTCTTGCTCTGTATATACATCTTCTTGAATATATTTTCCATTTTCAATAAGGTTATCTATTTTTTTTGCAACCTGATTCCATTTCAAAATAATATCCTTACAATTTTCTTTTTCAAGTTTTATCCCCTTAGCATCGTGCCACTCACTACTTCCTCTTGCCCTTGATAAAGCATGAGTCTGTCCTCCTGTTCCGTACTCGTCTTTTAAAAAATTTGCTCGTTCTTCGGTAGTATGGGCTTCCCTAAAAAAGTTATATATTCTTTCTTTTCCGCCAGATACATTGCTACCGCTGCTTAAATATCTATCAATTTCATCTTCTGTGATAAATCCCTGTATTGCTGGTAATTCTATAAGTGTTGAGGTAAATTCTTTTCTTGGCAGTTCCAAATCATCTAATCGTTTTGATATATCATCTAAATCATGATTATGAAATCTTAAAACATTTGAGTTCTCCTTATACGCCTTAAAAAACTCTATATACTCCTCTTTTAAGTTCACTCTAAACTCTTTATCTTCCAATTTTTTTGTAAGATACTCTGTTTTTTCAGGATATCCATTTCTTTGTTTTTCATTTAGAATTGGCAAAAACTGATTTTTTACCTCCTCACTTAGATCTCCTTTTAAAAACCACAGCTTTTCAGAAAGTTCTGCTCTTTCAAAAGAAAAGGCTTCTACTACCTCAACATTTGTACTATATTCTCCATGATCAATCAATTCTCCTATGCGTATTGCTGCATCTTTCCACGATAAAATCTGCATAGGATTTTCTCTTGAAGAAACATCATTGGATAAATGTATCCCGTCCATTTCATACCAAGCACAAACATTATTTCCATTTATCTCATATCCATTTCCTCCTTGAAAAGTTTTTTGAAGAAAATCAGCTAATTCTTCCATGCTTTTTTCTTTAGAGTATTCGGCTAAAACCTTTAAGTGTAAATTGTCCTCATTTCCTCCATGAATTAAAACAGTATCAATCTCTTTTTGCTGCATTGGTAATTCAAATCTTCCTTGAACTCCCACATTTTGAGCAAAAGAAAAAGAAGTCCTCTCAACTTCTTTATCCTCATTTTCTATATGATTTTGTTCTATCTCCTGTATATTTTCTTTACGATACTCATCTATACCCAAACGATCTGTTCCATCGCCATTTTTGTTAGTGTCATATCCAAGTTCTTCTTCAGTCCTACGTATTTCAGAAAGTCCTGATCCTGCATTTCTGTGGTCATTTTCCAAGCTTCTTTCATCCTCAGCTCTTCTATATTCAGGAAATCCTCCACTTGTTCCTGAATATCTATCAAATGATCCATTAAAGTTTCTTCCATCAGCATAATCTGATATTCCTCTTGTTTCTCCTCTTTGAGATATTTCAGTCTCTCCTTGCCAAATCGGTTCAGTTTGCTTGCGTTTATTTTCTCCGGCATTTTCATATTCGGAACTAATACTTCCGCTCCATCCTCCATTTTCTCCAATCTGTAAGTCCCTCCCTGTCTCTCGAATGGACTCTCTTTTACGATTGGTGTATAAATCTCGTTTTCTAGGATGTACTCCTTCTTCGCCAATACTACGGTTTCTTTCATCTTCCAAACCTCCTTCATTTCTTTCTTTTTCATTTTCTATAATTTCGATATTTCCGTTAATTTCATCTGTAACATTAGTATAACGCTCCGCAATACTATTTGTCTGCTCCCTTTTTTGAATTTCTGAAATTTTTTCTCTTTCTTCCACTTTTGAAATTTCTCTACCTATATCCATAAGTATTCTTTTTACATTGTTTGAAGTAAAGAAAAGTAATCTGTCAATATCCTGCATACTTGAAACCTTTGAAAGCATCTCTAATTTTTCTATATCACCGGAAAATGTAACTCCCATTCTCTCATATACCGATACTTTTGCAGATTCTTCCAAAAAATGAAGAATTTGTACTTTCTTATTTTCCTTTAAAGTTTCATCACTTAAAGAATTAAGTACCTTATTTAGTAATTGCTTTGTATACAGTGAAACGAGTGTATTTATCTTATCTTCAGTAGAAAATATAAGGTTACTGTTTTTTTCTTTGAAAACATCGATAAGAGTATCTAAGGCAGCTACATGCTTATTATTGCTATATTCCCATAACTTTACTTCAGAAATATTATGATTTAAACTCACCGTTTGACTTACATCAAAAATATATTTTATCCTTTCCCTTTCGATATCTAAAACGGGAATCCCCTTTTCTCCCCTACTTACATTTCTTCCGATACTCTTCCAATAGTCATATTCCGCACAGGCTGTTGCCTTTTCATTTACTGTATATATGCTAAGTTGATTAAAATACGGATATTTATAGTTGTTTCCCACTACCTTAAGATAAGTTTCATACCTATCTATATTCTCCCTAAATTCTTCTTTTGCAAAATCAAGAATTTGTTTGACTTCATCAAATTCATATCTTGGCACTGTATCTCCCTCCTTTTTTCTTTTATTTTCATGTCTTTTTTCTTCTGCTTTACCCTTTAATGGTTTCTCTTTTCCCCAATCATAAAATTGATTGATAGAGCCTATCGCCTTATCTGCAATATAGTGGATATAGTCGGTATTGCCTCGTCTTTTATACCATTTTTCTCTTTTCAGTCCGCTATTTTCCATGAAGGATATGGCTTGTTCTACATCAGCGGTATAATAAAGCAGTCTTTGTAGCATAAAAAAATCAGCCTCCGATTGGCTGTTAAAATAGCTTTCATAATTCCCATAATATATCCTTCTTAGATCTTCTCCGGTATATGAAAAATATCCTCTGTCAAATAGCTTTTCTAATATATCCTGATCCTCTTTGTAGAAAGTTACAGTTGGATTTATTTTATTTTCACTATTAATTACATTTATCTTTGGCATATATTTTTCATATAAGTATTTTAACTCACTGTCAATATTTATGACTTTGTTTCTGTCTCTGTCTTTTATGATATTACCGGTAACTGTAAAAAATCTATCCTTATCATAGATTTCAAGATTTTTGTATCTTTTTCTTATTCCCGGCACCTCACCTTTTCCTATAAAATGGAGTCCCGTTTTTGATGGAGATATTTCAGCATAGGTGGAAATTCCTCTTAAAAAATCGGCTGTCATAGACTTTGCATGATAATCCATACTATATACAAAAATATCATCACTTACCTTATCAATATCTATGCCGATATATCCGTCTCCAAGCATAAACCCAAGACCATCACCAATATTTCGATTAAGTGCTGCTATGCAATCTTCATAAGAATTCCATGTCGTTTTATCATTGGATTTGGCAGGTTTTCTGTTTGGCATTAGTGGAAGCTTCGTGTTCTTCCCGTCTCTTTGAATGATTTTATACAGACACCATCGTTTCTCTTTTTTAAGATTATCAGGAATATTTTCATAATTTTTTATGAGGTCATTCATAGCTATTACCTCTACTATATTTCCATTCCCTTATCTTTTTTAGCTATCTTTACATCCCTTACTTTTTCTTCATTCTTGATTCTTTGCTGATTTTCTTTTAATTTTTTAAGTACAGACGGTTTTTTCTCTGTCTTTTCCTTTTGACCTTCTTTTTTTCTTTCATTTTGTTCCTTTTTTTCTATCGGTTTTTCCGCTTTATTCAGACTGTCTTTCCCTAATTTTTCTTCATCTTTTTGGATTTCTTTGGATAGATTATCTAACTTTTCAAGGCAAGTATCCAGTTTCTTTTGTTGATCCTTAATAAAATCTTGCATGGAGTTTACCAATCCTTTTACAATTCCTATTTTCATCTGTACGAATTTTTCCTGTGCTTTAGTAAGGTTGTAAGAAAGCTGATGTTTCATATTGTCATACAAATGTTTGATACTTCCAACGGCTTTTTCCTGTAAATTAATAAGGGTATTGCCTACAGTCTTAATATCTCGCACAATCAGTGAACTTAACCCTATATTTTCCATTTCATTTAATCGTTTAATCTCGGCTTTTAATCCGGTGATTTCTTCCTTGAGTGCTTTTAACTCTTCAATATTTGCATCAAAGTCCTTATTTTTCATCTCATCTTTGAGTTCCTCTGCTATATTAAGCTGTATGCCTGTATGTTCTTCTAAAAAGTCGGCTGTTTTGGTATATTCCTCTTTAATCTCCTGCATAACATTTTTTGTCTTGTTTTCCTGTGATTGTAATACTTCGTTATTATCCATACTGTCCTCCTTCGTTTTTTTAATCATTTTATTCCACCCTTTACCTAATCCACCTTAACTCCGTACTTCCGGTATGTCCCACCTCCCATATAAACCATGCAAAGGCAATTGCACTGCTTCTATATCTTTCAAATTCACCGTTTTTTGCACAATTTAGTCTTTTAGAAAACACATATACTCTCTTAGGAGGATACTTTCTAAATAACTCATACCTTGATTGACCTTCTAAAAATGCCAATCGAAATAGCATCGCTATCTTTACCTTTTCTTTTGAAATCTCAAGTGCGTGTCGTAAAAACTCATTTGCACAAAAATATGGAGGATTGGTTATTATATCCAGTTTATTTTCTTTAAGTGCAAAAAAATCAACTTCTCTTTCTTCTCCATATCCCCTATAACAAATATCTGTCGCTTTTACCGTATATCCGTATTCTTCCAAAATTTTTCCGATATGTCCCATTCCGCAAGCTGGCTCATAAATAGGTGATGTAAACTGTTCTCTTTTTAAAAGTTCATGTACTGCCCTTTTATCTGTAGCATAAAAGTCTAATTTCTCCCTATTTTTATCATGTCTTATTAGAGTATCAAACATAAGCTACTCCTTTTTATAATGAGTTAGTTCATTTCTTATCTCAGATTCTATTTTCTTTAAAAATTCTTCCTTTGAAGATTTCCCTTGAGCAATATCCGATAACTCTATTTCCCACTTTGCTGTCGTTTCTGCTGACTTAAAGTTATCGGCTACAATCGTTACAAGGCTAATTCCTTTATGCGTTGCAATCAAATTCTTCTTATCTCTTTCTACAAATCCCTTAAAGATTAGATTTTCAATAATCCCCGCCCTTGTTGCAGGTGTCCCAAGCCCTTTTCTTTCCACTTCTACACCTTTTTCTAAGGCATCATTTCCTGCAATCTCCATAGACTTTAAGAGCGTACCTTCAGTAAAGTGTTTCGGAGGTTGGGTAAATTTCTCTTTAATCTCTTTATTTTCAATGTTTAAAACATCTCCTACATTTACATCCGGCAAAACAGGTTCTTCTTTCTTCTTGGACTTATATTCTTTCAAATACTTTGTAAAGCCTTCATCTACAATAACTTTTCCTGAGCTTGTAAATTCAAAGCCATCAAAAGTTGCTACAATTTTAGTAGTATTCTCGATTAAAGGATAGCCTACACTTGCGTGAAATTTATCAGCTATAAGGAAGTAAACTTTAGCCTCACTTAAAGGAAGATCTGATACATCTTCTTTCAATGAACTAACTGTCGGAACAATCGCATGGTGATCCGTTACCTTGCTTGAATTAAAAACGACCTTAATACGCTCTGTATCAAAGTCATTTTGTCCCAATATGTTATTTATCATAGTTGTAATCATATCTGTTGTAAGGTATCTGCTGTCTGTTCTTGGATAGGTAATAAGCTTTTTCTCATAAAGACTTTGAGCATAATCAAGGGTTTGCTTGGCACTATATCCGAAATATTTATTGCACTCTCTTTGGAGTGTTGTCAGGTCAAAAGGTAAATCCGGCTTTGTAATCTTTTCTTTCCGAATTACATCGGTAATTTCAATCTTATCACATACTAAATTTAAGAGCTGTTCTGCTGCTATTTCATCATCAATTCTATCTGTGGAAAGAACAAACCCATTTACAGAAATCTCTATGGTATAATATCTTTCCTTTTTAAAGTTTGCTATCTCATCATCTCTTTTTACAATCATGGCAAGGGTAGGAGTTTGCACTCTGCCAACAGAATAATTTTGCTTATAAAGGCAAGAATATAACCTGCTTAAATTCATTCCTACAAGCCAATCTGCAATCGCTCTTGCCTGTGCAGATTCAAATAAATTATCATATTCTTTTCCATCTTTAAGGCTATCAAATCCATCTCGAATTGCTTCATCTTCCATTGAAGAAATCCAAAGGCGTTTCATTTTCTTTTTACAATTCGCCTGAAGATATACCAGTCTAAAAATACTCTCACCCTCACGTCCTGCATCGCAAGCATTGATTACAAATTCCACCTCCTTATCATTCATCAGTTTTTTAAGGATAGCAAACTGTTTCTTTGTAGATTTCATTATTTCATATTTGTATTCACTCGGAACAATCGGCAAATCTTCTATATTCCATTTTGCATACTTTTCATCATAGGAATCCGGATTTGCCATTTGAATTAGGTGTCCCACACACCGACTTACCCTATATCCATTTCCCTCATAATATCCGTCTTTCTTTTTTGTTGCTCCAAGCACCTTTGATATGCTTATTGCAACACTCGGTTTTTCACTTATCACCAGTGTTTGCATAAATTCCTCCTTTTTTCTACATGAAAAAAGACAATCAGAGTTTGCATTTCTCCAATTGTCTTTTAAAGTTTTATATATTTCATTTTCTATTTTTTAATCCATTTTCCTGTTTGGGAACTAACTTACAAAAAAATGTTTGACGCCTTCTTTTCATTGTAAAACCGTTATATGCTAATTTTCATTCTTTATTTTTTCCACCATTTTTATTCCGTTGTCCAATACTTCTTCAAAAGTTATATCTTTCGCATACAGATTTTTTCTCGAATAGGCTTGCCATCTTTTCAAAAAGGCTTCATTTATTTTCAATTTTTCCAGTAAGTCTATGATTTTACCTATGTCAAATTCTGTTTTTCTATAACTAAAAGTTTTTCTGCAAGCCTCTCTTAATATCTCTACATTTACATCTTTATCCTTTAATTTATAAATAATATAAAGATCGTAATAATCCTTACTTCTACTATTTAAAAATCCTCTTGCATAAATAGTTTGTATTTTTTCTGCAAGCATAGTTTCTATCGGATAAGCCTTGATTATTATTTCTTCTTCTCCAAAAGAACTCACATACTTATAATCTATCGGATGAGGTGTAATAACATCTCCTGTTGCAATGTCAAGTGGTACAATCTGTCTTATATTTTCCATTTTACATAAGATATTTACACGAAATCCACCATATTGATCTTCTTCTTTAATTGGCAAAATACTTTGCACTTCATAAATTATATCATCCGACTCTTCCGATTTTAAAGATTCCTTCAGCATTTGAACAATATTTTCTTCTGATAGTTGCATATTTCTCAAAAGAAAGTCTATATCTACAGTACTTCTTGAATCAATTCCAACTACACTTGATAACAAAAAGCCGCCCTTAAAAATAAATCGTTCACTATATTTGCTTCCTGCTAATTTTTTTAAAATACTTTCTAAAAAATAATATAACATAACAGCATTAAACGAAAGACCGACTTCTTTACTAACTTTATGGCAAAGAGCCGTTAATTTAGCTTTATTCATAAGCCACCTCCATAACCTCTCTTACTTTATTTTCAATTCCCATTTTCATTGCAATGTCATAGAGGGAATGGATATCTCTTTCTTTATAAGAGGAATATGATTGAATAAGTTTTACATAAACCTCTATATCCATTTCTTCTTTATGAGCAATAAAATCACAGAGTGTCCTCTCATATGAATATACCTTAACTTTATTTCCAAACATTGTAGGTTTTTGGGTTACCCCTAAGTCATAAATTGATTTTTTTACATAATGAACATTGAAACCGTTCGGTTTTTCATTAAATTTATATCCGTTATAAACGGTTACATCGATACTCCAAGGAATTTTATCTGTTTGTCCAAGCAGGTAAAGTGCTGTTTCATAAGAAAATATCGCCTTTTTATACTGATGTTGAAAGAAATAATACTCATCGTAATCCCCATCTTTCGTTATATAAATTCCTTTTCTTACTTTTAACAATCTCCCATCTTTCAATAGTCGACTGAGATATATCGTCGGTATATTATTTTCCTTACAGTATGCTGTTGTAATAATTCCACCTGATTGCTTCAAATATTTTTCAATTTTATTTTCATAATTCATCCCATCCACCCCCTTTGTTGCGTTTACACTTGCATTATACCATTTTTTAAGTGTAAACGCAACATCAGGGTTTCCATTTCTCTTTTTATAACTTTATTCCTCATCTTCTTCATCATAAGAGTCGATTGCCATATCATCTATGTTATGCTGTTCTTCTACTGTTTCTTCCAAATCTTCTGTATCGTCCTCTTTTTCATACTCATCTTCAAATTCATCATATTCTTCTTCATCTTCATCATAATCATCATCTTCCTGCTTTTTCTTGTAGATTTTAAAGTAATATCCTGCTCCAACTACTGCAAGAACGATGATTCCTAAAAAAATATATGAGCCGCTACCTTTACCTTCTTCCTTTTTCGGCTCTTCTTTTTTTACTTCGCTTTCCGGTACCGTTTCTTCCATTTTTTTGATTTCTTCTTTCGAGTTTTCCTTCTTCTCTACCATATTCAGAAGATCATCTTCAGATACTTCAGTCAAAAGCATTACATTTTCACTTTGCTCATCGTGATTGATGATTAAATGAAATGTCTTGCCGGATTTTGTCTGGAAAGTAATAAATTGTCTTGCATCTGCTGAATACTTATCTGCTTCTTTGTTATCGCTGCTATCCCCATGATGAATTGGATAATCATTATTCGCATTATCTTTATTTTCGGTAACAGTTCCTCTTGCCTTTGACGGAGCTGAAGCCACACCCTTATTGGTATTTACATTGCTACTTGCACCGTCCATTGATGAATCCTGACTACTGTTATTAGCAGGAGCTTTCGGTGTCAGCTTATTGGGATAGCGAACTTCCTTTTCTTTCTCCTTTGATTCAGTTTTACCTGTATCTTTTGTAATATTGCCGGAGCTTACTGCATCAGATGAACCTTTACCGGAACTCTGTGGTGTTTGAGAAGAAATACCTGAGCTTGTCTTAATCCCTGAAATAGGACTAATCGGTGTAACTGACTGTGATGTTACAGGAGCTTTGTTTGTTTCAGTTGCCTTTTTCTCAAGCTCTTTCACCTTTTCCGTCAGCTTATCTATTTCCTTTTTCATATCTTCTGATAAGTCTTTATTTCCCTTATCTTTCTTCATTTTTTCTTTCAGACTTTCAATCTCAGCTTCAAGGTCTTTGATTTTTTCTTTCTGTTTATCGCTTAGTTTGTCTTTATCCCTGATTTCACCATTTAACTTATCAAGTTTATCCTGAAGCTCTTTTGCCTCTTTTTCCATTTTGGAAATATCATCTTTAGAAAGCTCTGTCTGTGTTCCCTTATCTTCTGTTTTTTTATCTTCCGTCTGAGTGCCTTCGTCCTGTTTTGGCTTTTCCTCTTCTGTCTGAGTTTCTTTATCCTTAACTGTAATTTTTTCTACTTTACGGATAATCTCATCTGTACCGTCTCCCTTTACTTTATAGAACAAAAATTCGTCAATAAATTTCATATTATCCTCTAACATTGGTAAATCTCCACTGTCAAGAACTTGCCCGGTTTCTGCTTCAATTATTTCTTCCTTATATACACTCTCATCCTTAAATATATATTTTATCTTAACCTCCACTTTAGTTTGAGCTAAAACTTCTGTGGGACTAATCAGTGTCGGGATTAAACTACCTTGTGCAAAAACAATCTGGTGATTGAAAAGCATTGTTCCAAGTAAAGCAAGTATCAAAAAGATTACTCCGGACAATGTTATCGCCATTTTTTTATTCTTCCATTTGATTTTCATGATTTTCCTCCATATTATTATGATTTTCTGTATTTCTCATTTCCTGTAACTTCATTTTTTCTTGTTTTTCCTCTTTTTTATAACGTCTCATCATTTCTAAAAAATCGTCAATAGAAATGTCAATACTTCGGTATTCCTTTAAAACCTCAATATTTTCCATCTCTTCCTGTTCTTCTTTTAACATCTCCTGTTTTAACTGGAGTTCTTCTATTTTTTCCTGAATATCTTTTTGCTTTTCTATATTTTTTCTATATTTTTTATTCAAAATATTCCCTCCTTATTTTTGTACTGATGGTGGAAATCCGAAACCTACAGGGTGATGTTTGCAAAATGTTGAAATCCAATCATCTAAGGTAGTTACTCTTATGTGTCCGATATTGTCCATTACCTTTCCATCTCCGATATAAATACCTACATGACCATAGGTAACACCTAAACTGCTACCACTACTGCTACTTTCAACTGCAACAAGCATTCCAACCTTTAACTTTGACCTATCAGAAGTAAAAGTATAATTTCGATACATATCACAAGCATTTCCTCCAATAAATCCAAGTCCTGCATTTTGATAGACCTGTGATACCCACATGGCACACCAACCTGCTCCTGGAGATGGTGTAATATAAGCGGCATTCACTATTTTCTTTTGCACTTCACTTGATGCTTCATACTCTTTACCACCACCAATTCCACCATTTGAATTTATAAGGTCAGTATTTCCAAATACTTCTCCCATATTTCCTTGTGCCAAAAATAAAGTTTCATAGTGTGCCAAATTATTAGGATAACGCTTAAATGCTTCTCTAATAATGCCGTCCATCTCTCTTTTTTCTAAAGTTACAATGAGTTTCCTATACTCATACGGCTCTTCATGACTTTCAGTATGTTCATTGCCATCAGCATCCGTATAGCTGGATGTAACGGTTCTATATCTGATTTCAATATCTTCTTTATAAGTCAGCGTATACATTTTTTGAAACAGATGTTTTAGTTCACTTTCTACTTCAGAAATATTCTTTACAATTCCATAACTGGCTGTGATATATGACAAGAGTTCATGAACATTATGACCAATTTTCTCTTTTCCTTTGATAATATATTCATCATAGCCCGGATGATTTTCCTCCACACTATCCATTTCTTCTTGCAAAGCCTGTTCCAAAGATGAAAACCCCTGATTGATTTCTTTTAAGGTGTCTTCTGATGATAAGTAGGTGGTTGAAACAGTATTACTTACCATTCCCGTTCCCATATTCATCATCATGCTCCCAGCCTGAAATAACATAAAAAATATTCCTACCGCTAAAAGTGATAGAAATATTATCTTTTTCCCTCTGCCCTTTACAAATTCGCCAAATCTTTTACTGCCCTCTATAAAGGATTTTTTTATTCTGTTTTTCACACTATCTTTATACTTCTTTTGAATCTGCTTTTTATATTGCCTTCTCTTAAAGAATTGTCTGAGCCTTGAGGTATTTCGGTAATCCACGCTTTTTTTCATCTCTTCCATATTCTTTTGAAAAAAGAGTTTCTTCTCTTGTTTATCAATGCTTTTACCTAATTTTGTTATCTTTTTTTGCCTTTTTAAATTTTTCTTTTTTCCATGATAATATATTTTCCTTGAAATATTTTCGACCTGATCTGTAACCTTATAAGCAGTACCTACTCCGGCATTATCCTCTTTTCCACTTTCCAAATACCTCTTTGCCATACCCGTTGCTATTACTGCACTTTTAGCACTTTGACTTTTCCCGTCAATTCCCTTATTTTTCAGTTTCTGCTCTTGTCTTTGCTTTTTCTGCTGTAACTTAGATATTTTCTTTTCCTTATTTTCAAATTTTCCTTTTCTTTTTTGTGATGAATTTTTATCGGTAGTTTTTCTTTTATTATTTACGTCCTCAAATAAATTATTTTTCGTATCCTTATTCCTTGTGAACTCTTCATCACCAAAGTTGCTCCTCACATATTTCTTCTGGTTTTCTGATTTCATTCTTTCCTTAGAAAAGGTGTCTTTTACATAATTTTTATACCTATTATTCTTAGATTTTGGATTTTTTACATAGTCATCATAATTTTTTCCTTTATCATTTTGGTTATTATCATACTTTTCATCATCTGTAAGAGTTCGATATGATACTTTGCTATCCCTAAAATCCACATCATACCTGTCTATTACACCATCATTATCCATATCTTTTGATAAAGGATCGTAGACTTCCTTTTCTCCCTTTTGAAATTTATTTATCTGGTTTTGCATCTTTTTTTTATCTTTTTCAGCTTGAAAGGAAGACCTATTTTGATTTATATTTCCCGTATCCGACAAGCTATAAGAAGATATAGTTCTATCCGAATAATTATTTATATGTCTGTTATCCAAATGATTGGATAATTTCTTTTCAGATAAATGTGGTTTCTCATTGTAAGTTTCGTCTTTCAGCAAGGTTTCATTCTGATTTTTTGAGGATTCTCTTTCATAATTATCTTGAGTTTCAGATTGTAAAGACTGTATTTCTTGATTGAAGAGTTTTTCTCTATTCTTTTTGTACCTCTTGTTTTTGTTCTTCATTAAATTTTTTCACCTCCTCACTGATTCTATTCTTTGCAAGATTTACATACTCCTCATTTAATTCAATTCCAATGTACTTTCTGTTATGACGAAGTGCCACAAATCCGACCGTTCCACTTCCAATGAAAGGATCAAGTACAATTTCATTTTTAGGACAACCTGCAATCATACAAATCTCAACAAGTTTCGGTGGAAATGTTGCATAATGATTGCCTCTAAAAGATGTGGTATTGATAGTCCAAATATCTCTTTTATTACGAAACTGCGGAACATTATCGCCCTTGTACTCTCCATATTTTCTTGCTTCATTGATTTTTTGCAACTTTGCTCCGGAATTTTCTTTCAGATATTTGTTATCCGCCTTTCTTCCTCTTACATATCTTTTTTTACTGACTTCTTTCATCGGCTCTACCATAGCATCATAGTCATAATAGTACTTTGGTGATTTCGTAAGTAAAAATATATGTTCATAAGAACGAGTAGGTCTATCTCTACACGCCTCCGGCATAGCATTTTCCTTATGCCAGATAATATCAGAACGCAGATACCAACCATCCTCTCTTAAAAGTAATGCCAATCTCCAAGGTATTCCCATTAAATCTTTTGACTTGTACCCTGAAATATTTTCTGTAGCTAAGGCGTTACTTCCATTTCTTGCCTTTGGATATTTGGGATCGATATATTGTCCCTTTCCGCCTCCGGAACCCGCATAAGAATCTCCCATTACAATAAAGCAAGTACCTTCTTTTTTTAAAACTCTTCTTACTTCATGAAATACCTGTAATAATCTATCCAGATATTCTTCTACTGTAGATTCTCTTCCTATCTGTCCTTCTTTATGATAATTCCTAAGCCCATAGTATGGAGGAGATGTAATGCAGCAGCTTATACTTTCATCTGGAATTTTTCTTAAAGTTTCAAGTGCATCCGAACAAATAATTTTATTTGTATTTTCTTTGATGAATTCCTCTTTACTTCTGCTCACACTCATCCTATTCACCTACCTTTTTTACTTCTTCAAGTTTGGTTGTGATTAGTGAATATAGTTTTGTATTTTTTGGAAACTGATCGATAAAAGGAACAATCGTATTTCCATAAAAGATAAGTCCTTCTCCTTCCCCCGAATTTGTTACATAAGAAAGCTGATGCTTGGAGATATTGAGCTTCTTGGCTAAAATATCCCTATCTGTTCCTGCTTGGTTAAGCATTAAAATAAAGTCCGTATTATCAAAGATATTTTCAATCTCCGGACTTGCTAAAAGATCCTTTATGTTCTGAGTTAAGCCTGTCGGCATACCTCCCCACTTACGAAATCTTTTCCAAATCTCAATCGAATAATTGGCTGTTTGCGGTTCTTTCAACAAAAGATGAAATTCATCAACATAATATCTGGTTGCTTTTTTACTTGCTCTGTTAATTGTAACTCTATTCCAAACTTGATCCTGCACAACTAACATTCCTATCTTTTTAAGCTGTTTTCCCAGTTCTTTGATGTCATAGCAAACCACTCTGTTATTTGTATCTACATTCGTTCTGTGATTAAATACATTTAGACTTCCTTTTACATAGATTTCCATTTCTACTGCAAGCTTTTTTCCTACTGTTTCTTCCTGTTTTTGAAGAAGATTATATAAATCTTCTAATATCGGCATATTTTCCGGCACAGGATTTTCAAAGTAGGTTTTATATAAAATTGGTAAACAACGGTCTATAACAGAGATTTCTTCTGCACTTAATTTCTTTTCTCCAACCACCAATTCAAATAGGGACAAAATAAAGTCAGATTTTAAAGACAAAGGATTATCTTCATCCGCATAGTCAATATTGATGTCCAGTGGATTGACATAGTCTTTTGAAATCGGAGAAATTCTGATAACTTGTCCTTTTAGTGCCTCTACAAGCGGAGAATAGTCGAGTAGGTTAGTGGTATTACTACCACCTTCCTCTCTAAGAACCGTACGTGAGAGTTTCCCCTCATACGGCTCAAGCATTTCATCACTCTTTCGAGCGGCTCTCAATAAATAGTCGTTGACAATAACGATGCACATAAGCCATATTATCAATTTCTTCCACACCTCCCTTGGATTTTGGAACTTTAAAGAAAATTTCTCTATCTTCTCCAAGTTCCATCGGGAGTCCACAGTGATGACAGCGTCCGTTTTGTTTCTTCCAAACAAGTTTAAAACGACCTGTCAACCGTTTCATACCATGATTAAAGGTTCGTTGAGCAAAATAGTCTGTATCCAAGTAAGGATTAGCGTTTTCTCTGACCTTTGTGTGTCTGACGATAGCAGTATGGTCAACTCGAATGAGTTCTTTATCGCCTGAAGCGAATACCCAACTTCGATTGCCTCTTCTATGCCAATACTTGGTCGAAATCCACCACTGACCTTTCTTTGGATGACGACGTTTTGCCCATCGCCACAATAATTCGTATATCTGATAGTCCAGATAGGAGAAGGCTTCACTAGCACAAACGGATTGGTGGTAGTTTGTCCATCCTCGTATCTGTTGATTCAGTTTCATGATTAGGACTTCTTGTTCCCATGCTTTTCCTCGCTTGAGAATGGTTTCTGAGAATTTACCAATAACTGTTTGAATAGAATTCTTAGAAGGTTTGACAATCAATTTCCCCTTGTACTTCCGAAAATTCCAACCAAGTAGGTCGAAACCATCGTTGATATGAGTTACCAATGTCTTTTCCTCTGACAGCTCTAAACCTCGTCCAAGCAGAAACTCTCTAATCAATTCTTTAGCCTCTAAAGCAATTTCTTGTGTCGCAGCTGTGACGATAAAATCATCCGCATAACGGATAAGATTGACTTTATGGCTATTCTTGAATCGAAGGTCGACTTTCCCTAAACGATTGGTGTGGAATCTATCTGATAAGACCTGTTGTAACCCATCTAGTGCCATATTGGCAAGGATAGGCGAAATGATACCACCTTGTGGTGTGCCGTCTTCCGTTGGGAATAACTCACCCTTGAACACAAAACCTGCTTTAAGGAATTGTTTCAAGATAGATTTATCCATCGGAATATTCTCTAAGAGCCAGTCATGACTGATATTGTCAAAACAGCCTTTAATATCCCCCTCTAAAATCCACTGAGGAGAAGCTTTTCGTGATAGTGCTGTGAAGATATATTCACAAGCGTCTTGACAGCTTCTTCCTTTTCGAAAACCGTATGATTTGGTATCTGCGGTTGTCTCTGCGATAGGTTCTAGTGCTAAAGCATAGAGTGCCTGCATAGCTCTATCGTACATGGTCGGAATCCCTAATGGACGTTTCTTCTTTTTCCCCTTTTTGTCGATGTAAACCCGTCTTAACGGACTGGCTTTGTAGCCTTTATCCGTTAGAGACAGGAGAGCTTCCATCTTTTGAGCAGGTGTCGTCCATAGTTCACCATCTATACCAGCTGTTTTCTTGCCTTTGTTAGTCGTTACTCGACGAACGGCAAGTGCCTTGGCATAGAACGAATGGGTTAGTAAATATTGAAGTCTTTTCACTGTGTTAGTGTGTTTGGCTTGAGTAGCCTTGACAATCCTGATTTGTAGCCTATTCACTTCTTGTTCTGCTCTCTTCCAATCAATGCTTTTCCATTGTTTCGCAAGCAGTTGCTTGTGTGATAACTTCTCAGCTTGTGCTGTCGTTGAATATTTATCATTCATAGGTTTACCTCCATTTCTTGTCATAAAATACCATAGGATAAGTCTGCACCCTTTCAGGTCAGGGCAAAGTTTGAACCCCTATCTCCTACCGTTACAGCTGGAGCATTCGCTTTTTATCCTTTCCTCTACCCTCTGTATCGTCTATCCCTCTTACGAGTTCAATACCTTCTAACGATTAAAAGGAATACATAGGGCTTACCAAGTTCCGTGTTATAAATAATTGTGAATACCTTAGGTGCCATCTTTGAGCCGGGAAGAATATGTCCATTTGTCATCAGGTTACGAAAGCCCCAATGACCTCCTCCGTACCTTTTGGTGTAAGTGTGTCAGCCTTATTTCACTTAGTCCCTGTAACGACTCTTGCGATGATTCACGTCTGTTCACCATAGTATTCTTATCCTAACAGTCCATCTGATTTAGGCTATCAGACTTTCCATATTGTCCCACAGGCTTCCCAACATGACCGTTACCAGTCAAGCAGGCTGTGGTAGGATTACTCCAAATGGATAGAGTAGCTAAACTAGCAATTTACAACACGACTTCTTGTCGCACTTCCGCTTCCGGATCTGCAATGATAATATCATCATCTGTAATCAAAAACGCATTAGTAATCTCTCTTTTGGCTGCAAAGGACTTTCCAGAACCCGGTGTTCCTAAGATTAGACCATTTGGGTTCTTTAATTTCTTCCTGTCCGCCATAATAATATTTCTGCTTAGTGCATTTAGTCCGTAATATAGGCTTTCTCCCTTGATAAAGAGTTCTTCCGTTGTAAATGGTATAAAGATAGCTGCTGCACTTGTAGTAAGTCCTCGTTCTATCTCCACTTCATTTATCCCAAGTGGAAGGCTTGCAACAAGCCCTTGTTCTTGTCTATAATTTAGGTTTTTCAAACTACAATTATGTCTATTTGCAATGGACTTTAAGGTAAATACCGTATTATCGAGTTTCCCCTTACTTTTACTCGTGTTCATAAATAAAATTGTTATGAGAAACATCTTTTCATCATGGTTTTGTAGTTCTGATAGCAAGTTCTTTGCCTCTGCACCATAAGTTACAAGGTCGCTTGGCAAGATATCCATATCATAGCCCGCACGAATAGCTTTTTTGTTTTCCTCAAGCTTCATCTTATCCAAATCCGTTATTTTTCTTTTTACATGTTTAATAGCTTCCATCTGGTCGATTGCTCTGATATGAAAGGTAACAATCATATTTTCTTCCAATGCCAAAAACTCTGATAACATCTCATCTTTAATATCTGATGCTAAAAGCTGCAAAAAATTTACTTCCGCAAAGACTTCTCCTGTCTTAAAATACGTCGGCTTGGAAAAGTTAAAAGACGGAGGTACAATGTATTCCTTAGTCGTCAGTCCGCTGTATTTCAAATCCTCAAAGGAAAAAACAAGTTTATCATTTGGATTTAAAATGTCATGAATTGTTTTAAGTCTTTCCTCTCCATCTAACACATAGGCTTTCACTCCCATCTGCTTAAAGTTGTTTAATACATCCATTTCCATTCGCTCTAATCTACTTTTTGCCTGCTTTAAGTCCTCCGCCTCTATGGTAAAGGTAATGTACATACTCTTGGATAATCCATTGTTTCCTTTAGAGCTTTGGTTTAAGAGTATTTGTCTATATTCGTTTCTAATTTCATTAAAATCATCTATATTTTCCTTAATATCAATCAGTTTATTGATTTCTTCATTTTCTCCGATACTGTTGATATAGCTGAACTCCACTTCCACAGATGAGTCAAAGAAATTTAGAAAAGAAGAAAATTCCGAAAATATTCCCTCTTGGTCTATTTCTTCCATTAAGCGATAGTTAATGTCCAAAAATCGAATGGTTTTATTAAACTTATTCTTTTCAATTTGACAAATCCCGTCTTTTAACATTCGCTTATATGGAATGGTATCCTGTACGGTTTCTTTTTTCTCCTCTTTCATAAAAAAAGGAAACCACCCATTCTTCTTCGATGATTTCCCTTTTGTTTTAGACTTTGTTTTTTTCTTTCCTGTTTTTTTAAGTTCGGATAACTCCTTTCTATTTTTCCTAAGCTCCAACTCATCCTTTTTAATTCGTTGTTCCTGTTTTTTTCTTTTGTCTTTGTTCAACTTTTTTCCTCCTTCCGCTTGCCTTATTTTTATTTCCTATATCTTGCTTTTTTGCTCTCTCTGTATGATAAATGCTCCTCGCTTTATATAGCCTGATCTTTTTACTTTTATGAAACTTGAGGATATATTCTAAATGTTTTTCAAAAGGTAAATTGTCCTTTTCATAAAGCGTTACAAAAAGAACAGGGAGAACTGCTATACTCATTACAATCATGGAAATATCTGTACTAAGAAAATTTTTACACAGCATATATACAGGAAAACCGATAAGCCCTGCTATGCTAAAACCTATAAGCTGCCTTTTTGTCATATTCAGGGCTACCTTGGTTTTTACTTTTGTAAGGTCTTTTGGTATCTTTACATAAGCCATAGCCTAACCTCTATTCTTTTTGCCGGTAATTTCTTCTCTTAGATCGGATAACTTTTCCATATGCTCCCAAAGTGAGATAATTTCTTCTTTACAGTTTTTCAGTTCTTCAACCAATGCTTTTACTTCACCTATTCTATCAATATCTCTTTTTACCAAATTTAAAGTTTCACTCATTGAAATTACTTCTTTTAGAAGAAAATCCATTACCTTTACCGATAAATCTCTAAACTCTTCTTGCTTTTCGTTCTCCGTCTTTGATTCATCTACTAAAAAATCTATTTCTCCTTTTCCTGTATCATCTTTATCATTTTCTGTAGCAAATTTATCGTTGACACAAGAATCTTCTTCTATTTCATCAAAATCAAAGTCAAAATCATCTTCTTCAAAATCGGATAATTTTTTCGTTTTCTTTTTTGATAGCACTGTAATAATCGTACCGATAGAAAGGGCTGAGCCTACTCCTATCAAAATCCCTGTTTTTTTATTTATTTTATTCATTCTTACCTCCAATAATTATATTTTTTGTTCTGATTATTTCATCAACTTTTGCTCATTTTGAACGAAAGTTCTTTAATGACTGTTTAAAATCGCCTTTGCTATACTTCCGGATTTCATCATCATTACTCCAAGAATCAATCCATATGCCAATACCTGTAAAATACTTGTGTGGATATCCGTAAAGTTTACGGTTTTGACTAAGACTGCGTAAATTCCAAAAAATATTAGGATGAAAAGTCCCTGAAGTCCAAGGGCAAATAGACTTTTTATATAGTTTGTTCCGATATTTGACCATTCTTTATTTCCCATCGTAGAAAATGGAATTGCCGCAACAGAGCAATAGATATATATCTCAATCATTCTTCCATATAGGATTACAGTAATTAAGATTGATAGAATCGTTAAAGAAAATTTAACTAATCCCGTCTCCAGTGCAATCCCAATGAGTGTTCCAAGTTCCTTTGTTTTAAGGGCTTCTACCATAGCATCAAAATTTCCCGGTGTGATATTCGCACTTGTCCCCACAACACCTGCCGCCTTTCCTATCATGGACTGTGCCACATCAAAGACTGCCATTGAAAAATCAAACGCATGAGACACAAGCCATACAGCTATCCACATTTTAATGATGTACTTAAAAAATTCAAAGGTATCCGTATCGTGCATAGAATTTTTTCTCATTACCACCTGAATCAGTTCTATACAAAGTATTGCGGTTAGAATTATCGCTGCTATGGGTAAAACAACATTGGTATTGATTGATTTAATGAAGGTAAAGACCTCCGAGTTCCAAGAACTCGGAGTCTTTCCCACTTCTCCTGCAACGGTTCCTACTTTATCATTAATATCCACGAGCATTGCAGAAAGATTATCTTTAATAATATCAATCATAATATCCTTGAAAAACTCTTCTATCTTTCCAAATAAATCAAACATTATCTCAAGACATTAGCAAGTAACGGAATTAGTTTCAGCCCTATTAAAACAATTCCTCCACCGCTCATCAATTGCTTGATGCCTTGTGATTTGGCACCGGGATTATCTGATCCGTATCCTTCAAGTAAGTTAATTACTCCCCATGCACCAAGTCCTGCACCGATTGCCATAACTAAAATTTTAAGCACATTTACTGCCTGTACAAAAAAATCCATAATTTATTCCTCCTTATTTTCCTGTTCTTTTTCATCTTCTACTTCTTTATCAATTTTATTGACATGCTTTACAATAAAGTTTCTGTATGTCTTACCCTCTTTTTGAACCTCTTTGTAATATCCGTAAACATGGATGAAATCTCCCTTTTCAAAGTCCTTTGTAATCTCCGCCTTTTCTCCATAAACATTACAGTTGATATACTCCTTCTTTTTTTCTCCATCTTTTCCCATCTTTCTAAAGAGTGTAAAGTTTGCAACTGTTACTTCTCCGTCTTTTCCTTGAATGGTTTTGATTTCTACATCATTGATTAAATTTCCGTTGATATTTAACATTTCTTTTTCCATATCTTTCCTCCATTTCATTTCTTTTGATTAATCAAAAAAGACCACGACTTTTTCTAATTTGTCATGGTCTTATCTATATATTCTTCATATTTCATTTTCACTTCTGTTCATTTTGAACAAAAGTAGGTGGACTTCTGTCTCTTGATCTCATTTAATAGCTTCTCCTTTTCAAAATATATATTAAAATAATCTTGACTCAATTACCTCCTTTAACTGTAAAATATACTCATCACTATATTTTATAAATAAATTTTCCCTGCTCATCAATTTTAATTATTCTTTTGTTTTAATAATCAAATATCATTTATAATTACAATATATGATATAAATCTATATTATTTAAATATATATCAACCTCATATCTATGGTCGAGTATGGTTTTGCTCAAATTACTTTTTACCTTAAATTATACGGTCACCAATCCAATATTGTCGTAACACGGAGATTTTTATACATTAACTAAAGTTTTCTTATTATTACAATAAAACTAAATGAAATAATTTCTACTCCATTAACAATAAGAGGTTAGTAATACGCTAAAAATAGCGATACTAACCTCTCATTGAACATTTTGACTTTACAAATTAATGATGATTAATTTGCTTTAACTGAGTGCATTGCTGCTAATAGATCTGAATGCCTTTTTTCCGTAAATACTAAGCATATAGCAACACACCAGCACTTGCCCATCATGTTTGCTGAAGGAACTTCAATTTGTGCTATATTATTCTTATTTAGATCCATAACTACACCTCCTTTGTCTTATTTTAGTCTAAATTTTATATGAAGTTTCATAGACTAATCAAATTTGTTTAACATTACCTCTTAGTTCTTCCAATATCATGCTATGTATTTTATTCGTGCTATTGTGATCCATGGTAGAATACATAGATAAATCATCTTCTATAAGATATTTCATTGCATCTACATCATCTATTTGTAAATAATCCAATTTATTAGTTTCTAGATTCATATCACAAACAGTTCTAGCAATATGTATATAGCTTAATCTGCTATTATACTTATAATAGCAAATATTCTTCAAATAATTGATATTTTCAATATCATATTTTCCAGCATATACTGATAAAATTGTAATATCTGGAGTTATGGCACTAGTTATTACATATGAAGGGTATCCGAATAAATTATTATTTCTATTATCATGTTTTACTACACCACTCGGTGCAACAACAATTAATAAGTCCGGATTCTCATCCATATTAATTCTACTTAGCATATAATTATATCTCTTTACCTCATCATTAAAATTATTATTTAAAAAGGAAAATGTATTAAAACCGATTAATTTGTCTAAGCTATTACTAGATACAATCGATGGTTTATATCCCTCATTCTTAAAAAACTTATATAAACTCAACCCAACTCTAGTTTTATCACAGTTCTCGCCTAACCCCATAATTAATATAACTGGTTTATCAATATATTTTAATTCATATTGGCTTAAATCTATATTATCCTGAGCATAATAATCTATTAAAGTTTTTTTTGTATAATCAAAACAGTCTATATATTTTTTCAATTCATTGGTAAAAAATATCTCCTTTTCATATTTAATTATCTTTTCTACTATAAAATCTATGTACTTGTTTTTACCCATATTTGAAAAGCCATCGCTATATAACATCACACCATCAATATTTCTAAAATATTGATTATCATCCAGTATTTCATTATCCACAGATAAACATCCATATTTATTTGTCAATAATTCTCCAACTGACTTATTGTCATTTATGACACCTACTATCTCAAAATCTTTCAGCATATCTTTATTATCTAAAATATTTAGAACTTCATCACTGAAAGGATATACATATATTTTTTTCATAGTTCAATACTCCTCTTTATAGTCAAAACCTCTTTCCTTTAAAAAACAATACATCCTTAAATTAGCTAAAATATCTTGTTTTATAAATTTGCACTTTTTCAATTTATAATCTGCCACATAAGTGTCCGAATATCCGTCATCGGCACTTATAGGACATATAGAACATAGGTGAAATGCCCAACAATTTTTGCATATTTCCGATGTTGACTTACCTATATTCATCAAATACTTAATTTTTTCAAAATCAAATCCATCATATATACTCCCTATTTTTTGTATCTTAGATAATTCATTTGCCTTCTCACATGGATAAAAATCTCCATATACATTGATAAAAAGTTTTTTTAGTCCTGGTATGCAGGTTCCAGCTGGATGTTGTACACCTTTCGTAGACATCAATGGTGTTAAAAATTTTTTAAACATATAAATCTTTTCTATATTACCTTTATATTTAGTAATATCTTCTCTTATCATGCCTAATAAAAGTAACAGCGTTTTTACCATTTCATAATTTGCCTCTTCAAAAAAATCGTCCTCATACTCAATATTTTCCTCTGCATAGTTACTTGAAATTGTATTTAAACTCGTATTTCTTAATGTGAGATGATTGCTTCCATCTCTGATAAAATCAAATACTTTAGCATAATTAATTCCAGGTGGAATAACTACATTAAATCTTATTTCATCATATATATTAGGATATTTCTCTCGTATAATGTCTAAATTAGCATTCAATATACTAAAAGAACCTTTTCCATCTTTAAATTTTCTGTTAACATCATGAATCTCTTCTGGTCCATCTAAACTTACCAGTATTGTAAAATTTACATCTTTTATTTTTTCTATAAAGTCCTCAGTTAACAATGTCCCATTAGTTGTCAATCCAAAATACACCATATCTTTACCAAATCTATTTATAGCTTCTTCGACAGCAAACTCTACTAAATCTTCCCTTAAAAGAGGCTCACCACCATAAAAAGATATATATTTTTTTGAGTTATATGTTGAGTTATTTTCTAGTAAGTCTATACTCTTTTTTATAATTTCAATATCCATATCTTTTTTATGGTGTTTTCTATGAGACTTATATATTTTATTACCATCAGCAAAAGGACAATACGAACAAGATAAATTACATCCTTGTGTTATTTGTAGTACTATATTATTTACTCCCTTATTGAATTGCAGTTTTAACATCTCTGAATTATTATGCTCAATTTTATCAATTTCCATTGATTTCAAAAGTCCCTTTTTATTAAATCTATTCAAAATATCTTTATCACACATACTGTAACAACTATGTTCAGTATTACTTAATGCTTCATACTCTAATTCACTAATTCTATAAATAGAGTTTCGATTAGCTTCATATACATAATGCATATTTGAAGATGTTTTAAATGTTTTATAGCTCATAAATGCCCTCCTTTAATCTCAAAAATTCATTTATCCCATATAAGCATTTTCTACCATTTCATTAAAATCAGCATTTTTTCTAATAAGTTCTTTATACGAACCTTCAGATACTATTTCCCCATTTTTCAAAAACACAATTCTATTTAACTTCTCCAAAATTTCAGGTTGATGTGAAATTATAATGACAATATCAAAATTTTTATTTTTTATAATTTCATCAATTACTTTATGTGCAGATTGAATGTCATAGTTTGAGGTCGCTTCATCTAAAATCAACACTTTTGCCTCTGATTTAGATAGTGTTCTTGCCATTGAAAGTTTTTGTCTCTGCCCTCCTGACATCTTTTGCCCATCAAAGCCAACAACATAATCATATTTATCTTTCATATTTTTAATTGAATTTTCTAGACCAGATACATCACTAAAATGCTTTATATCTTCTTCAGTTAGTTCCCCAGTTATATTAATATTATTAGATATAGTATCATTAAATATGTAACTCTTTTGGCTCATTATCCCAAATAATCTTCTATAATCTTTTAACTTTATATCTCGTATATCAATGTTATTTATACATATTGTGCCTTCGTTACTATCATAGAATCTAGTTAGCAAATCAACTATAGTAGATTTCCCACATCCATTTTTTCCTGCAATTCCAATCACTTCACCTTTTCCTACTTCAAAATTAATTTTATTTAAAACCATTTTTTCACTTTCATCTTTTCCATAACTAAAAGATACATTTTTAAACTCTATTGAATCTACCGAAGGAATTCCAGATAAAGTAATTGCATTATCCCTTTCATATTCAACATCTGTTTCCATAAATCTTTCAAATCTATGTAATGATGGTGTTACAATAGATAGTTTATTTAATATACCCGAAATTATTTCTAATGGTTCGAAAATGAACGCAGCATAAGTAATAAAAGCTAATAAACCACCTATTGTCATTTCATTTCTAAAAGTAAGTAAAGCTCCTAAAAAATATATTCCCAAATTAGCAACTAACATTAACAAAGCTCCTAACAAAGCTTCTATATATCCATAATTCATCAATGTATACCTAATTTTCTTGAATATAGATAAGATACCTTTTAATTCCCCCTCCTTTTTATCAATCAAATCCCACATTTTTATCTCATATATACCAGAAACACAGTCTCCGATCCATTTAGAAAATTTGGTTTGCTCTATTAAAATTTCTTTATTGATTTTTATTTTTTTATTATAAAATTTTGTATTTAAAAATAACTTTAATGGTGCTACAACAACTAAAAGAAGCATCAGCTTAGGACTTATATAAAGTAATGCTATAAATCCCGATATCATCTTCATTAGATTAATTATTGATGTTAAAAACTGAATATCTATTAAAGATACTATATTACTAATATCTTGCATATTTTCGGCCAAAATTTCCGAAAAATTTTTTTCTTTGAAGTACTTTAATTTTATATTTAATACATGTGTCCAAGCTAATCTGTTCAATTCATTAGGCAATTCTGCACACAGAGGTTTGTAAAATATAAATTGAATAAATTCACTTAAATATTGTACGAAATATATCAAAGTAAACATAAGCAAATTTTTAATTAAGCTGCTCATATCTCTATTTAAAATACTTTCATCAACTAAATTTTTAGTTAAAAATGGAATAATAAAACCACAGAAAACTACTATAATAGTACATAAAATCATCATAATAATATTTTTAATATATGGTTTAAATAACTGTATAATCCATTTTTTAACTATTTTATCTTTCATCTAATCACCTGCCATCAATACACTCTTCTATAACAACACATAGATTATTGATACTTAATATTTTCGTTTTATTAATAAAGTCTAAATCAATTTCTAATTTAAATATCTCAGCTATTTCTTCTAAAAAACAAACCACATCTATCGGCTGTAAAATACCGTATATATTCACATTTTTATCAATATCACTTGTCATTACGTATTTTTTTGCAATATCACATATAGTTTTCTCCATACTAACCACCTTATATCTATAAATTTATAATTCTTGTCTATTAAATAATACAATTCCTATTAATGCCGTTATAATAAAAACAACAAATCCTGAAACAATCATGTTAGGAACAAGCTCTAATCCTGTACTTTTAGCAAATAAACCTATTTCAGTCAAAGTAAATCTACCTATTAATTCATCTAAATTAATTCTGGACAGTATATTTAAAATAAATCTGGTTAAATCTTGTTCAAACAGTATGTATATTATAGATATCAAAACACTCAACATATGATTTTTTATAGATATCGCTAAGCAAGTTACAGTACAAGGAATCACAAAATAAATAATCATCCCCTTGCAAAGTATACTTACAATATTATAAAAAAGTATTTTTTCTCCTAACAAAATAGATATTATGTATACTGGTATTTCATACGATAAGAATATCAACATACCAGTCAATAAGGAAAATAATAATCTACAAAAATATATCTTAACTCTACTGTTTCCTGCATGAATAGGTTGCTGCCATGTTTTGTACTGATAATCCTGTGATATGAATACAGAAACAAGAATTGTTATAAGTAATCCTATCCCCTTCCTATAATCTATTCCATTTAAAGCAATTTCTTCTAGCGTCTTATACGTAGTAAGATTTCCAAATATAGATATGCCTATCTTATAATTACTCCCTATCAATAAAGATAGAACAACGCCAGAAATAAAAGTAAGTAGAGCTCCCACTTGCATATACCTACTATTTAAGGCTCTCAATAAATCTCTTTTAAATAAATCCATATTTACACATCCTTAACAACTTTATAGTAATATTCTTCCAAGTTCATATCATTTAACTGTGTTTTATCAATATTTATTATTTCAACTCCTTTTAATATTCCAAACCTATCACATATCTTTTCTAACTGTTCTGTATTATGACTGGTAATTATAATTGTTCTATTTAATTCTTTCGACAATAACTTTATTTTATTTTTTAGAATTAAAGAACTTTCTATATCCAATCCATTGAAAGGTTCATCTAAAATTATACATTCGGTGTTGGCCATAAATATCATTGCTAATTTTACTTTTTGCAACATCCCCAATGATAAATTGCTCATTTTTTTATGTAACATATTTTCTAAATCGAAATATAAAATCATTTCTTCTATATATTTTTTTCTTTCTGTTACACGTTTATAATATAAGTACGAACACAATTGCAAATTTGTTTTCACACTTAAATTCATATAACATGCTGGTGTATCAATTAGAGCTGATATTGTTTTATTTGTCGTATTGACTTCTATTCTCCTATTATAGTTACTAATAGGTATTAATCTTGTTATTATCTTTAGTAACGTTGTCTTTCCTATTCCGTTTTTACCAAGTAAACCATAAACTTCACCTTCCTTTATATCTATTGAAATATTTTTCAACACATCTTTCCCTTGATATATTTTATTTATATTTTTAACAGTTAATATATTCATAATTGCCCCTTCTTTCATGATATCATCAGCAAGCTAAACTATTCTTATTCCTATAAATACATAGGCTACTAATAAAATAGTTATTCCTATAATCACCGTTACAGCTGCACCTTTCAGCATAGATAATATAATTTTTCTATTCCATTTTTTTGATAAATTTTCCAAATCTATTCCTTCTTCCAAATTGCTTTTTTGATAATCTATATCAAGTTCTATATTCATATCATCCAACAATTTTCTACACTCTTCACAATTAGATAAGTGTTCTTCTACTAAACCCTTACTTTCTTCACTACAAACACCATCTTTATATAAAGGGAGCAGATCTTTAACAACTTCACAAGATATTTTCATTTCATTTCCTCCAGTAATCTATTCTTAGCTCTATAAAAGGTAACCCTCGCCCAACTATCTGTTTTGCCAAATATTTCTCCTATTTGTTTAAATGACAAATCGGCAAATACCCTTAAAGAAAAAACTTCTTTATATGGCTCATTTAATTTATGCAATAATAAATGTGCCCTCATGGTTTCCTCAGCATCTTCAAAATTTTTCTCAATATCTGTTGTAAAGTCAATTTGTTCGTAATCATCCAAATATACATTTTTACGTTCTTTTTTACAATGATTATAAAAAGTATTTTTAGCGATCTGACATAGCCAACTATAAACCTTACATTCCCCTTTAAAAGATTTATAGTTTTTCAAAGCTTTAAAAAAGGCTTCCTGTGTGATTTCTTCTGCTAAAGATTCATTTTTGCAAATACTTAATATATATAAATATACATCTTTAAAATATTGTTCATATACTTTTTTGTAATCATCTTGCATCCTACAACCACACCTCCTTTTTCATAAATAAGACAATTGAGTTTTGAAAATGTTACATTTTTTTGCACAATAAAAATAAAAAATATTCTGTATCAAATTCATCTAACTTTTTCTACATTAATCACCCTTGTGACTATCAAAATAAAAGACATCATTAGGTGTACATTCCAAAGCTTCACATATTTTTTCCAAATTTTTAAATGTTATTGGCTTATCTTTTCCCATGCTTGCCATAACATTAGTTGTAATTCCTGCCATAATAATAACATCTGTTTTTTTTAACCCCTTTTTTGCTAATTGTATCCATAAGGGTTTATAATTCACTGCCATAGTAATCCTCTTTTCTTTATTAATATATTATAAAAATTATAATATATTAATTGATATTATTCAATTTAAAATTGATTTTTAAGTCTTTCTTTGATCAATTATTCTATAATTTCATTGACTATACTTACCTTATTTATCCATATCCACCACTGTTATTTTCATGTTTTCTTTTAGATTAACTTTATCTTTTCTCTTTAGATATTTTTCTATATCAAAGGCATTTTTTTCGTTGTAATCCGAAAGCAATTTATAGTTCTTATGTTTTGTTATATCAAATTTATCGGAATAAAAAGGTCTTACTCCTCTTATTTCCAAGATACACTTTCCTCCGTCCATTACTTTCAGTTCATCTCTGCTCATCAGTTCCTTTCCAAGCTTTTGATAGTTTAGTCCAAATGATTTTTGATTCGATCTTGTTTCCGATGTATTGTAAAGGTCTATGGTTTCTTTTCCTAAGTTTTCGGACAGCTCTTTTATCGTCGTTCCTTCTTTTCCGCCCAAAAACAACTCGCTATCACAATTGCCCAGAATCGTGTCGGAATGGTCTTTATAGATTGCTTTTAATTGACTTTTTGCTTGTAGGATAATGCTTGCGGATATTTCTCTGGAACGAATAGTCGCAATGAGTTTTTCAAACTTGGGTATTTGACCAATATTGCTGAACTCATCAAGTAAACACCTTACATGAACAGGTAATCTTCCTCCGTAAACATCATCCGCCTTATCGCATAGAAGATTAAAAAGCTGGGTATACATCATCGCTACCACAAAGTTAAAGGTATCATCCGTATCTGAAATGATGATAAAAAGGGCTGTCTTTTTATCTCCTATGGTATCAAGTCCCATTTCATCATATTCCATAAGATTTCTTAACTCTTCAATATCAAATGCCGCAAGCCTTGCACCACAGCTAATCAATATACTTTTCGCCGTTTTTCCCGCAGCCAGTTTATATTTTCGATATTGTCTTACTGCAAAGTGATTCGGTTTTGTTTCTTCCAATTCATCAAAGATATAATCTACTGCATTTTTAAAGTTTTCATCTTCTTCTCTGACTTCACTGGCATCAATATAGGCAAGTAAGGTCTGAAAATTTTGTTCTTCTTCTGGTGCTTCGTAGTACAGATAACCTATTAAGGCTGTATAATACAAACGTTCGGCTTTCACCCAAAAATCTTCACTGGATTTTTCACCCTCTCCCTTTGTGTTTGCAATAATTGTCTGCACCAATTTTAATATATCTTTTTCACTTCTTAGATAAGAAAAAGGATTATAGTGCATGGATTTTTTGAAATTAATAGTGTTTAACACCTTAATATCATATCCATTTTTTTCTAACATTTTTCCACATTCAACAAGAACGGTTCCTTTTGGATCCGTTACAACATAGGATGAGTGCATTTGCATTAAGTTAGGTTTTAAGAAAAATCGTGTCTTTCCGCTTCCAGATCCACCTACTACAAGCACATTTTTATTGCGGGCAAATTTAGGGTTTTTGGGTCTACTATTCATCGTAATACGTTCCGTATTAGTTAAAAGTATGTTGTTTTCAAATTTTTCATCTGCGTAGGGCTCTATGTCTTTAGAATTTCCCCATCTTGCTGAACCGTATTCTACTCCTTGGCGAAATTTCTTTGCATTTTTCATTTTCGTATGAACAATGAATTTTATAAGAAAGGCTGTTACTATCCCTGCAAGTAAATCTGAGGGATAAATGCTTGGAATAAAACTCATTTTATGAATTTCCAATATCCCTTGAAAGATTTTATCTACGATATCTCCACCTACATATCTTCCTGTATGTGCGAAAAATATATTTCCTAGATAAAAGAAAAAGAGATAAGGTAGGTTTTGTAATACAAATCTTTTCTTATCTCTTATGTGAAATATATTTCTTATGTCCTTTAGTATTTCATTTACAATCCTCGTCTTTACCACTCCTTCCTGATTTAATCATTCTTGTCTTAAAATACCTTGAGTTTAAGTCCAAATACCGTAGTATTTTAATAACGAAAGTATTTCATATCTTCCCTTTGCTGTTGTAAAAATCTGTCTTCTGAACATTTCACCTTTGTTAGTTCTATTCGATTTTACTTGGAAATAAACACCTTTAAACTGATTTATCGGAAGTACAACACCTTCTTCGTCTTTATAAAAATATCTACTACGCAATAATGTCTTTATAAGAACCTTTTTAGATATACCAAATAGATTGGCTGTTTCTTTTAAGCTCATCAGATTTATTTCTTTACACAACGCTTCCAAAAAAATTCTTGTTGCAAATCTTAATTGCATTTCTTTTATACATCTTTCAAAAGCCGTTTTTATTTCTATCAAAGCATTTACAACTTCTTCATTTTCCTCTAAAAATTCAATAATTTCTTCTTCCAATTCATCTTTACCAACTAAATATTCCTTAACATTATTTTTCAATTATTTCACACTCCTTATAAACTCTGTTCTTTATGTTTTTCTTTGATTTTATCTTTTTGAGGCATATTCTTAATCTTATTTTTAAATCGGTTGAGTTTATTTATTACTGATTCTCTTTGTTTATCTTTCTCTGCAAATTTTGCTACAGCTTCTTTAAATGCCTGTTCCATTACCTTTTCATCTTTTGCCTGAAAGAAAATTATATTGTTTCCCGTAGTGAGATCTTTTTTGATACTGAATTTAACGCCATTTTTATTTAAATCTCTTTTTAGGTTCTTTAAGTCCACATCATTTAACTCTAAGGTTTCAACCTTCCCCTTTTTTACTAAATCTTTTACTGTAGTTGGCTTTTGCTTGCCGATGAAATCCTTTAAGCCATTTTTCTCTTTTTCCGCTTTGTTCAGTATCATTTTCATAAGTTTCACAACTTCTCTTGCCGTTAGATGAAGGGCTTTTTTCTTTACTGCAATTACTTGCTTTGTAACTTCTTCATTGATCAATATATCACCTACTTTCCATAAGTATTGTGTTTACCTTTCGTGCTTTTTCTTTCATCTTTGATATTCTTCTGTTTTCTCCTGTAAAAAGAATGGGTATTGCCATTTCCAGTATCCTTGAATAAATTCTCTGTTCTTTAAGATTATTCGGATTTGTAAGCTGTTTTGCACTAAGATTTGTAGTTAAAATAATCGGTTTATTTGCTCTGTATCTGCTGTCAATAATATTAAAAATATGCTCTGTGGCAAAAGGAGTATCTCTTTCCATTCCGAAATCATCAATGATAAGAAGTCTGTATTTATTGAGCTTTTCAACATACTTATTTTTGTTAATGTCCAAATTCATCATATCGTTTAGAATGGTGGCAAAGTTGGTCATTTTAACGGAGATTTCTTTTTCAATTAAGGCATTGGCTATTGCTGATGCTAAATAAGTTTTTCCGGTTCCCACAGGTCCTGTAAGTAATAATCCTATGTTTTCTTTTTCCATTTCCTCAAATTTTTTCACATAGTTTTCTCCGATTTTTCTATGCTCTAAACCACCATCTTCTGCATCAAAGGTCTGATTTTGCAACAGTTTATCTTCAAAAGCCTGTTTTCTTAAATCCGATAGGATTCTTTGATGCTCCAGTTCTTTCCAATGCTGTCTTTCTTTTTCCAATTCTTTTTCTCTGCAAATACAGTTTTTAGGTATTTTTCTTAAACTTCCTCCTATATTACTAATTTGCTGTTTGGGACTATGACATACTCCACAATACACAAGTCCGTCATTCTCATTGATATAATCTCCGTTTTTTTCGTTCAAAATATCTTTTTGCAAACGTTCAAATACTCCCCCAAAGATATTTCCTACACTGTCCATATGATTCCTCCATAATTTCTGTAATCTTTATAATTTCATTTCATTTTCCCAATTCTTAAACTCACTTTCCTTATCATCTTTACCTGCTATATGGTGTTGAAAATCTCCTGCCATATTTCCATGTCTTTGCTGTAATCAGTATCATTTGACTTTACTTCTGTTGTCATTCCTAAGATATTGACCGGTGAATTATACAAAAGGGATAGAAGATAGGCTCTTAAATTTGTAATTTTTCTTTTATTTTCATCAAGAACAAGTAGGACATAATTGATATGTTCTTTTTGTAGTGATAAAAACTGCTCTTTTACGGTTTCAAAAGCTATCATTCTGCGATTGATTCTTATATCTGTCTTACCTTGAATTGCCTCTGCCATTACTTTTATAGTAAGGTCAATTTTTTCTTTATCTTTCGATTGTTCTTTCACAAGAAAAGCGTAGTCTATATTTTGTTTTAGTATTTTTGTTATTTCTTCCATCTCCATATCCTGCTTTTGACTAAGTAAATCCCCCCTTATATTTTTTTCTCCTAAGGGGGATATGGGGGAGGTATTATTATACTCAGTATCACTATATTCAGTTTTATTAAGATTAGTCTTATTACATTGTGATTTACACAATTCTTGTTTTGTGAAATTCACATTTCTTGAATTGTGATTTTCATCATTCTTGAATTGTGATTTACATAATTCTTGTTTTGTGATTTCTTCTTGTATGTGAGTTTTCTCTTTTATTTCCTGAATAATAAAATTCTTTACATAGAGTATGTTGGGTTTACCAAGTCCTAATCTTTTCTTTTCGACAAGTCCTATTCCTTTTTTATCATCTAACTCCTGGAGGATTTTTGTTGCTTTCTGTGTAGCACAACACATGATTTCTGCAATTTCTTCTATGGTGAAAATGATATATACCTTATTTTCTTCATCAATCCAGTTATTTTTCATAGACAAGTTCATTCGGTCAAGTAAAATTCCATATAACACTTTGGCATCGCTGCTTAATTTGGAAAATATAGGATCTGTAAATAACAGTTTGGGAATACGGAAAAAAGAGAACTGCTCTGCTTCTTTTCCATAATAGTAGTTAAATTTTATACTCATACTCTCTACCTCCTCCTATGTTTTTAAGTATCAAAAAAGAGATAGCTGCTTTTCTTTGCTATCTCTTTCTGAATGAATGCTCTAATATTTTATTTTTATCTATTTTTCATTATTTGTATCGTCTTTTTTATCTTGTTTTTTATTTAGAGGCTCTTTGACCACATCTTCAATCAGCCTTGATAGGTCAACTGCATTTTTTGAGGTAATGACCGGTTTCCCGGTTTTTTGTTCTATTTCCTTTCTCGCATTTCCTGCAACACTTCCTCCCTCTTTAGCAACTTTCCTGTTTTCTTCCAAGCCATTAGGATTCGTCGTTTTAGTCAGCTCTGTTGTTGTGGCTTCTGCAAGCATATTAAGAACTATTTCAAGAGTGGTCATATTATCCCTTAGATTTTCCTTTTTCAAACCCTTCAGATTTTTATAACCTCTTGTTGTCATTCCGGACCATGCTTTGGTGATTTCATCAGTAAGAATTGCGTATTCTTTGCCTTTTTGTATCCCATGGTCATCCCAAGCATCAGTCAGTTCTTTTCTTACCTGAATGGCTTGAAGTCTTTGATTTATCCACTCACGTGTATATCCCTTCTTTAGATAAGTTTCTAAGGCTCTGTTAATCGTAAGTTCAGGATCGATAATTTCATCAATTCGTTCTTTTCCAACCTCAGCAAGCCATAACTTAAAAGGTTCTGCTTTAGGGGATGGGATGGACTGGATAATACGGAATATTCCTTGCATATCTGCTACATCAGTTAAACGCATTTTTCCATCTGTTGCTTTCATTTTCAACTGCTTACAAATTGTAAGCAGTTCATTTCCTTCTTCTTTTAATCTCTTTTTTAGTACAGCCCAATAGGTACTGGCACCTCTTGCGTTTTCTTGTTCTGTCAAAACTCCAACTACATCGACTACTGAAAAATACCACTCTTCTTTTTCTTCGTCCCAAATGGAGCGTATCTCTTTATTTTCATATAACTTTATTTCGTCCATTCTGACACCTGCCTCTTTTATATCTTATCCTGCTAAACAGGCTTTTTCACTTATTTAGTATCTTATATTATACCTTAAATTTATAATTTTGTCTTTCTGCTAACGGAGATACTCTCTAAAGTAAATTTCTAGTGCTTTTTCTATAATCCCTTCTGCTTCTTGTTTCGCTTTATCTTGAAAGAATTTTTGATAAATACTCTGAGATAACTTGATATTCTGATACTCTTTTACCTTTGGTTTTTTCAAGTCCAACAAATATGCTATAACCATCTCTTGATTCAGCTCTTCTTGTCTGTTCATCAGATGGAGTGATTTGGCATCGCTTGGTTTTAAGCTTAGCTCCAATTCTTCGCACTTCTGATACAGATGTTCCTGTATTTCTTTGGAAAGATAGGATAAATCTACCGCCATCGTCAAACCTATTTCATCTTCATCCACCTCTTTTTTCCAAGACTTAGATAATTCATTTAATCTTAGGTACCTTGCAATAGATGCCCCTGAAAGATTATATTCTTTTCCAAGTGTTTTTCTGCTGTCTGTTTTATCTTCCTCTTTACTTTCCTTTTCTATAATCCCCTGATCTAAATTGTTTATCTCCTTTTGCAAATCATTTCTCTTGCCCTGACTTGCTATTTTTTCATATCTCATTTTAAGAACAAGGGCTTTTTCCGTAGGCAGTAAATCGGAGAAAGAACGCTGCATAAGGTTTGTTTCAATTACATAGGTATAGGCTTCTTTATCCGTTAGATTTTCTTTAACAATACAAGGAATACTTTTTACTTTTACAATTCTTGCTGCATTTACTCTATTGTGTCCGGAAAGTATTTCATAGTTGTTATCTTTTTTCAAGACAATAATTGGATTAAGAACTCCGTTTTCCTTAATACTCTCTACCATATCGTCTAATCTCTTACCTGTATATAAAGTAAACGGATGATTATGATAATTTTTAAGCAAATCAAGTTCTATATTCTGTATATCTCCTTGTTCCAAGATATCTCCATCATCAAGCAAAAAATCTACAGCATCGGTGATTTCTCTTTTTAGAAGTTTTTTACTCATAGCAGATCTCCTTTGCCAAATTGTCATAGGCAATATCTACGCTGCTACCTTTTGCATATTTTTTTATACTTTGCCCGCTATAGATGGCTTCTCCCACTTTGACTGTTTTTGGAATTTTAGTCTGAAAGACCTTGATTTTCTTTTGGAACATTTCTTCTACCTGCTCCGTCAGTGTTTTGGACAGATTGGTTCTATTCTCATACATGGTTAGTAAAATACCCTGTACTTTCAGTTTCGGATTCACTCTCTTTTTTATTTTTTGAACAGTCTTTAAAAGTTCATTGATTCCAACAACTGCAAACAGCTGTGTATCCGCTACTATAAGGACGCTGTCCGATGCACAAAGGGCATTTATGGTCAAAACATTAAGTGATGGTGATGTATCTATAAGAATATATTCATAATACTCTTTTACCTGATTAATAATTTCCGATAATATACGTTCACTTCCTGTTTCTGCTCTCATTTGTGTTTCAACGGCGGATAAGAAAATGCTTGAAGGTATAATATCTATATCATCATAAGATTTGGTATAGTCCTCTACAAAATAGCTTTCTTCTTCCTCCAGTTCTGTCATTAACAAATGACCTATGGTTTTTATATTTTCGGTATTTTCCATATCAAAACATCTTGTAAGATTAGCTTGTGGATCAAGGTCAATGACTAATACTTTTTTACCTAGTTCTTTTAGTGAATAGGCAAGGTTTAGAGTTGTAGTTGTTTTTCCAACTCCGCCTTTTCGATTGGCTATGGTTATAACTTCTGCCATAAAGTCCCTCCTTCTTCTCTATACAGAGATTTTATTTTATGCTATACTTTTATATAATTTTAGATATAAAAAAAGATGATAGCCTCAATCCATCATCAAGTTTAAAAGTTTTGTGGAAGCCTTTAACCATTGATTTTACTTGGATTTATTGTACTATCATCATTATAGCATTGTCCCCTTCACCATTAGCCCCGACTAGACCAATATGCTCTCCTTTCAACAGCCTAAAAGAGACATTTTCAAAAATAGCTCTATCTCCGAAGCCATGACTTAAATTTTTAACTTCTAATATACTCATTTATTCATCCTTTACTTCACTAAAAAAGCCGTTACTACGGCATTGACTTACTGTCATTATGGCAAAAATCAAGATATTTGTCAATGTATGACCATTGTTGTAAGTGAGCATATGAGTTACAATAGAAAGGAAAATATTAAACGATATAGGATCACTTATTATGACAAGTATTTACCAAAAAATTGTGGATGACCTAGCAAGGGCTATTGATCAGGAGAAACTTCAAAAAGGAGATAAAGTTCCCTCTATACGTCGGTTAAGCACAGAATATAGTTGTAGTAAAGATACTGTACAAAGAGCCTTAATGGAACTTAGGCATCGGTACTATATCTACTCTGTCCCTAAAAGTGGTTATTACGTGATTGGTAAAGTCAAAGAGAACATCCTCATTGATTTTAATTTGTCCGATTATAATAGTCTTGCCTATAAAAACTTTAAGTTATGCTTAAATGAAACTATGACAAAAGAAGGTGACTATCTCTTTAATTACTATTCTAAAGTTGAAGGATTAGATGCATTAGCAGTAGCTCTTGAAAAACACTTAGCAGATCATACTGTCTATTGTAAAGCCAGTGAAATTATCATCACTTCTGGAACCCAACAAGCTCTCTATATCTTAAGTCAGTTGGCTTTTTCAGAATATAAAAAGTCAATCTTATTAGAAAAACCAACCTACACTCGTATGGAACAAATGGTAAAAGGTTTAGACGTTCCTTTTGAAACAATTGATCGTACGTTCCAAGGACTTAATCTAGATCAGTTAGAGTCTTTGTTTAAGAGTGGCAAGTTTAAATTTTTCTATACTATCTCACGATTTTCAAATCCTTTAGGACTCTCATATACAAAAGAGGAAAAACAAGCTATTGTCACTTTAGCCAATCGCTATGATGTCTACATTATTGAAGATGATTATTTAGGAGATTTTACTGCTAAAAACGAAATGCCTCTTCATTATTTTGACACTAATCAAAAAGTCATTTATCTTAAATCTTTTTCAATGAGTGTCTTCCCTTCCTTACGAATTGCTGCTTTAGTCTTACCCGAAAAGCTTCGTCTACCATTTCTTAATCATAAGGCAATGATTGATTTAGAAACCAATACTATCATGCAAAAGGCTCTCTCACTTTATTTAACTAATGGCATGTTTGAACGAAACTTTGATAGGTTGTATGATTATTTCCAAGAGAAAATGTTGACACTGATTGCCTACTTTTCAGAAAACTATCCTCAAATTGATTACCGATTAACACCACAATTTGTGATACTTTCTCTTCCTTCACAGATTCCTATGATTAAAACTTTAAAGCAGGGAACTTACGATTTTCATCACTTACAAGGTTCTTCTTATCTTAAACTCCCTTTATTAAGGGCAACCCCAGAACTCTTAACTTCCCTTTTATCAGACTTGGAAATAGAGATAAAACAATGAAAAAACGAAACATGAGAATAGAAAAAACTTAGTTCTAGACAATCTAGAACTAAGTTTTTCTTGTAGTAAAACCTACTTATTTAAGCTCTTCGCCAAAACAGGAAACTTTTTATTTTGTTTGTTCAAAGCGGAGATGAACTATAACACTATCACCATATCCGTTTCTTTCCAAATCTCTTTGTAGACGATAAGAAATATAATGTTCAGCAATATTGATAAACCCTGCATCCATCAAACGATTTTCAACCAAAGATTGAATCATATTAATAGTTGGTTTCTCAACTTTTGCTTCTTCTAAGTCAATAACAACTTTTTTGGTGACTTGGGCTAGGTTCTGACGCCACGTTTCATCAATGACATAAACTGTTCGAGCAGCTTTAATGATTGCTTGATAAATCTTATCTGGATCAAACTCAGCAACCTGACCATCACGCTTGATAATTTGCATCTTTTTCCCTCATTTCATCTCTTTTCAATTTACTTACATTATGCTAATCTTTTCTAATTTTGTCAAGTTTTAGCTATTAGAAAAGCTAATTTAATAAGTTTTAATTAAAAATTTGGTTACTAGTGTTCCTGCTATCATTGTTTCAATTCTTATTTATTTTAATTCAAAAAGTAATGTCTTGGTTGGTTTAACCAATCCCCGTTGGTGTAACGTTTCGGCAATTTGAACGGAGTTCCATGCAGCACCTTTGAGAAGGTTGTCGGAAACGACCCACATGTGAATTCCATTTTCGATATCTAAATCCTTGCGGATGCGACCGACAAAAGTTTCTTTATTACCAACAGCATTGACCGCTTGAGGGTAGACTTGCTCTTTACTATCATCTTCAAGGACGACTCCTGGAAAAGCTTGAACAGCTGCTTTGACTTCTTCAATAGGAGCCACTGTTTTCGTTTCAATATAAACCGATTCTGAATGAGCAGACAGGACGGGGATACGGACACAAGTTGCAGAAACCTTAATTTTGTCATCTGACATAATCTTCTTGGTTTCCTTTGTCATCTTCATTTCTTCATAGGTATAATCGTTATCAGTGAATAAGTCAATTTGAGGTAAGGCATTAAAAGCAATAGGATAATGTTTTTTATCTCCAGCTGAGGGTAAGATAGAGGCAGTAAGAGTTTTAGGAGCTACGTTTTCATTAATAACTTGACTATATTGCATTTTCATCTCATTAATAGCAGACTGTCCCGCTCCTGATACAGCTTGATAAGTTGAAACAACAATCCGTTCTAATCCCCATTTTTGACGAATTGGTTCTAAGGCAACCATCATTTGGATTGTTGAACAATTTGGACAGGCAACAATCCCCTGATGTTGATCAAGAGCATCAGCATTAACTTCTGGGACTACTAAAGGAACTTGCGGATTTTGTCTAAAATAAGAAGTGTTATCTACAACTACAGCTCCAGCTTGTACTGCATACGGAGCATATTTTGCAGATGTTGCTCCACCAGCAGAAAACAAGGCCAAATCAACATCTTCAAAAGAATTTTCAGTTGTTTCCTCGATTATTATTTCTTGTTTTTTAAAGGTCAACGTTCTACCAGCAGAACGGGCTGATGCCAGTAAACGTAGTTTATCAATTGGTAAACTGGATTCTTCAAGCATTTTTATCATTTGTGTACCTACTGCTCCAGTAGCACCAACAACTGCAATTGTATATCCCATAGGTAACCTCGTTTTTTAATTTTTTTGATATAGTTAAATTCTCTAAAATTTGTATAAAATAGTACAGCATCAGGATTATCTTGCTGTCTGGATAAAAAGATAAAAAAAGATTCCTGTCAAATTGACAGGAATCAGGGGCATCCAAAGAATGTGATAAAAAGGTTCACACAATTTATCAAAGTCGGCTCCTGCCTTAATGACCTCCCCTGCGCAGATATGGTTAAAAACCATAATCGACTCATCGCATAAACCTATTATAGCAAAAAATGATCATATTACAAGAGGGGAGCAATCGTTTTAACTAAAAGCCCCACTACTTTTTGATGCCAAGGCCGTTTCTTCAGATAATCATAGGTCACAAGGCGTGACTCATTTTGCGTGTCTTGGAAATCTTTAACGATATCTGCAATAGCTGATACACGATATAGATAAGTTGCACATTCAAAATGATGATATAAACTACGATAATCTAAATTTATGGAGCCAACAACAGCTTTCATTCCATCGCTAACAAAAATTTTAGAGTGGACAAAGCCAGGACTATACTCATATATCCTAACGCCAGAATCCATTAACGCTTTATAATAGGTTTTAGCCAAAGCATAAGGCACTGCTTTATCAGGTTTTCCAGGCATAATAATTCGAATATCTACGCCGCGCTCAGAAGCAAAGCGAATAGCATGCTCCATCTCACTATCTAAAATTAAGTAAGGAGTCATTATATAAACGTATTCTTTAGCATGGTTAAGAATATCTATATAGACATTTTCCCCAATCTTATCCGTATCTAAAGGAGAATCCCCATAGGGAATTAAAAAGCCATCAGAAGCAAGGTCTTGTCCATGTTTTGATAAATAGGGCTCAATAACAAGTTCTTTCTCTGTGATAGACCACATTTGTAAAAATAAGATTAGAAAACTATCTACAGCCTCACCTTCTACTCTGAGACCAGCATCTTTCCAGTGGCCAAAACGCTCTATTTCATTAATATATTCATCAGCTAAATTAATACCGCCAGTGTAGGCAATTTCACCATCAATAACAACGATTTTACGGTGATCACGATAATTATAATAAGTTGAAATAAAAGGGGATAGTGGAAGAAATGCTTTTGCTTTTATACCCAGACCTTCAAGCAATTTTGAATAGTCTGAAGATAAGGTAGATAATTCTATCATACCATCATATAAAACACGGACTTCTACACCTTCTTTTACTTTTTTCTCTAATATACCGAGAATTTCTCCCCACATTAAACCTTCAGCAATAATAAAGAACTCTAAAAAAATATATTTTTCAGCCTTAAGTAAATCTTCTTTTAATTGTTCAAAAAAAGTTTCACCACCAGCAAAATAAGTTGTCTGACTATTATCATAAACAGGAAAACTTGCCCGGCTTCTCTGTAAATATTGTACTAAATGATAAGTAGTGGATGTGTTATCTTTCAATATATCAACTACCGCCTCATCATCTTTTAAATAAGGTTCACTTAGCTCCACTAGATGATTGATTCTTTTCTTTAAATCACGGTAACCCCAATCAAATTTAGTATAAATAAGAAGTAAGGAACCAAATAAAGGTGCAACCATAATTAAAATAAGCCAAGTTACTCTAGAAATAGCATCCATCTCACTATTGACAAGATAAAGAACAATACAAATGGCAAAGATGACTTCAACAATTGTTAGTAAAAAACGATATTGTTCCATCCATGCATAAGATAGTACTAAAAATAAAATTTGCAAGAGAATCAAAAGTATAATCAAGGTTACGCGACTAAATAGGCCTCGCAAAAACCCCCGCTTACTTTTATGAAGCAAATGTTTAACTTTGATTTTATTATTTATTATTCAGTCCTCCTCTAAAAACGCCAATAGGACTACTAGAATCAATTCGAACAACTCTCTTCAAAATAGTAACCCCGATATTATAAACTACATTTTACCTTGCAAATATTTAATGCTATTAAGCATCCTAAATTTGAAGTGCACTTTTGGTTAACCTCTACTTTTATAGTTTATCAAAAATTACCTACTTTGTCTCTTGGTTTAGATTTGATTTAGAAGAGAAATAAAGTACGCTCCCATAGTAAAGAAACGTACTTTATCAGCTTACAAAAACAAGCGAAAATGGAAGAAACTTTCCATTTTAAGAGCTTTAAAATAGTCCAATTGCGGTACCATCTTCTGAAACATCCATATTGAGAGCTGCAGGAACTTTCGGTAGACCTGGCATGGTCATCACCTCGCCTGTTAGAGCTACAATGAATCCCGCCCCAGTTTTGGGAACAAATTCACGGATAGTAATTTCAAACCCTTTAGGGGCTCCGAGCAAAGTTTGATTATCAGAGAAGCTATACTGAGTCTTAGCCATACAAATAGGCAATTTTTCCCATCCAAATTCAGTAAACTGTCTAAGTTGAGCCTGGGCTTTTGCCGACATGTTCACACTCTGCCCACCGTAAATATTTTTTACAATCTTAGTAATTTTCTCTTCGACAGTATCTTGCTCGGTATATAAAGGTTGATAAGCTACTTGTCCTTCTTCGATTACTTTGACAATTGTTTCTGCCAGAGCTACTCCTCCTTCAACCCCCTTTGCCCAGACACTAGCTAGTTCAACTGGAACATCAATCTCACGACATAGGTCTTTCAAAATAGCAATTTCAGCATCAGTGTCAGACATGAACTCATTGATAGCAACTACGACTGGGATTCCATATTGACGCATATTTTCAACGTGACGCTTCAAATTTACAAAACCAGCTTTTACAGCCTTGACATTTTCTTCATTGAGTTGAGTTTTAAGAACCCCTCCATGCATTTTTAAAGCACGTAAAGTCGCAACAATAACAATAGCATCAGGGACTTTTGATAAATTAGGTACTTTGATATCTAGGAATTTTTCTGCTCCTAAATCAGCTCCAAAGCCAGCTTCAGTTACTGTATAATCAGCTAAGCGTAGTGCTGTTGCAGTAGCTAGAATAGAATTGCAACCATGAGCAATATTAGCAAATGGTCCACCGTGAACTAAGGCAGGTGTCCCATAGATTGTCTGTACTAAATTAGGTTTGATAGCATCCTTAAGGATAAGGGTTAATGCTCCTTCTACCTTTAAATCACGCACATAAATCGGTTGACGGTCATAACTGTAAGCCACAACAATATTGGCAAGTCGTTCTTTTAAATCCTTAAGATCAGTCGCTAAGCATAAAATAGCCATGATTTCCGATGCAACTGTAATATCAAAGCCATCTTCTCTAGGAAGGCCATTGACTGGTCCTCCAAGGCCAACAATAACCTGACGTAAAGCACGGTCGTTGAGATCGACAACTCTTTTCCAAATGATGCGACGCTGGTCAATACCAAGTTCATTGCCTTGTTGTAGATGATTATCAATTAGGGCTGAGAGTGCATTATTTGCTGTTGTAATCGCATGCATATCCCCTGTAAAATGAAGATTAATATCTTCCATTGGCAAGACTTGAGCGTAGCCACCTCCAGCAGCTCCCCCTTTAATTCCCATTACAGGTCCTAATGATGGTTCTCTTAAAGCAAGCATTGTTTTCTTGCCAATTTTATTTAGGGCATCCGCAAGTCCAATACTCATTGTAGACTTTCCTTCACCTGCAGGTGTGGGGTTAATTGCTGTTACTAAAATTAATTTTCCAACCTTATTTTCTCTGATGGCATTGATTTTATCAAATGATAATTTAGCCTTGTACTTTCCGTAAAGCTCAACATCATCAAAATCAATATCAACTTTTTTAACAACTTCTGTAATTGGTTTAAGTGTAACACTTTGAGCAATGTCAATGTCTGATTTCATAGGGCTCCTTTTTTATACATGTCTTTTAGATATATTCATTATAACACAAGTGATAATGACTCCAATATTGAAAGGTTTTTAATTTATGGTTGATCAATTTGAAAACCATTTTGATTCAAGGTCACTTTAATCATATCAATAAGTTGATTAACAGTAAGAGGAGTTTCTAATAAATCAGAAAGATTTGCCATGCACTGGCTATTGATATTAGGAAAGGCGATCTTTGATTTTTGAGAGTTTCCTTCTTTGTAGAATTGAGACAATATGCGACACCTCTCTTTCTGATCACCACTGACACTTAGATAGATTGAAACCAGAACAGCATTTTTCTTGCGACGTTGAGCAATCCCAGCAAATTTTTTACCATTAATACTGAGATCATATTTACCAGGACAATAAGATTGGCTAATTTCCTTAACATCAATAACTTTTCCACTTGACCTAAGAACTTCTTTTATCAAGTCGACCATTATTAAATAGCCATCTGCAATCCGAAATTTCAAATCATCCTCTCCCGCAATTGGTAGGCAAAGAGAAAAATTAAGAACACCGCTATCTGAAACAACTGCTAAACCACCGATATTTCGAATAGCAACTTGATAACCTTGGTTCTCTAAGTATTTTTTAGCACTCTCAAAAGAAGGAAGCTGCCGATCTATCATGCCTAGTATAACCGTGTTTTCTAGGGGCCAAAAATGCAAAAATAGCTGATTATGATTAGTATTAACCAGCTCTAGTAAGCTCTGTGATTTTGATAAAGCTAAAACAACAGTAGCATGTTTCTTACTATCATCCACTACAGTTAACGGTAATTGATTAAAAATATTTAATCTCGTCATATTTTCCTCAGTTCAAGTGATTGTCTATTTTATCTCCATCTATTTTAGCTTAATTAGGAGCATTATGCTATAAAAACTGATAAGAAGCTAAACCATTACTTAGCTCTCTAAAATATGTTAAAATAAACTTATGAAAATTTTAATTACATCAGGTGGAACCACTGAAAAAATTGATTCTGTTCGAAGTATTACTAACCACTCTACAGGCAGGCTGGGTAAAATGATTGCCGAAACTTTCTTAGAAAAGGGCTTTGATGTTACTTTAGTTACTACTCCTGATGCTCTGAAACCTCAACAAGATGAGCATTTATCTGTTTATCAGGTTACAAATGTTGCTAGCCTATCACAAACCCTAGAGCCTCTAGTTAAAACACATGATGTTTTAATTCATAGCATGGCAGTCTCAGACTACACTCCTGTCTATATGACGGATTTTGACCATGTTAAACAAGCTTCTGACATAGACTCCCTACTGACTAAATCAAATACAGAAAGTAAAATTTCTTCGCAATCAGATTATCAAGTCCTCTTTCTTAAAAAAACACCCAAATTAATTTCTTTGGTTAAAAAGTGGAACCCTGAAATAAAATTAATTGGCTTTAAGCTTCTAGTCAATGTGGAAAAAGAAAAGTTGCTATCAGTAGCTAGAGAAAGTTTAATTAAAAATGCAGCTACCTATATTTTGGCAAACGACTTAAGCCAAATAAATGAAGATCGACACCACGCTTATTTAGTTGGCCATGATGATCTCATTGAGTTAGAAACTAAAGCAGATATCGCTAAACTAATTTGTAGAAAGATTATTGACAATGACTAAAAATATTACATTAGCCGTTACAGGTAGTATCTCAGCTTACAAAGCTGCTGATTTAACAAGTATGCTAACCAAAGCAGGTTTTAATGTGACAGTACTTATGACTAGGGCAGCGCAAGCATTCATAACGCCACTAACCTTACAGGTACTATCTAAAAACTCTGTTCATCTTGACATTATGCGAGAAGATGACGTGGCCATTGTCAACCATATTGAATTGGCTAAAAAGACAGACTTATTTCTAGTCGCACCAGCTTCCGCTAATACTATTGCGCACTTGGCCTATGGCTTTGCTGATAATATTGTCACGAGCGTTGCTCTTGCTCTTCCTCAAACAACCCAAAAAATGATTGCACCTGCAATGAATACTAAAATGTATACTAATCCCATCACTCAAGAAAATATCAAACGACTTGAGAGTATTGGGTATCAAGAAATTCTACCACAATCATCCTTGTTAGCTTGTGGTGATACGGGAATAGGAGCACTTGCTGATGTTCAAGATATCTACACTATAATCCTTGATTTTTTCGAGGGTTAACAGTTTTTAGTCTCTAAATCCACAACCTTGCAGAAAATTTAATGGAGAGTTATCTAATGAATCGTCGAAAATCCTCTGAAGTCGCAATTTTATCAATCTTTTTTGCGATTATGTTGCTGATACATTTTATCAGTTCCTTTGTCTTCAATATTTGGCCCCTTCCTATTAAACCAACCCTTGTTCATATCCCCGTCATCGTTGCTTCAATAGTATACGGCCCCCGAATCGGCAGCATGCTCGGTGGGCTTATGGGAATTATCAGTGTTATCACAAATACTATTATCTTACTTCCTACAAGCTATCTCTTCTCACCATTTGTAGACCACGGTAATATTTTTTCATTAGTGATTGCAATTGTACCTCGCGTGCTTATTGGAGTTACACCTTATTTTTGCTATAAATATCTTACTAATAAGGTCGGTTTAATAGTTTCAGGAATTATTGGATCACTAACCAACACTATCTTTGTACTTGGAGGAATATTTATCTTCTTTGGAAGTGTGTTTGCTGGTAATATAAAGTCTCTTTTAGCTGGGATTGTATCCTCAAATGCAATTGCGGAAATGGTTATATCTGCTATCGTTGTTATGGCTGTCATTCCAACCTTAAGCAAAATAAAAAAATAAAATAGTAAGCCTCGCTAAATGAGATAAGCGAGGTTTTTTCTGAAAAATTTCAATTGAAAGAAATTTGCAAATTTCCACAAAAAAAAGTGATTTTTCGCCACGAAAATGGTATACTGTAAGCGTTTAAAAAGTAATAAGGAGATAGTTAATGACCTATACAGAAAACTTTAAAAAGTGGCTAAATGTACCTAGTCTGCCAGATTATTTACATGATGAGTTAATGCAGATGGATGAAAAAACCAAAGAAGATGCCTTCTATACTAATCTTGAGTTCGGTACTGCGGGTATGCGTGGCATTATTGGAGCAGGTACAAATCGTATCAATGTTATCGTTGTTCGGCAGGCCACTGAGGGGTTAGCAAAATTATTAGAATCAAAAGGACCAGAGGCCAAAAATCGTGGTGTAGCTATCGCTTACGACTCTCGACACTTTTCATCTGAGTTCGCTTTTGAGTCTGCTCAAGTTTTAGCAGCACATGGGATTAAATCATATGTTTTTGAGAGCCTTAGACCAACACCAGAACTCTCATTTGCTGTTCGTCATTTAAATGCTTTCGCTGGTATCATGATAACAGCTAGCCATAACCCTGCCCCTTTTAACGGATACAAAGTATATGGTGCTGATGGGGGGCAGATGCCTCCTGCCGATGCTGATGCCTTGACAGGATTTATTCGTTCCATCGAAAATCCTTTCTCAATCGCATTAGCTAACTTAGAGGACTCAAAAGCAATGGGATTAATTGAGGTCATTGGTGAAGCAGTTGACACTGAGTATCTTAAAGAAGTAAAAAAGGTTAACATTAATCATGAACTTATCAAGGAATTTGGTAAGGATATGAAAATTGTCTATACACCGCTACATGGAACTGGAGAAATGTTAACTCGTCGCGCCTTAGAACAGGCAGGATTTGAATCTGTTGAAGTTGTTGAAGCACAAGCTAAACCAGATCCTGATTTTTCAACAGTGACATCACCTAATCCTGAGAGTCAGGCTGCTTTCGCCCTCGCTGAGGAGCTCGGTCGTCAAGTTAACGCTGATGTTCTTGTTGCTACCGATCCAGATGCCGATCGACTAGGTGTTGAAATTCGTCAAGCTGACGGTTCATATCGGAACTTATCAGGTAACCAAATTGGCGCAATTATTGCAAAATATATCCTTGAAGCTCATAAACAAGCAGGAACTTTGCCTGAAAATCCTGCACTTGCAAAATCTATTGTTTCAACGGAATTAGTAACAAAGATTGCAGAAAGTTACGGAGCGACCATGTTTAATGTCCTTACTGGCTTTAAATTTATTGCAGAAAAAATCCAAGAATTTGAAGAAAAACATAATTATAGTTACATGTTCGGCTTTGAAGAAAGTTTTGGTTATCTTATCAGACCATTTGTACGTGATAAAGATGCTATTCAAGCCGTTCTAATTGTTGCTGAAATTGCAGCTTACTACCGCTCCAGAGGTTTGACATTGGCTGATGGTATTGATGAAATTTACAAAGAATATGGCTATTTTGCTGAAAAAACAATTTCTGTTACCTTATCAGGTGTTGATGGTGCCGCAGAAATTAAGAAGATTATGGATAAATTCCGAAATAATGCGCCAAGCCAATTTAATACTACTAATATTATCAAAACAGAAGATTTTCAAGAGCAAACGTCAACAACTAAAGATGGTATTGAAAAACTGACAACACCACCAAGCAATGTTCTCAAGTATACATTAGCTGATGATTCTTGGATCGCTGTAAGACCTTCTGGAACAGAGCCTAAAATTAAATTTTACATCGCTACTGTAGGTGCTACCCTTTCTGATGCAGAGATGAAAATCAAAAATATTGAAGCTGAAATCAATTCCTTTGTAAAAGATTAATCAAAAAGAAAGTTCTAGTTTGGCACTGTACCCCAATAGCGGGACAAAAGAAAAACACTTTTATGCGATCTGTCTTCTGTACTGTACAGGAGACAGATCGTTTAGTTTCTGTTGAATTCTAGTTTCATTATAAAATGTTATGTCATTTTAACAATTTTTGTTATACTATCCTTGTTGTATTTTCTCATATCATGGAGATAAAAGGTTTCAGTCTTTAGGGCGGAGTGAAACCATTCAATACAGGCGTTATCTGCAGGTGTTCCTTTTCGGGACATTGATCGGATAATGCCTTTTTTCGTGCAAGCCTGATAGTAAGCCTTAGAAGTATGCACTGAGTCTTGATCGCTATGTAAGATTGCCCCTTTAAGCATTTTTAACTGATTAAGGATGTCTAGTACAAAATCGGTGTCCTGACAATCTGAGATAGTATATGCTATAATCTCACGATTATAGAGGTCCATAATTGAAGAGAGATACAATTTACCGTTACCAAAATTTAGGTAGGTAATATCTGTTACAAGCTTTTCCATAGGCTTATCGGCATGGAAATCCCGATTCAATTTGTTATCCGTCAAATAATAAGCTTTACCTAGATTTGGCGATTTCTTGGTACGTGTCCGACAAAGCCAGCCATTATTTTTCATGATACGATAGACTTTCTTTGTATTAACAGTCAGTCCGTAGGTTTTTTTAAGTAAACGCGTAATGGTACGATAGCCATAAATAAAGTGATTTTCCACGCAGAGCTGTTCAATTAATTCAATGATTTTATCTCTTTTGTGTGGTTTCTCAAATTCCTTTTTCCAACGGTAATAGGTCGACCGCTTAACATCAAAACAGTCTAGAATGACAGCAATCGGGTAGTTCTTTTTATAGTCTTCCACAAGCTTGATAAGACTTATTTTATCGATTTCCTTATCAAGCCTCGATACTTTTTTAGAGGTCAACCTGTAATTGTAATTGTTCCACTTCAGACAACTGTTCTAATCCCTTGCCATATACACCTTGATGGAAACGATGAAGTTCCTCATTTTCGTACCATTTCATCCAAGTATAGATTTGACTATCATTTTTTATACCTAGATTTTCCATAATAACCTTGTTAGACTTGCCTGCATTCTTCATTTTGATACAAGCTAGTTTCGTTTCCCAAGAATATGTTTTTTCCCATAATAAAACACTCCTGTTTCTAGTTTACTAGATTTCAACAGGAGTGTTTTTCTTTTGTCTCATTTTAGGGGGGCAGTGCCTTTTTAGAACTTTCTTTTTTGAATTAATGTAATTTTCTTTTAAAGAATGATATAGAAGCTAAAACTAAAGCTAAAATAAGAGCTAGGCTACCTAAAACTTTATGTGTTTTCTGTGAATCATTCGTCATAGGTAATGAATTTTCTTTTTCTTGTCCTTCTACGACATTAGCTACTTTAGAATCAACGCCTTCTTTAGTTATATGTAGTTCTTTGAGAAGTGATTTTGCATTGTTTTGAGATGCTTTTTGCTCATCTATAGAGACAAGTGGTTTTACAACAGTTCTTTGCTTGTTTAATTGATTTTCCTTTTCAGGTAAAACTGGAGTTTGTTGACCTACAAGAATTTCATTTGATTTCTCATTTTCTTTATTTTTAAGCAATTCTTCAAGTGTGATAGCACTATAATTACCAGCTCTATCCTCTAGTACATAGTATAAACGATCCGTTTTACTAATATCGATTGTAATCATTTCTCCGCTCAACTCATCTTCAATTTCTGTTGGTAAGATAAATTGACCATTTTCATCTCTGTCAAAGAAAATAAAATTAACAATTTCATCTCCATATTTGTAATAAAGACGATCCCGGTAAGCGTTATTTGAGTGCTCACTAAAGACTTTTGGAATTGTCAAACTTCTTTTTTCTGAATCAAAACTAATACCCTTAGGAAGCTCTGGTAAAGTTAAATCAACTAAAATATTGAAGTCCACAAACTGTTCCTTAGCTCCCTTTGCAATTGGGGTATAAATTACACGATAAACATATTTTCCTTCTTTTACGGTATCACCAGAAGAATCTTTACCATCCCATCTTGTTTTCTCCAAGACACCTTGCTTTAATTCATTAGTATTGACGTGTTTTTGAGCAAACGGTGTAACTTGGCTTTCCCAAATTGGAGTTGTTAAATCATCATTTTTAAAGACTTGTGCTTTAATATCTTTAGTATTTCTTAAGAAAATACCTTTAAAAACAAGACTGTCCATATTATTATCACCATTTGGAGATATAGCGAGATATGGCTTACCATCTTGGAAATGGAAGCGTCGAACTGTCTCATCTCCTTCTTTTGTATAGGAACCAAGGAAATCTTCAGTCGAAATCTCTGGAGAAAGTTCAGCTACAAACTCTTCGGATTTACTTCCTTCTACTATTGACCAAGGTGTAAAATCTGTCATCAAGCCTGTAAAGTGGCTATTTTTTATTTGTTGAATGCCATCAACTTTGAAGTCTAATTTATCTTGTTCTGCTTCTGGAGTGTAATAGAAGGTACCTTCAAGGCTCTTATAGATCGGGCTATCTAGAGCTTCTAAATCAGCAAATTTGCCTTTAAAACCAATAAAAGGAATTGAAAGAGCATTTTGAACTCCATCGTTTGTGTCAAAATGAACGAAACCGTCTACAAAGTAGCCATTAATCATTTTACTACTTAATTCAGTATCAAACTTACTAATATCAACTGTGATTGTAACCTCTTTTACCTCATTAGGAGCAAGATTAACCTCTTGTTTATCCGTTTTATATAATTCCTTAGGACGTAGTGTCATTTTGCCATCTTCAACTTTATCTGTGAGTACTGTTGCATAGTACTTAAACTGCTTGGCTTGACTGCTCATATTATGTAATTTGACTTTTAATACAAATGTATTTGAGACATCACCTAAATTGATTTTTGCTAAACCGTTTGTTCCTGTCACAAAGACTTCTGTAGCAATAGCTTTTTTGGCATCAATAGCACCCGCGCCTTGGAGTCGAGGTGAGTAATAGGTATTATCATCTGGACTAATAATTGGACTTGCTGTTGACATTAAAATATTTTTGACTAATCTTAGTTGCTCTTCAGGACTATATTGAGAGAATTTTTTCTTAACATATTCTTGTACTAGACTAACAATTCCCATAGCGTGTGGACTAGCTGTACTTGTTCCAGACATTGGACTATAGGTATTGCCCAAAGATGGAGAATAAATTTCATAGCCTGGAGCAGATAGATCAGGTTTCATATTACCGTCTGCAGATAGCCCCCAACTTGAGAAGTTTGCCATTTGTCTACCACCAGGAACTGCTACAAGTTTTTTCTTTCGATCAAAGCTTAAAGTAGCTTCGTCTAAAGACTTAAGATAGTCAAAATCTTCAAGACTGATAAAACCCATAGGTAATTGCCCGTGATAATTTAAAGGTAAGAGAGGTCGCTTATAATCTTTGTGATGAACAAGAACGCCAGCTACTCCTTTAGATTGAGCAAGTTCAGCAGTTGCTTTTGAAGTTTTAACACCTCCATAGTTTACAACGACAACCTTATCTTTGACATCTTTATCACGGTAATCATTTTCTAAACCATCCCCAATGTAAACAAAATTCAGTTCTTTTCCTTTAGGGAAAGGACTAGCCACAGTTACCGCTAATTCTTTTGATTCATTCTTAGCCTTAACAGTAAAAACTTCACTTATAGTTTCTGGTGCAACATAAGCTGCAATAGTAAGAACATCATCTGTCGTTGCAGGTGTCCCAATAACACCAAAATCAGGATTCTTAGCTAAAGGTTTTAAGGAAGAGCCTCCCATTGCAAATTCATTTCCAGCTGCAACAACAACTGCTACCCCTTTTTCTCTAGCTGCATTTAACGCTCTATGAACACTCTCTTTTAATTCGTCACTGGCTTTACCAACATTCCCAACACTCATGTTAATAGCTGTAGCACCAAGAGCAATTGCATCCTCAATCGCTAAAGCATACAGATTTTCTTTTTCAGACATAACTTTTGTTTCCCCAACTTTTAAAAACATTAGTTGGGCTTCTGGAGCAACTCCCTCCATTAAAAGTTCATTTTTTTCACTTTTCATTGAACCTGTAGCAACGCCAGCAACATGGGTTCCGTGATATAGATTATCGTTATTAGCCTTTGGAGAGTTTACTCCCGAGTTATAATCATGATAAAAAACAAGTTTATTATTTACCCATTTTCCTCTATCAATCCCACGCTCTTTTTTCTTAGCTTCTATTTCTTCTTCACTTTTATATTTTAAATCACTGCTATCACTAGGTTTTAACATGTCATGCGTCTGTTCAATTCCAGAATCAATGACAGCAATTAATGCTCCTTTTCCTTTACCAACTTTTTCCCAAAGTTCTTTAACATTTGAAGGATCTACTTGATCAATCAATGGTTTTTGTTGTTCTTCAGAAACTGGTTCAGTAATTGTTTCTTTAGCTTCTACTTCCTTACCAACCTGCTCAGTAGTTTCTACTGACTCAGTTGTTGAGTTGATAGCAACAGGTTGCTCTACCTGCTTCGAAACGACTGCTTCTGAATTTGATTCAGTAGCTGATACACTGCTTACTTGGGTTAATAAAACACTTGTTGCAGCAAGTGATAACTGAAGCATAATTAATTTTTTCGAGCGAATTTTACTTTTCACAATATATTCCTCCAATAGAATGTCCGTTAATAATAATACATTATTATCATTTGTTTAGCAATAGATTTCAAAAAGATTAGATTTTTCGTAAAATATTAGCGTTTTTATTCTTCAAGCTATAATTTAAAATATGTAAAAAGCCCCAGAAATTCTAGAGCTTCTTACATATTTTAAATTTAATCTTTTATTTAGATTTTATATAGTTAACACCATCTGCTTTAGGTGCTACTGCTTGTCCAAAGAAAGCGGCAAGAATGATGATAGTGAAGAGATATGGTGCTATCTCTAAATATACTGTCGGAATTTTTTCTAATAAAGGTAGCTGAGCCCCTATGACAGCTAAGCTTTGAGACAAGCCAAAGAATAAACTAGATAACATTGCTCCTACTGGATTCCACTTACCAATAATCATTGCAGCAAGTGAAATAAATCCAGGACCTAAAATCGTCGTTACGGCAAAGTTAACTGAAATGGATTGTGCATATACTGCCCCTCCGATACCACCAAGGAAACCAGAAATCATAACACCATAATATTTCATTAGGTAAACATTTATTCCCAGTGTATCAGCTGCCTGAGGGTGTTCACCTACTGAACGTAAGCGCAGACCAAAACGTGTTTTATAAAGAATAAACCAGGCAAGGAAAGAAAAACCAACAGCTAAATAGCCGACTAAGGTTGTATCCTTAAAGAAAATATGACCAATGATAGGAATATCACTTAAAATAGGAAAATCAAATTTACCAAAAGAAGCTTGAATATTATCAGTTTGACCTTTTCCGTAGAAAACTTTTACTAGGAAGACTGCTAGAGAAGGAGCTAATAGATTTAAAACAGTACCAGAAACAATGTGATCTGCTCTAAAATTAATGGTAGCTACAGCATGGAGCAATGAGAAGATTAGTCCAACTAAACCGCCAACTAAAACGGCAATCCAAGGGGTTGCTTTTCCAAATGTATCAACAAATTCTAAGTTGAATACAATACCTGAAAATGCTCCCATTACCATAATCCCCTCTAATCCGACGTTAACAACACCAGATCTTTCTGAGAAAGTACCACCAATACTTGTGAAAATAAGAGGGGTAGCATAAATCAACATTGAAGATATTAACAATGAAAGAATTGTAACTAATGACATCTTATTTACCACCTTTCACAGTTGTTTTTTTACTTCTAATCATATAACGTTCAATTAAGTAATGTGCCCCCACAAAGAAAATAATTGAGGCTGTCACAATTTTGACCAGTTCTGGAGGAATTCCAGCAACATTCATACCAGGTGCACCAACATTTAGGACACCAAAAAGGAAAGATGAGAAAAAGATACCAAGTGGATTATTAGCTGCGAGAAGGCTCACTGCCATACCATCAAAACCAATAGCTAAAGAACTTGATTGAACAAATACATTTTCAAAAGTACCCAATCCTTCAACAACACCACCTAGGCCAGCTAGTGCACCTGAAATAATCATTGAAAGAATGATAGTTCTTTTCGCAGACATACCAGCATATTCACTGGCATGAGGATTTAGACAACTGAGCGAATTTCAAATCCTAAAGTTGTTTTATTTAGTAAGAACCAAATAATAAAGATAGCTATTAGAGCAAAGAAAATGCCAATATTAAGCCTTGAATTATTTGTTAATTCGGATAGCCACGACATTTGATAGCTAGCATTATGACTAACTTGAACAGAGGAATCAATACTTTGTTTAATATTTTTTGCGAAGCCATTTTGGATAACAGCGTTACCAGTATATAAAATAATATAGTTCATCATAATGGTTACAATAACTTCGCTAGTTCCTAGGAAGGCACGTAAAATACCAGGTATTGCTCCAGCGATTCCCCCTGCTACCATCCCAATTATTACTGTCAATAAAATCAGTAATGGACGAGACATGTCTGGATGTGAAAGGGCAAACCAAGTTGAAGAAATCCATCCTGCCAAAGCTTGTCCGGAGAGACCGATGTTAAAAAAACCTGCTCGGCTTGCAACTGTAAAGCCTAAAGCTATAAGAATCAGTGGCCCCATTGCTCTTAGTATTTCACCAATATTTTTAACACTACCAAAAGCAACATTAAATAAGCCTTCGTAACCCCATATTGGATCATATCCAAAGATAAACATAATGATTGCACCAAGTACAAAACCTAATAAGACGGAAATGACAGGAACTGCAATTTTTTGTGCCTTTTTAGACATTTTCTTCCTCCTTATCAATTGAACCACCAGCCATAAGAATTCCTAACTCCTGTTTATTAGTCGTTTCTGGCATAACAATGCCTTGGATTTTTCCATCATGGATAACAGCAATTCGATCAGATAAATTCAAAATTTCATCAAGTTCAAAGCTAACTACTAGGACAGCTTTCCCTTTGTCACGCTCTTCAATCAGACGTTTATGGATATACTCAATTGCACCAACGTCAAGGCCACGGGTTGGCTGACTAACAATCAGTAAATCAGGATTGCGATCAACTTCACGGGCAATAATAGCTTTTTGCTGATTTCCTCCAGAAAAGCCTCTAGCCGGAACTAATTCACTAGCACCACGTACGTCAAATTCAGACATCAATTGACGAGCATAATTATTAATTTTAGCATAATTTAAAATACCATTTTTACTTAAAGGTTCCTTATAATAGGTTTGTAAGGCCGTATTCTCTGCCAACGAAAGATCTAGAATTAAGCCATCACGATGCCTATCTTCTGGAACATGGCCAACTGATAATTCAGTAATTTTACGTGAGGAATACTGAGTAACGTCTTTACCCTTTATTGTAATCATGCCAGATTTTACTTTGCGTAAACCAGTAATAGCTTGAATTAATTCACTTTGTCCATTACCGTCAATACCAGCAATACCAATAATTTCACCAGCCCTAACATCTAGTGACAGCCCTTTAACAGCAGGCACTCCACGGTTTTCATCAACAAATAAATCCTTAATCGATAAAACTATTTCCTTTGGTTCTGAAGGTTTTTTAGCTGTTGTAAAAGAAATAGAGCGTCCAACCATCATTTCTGCTAATTCCTTAGAGCTAACTCCTAAAACATTAGCTGTCTCAATTGATTTTCCTCTGCGAATAACCGTTACGCGATCAGCAACTGCACGAATTTCATCTAATTTATGTGTAATAAGGACGATAGACTTACCTTCTTTAACCAAGTTTTTCATAATAACCATTAATTCTTGGATCTCAGAAGGTGTTAAAACAGCAGTTGGTTCATCAAAAATTAGGATATCAGCACCGCGGTAAAGTGTTTTTAAAATTTCAACACGTTGTTGAGCCCCAACTGATATATCAGCAACTTTGGCATCAGGATCAACCGATAAGCCATATTTCGTTGATAAGTCTCGTATTTCTTTACTTGCTTTCCTTAAATCTAAACAACCATTTTTAACCGTTTCATTTCCCAAAATAATATTTTCAGCAACGGTAAATGCTTCAACTAACATAAAATGTTGATGAACCATTCCAATTCCTAAGCGAGAAGACTTAGAAGGAGAATCAATTTGAACAGGTTTACCATTAATCAAAATTTCGCCTTCAGTGGGCTCAAGTAATCCAGCCAGCATGTTCATCAAAGTAGACTTACCAGCTCCATTTTCTCCTAGTAAGGCATGAATTTCACCTTTTTTGACGGTCAAATTAATATGATCATTTGCGACAAAATCACCAAATTTTTTTGTAATCTCTTTCATTTCAATGACATGTTGAGTCATAGGATCGCGCTTCCTTTCAATTCACACTTTTATTTCAGCAAAGCTTGCCAGCAATCGCAAGCTTTACTGAGACAAAAATTATCTCAGTCTAAAAGAGCGACCGACAAAGGTCGCTCAAACTTTAGATTTATTTATCTGGAACAGTAATGTCACCAGAAATAATTTTTTCTTTAGCTTCTTTGATTGCTTTTATAGTATCATCTGAAAGATTAGTTGTTGCAATATCAACACCACCATCTTTTAAGCCATAAACAGTCGTTTTGCCACCAGGGAATTTTTTATCAACAACAAGTTTGTTAATGAGTTGAACTGATTTACCAACTTTTTTGATTGAAGATGCAAGCACAAAGTTTGATTTTTTACCATCTTTAGATGTGAAGTTTCCTTCATCTTTTTGGTCACGGTCAACACCGATAACCCAAACTTTTTCAGCGTCAGTTTTTTTCTCATTACGTGCTTTTGCTTCGTTGAAGACGCCCGCACCAGTTCCACCAGCAGCTTGATAAATGATATCTGCACCACTAGCATATTGTGCAGCAGCAATTGTCTTACCTTTAGCAGCATCACCAAAGGATCCAGCGTAATCAACTTTAACCTTGATTGAGCTATCAACAGATTTAACACCTTCTTGGAAACCTTTTTCAAAGCGTGTAATTACTGTACCCTTCATACCACCGATAAAGCCAACTACTTTTGTCTTTGTGGTTTTGGCAGCCGCAATACCAGCAAGGTAAGCAGCCTCATTATCAGCAAACGTTACGCTAGCAACATTGTCTTTACCTTCTATAACATCATCGATGATAACATACTTAGTTTCTTTATTATCTGTTGCTGCTTTAGCAATAGCATCTTTAAGAGCAAAACCAATACCGTAAACAACTTTGTAACCGTCAGCTGCCGCTGTATCTAGATTAGTTGCATATTCAGATTCACTATTTGATTGGAAGTAGTTGAAACCAGCCCCTTTCTTAAGACCCATTTCTTTACCCCAAGTTTGTAAGCCTTCCCAAGCTGATTGGTTGAAAGATTTATCATCAACACCACCAGTGTCAGTAACAATTGCTACTTTTAAATCTGTTTTAGCATTTTTGCTATCAGATTTTGAAGGACCGCGATGTCCACATGCAGCTAAACTTACTAAAGCTACAGAAGCTAAACCAAGACCGATAAATTTCTTGTTCATGAAAATGAACCCTCCTAAAAATGTTTCTAGCAATCCCTTGCTGAAAAAATATATATAGCCTTATGGCCAAATAACAAGTTAAAGTCAGATTTTAAGATAAATCTGTAAAAGAATATGGAAGCAGATCCCTCACCGTTGTCAAAGTAGTACGACCATCTTTAGCAATGAGCGTTACTTTGGCAGTGGGTTCAAAAAATTCAGCCATTACTTGGCGACAAGCTCCGCAGGGAGAAACTGGTTCCTGTGTTTCCCCAAAAATGGCAATTTCAGATAATTCTTTGTGTCCCTCCGATACTGCTTTAAATATCGCTGTACGCTCTGCACAGTTTGTTAATCCAAAACTAGCATTTTCAATATTACATCCAGTAAAGAGTTTACCTTCACTTGTCAATAGAGCTGCGCCTACTGGAAATTTTGAATAGGGAACGTAAGCATATTTGCTAGCCTCAATGGCAGCAGACTCTAACTTAGTAGCCACCATTAGATGTCTCCCCATTGATAATTTTCACACCAGCAGATGTACCTATTCTAGTAGCTCCAGCTTCAATAAAAGCTAACGCATCTTCCAATGAACGAGCACCACCAGCAGCTTTTACACCAACATTGGGACCAACAGTTTGACGCATCAATTTAACATCTGATACAGTAGCTCCACCCGTTGAAAATCCTGTTGATGTTTTAACAAAGTCAGCTCCAGCATTAACGGCCAACGTACAAGCTTTAACTTTTTCATCATCAGTTAATAAACATGCTTCAATAATGACCTTCACAAGTTTGTCTCCACTTGCTTCCACTACTGCTCGAATGTCATTCTCTACGTAGTCGTAATCACCTTGTTTCATACGTCCAATATTGATGACCATATCAATTTCATCTGCACCATTTTCAATAGCATTTTTAGTTTCAAAAGCCTTTGTTTCTGATGTAGTTGCTCCAAGAGGAAAACCAACTACCGTACAAACTTTAACATCAGAATCTCTTAAAGATTGCGCACAATAAGATACCCAAGATGGATTAACACAAACACTAGCAAAATCATACTCTTTTGCTTCTAATAATAATTGATTCAATTGTTCCTTCACACTATCTGCTTTCAATAAAGTGTGGTCAATATATTTATTTATTTTCATTAAAACACCTCAAGATATGACTTCTATAATCTCTTTAGGAGCAATTCGCTCTTCACCTATTTTAACATTTTTTTCGAATTCTGTAATCACATTTTGACTTAAATCTTGACTAGAATAAATCACTGCGATACGGTCTCCGACTGTGATAGAATCACCGATTTTCTTGTCAAAAACAATCCCACTTTCGTAATCAAGTTGATCGGTTTTAACAGCTCTACCTGCTCCTAGTTTCATCGCAAATAAGCCAAATTCTAATGCTGGTAGTTCTGTAATATAACCATCTGCTTTTGCAAAGATTTCAGTCTGTACTTTTGCACTTGAAGGTCTGTAAAGATCAATTAAATCCCCTCCCTGTCGGTTAACCATCTCTTCAAACTTGGCTAAAGCATGGCCTGAAACTAGATGTTCTTTAATTTCATCTTTTGATTTTGAAATTCCAGCAAGTTCTAGCATTAATTGACCTAAATCACAAATGAAGTTGGTTACATCCTCACGGCCTTCCCCTTGCATTATCTGAATTGCTTCCAATACTTCTAAACGATTGCCAATAGCTCGACCCAAAGGCTGGCTCATATTAGTAATAACTGCAATTGTTTTACGTCCTACTTCCTTCCCTAAATCAACCATTAAACGTGACAATTTTTCAGCATCTTCAATGGTCTTCATGAAAGCACCATCTCCAACTGTAACATCTAGTAAGATACTGTCAGCACCAGCTGCAATTTTTTTACTCATAACAGAACTAGCAATCAGAGGAATAATATCAACGGTAGCAGTGACATCGCGTAAAGCATAGAGCATTTTATCAGCTTTAACCAACTTATCCGACTGGCCAATAACCGAGAGCCCAATTTCTTGAACTTGTTTAATAAATTCATCCTGACTAATGTTAATATTGTAACCTTTGATAGCTTCTAATTTATCCAGTGTACCTCCGGTGTGGCCTAAACCTCTACCACTCATTTTTGCAACTGGCACACCGAAACTCGCTACTAAAGGTGCAAGGATTAAGGTCACCTTATCGCCAACACCCCCAGTAGAATGTTTATCTGTCTTAATACCTGGAATTGCCGATAAATAAATCTGCTCACCAGATTTAACCATTGCCATAGTCAAGTCTTTAGTCTCGCGAGTTGTCATGCCTTTAAAGTAAACTGCCATAGCAAATGCAGACATTTGGTAATCTGGCACAATTCCTTTGGCATAATTAGAAACCAACCATTCAATCTCCTGAGTGGAAAGTTCTTGCCCATCTCTTTTTTTCTGAATTAAATCAACGGCTCTCATCCTTTAATACTCCTTAAAATATAATAGCCTTTTACTTTTTTTACAATCTCTACGTTGCCAAAGATTGATTCCATTTTTTCTTTAGCACTTGGTGCCCCTTGTTTTTTTTGGATGACAATTGTTAGGTCACCATTTGAGTGAAGAAAATCGAAGGCTTTTTCGATAATTTCATGCACAACTTTTTTACCTGCTCGAATAGGGGGATTACTAATAATATGATTAAACTGTCCGATAACATTTTCATAGATATTTGATTGGTATACCGTCACTTCAACTTCATTATAGGTTGCATTTTTCTTTGCAAGCTCAATAGCTCGGTTATTAATATCAATTAGTGTCGCGCTGACTCCTTGGGCCTTGGCAAGAGTAATTCCTAAGGGACCATAGCCACACCCCACATCCAATAGACTTTCTCCCTTTCCAAAGGATAGACTATTGAGAAGAACTTGACTTCCAAAATCAATCATTTTTTTTGAAAAAACACCAGAATCTGAAAAAAAAGTGAACTCTTGACCTAAGAGTTTAACACCTAATTTATGAATGTCATGTTGACTATCTGGATTTTCATCATAATACATTTTCGACATGCTTTTTCCTATCTATTTTCGATGCTTATACATTCTAACATACTTTGAAACGGTTTACAAGACGCTTATTTTTAAACCTTTTTTGCATATTGTTCGTTTTTTTACGAACTTTTAGAATGATAACTATCTGACTATTGTGAATACCTTAATAAAACGCTTACATAAGCTATTCTAAAGGGTTTATTTCTATATAATAGTCGATATTTTTTTATATATCTTTTTTAAAATGGTATAATAGCTCTATTGTCATTCAATAAGGAGCTATTATGACCAATGAATTTATTAATTTTATAAAAATGACTCGCCAATCCTGGAAAGATCTTCACCAGCAGTCTCGTCCCTTGCTAACCGAAGATGAACTAGAAACTATAACAAGTCTAAACGATAATATCAACATTACAGATGTTATTGAAGTCTATCTTCCACTTCTAAATCTCATACAGATATACAAAATTAACCAAGAAAATTTGTCTTTTTCTAAAAGCCTTTTTTTAAAAAAAGATGCTCATTATCGGCCTTTTATCATCGGTGTCTCAGGCTCAGTGGCAGTTGGAAAATCTACAACAAGTCGTCTGCTTCAACTACTCTTAGCTAGAACCTTTAAGTCCAGTAAAGTAGAATTAGTGACAACTGATGGCTTTCTTTATCCTAACGATTATTTATCAAAACATGATATCTTAAATCGCAAAGGATTCCCTGAATCTTATAACATGGAGTTACTTTTGAATTTCTTAGATGCGATGAAAAACGGTATCACTACAGAGGTACCAGTTTATTCTCATGAAATTTATGATATTATTCCTAACCATTTGCAAACTATTGAAAGCCCTGATTTTTTAATAGTTGAAGGAATAAACGTTTTTCAGAATCAGCAAAATAATCGCCTCTACATGAACGATTATTTTGATTTTTCAATATATATTGATGCTGATAGGAACCATATCGAAAATTGGTATATTGAACGGTTCGAAAGCATTCTTGAATTAACCAAAAATGATGACACTAATTTTTACACTAAATACGTATCCATGCCTAGAGACGAAGCAATTACTTTTGCTAAAGAAGTCTGGAAAAATGTCAATTTGGTTAATTTAGAAAACTATATTGAACCAACTCGAAACCGTGCACAAATCATCTTGCATAAAGCACAAGATCACAAAATTGATCAAATCTTTATCAAAAAATAAATATGACTTGCCAAACTAGTATTAATCCTATATAATAGTGTAGTTAGATTAATACGGAGGTGAAAACATTGGCAAATATTAAATCAGCTATCAAACGTGCAGAACTTAATGTTAAAGCAAACGAAAAAAATTCCGCACAAAAATCAGCTATGCGTACTGCTATCAAGGCATTTGAAGCAAACCCATCTGAAGAGCTTTTCCGCGCTGCTTCTTCAAGCATCGACAGAGCAGAGTCTAAAGGTTTGATTCACGCTAACAAAGCTAGCCGCGATAAAGCACGTCTTGCTGCTAAACTTGGCTAATAAATATCCAATGAAAACTCCACAAGGAGTTTTTTCTTTACACAAAAAAGGTTAGAACAACAGGTTCTAACCTTTTAGAACGTAGACAAACTCTTAAAAATAAAAATATTTGAATAGACTTGCGTAAAATGGCAAAATATTAAACTCTTAGAAATGTTGATGTTCCAATATTTCTGAGAGTTTTTGATTTTCATAATAAAGAAAAAGATTGAAGAAATTTGTCCAAAATGGACTTTTTCTTCAATCTGAAAGGTTAGAACAACAGGTTCTAACCTTTTTAATTTAGTGGAAGTTTAACCTCAAACACACTACCCTTGCCTTTATTATCATTCACAAGAATAGTCCCCTTTAAAGAAGTAACGATTTGTTGAGCAAGTGATAATCCTAATCCAAAGCCGCCATGACTCCTTGTTCTAGCTTTATCTACTCGATAAAAACGGTCAAATATTTTCTTTTTGTCGGCATCTGTAATACCTGGTCCATTATCTTCAACAGTAATAAAGAAATGTTTATCCGTATTTCTAACAATGATTTTAATAAAACCTGACTCATCTGTATATTTAATCGCGTTATCAAATAAAATTGTCATTAACTGTTTTAATAAAGATTTATCCATTCTGATTGGCTTTGTAACGGTATTAACAGACTCAAAGCCTTTTCCATATTCTTCAGCAATTAATTTATAATTATCAAAAATACCATCAAAAAAATGACTTGGTATCTCTACTATTTCAGGTTTAATGCCATCATCGCGACGAGCTAAATTCAAAAGATTCGTCGTCAATATTCTCATATTACGAACCTCTTCTAAGCTTGAGGCAATTGCTTCACTATTATCTAAGATACTTTCGTTGGGCTTGCGAAAAAGTGTTTCTAAACGATTTTGGAGTACGGCCAAAGGCGTCCTTAATTCATGACTGGCATTTTCAACAAACATCTTCTGTTTTTCATAGCTTTCAAGAATTGGTTTGCTACTCCAATTGGCTAAATAGATACTTGCCAAAATAGAAATAAGCCAAAATAAAATCATGATTATAATAATTATTTTTTCATAGCGTTCATTAGTTTTTTCAGATTGCTCTACATTAACAACAGCCATTAAATAGGCAACTGATGGGTAATTATTAGAGTGCACTCTAACGGTAATAGTATGGAATTTTTCCTCATGACCATAGTAATTAACAAGTTTTCTAGTTTTGATTTCATTTAAATCACTCTTTTTAAAAGAGAAATTTTGGAAATTAGAAAGGGCATCAAAGGTATTAATTACCATACCATTAGCATTAAATAGAATAATATCGGTATTTGCGACAGGTTGATCACTGTTTTTCCCTTTTAAATCATCTAGATTTGCTTTGAAATTTAAATCTTGTCCATCAAAATAGAAAGAAGAAATTCTTTCCATCGTTCGGTTAGCATAGAGAGTTGAATGAGTCGCCACAGCTGTCAAACTTGTATCTACTGATGAGTAACCCCCCACTTTCATAATTTGTAAAATAATAACCGTCATCACAACAAATATACCTGTAAAAACGGCAAAAAAATGAAAGAAACGATCAAAATTATCTGATGTAATAATAGCTCTATATTTAGTCATTTGCTTTTAAAATGTAGCCAACACTACGTAAGGTCTGTAAGTTTGCTGCAAAATCAGTATCTTTTAATTTCTTTCGAATTTTAGAAACATAGACTTCTACAACCGAAATAGTGGTATCACTGTCAAAGCCCCAAATCCGATCAAAAATTTGTGATTTTGGTAAAATAACATTCTGATTTTGAAGCAAATAGATGAGTAAATCATATTCTTTCCCTAATAGTTCAACGGCACTATCATTCACTTTCACAGAATTACGATCAAGGTCAACTCTAAGATTACCAAATGTAATACTGTATTCATTAAACTTGCCGGTTCGTTTAAGTAAGGCTTGAATACGCATTTTAAGCTCTTCCAAGTAAAAAGGTTTTGTTAAATAGTCATCAGCTCCTAGTTCAAAACCATGCCCCTTATCATCCAAACCTTCTTTGGCAGTCATAATTAAAACAGGGGTCTTGATATCCTTTTCTCTAAGCTCTTTTAGAACTTGAAAACCATTTTTTTCTGGGAGCATTAGATCTAAAAGAATTAAATCATAAACCCCGCTTTCTGCTTCATATAAACCTTCATCTCCATCAAAAACTTGCATAACATCAGCAAAATCATCGAGAAAGTCAAAAATAGAATTTGATAAACTTAAATCATCTTCAACTAGTAATATTTTTATCATTGCACTTCTCCTATTTAGCATCCCTGAAGGTTATCACTCCGTTCAGTACTATCACCTTAAATCATATCATATTTTGCTTAATATTTTCTAAAAAAGTATTCACAAAAAAGGAAAACCTTAGGCTTTCCTTTTCATCAATTAAGCTACCACATTTAAAGAGAACACAAACTACTAATCTTTATGGCTAACATCTGATAAAGCATGATAAACAGCTAGTTTTTCTGTTTCGATGAGAGCAAGACGAGCTGAAATCTCATTAATACCCATTTTGATATTTCGACTAATCGCCATATCGTCTAACTTAGGCTCAAAGAAGGCTTGATACTCATCAAGACGTTTTTTCGTTTTGAAAATATTAGCAGGATAAATAACAAACTTATCAAAACTCATATCTCCACCTAATGCTGCTTTAATCCACTCCCAGTCTTCACGTGCCCATTCCCAAGTTGCTTCTTGTGTAAACTCTTGAGAAAGTAAGAAACGGTACCACATTGCTAAATCTTGCGGTTTAACAATCATCTTGTCTTTAAGGCTAACTAAAATCCGACGAAGAGTTGCTTGACTATGAGTTCTAGATATAGCATAAGCCAAATCAACGCGAATATTGTTATCTGTCGTAGAAATGTAAGTATCAAAATAGCAGTTAACCAGGTCTTCTGTTTCAAAATACTTCATCTGATTGAGGAGAACAAAACGTCTTGTGGCAGCTGGTAGTTTAGTTAAATCTTCAGCATGTGCTTCAAATATTGTTTTCGCTACTTGAACAGCATCTTCATTACCTGTAGCAATTAACTGACCTAGGGTAATCTGACGAACCATTTCTGCTTCATCTGTTTCACCTGTTACTTTTTCAAAGCCATGCGCACGATAATCAGCTTTAAAAATAGTAGTTACCAATTTATTATAATCTAACTGCGCAGTTGATTCTTCATCTACAAAAGTATCTAGTCCTACGAGAACTTGGTCAATAGCGGAAGCTACCATATAAGTTTTTTCTTCGGTTAGTTTAGCAATCAAGCTTACTAACTCGGCATACGAAACTAGACCACTTTCTGCCAATAAACGACGCTCTTGGATAATTTGGAGTAGGCTAGTTTGATCAAGTTGTTTGAGGTCATCTTGTATCGCTTCAAAAATAGGCCCTTGATAGTTAGTAATATAGTGTGCCGTATTCTCAGTATTTAACCTTAGCGGAACTATATTGTCTGCTTGTAATTGACTAAAATTTGGAATAACAAGTTCTTTTTCCGTTAAAATATCTGGTATCTCTTCCCAGGTTGCATTCAGAGGAATAGGCCAAAGACGGTCTTTTTCGTCATGTTCGCCGATAAAGAATTGTTCTTGGCGAATATGAAGCTGATCATCTTCAACTGATAGAGTTACTACTGGATAACCAGGTTGTTCCAACCAAGCATCCATAAAACTTGCGACATCTTTACCTGAACTTTCACTTAATGCATTCCATAAATCACGACCGACAGTATTACTATATTGATGTTTTTCGAAATAGAGAGCTAATCCTTTAGCAAAATCAGCATCACCAATCCAGCGTCTCAACATATGCATAAGTCGACTTCCTTTTGCATAAACAATTGCTGGATCAAACAAGGTATTAACTTCGTCAGGATGATTGACAGCTACGTGGACTGATTGAACACCATCAGTTGCATCACGTTTTAAGGCTAATGGAACCCCTCCCGTTTGGAAGTCCTCAAAAATTTTCCATGAGGGTTCAATAGCATCAACGGATACATATTCCATCATATTAGCAAAACTTTCATTTAACCAAAGGTCATCCCACCATTTCATCGTGACTAGGTTACCAAACCATTGATGTGCTAACTCATGCGCGACAACTAATGCAACTTGTTGTCGACTTGAGGCTGTGGAATTCTTATCAACTAGTAGATAAATTTCGCGATATGTGATTAAGCCCCAATTTTCCATTGCCCCAGCAGAAAAATCAGGTAAAGCTAAGTTATAGGATTGTGGGATAGGGTATTTGACACCAAAATAATCTTCATAAAAGTCAATAACCCGCACAGCTATATCTAATGAAAATTCTAAAGCGCTGCTAGGATGTGCTTTTGTTGAGAAAATCCCAACCTCTGTACCATTTTTAGTCCTTGCTGTGATGCCCTGCAATTCTCCCAAGCCAAAAGCTAAGAGATATGAAGACATCTTTGGCGTAGTATCAAAAGTCCATAAACCAGTTTCTTTTCTTAGCTCCACATTAATTTCTGGCATATTTGACAGAACTATTTCACCTTCAGCTTGATCAAATTTAATACTAAGGTCAAACGTTGCCTTTGCTTCCGGTTCATCAATACATGGAAAAGCTTCCCTTGCAAAATGGCTTTCAAATTGGGTTGAAATAACCTCTTTTGCTTGGCCATCAACTGTGTAATAAGATGGGTAAATACCAGTCATATTATCAGTAATATGCCCTGAAAATTCAATAACTAAGGTCATCAAGCCCGTTACAGGTAGCTCTATATGAAGCGCTTCATTTTCATCATTTTTGTGAAAATGAACAGCTTCGTTATCCAATAAAACAGAATGAATCATTAAATCCTTTTGATGAAATGAAACATTATGATCAAGTGCTTCTCCGTTAATGGCAACATTCCCGGTAAATGTTTTGTTTTCACGATTAATATCTAGAAAGATATTATAATTTTCTGGAACAAATTTCTCAATAAGATGTTCTACTGTCTTCATAAAACTCCTTTATTTATGATTAGAAAAATAGTGATTAGAAAAAAACTTTCTAACCACTATTATATCATACTTTATTATAATTCAATAATCTTTCCAGTCTTCAAGTAGACTATCCATTCGCACAAATTACGAGCATAATCACCAATTCGTTCAAGATACATTAAGACTTGGAAATATTCTTTCCCAGCAAATGCTGCATCAGGAGTTTTCTTAATTTCTTCTACTGCCAAAGTTTGAATTTCACGGTAATAATTGTCAATAACTTCATCATGAGCAGCAATTTCGTACGCTTTGACATCATCGCTAGTAATGTAAGCATTTAGGGCATCTTCAACCATGTGTTTTACGGCTTTACCCATAAGATTAATCTGTTCCTCAACTAAAGGAATCCGTTCTTCACCCTTCATCCGAATGGTTGCCTTCGAAATAGATGAGGCATGATCACCAATTCGTTCAATATCACTAGAAGCCTTAAGAACAGTTATAACAGTCCTTAAATCATTAGAAACAGGTTGCTGCAAAGCAATAATTTCAAGCGATTTTTTTTCTAATTTTGTTTCAAATTCATTAATAATAACATCTGCTTCAATGACTTCTTTTGCTAGATCACGGTCATGACTAACAAAAGCGCGAACTGACTTGTTTAGTTGTGCTAAAACTTCAGTTCCCATTGAATAGAATTGATTATGTAATTTATCTAATTCTTCTTCAAATTTCGTTCTTAACATTGTTTCTCCTTATCAATTACGGTAACATTAACCAAATTTACCAGAAATATAATCTTCTGTCTCTTTACGTTCCGGATTCATAAACATTTTCTTAGTATTACCAAATTCCAACAAATCACCTGCTAAGAAAAATCCAGTCCGATCAGATAAGCGGGAAGCTTGTTGCATTGAACGCGTAACAACAACCATAGTATAGTCTTTTTTCAAGGCAAAAAGTGTCTCCTCAATTTTACCCGCTGAAATAGGGTCTAAGGCTGAGGTTGGTTCATCTAACAAAATAATTTGAGGACTCGTCGCTAATACACGAGCAACACAAACACGTTGTTGTTGACCTCCAGAAAGACCTAAAGCTGAGTCATGTAGTCTGTCTTTGACTTCTTCCCAAATAAATGCACCTTTCAATGAAAACTCAACAGCTTGATCTAAAACTTGTTTATCTTTCACACCCTTAATTCGTAAACCAAAGACAACATTTTCATAAATAGACATCGGAAAGGGATTAGGTTGCTGAAAAACCATTCCAATTTCTTTACGTAAATCAACCGTATCTGTTCTTGGACTATAAATGTTATGGCCATTGTAGGTAATTGAACCAGTAACGGTCACTTCTGGATTTAAATCGCTCATCCGATTAATAGCGCGCAATAAAGTTGACTTACCAGATCCTGAAGGTCCAATAAAAGAGGTGATTTCATTTGGATAGATATCAAGCGAGACATTTTTCAGGGTTTTCTTTTTGTTATAGTAAACAGAAAGATCATTTATTTTTAAAATAGGGTTTGACATGCTGTTCCTTTCTATCCAAAGTGACCTGAAACATAATCATTGGTTGATTGACATTTGGCATTTTGAAAAATATTTCGTGTCTTATCGTATTCAATCAAGTCTCCCAAATAAAAGAAGGCTGTATAATCACTGGCACGAGCCGCTTGTTGCATGTTGTGCGTTACTATAATAATGGTATAGTTTTTCTTCAAGTCAAACATTGTTTCTTCCAATTGCATTGTTGCAATAGGATCTAAAGCCGAAGCAGGCTCATCCATCAAAAGAATGTCAGGTTTAACCGAAATTGCGCGAGCAATACACAGACGTTGCTGTTGTCCACCAGAAAGGGTAAAGGCAGATTTATGCAAGTCATCTTTAACTTGATCCCATAAAGCGGCTTGCTTTAGAGAGGTTTCTACAATCTCATCTAGCACTTTTTTATCTTTAATACCTGCACGTTCATGGGCGAAAGTAATATTACGATAAATAGATTTTGCAAAAGGATTAGGGCGTTGAAAGACCATTCCAATATGCTTTCGAACTTCAAAAACATTCATTTCAGGTCGATTGATATCAATACCTTGATATATGATTTCACCTGTTACTTTTGCCACATCAATCGTATCATTCATACGGTTTAAGCTTCTTAGATAGGTTGATTTACCACAACCAGAGGGACCTATTAAAGCTGTAATTTTATTCTTTTCAAACTGCATATCAATACCCTTGATCGCTTCCTTGTTACCATAATAAACATGTAAATCTTTTGTTGATAACGCAAGGTTAGCTTCAGAAAAGGTTTTAATATAGCGTTCTTCCCAGTTATATTCTGTCATGTTTTCTCCTCTAGCTTATTTTGCCGCAGTCATTTTCGAGTGTAACTTCTTACCAATGAAACGAGCAGATAAGTTGAAAATTAAAATGAAGATCAATAAGACTGCTGCACTACCGGCAGATACCAAAGTACCATCTGGGATAGTGCCTTCGCTGTTAACCTTCCAAATGTGGACTGCCAAAGTTTCTGATTGACGGAAAATTGAAATTGGGCTAGTGACACTAAGTGGATTCCAATTTCCCCAGTCTAATGCTGGAGCAGATTGTCCAGCTGTATAAATCAAGGCAGCTGCTTCACCAAAAATACGACCTGAAGCTAAGACAATACCTGTTACAATACTTGGTAAAGCTTCTGGAATAACAACATGAAAAACAGTCTCCCAACGTGATAGGCCTAATGCTAGTCCTGCTTCTCTTTGGGTATGGTGAACATGTAAGAGGCTATCTTCAACATTTCGAGTCATCTGCGGAAGATTAAATACCGTTAAGGCTAAAGCTCCGGAAATGATTGAGAAGCCATATTGAAATTGGACAACAAAAATTAAATAACCAAATAAACCAACGACAACTGATGGTAAAGATGAAAGTATTTCTATACACGTCCGAATAAAATTTGTAAGAGGACCTTTCTTAGCATACTCGGCAAGGTAAATACCTGCTCCTGTTGATAATGGAATTGAGATAATCAAAGTGATGATTAAGAGGAAAAATGAATTATAGAGCTGAATACCAATACCACCACCAGCTTCATATGAAGATGAATTTCCTGTTAGAAAATGCCAACTAATGTGTGGTAGTCCACGTAATAAAATGAAAAGAATTAATGAAGCTAGAATAGCTACAATGATTCCAGCAATGGTGTACAAGGTACCAGTTGCTAATTTATCGACTTTCTTAGCGTTCATAGTTTCTCTTTCTCTCTTTCGTAATTAATTTTACTAATGAGTTAAAAGCTAAGCTCATTAGTAATAAAACCAATGCAAGGGACCAAAGAACATTGTTTTGAACTGTTCCCATAACAGTATTACCAATCCCCATTGTTAATACAGATGTCAAAGTAGCCGCTGGCGTTGTTAATGACGTTGGCATAACAGCAGAATTACCAACAACCATCTGAATAGCCAATGCCTCACCAAATGCCCTAGCCATACCAAATATAATAGCTGTGAAAATCCCCGGCCGAGCGGCGTTCAAAACAACACGCCAAATAGTTTGCCATCTTGTAGCCCCCATTGCCATACTTGCTTCGCGGTAGTGCCTAGGGACAGCTTTCAAACTATCAACGGTCATGAAAGTTACAGTCGGTAAAATCATGACGAACAAAACACAAACACCAGATAAAATACCAAACCCAGTACCGCCAAAAATTGTCCTGATAAAAGGTACAATTACTTGTAAACCAATAAAACCATATACAACTGATGGAATACCGACTAGTAATTCAACCGCTGGTTGCAATAATTTAGCCCCATATTTTGGTGAGATTTCAGTCATAAACACTGCAGCCCCGATAGCAAAGGGTGTAGCTACTAAAGCAGATAGAATGGTGACCAAAAATGAACCACTAATCATCGGTAAAGCACCTAAAATTGGAATACCGTTCTTTCCTTTGACACTTGGTTCCCATCTATTTCCAAATAGAAAATCAAAAATATTGACCTTATCAACAAAGAAGGTAGATAGACCTTTTTGTGCAACAAAAATTAATATCATTGCAACTATAAATACAATTAGTCCCAAACAAAGAAAGGTAAGAATTCTACCAAATTTTTCTAAACGTGAATTTTTAGAAGGTGAGACTAGTTTTTTCGCTAAATCCTGATTATTCATAATTCCCTCGTTACTTTTTAGTTACTTTTCCATCGTGTGACTTAACAACTTTCATTTCAGTCATTGGAATATAACCCATGTGTGTTACAATTTTTTGCTGAACACTTTCAGATAACATATAATCTAAAAATTCTTGTGTTAGACCATCAGGTTTTCCGTAAGTATACATATGTTCATATGACCAAATTGGCCAGTCATTTGTTTTTACATTTTTAGCCGTTGGTGAAAAACCATTTAATTTGAGAGCTTTCACTGAATCATCAACATAAGAGAAGGCCAGGTAGGAAATTGCTCCTGGTGTTTGAGAAACAATTGATTTCACCATTCCGTTTGAATCTTGCTCTTGACTTTGCTTGGCATTGACATCACCCATAATAACATCATCAAAAGTGGCACGAGAGCCCGAGCTTGCCGCACGATTGATAACTGAGATATTTAAATCCTGACCACCAACTTCTTTCCAGTTAGTATATTCACCTGAGAAAATGCGGCGAAGTTGTTCAGTTGTTAAATTTGAGACTTTTATTTTCGGATTAACAATCACTGCTAAACCAGCAACAGCCACTTGATGATCCATCAATTTACTAGCATCAATACCATCTTTTTCTTCAGCAAAGAGATCACTGTTACCAATTTGAACAGATTTTGATTGCACTTGCGAAAGTCCTGTTCCAGAACCGCCACCTTGGACATTAATGGTCTTTCCTAAATGATGCTTTCCGAATTCATCTGCTGTCGCCTCCACTAAGGGTTGCAAAGCAGTAGATCCAACTGCTGTGATGGATTCTCCTTTTTGAATCCAACTAGAACATGCCGTTAGAAAAACTGTGGTTAATGCTAACACACTTACAAAAAAGAACTTCTTCTTCATACTCATTTTAAATTTCCTATTCATTAAAAAGTAGAGGAGCTTTTAATAATAAACTCAAACATAATAGTAACATATCTAAGTTACCATTTAAAGAGCTTTAACTCCAAAAGGATGATATTTTTTACAGCTTTTTTGGCTAAATTTTATATAAATTTTAAGATAAAAAAAGCACATTGAAAACTTATATATCTAAATAACTTTCAAAATGCTTCCATTCAGACTCGGGAAAAAACATCAACTTTTGTCTCGTTTGAAAATCTGGTGTCCTCCCTTCAAAAGTTTGGATTTTATATCCTAACTTTTGACCAATTATTAAGGCTGCCGCATAATCCCAAGGTTGAATATAGGAGATATAAGCTATTAGTTCTTGTGTCATGACTTTTAGCATTGAAATACCAGCTCCGCCATATATTCTGACCCCTAGACTATGACTGATTAAGTTAGTTACTCCATAATCATTGTTTAGGTACAAGCCCGCGTTACAACCGATTAAGGATCTATCCAATGGTTTGTGACGATAAGGCTCTATTTTTTGCTCGTTAAGATAGACATCAAAAGTCCCTCCACCTGAAAGCAGTAAGTCATTCATAACATCATAGATGAGGCCAAAACGGCCTTTCCCATCTTCATAATAAGCGATCATGATAGCAAAATGGTTTCTTTGAACCACAAAATTAACTGTCCCATCAATAGGATCAATTACCCATACATTACCATCTGAAATTGGATGACGAACCTCATCCTCTTCAGCTAGAATATAATCATTTGGATAAGAATTTAATATGCTTGAGATAAGAAAGTCCTGTGTTTCTTGGTCAACATTGGTAACTAAATCATCATGTTTACTTTTAACTTGAATAGCTAGACTTTCAGACATCTTCTTCTTAATAAAGTCTGCAGCTTCTTTAATTAATTTTTGGGCAAATGAATATTTATCTTCCAAGTGAAAAATACCCCTTCTCAAGTTCTTTAGCCTTTTTAACTACCTGATAGGTCGAATAGCCACTATTTTTTTGAAAATCCCTATCAATCTGCTTTTCTTGCGATTTGCTAGGAACAATTTTTTTAAAGGTAGCATAGCTTTGTAAGAGTTGGCTAGCTTCTACCTTCGCTTCATAAGCTTTTTCAACCTGATTTAAAAAAGAAAGCACTGATGTAATTTCGTCAGTGCTCCAATTTATGTCAAGTGGATAAGTATAATTATCTGACATGTTATCCCTCAGTTTCAGCTTTAATCGTTGCTTGACGCAATTCCTGTTTACGATAATCCCTTGGTAAAAAAGCTCGTATCTCATCCTCATTAAAACCAATTTGCATCCTTTTAGTATCCATAATGATAGGACGGCGCAATAAACTTGGATTTTCAGCAATTAACGTAATCAAGTCAGAAATCGACAATTCATCAACATCAACATTAAGTTTTTGGAAAACCTTTGACCTTGTTGAAATGATATCTTCTGTACCATTTTCAGTGAAAGCCAAAATAGCCATTAACTCATCACGACTTAGTGGACTAGTAATAATATTATGTTCTTGAAAATTTACTTCATGTTTTATAAGCCACGCTCTTGCTTTTCTGCAAGAGGTACAGCTAGGTGATAAAAATAAGGTAACCATATTTTCCCTCTATCAATATACTTACTTTATTATACAAAAATTTAATAAAATTGGCTATCCTTTTTTAAGGATAATTCATCGATTTTCAGAACGCAAAAGTATTTCAGTGCCAATTTAAAGCTATTTTTTTATCCCGCTTTAACTGCTCTACTAAGTCTTCAATACCTTCAAATTTGGTCATTTCTCGTATCTTTTCTAGCCAGATGATCTCAATTGATTCCCCATAAATCTCCCTATTAAAATCAAAAATATTAGCCTCTAACCTTAATTCTGTACCACCAAAAGTAATATTTTTACCAATACTTGTCATTGATCTGTAGCGCTGACCATTGACAATAACATCTGTCACATATACTCCATCAGCAGGCAAATAAGTGCGATCAATGGGAGCTAAATTAGCTGTTGGAAATCCCAATGTGCGCCCACGCGCATCGCCATGGACAACCATTCCTCTTGTAGAGAATTCATAACCTAGCAGTTGATTAACCTTGGCAACATCACCTTTTTTAATTAACTCTCTTATCCAAGTTGAAGAAATTTTTCGATCTTCATAAGAGATTTCTTCAATAGTATGAACTGTCCCTTCAAAATTTCGTTGTAAATAATCAGAATTAGTTCTGTTATGACCAAATTTATAATCAAAACCTACAATAATATGCTTTGCGTTTAGCCGACCAATATATTCTTTAATAAAATTATCAGAAGTAATTTTTGAAAATGCGGTAGTAAAGTCAACAAGATAGAGATTGTCCACTCCATATTCAGCAAATTTCTCATATCTTTTTTCTGGATAAACAATATGTAACAATAACTCTGGCTCAAAACGTGCAAATGCTAACTTTGGCGACTCAGTAAATGTGAATGTCACAACCTTAAGAGATTCTTTTGCGGCAATGGCTTGCGCTCTATCAAAAAGTGCTTTATGACCACGATGTAAACCGTCGAAATAACCTAAAACAAGGATAGTCTCTTCGGGTTCGAAAATTTCCTCTGCAATTTTAATGTGTTTAATATTCATTTTTTTCTCACTACTTCTTCTCTTTTTATAGTTTAGAGAAAGACTTTTCTCGGTTTATAACCCTCATTACATTTTTCAACGATGGCTATCAACTGCTCTTGATGAAATACAGCTAAAATATCTTCCGAACTTGGCAACTGAATCCGTCGTCCAAAAGACAATTCTTTTGATTCTTGTTCACTAATCATTAGTTTGGCTAATTCTGTAACTCCATATTCGATAGGTAACAAAAAAGAGTAATCAGTCTCAACAACCATTTTTTCAATATCTAATAGAGTGAAGGCATTATCAAGTTTTAAGCCCGCAGAAGCCGTCCGCTCTAAGTAAGACATATGGCTCGCATAACCCAGTTTTTGCCCCAAATCGACAGCTAAAGTTCTGACATAAGTGCCTTTACTACACGAGACTTTAAAATCAAAGTGACATAGATTGTTTTCATAAATTAATGGACTAGTTCTTTTGAATTCGCTGATGGTAACCTGTCGTTGTGGCCGTTCAACTTCCTCACCTGCACGGGCATACTCATATAATTTACGTCCCTTGACTTTAACAGCTGAATACATCGGTGGAATTTGAGTGATTTCCCCCTGAAAAGAAGCCATTACCCCATCAACAACATCCTCCTCTAGTGGTCTAGTCACTGGCGTCTGTTCAACTATAGATCCTGAGGCATCTTCGGTATCCGTTGAAAAACCTAAGGTTACTCGTCCTTCATAAACTTTACCAGCCTCAGTCATAAATTCTAAAACCCTTGTCGCTTTGCCGACTGCAATTGGTAAAACACCTACAACGTCGGGATCTAGAGTTCCACCGTGACCAATTTTCTTTTCTCTAAGAATGCGCCTCAATCTAAAAACAACATCATGTGACGTCATTCCCGCTTCTTTTTTGACATTTATGATTCCGTTCATTTCTCAATCTTTCTAATATACGACCTATACTCACATCATTATAACCGTTTTAAAACTTAATTGCCAAGAGAAAAAACTCCAAACTCGGAGTTTTAGATTCTTTAATGGAGCGGCTCTCCAAAATCTTCACCTACTATTTATTTAGTTGCTTAAATTTGTCAGCCATAGTAGGATTATGTCGAGTAAGCTTCTTGATAGAAACATCATCAAGTTTATTATTAGCCAGACGAAGCTGATTTTCACTAGTCGTCAAGAAACGCTTAACCTCTTCCATCCTTTTAATCGATTTATCAATTTCGTCAATAGCCTTTTTGAAATTAGTACTTGCTGAATTGTAATTCTTAGCAAAAGCTGTTTTAAAAATATTCAAATCTTCTTCGAAATGTGTAATATCAATATTCTGCTCTTTAACCAAAGCGAGCTCTTGCTTATATCGCAGTACATTCATCGAAGCATTTCTCAAAAGGCCAATTATTTGCACAAAAAATTGTGGACGTACCACGTACATTTTTTCATACTCATGACTAACATCAACAATTCCAGTATTGTAGTAATCATTGTCTGCCTCAAGCATTGTCACTAAAACAGCATACTCACAGTTTTTCTCACGACGATCACGGTCAAGCTCTTTAAAAAAATCACTGTTTTTATGTTTGGTTTTAGTCGTATCAGCCTCATTCTTCATTTCGAACATGATTGATAAGATTTCCACCCCATTGGCGTCCAGCTCACGATAAATATAGTCTCCTTTTGAGCCACGACTAGAAAGTTCATTATCTTTAGCAAAGTGCGCATTAGGGAAGGCATAGCTGCGAACTTTATTGAATTCTGTTTCAGCATAAAGTTCTAAACTTTCACCAATTGCTTTTGTTGATTGCTGCGCCTTAAAGTTTTTATAAAATTCAACTTGTTCATTAGCAGCCTTTAATTGAGATTGGAAATCACTCTTTAAAGAAGATAGGGATAAGGCACTTTCTTTTTCTTGCAGTAATAATTCATTTTTCAAACGATCCCGCTCTTTTTCTACACTATTAAGGGCAGATTGTAGCTTAGTCTGATTCTCCAACTCTAGTTTTTCTAATTTATTTTTGAGATTGTTCAGTTCTTTATCCTTATCTGACAAAGTGTTAGCAAGTTCCAATGCATTTTGTGAAGCAATCTTGTCCAGTTGGCCTTGAAGAGACAAGATTTCCTGATCTTTTTTAGCTAATTCGTTTTCTTGTTTATATTTTTCTTCTTTTAGTTGTTGCTCCAATTGATTTTCAAGTTGATGGATAAGCAAGTCTTTTTGACCTAATTCTTCTTGTAAAGTGTTTTGGGCTTTTTGATCATGTAATGCTAACTCCTTGTAGAGTCGTTCTTTGATCTCTTTTTCAAATTCTTCACCACGAACTTGTGCCAGTAGTTGACTATATTCTGACTCATTAATAGTGAACACTGTCTGGCAATGAGGACATTTTATTTCATTCATAATCATTTTCCATCCTAAACTTATATTGTTCCTATTATACCAAAAAAAGACCTAGCCTAGGTCTTCTAAGATGCTATTAAAAAATAGATTAATAATATTCTTTGTATTCTTTATAAAATTCTATTTTTTCAAGAATAAACTGTTCTAAATCTTGCAAGATTTGAAAAATTTGTGACCGATTTTCAAATTCAAGACGAGTTTTTGGGAGTTCCCCTTGCCTATATGTCTCTAATAAAAGGGAAATATCTTCCCGCAAAGTTAAAGCAGAGTTGGTTTCACTGAGTTGTTCAGCTGTTTCATGAATGAAATGAGCTAACAAAATACTTTGACGGTTGCGTTCTGTTATTTTTTTGCAACTCTTAACCATCTTGTCTACTATTCTCAGCTGATGACGCCTCATCTCAAAATAATGAACATGGTAATTAGTCTGCTGAAAGACTTGATTGTGGCTATCCCTATAAACCAAGACTAAGGCTTGCTCCAATAAATTTTCTAATTGTTCTAAAGAGTGATAGAGTCGGTTATCAAAATGCGTTAACAAGGAAGATTCGAGTTGAAAAAGCAGGTCTTTGAGTTCTTTTTCAATTATTTCATGGTACTGCTGTATCTCTTTTTTTGGAGTCTTCATGTAGGCATTCCCTAACAAGGCCGTACTTGTGCCGACAATAAATAGCAAAAATTCATTACTCAGAATGTGGAAGTTAAGACTTTTAAAAACGAAAAGATGAGTAACTAGAACAGTTATCGGAACTAAACCCGATTCTAATTTCAAAAAGTAAAGTATTGGAATACTAAAACTCAAGTAAACTGTAAAAGCTAACATTGAAAAGCCAAATACTATAAAAGACAAAAAAGCGATACAAAATGCCAAAAAGAAGGCAAATAACCGTTCTCGTGCCACCTTTAAACTTGTTTTCCTTGTATCATGTAAACTCAATAAGGCAATAATGCCAGCAGAAATGGCATAGGTCAAGTGTAAACTTTGAGCAATGAGAATAGCTAAGATGGTTGTCACCACCATTTTAATAGTTCGTTCTAATAGGGGCATTAGTTATCCTTTATTTATATATACTTTTTTCAATGTCATTTTGTAAATGGTACCACTCCTGCTCAGCACGTTGAATTTTCCGTTGATACTCGCTTAACCCCCGTAAATATTGATTAATCAAATAATCTTGTTTAACCAAAGGCATAGCGGGAACAGGTATCTCTAACAGTTCTTTAGTAGATAAGTTAATAACATCCTTACCATGATCCGCACGATTCAGAAATTCCTGACCAATATCAGAATCTAAGAAAAATTTGATATAATATCCTCTCAGTTTATCCAGTGGCCGTAAGACTGTAATGTTTGACGATGCAACAATCTCTCGCTTTTGTTTTTGAAAGACACAGACTTTTTTCACTGTTCCTTTAGAGGCAATGAGAACATCTCCATCTTCTAAAAAATAACGTAAAAGTTGTCTGCGTTCCAAATGAAAAGTGCGAAGGTTTTGGTAATTAATCCCTGCTAAACTCATGTCAGAAAGGTTAATTAAGGCAAATTCTCCATCTTCAACTTTACTACTCACTGCCTTCCCCTTAAAACACTCGACCACATCGCCTATGATAATCTTTTTGATATCACTATTATTAAGATAGCTTTCTAGACGTTCATCCATTTTCTAGTATCCTTCTATTATATCGTAGTATTTAAATACTACCATTATTTTTGTATTTATTCAAGTTAAAAAAAGCTAGATTCGAAAATTCAAATCTAGCCTCTATTATTAATCTACTGATTTCAAAGCATCTAACATTGCTAACCTCTGTAACTGATAAGATACCATAATTCCGAGCAACATAACAATAAGAGAAATTGCTATAACAGGAACAAAATAAACGTAACTATCGACCTGATAGCCAAAGCTCATAGTAGATGATCCCATAAGACTCATTAATAGTTGGTGCAAATACTTACCAGCAACTAGACCCAAGATGATACCAATGATACTCAAGATTACCGTTTCTCTGTAAATGTATAAGGTCACTTCATAATCATAAAAACCTAAGACTTTTACCGTGGATAGTTCTCTTAACCGCTCAGCAATGTTAATGGCCGTTAAATTGTATAAAATAATCAATGCCAACATGAGTGATAGGACAACCAATAATGTCATAACATCTCTTAGGGAAGTAACGACAGACTTCACCGTTTCTATGACAAGGGTATTTTGTGCTACAGCTTGAACAGTTGATCTATTTAATAATTTTTTAGCGTATGCTTTTACAAACGAGGCGTCGCCTTTATTCAATCTAAGCAGATAGCCAGGGTGAAACTCTGTCTGACCAAACTTTTTTTTCTGATAAGTTTGTGACATAAAGATATAGTGACCTACGTTCATATCGGCTATTGCGACTACTTTAACTTTATAAGTCTGATTTGTGTCAGTTTTCAAAGTTAGACTATGTCCAGGAATAACCTGATAAAAAGAAGCCAATTTTTTTGACAAGATAACTCCCTCTTTAGAAAGTTCCAAAGTTTTCTGCGTTTTACTATCACGCAAATTAATAAGAGGTAACAAGTTTGAATCAGAGGTAGCTATTAAACTAACTGCCCTTTTGCTACTTTGACCTTTTATAACAAGTTTGGTGCTAGACACAGCAATCCTTTCTTTTTCTCTGATTTCCTTATCCATCAATAGAGACTGGCTTAGTTTATCATCTACTCCTTCTTGATTAGCTTTGCCAATCACCATAATATGATAGGGCGTCAGCACTCCAAACTGATGATCAATCACTTTTGATAAGGAGGACTGAATCCCTAGACCTGAAAATAAGAGAGCTACAGAACCAGCAACGCCGAAGATAGTCATCGACATCCTAAGTTTATAGCGAAAAATATTTCTAACCATTACCTTGTAGGTAAAAGACAGTCGTTGCCAAATAAAAGGTACTTTCTCTAGAAAGATTTGAGCTCCCTTACTTGGGGGCTTTGGTAACAAAAGCTGAGCAGGTTTTTGGAAAAGTTCACGACGAACAATAATATAAACTGGCAGTAAAGCAGATAAGGACGCTAAGAAATAGGCTAAAAAGGTATACGTCATATAGAAATCCATTTGGACTCGTCCAATCACCAATGGTTTGGTAATAATCTCTGCAATCATACTTGACAAGAAATAAGTTCCACCTAAGATCCCTAGACTAGTTCCAAAAAAACTTGCTAAAAAACCATAGCTAAGGAACTTAACCAGAATAGCTTTCTTCTTATAGCCCAGGGCTAAATAAAGTCCCGAGTTAGTTCTTTCCTCGTCCACAAAGCGTGTCATCGTAGTAAAGGTCACTAAGGCAGCTACTAGGTAGAGAACAACGGGAAAAATATTACCTACCTGTGAAATACTAGTCATTGAAGTATCATAAATGTTATAGCCATCACCGCCTGGTATTGTTTCCCTATTATAGACAGTATAGCTAGGCTTAACTAATTGATTAATGCGTTTTTTGGCTTCTATAATCTGTTTATCTTCTTCTTCCAGCTTAGCCTGAGCTGTGTGTAGCTCATTCATGGCGACCTCAACTTGATCTACTTGTGGTAGTAATTGCAAGGATTTTTCTTTAATAGCTATTTCTTTTTTAGCCTTGTCCACTTGTTCTTCAGAAACGCTTATTTTCTTTAAAGACTCTTCTTTCAGGGATAAAAGTCTTTTCTCTGCATTATCAGTAAAGAGACGATCGACCGTTTTTTCTTTTTCTTGTAGTTTTAATTTATAATCTTTGGAGAAGGCATCAGAGCCTTTTAGACTTTTAAAAGTTATCCTAGCAATGTTATTCTCCATTTCGAAATTAGAAGAGCTTAGAAAGCCATATAGAGCTAAATTACCGTCCCCAGCCTGTGAACTTCCTAAATTTTGCTTAGACCATATATCTGATGAATTAACAAAACCAACAATCTTTAATTTGTTAACCTTTATTAGTTTCTTTTTAGCAGGCTTCACTTCTATTGTCTGTCCAAGGCGATAATTTTTGCTCTGCCAACTTGAAATCGCAATTTCAGACTCTTTTTGCGGTAATCTTCCTTTGATAATGGATATCTTAGAAATCTTTTTAGGTATTGAAAAAAGTCGAATAGATTTTGGCGTCTCTATTATTTCTGCATCTAAAAGGTGCCCCAATTCATAATCCGCGTCCGGAATACTCTTTAAATCTTGTATATCCTCAGCAGAAAATCCATAGGAGGTGACTAAACTCAGGTCCATCATCTTGTTTTTATCAATAAAATGGTTAGCTGTCCTAGATAGGTCCGGACTGGTTACTTTGAGACCAATCAAGGCAAAAGAGCCTAAAGCCATTAATAAAAATAGTGAAATAAAACGAGCTTTGGTTGACCAAATGGAGCGACAAAGCTCTTTCCATAAAGTTTTATTCATTTACAAGCTTCCTCTCCCTAATAATCAATGTCATCAATGGATAGAGGGTTCCTGTTAAGTACTGTCTTAATGACCTGGGCATCATGCATATAAATAACACGATCAGCTATATCAGCTAAAGCTGAGTTGTGAGTCACAATAATGACGGTTGCCCCCTTTGTCTGAACCATATCTTGAAGCAATTGCAATATCTGTTTACCAGTTTTATAATCTAAAGCACCTGTTGGTTCATCGCAAAGTAGCAACTTCGGTTTTTTTGCAATCGCACGCGCAATAGAGACACGTTGTTGCTCACCGCCGGATAACTGACTGGGAAAATGATCCATTCGTTTGTCTAGACCGACTTCAGAAAGAACATAACTGGGATCAAGCGCATCATCAACAATTTCAACGGCCAGCTCAACATTTTCTTTTGCTGTTAAATTTGGAACTAAATTATAAAATTGAAAAACAAAACCAATATCTCTCCGGCGATAACGGGTTAGCTCTTTAGTAGAGTACCGCGAAATATCTTGACCATCAATGATAACGTGACCAGAATCATTTGTATCCATTCCTCCCAAGATGTTCAAAACAGTAGATTTTCCTGCTCCAGAAGCTCCAAGAAAGACAACTAACTCTCCTTTTTCAATCTCAAAACTCACCTTATCATTTGCTTTTATGATGTTGTCTCCCATTCGGTAAACTTTACTCGATTCAATCATTTCAATGTAAGCCACGAGATATACTCCTTTTATCTGAACAGACTGTTGATTTAATTCTATTCCTATTATATAATGTTCACAATTAGCGCACAAGAACAAAACTGAACGAAGTGTTGATTTAAGATGAGATAATCTGATGAGTAAAAGACAAACTGAAACCCTAAACTTTTTAAGAGAGGCTCTGATTGCTTTACTAGCTGAAAAAGATTTTGAAACTATTTCGGTATCAGACTTAACCAAAAGAGCAGGTATTAACCGCGGAACTTTCTATTTACATTTCCGAGATAAATATGAGATGATTAACTACTTCAAAGATGAATATTTTAATAAGCTTTTTCAGGTTTTAGATGCCCCTGAAATTGCGACTAATACTAGAGAGTTACTAATTGAAACCTTAACCGTATTGGCCAAACAATTTGATTTTATTGCAGCCATTTCACAGTCACAGAGCTTACATGTCAAAGAGATTCTCAAAGATTTTATCTATAAAGTGCTCTTAACTTTAGAAGATCACCAAAAAATTGTCAGACAACAATATGGCGGTATTCCCTTTGAATACGCCTTGGAGGTTTACTTAGCTAGTATTGAAAGCATCATTTCTTATTGGATTAAAACCGGCGGTCAGCAATCGGCCGAAGAACTAACGGATATTATTCTGAAAACTGTTGGCATATAATAAGCTCAGAAAAAGCCAAGAAAGGGGCTTCTTGGCTTTTTCTGAGCTTTATTGAATTGCTTTTAGAGCGGTAATTGCTGAAATATAATCTGGTTCAGAGTTCACGTTTTCTAAATATTGTGTATAAACAATTTTATTATCAGCATCTAGTACAAGGACCGCACGAGCAAGCAAATGCCATTCCTCCATTAATAAGCCATAAGACTTACCAAACGAATAGTCATAATAGTCGGATAACATGATTGCCTGATCAAGTCCTTCTGCCCCACACCAACGCGCCTGTGCAAATGGTAAGTCAACAGAAATTGTTATCACATAGGTATCTTCCAAGCTAGCTAACTCCTTATTAAAAGTACGCGTCTGAGTTGAACAAATACCCGTATCAATTGATGGAACCACACTAATAACTTTTTTACCCTTAAAATCCGATAACGATTTTTTCTCTAAACCCGTAGATAATAAGGTGAAATCTGGCGCTATTTGACCTACTTGAAATTGTTGCCCAGCTAAGGTTACGGGTTTCCCGATAAAGGTTGTCATTAGCTTATACCTCCTAAAAAATGTATCAAGACCTTGTGTCTTTGTCATTAGGTAAATAATATGAAAAATCTCACTAACGACAGATAAGCACTATTAAAGTCCCATTGATAAATTAAAATAATTTTTCATTCTAGAATAAGCTGCTTCATCTCCAACGAAGTAGATATGATCTCCTTTTTCAATAACAGCATATGGCCCGGGAGAAATGAGGAACTTCCCTTCATGTTCAATAGCAACAACGGTTGCTCCTGTTTGATGCCATAAATTTAACACACCAATTGACTTTCCAAAATGAACTGTATCTTTATTGACAATAATTTCATAAGGGGCCAAGGGAAATTGCTTACTAATATTTTGACTTTGCATTAAGAAATCATTGACGAGTAGAGATAAATCATTTAATTCATCATTTTGTTTCTTGATATTTTCCCGAATCTTTTCTTTAATCACAGCTATAGAGTGTGTTGACTCGTATTGGTTAATAAATTCTATAGCCTTTTCTTTAGATAAAACAATAGCACCGCTACCATGCTTGAGGGTTAATATTTTTAAATCAGCTAAAATATTAAGGCCTTTTCTTGCAGTTTCAGGTGATACGTTAAAAGTTGATGCTATTGTTGTCCGTGATTTTAACTTTTCTCCAACTTCATATTCCCCACTTGCTATTCTCTGAGCAACAGAGATAGCAATCTTTTGGTATTTTGAAGTTGTTACTTCATTTTTACTAGCTGTAGTCATTTTTCACTTCCTTACTATACTTAATCTTACTCAAACAGTCTAATTAAATCACATTTCACAAAAGATTTCAATAGCGGTTATAAAGTATAACATAAAACAGAGAGCGGTTTAAAACCAGCTCTCTTGTCTTTCCATTAAGAATCACCTAAAAAACTAGTTAACTGTTTTCTCAGTATTAGTATTATTAGAAATGGCTTCTTTGACTTGATTTGTCTTTGAATTTACATATTCTGACGTAGAACTTGCAGCACTTTCAACACGATCCTGAACTGTTACTTCTGCAGCTTTTTGTTCTTCCTTAGTTCTAATATCAACAACATTGACATTAACCTCCACAACGTTAAGGTGAGTCATAACGTCAACATTTTGAGACACAATTGCTTTTATTTGTTCAACAATTTTTGGAATATCTTTGCCATACTCGACAATAATATTAAGGTCAACCGCAACTTCCTCAGTACCAACTTCTACATTTACTCCATCGGTTACTGAATCACTGTTCATAACGTTATTTTTAAGATTTGAGAAAAATCCTCCGCTGACAGCCAAAAGCCCGTCTACATTTTCAAGGGCATGGCCAACAATTTTTTCAATCACTTTATCATCATAAGTTAATGTACTTTTGATATCTTTAGCAGTCATAAGCTCTCCTCTACTCTTTAGTCTTATCTTTAAGACCTTTTGCTAGGCCATCAAGCGCATCCTTTGTATCAGCAGTAACTTCATCAACCTTACCAGTTGTTTTGTTGACTTTACCTTCTGTTTCCAATGATTTGTCCCCAGAAAGTTTACCTAAAGACTCCTTAACAGAGCCAGTAACTTGTTCCATTTTTGCTTTCAATTTTTCATCTGACATATTTAAACACCTTCTTCTATCAATCTAACCTTACTAAACTATTTCACGCGAGGTTCAGTTTGCATATTATCATTAACTGTAGATTTTACATTGCCAACTTGTTTACTAGTGAATTCACTTGTTGCGTGCGCTGCCTCTGCCACTTTATCTTGAAGGCTAACAGTATCCGCTTCGTGTTGAGCTTTAGTTTTAATATCGACAACGTTAACATTAACTTCAATAACATCTAAATCAGTCATCTTCTTAACTTCAGTTTCAATGGTTTTCTTAATTTCATCAAAAATAGTTGGTACGTGTTTTTGATATTCAGCAATAATATCTAAATCAACAGCTACTTGCTTTTTACCCACTTCAACCGAAACACCTTCACGGGCTGTATCAGTGTTAACTAATTTATTTTTGATATTCGCGAGATAACCACCATTAACAGCCAATAAACCATCAATATGAGTTACTGCTAAACCAACAATTTTTTCAATTACTTTATTTTCGTAAGTTAATTCACCACGAATAGTTGGTGCGTCAGCTACTTGAGTATTTTTGATAAATGTGTCAGTCATAATTATTCTCCTTTTTAGATACGTTATTTAAAAATAATAGTCTTGAGAGGAAATGAGTTATTTCTCTCATCGACGGCCGATAAATTGGTCAAAAATGCCTGTTCTCTTTACGAATAAACCACCATAGACACCCAACACAATAAAAATGAGAGCTAGGAGGGTTTTAAAGAAGCCAAAAGTCATTAGTAAAATAGCAAGTATTAAGCCAATGACCCCACCAACAATAGGATATTTATATTTTTCAAAAAACTCCATCTTTATCTCCTATTCTACACGGCTACCTTTACCGTATTTTTTTTCAGTTTGAGCAATATCTTTTACATAAACTTTTAGGTTGACAGGTTTATCAATTCCGAAAAATTCTTTAAAACCAGTATCAATACCTTCTTTTATTCCACGGATTTGGTCACTAACAGCTACCCGTGAGTCTAAACGACCCGTAACATCAATTTTAAATTTCCGCTTATAGAGAGTTGCTGTGACATTTGGTTTCGTCATTAAACCGGCATTTTGAATCGCGGTGCGGACATAAGACTCGATTGCTGACTTTTTAAGAAGCAAGGATCCTTGATTTTTACTAAGACGTACCTCTGTATAAGTACGTGGGTAAAATATAACTACTAAAATCCCTATGATGGTTAAAGCTGCTAAAGCAACAGCTACCCAGTAAAAATAGTAATACAATCCAGGATCAAGGAAGCCAGGAACCCTGTCTAAATCCCAGCCAAACCAGTCATAACTTGAAGGCATATCTAGATAACCCTGAGTAACTCCCATTACCATAATAAAGATGGATAGGAGGATAAGACCAAACAAACTATAAAATATTTTTAGTATCTTTGCCATACCTACCTCTTTCTTACTTTTCAATAGCTCTGTTAATACTTTTGACAATCATTAATGTATTAATTAAGTTTACTTAGTACAAAAGAAGTTACAATAACTACAATAACTGCACCTATAATTGACGGAATTAACGCCATACCTGCGAGAGATGGTCCCCATGTTCCTAATAGAGCTTGACCAACCCATGCACCAACAAGACCTGCTACGATATTTGCAATCCAGCCCATTGAGCCACCACGTTTTGTAAGTGCTCCAGCAATTAGACCAATAAGACCCCCAACGATTAATGTCCAAATAAGTCCCATAATATTTTTCCTCCTCTATCAGAATCAGGATAATTGATTCTATCTTTATTAAGTACTCAATTATTTACCAACTAATAAGCAACTCTACTTAACCAACTTTACGTAGCATAAATGAAGTTACAATAACTACAATAACTGCACCTATAATTGACGGAATTAACGCCATACCTGCAAGGGAGGGTCCCCATGTTCCTAGTAGAGCTTGACCCAACCAAGAGCCAATAAGACCTGCAACAATATTTGCGATCCAGCCCATTGAGCTACCTTCTTTTGTAAGTGCTCCGGCGATTAGACCAATAAGGCCTCCAACGATTAATGTCCAAATAAGTCCCATAATATTTCTCCTTAGTATTTTGATAATTATTTTTATTTAATATCACTAATTCTCTCTAGCTCTAGCCGAGGGTTAATTAACTTTTCTTAGGATGAATGAAGCAATTATGACAACAATCACAGCACCTATAATTGATGGAATTAATGCCATACCTGCGAGGGATGGTCCCCATGTTCCTAATAAAGTTTGGCCTAACCAAGAGCCTATAAGACCAGCTAAGATATTAGCAATCCAGCCCATTGAGCCACCCTTTGTAAGTGCTCCAGCGATCAAACCAATCAAGGCCCCAACTAATAATGTCCAAATAATACCCATAGTATTTCTCCTTCTATTAGTGCATTGCACTGTATGCTTGTTGTAAAAAAGATTCATCACTCTGTAATTAACCTTAGTCGATTAAAAAGTGACTACATAAATCTAAAAGCAAGTGTCAATAATCTAAAGTATAAATATAAAGCATAACAATTATTTGTTCTAATCATATACTTAAAGGTTTTGTCATAGTGACCACTCGTTTTTTTATTTATATTGTTATTATACCTCTTACGTTTTTATTTGCAAGAAAAAAGCACTGGATTTTTAATTTTTTTTATTTTTGAAAAAGTAAAAGGCTAGAAATCCCAGTGTGATGAGATTTCTAACCTTTTATATTATTTAACTTTTTCAATAGGAGCTACGCTGGCCAGTAACTTTTTCAGACCAACTTCTGGAAATTTAATTTTTAATTCCACAGTCTTGCCACTTCCAGATACCTCCAGAACTGTTCCTTTCCCCCATTTTCTGTGCTGAGCAATGTCACCAATTTCCCAATGCACTTCGCTACTTTGGTTATTTCTGCCAAAAGGCAAATCCACCGAGTTAATAGCATGAGGTTGAGCTTGCAACTTACGCCCTTGAATAGCCTGGGATAAACTCATTCCTTGGGCAAATTGTGTCTGATTTTGATGGGTCATTTTCACCCCGAAAGAACTGCTCGTTGGGCGTGCTAAGCCCTTGTAAGTAAGCAATTCATCTGAAATTTCGTGTAAAAAACGAGTTGGTCGATTGTAGTTGGTTTTACCAAATAAAGTACGTGTATTAGCATTAGTCAAAAAAAGAATCTCCTCAGCCCTAGTTATACCTACATAAGCTAATCGTCTTTCTTCTTCTAATTCACTCTGCTCTTCAAGAGATCGTGATAAAGGAAATACCCCCTCTTCCATCCCAATTAAAAATACTATTGGAAATTCTAAACCTTTAGCCGCATGCAAAGTCATCAAAGTCACTTCAGCTACATCGTGCTTAGAGTCATCAGTGTCAGCTATTAAAGCAAGGTCGTTTAGGAACCTACCCAATCTATCAAGTCCACTTTCTTTTAAAGTTGCACTTGCCTCATCAAAGTTTTTAGTAACAGATAAGAATTCTTCAATATTCTCAATCCGCGCTTGACTTTCCAAAGTATTTTGAATCGTTAGAGCCTGCAAATAACCTGATTTATCAAGTATTTCTTGTGCCAATTCAGTAACTGTTAATTGGTCTAAGTGATTGCGCAGATCACTTAGAAGACTTGCTAAATCCATAATAGCTTGAGCTGCTTTACCTTTCAAAGGAGAGAGGAATAAATGACTAGATGCTTCTAATAATGACATTTCCTGATCATAGGCAAATAGCCTCAATTTCTCAAGTGTACCAGGTCCTACACCACGTTTAGGCTCGTTGACAATCCTTTCAAAAGAAATATTATCAGATGGGTTGGCCACAATATTTAAATAGGAAATCAAATCACGGATTTCCTTTCGGCTGTAGAATTTTGTTCCTCCCACCATTGTATAAGGGATATTTGATTTGAGAAAGGCTTCTTCTATTGTCCGAGACTGCGCATTTGTCCGATATAAAACGGCAAAATCTTTAAAGCTTTTCCCCATTTCCATGCACATACTTGAGACCGTCGACGCAATAAAAACCGCTTCATCTCTTTCGTCATTTGCTCTGTAGTATACAATTGGTTCACCACTGCTATTTTGTGTCCATAGCTTTTTATCACGTCTATTTTGATTATTCTTGATAACGTCATTAGCAGCTTGCAAGATTGTCTTTGTTGAACGGTAGTTTTCTTCTAATAAAACAACTCTTGCTTGGGGATAATCTTTTTCAAAATCCAGTATATTCTGCATATCAGCACCCCGCCACCCGTAGATAGACTGATCAGCATCACCAACCACACAGATATTTTGGAAACGTGAGGCTAGCAATTTTACCAACTGATACTGGGCATGGTTGGTATCCTGATATTCATCGACGTGGATATACTGATAACGTTGCTGGTAATAAGCTAAGACTTCTGGATTTTGATCAAAAAGCCTTAAAGTCATCATGATTAAATCATCAAAATCCATGGATTCACTACGTCGTAGCTCTTCCTGATAAGCTTTATAAGAACGCGCAACAATTTGAGTATAGATATCAGAGGCTTGGGCTTCATATGCCTTTTCATCTAGCAAGTCATTTTTGGCATTTGAAATGGTACCTAAGATTGACCGTTCACTCCATTTTTTAGAATCAATGTTTAAAGATTTTAAAATACGTTTCATTAAAGTTCGCTGCTCGCCAGGATCAACAATCGTAAAATTCCGATTGTAGCCTATATGATCAGCTTCTCGCCTTAAAATCCTGACGCACATTGAGTGAAACGTAGCAATCAGGGTGTCTTGTGTTGCAGGGTTTAAAGCTAGCGCTCTTTCTCGCATTTCGTGTGCCGCTTTATTGGTAAAAGTAATAGCTAAAATATTCCAAGGATTGACACATTTTTCATCAATTAAATAAGCAATTCGATGGGTTAAGACCCTCGTTTTTCCAGAACCTGCGCCAGCCATAATTAAAAGCGGTCCTTCTGTTGTTTGAACTGCTTCCACTTGTTTATCATTCATTCCATTTAATAAGGGATTCATTTTTACTCCTCATAACTCTATACATCTATTAACTTTAAAATTATACCACTTTCCAAGCAAATTTTAAAATAAACAGAAAAGACTTAAAAACACTTTCTTCCGGTAAAGCATAAACTGAGAAACATGTTTCACATCTCTATATATTAGAATATGATATAATAAAAGTATTGAATTTTAAGGAGAAGTAATGACTCAAGATCCTATTATCAACCTAAAACTTGCTAAACGAGGTCCTATTGTTAGTATCGTAGCTTACTTAATCATCAGTATTGCAAAGTTGCTAAGTGGTTACTTCCTTAACTCAAGCTCTTTAATTGCCGATGGCTTTAATAATCTATCAGATATCGTCGGAAATGTAGCACTCCTGATTGGTCTCCAGCTTGCGAGTCAGCCTGCTGACGCTAACCATAAATTTGGTCACTGGAAATTTGAAGACTTATCTAGTCTAATAACCTCATTTATTATGTTTATTGTCGGCTTTCAAGTGCTTATTCAAACGATTCAAAATATGGTTCTTGATAAGCAAGCCCCTGTAGATCCCTTAGGAGCAATTGTCGGTATTATTTCCGCAATAATAATGCTGATGGTTTACTTCTACAATAAAAGACTCTCAAAGCAAGTGAAATCTAGCGCTCTAGTTGCTGCTTCTAAAGACAATTTATCAGATGCAGTAACGTCAATTGGAACTTCTATTGCAATTGTCGCTGCTTCTCTAAATTTACCAATTGTCGATAGAATCGCTGCTATTATCATTACCTTTTTTATTTTGAAAACCGCTTATGATATTTTTATGCAAAGCGCCTTTAGTTTATCAGACGGCTTTGATAATAAGCACTTGAAGCAATACGAAGAAGCAATCTTAAAAATCCCCAAAATAAAAGCTGTCAAATCCCAGAGAGGTCGCACCTATGGTAGTAATGTCTACTTAGATATCGTTTTAGAAATGAACCCCGACTTATCAGTTTATGAAAGTCACGCTATTACTGAGCAAGTTGAAAGCCTTTTAAGCGAAAAGTTCTCTGTTTACGATATAGACATTCATGTGGAGCCAGCAAAAATTCCTGATGATGAGTTGATTGAAAATGTTACCTTAAAAATTTACCGCAATGAAAAAATATTCCTCTCAAAAATACCTGGTTATGAAGAACACATCTCTGAGAACTTTACTTTAATTGATCAGACAGGAAAACTTTTTAACCGGCAGACCCTACTCAATAAACCAACCTTCTATCCTAGCAATTTTAAAAACTTTCACTTGCAATCAATTAGCCAAAAGACAAAGCTCATTACCTATGAACTCGAAGAAAGTCATCACACAAGTGTTTGGCGGCGCAATGAAATTTGGTACTTAATTTTTCATCAAATAACACCCAAAAATAAACATTGTCTCACGGCAAAACATTACAAAATCTCTAAAAGAAACTAAAAGACTGAGCAAGTTGAACCCTAAATACTATCTAGAGTTCAACTTACTCAGCTTTTTAATATTATGAAGAAACGATATCGTATAGAACGTAATATTTTTATTGCAAAGCAGTATCTAAAGCTTTTTGTAACGTTACAATTTCTTGGTCAACCTGTGCAACCGTTACGCTTGGATTTAGCTGCACTCCAACCGCATGAGTGATAGCTTTATTCAAGGTATTATAAACTTCAAAGCTCTTAACATTCAAAACTTTCTGATCGCGGGTAATTCGTGTGCTCCAGATAGCTTTGTCTAGTTTTGCTTTGGTATAAAGAGTTGCTCTGTCAGTTGGTTTTAAATCTGGGTATTTAAGAACAGCTACCTCTAACTGTTTCACTGCTTCGACTTGCGCTTTTATAGAATCTACAGAAGCAAATGGATCAGCAATTCGAATAAGCAATTTGGTAATGGCAAATCCCATATCAATATGTGCTTGTTCCACTTTATTTGTCAAATGATTTGTTGAAAAGACAATAGCTTGAACAACATCAGAAAGTGCTTCAACTCTGGCACCGATTGAACTTAAATCATAAATAGTTTCAGGATTAGCTCTTAAAGATGTTTCAAGACCGTTCACAGTATTAATAGCTGTAGTGACGGTTTTCTCATTAGGTGTTCCTTTAACTTCTTCTTTCAAAGCACTCAATTGATTACTTTCTTGAGTTAAGCGATTAGTTAGTTGCGCTTTTTCTTGAGTATTTATGCTAGTTACTGCAGTTGTATTTTGTGCCCCATTAACTTGATCTGCACTTACGGTAGTAAGAACTGGTGAAAATAAAGCTATACTTGCAACTGAACCTGATAGATAAAGTATTTTTTTAATATCCATAGTGATTCCTCTTCTAATTGATGATATATTGCAATATATGGTAATAAGTACTTACGCATGTATCATACTACTTATCAATTTCTTCGTCAAATATAATTTGAGTACACTAATAGAAATAATTTCGACTTGTAAAGTTACTTTAATAGTCATATTATTAGATTAAATTTATCAAGAGCAGCATCCTAGTATCGTTTTTTTAATTTTTTGAATTATTAAACTATGTTCCCATTTGAAATAACAAAGGCTGGTAAAATAAATTATTAAGCACGCTTATATTATCTGAATATTTAATTTTTTGTACCTAGCTATTTAAATCAGCTAGATGAGACATAAATAATTTTTATTATAATTATTAAAATATTAGTAATTACAAAAATACTCCTGATTTGTCTAACAATATTTTCGACAAATCAGGAGCATTAAAAGTATCTGTTTACATCTATTTTACTTGATCGGTAGCTACATCCTCGCCGAACCATTTTTTTGAAATCTCTTGAAATTTTCCGTTTTTGTAAAGAGTTTTAAATCCCTTATTAATCATTTTGACTAAGGTTTTATCCTCTTTGCGAACACCAACAGCAAAGTTTTCCCCTGCATATTCACTTTTCGTAATGTGGTATTTTTCTAACTCGCCTTCTTGCTTAAGATAATAGTTAGCATAAACTTTATCAATCAGTAAAGCATCTATCCGATTATTTTTTAAATCAATAAAGCCTTGTGTGAAGGTTTCGTACTGAGTAGCGTCTTGACCTTTAACATTATTCTTTAAAATTTTTGGATAACGAGTAAATGCATCATAGCCAGAAGAAGCTGATTGAGCGCCTAAAGTTTTCCCTTTCATATCTGAAAAACTGTTGATATGAGCATCATTTTTCGATACAAGGACTTGTTCATTCTTCATATAAGGATTTGAAAAAGCAACTTTGGCTAGGCGTTCCTTAGTCATGGAATAACCATTCCAAATCATATCAATCTTACCATTTTTAAGTTCTGTCTCTTTTAAATCCCAATTAATAGCTTGAAATTTAACAGTAATCCCATACTCTGCAAAAACTGCTTTAGCTAAATCAACATCGAAACCAGTATTTTTACCCGATTCGTCCTTATAGCCCATTGGAACAAAGGTGTTATCAAATCCTAGAGTGATTGTTTTGTCTTTTTTATACGTCTTCCATGAATCACCTTTGGTGGCCTGAGATTTGCCACAAGCAACTAAAAATATAGCGACTACGACTGTCATCATAATCATAACTAGTTTTTTCATTGATCTACTCCTATCATTACCTATTTATTTAGGATTAACCCTTATAATCTGATCTGAGATTGTTTCAGCAAATTGAAGGTCATGAGTGACAACTATTTGCGTAATCCCAATCTGACGATTTTGCAAGATTAACTTAGCAACTTCATCACGTAATTCTGGATCTAAAGCGCTAGTTGGTTCATCATAACCAATAATTTGAGGATTAATCATCATCGCTCTTGCTAATGCCACCCTTTGCTTTTGTCCTCCGGATAAGGAAAAAGGATAATCTTCAAGATGATCTTTAAGCCCTAGGCGCCCCAGGATTTCTTCAGCTTTGACTTTTGCCTGCTTTTTGTTTAAACCCATAGTGAGAGTTGGTGATAAAATCAAATTGTCTAGTACCGTTAAGTGTGGGAAAAGTTGAAAATCCTGAAAAACAAAACCAAGTAAATGACGATTTTCTAAATGATCAATCGGAACTGCTTCACCATCATAAATAATCTCCCCAGAATCAATAGGCTCCAAACCAGCTAACATTCTTAAAAGAGTTGTCTTACCACCGCCTGAAGGCCCCACCAAAGAAAGGATTTGGCCATCGGCAACTGTCAAACTGAAACGATCAAATATCTGCTTATGGCCAAATTGTTTGGAAATATTTTTAAGTTCTAACATGTGGCCTCCTTATTTATAATAGTTAAATTTCTTTTCGATATGTCGTGATAAAATTGTGACGAGCCCGATAAGCAAAAGATATATCATCCCCGCAATAAACATCGGTGCGAGGGTTGCATCACGGTTAGCTGCTGTCTTACTTGCCAGCAACAAGTCTCCTACACCTAAGACATAAACCAAGGAGGAATCTTTAACTAAATTAATCACTTCGTTAAAAACACTTGGTAGTACAATTTTAAAAACTTGCGGCAAAATAATATAGCGAATGGTTTGCAACTGATTCAACCTTAGCACTTTAGCAGCTTCATATTGTCCTTTAGGAATTGCTTCGATACCCCCACGGAATATCTCAGCAAAGTATGCTGCATAGTTCATAGTAAAAGCTAAAATGGCTGCTGGCATCCTATCAAAGGTAAGGCCCACATTTGGCAAGACATAATAGAAAAAGATTAATTGCAAAAGTAAAGGTGTGCCCCGCATTATCCAGACGTAGAGGGTCAAAAACCATTGCAAGGGTTTAAAGGGTACCTTCATCAAAAATGCCAACAGAGCACCTAAAGGAATGGAGAGACTAATAACAATGAAGAAAACTTGTAAGGTAACCTTAGCCCCGTCCAACAAACTGGGAAGAACTTGTAATATATATGACATTTATACTCCAATAATGAAAATAAGTGTTCTCATTATACCAAATTATCTGAAATTTTGGGAGAACTTTGAATAAAGATACAAGGTAAGTAAAAATATTCTACAATTTTTTTACAAATTCTGACTTCAACTTCATAGCACCGAAACCATCTATTTTACAATCAATATTATGATCACCTTCAACTAAACGGATATTTTTGACACGTGTACCTTGTTTAATATCCTTAGGTGCACCTTTTACTTTAAGGTCCTTAATGACTGTAACACTATCCCCATCCTGTAGCTGTGTTCCATTACTATCAAGGACTTTTAAAGTGTCCGCTTCTTCTAAGAGAGTTGTTTGATCTGCTGGCCATTCAAAACTACACATGGGACAAATGAGCATAAGACCATCTTCATAAACATACTCGGATTGGCATTGTAAACAATTTGGTAGTGGCATAATATTATCTCCTAAGTCTAACTATTCTGTATTTTAACTATTCTACTTTAGATAAGGCTATTTGACAAGTTGAATGCGTTTTTAAAAATGATTTTTTTAAAGAAAAACCCCTCTACTAATCAGAGGGGAAGATCTCAACTAAGCTGTTGTCTTAATACTTGTAACAATTTCTTGAATAAGGTCACGATCTTCAAGTGAAGTCACATCTGCTACAACCTTTTCTAAATTATTTTCTGATAGCATAACTTGAAGTTGATTGCTTTGTTCATCGTTCGCATCTTTATAGTTAAACACATAGGCAACTGTTTTCAAAAGCTGATCATAGGGAAGCTGACGTTCTTTAAGTTCTCGAATAGGACGGATAAAACGTTCGTCATATCCAAGTTTGCGAATAGGGGTCCTTGCTACCCGAACCACGTCATCAACAATATAAGGATTTTCAAAGCGACTGATGATAATGCTATGATAAGCCTCTAGCTCTGCTAAATCAAAATTCCATTTAGCCACCAGTAAGGATCTAATTTCAGCTAACACAGCTTGTAGTCTTTCTTTTACTTCTGGTAATTGCAAAGCTTCTAATATGGTCTTAGCGCCTGCGTGTGCTCCTGTGTATGCTGACGTAGCATGGCCGGTATTGACCGAAAATAATTTACGCTCGATAAAAGGTTCTAAATCTTCCTCGTAGTGAACACCGATAAGTCGTAAATCTTTATTTTTCATTCGACTTGTTTCAACCACCCATTCATTAAAAGGTTCAACAATTACAAATAAGGGGTCTTCATGTGATTGAGCCGGAACAATTCTATCTACAGCTGCATTTGGAAAACCTATATAGGAATTGAGATAATGGTCTGCCTCATCTGATAAATACTTTTTAACTTCCTCAAGTAAGAACTGAGATCCACCAATCATATTTTCACATGCTAATATATCCAGAGGGGTTTGAATACCATTTGATTGACGCTTTTGGATACCATTAGCAATCAATTCTGCAATAAATGGAAGGATATTAGGCCCAATAGCTGTTGTAACAATATCAGCCTCAGCAATAGCCTCAACAACTGCCTCAGGATTTAACTGATTGTTAATACCAGCTACATTTTCTATCTTAATATGACGTTTACCATCTTCTGCAATTTCAATCTCGTAAGTATGTCTGTCGTTTAAAGCATTAATAATTGTTTCATTAACATCCACGAATTGAATAGAGAAATTATTTGCTGCTAAAATTTCTCCGATAAATCCTCTACCAATATTTCCTGCTCCAAAATGAACTGCTTTTTTCATGACTTACTCCTTTTACTGCAAATTTCTAATTAGTCTACTGTATTTAATAAATTAATGATTTCTTCTTCTGTTTTAGCATCAGCTAATTTAACAACATTATTAACATCGGCACAGAAGATTGAAATTTTTTGGATTAATTGCAAATGTTCATCACCAATGCCTGCAATTCCAAATAGGACCGTAACTATTTGAGGATTCTCTTGCGTCCCAAAGTTAACACCATCTGGAACTTGCACTACTGTCAGACCTGATTTTTTAACGTTTGTTTTAGCTGCATCTGTTCCATGGGGAATAGCTATAAAGTTTCCCATATAGACAGATAATTCTTGGTTACGATCAAGCATTGATTGAATATAGCCCTCTTCAACATAACCATTTTGGTAAAGTAGCTGACCACAATAACGAATAGCCTCTTCATAACTATGAAAAGATTGGTTAAGTTTTATGAGTTCTTTTTGAAATTCCATGTTAATTCTCCAATTTTTTAATTTTTTCAGTAAAAATTTGATTCAATAATTGATAAATAATGTCGTAATTTCCCTTACGATATATTTCCGTATAAAGGTGGTTTTCAATCAAGGATTGACTTATGGCAGTCATTAAATCTCTAATCTCTTCACTTTCATTGAGTCGCGTGAGCATGACCAAAATCCGATTGACCACTTCATCTTGACCATTCATAGACTTCGCCTTAACGGGATGATTCAATTCAAAAACCATAAAGGTTGAATGTTCCACCTGACTGGACTGAGTATGAACGAGAGCAAGATTGGTTTCTGGAATTGCCATAGGGCTTTCATGAAATCGCTCAATAAGTTTGTGAGCTAGATAATCTTTATCCTTTACCTGATGGATATCAGAGATGATTTCGACAATTGTTTGTTCAAAGCACGCACTGTTATAGATATAAGTGACTGTAAAGGCCTCTAAGAGAAACTGACTAGCTTCAAAATAATCTTTAAAATGAAGGTTAGACGGTAAGAATATATCATCTCTTGGCTTAAAGTCTCGACTGACCTGTACCTGATTTAAAAACTTTTCTAACTCAACCAGTTCATTTGGACTAGGAAAGGTTGAAACTAAATGAACTTGGTTATTGGCTAGTAATTTTGTCGATAAAACCGCATCAAATAGCTCAAAATCACTCTTTGAAAGCTTATCAGTGCCTTTTGTTTGGATACTTTCAATAAAAGGAGCAATGTTTTTCAAGCGAGTAATTAATAGCTCAGTTGCTAATGGCCTTTCATCAGTCAACAACAACAAACGGATCGGGTAAATTTGTGGACTACGTCTCAAACTGGAAGCAAAGTGGAGGGTAATCAGCTCCAACTCACTTTCAGTTCGAAGGAATTGCGGAAAAATCTCCATGACCAGTAATTTAATCAGGCGATGGAGATAATCACTATGACTTAGAGCTTGATGAGCTAAATCAGTGGTATGACTATCAGCGAAAATAAGAGGTACAGCTAAGCTAAGGCGAATGTGGTTAAATAAAAATTTAAATAGCTTGGGATCTTTTGTAAAGTTGATTTTAGTGTATAGCGCTACTTTATCAATCAAATTCGTTACATTATAAAAAAACTCACTATCAAAATTTTCCTGAAACAGTGGCGTTTCTTGACGCTTGAGTACTAATTGATCAAGCATTCTAGCAAAATATAAAATTTCTTGTAAGGGATAAAAAGTTTGTAGTTCCTTGGAAAGGTCTGCAAAAACTTTTTTGGAAAAATCAAGGGACAGTTTACTGACCTGTTGCTTTTCCTGAGGAATCTGATCCCAATTGCTTAAGGCTAATAGAAAAACAAAAAATTGGAACAACTTTGAATCCATCTCTGGTAGTTCAGACTGATAGCTTTGAAAGATCTGACATGCTCTAGCTAAGGTTTCCTTTGGAATAAGAGAATAGTAACCCATTTGTAACTGATAAAAATCAGATAGATTTATGGTATTACATAAAAGTATAGCTAGAAATCGTCTTCTTGAAATTGGGATTGATCCAAGCTGATAGCCTTTTTGACGATTGATAGGAATATTAAAATCTGCCAAACGCTCCTCAATCAAGGCAATATCTTGAATAATAGTAACATTACTAACCCCCAAAATAGCTTGTAAATAGTCATTTGTCACACCTTGCTCATTGATCAATAAGTGATAAGTAATCAGATTTAAACGTTCACATTTAGTAAATAGTTCCTGACTAGTAAAAGACTGTAACTGTTCCAAATCACCACTTAAATAGTATTTTTGATCATCTTTATGAATGACAAATTGCAATGGTTTCAAACTATCAGTTAGTTCATTCAAAACCCGATAGACTGTTCGCTTTGAAACCTTCAGAATATCACTCATATTATCAATTGAAAGCTTTCCATAAGTCAGGAAAGCTTTCAAAAGTTCTTCTTCTCGTCTTGTTAGTTGCATAAATTAATTATACACCATTTCTAACTTATTTAGAGATTCTATCGACCATTTTGTCGTATTCATTAGTAGTGACCAAACTGTCAAGAGCAAGTAAGGTTGCAGCAGGCGCCACTTGTTGCACCTGCGCTTGATTATCAATACTTGTAATAATCAAAATATTGCTTGAGTTGTGGTCAGCTAGTTTGTGATTTTCAACCTTTGTTATTGGAATACTAATATTTCTAACTTTGAAAATTTCTTCTAAAGTAGCTTGTCCCATAGTCGCTGAACCTTTAGCATCACCGTAGGCAAAGACTACTTCATCAATATTATGTAAATCAATCACTTCTTGATTTGTAACTGGTTGCGTTTGAGGCTTAAGAGCTTCTGGATTAGGCTTTTTTACAAGCTGTGCAACTATCTCATCATATTTTGGCGTAGCTAAGAAATTATCGACTGAAACATGGCTGGCACGTGGCGTTTTTTGAGCTGCACGAGCTGCAAGTTCTTGTTGAGTCACAATCAAAGTATTTGTCACATCAGTTAAATTAGAGATAGCTTTATTGGTTACCGGGATTGTTAGCCCAGCCTTTTTCACCTTATCGCGAAGGATTGAAGCTCCCATAGCAGAACTTCCCATCCCAGCATCACAAGCAAAGATGATTTGTTGAATAGTATCACCTGAGAAGGTTTCCTTTGCATCTGTCACAACTTGACCTTTTGCTTCTGCTTTTGCCTGCTTCGTTGCCGCTTGTGCTTCTACTAACGCACTTTCGTCATCTTCTGTTTTATCTGCCTTTAATATAACCGAAGCAATTAAGAAGGAAACAACCGCTGCTGAGAATACACCTGCTAATACAGAGCTTAGGTTATATAGGTAATTATCACCTTTTGGTACCATTCCCCAAATAGCGATGATAGAGCCTGGTGATGCAGGTCCTCCAAGACCTGAACCCAATAATTGGTTAGTAAATGTACCTGTAACACCACCACCAATAACAGCTAAGAATAAAGCAGGCTTCATCATTACATATGGAAAGTAAATTTCATGAATACCACCAAAGAAATGAATAATTAAAGCACCCCAAGAAGATGATTTCGCTGCCCCTTTACCAAATATTAAGTAAGCTAATAAAATACCAAGACCTGGGCCAGGGTTTGCTTCGAGCAAGAAGAGAATTGATTTACCAGTTTGAGCAACTTGTTCTGCCCCAAGTGGTGTAAAGATACCATGGTTAAGTGCATTATTAAGGAATAAAATTTTAGCTGGTTCAATAAGAATATTTGCTAAAGGCAAAAGCTTCATATCAATAATGGTTTGTACGCCGTGACCAACAGCAGTTGTAAAAACAGCAACAAATGGCCCTACAATTTTAAAAGCCAGCAATAATAACCCAAATCCAATTAAACCGGCTGAAAAGTTGTTCACCAACATCTCAAAACCTGGACGAATTTTGGCTTGGAAGGTCTCATCAAATTTTTTGATAACCCATCCACCTAAAGGCCCCATAGCCATAGCACCGATAAACATGGGTACCGTTGAGCCTGCAATAGCTCCAAATGTTGCAATGGCCCCAACCACTGCACCACGTTGACCATGTATAACATAACCACCAGTGTAGCCAATTAGTAGTGGCAATAAATAGGTAATCATTGGTCCGACTACAGCACCAAATTCTTTATTTGGCATCCAACCAGTGGGGATAAAAAGTGCCGTTAAAACTCCCCATGCAATAAATGCCCCTATGTTAGGCATGACCATATTCGATAGGGCTGTACCTAACTTTTGAATTTTAACTTTAAGTGAAGATTTTTGTTCCATCAGAACCGCCTCCTAGTTTATTTACATTTTTATCATATCATGTAAGAGGTATCGGGAAAACTCAAACTTTGGCACAGAATTTGTGACAAAAAAGATAACTATTTCTAGTTATCTTATAAAACGTAGACAAACTCCTAACAATTAAAAAATGTGAATAGACTTGCGTAAAATGGCAAAATATTAAACTCTTAGAGATATTGCTATTCCAATGTTTCTGAGAGTTATTGATTTTCATAATAAAGAAAAAAATTGAAGAAAATTGTCCAAAATGGACTTTTTCTTCAATCTGAAATATCTATTTCTGGATATCTTTTAAACTTTTATTCTACTGTTACAGCTTTTGCTAAGTTACGTGGTTTATCAACATCCAAACCACGTTGTAATGAAGCATAGTAGGCAATTAATTGTGTTGGAATAACCATTCCGATTGTTGCAAGATATGGATGAACTTTGTTAACGACGATATCATCACCTTCACGTTCAAGTCCTTCTTCAACAACTGTCAAAACACTTGCGCCACGTGCTGCAACTTCCTGGATATTTCCACGTGTATGTGCAGCAACCAGTTCACTAGATGAAATCAAGCCAATAACTGGTGTCTGATCTTCAATAAGTGAAATCGTACCATGTTTTAATTCACCAGCAGCAAAACCTTCACATTGAATGTAGGAAATTTCTTTTAATTTAAGAGATGCTTCCATGGCAACATAATAATCATTACCTCGACCAATATAGAAAGCATTGCGTGTTGTCGCTAATAATTTTTCAACTTTTGCAGCAATCAAGTCTTTTTCTGATAAAGTTGCTTCTATTGATTGGGCAACAAGTGACAACTCATGGACTAAATCAAACTCAACAGCTTCCTTCTTACCATTTGCTTCACCAACAGCTTTTGATAGGAATGCTAAGGCAGCTACTTGTGCAGTGTAAGCTTTAGTTGAGGCTACTGCTATTTCTGGACCTGCATGTAAGAGCATAGTATAAGTTGCCTCACGAGATAAAGTTGAACCAGGAACATTTGTCACAGTTAAACTTGGAATTCCCATTTGGTTAGCTTTTACTAATACTTGGCGACTATCCGCAGTTTCACCAGATTGACTTAACAAAATAAACATTGGTTTTTGACTTAGTAAAGGCATGTTGTAACCCCACTCAGAGGCAACCCCTAATTCAACTGGGGTATCTGTGAGCTGCTCTATCATTGATTTAGCAGCAAAACCAGCATTATATGATGTACCTGCTGCAAGAATATAAATGCGGTCAGATTCTTGTACTGATTTTACAATTGCTGGATCAATAGCCATTTTGCCATCTTCGCTTGCATAAGTTGAAATTAATTTACGCATTACAGTTGGCTGCTCATCAATTTCTTTTAGCATGTAGAAAGGATAAGTTCCTTTACCAATATCAGATAAATCTAGTTCAGCAGTATAGGACTCACGTTCAAGAACATTACCTTTATAATCAAGAACTTTAACAGAGTCTTTTGTTAAGATAACAAGCTCTTTGTCATGTATTTCCATAAATTCACTTGTTTCACGAATCATAGCCATCGCATCTGAACAAACCATATTATAGCCTTCACCAAGACCAATTAGTAAAGGAGATTTATTCTTTGCCACATAGATGGTATCCGCATCTTCTCTATCAATTAAAGCAAAGGCATATGAGCCTTCAATAATTGACAAAGCTTTTTTAAAGGCTTCCAATACTGTTAGCTTATCTTCTTCCACAAATTTTCCAATTAGATGAACAGCAATTTCTGTATCGGTTTGCCCCTTAAAGTTATGATTAGCCAAAAACTCTTCTTTCATTTGTAGATAGTTTTCGATAACACCATTGTGAACTAAAACAAAACGCCCTGTAGCTGAAGTATGAGGGTGAGCATTCTCAACAGTTGCTTGTCCATGAGTTGCCCAACGGGTATGACCAATTCCTGTGCTACCAGCTACATCAATACCGATTTTTGCACGTAAATCAGCAATACGACCAACAGATTTGACCAAACTTGAATTCTCTCCGTTTGCCACAAAAATACCAGCTGAGTCATAACCGCGATATTCCAACTTTTCCAGTCCTTGCATCAAAATATCTGTTGCATTACGATTCCCTACTACTCCAACGATTCCACACATAAATAAACACCAAGTAAGCTATCTTACTTCTTTCTTTTTATTATTTTCAAAATTGGTATAGTCTGCTTTTGATACTCAAAAAGCTATGTTATTAGTATATAATAATGATTTTTCATTGTCAAACATTATATTGGTATAGTCTAATTTAGAAAAATCAAAGCTATTTGAAAGGTAACGAAAAGTGTCCCTTTAGCTATCAAAGGAGGTCTGATAAACCTTCTCAAGGATAGGACAGCTTATACACAAATATTTTCTTAACTAATTTTAAGGTTGATATTCTTTAAGGAATTTAAAAAGACATGACCCTCAGTATGAAACAGAAATCATGCCTTTTAGTAATCATTTATTTCTAGGAAGAGCTTGCCTTCCACTTCTTTAGTCAACTTCTACAAAACCAAATTCATCGATAGGTAGCACTCTAAAGGTAACAACACCTTTAATTTGTTTTTTATCAATCAAACCAAACTGACGGCTATCGGCACGATTACGACGATTATCATTTAACAAAAGATACTTCCCACTAGGAATAACTGTATTCTCTCCTTTTGAAATAGTGGATATATTAAAATCATCTGTAAAGAGGCTTCCCGTAGGTGAATGTCTTAAGTAGTCATTTTTCAACTTTTCGATATAAGGTTGGTCTTTGATACGATTATTTAAATAAAAAATATCGTCCATATAGGTTGCTCTCTGCCCTTCAGTAGCTATCACTCGACTAACATATTCTTTTTTATCCACTTTATAAACAACAAAGTCTTTATATTGAGGCTCTACATTGTGTTTAATGGTAACCAAGTCACCTGCTTTTAGATAAGAATTTTCTGATTCTTTCGTAACTTCAAATGTAGAAAAGACAAAAATACTTAAAAGTACTCCAATAATAGCTACAATTAAAATAATAATAATATTTCGAATAAAATCTCTTTTTACCATATTTACTCCTAATCTTATGTCTATTATAGCATGTTATGCCTGATAACAAAAGACTAGAACTTGGAAGAAGACTATTCAATGAACAAAAAATCACAAGGAATTCCTTGTGATTTTAGAAATTTTATTTAACAGTACGAACTCGCATTGTATTAGTTCCACCAGAGCCGACAGGGACACCAGCAACAATAATGATGTTGTCTCCTGAGCTAACCATTCCTGACTTAAGAGCTAATTTTTCAGCTACTTCAAACATATCGTCGGTAGAAGATGGTTTGTCTGCGACAATTGGAGTTACTCCCCAATAAATCATAAGAGCTTTTTGCACTTTTTCATCAAAAGTAACAGCTAGAATATCTGAATCTGGGCGGAATTTTGAGATAGCACGGGCTGTATTACCAGTTTCAGTAATCGTTACAACAAGTTTGATGTCCATAGAATGCGTTGCATCTTTAACTGCAGAGGCGATAACATCTGTCTTATTAGTACGTGGGAAAGTAGAAGAATCTAAGCGGCCATATTCATTAAGAAGTGTTTGCGCATTTTTATCAATTGTCGCCATTGTGCGCACTGCCTCAACAGGATACTTACCATTTGCTGATTCACCTGAAAGCATAGTTGCATCAGTACCATCAATAACCGCATTGAAGACGTCTGAAACTTCTGAACGGGTAGCACGTGGTTTTTCAGTCATTGTTTCAAGCATATTTGTTGCTGTAATAACTGCTTTACCAGCTGCGTTCACTTTGGTAATAATCATTTTTTGGAAAACTGGCACCATTTCAAATGGCACTTCAATTCCCATGTCTCCACGCGCAATCATGATACCATCTGCTGCTTCGATGATTTCGTCAAGGTTATCAATACCTTGTTGGTTTTCAATTTTAGCAAATAATTGAACATGGTCATTTCCAGTTTCACGACAAATGTCACGTACTTCTTCAACATCCTTAGCAGTACGTACAAATGAAATGGCAATAAAATTCAAGCCTTGTTCTAAACCAAAACGGATATCAGCATTATCACGCTCAGCTAGAGCAGGGAATGGAATCTTAGTGTTTGGAATATTAACACCTTTTTGTTTTGCAATACTACCATCATTTTCAACGGTAACGATAAATTGACGTGTAGCAATATCTTTTTCAACAACTTTCAATCCTAGCTTACCATCGTCAATAAGGATAGTATGACCAACTTCAACTTCATCATAGATATCTAAGTTACCAGCAACACTCAAAGCGATGACCTCACGAGTAGACTTAATACCTTGTTCAGTAGCAACACGGATACGTTCACCAGTTAGGTAACTATATTCTTTAGCGTCATCTTCAAACAATTCTGTACGCATTTCTGGCCCTTTAGTGTCTAAAAGGAAGCCAACTTTTTTACGTGCAATTTCTTCTGCACGACGTACAGTTGCCATACGATCACCCTGTTCTTGATGGTCGCCATGTGAGAAATTGAAACGGAAAACATTTGCACCAGCTTCGATTAATTCAGCGATCTTTTTTGCTGACTCTTCAACGTCAAGTTGACCAGCCCAGTAACCATCTTCGCCAAATCTTTTTCCACCACGAATTTCTACCGCAGGACCAAGTGTTGCAACAATTTTTACACGTTTACTCATAATATTATGAAACTCCTTATTTTTTTGTCGACTGTCGACATTTAACAAAAATTAATTATAGCTTACAGCTTACTTTTATCTTGAAAGTGAACGATTTAATTTAGCAAAATCAAGACGTGCTTTATGAGGATTATTAACAATAATCTTACCATCTTCAGCTAGACTGAATAAAGCACCTTCTTCGGCAGTTCCAAGAATTGGGCTTTCGACTAGTTCTTCATTGTGAATCCCGACTGCCAAACCACCTCGGCCTTCTTTAAGAAGTTTTACAGCGTGTGCCCCTAATCGTGAAGCCAGAACACGGTCACGTGCAGTTGGTGAACCACCACGTAAAATATGTCCTAGGTTTGTTACACGTAAGTCACTCTTATCCCCAGCAGCTTTAAGTTTTTCAGCAAACTCAGCCCCACTCATAACACCCTCTGCAAGAACGATAATATGATGGTTTTTACCTTGTTTTTTGAAGTCATTTTCAATGGTTTCGGCAACTTGTTTAATGTCAAAACCTTCTTCAGGTACAATAATCTGATCAGCACCACTTGAAATACCTGCCCAAAGAGCAATATCTCCTGCGTTACGTCCCATAACTTCAACAACAAATGTACGGCCATGACTTGAAGAAGTATCACGTAATTTGTCAATAGCTTCAACCGCAGTATTTACAGCTGTATCAAAACCAATTGTAAAATCAGTGCCAGCAATATCATTATCAATTGTTCCAGGAACTCCTACTGCAGGGAAGCCGTGTTCTGTCAAGCGCATTGCTCCATGATATGAACCATCTCCACCAATAACAACCACACCTTCGATGTTATTTTTCTTAAGTTGCTCAATACCAGCTAATTGACCTTCTAATTGTGCAAATTCTGGATAACGAGCAGAGTATAAGAAAGTTCCTCCACGCGAAATTTTGTCCCCAACGTCTCTAGAACTGATAGGGAAAATATCACCAGCAACCAAACCTGCATAACCATGGTTAACTCCATAAACTTCCATACCTTCTGAGATTGCTTTACGAACAACCGCGCGGATAGCAGCGTTCATACCAGGGGCATCACCACCACTTGATAAAACAGCAATACGTTTCATTATTTTGGTACTCCTTTAATTAATTTAACGTTCCCATTATAGCATATTCCCTTGCAAATTTCTTCACTATTGGGCTAAATTTATCGAAAAACCGTTTTCACAACTAATTCTTCAAGTGCCTCCTCTAATTCTGGACTACCATCTACGAGAATATGGCTTAATTGAAGTGTTTCCTTGGTCTTTTGATAATGAATCACAACGGGATATTGGCCCATAAACTCTCCTAAAATTTTAGCAATCCGCTGATCATTTTCATGAGTCTCAAGTAAAATCCAGTATTTCTTTTGATTAGCTAAAGTAATCATTTGCGCAACAATTTGTAGACGATTGTCACGTTCCTTTACTTTTCCATGGATAAATGCCATCTGCCCCTCTGTCAAAAGATGTTTAAACTGCAAAAACTCTTGAGGAAATACCGTAACATCAATTTTTTTCTTAGTATCAGTTACAGTTAGGAAAGCCATTTGTTGACCACTACTTTTTGTGCGGATAATCCTTACCTTTTCAATTTGAACAAGAACGGTCTGCTCAGTATCTTTAAGAAGTTTTGTTATTGGAGTAAACTCTTGATCTGTTTTTTCAGCAATTTCTAGTAAAGGATGCGGACTAAGCCCAATACCTATATAGGTTTCTTCCAACTGGTATTTCTCCCTATTTGAAAAATCATCACAATCCAACCAACTAAAGGACGAGTCCGCAAAAAGAGAGCCAAGTTCCGAAACAAAAATTAATAACCCGTCCAGATTGTTTAAAATTTTTCTACGATTAGGTTCAAAGAGATCAAATAAACCAACAGCAAATAGAGGCTCCAGTAAGTCTTTTTTCTGGTACTTAGCTGGTAAGGCACTTAGGAAGGACTCAATACTCGAAAAAGGCCGTTTTTCAATAATCCAATAAGCTAAATCGCGTGGTAGCCCCTTAATATTTTTCAATCCCATATAAATCCTATTTGCATCAATTTTATCATTATACGGGATATTATTAATGGTCAAGGGTACCACTTTAAAATCTGATTCTAAGGCATCACTGATATAATCACTATTTGAATAATTCATAATGACATCATAGAAAACGGCAGGGTAATGTGCCTTAAAATAGGCCAACTGAAAAGCTAAAGCGGAATAAGCAAAGGCATGACTTCTATTAAAACCGTAACCAGCAAACTTCTCCATTCTATTAAATAAAAGCTTAGCTGTTTCTTCAGAACGACCAAGACCGATGGCACCTTCTATAAAGTCATTCTCCATTTTTTTCATTTCTGATAGATTCTTTTTGGACATAGCTCTGCGGAGAAGGTCGGCTTTGCCTAAAGTAAAACCGGCAAAAACTTGTGCAATTTGCATAACTTGCTCTTGGTAAAGCATAATGCCATAAGTCGGTTCCAAGATAGGTGCGATGATAGGATCAATTAAATCAATTTTTTCTTGCCCTCTTCTACGCTTAATGAAATTATTAGTGTAGTCGCTAGCCCCTGGCCTATTTAAACTTGTTGTTGCAACAATTTCTTCAAATCGCTTAGGTTTAATTCGTTTCAATAAGCTGATGGCACCACTTTGTTCAAATTGAAAAATGCCCTTAGTATCACCCTGAGCAAATAGCTCTAGTGTTTTCGGATCTTCCAAGTCAATCTCTTCTATGATGATTTCTTTGCCAAAGTCTTTAGCAACCTTCTCTTTCATTTTTTGAACAAATGTTAGATTTCTTAAGCCAAGAAAATCCATTTTCAAAAGGCCGTTTGCTTCAACTGCTGGTGCATCATATTGCGTCACCATCATTTCTATCCCTTCTTTCAAAGGAATATGGTCTGTCAAAAGATCATCACTCATAACGATTCCTGCAGCATGAATAGATGTTTGTCTAGGATTACCTTCAATTCGTTTGGCTATTTCAAATGCCTTTTGAAATTCTAAGCGACTATTGATCGTTTGGCGAAAACTAATGTTTTTGTCGTAGATAGATGCCAAAGTATCTTTAAAGCCTATTTTCTTACTTAAATTGCTAATCTCATATTCAGGGACACCGAACCGTTTAAAGACATCTCTAATAGCTTGTTTTGCTCCGAAAGTTGAAAAGGTTACAATTTGAGCAGAGTGATCGCTACCATACCGATTTCGAACATAGTGTAAGAATTCTGAACGATAAATATCTGGTAAATCAATATCAATATCGGGCATACTGTAACGCTCTTTGTTTAAAAAGCGTTCAAAAAGCAGATTATTCCTAACAGGATCAATACCAGTAATATTCAATGCATAAGCAACCAAACTACCCGCTGCAGAGCCACGTCCCATGCCCATATAATAGCCTTTACTACGCCCAAAGCGGAGCAAATCCCAAACGATCAAGAAATAGTCATCAAAGCCCATGTCCGAGATGATTTGAAGCTCCTTTTCCAAACGCTTTTGATAAATTTCTTGCCACAGACCCTTTTCCTTTAAACCAGTTTCGGTTAATTGTCGCAGTTCATCTTTAGCTGCCTTTTGACGGTTAAACCTTGGTAATTTAAATTCATGATTAAAATCGTAATGAACATCTTTCAATAAATTAGCCAGATGGGCATTGATGCCTGGATAAAGCTTCTCAAACTTTTGTGAAATTTCCCATGGATCTTTCAGATATTGCCCAGCTTCTACGACTTTCGTTTCTGCGAGCGTTACATTATCCCGAATAGCGTGTAAAACTTGCAAGGTCTCCCTTTCGGAATCAGCAAAATATCGCACAGTTCGTAAAGGTACTAATTTTTGTAGAGGGAGGGGCTGAGCTAGCTCAGTCTCCTCAAAAACACCAGTGAAGTAAGGAAATCCAAGATCAATATCATGTAAGTGAGACCTATAAGGCAGTATAACTATCAGACCACCAAGAAAATCCTTAATTGTCTCAGGGCTAAACCCAGCCGACATACGCAGAGTCGAAATTTTTAAAAGGTTTTGATATCCCAGATTATTTTTTGCAATGAGATATAAAGCTTCCTCGTTCCCATTAATTGGAAAATCTATTGCTAACCCTAAAATAGGTTGCAAACCAGCCTTTTGAGTTTTAATAATAAAATGATACGCAGCGTATAAACAATCTTTATCCATGATGCCAATTGATTGATAACCAATCTTCTTAGCTTCTGAGATGTAATGATCTAAGTCAATTAAACTATCCATAAAGGAATATACCGTTTTGGTATCTAATTGTGCAAACATGGCTTCTCCTTGAACTGATTTCTTCTATTATACTATGAAATTGATTACTGTGCTCTCTTTTTATATCTCATAACGATCTAAGGACAATTTAGAAATTAATATGTTGACTTTTACTATTTTTTTCTGTACCATTTATATAGTACAAGTGATACTTAATCACAAAGAGAGGAGACCGTATGTCTTGGAATTTTGATGAAAAATCGCCGATTTATGCTCAGATTGCACAACATATCAAAATGCAAATTGTCAGTCATGAGATTAATATTGGTCAACAATTACCAACTGTACGAGAATATGCAGAAACTGCTGGGGTTAACCCTAATACCATGCAACGGGCTTTCACCGAATTAGAACGTGAAGGTATTGTTTATTCCCAACGCACTGCTGGTCGTTTTGTAACGGATAATCAAGCATTAATTGCAGAAAAACGTCGTGAATTGTCTCGAAGTGAACTTAAATCCTTCGTTAACAATATGGTAAAAATTGGCTTTGATAAGTCACAAATTGTACCAGAACTTGAAGATTTTCTAAAGGAGGGTTCTTAGGATGTCACAACTTTTACAGCTACACCATGTTTCAAAGGCTTTCAAAGGTAAAAAGGTTATAGATGATTTAACCTTGACAATCCCATCTGGAAAAATCATTGGTTTACTTGGACCTAATGGCTCTGGGAAAACGACTTTGATTAAGCTAATTAATGGTCTAATCCAGCCTAATAAAGGTGATATCGTCATTGATGGCTATCGTCCCTCAACCGATACAAAGAAAATTATTTCTTATTTACCTGATACTTCCTATTTGCGAGAGGATATGAAAATTTCAGATATCATTGACTACTTCAGTGATTTTTACGAAGACTTTGATGTTACTAAAGCCCATAGCTTACTTCGTGATCTTCATTTAAACCTAAATGATCATCTCAAAAATCTCTCAAAAGGGAATAAGGAAAAAGTGCAATTGATTCTTGTGATGAGTCGTAAAGCAAAGCTTTACATACTTGATGAACCAATTGGTGGTGTGGATCCTGCTGCTCGTGATTATATTTTGAAAACAATTATTAATAATTACAGCGAAGATGCTACCGTTCTCATTTCCACCCACCTTATTTCTGATATTGAACCTATTCTTGATGAAGTCATTTTTCTTAAAGATGGACAAGTTGCTATTATGGGATCAGTAGATGAGTTGAGAGAAAGCCATGCTATGTCCATTGACACTCTCTTTAGAAACACTTACAAAGTATAGGAGGAAGCAATGTTTGGGAAATTATTAAAATATGAGTTCAAATCAGTAGGTAAGTGGTACTTTGGATTGAACGCTGGAATAGTTGCAATTGCTGCCATTCTATCATTTGTTATAAAAATATTAGTAAAGAAAAATCCTGATATTAGCCTTTTTTCAAAATTCTTACCTTTTTCACTTATCCTTATTTTTGGAGCCCTAATTGCTGGCTCCCTTCTAGCAACTTTATTGATTATTATTAACCGATTTAACAAAAACATTTATGGGCGAGAAGGTTACCTAACAATGACCTTACCTGTATCAGAGCATAAGCTAATTCTAGCAAAATTAGTATCCTCAGTTACTTACAGTTTCTTTAACCTTTTGGTATTAGCAGTAGCCTTCGCTATTTTAATTCTACCTCAATTTGATAAATCAGACCTTCTAAAGGGTATTAATGAAATATTAAAAGTTGCTCCTCAACATATGAACCTCATCGCCTTTATTTGCGTTACGATAGTATTATCAACTCTATCAAGTATTCTTGCCATTTATTTCGCTATTTCAATTGGTCAGCTATTTGCAAATCGTCGTGGATTAAAAGCCTTTATGGCATACTTTTGCATCCAAATTACTCTCAGCATTATCTTCACATACATCAACACAAACCTTTTAGGGCTTGGCTTTGATCGGGAGATTGATTACACAAGTAATTATTACTTCTTAATCTCTTCTTTAGAAGGATTATTCCAAATCATTCTCTACTATTTTGGAACACATTTCATCATGAAATCTAAGCTCAACTTACAATAATACTAAAATTAGTTACAAACGAAAAAGGCGGGAATCTATCCCGACCTTTTTATTATTTAAAGAAAAAGTTAATGATATCTTTCCCAAAGATGAAAAGGTAACTATAACCAATGATTGATATCGGCTTTGCAATCATCATAATCGTCATGAAGCGTTTGACCGACATATTTGTTAGAGCAGTAATCATAACCATAATATCTGCTGGAGCTATAGGAGAGGCCATGCAAAAAATAAAAAGTTTTTCGTAACCAGGTGTCTCTAGTTTTTTTTCATACTTATAGAACGTTTTTTCATCAATAAAAAGGAGAATAAATTTTTTCCCATAAATTCTAACCAGAATAAATAGAATATAACTCCCAATTAATATCCCAAAATAATTGAGTAAGAAACCTTTGATAGGACCAAAAATAAGAAATCCAAAAACAGTTGTTATCCCTCCAGGAATGACTGGGAAAACAATTTGAAAAATTTGGATGATAATGAAAATAAATGGCCCCCAAAATTTGTATTGGTTGATAACATCTTTCAATACATTTTTATCATTAAATATCCCCATCTTATATAACCAAAAAGCTAAAACAAAGGACCCTATAAGAGCTATAATTCCCAAGACTTTAAATAATTGTTGAAAAAAAGCGTAGGCTTTTGGATTCTTGATTTTCATGCTTTTATCATACCATAAGATAGATAATTTTGCCATACGAAATATTTTCTGATATAATAATCCTTGTAAGTTTTTCTTACCCTTTTAACAAAGGGGTTGTTACGGATTCGACAGGCATTATGAGACATGTTCTGCGACCCATCGGCAGATGTAAAATGCCAGTTAAATATAACTGCAAAAAATACAAACTCTTACGCTTTAGCTGCCTAAAAACCAGCTAGCGTGACTTCTACAAGATTGCTTGTGTCCTGTTAGAAGTCTCAAAATAACAAGCTACGTTTAAGGTAGTGTCTACTGCCTCAAAAAGAGATTTTTAGATTCGCACGGTAATGGCTTGAGTTATGTGTCCTTACCTTGTTAAATCAAAACATAACCTATGGTTGTAGACGAATATGTTGGCAGGTGTTTGGACGTGGGTTCGACTCCCACCAGCTCCATTAAAACTTACTGAACCCTTACCTGTAAGGGTTTTATTTTTTAGACCTTCACTAGAGTTACACTGGGTGCTTAACTCACACCTGATCGAAATATGTTATAACTGATATAATATTAACGGAGAAATAATTTAAACTATGAAAAAAAGTTCATTCATTTTGACACTACTCCTTCCTGTCCTTTGTTTTAGTATGGTTGGCTGTAGCAAAAGTTCCGAGAATAAAACGTCATCTAAAGACAAACCATCACTAATCGCCAAGTCTCAAGAAACAGCTTCTCATCAGGACAAGCGACTTGCTTTTGAGAAAATTCATATCGCCAGCGCCGATCAAGAATTCAAAGGGGGATCCTCTATCGAGGACTTAACAAGCTTATTTGGAAATCCAAGTAAGCACGAAAAAAAACCTGCTGGGAATGTTACCCTCGATAATTACACTTGGACATTTGATAAAGTCACTATCCAAGCAAATATGTATCAAAATTCTACTATTGTCAAGTCCATTGCTAATTTTGCTTTTAATAGAAAGCCCAAAATCTCTCTAAAAGACTATAATAAACTTCAAAAAGGCATGACTTATAACCAAGTGACAAAAATATTAACTGAGCCAGATGATTATACTCATGCTAGTTCTAGTGACAAAATACAACTACAAGCTGTTTGGGTTAGTGGTTTAAAAACAAATACTCAAGGAAGCCATATTAACCTCTTATTCGAAAATGATAAACTTATCCAGCTTAGCCAAAGGGGTCTTCTCAAATAGAATTGATATAACAAATAAAGCATTAGCTATAGGCTAGTGCTTTATTTGTTACTTAAAGGTTTCTGAAATATAAATCCACCTTAAGTATATTAAGCATTATAAAATCAAAGATAGAATATTTATCGAGTTATTGAGTACTGCTTGTTAATAAGACGCTTAAGAAGGTTGTCAGAGGCAATATTCATCTTCATTCATTGAGAAATACTTATGTATCGGACGTAATTAAAAATAAGAACAATGTGGTCCCGTTTTCTAAATTAATTGGTCATACAAAGCCGAACATCACCTTGACAGTATACTTACATGTATTTAAACAATAAGAACTGGAATCAGTAAGTCAAGTAAAGAATTTATTTAGGACAATAAAGAAAAAAAGCCTAATTTAATAGGCTTTAAAACGCGGTTTAAATCCACCTTGAGAGAATCGAACTCCCATCTCAAGAACCGGAATCTTACGTGATATCCATTACACTAAAGGTGGCAACACCATAATAGTATACCACAAAAATAAAATTTTCGAAATAGAAATCACAAATTTTGATTAGAAAAAAAGCTAAGAAAATCTTAGCTTTTAAACTTTATTATAATTCAATATCACCGAATAAATCAGCCATTGAGAAACCAGTTTGAGTTTCTGGTAATTCATAGTCACGTTTAGCCTCACGTTTTGGACGACGTGGACGTGATTGGCGTTTTTCACTGTTATTGTTGTTGTTATTGTTTTCACCTTCAGCTTGTGCTGGACGTTCTTCAAGAGCTTTGATTGAAAGTGATACACGTTCATCAGCTGCATTTACTTCAAGAACTTTAACAGTAACTTCTTGACCTACAGAAAGTACATCTTTTGGATTTTCAACACGTTTGTGTGAGATTTGTGAAATATGAACAAGTCCATCAATTCCAGGTAGTACTTCTACGAAAGCACCAAAGTCAGTAAGACGTTTTACTTTACCTTCAACAACATCACCTTGAGCGAGTTTTTGTTCAACACCATCCCATGGTCCAGGGGTAGTTGCTTTAAGCGAAAGTGATACACGACCAGCTTCCTCATCAATTGACAGAACTTTAACTTCAACTTCTTCACCAACACTTACAACTGATTTAGGTGAAACATTACGTTCATGAGATAACTCAGTAACGTGAACAAGTCCATCAACACCACCAAGATCGATGAAAGCACCAAAGCTAGTTAAACGAGCAACAGTACCAGTCACAACTGAACCTTCAGAAAGTTTTGAAAATACTTCTTCGCGAGCTGCTGCAGAAGCTTCTTCAATGACTTCACGACGTGATAAGATAAAACGGTTTTCAGCAGCATCAACTTCTTTAATTTTTGCGTCAAATTCTTGACCTACAAATTTTTCAGTGTTGCGTACGAAACGAGTATCAATCATTGAAGCAGGAATAAATCCACGTAAACCTTCAAATTCAACTGAAAGACCACCTTTAACAGCGCGAGTACCTTTAACAGTAACTACTTCACCTTCACGACCAATAAGTTTGTCCCATGCTTTGCGAGCTTCTAAACGTTTTTTAGATACTAGGAAAGTAACTGTATCAGTATCTTTACCTACAACTTGACGAAGAACAAGCACTTCAACTGTGTCGCCAGCTTTAACAAAATCATTGATATCGGCATCACGATCATTAGTCAATTCGCGAAGTGTCAAAACACCTTCTACACCAGTACCATCAATAACAACGTTTGCTTGACCGTTATCAACTGTTAAAACTTCCGCAGTGACTACATCACCAGGGTTTACTTCGCTAACACTGTTTAGCAAATCTTCAAATTCATTCATTCTAAAAAATCCTCCAACAAAAGCAAGCTATGCTTGCTTTTGATAACAATATATTTTCTCAAGGTAACCCGCAACGACAACAACTCTTATCTTTGACGGTCTCAGAATCTATCTGATACCTCTGACTGGGGTAGCTGGATTCGAACCAACGCATGAGGGAGTCAAAGTCCCTTGCCTTACCGCTTGGCTATACCCCAAATAGAAATGGAAAGAGAGGGATTCGAACCCCCGAACCCGAAGGAGCGGATTTACAGTCCGCCGCGTTTAGCCTCTTCGCTATCTTTCCATAACAACAAAAACTATTCTACCATAGTTTTATTGCTCACGCAAGTGTTTTTACCCACTTTAGTGATTCAAATTGTAGCTTTCAATGATACTTTCAACCGCTTGTTCCAAGGTTTTGAAGAAGCTTTCTGCACTACCGTTGTTGACAACAACGAATCTTTCATCAAGCTCTGCAATTTCACCAACAATACGTTTTCCATTTAGTAATTGATAACCATTTACTAGAGTATTCTCAAGTGAAACCTTGTGATCAACAATTTGAATTTCAATTTTTTTATCTTTTTTACTCATTCTATACCTCGCTTCATCCATTTTACACAAAAAGAAAAAAGCTTGCAAGAGCAAGCTTTCAGATTGAAGACAAAGTCCTTAGAAATTGATTTTTCTAGGGCTTTTCTTTTTGCTAAGAGTTATAATAAAGATAAGAAGTTCTAGGAGGTCTCAGTATGTTCCACAAAGAAAATCCTAACTACAATCGCAATCAAGTTGGTTTCTATAGTTTAGATGACTTGGTTCCTAAAGACCATCTCTTGCGTCAAATTGATGAAGCGATAGATTTTTCATTTATTTATGACTTAGTGAAGGACAGTTATTGTGCGGATAACGGTCGTCCTAGTTTGGACCCTGTCATGTTAGTGAAAATTCCCATGATTCAATGTCTCTTTGGCATTCGTTCCATGCGTCAAACCATCAAGGAAATTGAGGTTAATGTGGCTTACCGCTGGTTTCTTGGGTTGACTTTAGAAGATAAGGTGCCTCATTTCACAACATACGGAAAGAACTACAGTCGTCGTTTCCAAGATAAACAAGTCATTGAAGCTATCTTTTCTCATATCTTAGGGCTCTGCCTGAATGCCGGGTTAATTGACCCTACTGAAATCTTTGTGGACGGTACCCATATTAAAGCAGTTGCTAACAATCACAAATATATCAATCAGGAAGTAGAGGCGCAAGCTAAATTCATGAGTGCCCAATTAGAGCGAGAAATTGCCAAAGATAGGGAAAAACACGGAAAAAAGTTGTTAGGGCTCGCCAGAGAAAAAGAGCCCACAAGTAAGAAAATTTCTACAACCGACTCTGATAGCGGTTGGTTTCATAAGGGAGAACACAAACAAGTTTTTGCTTATAATGCTCAAGTCGCTTGTGATAAATATGGTTGGGCACTAGGATATAGTATTCACGCTGGGAATGTTCATGATAGTCAGGCTTTCCCAGAACTGTTTGACCAAATTAAAGCATTACAACCAAGCTATCTTATCGCAGACTCTGGTTATAAAACACCCAGCATTGCCCACTATTTATTATCTCTAGGTATCACACCCGTTTTTCCATATACTAGACCACGTGGCAAAAAAGGAATGCTTAGTCCTAAAGAGTTTGTCTATGATGAGTATTATGATGTCTACCTCTGTCCAGAGAACCACCCCTTATGTTATTCAACCACTACTCGAGATGGCTATAGTGAGTACAAAAGTGATCCAGCTATCTGTCAGACCTGTCCGCTATTATCAGTCTGTACCCAATCGAAAACCCATCAAAAAGTTATCACTCGTCATCTATGGAAAGAAGATTTAGAAGTCTGTGAAGACATCCGACACCAAAAAGGGATGAAAGAATGTTATCAACAGCGCAAAGAAACGATAGAACGCTTATTTGGAACAGCTAAAGAATATCACAATTTGCGCTACACGAGATTAAAAGGAAAGTCCAAAATGGAGGCAACCGTTGGACTGACTTTAGCGTGCTTGAATATGAAAAAATATAGTAAGATAATGGCGAGAATATCCTTTTTAATTGGCTTGAAAATTGCCAAAGTTAGCCCAATAATCATAATGAAAGTAAAAGAAAAGACAAACTGGAGATTTAGGCCAGTTTGTCTTCAATCTGAAAGCTTGCAAGAGCAAGCTTTGGATTTAATCAACTTTTACAATCCATCCCTCTGGGGCTTCAATATCACCAAACTGAATGCCAACTAATTCGTCATACAAACGTCGGGTTACTGGTCCAACCTCTGTCTCACTGTAAAAAACATGCAAATGATTATGGTACTGGATACCACCAATCGGTGAGATAACAGCAGCTGTTCCACAAGCACCAGCTTCTACAAATTTATCCAAATCATCAATTGGAACATCTCCTTCAATAACAGTCATCCCTAATCTCTTTTCGGCTAATTCGAGAAGAGAATATTTAGTAATAGACGGCAGAATTGATGGACTTAAAGGAGTAATGAACTCATTATTAGCGGTGATACCGAAGAAATTAGCTGCGCCAACTTCTTCAATTTTAGTATGAGTGGCCGGATCTAAATAAATCACATCAGAAAAACCATTAGCTTTTGCCGCTTTTCCTGGTAAAAGCGAGCCAGCGTAGTTGCCTCCGACCTTTGCTGCTCCCGTTCCAAATGGAGCCGCACGATCATACTCTTCAGAAACAATAAAATTTGTTGGCATTAAGCCACCTTTAAAATAAGCTCCTACTGGCATCGCAAAGATAGTAAAGATATACTCATCAGCTGGTTTAACACCGATAACATCCCCAATACCAATTAATAAGGGACGAAGATATAAACTTGCTCCTGTACCATAAGGAGGAACATACTCTTGGTTCGCTTTAACCACTTGCTTAACCGCATCAATAAATTGTTCTGTTGATATTCGTGGCATTAATAAACGCTCTGCTGTTGCTTGTAAACGAGCAGCATTGCAATCAGGACGAAAGAGCTGAATAGAACCATCTTTTGTCCTATAAGCTTTTAAACCTTCAAAAGCCTGTTGCCCATAGTGTAAAGCTGGTGCTGCTTCGGATAGATGTAAATTAGCATCTTCGGTGAATTGTCCCTGATCCCATTGTCCATCTTTAAAATAAGAAATATAACGGTAAGGTAACTTATGGTATTCAAATCCTAGATTATTCCAATCTATATCAAGTGTCATATCGTATCCTCATTTCTGCTTTTATATATTGTATCGTAATTTTCGTGAAAAGCAACTATATTCTAATGTTTTTAATTTTCAGAAAAATAGATTCAAACTAAAAAGAACTTTCGTCCTTTTTAGTCAAATCTTACTGATAAGACCTCTTGATCTGAGATGGTATCTGAAATAAAAGTACCATTACTTGTTCGTTCAGACAAGGAATAGTTAGCTAAATTCACTAAATATTCTTGACCAGTTTTACTAGTAACTATCAATCTTAAACTAGGTTCATCATTGTCAACTTGAGGATTACTAAATAGATCAATGGCTTTAGTTGAAACTGAACTCCTAACAGCGCCAGCTAAGAAGACACGATGAGGTTTATTTTTTAATTCTCTCAGAACCAATAGCCCCCTGTTCGCCCGACTCGTTTGCGGGATATCCTCCATAGCAACTCGCTTCAAGCTGCCGCGTTGTGTTAGGACAAAGAAACTGTCTGTATAGGCTAAGAAAGCAGAAGCAATATAGTCACCTTTTTTAAGATTCATCGCTTTCACACCAGCTGTTTTTAATCCTTGAACGGGCACTTCTTCATTAGAAAAACGAAGGGCATAACCTTGATGTGAAATCAACATGATATCGTCAAATAGGATAGGCTGAACAGCAATAATACGATCCTGCTCATTTTTTAGTTTCGCATATTTAAGTGATTTAGAGCGATAGGTACGCCATGGTGCTAGCTCTGATCTTGCAAAGCGCTTAATTTGACCTAATTGTGTCACACTATAGTAAGTTACTGATTTGAAATCATCAACAAGCTCAGCATACAAAATCTTCTCGTCATTACCGTAGTTAGTAATAGTTTGAGATAAGTGCTCACCAACTTCCTTCCAGCGAATATCTTGCAATTCATGCACAGGACGGTAAATAACATTTCCTAAATCTGTAAAAATAAGAAGATGCTGGGTTGTTTTTGCACTGGTTACGAAAATTAAGCGATCATCATCACGTTTACCAACCTCTTCAATCGTTGAAGCATTGAAGGATCGAGGGCTGGTGCGTTTAATATACCCACCTTGTGTAAGGCTAACAAAGGTCTCTTCTTCCACAATCAAGCTAGCAGTATCAATTTCAATTGTCTCTGTCTCTTTTTGTAATTGTGAACGACGAGGATTGCCAAATTTCTTTTTAACCTCTCGTAATTCATGCTTCATCACATTATACATGGTAGCTTCATCAGCGATAATAGCTCCCAAAGTAGTTATTAAATTACGAAGTTCTTCCTCTTCATTTTGCAAAGTAACAATATCGGTATTCGTCAAACGATATAGTTGCAAAGTAACAATAGCTTCTGCTTGCTCCTCGGTAAAAGCGTAGCTGATTTTCAAGTTTTCCTTTGCATCCGCTTTGTTTTCAGATGCACGAATCAAGGCAATCACTTCATCAAGGATAGAAATAACTCGAATCAGTCCCTCAACAATATGAAGGCGCTTTTCGGCTTTAGCCATATCAAATTTGGAACGTTCAACGATGATTGACTTACGGTGCGCAATATAGGAGCTAAGTATCTTTTGAATACCAACTTGATGTGGTGTATAGTTATCAATAGCTACCATATTAAAGTTGTAATTGACCTGTAAATCAGTATACTTCAACAAATAGTTTAAAACAGTCTGTGTATCGGCATCTTTTTTCAACTCAATCGCAATTCGTAAACCAGATCTGTCAGATTCATCACGGACTTCTACTATTCCAGGAACTTTGTTATTAACACGAACATCATCAATTCTTTTAACTAAAACGGACTTGTTAATCTCATATGGAATTTCAGTAACAATAATCTGTTGTTTGCCGCCTTTAAGCTCTTCAATCTCCGTCTTTGAACGAACAACTACTCGCCCTTTGCCTGTTTCATACGCTTTACGAATCTCATCTTGACCTTGGATAATACTTCCGGTCGGAAAATCTGGACCAGGTAAAAACTCCATTAATTTGTCCAATTTAGCTTTAGGATGATCAATTAAATAAACCGTCGCATCAATCACTTCTGCTAAATTATGTGGAGGAATATCGGTAGCATAACCTGCAGAAATACCAGTAGCACCATTAACCAAGAGGTTAGGATAAGCTGCTGGCAGAACTGTTGGCTCTTTTTCTGTATCATCAAAATTCCAAGCAAATGGTACCGTATTTTTCTCAATATCTTGTAAAAGATAGCCTGAAATTTCTGATAAACGGGCTTCTGTGTAACGCATAGCTGCAGGAGGATCACCATCCATCGAGCCATTATTACCATGCATTTCAACAAGGATTTCACGATTCTTCCAATCCTGACTCATCCGCACCATGGCATCATAAATTGAGGAATCCCCATGAGGGTGGAAATTTCCCATGATATTCCCTACAGATTTTGCAGATTTACGGAAACCTTTCTCAAAAGTATTTCCATCTTTATACATGGAATATAAAATACGACGTTGAACAGGTTTTAGACCATCTCTAATATCAGGTAGAGCCCGCTCCTGAATAATATATTTGGAATAACGCCCAAAGCGTTCTCCCATGATATCCTCTAGGGACATGTTTTGAATGTTACTCATATTTAAGATACCAAACCCCAAAACTGCAAAGATAATATAAATAATCACTAGGAAATCCTGATTTTCTATGAGACTTATCTTTTTGATGCAGCATTTAGAGCAGGTTCAATTCCTTTCTGTTTGTTTAAAGGTATATTTCAAGTAAAAGAGGTAACTCAAAGGCGACATGAAAGCTTTAAGATTTTTCTTAATGCTAATTTGGAAAAATTATTCCTTACACAAAATATCAAGACAAGTTCTTGTAGTTAATGACCACCTGAACCTGTCTTGAAAAACTAATCAGACCTTATTGAATCATTTTCCAAGAAGAAAAGAGTTTAGTCAGAGAACACTGGCCGCGCTTTTTTCCACTGACGGTAATCCTCAATATCCTTATAAACCAGATTCCAACAAGTAGCGACAACAAGTGCATCATCTAATTGTCCCAAAAAAGGAATCCAGTCAGGAATAAAATCAATTGGAGATAGAAAATAGATTAAAGCACTCACGATAGCTACGATAGTTCTTCGAGGCACCTGTCTGTAATCCCTTTTCCAATAGCTACGGACCATACTAATTAGAATGGGTACCGATTTTAATTCTTGTCTGATAAACGGAATCCACTTAATTCTTCTTTCCAATTTATCAAGGAAAGATTCCATTTTAGCATCATCTTTTAGCAGGCGATCAGCCTTTTTATAGCCTTTTTGCAACTCTTCCATAGCTTGCTTTTTATCAAAATGTTTTTTCATAGCTCTACCTCACAAATTTGAAATAAGACATCGTCCAAATTAGAAACAGAATGATCAATCACTGCTCTAAATAGTTAAGTAAATTAATTATTATATACAATTATATAATATTAATCACAAAGTGAGAAATTAAAAGTAGTTGCATTTTAATTTTAAGCAAGCTATTGTTATTTTCACTTAGAACTCACTGTGCGTGTTAGAAGACTGTGTTCTCTTCAAGTGTAAATGTAACATTGTCTTCAATCCATTGCCGTCTAGGGGCCGCCTTATCTCCCATCAGCACAGACACACGTCTCTCTGCACGCGCTAAGTCGTCAATAGTCACACGAATGAGAGTCCTAGTTTCAGGGTCCATAGTTGTCTCCCATAGTTGGTCTGCATTCATCTCACCTAGACCCTTGTAGCGCTGTAGCATAGCCCCTTTTCCAAATTCCCTTCGTAGGTCTTCTAGCTCTCCGTCTGTCCAAGCATAGGACACCTTAGCTGTTTTGCCCTTACCTTTAGACATTTTGTAGAGAGGCGGTAAAGCAATATAGACATGCCCTTCCTCAACAAGTGGGCGCATATAACGGTAAAAAAAGGTTAGCAGTAAAGTTTGAATATGGGCACCATCAGTATCCGCATCCGTCATGATGATGATTTTGTCGTAGTTAATCTCTTCAATTCTAAAGTCAGCTCCAACACCAGCGCCGATGGTATAAACCATGGTATTAATTTCCTCATTCTTGAGAATATCCGTCATTTTAGCTTTTTCAGTATTTAAAACCTTACCTCGAAGTGGCAAAATAGCTTGAAACTTGCGGTCACGACCTTGTTTAGCTGAACCACCAGCTGAATCCCCTTCGACCAAATAAAGTTCATTTTTCTTAGCGTTTTTGGATTGAGCTGGGGTTAATTTTCCAGAGAGCAGACCTTTATCTTTTTTATTTTTCTTGCCGTTTCGAGATTCATCTCGAGCCTTCCGAGCAGCTTCGCGAGCGTCACGGGCTTTAATAGCTTTACGAACTAGATTAGTCGCTAATTCACCATTCTCAAGTAAAAAATAAGTCAATTTTTCAGATACAATTCCATCAACAACTGGACGAGCCAGTGGGCTTCCCAGTTTATCCTTGGTTTGTCCTTCAAATTGTAAATGTTGTTCAGGAACCAAGATCGATAAAACAGCTGATAATCCTTCACGATAATCAGAGCCCTCTAAGTTTTTGTCCTTATCTTTTAAAAGATTTGTTTTGCGGGCATAATCATTCATAACCTTTGTTATAGCCGTCTTCAAACCAGTCTCGTGGCTACCACCATCTTTGGTTCGCACATTATTGACAAAGGATAAAATATTATCAGAAAAACCATCATTATACTGGAGTGCTACTTGCACTTGAAGCTCTTGATCTTCTCCTTCAACATAAATGACTGGAGTCAAAGTTTCCTTATCTTCATTGAGATAAGATACAAAGTCTTGCACGCCATTTTCATAGTGAAATTCTTCTGTAACAGCTTCTTCTCCGCGCAGATCTGTCAAAGACATCTTGACGTCCTTTAAAAGAAAAGCTGATTCTTTAAGCCGCTCTGCAATAGTGTTAAATTTAAAATCAGTTGTTGAAAAGATACTATCGTCAGGCATAAAAGTAACTGTTGTGCCCGTTTTACTCTTTGGAGCTGAAGCAATCTTCTTCAGAGTTGAGACTGGTTTACCACCATTTTCAAAGCGTTGCTTATAAACTGAACCGTCACGAGTAATTTCAACTTCAAGCCACTTAGACAAGGCATTGACAACTGATGAACCAACACCGTGGAGACCACCTGAGGTTTTATAACCACCTTGTCCAAACTTACCTCCAGCATGTAAGACAGTGAAGATAACTTGTACAGTTGGTATTCCCATAGCATGTTTACCAGTTGGCATCCCCCGTCCACTATCAGCAACACTAACTGAGCCATCAGCATTAATGGTAACCTTGATTTCGTTACCAAAACCTGATAAGGCTTCGTCGACAGCATTATCTACAATTTCCCAAATGAGATGATGGAGACCGGTTGCATCTGTAGAGCCAATATACATCCCTGGGCGCTTGCGAACAGCATCTAATCCCTCAAGGACCTGTATTGCATCATCATTATAATTGGTTATGGATATTTCTTTTTTAGCCAAAGTGACCTCCAGATTTTTTCATCTTTATAATCTTACAAGTTTTTTGAGAATTTTGCAAAGTTATTTTTTTATTATCTAAATTTAAGTGAGATTGACTCATCTAAAAAAAGCTTTATGGTATAATAAAAACTATGAAACTAACATTCTTAATTATTATTGCATATCTCCTTGGTTCGATACCTACAGGGCTCTGGATTGGCCAATATTTTTACCATATCAATTTGAGAGAACACGGATCTGGCAATACTGGTACAACCAATACCTTCCGCATCTTAGGGATTAAGGCCGGTCTTGCTACCTTAGCAATTGATATTCTAAAAGGGACTATTGCGACCCTGTTGCCAATCATCTTTGGAGTTACCTTTTTATCACCCATCATTTTTGGATTTTTTGCAGTAGTCGGACACACCTTCCCTCTTTTTGCTAAATTTAAAGGAGGCAAGGCCGTAGCAACCAGTGCTGGAGTTATCCTTGGCTACTCACCGCTCTACGTCCTTTTTCTGGCCATTATCTTTTTAGTGATTCTCTATCTATTCAGTATGATTTCACTATCAAGTATCTGCACAGCCATTATTGCCGCGATTACTGTACTTGTCTTCCCAAGAATCCATTTCCTCTTAAATCAACCAGACCCTATCTTGCTTGTTATCGTCATCTCGCTGGCGACACTCATTATTTATCGTCATAAAGATAACATCCAGCGCATCAGATCAAAAAAAGAAAATCTCGTTCCTTGGGGACTAAACCTAAGCCAGCAGAAAAAATCATAACCACAAAAAAATTCCCTTTCAAACGAGAGGGAATTTTTAAATTAATAAAAAACTTTTCGACTACTAATCTTAACACTCCTAAACTAGGAACCTATCAGTAGCAGGCATAAGTTCTAGTTTATCTAAAAATCGTATTAAGACAACCAATCAATGGGAGCAAGACCATTATCTTCAAGAAATTGGTTCGTTCGTGAGTAAGGGTGGCTACCAAAAAAACCACGATAGGCCGATAAAGGGCTAGGATGAGCACTTTCAATCACCAAATGTTTCGGATTGGTAATCAATGTCTTCTTTTTCCTAGCATAGCCTCCCCATAAGATAAAAACGACAGGGGTGTCTTTGCTATTAGCAACCTTGATAACAGCATCTGTAAAAGGTTCCCAAATAAGCCCTGCGTGCCCATTCGCCTGATGTTCAGGAACGGTCAAGCAGGCATTCAATAAAAGTACCCCTTGCTTTGCCCAAGGTAATAAATCATGATGATCACGCAGTCCTATATCGGTCTCTAGTTCCTTTAGCATGTTTTGAAGAGACGGAGGTGCTGGTAGGTCATCTGGCACAGAGAAGGATAGGCCTTGCGCTTGTCTAGGGCCATGGTAAGGGTCTTGACCCAAAATGACAACTTTTGTTTCTTCATAGGGCGTCTCTACTAGAGAACGAAAAACATTTTCACGTTTAGGATAGATTATCCCTGATTGATAAGCCTGATCTAAAAAGTGATTGATTCTAGCAAAATAATCATCCGGAAGAGACGCTTTTATCATCTTATGCCAAGTTGAATGTTTCATAAACTACCTTTCTTCTAGAGCAAAAAAATTTCATTTCTTTAGCTCATATTTTAGCATATTTTACAGATAAAAACCTCAGAAACCAGTGATTTCTGAGGTTAAACACTTTTTTATCCATTTGGAAGTTGTAATCTACGTTCCAGATAAGCTTGAAAATTTTCGAATAAATAACAAAGGGACCAATAAATGAACGCCACTAAAATATACATGGACATATAATCCCATTCCCTACCGCCAACAATCTTGGCATTTTGAAAAATATCAGGAACTGTGATCATTGCTGCTAGTGATGAGCTTTTTATCATATCAATAACAACGTTTCCAAGTGGCGGAATAGCAATTCGAATAGCTTGTGGTAAGATAACCTTTTTTATGACCGTTTTTTGAGGTAGACCCAGCGCTTTGGCTGCTTCCCATTGCCCTAAGGCGACAGCATTAATAGAAGATCTAAATATCTCTGAAATATAAGCCGAACTCACCAAACTAAAGCCAATATAAGCACAAAGCAAGGCTGGCAATTGCAGGTCAAAATAGGGCATCCCAAAATACAACATAAAGAGCACAACAATCATAGGAACACCGCGCATGATTGATATATAAACCTTCACAACTCTTCTGAAAAAGCCATGCTGTGATCTTCCAAGGATTGCTAACAGAACCCCCAAACTGATACCAGTTAAAAAACTCAGCGCCGAGATTCCAATAGTGTATGGTAGTCCCGAAAGTACAAACCAGAGACTGTCTTTCATTAATTGAAAATCAATAAATTTCATCGGCAACTGTCCATTTCTAATTAATCAACGTCTGAAACGTCAATTTTTTTAAAGTCATATTTTTTCTCTTTTGATACGTCTTGACCAGCAAAGAATTCTTTAGATAATTTAGTTAAAGTCCCATCTTTTTTCATTTCTGCTAAGGTACTGTTTACTTTCTTCTGAAGTTTTTCATTACCTAACTTAATAGCAAAGTTTGATTCTGAAGGGTTGTAATAAACACCTTTTAAGACTTTCACAGGAATATCAGGAAGGGCTTTACTTGCCATTGGAAGATAGAAATCATTTAAAATAACGTCAGTTCTGCCATTAGCGACATCCTCTAGATAAACATCGTTAGTCACATTATCATAGATAACTAACTTAGCGCCAAACTTCTTAGCCACTTTCATATATGAAGTTGTCGAAGCTCCCGCAGCTTTTTTACCTTTTAAATCCTTCAATGATTTAATTCCAGAATCATCTGATTGGCGGACAATCATCGAACCAAAGGAATATTTATGGGCATTAGTGTACAAGAATTTCTTTGCATTCTTACTATCCTTTTCAATGGAATATCCTGCTATATCAACCTGACCACTATTAAGAGCTGAAAGCATGCCATCAACCCCCATCTCAGTGAACTTAACCTTAAGTCCTAAGCGTTTCCCAACTTCTTTGATGATTTCAACATCATAGCCTGTTAACTTATTCTTCTTATCATGGAATGACTGTGGAAAAAGAGTTCCTGAGGTTGCTACTTTCAGTTCACCCTTCTTCTCAATTTTATTCCATTGAGCCTGACCTTGGTCATCTTTTTTTGAGGCGCAAGCCGTTAAAACAAAAACTGAAAAAGCTAAAGCGATATTGTACTGACCCCCAAAAGTTAGACATTATATTTTAAGCAAAGGATTTAGTTCTGTATTGTACGGGACTAAGTCCTTTTAGTTTTACTTTGATCCGTTTATTGTTGTAATAATCAATATATTTTTTAATAGCTTTTTCTAAATCTCCCAGAGATTTATAGTAGCTCTCATAGCCATAGAACATTTCTGACTTTAATATGCCAAAGAAGGATTCCATTATCCCATTGTCAGGGCTGTTTCCTTTACGTGACATAGATGGACGGATACCTTTAGAGTTTAAAAAGTGATGATAATAGTTGTGCTGATACTGCCAGCCTTGATCACTATGTAAAATAGTTCCGTTATAGTATTTATCTGGAAATGTCTTTTCTAGCATCGTTTTAATTTGGTTTAAGTTAGGAGAACGTGAAATGGTATAGTTTATTATCTCGCTATTATAACCATCAAGAACTGGTGATAAATAGAGTTTTCCCTCAGGTAAAGCAAATTCAGTCACATCGGTGTAACACTTCTCAAAAGGTTTAGAGGCTTCAAAATGGCGTTGAATAAGGTTATCTGCTTTCTTTCCAACCTCACCCTTATAAGATGAATAGCGTCTTTTGCGACGTATTCTCGCTGTTAAACCTAGTTCTTTCATCAAGCGCTGAACTCTTTTGTGGTTGATGATAAAACCTCTGTTACGCAGTTCCAAAGTGATTCGACGATAGCCATAGTTACCTTTATGTTTCTGATAGACTTCTTGAATTTGGTTTTTAATGGACTTGTCTAAATCATCTTGTTCTAGTTGCTTAAGATGATAGTAATAGGTTGAACGAGCTAATTGAGCTGCTCTTAGAAGTAAACCTAATCTAAATCCTCCATCAACCATTTCTTTAATGATTTCTGTCGTTCTTTCTCGATAGCTTCGTCCCGTTCTTCTAACTCTTTTAACTTTTTTAGGAAGGCGTTCTCCGTTCTGAGATATTCGTTCTCTTCCTGAAGGCGCTCTAATTCAGTCATTTCTTCCCAAGTTTTCTTTGGTTTACGTCCCATTTTTGCTGGTCTCCCTTTTGTTGTCTCAACAATAGTATAACCATTTTTCTTGTATTGCGCTATCCAATTGGCAAGAGTTCCTGGATTTGGGAAGGCGTAATCTAGAGAAACTGACATTAAGGATTGCCCATCTTTCAAGACTTTATTAATCATTTCTTGCTTCATTTCAGGTGAATAAGCTTGGTACTTTTGCTTCTTAACGATCTCGACTCCATAACGATCTATCAGTCGAATGGTATATTTTATTGCAGCGGGTTACTCCAAATTGAATCTCTAATTGAGTCCAGGAAACACCTGACTTCTTTAAACGATAAATTTCTAATTTATCTTCATAACTTAATTTCATACAAAAACACCCCAAATGTTAGATTTTTTGTCCAACTTTTGGGGTGCAGTACATATATGTATAGATTTTTTTCATTAGAAAAAACACTCCTTTTTTTAATAAGTTTAGTATACCATTATACCCTTTGTTTCAGTCATGGCAATGCTTACAAACAAAGAGAACCTAACCTATAATAGATTCTCTTTGTATTATATATTAGATTTTCATTTTAAATTGTCCAGCTTCTTCAAAGAGCGATGCTATTTGTAAAAGTAAGTCTTCACGACCCTTTGCCGCTATAAATTGAATACCTAATGGGTATTTATCCTTAACCAAGGAAAGAGGTAAGGTTATTGCTGGCTGTCCCGTTAAATTAGCAAGTGGGGTATAGGGATTGAGTGCTAGACCTTTTTGAAACATCTCTTTAACTAGCTGCAATTGTTCTTTGCTCGTATAGCCTTCAGCCTGAGCCAATTTTGCCATCAAGTCAGGGGTTGGGTCAAGTTGCCTATGCTTAGGAGCAATGTCATGCGTTGTTGGTGTTATTAACAAGTCATATTCCTTATGAAAGTTAGCCATACAAGCACTATAGAAGTCCCACTCAGAAATAACCTTAGAATAATCTTTAGCTTTTAAATTCTGGCCTGCTTGATAAATGGCCCAGGTCATTGTCTCCATATCAGCTTTTGTAAGCGGGCGTTTGATTGCTTGCTCAATCTCGTCAAACATGGCTGCTGTCTCAGCTGCATTCATAAAGTAATAAGAATCAATCAGGGCTTCCATATCAAAGGGTAGACGATTAATAGAAGTTATCGTATGACCATTATTTTCTAAAAAGGTCACTACCTCTCCTAAGGCCTTGTTAACTTCATCTGAAAAAGGGCTTCCGTCTACTTCATTACTTAATAGAGCAATTTTTAGCGGAACAGATTTTGCATTAGAAAGTACATCCTCGCTTAGTAGAGGTAAGGGAAAAGGCCCTTCAAGTTGACACTCCTGCAGATGGAACAGTAAGTTTTTTGTATCTCTCACTGATTTGGTTAAAGCAAAATGAACTGATGCTCCTTGCCAACTACGGTAGGACTCAGGCCCCGTCGAAATACGCCCCCGACTAGGTTTTAAACCAATCAGACCATTAAAAGAAGCAGGGATTCGTATCGAGCCACCTCCATCGCTAGCTGCTGAGATGACCGTTACTCCTGCTGCCATCAAAGCAGCTGCTCCGCCGGACGATCCTCCCGCATTGCGCGTAAGATCAAAGGGCAGATTGACTGTACCATTCGCTTTACTATCGCTAATATTTTTAAAACCAAATTCTGGGACATTGGTTTTTCCTAAAATAATAAAACCTAAGTCTCGCAATTTCTGAACATAACGACTAGTCACAGTTGCATAGTTCTTTTGAAAAAGGACGGACCCTGAAGTAGCTAAAGAGCCAGTCAAATTCTGCCCTAAATCTTTAATAAAAATAGGAACACCTGCAAAGGGCAAATTAGAAAAATCACGACTCCTAGCTTCTTCACGCGCCTCTTCATACCGCGTTGACACAATCGCATTTAAATCAGGATTAACTTTGTTGGCTTTGGCAATTGTATCTTCTACTAGTTCTAGTGGCGTTACTCGGCGTGTTCTGACAGCATGGGCCATTTCACTTGCATCTTTTAATGTTTTCATTCTGTACTCTCCGGCTAAATTGATCTCGCTTTAGTATAAACCACTTTTTCTTTTAAATCAAAATAAGTACAACTTCTTAAAAAGTGAGCTTGGATTTCAATAATAATCGCTTTTTAAGGTCATTAAACCTATCTTCTCATAGTGTTATGTTACACAATACTCCGAGTTAAGGTAACAGATAAGCTAGTCCTTCTTTTTATGACTCTCCTCTTTGCGAGTACCCGTCCAGTAATGAGCTACTTCCTCATAGCCCTGGTGTTCATACATTTGACGGTTTTCTTCTTCAGAAATGAGGATAGCATATTGAAATCCCTTACTAGCTTCTTTTTGTAGAGCAGAGCCAATTCCCTTTCCACGATAGTTTTCTAAAACACTAAAATCATCCATCTCAATATAGTCACCATAATGCCAAGCCGTTACATCTCCAATAATATCCTGATCATCTCGTGCAATCAAAATTTCAGACCCTTTTTCAGGAAGGTGGACTTGATCCCAGACATGCATTTCTTTAGCAAATTTTTCGCCATAAACTAAGCGCTGTTGATATTTATAATCAAGGTAATCCCTGAAAAGCCGCTCACTTAATCTCTCAATAGTAATACCATCAATTACCTTTTGACTAAGCTTTAAACGACTTATAGGGGTGCTAAAAATAATGTGCTTTTCAATCTCAAACTGTTCAGCTTTCAAGTAGGCTTTTATGTTTTCCGGAAGTTCAGCGTTTTCAGGAAAAAAGACCATTGCGTAGTCTAGAGGGTAATCTTTTTGCTCTTCTCTCAGATAGGCTAAATCTGCACTTAACTGCTCTAAACGGGGTAAAATTTTGTAATCAAGATAATTTGAATAATAGCGAGTTTTCAAATCAGAATCTTTAAAATGATAAAAATGATCCGTATCTCGGTAAGCCTGACTGTAGTCGGTTAAAAGAGTTTTATAAGTCATGCAAAAGCTTCTCCTTCCTTTTCTACTCATTATATCATGAAAAAGGTGACGAACATTCAAAAACAAAATCCTTTATTTCATTTGCCAATTTTCCTGGTCTTCTTGGAATTTTTCTAGCAAAGCCAAGCCTTCAGCATTAACAAAGCCATTTTCTTTGGCTACTTGGATTAAGAGGGAGTAGTTAGACAAAGTCTGACACTTGATACCTGCCTTATCAAAGTTGGCTTTGGCCTTTGGCAATTCATAAGTGAAGATTGCAACGACTCCAAGTACTTCTACTCCTTCTCGAATAGCTGCGGCAGCAGCATCAAGAACTGAACCACCAGTTGAAATCAAATCTTCAACGATAACCATCTTTTGTCCCTTTTCAATATATCCTTCAATCTGATTACCTGCGCCATGGTCTTTTGGCTTACTACGAATATAAGCAAAAGGCAGATTCATTTTATCAGCAACTATAGCACCGTGTGGAATACCTGCTGTCGCCGTTCCTGCGATGATATCTACCTCAGGATAGTGCCTTTTAATAATTTCTACGATGCCATCTTCAATTAAGGTTCGTGTTTTGGGATACGAAAGAGTAATCCGATTATCTGTATAGATTGGGGATTTTATGCCTGAAGCCCAGGTAAAAGGCTGTTCAGGCTTTAAAGAAACAGCTCTAATCTCTAATAATTCAGTAGCAATTTGTTTAGCTAAAGTCATCTTATTCTCCTCAATTCTCTTCAAAAATGCTTTTAGGCATTCCATTCCTTCTTGATAGCTTGATAGGCCTTCCAAGGGTTTTGAGCTCGGGTAATAGGCCTACCTACAACAATATAGTTACTTCCCATTATTTTTGCTTCTTTAGGTGTCACCACACGCTTTTGATCTCCAATCTCTGCTCCTTGCGGTCGGATACCTGGCGTTACACAAATAAATCTCTCCGGTGCCACTTCTTTAATTGCCTTAACTTCATGAGCTGAACAAACCACACCATCGAGTTGAGATGTGACTGCTCCTTTAGCATAATGAAGAACTGACTCAAGTAATGATGTTTGAATATTCTGGTTCTGACGCATCTCTTCTTCATTAGTTGAGGTTAATTGGGTGACAGCTATTAACCGAGTTTCTTGACCAAGTCCCTCACGTGCAGCTTTCAGCATCTCAATTCCACCAGCAGCGTGTACAGTAGTCATATCAATTCTCATATTAGCCAGAACTTGCATCGTGGCTTTAACCGTATGAGGAATATCATGTAATTTTAAATCAAGGAAAACACTGTGCCCTAAAGATTTAATATAGTAAACTATTTCTGGACCGACAGCATAATAAAGTTCCATTCCAACTTTGACATATAATTTTTCCTCCTCAGGGAAAACCTTTAAAAAGAGCTTCACTTCTTCAAAATCCGAAAAATCTAACGCAATAATGGGACGCTTTTCAAACATTTAACTTCCTTTCTACACAAAAAAACCTTACTCTCAGAGAGTAAGGTTACAGAAAATAGAGAGCAAACCGCTCTTACTTTTACTATTTTAACCTTGAAGCCTCTCTGGACTTGTTAAAGGTATGCTATTTTTGTTATTATATCTTATTTAAAAAGAAGTGTCAAAAAAATGGTTAACTTTCTAACAAAATACATAGGGAAATGTATAAGTAGTCTACTCAAAAAGCCCTGCTAAAAGTGTACTGCACCCCAAAAGTTGGACAAAAAATCTAACATTTGGGGTGTTTTTGTATGAAATTAAGTTATGAAGATAAATTAGAAATTTATCGTTTAAAGAAGTCAGGTGTTTCCTGGACTCAATTAGAGATTCAATTTGGAGTAACCCGCTGCAACTTAAAATATACCATTCGACTGATGGATCGTTATGGAGTTGAGATCGTTAAGAAGCAAAAGTACCAAGCTTATTCACCTGAAATGAAGCAAGAAATGATTAATAAAGTCTTGAAAGATGGGCAATCCTTAATGTCAGTTTCTCTAGATTACGCCTTCCCAAATCCAGGAACTCTTGCCAATTGGATAGCGCAATACAAGAAAAATGGTTATACTATTGTTGAGACAACAAAAGGGAGACCAGCAAAAATGGGACGTAAACCAAAGAAAACTTGGGAAGAAATGACTGAATTAGAGCGCCTTCAGGAAGAGAACGAATATCTCAGAACGGAGAACGCCTTCCTAAAAAAGTTAAAAGAGTTAGAAGAACGGGACGAAGCTATCGAGAAAGAACGACAGAAATCATTAAAGAAATGGTTGATGGAGGATTTAGATTAGGTTTACTTCTAAGAGCAGCTCAATTAGCTCGTTCAACCTATTACTATCATCTTAAGCAACTAGAACAAGATGATTTAGACAAGTCCATTAAAAACCAAATTCAAGAAGTCTATCAGAAACATAAAGGTAACTATGGCTATCGTCGAATCACTTTGGAACTGCGTAACAGAGGTTTTATCATCAACCACAAAAGAGTTCAGCGCTTGATGAAAGAACTAGGTTTGGCAGCGAGAATACGTCGCAAAAGACGCTATTCATCTTATAAGGGTGAGGTTGGAAAGAAAGCAGATAACCTTATTCAACGCCATTTTGAAGCCTCTAAACCTTTTGAGAAGTGTTACACCGATGTGACTGAATTTGCTTTACCTGAGGGAAAACTCTATTTATCACCAGTTCTTGATGGTTATAATAGCGAGATAATAAACTATACCATTTCACGTTCTCCTAACTTAAACCAAATTAAAACGATGCTAGAAAAGACATTTCCAGATAAATACTATAACGGAACTATTTTACATAGTGATCAAGGCTGGCAGTATCAGCACAACTATTATCATCACTTTTTAAACTCTAAAGGTATCCGTCCATCTATGTCACGTAAAGGAAACAGCCCTGACAATGGGATAATGGAATCCTTCTTTGGCATATTAAAGTCAGAAATGTTCTATGGCTATGAGAGCTACTATAAATCTCTGGGAGATTTAGAAAAAGCTATTAAAAAATATATTGATTATTACAACAATAAACGGATCAAAGTAAAACTAAAAGGACTTAGTCCCGTACAATACAGAACTAAATCCTTTGCTTAAAATATAATGTCTAACTTTTGGGGGTCAGTACAAAGCAAGACTTGATTTTTATCCTTGTATGTGTTCCGGACTAAATTGAGTTTCAGGAGCCATCTGTTTGGGACTATGGTAGTGCTTACGGAAAGCTTCTTCTTCAATATTGACCATCTTGATTTGCTCATAAAGAACTGGCGGTACAGGTACTTCTTTTAAGGACATCGAAATGATTTTCAAAGAAGAAAAAACATCAATCAAAACCCCAAAGACCCGAATCCGGTTATCGCCCAAGATTGCTTGAAAAACTTCTTTTGATTGACACAATGAAATCAAATCATCCAAACCCTTTACCCATTTATCAACAATCTGAAGGGTTTTATTCATTAATTTGAAGGCGTTTTCTTCGTACCAAAAAGTAGATTCTATTAAGCGTTGCTGGAAATCTAATCCATTGATGGCGGCTACGATATCTCCTAATTCAGACTGCACTAAAGCAGGCGGAAAATTTTCTCCTAAAATAGAAGGCGTTTTTTCGACTAGTAATAACTCATCCTTAAACAGTGTCAAATAGTGAATACTGACCAATAATTTTTGAATTAAAACTTTGTGACCATCTTGTTCAGTTACACTCATACAACACCATCCTTTACCATACACTTCGCTCAAAAACTATATTATAAATATAACACAAGAAAATTAAAAGGGCAATGCTAATGCATAATAATTAGGGGATAAAAGCAACCTTTAATCACGGCGGAATAAGTCACGAGTATAGACCTTATCTTTAACATCATCCAAGCTTGAATCATAACGATTCGCAATAATAGCTTGTGATTTTTTTTTAAACTCATCTAAATTATTGATAATCTGACTTCCGAAAAATGTAACAGATTGATCTAAACTTGGTTCAAAAATAATAACTTTAGCACCTTTGGCTTTGATTCGTTTCATAATACCTTGAATCGAAGATTGCCTGAAATTATCACTATTACTCTTCATGGTGAGGCGGTAAACCCCAATCGTAATATCTTTTTCTTTTTCAGGGTTGTAATCGCTTGATCCTTGGTAAGCACCAGCCATCTCAAGCACTCTGTCAGCAATATAATCTTTACGAGTACGATTACTTTCAACAATAGCCGTCATCATATTTTGTGGAACATCTTTATAGTTAGCTAAAAGTTGCTTGGTATCTTTAGGCAGGCAGTAACCACCGTAACCAAACGACGGATTATTGTAATGACTACCGATACGGGGGTCAAGACCAACACCCTCAATAATAGATTTAGTATCAAGCCCTTTACTTTCAGCATAAGTGTCTAACTCATTAAAATAGGACACACGTAAGGCAAGGTAGGTATTTGAAAATAACTTAACAGCTTCTGCTTCCGTAAATCCCATAATTAAAGTGTCAATGTCTTCTTTAATAGCCCCCTCCTGCAACAAGTTAGCAAAAGCAATTGCCTTATCTGTCAGGTCAGAATCACCTTTATCTGTTCCAACTATAATCCGACTTGGATATAAGTTGTCATATAAGGCGCGAGACTCTCTTAAGAACTCGGGACTAAAAATGATATTTGTTATATGATATTTTTCTCTAACACTTTCTGTATAACCAACTGGAATCGTCGATTTGATAACCATAACGGCATCTTTATTAACAGCCAAAACAGCTTCAATAACTGATTCTACAGCACTAGTATCAAAGAAATCACGCTTGCTATCATAATTTGTTGGCGCAGCAATAATAACAAATTCCGCATCTACATAAGCCTCATGAGCGTCTAGAGTTACTTTTAAATGCAAGTTTTTTGTCGCCAAAAACTCCTCAATTTCCTTATCTTGAATAGGAGATTGTTTTTGATTAATCATCTCCACCTTTTCAGGAATAATATCAACCGCTGTTACCTGATGATGTTGAGCCAAAAGGACCGCCATCGAAAGCCCAACATATCCAGTACCCGCTACCGCAATTTTTTTCATGTTATTGTCCTTTCACATAGAAGTCATAATACCATTCAGCAAATTGTTTCAACCCTTGACGAAGACTTGTATTAGGGGTGTAACCAAACTCCTTTTCCAGTGCACTAGTATCAGCATAGGTAACAGCAACGTCTCCTGGCTGCATTGCTACAAGTTCTTTGTGAGACTCAAAGTCATAATTATGAGGTAATACTCCTGCCGCGATTAATTCTTCCTGAAGAATTGTAACAAAATCAAGTAAGTTTTCTGGGTGGCTATTGCCTATATTATAAATAGCATACGGAGGAATTGGCAAACCATCTTCACCTTGGCTTCTTTTGGGAGCGCCATTCATCACTAAAGTAATGCCTTTGACAATGTCGTCAACATAAGTAAAATCACGTTTACAATTTCCGTAATTAAAAATTTGAATTGTTTCACCTTTAATTAATTTATTGGTAAAGCCAAAGTACGCCATATCAGGACGACCTGCAGGTCCATAAACAGTAAAGAATCGCAAGCCTGTTGAAGGAATATTATACAGTTTACTATAAGAATGTGCTAATAACTCATTAGACTTCTTAGTCGCAGCATATAACGATACAGGACTATCTACCCTATCTTCCGTACTATAAGGAATTTTGGCATTTGATCCATATACAGATGATGAGGACGCATAAACAAGATGTTCGACAGGATTATGTCGACAGGCTTCCAAAATATTGTAAAAGCCAATAATATTACTTTCAATATAAATATCAGGATGTGAAATAGAATACCTCACCCCCGCTTGTGCCGCTAAATTCACAACAATATCAGGCTTATAAGTTGTAAAAATATCATCTACAAGTGTTCTATCAGCAATTGAACCTTTGATAAAAGTCCACCTAGACTTACTAGTTTCTGCAAGATTATTAATCTGATTAAGACGAAATTCCTTTAAAGACACATCATAATAATCATTCATATTATCAAGACCGATAATATGACCAACATGTTCTTCTTTTAATAGTTCAAGTACAAGGTTACTCCCAATGAAACCAGCAGCGCCTGTGACAAGAATTGTTTTATTGGTTACTTTTAATTCCATACTACCCACTCTATAAAGTATTCTCTAAACTTCTTCAAAATATGTATCTGGATGTTCAGGATCAAATATCTCATTACAAGTCATAACGGTTACAAGATTATCTGTTTCAGATAAGTTAATAATATTATGAGTCCAACCCGGAACCATATAGATTGCTTCAATTTTATCACCTGAAACTTCAAACTCAACAATTTCTCCGGTTACAATATTTCTTTCTTGAATTAAACCATGACCACTCACAACGATAAATTGCTCCCACTTACTACTATGCCAATGCTGTCCCTTGGTAATACCCGGCTTACTAATATTAATACTTACTTGGCCGCAATCCTCTGTATGAACTAATTCAGTAAATGATCCTCTGTCATCAATATTCATTTTTAAAGGGTAACTAAATTTATTGATGGGTAGGTAAGTTAAATAAAGGGAGAATAATTTTTTTGCGAAGGACCCTTCCGGAATTTTTGGCATCAATAAATTAATAGGTTGCTGTTTGAATTTTTCTAATAAATCAACAATTTCACCTAATGTTACTACATGGGTTTTAGGAATATAACAATACTTACCATGTAAATAAGGGTGAGGAACGACACCATCATAGTCACATCTTACTTCCTTATTTTCTAACAAGTCTAGCATACCTTCTATCAGATCATCAATGTATAATAGTTCTATCTTAACATTTCTGTCACTGACAGTATATTCTAAATCGTTTGCTATAGCATGACAAAAAGTGGATACTGCTGAATTATAATTCGGTTTTGAATGCCCCATTAAATTTGGAAACCTATATACAGCTACTTTAACACCTTCTGACTTAGCGTATTCAAAGAATAAATTCTCACCAGCTAGTTTACTCTTCCCATAGTCACCATCGGCATATCTACCCACTAAGGTCGCCTGAATTGATGAGGAAAGCATAATAGGTGCCTTATTATTATATTTTTTTAGCGTGTCTAATAATGTGCTTGCAAAACCAAAATTTCCCGCCATAAATTCTTTCGTATTTTTTGGTCGATTAACACCAGCTAAATTAAATATAAAATCTGAATTCTGGCAGAAATATTCTAAGTCATCAACGGTTGAATCCATATCATATTCAAAAATATCATCAATCTTTAAATCAGACCGTGTTCTGTTTTTGTTATCTCTAATATTTCTAAGTTGATTGACTAAGGCAGTACCAACCATTCCTTTTGCGCCTGTAACTAAGACTCTCATTCAATTCTCCTAAGATAAATAATCTAATCTTTACGCCAAACCATTTTATTAACAATATTTGTATAAGATTGAATAATTTTTATTACTTTATCTGACACATTTTCATCAACATAATCCGGAACAGGTAGCCCAATATGCTGATTTTTGTTCATTTCAACTGCTACTTCTACAGCTTGAAGTAACCCTTTTTCATCAATTCCAGATAAAACAAATGTTCCTTTGTCTAAAGCCTCTGGACGTTCTGTACTAGTACGAATGCAAACTGCTGGAATAGATTTACCAACTGACGTAAAATAACTTGATTCTTCTGGTAAAGTTCCCGAATCAGATACAACTGCAAAAGCGTTCATTTGTAAACAATTATAATCATGGAAACCTAACGGTTCGTGTTGAATAACCCTCTTATCTAACTGGAAACCCATTGCTGAAATTTTATTTTTACTACGTGGATGACAAGAATATAATATTGGCATATCATATTTTTCCGCTAGCTTATTTATAGCATTGAATAAACTTAGAAAATTCTTATCAGTATCAATATTTTCTTCCCTGTGTGCAGAAAGAAGAATATATTTCCCTTTCTCAAGGCTAAGCTTCTTATGTATGTCTGAAGTTTGAATTTTAGTTAAATTAGCTTTTAAGACTTCTGCCATTGGAGAGCCTGTAACGTAGGTTCTCTCTTTAGGTAGCCCCGTATCAGCAAGGTATTTTCTCGCATGTTCAGAATAGGCTAGATTAACATCAGAAATAATATCTACAATACGGCGATTAGTTTCTTCTGGTAGACACTCATCTTTACTCCTATTTCCTGCTTCCATATGGAAAATGGGAATATGAAGCCTTTTAGCACCGATGACAGACAAACATGAATTGGTATCTCCTAATACCAAAACTGCATCTGGAGCAATTGTAGACATCAAATCATAACTTTCTGAAATAATATTTCCCATTGTAGCACCTAGATGCTCACCCACCGCATTAAGGTAAACGTCTGGTTCTTCTAAATCTAAATCTTTAAAGAATACTTCATTAAGATTGTAATCATAATTTTGACCCGTATGGGCGAGGATAACATCAAAATATCGTCTAGATTTTTTTATCACCTCAGAAAGCCTAATTATTTCTGGACGAGTTCCAACAATTATTAAAAGTTTTAACTTGTCATTATCCTTCCAACTTAGCATTTCGTATTTACTCATTTGATAGTATCCTCTAACTCACTCTTCTCTTAGTCTTTCTTGAATATAAGAAAGTGCAGCAATTTTTTCTTTAGTTTCCTCAATATTTAACAACTGAGTATTATGACTATTAAATTCTGTTAGTTCAATTCTTTCTGTATCACCTTCGCTAAAATATTTATCATAATTTAAACCACGTTTATCACTTGGAACACGATAGAAATCACCCATATCAATAGCGTTAGCACACTCTTCATTTGTCAAAAGAGTCTCATACATTTTTTCTCCATGCCGAATTCCAATGACCTTGATATCCTCTGCCCGACCGCCAAATAGTTCCATAACTGCCTTTGCTTGCGTTTCAATAGTACAAGCAGGAGCTTTTTGTACCAAAATATCGCCTGAAACCGCATTTTCAAATGCAAAAAGGACTAAATCAACTGCTTCCTCTAAAGACATAATAAAACGAGTCATTGTTGGTTCCGTAATAGTTATTGCATTCCCGGCTTTTATTTGATCAATCCACAGTGGAATAACTGATCCCCTACTACACATAACATTACCATAGCGAGTACATGAAATCTTAGTGTCTTTACTTTGTCTAGCCTTTGCAACAACTACTTTTTCCATCATTGCTTTAGATGTTCCCATTGCATTTACTGGGTAAGCTGCCTTATCAGTGGATAAACAAACAACATTCTCCACTTTTGCCTCAATTGCAGCATTTAAAACATTTTCTGTCCCTAAAACATTTGTTTTTACGGCCTCAATTGGGAAAAATTCACAAGATGGTACTTGCTTCAAAGCAGCAGCGTGAAACACATAGTCTACACCAACCATGGCAATACGCACAGAATTAATATCTCTCACGTCTCCAAGATAAAATTTAATCTTATCAGCGAATCCTGGATATTTCACTTGATACTTATGACGCATGTCATCTTGTTTTTTTTCATCACGTGAGAAAATTCTAATCTCCCCAATATCTGATGTAAGAAATCTATCTAATACAGCATTACCAAAAGAACCTGTACCACCAGTGATGAGTAACGTTTTATTTAAAAATAATTTCATTATTGCTCCAATACTTTACTTACATAATATTTAATTTTTTTAGGTCCAAAAAAAGTAAGCACACTTATCATATAGCCAATAAAACCTGAGAAGATTGTTGATAGTAGAAAATCTCCCCAGCTCGTAATATTACTAAAGGAATAAATCACTTTTGTCACCAAAAATATTAAGGAAATATTAAAAATAGTGATAGTTATAACTCTAAAGAACACCTTAGGAGATATTTTAAATAAATGACTAGTATAATTAGGAATTATAATCCCATAAAGTGAAAATGTAACTAAAAAAGTTGCTAGAAATATAGAAAAAATTTGTAACTTAGTATATTTTAACAACAGCACCATAAAAATTATATTTATAAAACCAGAAATTAACATATATATAGATGGTACTTTAACTTTATCAATAACTATATTTAAATTAAGTATTGGTAAAGATATTCCGACAAAAACCATTTTTAAAATTTCAAAAATAGAAAGTTGCATAAGCAAGGTACTATTATTTCCTGGAACCCAAAGATTAAAAAAGTCTTTTCCATAAACAACTAGAATTACTGATATAGGCGAAAGAACGAAACCTATAAATTTTTGAGAATTGATAACTTCTAATATAAGTTTCGACTTATCTTTTATTGCATACATGTGAGCCACTCTTGGCATAAACACACCATTTATTGCTGTTATGACTCCACTCAATAAAAGTGGCATTGTTTTTACAATTGAAACGGAGCCACTAGCCATTTCTCCTAAAAATATGTTACTTATAATAAGGGAAGTACTATTAATTAATAAATCACCTAATTGGTTAATAGAGTTCCAAATACCAACCTTAAACGTCTTTGTTACTAACGTACGATTATACCATCTAGGTCCTAAGCTCATACCCGGTAATAATTTTTTCGCTATACTTATTTGAATCCCTGAATTAAATGCTTCTAGTAGGAATAGTACCAGACCAACGTATATAATTGAGGGCTTAAAAAAGTAAAATATTGAAAAATATAGTAATAATCGCAAAAATGACTTAGCAATTTCAATATAAGCCCTTATATCCATTCTATTTGAAGAATAAGTGGCGCTACCAAAAATTAAAGTTAAAAACCTTATGATCATCGCTAAAAAAACTAACGAAAATAGGATTTGTATATCAATAAGGTACTTTGGAGAAATGGTTAAAATTTTATCAATCTCAAATACAGTAATAGTTAATACAGGTAAAAGTAGCACACACAATATTAAATTTGAAATAAAAATTGACGCATAATATTGATTAGCTTTTATATTATTACCTCTAACTAGTTCGACTGTAATATATTTTGCTGCCATTGAATTTAGTGCAACAGCAATAACTGTAATGAAACTAACAAAATTATTTGCTATTCCGTAAAATCCATATATTTCTTTTCCAAGGTAACGAACTAGAAAGGGAGTTAAAAAAAAACTAAGTAAGGTTGAAATTCCAAATGAAACTATATTTGCTACTAGATTAATTGATAAACGTTTCTTATCCATTTATAAAAGAATTCTCCATATTCTCTAATTATAGTATTTGTTTTGCAGGGGCTCCTACCCAAGTACCTTTTTTCAAGCTTTTAAAGACTAAGCTATTAGCTCCAATAACAACACCTGAAGAAATATTTACTTTGCCCAGAACAACCGTCCCCGTAGATAATATAACGTTTTCATTAACAATTGGATAATCATCTTCATTATTAATATCTTTTCTACCTAAAACAACATTAGAATATATCTTTACGCCTTCTTTGATAACAGCCCCTTCTCCAATTACAACACCGGTTGTATGCATAAATTCAGCCTTTGGTGAAATTTGTGCATGAATAGATAGTTCACAACTATATTTACTAAGAATATAATTTTTTATTAAGCAACTGAAAAATTTCAAATGATGATTTCTAGTATACTCTCTCAAATATAATAAAATCCTAAAGCGTGTATTAAGACCATATAAAGGCATCAGTGAAACTAATAATGTTTTAATTTTCATCAAATTTCTCCTCGAAGCTAGAGTTTATTATTGAAGCTTTTCTTTCCCAAGAATTATCACGAACAAAATCTTTATAAATAGTAGAGCTAAAATCTATCCCATTAATAGTTAATTGTTCAATAGATTCAGCAAATTCTCCGATTGTTCTCGAAAATTTAATAAAATCAGTTTCTTTATATCCATCAATAGGTATCGTAACTACAGGAGTGCCTAAACTTACTGATTCAACAATCTTAATAGGTCTAGTTGCTCTTATAAACTCTGAATTTTTATAAGGTATAATTATTACCTGAAAACGTTTATAGGCACTAGCTATCTGCGTCTTATCTTTGACTCCGCCATAAAAAACATTCGGATTATTCTTTAAAAGAGAGTTGAAATAATTTCTCATATCCTTTTCAATTGGACCAATAAAATAAAAGTCATAATCTGATTTCTCCTTTATCAAACCACTTAACAAATCTTTATCTATCCAATTCCTAAAATTACCAATAAAACCAACAGATTTTTCAATCTTGTCTATTTGTCTAGAAGATATAAGTGAGCTACCATTACCAATTAATATCATTTTATCTGTATAAGATTGTCTATTCTCCATTAACTTTTCACTCATTAAAAATATAATGTCAGAAGCGCCACATGCATAAGTATCATGATTTAATCGTATTTTGTTAACCGTATTATCATTCGCATTTAAAATCACTTCATCAAAAAGATAATAAGCCATAAGAAAATTTCTTTTTGACTCTTTTATGATTTTAGCCCAAAATGCATTATATACAATAAACCTAATACTTTTTATATTTTCTAAAGTATATTCTTTATCAATAATTTTCCAAATTTGATTTGAAATTAACTTTCTTAATAAGCTTATAGAGACTTCTGGTCTAATTAATAATAAAGGCCTAATAACTTTTAAATTTTTAGAAACTTGTTTAGAGCCTACAAATGTATCTTTTATTCTATCAAATCTACCTTTGAAGGGTGATATAAAAAAATCTGCTGGAATATTCAATACTAAGACTTCAGTATTTTCTATATAAGACAATTCTTCCCATAGCCCTCTATGATTAGCTGATTCAAAATCCTGCGAGGCTAACACGATGTATAAATTTTTCAATTCACTCTCCCATACTTACTAAAATCAACAAAAATTAAACTTATTATAAACCAAATACAATAATTTCCAACAAATTCACTTTGAAATCCACATATAATAATAGCTGGCATAGCAATCTTAAAATATGTCAAATAAAAATTTTTAAGTTTCGAATACTTGAATAATTTTTTTCTAATTTGATTTAAAAATAAAGTTAGTAATATTATTCCAGTAGTTCCATATCCCGATAGAAGTGATGGAAAGAATAGCCCACCATTAACAATCGTTACCTTAGCAGACTCGTAGAATAATTTAGCAGTGACTCCTGGAGCATTTAAAGCCCAAATTGGATAATTTTTAATATAAAAATATCCTTGTAAACCATTGCCTACTCCAAAAATTGGAAAATCTAAAAATGTTTTCCAGTTTGTATACAACGGAACTAAACGCGCTATTGTCGATCCATTAGTTTTATCACTTATTTTTTCAAAGACCATATATCTAAGATTTTGTGGTAATACTTCTTTGAAAAAATTAAATCCTAATGTAAAGAACATTAATAAGACTATTACAGCAGCTAAAAATAGAATTATTTTACTGAGATTATCTTTAGAATTATATAAAAGTAAAAAAAACAATAGTGTTGCAATTATCATTAAATATCCACTTGTACTTTTCATAAATATAACTACTGGTATCCATACAACCAACTGAAGAATATATCGTGATTTTTTTGTATAGTAAAAGCTGCTAAGTAAAAAGGGGAGAATTAGTATAGAAAATATTGTGCCAGCAGATGCTCCTTCTGAACCAGTCAAACTTAATTTAGGCATGAAATCTCCGGGCCATAAAACATTAAAAATATCTATACTATGTAAAGCACTTAGAAACACACCTTTATAAGATAATGTTAAAACTTGATAGTAACCCAATATAAGAAGAAACAAACTTATTTTAGATAAGACTCGTCTTATCTCGTTGACACTTAGTATTGAAATTATTCTGATGTTATAAAGAATCATTGCTATGTATTGAGCAAAATAAATTAACATTCCTGCTATACCAGAATATGCACTCTCCCCAGCGTAATTTCCGTATCTTAGCTGAATATATGTAGCCATCATTATAGATGAGACATTCAAAAAAATCACTACTAACACAAAAGAATTAAAAAGTTTCGATGACTCATCATTAATAATTTTTATTTTACCTTTACTTGAAATTAAACAAAGAATTATACCAATTATGTTAAATATAAAATCAAGATTGACTGATGCACCTTTAAAAACAATGTTTAAAAATAACAACGGTGAAATCATTCTAAATGGCAAGAGAAATAAATATATCTTTGCTAGCATTTTTTCAATATCTATAGTAGTTCTAATTAAGGCGCTCACTATTGTGACTTCTCCATTCATTGAAAATTAGTACATGATCATTCACCATTTGATCAAGTGTATATTTAGAAATAACTTTTAGTGTCTCATAGCTCATCTCACTTGCTTTAGACAAACAAGTTTTAATTCCATAAGTTAAAGCTTCAACATCATCTACGGGAACAATAACTCCATTTTTCCCATTACTCAACATTTCTAAACCAGCATTACATCTTTCAGTAGTTACTACTGGTAGAGCAGCAGCCATAGCTTCGTTAACCACTAATCCCCATATATCTTCTCTAGTAGGTAAAACAAAAATATCTGAAGCCAAATAATACTTTTTTAATTTTTCTTTCGTCATAAAACTTTTAAAGTAAACATTACTCAACTCGTTATTTTTTATTATTTCCATATACTCTTTTCTAGGTTCCCCACCAATAATATAAAGACTAGTTCCGCAGTCAAAACTTTTCATACTCTTTAATAAGATGTCAAAACCTTTCCGATAAATAAACTGACCCGTACTTAAAATTATTTTATCTCCAACGATATCCAATTCTTTTCTAAGTTTCATTTTTTCACTTTTGGAAAGAGGTTCTTTTAAGACATCATTTTTATTTATTGAAGAAAAATGATATCTCTTAATTTGTGACTCTTTTGCCCCATAAGCTAAGTAATACTTATCTAACTCATTACAGGTAGATAAGTATAAACTAGCTCCTTTTAAAATATGTTTTTTCAACTTGGCTTTAAAGGTTTTAGAAGTATCTAAAAATGCACCATCGCCTTCAACAATATATGGAATTTTTTTAAACTTACACCATTCCATTGCCAATATTTCTGTTAGAGATGAATTACCACAAATAACAATCAAATCATAGGAATTATTGATATAATTTAAAACATCTAAACTTAAGGCATTATCTACACCTGTATATATCCCCTTTAAAAAAATACTTGTATAAGAATCTTGAATTGGGGCGCGCCACTTTTTAGATCTTTCTGATGAACTCCTTCTTTGATATAAAACAGTAATATCAATTCTATCACTCAATCTATTAAAAAATTCGACACGATACGGGGAGGGGATATTTATTAAAAACAAAACTTTCATTTTCGCCTCATAGTTATTAATCATCTCACAACCTCTACTATCGAATTTTTAACTACTTCCCAACTGTTTTTTTTTGCTGATTTGACTACTTCTTTTTTTATAGTTATATTACCTTGTATTACTCTTTCCATCAATTGTGCTAATTCTTCATAATTATTTTTATGAAAATAATATACATTAGGATAGTCTTGTAACACTTCTCGTGCAAATAGAGTATCTGTAGATAGTATAATACGATTCAATTCTCTTGCTTCTAATAGAGGTAAGCCAAAAGATTCTATATAAGATGGAAATAATAAAACACCTTGTGACATTAAACTCATAACCTCCGTTCTACTTATCATGCCCAAACTTTCAATTCTTTCAGATTTTAATTTATGTTCAAGAGTGATTTTAACACTAAAACTTTCAAAATTTTGTTCAACAATCTCTACTGCTTTTTCAATTAATTCATTATTTTTATACGGATAATCAGAGGTAGGATAAAAAAAACAAACTTGATTAGAAATTTCTTGATTATTGAGTTTAGGTATGTCTTTTATTGTAGGGGCAATAACCTTAGTATTTTTAGAAATGGTAGAAATAGCCTGTTTTAACCATTCTGATTGAACGATGGTCAAATCAGAACGTTTTACACTTAGTCTAATTAAACTACCTATAATGTATTGAATTACAGCATAAGGAAATTCATTCCTTTTAAAAAAAGAATATTCTTTTTCAGTTTGGAATGGTAATGATTGGTGTAAATATAAAACTGTTTTAGTTGTAGTGAATAATGGAAGAGTATTTTGAAAAGAAACAATTACATCTGGACTAAACTTTTTTATATAGCGGTGTCCGGTAAACAAATCAAATTTTAATCGTTTAAACTTACTCCTTAGTGACTTATCAACAATAACTTTTACATTATTTTTTGAATTTACAATTTGTTCGGAAACTAAAAAAATCCATTCAATGTCACTACTATCTTCTAATACAGTATTATAGAACTCTTCAAATACTGAAAGAGCTCCTTTACTTCTAGCAGCTGTGTTAAGTACAAATATTTTCATTTATATACTCTCTTTATTTAAAACTTTTTTTATTAAAGCCACATATTTCTTCAACTGTATATTAGGGGAAAAATTATTTTTATAAACTTGACTATAGTCTTTAAATTGGCTCCTATATTTTCCTACCTTTTCAATAGCTAAACATAATTCTTCAGTGTTACTTTCACCAATTCCTCTACCAGTCTTATACTTTACTATTTCCTTATTTATATCACTCTCTTTTGAAATTATAGCAATTATTGGCTTACCATAATTCAAATATGTATAATATTTACTTGGAACAGCCAAACCATTCAATTCTTTTTTCAATGAAAGTAAAAATGAATCGCAGCTGTTAGCAACTTTATTCAACTTTTGTTCATCAAGATATCCATATAATCGAACGTTTGTTATTTTGTTCTCAATTATAAATTGTTTGAAACTATCATAGAAAGTTCCGTGGCCCGCAAAAATCCATTCTAAAGAGCTATTGTTTTTTTGAGATAAGATAGCATTTTTAATTGTATCAAAATCTTGGGCTATCCCTATATTTCCAAAATAACCTATTCTAAATATTCCGTCAGAACTCTCTTTAGTGGGTTTTAAAATTGGCTTAGTTTCTGTTGACCAATTTGGAATTATTTCTATTTTATCGGAATCTATATTTCTATTTTCGACTAAAAATTTTTTCATTTCACCTGATAGGGCAACAACTTTATCAGCAGATCTAAACACACATTTATTGACAAGTTTCATTGCTACAGTTAGTAAACTACGCTCCGAGAGCACTTTAGTTTTTATTGCAATTTCAGGATACACATCATAGGATACAAATACTAATTTAGTATTAAAAAACTTCTTTGCAAGCACCGCTACAATTGGTAAAATCGGGGGATTAGAATATACCATTATGACTTTGTAATTCTTCATAACTTTCAGTTTCAGTAAGAAAGCAATAACTATTGAAAAATAATTTACTAACCTTGATATGATGTTCTTTTTTGATAACGTTAGGTAACTTAAACATCTAATTCTAACACCTTCTATAACTTCAGTTTTAGGTGCTTGTTTATCAGCATGTTCTAAATAATTACTTGGGGTGCCTGTTAAAACTTCTACCGTTAGTCCCTCTTTAGCTAAATATTTAGCCGTCATAAATGGAAGCCGGGCAGAAGTAATTTGTTCTGGATAGAAGTATTGGCACATTATAAGTAGATCTTTTTTTTTATTTGACATTACTCACCTTCCGACCTTCTGATAGACTCTTCATAATCCACGACATTATAATCAAACACTTCTTGCGACAGTGCTTGATCATAAGTCAGATTTCCAAATAATTTATTGATTTGACTAACCCTATGCATCTTAGAGATAATAGGATTAAATAAAGATATTAGGATTGTATTTTTTCCATTAACCTTCCGAACCATCTTAACCAGTTCACTGGTATTAACGTAGGTGCTATTTTGCGGAAAATGAAGTCCGGATAAATTATGTTCTATTGCTAGTCTGACAAATTCTAATAAATTATCAATATAAATCATACTACGTTGGTTGCCTATTTTCGGAAAAATAGGGGTAACTTTAGCAAGTTTTGATAATCGCGCATAATTTCCTGTAGCCTTTGGTCCATAGACCATTGGTGGACGCATAATAAGAACATTGAAGGTGTCTGATTCTAATGCTTTCAACCCAATCTCTGCAGTCAATTTACTTTTCCCATAATAAGTTGAGGGTTCTTCTTTTGTAGCACGATTAATAATTGACTCTTTACTTCCATAAACACTCATGCTACTTAAGAAAATAAACTGATCTACACCTGCTTCCTGTGCAAGGTTTGCTAATTCTATTGGTAACTCAGTATTAACTTTTTGGTACAGATTCGGATCAACCTTTTTTTCGTTTTTATGAACAATAGCAGCCACATGAAAAATACAGTCATAAGGGGTAAAATCAAATTCTCGCCAAGTTGGGCTAATCATGTCTAAAGTATCAACCTTATATTCTCCCTCTGATTGTTGTAACCACTTCTCAAAAGAGGTTCCAATATAAGAATTTGCTCCAGTAATAAGAACTTTTTTCATATCTACTCCTTGTCCTTAGTTCCTGTTCCACCTTCAACAACGCCCTCACTTTTAAGCACACTGACTAGGGTTCCAACAAAACAGTGCGTATCAAAACAAAAGCTCATTTTATCAACGTAATAACCATCTAGTTTTGCTTTTTCGTCAATTTCCAATTCGTCACGGCCATTGATTTGTGCCCATCCTGTTAGACCAGGAGAAACATCATTAGCATGGTATTTATCACGTTCAGCAATCAAATCGAATTGGTTCCACAAAGCAGGTCGTGGTCCTATGATGGCCATTTCGCCTTTAAAAATATTAAAGAGTTGTGGCAGTTCATCTAGACTAGTTTTTCGCAAAAAGCCACCTACTCGTGTAATCATAGTACTTGGATCTTTTAAGAGATGTGTTGGCATATCGGCAGGTGTGTCGCTATACATGCTTCTAAATTTATAAATCATAAAGTGACTTTTATCTTTTCCAACGCGTTTTTGTTTAAAAAATACAGGTCCTTTTGAATCTATTTTAATAGCAAGAGCAATTCCTAATAATACTGGACTGAGCACGATGATTGCTATACCAGATATGATGATTGCTAATAGACGCTTGATAATTGGATACATCTCTACTCCTGTCTTGCATATTGGATTAAGGTTTCTTTTAGCTCTTTTTCAGATAATTGTTCTAACTTATTAATAATGTTTTCAACTTCTGAGATTGGTTTTTTGGCGACTTTGCCGACAAAAATTTTATCGTAAATTTGTTCGCTGACGCGTTCTTTGGTGGATAATAATTCTTCGTATAGTTTTTCCCCAGGGCGGATGCCTGATTCAACAATCTTGATGTCATCTTCGGTGTGGCCACTTAGTTTAATCACTTTACGGGCTAGATCGACTATTTTAACAGGTTCTCCCATATCAAGGACAAAAACTTCTCCACCTTTTGCTAAGTAACTCGCTTGTATAACCAAACGACTTGCTTCAGGGATAGTCATGAAATAGCGTGTCATTCGGAAGTCTGTAACAGTTAATGGTCCACCTTTTTTTATTTGTTCTTTAAATAATGGCACGACACTTCCACGACTGCCTAGAACATTTCCAAAGCGCACAGCGGCAAATTGTGTTTGCCCGGGTTCGTTCAGGCCAGTAACAATCATTTCTGCAAAGCGTTTAGTTGCTCCCATAACATTTGGTGGGTTAACTGCCTTGTCTGTTGATATCATAATGAAAGTAGCTACACCAGCTGCCTTAGTTGCTTCAGCAACATTTTTTGTCCCAAAGATATTGTTTTTCACAGCTTCTCTCGGATTAAATTCCATTAGAGGGACGTGTTTGTGGGCAGCGGCATGGTAAACCATATCAGGCTTATAGGTCGCCATAATCTTAAAAATCAAGTCCCGATCTTGGATATCAGCAATGATTGGAACAATTTCGATAGCGTCTTGATAAGTATCTCTTAACTCGCGATTAATCAGATAAATAGAGTTCTCACCGTGACCAAGTAATACCAATCTTTTGGGATTAAATTTTGAAACCTGACGACAGATTTCAGAACCAATCGAACCGCCTGCACCTGTGACGAGAACCGTTTTACCATTGAAAAAATCTGATAATGACGATTGGTCTAAAACAACTTCTTTTCGACCTAGTAAATCTGCGATGTCAATTTCTTTAAATTTGTTTAAGGAAACCTTGCCCATAACAATATTTTCAATACTTGGCATATTGTTTACGGGTACATTTGCGGTACGACAAATATCTAGGATACTTTCTCGCTCTTCCCCTGTTAAACTAGGAATAGCAATGGTCACTTGATTGACTTCATAATCAGCGACAATCCTTGGAATTGCTTGTTTATTCCCTAGAACTTTAATACCATGTAGATAAGTTCCGTGTTTATTGATGTCAGCATCAACAATTCCGACAATTTCAAAATCTTTGCCCTTATTTAAAACAGTTTGTATGAAGACGCTTCCTCCTTCACCCGCCCCTACAACTAGCAAGCGTGTTTTAGGATCATTTTTCTTTTTTCGCATGTTAGGATTAAAATCATGATACATGCGCCAAGTCATTCTTGGGATAATCACTAAGAATGTGCTAAAGAGATACCCCAAAAAGATAAAGCGTCGGCTAAAACTATCAAAATAGAATAAGTCAACTAAATAAGCCATCAGAGAGGCAACAAATAAATTGACAATGATTTTAAAAATAATTTTATAATCTGTGAAGCGATTGATGATCGAAAAGATTCGAAAGTGAATACCAAGAGTGGTATAGACAAAAAGGGTCATCAAAAGAGTTATTACCACTTCGCTATTTGTTAAATTTTGACTATAAGCTAATAGGAAATGATATGCTGAAAAATGGGAAATAGTAATCATCAGCACATCTAAAAAATACAAAATCACCCTTTTTTGACTTCTCTTCATTTACTACTTTCTCTTTCTTGAACTTTTTCTTACATGTTTTCTTGGTTTTTCTTTTTTACCATAGTTACCATATGAGCCGTAGCTTCCATATGAATCAACTGTATGCTCTACTTTATTTAAGATAACACCTAAGAACTGGGCTCCACTATGTTCCATTTGTTCTTTAGCTTTTTGCACAAAGCGTCTCTTGATCGCACCCGCTTCTGTGACAAGTACTGATGCATCTGCTTTTTGAGCAACAATAGCTGAATCAATAACTAACCCAATTGGTGGTGTATCAATAATAATATAATCGAAAACCTCTTTTAAGGTGTCTATCATATAGTTAAAATTGCTATTTTGGAGTAAGGTTGTTGGATTTGGAGGCACTTGTCCTGCAGGTATAATCATCAAGTTGCTAATATTAGTATGAGAAATAACGTGTGATAAATCAGCATTCCCTGATAAATAGCTTGATAGCCCTTCATACTTTTCATCTGATTTAAAAGTTCCTGACATAACGGAATTACGGATATCTGCATCGATTAATAAGGTTTTAAAGCCTGCATTCGCAAATGAAACTGCTAAATTGATTGAACTTGTTGATTTTCCTTCACCAGGTTGTACAGATGTCAGAACAATTACTCTTAAGTCACGTCCACTAAATTGGATATTGGTCCGGATAGAGTTGTAATATTCTTCTGCTGCTAAATATAAATCTCTTTTTGATCTAATTAAAACTAATTGCGCCATTCTTCACCTCTTACAATTTATCAGTATTCGAAACAATACCTAGTAGGGTCATTCCAAGAACTTCTTCAATATCCTCCGGACGTTTGATGCGATCATCCAGAACTTCACCAACCACAATAACAACAATTGTCAGCAAAGCACCTAAGAAAAATCCAATAAGGGTATTACGTTGGATGTTAGGAGATGAGGGACTGGTTGGAAGCTGTGCTTTTTCCAAAGGTGTTACATCTTGAACTTTAGTTACTTTTTTAATCTTTTCAGATGCTGCTTCGCGAATAGAATTAGCCAAGTCTTTTGCCTCTTGAGGATGGTGATTCGTCACAGAAATTGAGATAACACGGGTGTCGGCAGGAACTGTAACAGCAATCATTTTGCTTAATTGCTCAGGAGTTAACGATAAACCATCGCTAGCAATAACATCTTGCATCACATCACGTGACGTGATGATTTCTTTATAGTCATTTACCAAATAGCCACCGGCTTGCAAATCCGTTGCCGTAAGGTTGTCAGATTGTTGACGATTGATAACATATAGACGTGTCGTTGAGGTATATGATGGCTTAATCAAGAAAAGCGAAGTCATCAGGGCTAGTACCCCAACAAAGAGTCCCATGAAAAGAATCAAAAATTTCTTATTCCAAAGCTTCTTTAAAAGGCTAAGTACATCAATTTCTATTGATGACTGATCAGTGTTATTCATAATGTCTCCTATAAATATTCATTATTAATCAAAGTTTCAGGATTGGTTTCAAATAAAGCTCGCGCACGCTTAATCCCATATTCTTTTTCTACCAAGCGTCTTGCTTCTTTCATAAAAGGGGGACGTTTTTTTAAATTGTGCATATCAGATGCGACACAATGAACCAGGTTCTCATCTAAAAAGTAACTAGCACGTTTTTTAAAGACTTTTAATTTATCGCCAAATAGCTTTGCCTTAAGGATATGTACACTGTTAATTTGTGTGTAACAACCCATATTAATCAATTCTTTGACACGGTCTTTATTGAAGGCGAGGGCATCATAGCGTTCAATATGAGCAATAATAGGCGTAACTCCTAACATAATAACTTGACAAAGAGCAGAATGAATCTCTTTCCAAGGTGTCGCCATTGAGAATTCAATTAATGCAAAGCGAGTGCCGTTCATGGTTGGCACTAACTTGTTTTCTAATTTTTCAAGAATATCATGTGTATAGTAGAGTTCACCACCATACAGTAAGGTTAAATCTGGGAACTTCTTTTCAGCTTCACGTTTTACTTGTAAAAACTTATTGGCAATATCGTCTTCAGGTGTTTCAAACATTCCTTTGCGACGATGGGATGTCGACACAATAGTTCGCACCCCCTGTTTGTAACTTTCTTCAATTAAGGATAGACTTTCATCTATCGTCAGTGGACCATCGTCCACATCGAAAACGATGTGGGAATGGATATCGATCATTGATTACCCTCCATTGTTGCTCTAATAGCGTCTTTTGCTTGGTTAAGGCTGGCATCATCTAACTTGTACATATATAAAGCTGAGCCTGGCATCGCATAAGATGGTAATTCTCCTGTTGAGCCTGTACCTGTAACATCTTGTGATTCAACAGAAAACTGAGCATTATCTTCTAATTGACTATTTGCAATTGTCATCATTTGATTAAGGCTTAGGTTAGTTTGAACCGAATTTTGAATACCTGTAATGATAGAACTTGCCTGTTTTGGTGATTTGATACTGCTTAGTTTATTAATAATAGCAGTCACAACTCGTTCTTGATTTTTACCCCGGTCATTATCTCCACCTTCAAGGGCATGTCGTTCACGAACAAATACCAAAGCTTGTTTTGAATTTAAAGGAATCCTTCCCTTTGGAAAATCAATACCACCAGCTGAAAAGGCTGTGTCATTTTGAACTTCAATTCCGCCTAAGAAATCAATCAAGTCTGCAAAAGTAGTAAAATTAATCCGAGCATAGTTATCAATTTTAATATCATAAAGATTTTCTAACGTTTTCATTGATGTTTCAACACCATAGATTCCAGCATGGGTCAATTTGTCAAATTGGTTACCACCGCCATCAGGAATCTTAACGTAAGAATCGCGTGGTGTAGTGGTTAGTAGCACCTTATGTGTATTCATATTGACAGTCATAATAATATTAACGTCTGAACGAGAGACAGTTGAAATCGGACCATACGTGTCAATACCACTGATATAGAGATTATAAACTCCAGATTTATTAACTGGTTTTTGTGAATTAGGAATAGCTTTTTTGATTTTATAAGAATAGATTGTTTTGACTTTATCTGCAAAGTTAGCGTCGTTTTGTTCTAGCAAAGCTATATAGGCACTGTTCATTACCATTGCTTCTGTACTACCGGATTGCATGTCTTCATAGGCATTTTGATAAGAATTAGCTTCTTTTGTTGCCAAATCAACATTCTTGTCACTCTTCAAATGACTTAAAAGCTTTTTAATATTTGACTGATCCATTTTTAGGGGAGCTTCAACTGTTTTTAAGGACTCTACTGAAGAGATAGAACTATTCTTAGGAACAACAATAGACATTTCCACTTCTGAAAAGGAAGCTGTTTTATTTAATTGTGCTGTTAAATCAATAGTTGACTTAAAAGTGAAAAGGATAAGTGCTAAAGCAATATTAGCAACAATCATTCCCAACATGGTTAACCATTTTGCTTTTTTGCTAACAATCAGAAATAGTGTCAGAAAAAAAAGAGCACTTAAGGCCACACCAATGATTATGTTTAAATGTCGAAAAGCTAAAAAATTATAAGTATACATCATAAAGGCCACAGTAAGCGATAATAACGTATACAATATAAATAATGCAATATTTATAACAGTAAAGGTTCCATTTCCTCTAGGTTTTACACGTTTTTGACGTCTTGACGATTCTGTCATGATATTTTGTCTCCGAATTCTTTGAAATACACAGAAATATAGCTCAATTATAGCATTTTCAAATATAGATTGCAATTTCTAGAAACATCATTTTACTATAATTTTTAATCTTTTTAGCGCTTTCTCTAATCTAGATTAAAGATAATTGAAAATATAGATATTTATAATTATTCCAGCAAGCCTATTATCAAGCCGTGCATAGCCCTTCCCTTTCTTTACTTGAAACTTTAAAACATTTAAGATAGACTGTCATTATGAGATTACAACAATTACATTACATTATAAAAATCGTTGAATGTGGCTCCATGAACGAAGCTTCTAAGCAATTATATATTACTCAGCCCAGCCTCTCTAATGCTGTCAAAGATCTAGAAAACGAAATGGGAATTGCTATTTTTAACCGAACTCCCAAAGGTATCACCTTAACAAAGGATGGAGTTGAATTTTTATCCTACGCCAGGCAAATTGTAGAGCAGACATCACTCTTAGAAGACCGTTATAAAAATCATAACAGCAACAGAGATTTTTTCAGTGTCTCTTCTCAACATTATGCCTTTGTCGTTAACGCTTTTGTTTCCCTATTAAAAAGTACAGATATGTCGCAATATGAGCTCTTTCTTAGAGAAACAAGAACCTGGGAAATCATTGACGATGTTAAAAATTTTAGATCTGAAATAGGGGTCCTTTTCCTTAATGATTATAATCGGGATGTTTTGTCAAAGTTATTTGAGGAGAGTCATTTAACTGCTCACATTCTTTTTAAAACACACCCCCATATTTTTGTTAGCAATGACCATCCTTTAGCTAACAGAACTCGCCTTTCTTATGATGACTTAGAAGCTTACCCTTACCTTTCTTATGATCAGGGTTTACATAATTCCTTCTACTTCTCTGAAGAAATGATGGCTAATGTCCCACACGACAAGTCTATTGTCGTTAGCGATAGAGCTACACTCTTTAACTTGATGATCGGCCTGCATGGCTATACTGTCGCAAGTGGGGTCTTAAATAGCCAACTCAATGGTAACCAAATAATCGCCATTCCTCTTGATATGCCAGATATTATTGATATCGTCTATATCAAACACGAAAAAGCTAATCTTTCTAAAATGGGTGAAAAATTCATTGATTATTTAAAAGACGAAGTCAAATTTACTCAACCAAACATGCAAAAAGAACAGTAGAAAACTACTGCTCTTTTTCATTATTAAGACCTTCTTCAATTAAAAAATTGATTTGATCGAAATAAAAAGGCTCACGCTGATAAGTTACACCAGAATAGGTTGCTAACTCGATAATTTTTTCTAAAAAAACTTGGGAAGAGAATCTAGTCGTACGGTATAATTCTTCTTCGTCAAAAGCTTTTATAAGGTGAGCTAGGGGGTTGCGAACCGATTTTTCAAATTGTCGTAAGGTTTTAATTGTCTCCTTAATCTCATAAGGGAGATTGGATAGGATTAAAAGATCCGTCAGACTCCTAGATGTGATGTTGCGACTCTGTCTTTGAGATAAATAGGCTTGAAAAATTGGGAGATTTGCGTCTTGCATTTTTTGAAAATCCCAAGTATCATATTGATCGTTTTTAGAGTCATTAATAAAAGTGTCAAAAGACGGAATTTCTTTTTGGATTAAGGTTAAGAAAAGACGGTAAAGAATCGGTGAAACAGCTCTCACAAAATCAATGATATCACCATTTTTAACCTTAACCTCTAAATCCAAAATATAATTGGCGATTTGTTCCTTCTCCAAGTCCTCATTCATAACAAATGTGACCTGATACTTAGCTTGTAACTCTTTTAATCTACTTTGATTGGCAATCATAAAAGACAGATTTAGTTCCCGTCTCTCTTTTAAAAGCTCTAACAAGAATAACGAATCAGGATTAATATCAGAGATTTCTTTCGCAATTGTAAAGGCGTGATTATAAGCATAGACATCCAAAAGGATGTCTATTGTTTTTTTAAGTTCAGTCATTTGCAATGAGAGTTTCTAGTCCCACCTTCATCATATCTGTAAAGGTAGTTTGACGCTCTTCTGCACTGGTGTCCTCTGTTGGATCATTTAAATTATCAGAAATCGTCATGATGCCCAAGGCTTTTACATGGTGTTGAGCAGCCAAGTAATAAAGAGCAGCTGCTTCCATTTCAATAGCTTTAACTCCTAATTTTCCAAGAGCCATATTTCGCTCAGGCATATTAGAATAGAAAACATCCGAAGAAAGCACATTACCAACATGAGTGGTCATCCCCAGTTCTCTTGCAATGTGATAGGCTTTGTCTAAAAGACCAAAGTCTGCAATTTGAGGAAAATCAAATTCAGGGAAGTCATTACGAATGATATTAGAATTAGTTGCAGCGGCTTGGGCAAGAACTAACTCACGAACGTGCACTTCTGGATCAATTGCCCCAGCAGTTCCAACGCGAATCAAAGTCTTAACGCCATAATCAACAATCAATTCACGCGCATAGATGGAAATTGAGGGCATTCCCATTCCAGTCCCCATAACAGAGACACGGTGACCTTTATATGTTCCAGTGTAACCAAGCATACCACGGATTTCATTAAAACATACAGCATCTTCTAAAAAATTTTCAGCAATGAATTTAGCACGTAAAGGATCACCAGGCAATAAAATCTTGTCAGCAATTTGACCCTTCTCCGCAGAAATGTGAATAGACATAATATGATAACACTAAGGGTCGTAAAAGGACCTAATCAAAATCGGAAGCTATTTTGAAACCTCTACTTCTAGGTAACTTCTCTTTTTAACACAGTCCTTAACCTGAGGCCAAATCAATGACCTCAATACCCTTGCCTTTCTTTTTTAGTTTATCTTTTAAACAAAATATAGTTTTTTTATTTCAGTTGATGATGAACGCATTTTATAATTCAGCAAGAATAGCTTTTACTAAGCCTTTGAAATTTTCCTTAATATTTTCAGTAACCGTTACAACTTCCTCATGGTTTAACTCAGTTTGGAAGCCAGCAGCAAAGTTAGTAATTGCTGAAATACCCAAAACTTTCATACCTGAATGAGTAGCAACTATAACCTCAGGAACAGTTGACATACCTACAGCATCTGCTCCCATCATTTTGAAGGCGCGGATTTCCGCAGGTGTTTCATAGGTTGGCCCTGTTACTCCGAGATAAACACCACCTTCAAGTTTAATGCCAAGAGACTCTGCTACTTTGTTTGCTTTTTGACGGTATTCAGCAGTGTAAGCGTCTGACATATCTGGGAATCTTGGTCCAAATTCCTCAAGATTTTCCCCCATTAACGGGTTATTCCCTGTCATATTGATATGATCTGTAATTGCCATCAAAGTTCCTGGGCCATAACCAATACCTCCGGCAGCATTGGTGACAATAACGCCTTCACAGCCTAGAGCTTTCATAACACGAACTGGGAAGGTAACCACTTCTAAAGGATTTCCTTCATAAAAATGGAAACGACCTTGCAAAGCAATAACTTTACGACCTGACAAATCACCATATACTAGTTTGCCTGCATGACCAACCACAGTTGATTTTCCCCAGTTAGGAATATCATTGTAATCAATCACAATAGCATTTTCGATTTCATTAGCTAATTCTCCCAGACCAGATCCTAAAATAAGACCAAATTCTGGGGCTTGAACACCTTTGAAGGTTAAAAAATCTCTTGTTTCATTAATTTTTGTCATTATAGACATGTTTGTCTCTCCTTTTTATTTTGGTTGAACAACTTGACCGTCTTCCTTAGTAAAGGGGCTCGGTAATCTCACTGGTAAAATATCGAGTAGTACTTCTGAGGGACGACAAAGTTTCACACCTTTTGAAGTAACCACAATTGGCCGATTAATCAGAATCGGATCTGCCATCATAGCGTCAAGTAGTTGGGAATCCGACTTAGTAGCATCCGCAAGATGGTGCTTCTCAAACTCGGGAACAGTTGTTCTTACCAAATCCCGCACTTGAATCCCCATAGCTCTAATTAATCCCTGTAATTCTTCTCTAGTTGGTAGGGTAACTAAATATTCTATTACTTCTGGATCAAGACCTGCATGCTTAATCATGGCTAAGACATTTCGTGAGGTACCACAATTAGGGTTGTGATAAATTCTTACTTTTTCCATAATCCTAGAGTCATTAGACTAGGTCTGAGAGGAATGATTGACCAATCATAGCTGTGTCGACACCAAAGTTTTCAGCAATTGTAGCTGAAATGTCCGCAAAGTGCCCTTGAGGTATTACTCCATTTCCTTTAAATGATGGAGAGTAAGCTAATAAAGGAATATACTCGCGTGTATGGTCTGTTCCTACATAAGTTGGGTCATTACCATGATCTGCTGTAATTAATAGAAGATCATCTTCTTTCATATGTTCCATGATTTCTGGTAGACGATTATCAAATTCTTGTAAACAATCACGATAGCCTTCTGTATCACGACGGTGTCCATACATGGCATCAAAGTCAACAAGGTTCGTGAAAGACATTCCTTTTTCAAACTCAGGTAATTGCAATGTCTTAATAAGTGTATCTACACCATGACTATTCGATTTATTATGACCCATATCGTTGGTAATACCAGAACCATTGAAAATGTCGTTGATTTTACCTACTGCATAGGTTGAAATACCAGCATTGGCCAAATTATTAAGAACTGTATCTTGGAAAGGTGATACTGCATAATCATGACGATTTGAAGTTCGTGTGAAATGACCTGGTTCTCCAATATAAGGACGAGCAATAATACGACCTAACAGCGCTGGACGTTCTAAAGTGATTGAGCGGGCATACTCACAGATTTTGTATAATTCTTCAAGTGGAATAATATCTTCATGTGCTGCAATCTGTAAAACAGGGTCTGCTGAAGTATAGATAATCAATTCCCCAGTTTCCATCTGACGAGGTCCAAAATCATCAATAACTGCCGTTCCAGAGTAAGGTTTATTAGCTTCACGGATAACTTTACGCCCAGAAAATTCTTCTATTTTGGTTAAAATTTCCTCAGGGAAGCCATTCCAAAACGTGTCAAAAGGCTCTGTAATGTTCAAGCCCATAATTTCCCAGTGGCCTGTCATCGTATCTTTACCTAATGATACTTCTTCCAATTTGGTCACGTAACCAATTGGATTTTCTTCTTTTGCAACCGTTTTTAAAGGATTCTCACGAGGAATATTTCCTAACCCAATTTTAGCCATGTGGGGCACATCTAAACCGACTTTCTCTGAAATGTGGCCTAAAGTATCAGATGAGGTATCTGCAACACCAGCATTAAAGAACTTGTTTGAATCAGGGGCTGCTCCAACTCCGACGGAATCAAGTACAACTAAATGAATACGATTAAATTTGGACATTTTGTCTCCATTCTATGGGAGGTTACGGTTGGCTCCCAAAAACCTATAAAATGATGAACGAATTTAATTTTTGGTAGGTGCTTCAAGAACTTGGACACCATCTTTACCAGCAACAATGACTTTATTAACCATACCGTTAAACAAACCGTGCTCCACAACACCTACAGTAGCATCAAGTATCTCAGCAAATGCAAAAGGATTCTCGATGCACTTCATATCTAAATCAATAATGTAGTTTTGCATATCTGTCACTAGTTTTTGTCCATCTTTCATACGAAAGGAAGGACAGTAACCAGCTTTTTCGAAAACACGACAAAGCCGCTCTGAACCGTATTGAACTACCTCAACAGGAACTTTAAAAGCTCCCAAATGTTCAACCATTTTTGACTCATCAACAACCCAAATATAGTCCTTTGTTGGGGTAGCAACGATTTTTTCCATTAACAGAGCAGCACCGCCACCTTTAATGCCATTAAAGGCTTTATCAACCTCGTCAGCACCGTCAACAGTAACATCTATGACGTCAATCTCATCAACTGATTTTAAAGGAATGCCTAGCTCTTGCGCCTGTTTAGTGGTCCTACTAGAAGTAGTAACACCAACAATCTGCAAACCCTCCTCCTTAACCCGACGCCCCACTTCTTCGACAAAGTAATAAGCCGTCGAACCAGTCCCCAAACCGACTGTCATACCGTCTGTGACATATTGCGCAGCAGTAACACCGGCAATTTTCTTAAGTGCTTCCATGTTTCCTCCTGAATAGTTTTGCATGTTGGAATTATATTATATCATGAAAGCGCCAACTTGTTAATGAGATTCCCATTTTTTTCCTAATTTTTAAATAGCACAGCTAATAGCTATTTGAACCAAAGCCTTGCTTTCTAAACTGACTTATTCTAAAATAAAGGAATGAGTATAACTAAAGAATTTGACACCATTACAGCAATTTCAACCCCACTAGGGGAAGGAGCAATTGGGATTGTTCGTTTATCAGGAACAGATGCCCTTAATATCGCAAATAAAGTCTTCAAAGGCAAAAATTTACACGAGGTAGCTTCTCATACCATCAACTATGGTCACATTATTAATCCAGCTAATCAAGAAATCCTTGATGAAGTTATGGTGACTGTCATGTTGGCTCCTAAAACTTTTACTAGAGAAGATGTGATTGAAATAAATACCCATGGTGGCATTGCTGTCACCAATGAAATTTTACAGCTCTTGATTAAACAAGGAGCTCGTATGGCCGAACCTGGAGAATTTACAAAAAGAGCCTTTTTGAATGGCCGTGTCGATTTAACACAAGCTGAAGCTGTTATGGATATTATTCGAGCAAAAACAGACAAGGCAATGAACATTGCTGTTAAACAACTAGATGGCTCCCTATCACAGCTCATTAACAACACCCGACAAGAAATTCTTAATACCTTAGCTCAAGTTGAAGTTAATATTGATTATCCTGAATATGATGATGTTGAAGAAATGACAACAGCACTATTGCGCGAAGAGACCCAAAAATTTCAAACGCTACTTGAGAATCTACTGCGCACAGCAAGACGTGGTAAGATATTGCGTGAAGGTCTTTCTACCGCTATTATTGGCCGTCCTAACGTTGGGAAATCTAGTCTCTTAAACAATTTACTGCGTGAAGATAAAGCAATTGTTACTGATATTGCTGGAACTACACGAGATGTGATTGAGGAATATGTCAATATCAAAGGAGTCCCCCTTAAACTCATTGATACTGCCGGAATCCGTGATACAGATGACCTCGTTGAGAAAATTGGTGTCGAGCGTTCTAAAAAGGCTCTAAAGGAAGCAGACTTAGTCCTCTTAGTTCTTAATGCTTCAGAACCCTTGACCCCCCAAGACCGGACGTTACTGGAATTAAGTCAAGAAAGCAATCGCCTTATTTTACTTAACAAGACCGATTTGCCAGAAAGAATAGAAACTGACCAGCTACCCTCAGATTTTATCCCTATTTCAGTCTTGCAACATAAAAACATTGATATGATTGAAGACCGCATTAATCAACTCTTCTTTGATAATGCAGGCCTAGTAGAGCAAGATGCTACCTATCTCTCTAATGCTCGCCATATTTCACTCATTGAACAAGCTCTTCAAAGTTTACAAGCTGTTAATGATGGCCTCGAAATGGGCATGCCAGTGGACCTACTGCAAGTAGATCTCACTAGGACTTGGGAAATCCTAGGAGAAATAACTGGTGATGCGGCACCAGATGAACTCATCACTCAGCTTTTTAGTCAATTCTGTCTAGGAAAATAATCTTTTGACATCAACCCGCAAATAATACTGTATGGGAAAAAGAACAAATTTCCCATTAAATAACAAAAGGAGCCCTGAGGCACCTTTCAGATTGAAGAAAAAGTCCATTTTGGACAATTTTCTTCAATCTTTTTTCTTTATTATGAAAATCAAAAACTCTCAGAAACATTGGAAAATCAACATTTCTAAGAGTTTAATATTTTGTCATTTTACGCAAGTCTATTCAATTTTTTATTTTTAGGAATTTGTCTACGTTCTAAAAGGAGCCCTGAGGCTCCTTTTATTATTTAATAAATTCATAGATAGCTTCCGCATAAATAGCAGCTGATCTATAGATATTCTCTAATGGCATATATTCATTCGCTTGGTGCATAGTGTTTTCATCACCAGGGAACATCGCTCCAAATGCTACGCCACGTTTAAGGAGACGTCCAAATGTTCCACCACCAATCACTTGTTCATAGCCTTCAAGTCCTGTTTGTTTCTCATACACCTTAAGGAGGGTTGCAACCAATTCATCATCCATCGGTACATAATGTGGCACATGTTCATGGCTAGATAAGGTCACTTCTTTGATTCCTTTAAGTTGTTCAAGACCTACCTTAAGAACTTGAGCATCAATTCCTTTTGGATAACGGAAGTTTAAGGCAATAGTATTATCATCTGAAGTCTTATCAAACTTAAAGACACCAGCATTCATACTTAAAGAACCCATTTTATCATCTGTGTAAGCTAATCCAAGTTTTTTAGCATCAAAATCTTCATGTAGTGTTATTCCGGCAATGCGTAAGAAAGCTTCAGCAGGACCTTCAAATGAGAACTGACTCAAGAATTTAGCCAAGAGCGTAGCTCCATTGATACCTAACTCAGGTGTCGAACCATGAGCTGACTTACCAATGATTGTCACTTCTACTTCTTGACCATGATCTTTAAGCTCACCTTCTACTTGCTGTTCAGCTAAAAATTGTTCAAATGCTGCTGACAAAACATTAAAGGGATGAGCTGATTCTATTAAAGCGGTAGCTGATTCTGGAACCATATTTTCACGTAAACCACCTTCAAAACGGTTCAAGACAAATGCACCGCTATTTTCCCCACTAAAATGAAGATATTCAGTAATATTTCCTTTTTCACCATTGATAATTGGGAATTCAGCATCAGGTGAGAAACCGAAGTCTGGATCTTTTAACCCATTATGAGCAAAGTAATAATCCATGTCCCCCCACCCAGATTCTTCATCAGTACCAACAACAAAACGAACCTTTTTAGAAACTGGTAAGCCTAACTCTTTAATGATTTTCAAAGCATAGTAACAAGCTAAGGTCGGTCCTTTGTCATCTGAAGAACCACGCGCATAAATTTTATCGTCTTTGATAACTGGTTCATAAGGATCAGTATCCCAACCGCTACCAGCAGGAACAACATCTAGATGACCGAATATACCGAGCACTTCTTCTCCTTCTCCAAATTCGAAATCACCAGCATAATTATCAATATTACGTGTTTTATAGCCATCACGCTCAGCCATAGCTAGGAAATGCTCTAAGGCTCTGACAGGACCTGGCCCAAATGGGTGTTTGTCATCAGCTAGGGAATCATCTCTTTCTGAATTAATTCGAAGTAAATGAATTAAGTCTTCAAGCATCGCTTCCTTACGGCTTTCAACTTCAGCTTTAAAATCAATCATCAATTATTCTCCTTCATCTCTAAAAAGGTAAATAAGTTGTATTATCTACAACTTACTTATCTTTGAATATCCACTTAATACTATTATTATAACACGTTTGAACAGAATTTTCTCGGCCTTTAACGACGTTCAATTAATTCATCAACTGGTAAACGATAGCTTGGTTCAACCACATCATCAGTGTAACCAACAGTAATCAAAATTTCTGGACGAAAACGCTTATCAATATCTAAAATCTCGTTGGTCTTTGTTTTGTCAAAACCTAGAATCATGTTAGAAGCAATACGCTGATCAGTCAAAGCCAAGACTAAATTCATTGCAACTAGACCAGAATTAAAGGACAAGTATTCCGCTTTCTCAAGCTTATCAAATTTAGCATAACGTGGTGGTAGAGTTTCCATATAATAACCAATCAAATCATCAGGAAGTGATTTAACTCCAATCCGTGCTATCTTCCGAGATCTTTGAATCAAATCAGTATCCGAAAAAAGTGCCACGACGTACTGAGCTTGCTCAATCTGTACTTTATTACCAAGAACCATATCTTTAGCTAATTCGGCTTTTTTATCTTCAACAACAACAAACTTCCAAGGTTGAATATTATTGGCGCTAGGGGCTAAAGTAGCAATCTCAATTGCTGTTCGCAAATCCTTATAGTCAACAGGTTTATCATTAAAGGACTTGACAGCATGTCGTTTTTTGTTTAATTCGAGAAATTTCATAGACAAAATTCCAATCTGTTTAAAGTATTTTCAAAGTTTATTCTACCATATTTTAGGTCATTTGACTTTTTAAAAAACCATTTACTACTAATTAGTGTTTCTCCTATGCCTCCTTATTGGCAAAGGATGCCAGTAAAGACTGTGCCACTTTTTGAGGAATTCCTAAAGAGGTAATATCATCTAAGCTAGCTTGACTAATGGCTGTTAGACTCTTAAAATGTTTCAACAATGCTTGCTTGCGCTTTGGACCAAGACCCTCAATCCCATCCAATTTCGAAGAGAATGAATTCTTACTTCGTACTTGACGGTGGAAGGTAATAGCAAAGCGGTGAACTTCATCTTGAATCCGATGAAGCAAGAAAAACGCTTCTGAGTTTCTCGGCAAATCAATAACAGCTAGCGGGTCACCAAACAGCAATTCCTGTGTCTGATGCTTATCATTTTTTTGCAAACCAGCAATAGGAATGGAAAGACCTAGTTGACGATGAACCACATCTTTTGCAATATTGACCTGACCAGGACCACCATCAATGATAATCAAATCAGGTGCAACCAGATCATCATTTAAAACGCGACTATAACGTCGATAAATCACTTCGCGCATACTGGCATAGTCATCTGGACCTTGTACCGTTTTAATTTTATATTTACGGTAATCTTGTTTGCTAGCCTTACCATCAACAAAAACCACCATTGCCGCGACAGGACTTGTTCCTTGAATGTTAGAGTTGTCAAAAGCTTCAATTCTTTCAGGACGAGCTATTCCCATGAGTTGACCAAGACTTTCAATGGCTCCTTGAGTCTTCTTCAAGTCTTTCTCTAAAAGGTCAAATTTTTGTTGCAGGCTGACACGGGCATTTTTTGTTGCTAAAGCAACCAATTGTTTCTTTTCTCCTCTTTGAGGTTTGATGATTTTGGTAGGAACAATTGCTTCAACCAATGCCTGATCCACCTCTGAAGGGATAAAGATTTCGCTTGGGATAAAGTGCCGTTTATCCTGATAAAATTGACCAATATAAGTCAAAAAATCATCCTCTGCATTATTATAGTAAGGAAACATATTCACATCCCGCTGAATAAGTTTTCCTTGACGAACAAAAAAAACTTGCACGCACATCCAACCTTTATCCACATAGTAACCAAAGATATCACGGTCTTTTAAATCCTTACTCATAATCCGTTGCTTGGTCCGAAGCTTAGCTATCCCAGAAATTAAATCACGAAATTCCGCAGCCCGCTCAAATTCCATATTCTCAGCAGCAACAGTCATTTTTTCCTTTAAGTTATCAACAATTTTATCATCCTTACCATTTAGAAAAAGCTTAACATCTTCAACTAAGCCATCCCAGTAAGCTTTATCAGTATGACAAATTGTATGAGCGTTACATTGGCCTAAATGGTAGTAAAAACAAACTTTATTGACTGGATTGGTACATTTCTTAAAAGGGAAAATCCGATCAAGAAGCTTTTTAACTTCATTGGCTGTATAGGAATCTGGGTAAGGGCCAAAATAAAGACCATCATTCTTTTTAATTTGGCGCGTAATTAATAAACGTGGAAAAATCTCATTTGTAATCTTGATAAAAGGATAGGACTTATCGTCTTTGAGTTTAATGTTATACTTAGGCATATTCTTTTGGATCAGATTAATTTCCAAAAGTAGAGCCTCAGTATTTGACCCTGTTACTATAAATTCAAAATCAGCAATCTCTGACACCAACATCTCGGTTTTAGTATCATGACTTCCTCTAAAATAAGAGCGAACACGATTTCGGAGATTTTTAGCTTTTCCGACATAAATAATGGTGCCGTTTTTATCTTTGTGCAAATAGCAACCAGGACTATCTGGTAGCAATTCTAATTTGTATTTAATCAGTTCATTCATGTCCTTATTTTACCAAATTTTTACACTTTTAACTCTAAAAAGGCTGATCCTATTTTAAATACCCATAAGTTTTTCCATAACTGCCATCACACCACAATCGTCATTACTTGAAGTGATAAAAGATGCTGCTTCTTTAAACTTCTCAGTCGCATTCATCATCGCATATGAATTGTCAGTCATAGCCAACATTTCTAAATCGTTCTGACTATCTCCAAAAGCAACTAGATTCTTTGGCAATAACTTCCAATAATCAAGTAAAAATCTCAAAGCACTTCCTTTATTGACACCTTTACCAATAACATCAACATTCCCATTACCCGTTTCCACCGCTAGAACCTGTCCATCTAAACGCGTATTCAATGACTCAACAACTGCTTGCGTCTCAGGAATAGAGCTATTGAAAGAAAATTTTAGGATATTGTCAGCAGGCAGAGCTTTAAAAGACTCAACAACTACTAGTTCAGTATAGTAAAGTGAAAACATCTCCTTATCAGCTGCGCTAGCAGAATCTAGGATATAAGCAGATTTTCCCCCGCATACTAGAGCTCGATTTGCTAGCTTATTAACATAAAGGTAATCAATAACAGTGCTGACAATATCATTATTCAATGGGAAAGTTTTCAGAAGCTGTCCTTTATCAACGATATAGGCCCCATTTTCTCCAACAATGGTCATCTTATCAGCGTAGCCAGGGAAAAATTCTCTAATCTGATGATACTGATTACCACTAATCGCTACAAAATGCTTTTGCTGAGCATCGATTTTTTCAAAAAGATAAGCAAAACGCTGACGATCATAATCGTGTTGACTATTTAAAAATGTTCCATCCATATCAGTAGCAAAGACTTTGATGTCCATGGCATCTCCTTTCTTAAAAAGAAGGCTTAAAAGTTTCCCTTTAAGCCTTCTTTTATTTTAGCCAACTATCTTATTTTTTTGGTGTGTAGATTAAATGTTCATTGACAAATGCGGTGAAACCTAGTTCACTCAACTCACGGCCGTAACCTGAATTTTTTATGCCTCCAAATGGAAGTTCTGGAAGTGAAGCCCAACCTGAATTGATGAAGGACATCCCAGTTTCAATTTTAGCGGCTACAGCTTCTGCGTGTTCTTTATTACTACTGAAGATTGTTCCACCAAGACCATAATTAGAATCATTTGCTACTTCAATAGCTTCTTCTTCTGAAGCCACTTTGTAGATTTCGCCAACAGGGCCAAAGATTTCTTGATAGTAGATTGGGTTATCTTTTGTCAAACCAGAAATGATGGTCGGCATGACAAAGTTACCTGGGTGGTCAATGGCTTCACCGCCGTAAACTAATTCAGCGCCCTTATCGATAGCTAATTTAATTTGAGCAAGAACATCTTCTTTAGCTTGAGCTGATGACAATGGTGCCAAAGTTGTTTCTGGATCCATTGGGTCACCCCATTTAGCCGTTTTAAAGACTTTAGTCAATAGTTCTTTGAAACGGTCATAGTCTTTTTCAAGAACGATAAAGCGTTTTGAAGAGGTACATACTTGACCAGCATTATACAGCCGTGAGAAGAAAAGCACTTTTTCTAATTCATCCCAATCAGCATCATCAAGGACGATAAAGGCATCATCACCTCCTAGTTCAAGAGTGGTTTTCTTCAAGTTTTTACCTGCTTCTTCCGCAATGGATGCACCACCACGTTCAGAGCCAGTTAAGCAGACACCGACAACACGTTTGTCAGCAATAATTGTCGAAACTTGGTCATAAGAGACAAAGAGGTTAGTAAAAGCTCCTTTTTCAGCTCCCGCTTCAATAACTAACTCTTCAAAAGATTGAGCAGACCACGGACAGATCGAAGCATGTTTTAAAACCATTGGATTACCAACGATAAAGTTTGGCGCAAACACTCGCATGATTTGATAATATGGGAAGTTCCATGGTTCAACTGCAAGAACAACACCTGTAGATTGTTTGATATAGTATGCTTCACCTGTATCAGTAGCAAGTGGTGTTGCTTCTAAGAACTTATCAGCATTATCAGCGTAGTAGTCGGCAATATCAGCACAGAGTTCAATTTCACCTTGAGCTTCAGTGAAAAGTTTCCCCATATCTTTAGTCAAGATTTCCGCATATTTATCACGGTCACGACGTAAAATACTAGCAACTTCGTGTAATTGCTCTTTACGATCTTCTAAGTGGTCTTCTTGACGCCATTTTTTATAAAGTTTGTGAGCTGTCTCAAGCACCTCTTCTAATTGTGCATCGCTAGTGTTCTCATATTCCTTAAGAACTTCATTTGTAAAAGGGTAAATTGTTTTATACGCCATAATAAGCCTCCTTTTGTTATTAATTAAAGTCTATCAGAAAATGATACCGATTTCAAAAAAACGCTATGGAAATCTAATATTTTCTAAAAAATTTTAAATTTGTTCCAAAAAACAATTGCTAACAGAGCCTCTTCTTGTCTAAAAAAGACAGCGCGAGCTGTCTCAAATATAACTTTATTCTTTTAATAAGCTATTTGTCAGCCACCTGAAGAATGACTAGTAATTCTTGATAATTACGCACTTGATAGGTCGGCTGAGCAGAACTTTTGTTTTCTAATTGCTTGGGGTTATACCAAACTGTATCAATACCAGCGTTTATCCCACCTTGAATATCAGCAGTTAGACTATCACCAATCATTAAAGTCTCTGCGGGGTTATAGTTTGGAATTTGTTCTCCTATCCAGTCATAAAAAAATTTATCCGGCTTTTGGCTACCAGAAACTTCCGAAACAAAAATTTTTTCAAAATATTCTGCCAGCCCCGATTTTTTCAAACGACTAGTTTGGACTTGACTAAGGCCATTAGTCGCCGCATAAATAGCAAAGCCATTTGCTTTCAAGGTCTCTAATAAGGCTTTAGCACCAGGATAGCTTTGTCCTTGATTTTGAAGATGTGCCTGATATCTTTCGGCTAGATAAACACCATCGACTGTTCGACCAAAATGTTCAAATAATTTGGTGAAACGGGTATTAACCAGCTCTTTTTTACTTAGTAATTTAAGCTCTAGTCCTTTCCACATTGCTTTGTTCATAGGTTTATAGTACTCTTTGTAACTTTGAATATCTAGTACTTTACATTCTTCCAATAAGGCTGTTAAGGCGATATCTTCTGCCTTATCGAAGTCTAGTAGAGTATGATCAAGGTCAAATAATAAAAATCGATATGTCATAGAAATCCTTTCAAAAGGTTATTGAGCGAAATTGCAACTATTATAACATAAAAAACAATGAAAGCCTCAGAATACTAGCCTTCTCCGTGTAAGTAAGAGTTATCATAAGCCTCTATCAATCTCCTCATCATTTAGTTGCGTTTCAGTTGCTAACTCTAATCTATATTCGACTATCTCACATTAAAAAAGGGCTTTTTAAAAGCCTCTTCTTCTTATTTGCTAATTATTATCTTTTTTGACAAGAAATTATCAAGAGCTAACCTGCCACTTCCTGTGAAAACAAAGGCATATAAAACTGCTAGTTCCCCTTTATTGACAGAAAGGAAGAAAATGTTTCCTGCTAGCCCATGAAACATAAAATAAGCAACTTCCATTTTCTCACAAAAAGATAAAGGAAGCTATCCGTGTTCCAAGTCCAATCATAATCAAAATAAACCTGCACCTAATTCAATTAATCCACCAATCCTCATTAAAGAAGCTGGAGGAACTTTGACACCAAAAAGTCCAAAAACGTTATCTACACCATGACACATAATCATATAACCTGATACAATCCTTAACAACGAAATAGTATAGGGTTGTAAGTGATTCAATTTTTCTTTCATAAACGACTCCTCCTAAAGTAGTTATGTTATTACTCACGATTAATAGTTTGATATCTAGTTCACCTAACTTTTAAAAGATTTACGATTTTTCTGGTTAATTTTCAGAAAAAGTAGAGCTTCAACCAGCAAGACTTCTATATCTTTAGTGTCCAACAAAAAAGTAGCCCAGTTCAACTAAGCTACTTCTTATTATGAATGATATTTAATAATTTCAACTCGGCTTATGGTATTGCCATGCATTTTGTCAACTCTCAAGGCTAGGTTGTCTAAATAGACAATAGCACCGACGGAAATGGTCTTATCATCAGCCTCTAGCTTGCGAGACATAAAACTACAAAGAGTATCCTCTTTTTCACCTGGAATGTTAGTCCGTGCCAAGATATTAATCATCTTCAGTTTATAACTACCGCGAACAATCATATGTGCTGCATTATCCATTCTGACAAAAAGATACCTGCGAATAGCAAACAAAACAGCTACTGCTATGATACCATACAGAAAATTCAACATACTAGGATGGTCAACAATTATCTGACGAGTCAAGGCAAATAAAAGTACCTCAATCACCGTTTGAGGGCTAGGATTTGAAATCATCTTTATCAACTCGATACCAACTGCTAGGGCCATTGCTCTCGCTAGGACTAGATCAAATAATTCTAAATCATCTACGCTACTTGACATAAAACCCGTCATATCTTTCAAAAGCGAAAAGGCAAAAAAAACCATAGCAAGCATCAAGATGAAGGATAAAATCATCTCTAAATAGTCTGAAACTTCTTTTTCAAATTCTTGTAAATATTTTCTCACAAAATCTCCTTTTTGATACTGATAAGTGGCCTTGTTTATAGTTTCATTTTAACATAATTGACTGTTAGAAAATAGTTTAGTGCTTATGGTCACCTGCCTTTTCAGGATACGTTTTAAACCAATCTTTACTTAAGTTTAAATAAGCCTGACTCCCCAAGTTCCCATCAATCCGATCATAGGCATGATTTGTAAAAGGAATGATAACTAGTTTATTTGGAATCTTCTTTTCTGTCAAAACTTCGGCTAAATGGTAAGTGGGTTCCTGAGGAACCAAGGTATCACGCTGTCCTGCCATTAACAAGGTTGGTGGACTTTGAGGCGAAATAGCATTTTTGGGCGTCAGTTGAGCATATTTTTTTGGCAACTGGTCTGGACGCCCCCCTAAATAAGACACAACCATATACTTGGCGATATCTCCCTTAACCAGGTCACTATTCTCGTAAAAAGCTTTTGGACTAGCCACAGGATAAGAAACGGCTACCGCTGATATCTTAGGCAATCTAGTGCCATCTGCCCATTTGTAGACGCCACTATTAATTTTATAAGAGAGCTCTAGAGCCAAATTACCACCAGCTGAAACTCCCGTCGTATATAAACGTTCAGTGGAACCACCATAATTTTCAATATTGTTAGCAATCCAAGCAAAGCCTTTAGTTAGTTGCTTTTCTGTACTATCAGATAGGTGCCGATGTTTATTAGAAAGATCATAGTCTAAACTGACCACTACGTAATTGTCTTTGGCAAAACTTTTCCAATAGTAAGAATGAGAAGAACGGTGCCCTGCAATCCAGCCTCCGCCATGGATATAGACAAGAACTGGCTTATTTTTTACATTATTTTCCTTGTAGTAGACGTTTAGTTTAACATCTCCCAATTCCGAGCTACTGTAAGTCTTAACATCCACGGAAATACCTGAAGTATCTTCTATCTGATAGGATTTTAAAAAAGAAATGCCACCACCCAGCTGATTAACATGGGTCTGAATCATGATGATAATATAAATGCCCATGATTAAACTCAAGGAAGCAATAATGGCATTAAAAAGGGGCCACTTACTCTTCTTATGGGTTAGTGAAACATACAGACTAATGAAACATAAGATAAATAAGAGAGGAAGCCAGACTCGAACATAAGGGACCGTGTAATGGTTAGCAATGGAGCCAAGGTAAGGAATGGGAAACAACGTTGCTACGTTAAAGATAAAAACAGTAAAGACAATGACTTCTAAACTAAAAAAGACTACCTTCTTAAGGACAGCCATCAGACCCACCTCCTTCATATAAAATCTTTCTATACATTAATAGACTATCAAAAGTTCATAGCTCCTGCAAGTCTTGGCATGAGCTCACCAAATAAGAGTATATCTAAAAAATCAGCCATTTTTCAATGACTAGTTTGAACTACCAAACTCCCAATAAAATCTGCATAAGAAGGCTCACAATAGTAATAGCAATCCAACAGATAGCCCCCAAGGTAATAGCTTTCCCACCACTTTTAACTAATTTAACCAAATTAGTATTGAGACCAATAGCTACCATAGCCATGACAATGAAAAATTTTGAGAGTGTTTTTAGGCCTTCAAATAAAACTAGATGAATACCCAAAGCTGATACCAGAGTTGTAATTAACGAAGCAATTAAAAAGAAGAGAACAAAGGTTGGAAATGCTTTTTTCCAACTAAAATTCTTCTGAGCCTGTGAGTGTTTCTCTTTTCTAAGATTATAGGAAGCTAAGCCTAGAGTGATAGGAATTATAGCTAATGTCCGCGTTAATTTAACAATGGTTGCTTCATCTAAAGTATTAGCCTGGTGCAAAGCATCCCATGAAGCTGCAGTTGCTGTAACTGACGATGTATCATTAACAGCTGTACCAGCAAAGAGCGCAAAGCCATGATTGGACAAGCCTATCAGTTGCCCTAAACTCGGAAAGAGCAAAGCAGCAATGATGTTAAAAAGAAAAATAACAGAGATAGCCTTTGCAATCTCATCATCTTTAGCACCAATCACTGGTGCTGTTGCAGCAATAGCTGAACCACCACAAATAGATGAACCAACCCCAACCAAAGTTGCTGTATGGACATCGATCTTTAAAGCTTTTTGTAAGAAAAAAGCAACAAGTAATGCTGTCACGATAGTTGAAATAATAATAGGTAAAGAAGAAAGACCAACTTTCACAACTTGTGTCAAATTAAGTCCAAAACCTAAAAGAACCACCGCTATTTGTAAAATATATTTGGAGGTAAAGGCTATCCCAACTTGTCCTTTCTCACGATTGTGGTAAAAGAAAGCTAGAAACATACCTAACAAAATCCCAAAAACAGGACCACCAATAATAGGCAGAACTTGACCTAAGATCCAAGCCGGAACAGCAATCGCCAAACAGATGAGAATACCTGGAATCTTCTTTTGGATTGATAACATAGAGCCTCCTTTTCTGCAGACTATTATAAAACTTTTACTAAAGATTGTAAAATGTAAAAAAAGTCTTGCAGATCTGCAAGACTAGTGATTATTAGATGGCGCCGACAATTTTATGAGGTAAGTATTTCTCATCCAAAAGCTCTACTTCCTCTGGTGTCAATACTAAGTTAAAGGCGCCCATGAAATCATCCAAATATTTTTCTTTCGTTACACCAACGATTGGGGAGTGAATACCTTTTTGCCAGAGCCATGCTAAGGCAACCTGAGCTCGACTAACCCCACGCGCATCAGCCACTTGGGCAACCCGCTTCACGATTTCTTTATCTTGCTCTTGTGTCTTATCATATTTTGACATAGCCGTCTGATCTGTTTTACTCCTAGCTGTCTCCGCATCCCAATCACGAACGACACGGCCAGCTGCTAGAGGACTATAAGGAACCAAGGCTACACCTGAATCTTGACAATAAGGTATCATCTCACGCTCATCTTCACGATATAGCATATTGTAATGATTCTGCATCACGGAGAACTTGGTCCAGCCATTTTTTTCAGCTATATTTTGGGCTTTTTGGAATTGCCAAGCATACATAGCCGATGCCCCCAGATAATGAACTTTCCCAGTCCTCACTAAATCATTCAAGGCCGACATGGTCTCCTCAATAGGTGTAGTATAATCCCAACGATGGATGTAGAGTAAATCAATATAATCTGTACCTAAACGTTTGAGACTAGCATTGACCTGATTAAAAATGGCTTTACGAGACAAACCCTTGGTATTGCGCCCTTCATGTTGACCATCACCGAAGAAGAGTTTTGTCGCAATAATAATCTCCTCACGATCAGCAAAATCTCTAATAGCACGTCCCAAATATTCTTCACTCGTTCCTGCAGCGTAAGTGTTTGCCGTATCAAAGAAATTGATGCCCATATCCAAGGCCTTCTTGATAATCTTGCGACTGGCTTCTTCATCTAATAACCATCCTGAATGAAAGCCTTTACTAGCATCTCCAAAACTCATACAGCCTAAACACAGTTTTGATACTTCTAAACCTGTTTGTCCTAATTTAATATACTCCACTATAAACCTCCTTCAAAAAGATGTGATAACGACCTCTAAATGCTATGTTTCTGACCAAATAACTTTAGCACGGTTAAAAGCAGACCAAGCTTTTGGCCAACCAACATAAAAAGCAATATGAGTTATTATCTCTGACATTTCTTCTTTGGTAACGCCGTTGTCTTTGGCACGTTGTAAGTGATGATCTAACTGTTCCAAGTTACCACCCGAAATAAGAGCTGATACTGTTACTATCGAACGGATTTTAGCTGATAGTTCTGCTTCACGCGACCAGATTTTGCCAAATAAGATATCATCATTACATTCTGCAAATGTAGGAGCAAATTCGCCCAAAATCTCGCGACCTGCTGTCACTTTTTCCACCATTGGAGACCTCCTTTCTAGTGTTCAACACTCTGGTACTGCTGATCTGTTACTGCTTCATAAAATTCACTGGCACCTGAGGTAATAGCAATGTGTGAGAACCAAGAATCTTTACTTGCACCATGCCAGTGCTTAATTCCTTTATCAGTGACCACAACATCTCCCCCTTTCAAAGCGCGTGCTTCCTTACCTTCTTCTTGATACCAGCCTTGACCTGCTGTTACTAGTAGAATTTGGAACCCATCTAGATGAACATGCCAATTATTACGGCATCCAGGCTCAAAAGTCACATTCCCTACTGATACTTTTCCATCAGGAGATTTTGCCAATGTATTGAGAAAAGATTGCCCAATAAAAACTGTCCAAAAGGATTTTCTTCGCCTATAGCAAAGAGTCCATTTTTCACTTCTTCACACATCGCTATTCCTCGCTTTCATCCTTATCAAACAATTCGTGTTCCCGTGGAACTACCTTATTATGATAGTTTTCAATTTTATGATTAAGTCGTTTCAAAGCCTTTTGCAAAGTGTCTATGCGACCTTCTAAACCCTCTTTTTCCTCTTGTAAAATACTGAGTCGTGCTTTAATTGTAGCATCACCTTGCTCTACCAAACTAATATAATCAATTAAACATTCAACAGAAACCCCTGCACCTCGAAAGAATCGAACAAACTCTAAGACATTGACATCATGTTCGGAAAAGTTCCGAATGCCAGACTCACTACGCCTTATTATTGGAATAAGTCCAATTCGTTCATAATATCGAATGGTATCAGCTGAAACACCTGTGAGCTCACTCACTTTTTTGATATGCATAGTGACCTCCCTTACTGATTAACAATAAGCAGTGACTTAATAGCCTCACGTTTATCCATGGCATCGTAGGCAGCTTGAATATCATCTAATGAAAAGCTTTTAGTAAAAACTTTACCAGGGTTAATCTCTCCTGATAAAACAGCTTGTAGTAGGATTTCTTTATCAAATGTTGTTACAGAAGCTATGCCACCACGTAAACCAATATTCTTCCAAAAGAGCTCGTTGGTATTCATCACTTCTTTTTGTGGAACGCCGACACGACCAATAATGGCCCCTGGACGCCCTAGTTTTATGGCTGTCTCAATTGATAATTCTGTGCCAACACATTCCAAAATAGCATCTGCACCTTCACCATTTGTGAGTGCCATAAGTTTTTCTACAGCTTCATCACCACGTTCAGCAATAATATCAGTAGCACCAAACTCTAAAGCCAAAGCTTGCCGATCTTTATGGCGACTCATAACGATGATTTGCTTTGCCCCTAAAAGCTTGGTGGCAATAACACCACAGAGTCCAACAGCACCATCACCCATAACGACCACAGTGTCCCCTTTTTTAACCTCTGCTGTTACTGCTGCATGGTAACCTGTAGCCATGACATCTGATAAAGTTAATAAGGAATTGAGTTGCTCTTCAGAATAGTCTGAGGGCTGGCCAGGAATTTTAACCAAAGCCCAATCAGCATTCGTATAGCGAAGATATTCTGCCTGGTAACCAGTATTTTTCCCAGGTACGTGATTAGTACAATTGCCATCAAAGCCAGCTTTACAAGCAGCACACCGGCCACAGCCATGAGTGAACGGAACAACGACAAAATCACCAATAGCAACAGTTGTAACCTCTGAGCCGACTTCTTCTACAATCCCGATAGCCTCATGGCCTGCATAAGTCCCAGATTCACGAGCTGAAATACCCCGATACCACCATAAATCCGAGCCACACACACAAGCTCTGACAATTTTAATAATAGCATCACTACCTGCTTCAATACATGGTTTCTCACGTTCAGTAATAACCATCTTACCTGGTTCAATAAACGTTGCTGCTTTCATACTACATTACCTCATTTCTCTTTCTTTCATTATAAACCTTAGAGTAAACTCCAAGTCAAGAGAAAACACTCACTTAAAATAATATTTCAGAATTTTTTAAAATAGTCTTTATTTCTGAAACCTAATTCCACAGACCTTGTCTATTTCTGGTGACTACTACCATTCCCCTTATGATAAATTCCTCCTGTAAAAGTCCATATGTGGCGATAGCCTGTAGCACTCTACCTCTTGTTTCAATTGAAATCTGAGATGGTAATTTCCCAATAACTTTGTAATCAAAGTCAATTCTTTTAGCAACAACCATAGAAACTAGATCTACCTATTTACTAATTTTACTTTTGCTATGTATCTTCCTTCCCTATTAGTTACATCTTTTCCCTTCCTTAGATGAAACTCTAAAAAGGGGAAAAATAAAAAGAAATAAAGAATTCGGAACAGCACCGCAATAGTGAGGTGCAGTTCCTTCATCTTCATTTCTTATTTATTTGCCACTGAAAACTGGAAAAGTTGAATATCTTCCGTAATCAGTAAATCGAATCTTGTTCAGTAAAGCCATATCATGTCGTGAAATATTAAAATCAAGTTTCATATTACTCAAGAGATGCTCCGGATTTTCAGTTTTGGGTAAGGCAACCATGCCAAGTTGATTAACATATTTAAGACATAAAGAAGCTGGCGAGACAGCATATTTAACTGCCAATTCTTGGACGGTCTTATCCTTCAAAACCTGGCCGTGAGCGATTGGCGAATAGGCTTCTAAAAGAATCTCTTGGCTTTCACAATATTCCATTAAATCAAATGGAACATTCCCGATATGACTTAAAATCTGGTTAACCGCTGGTTTTACCTGACTATTTTCCAAAATATTTTCAATATCTGCCCTTAAAAAATTTGAGAGACCGATGGATTTAACTTTTCCCGCCTTTTGAGCATCTTCCAAAGCTCGCCAAGCTTCTAGATTACCCTGATCAAAATTTTTCTCTTTATCCCTCCACTCCTTCCAAGGTTGTGGGCTATGGATAAGCATTAAATCAATATCATTAAGTCCCAGTTTATTCAAGGAGTCATCAATAGATGCAGCGACGGCCTGATAGCTTTTCAGCTCAGCAGCCACTTTAGAAGTAACAAATATCTCTTCTCGGGGAAGACCTGATAAAAAGAGCCCCTTCCCGACACCAACTTCATTACCATAAGCTTGAGCAGTATCAATATGACGATATCCCAGTTTCAGAGCTTGCGATACAAGGACTTCTGCCTTTTCATCACTTATCAGCCATGTTCCAACCCCCACACTTGGAATACGATTGCCATCACTCATTTTAAAAGTTTCGATCATCCTATTGCCTCCGTTCTTTCCCCTATTATAGCACTAACCCTGGGAGGCAGGTCAAGCAGAAAGCGTAGAAGCAAAAAAGCCCCTGTATGCCCCTTACAAAAGCTTTATTTTTGTTCCTTTTTTTAATAACTGACTGATACGTGCTTCAATTTTTTCTGTCACTGCTCGTTTCCGATAGCCAGTATAGTCATGGATAAGTTGACGGATGGATCTCAGCATGATAATCTTTTTTGCTTGATCAATAGATTGCAGAGAACTAATAACGTTAAAGAAAGTAAGAAAGGATTTTTCATCAAAGGAAAAAGCATTTAAGCTCGTGATGCCACTAGAAATGAGCGTGTCAAAAAAACTATCACATACCAATTTTAAATCGTGTTTTGACAATTGCTGCGTCCAATCTTTAAAAGTTTTCTCCAAACTGAGACTTAATTCTGTTTGCCTTGGTACTGTCAGCAACTTACCCTCTAAATCGACCTGCCAATTACAAGTTTTATGTTGCAAAACACCATAAGCTGAACTTTTAACGACCTTAGGTTTGACATCGCAATAGAGCATAACCCCAACTACGGACTCTTGGGGCCTTATTAGAACTAGCCGATCACGTATAGCTTTATAGGAGTTCCTCTGTAAAAGTTCCTCGGTTAAGCCTGGTGAATCTAAAGCGTATACTTTTTTGATTTTTTCTTGCAAACGCGGTAAGAGAAAACAAGAAGCATACAGAGCTAGATTGCCTCCCTTTGAATGACCCGTTACCAGAACCTGCTGAGAAGGGTGTTGTTCAATATAGGATCTAAGATAGGAAATGGCTGAGCGTTGAGCTGGTATCTCCGACATATAAGTCAGTTTGAAATCTTCTTTCCAGCCAATCAAGCTATCATCTGTTCCTCTAAAAACAATCTGAACATGATTAATACTCGCTATAGTGAAAACCATAGCAGCAAATTGTTTTTCAAATTCGCTATCCACCTCATTAACGTAATGGGATAAGGTCAAATCTTGAAAACGCTGAGAAGCTTGGATTGCCTCAAACAATTCCAACCTCTCCTTCGTAATCAAATAATTATAAATGGTTTTTTGGCAATCGATAGGGCTATCTTTTTTGATGTCTTTAATTTTCACCTCAGTCTTCTCATCAATGCTAATTGCTGCCAAATCATCAAAAGAAAGGTAACCAATTTCATTAATGGCAATAATATCCAACTCATTTAAAGGTAAACTTTTAAATGATCTTTTAGACTGTTTGATAATATAATCCTTCAATATAGGCAATACTTCACCTTCTTTCTATCCTAACGTCCATTCTATTCAAAAGACAGGAAATCAACTGCTACTTTAGAGAATTTTTTCCATCTGAATTTGCTGAGGTGTAAAGCCCGCTTTATCATAAAAATGATAAGCATTCTGATTGGCATGCCAAACATTCAAGGTGACATTATAAGCACCATGCTCACGACCATATTTTTCTGCAAACTGTAACAATTTTTGACCTATCCCTTGATGGCGAACTTCTTGTGCAAGACACAAATCTTCAATGTAAAGTGATTTCCTCGGATAGCGTACACTATTGTCAGAAACTTTAAATTCTAAAAAGAGATGACCAAGTACCTTTCCCTCTTCTTCATAAACAAAAATCGGTTTTTGAGGATTTCCTAAAAGCTCTACCAAAACTTCCAGACTAAATTTTTGGGAGGCCGGCTTAAACAAGTCTGGCCGAATCTCATGGTGAACCTGTGAAATCTCACGTAAAAGTTTCTCAATGCCTGATAAGTCTCTTCTTTCTGCTAAACGTATCATTACTGTCCTTTCTAAGTGGCTAGCGCAGCCCATCCCACTCAGCATAAAATTCTTCTAAGTATAACTCTAGAAACTGATGCCTTTGCTGGGCTAATTGACGGCCAAAGTCCGTATTCATATCATCTTTGAGCAGTAATAATTTTTCATAAAAGTGCATAATAGCCGTGTCTTGACCATTGCGGTATTGCTCCACTGTTAGGTTAGTACGAGCTTGTCTTTCTGGATCGTGTATCAGTCTTCCTTTATGACCAGAATAGGCCATGCAACGCGCAATACCTATGGCACCGATGGCATCCAGTCGGTCTGCATCTTGGACAATTCTAGCCGAGAGAGATGTCAATTTTTGACCCTTGCCCGCCTTGAAAGAGATATGTCGTGTAATGTATAAAATATCCGCAATCTCATCTGCACTAAGAGCTTTAGACTGTAAAAAGTCTACAACTTCTTGGTCTGCTGCTTTTGGGTCGACATTGAGCTTCTCATCAGCTATATCATGTAACAGCGCAGCCATTTGACAAATAAAAAGATCTGCCCCTTCAATCTCAGCCATGGTTTTAGTAGTGTTGACCACGCGTACAATGTGCCACCAGTCATGACCACTAGTCTCGTCAGCAAGTTTTGCTTTAACCCATTCTGCCGTTTGGGCAAGAATGCTCTCTTGATTGGCCTTCATCTGTTTTCTTGCTCCTCATTTGGAAAGAGATCTAGGTATTGGGCGTAGCCTTCTGCTTCCATCTGATCATAAGGAATAAAGCGAAGAGCTGCTGAATTGATGCAGTAGCGCAAACCTCCCCTTTCCTTGGGCCCATCATTAAAGACATGTCCCAGATGAGACTGGGCCTTGCGGCTACGCACCTCAACCCGATGCATGCCAAAGGAAGAATCATCGTGATTCGTGACCAGCCTATTCTCCACTGGCTTGCTAAATGCTGGCCAACCACACCCTGACTGGTATTTATCAAGAGACGAGAATAGGACCTCTCCACTAACCACATCAACGTAAATCCCCTTTTCAAAAAAATTATCATACTTACCTGTAAAAGCTGGCTCTGTGACTGCTTCTTGGGTCACCTGATAGGCCAGATCACCAATGCGCTTGCGCAAAACTTCTTTTTCTTCCATAACTAATCTCCTTACTACAATTGACTTTTTTATTATTGTAACAAATTCTCTTTCTATTGCCTTCAAGAAAAACTTTCTGTAAATCTTTTTTATTTCGTCACACTCTCGCTACCTCATAAAAGCATTAAAAATAAAAACCCACTTTGCAGTGAGTTCTTATTTTTTACTATCGTCATCCATTGATAGAACGCTTAAGAAAGCTTCTTGTGGAACTTCTACCGATCCGATTGCTTTCATCCGTTTTTTACCAGCTTTTTGTTTTTCTAAGAGCTTCCGTTTACGGGAAACATCGCCACCATAACACTTAGCCAAAACATTTTTACGTAAAGCCTTGATATCAGAACGAGCGACGATTTTTTGGCCAATAGCTGCTTGAATTGGAACTTCAAATTGTTGACGGGGAATGATCTTTTTTAATTTTTCAACAATAAGTTTCCCGCGTTCATAGGCAAATTCTCGATGGACGATAAAACTTAAAGCATCAACTTTTTCAGCATTGAGTAAGATATCCATCTTAACCAACTGTGATTTACGATATTCGGAAATCTCATAATCAAAGCTGGCATAGCCTCGAGTTGATGATTTCAGCTTATCAAAGAAGTCAAAAACAATTTCTGCCAGAGGAATCTGGTAAATGACATTAACGCGGTTATCATCAATATAATCCATGGTAACAAAATCACCGCGCTTCCTTTGGGCTAATTCCATAACGGCCCCGACAAAGTCCTGAGGAACCATGATTTGCGCCTTAACGTAAGGCTCCTCAATACTTTCAACCTTGGTTGGGTCTGGGAACTCAGACGGATTTGAAACTGCAATCATATCGCCATCTGTGGTATTGATATGGTAAACCACAGAAGGCGCAGTCATAATCAAATCAATATTGAACTCACGCTCCAAACGCTCTTGAATGACGTCCATATGAAGAAGCCCCAAGAAACCACAACGAAAGCCAAAACCTAAAGCTTGCGACGTTTCTGGTTCAAACTGTAAGCTAGCATCATTTAACTGCAACTTTTCCAAAGCTTCGCGGAGATCATTGTATTTGTTGGACTCAATTGGATAGAGACCAGCAAAAACCATTGGGTTCATTTGTTTATAGCCATGCAGAGGTTCAGCAGCAGGATTGTTAGCAAGCGTTACCGTATCACCTACACGGGTATCTGCCACTGTCTTGATGGAGGCCGCAATATAACCAACATCTCCTGTTGCTAAGAATTGCCGACCTACCGTTTTTGGGGTAAAAATCCCGACCTCAGTAACATCAAAGGTTTTACCATTCGACATCAACTGAATCTTATCACCTGGTTTAACCACACCATTAATAATCCGAACCTGTAGAATAACCCCACGGTAGGCATCATAAGCTGAATCAAAGATTAAGGCCTGCAAGGGGGCATCCACATCGCCAGTCGGCGCTGGAACCTTTTCAACAATTTGTTCTAAGATTTCCTCAATTCCTATCCCAGCCTTAGCAGACGCTAAAACTGCTTCAGAGGCGTCTAAGCCAATCACATCTTCCACTTCTTGACGGACGCGTTCTGGATCAGCAGCTGGTAAATCAATCTTATTAATAACTGGTAAAATTTCAAGATCATTATCTAAAGCCAAATAAACATTAGCTAAGGTCTGAGCTTCAATTCCTTGCGCAGCATCAACGACCAAAACTGCCCCTTCACATGCAGCAAGAGAACGTGATACTTCATAGGTAAAATCTACATGGCCTGGGGTGTCAATTAAGTGCAAGATATAAGTTTCACCATCTTTAGCAATATAGTTTAATTCAATAGCATTAAGCTTAATAGTTATCCCACGTTCCCTCTCAAGATCCATAGAATCTAAAAGTTGGGCTTGCATTTCCCGTGAAGAGACTGTTTCCGTCTTTTCTAAGATACGATCGGCTAAGGTCGACTTCCCGTGATCAATATGAGCAATAATCGAAAAATTTCTGATTTTTGCTTGTCGCTGTTTCAATTCTTGACTATTCATTTTTTATTTCAATTCCTATACACATTTTTCATTATCCCTTATTATAGCAAAAAAGTGTAAAGACTGCTATAAGAATGAAGAATCAAAGGAATTGAAATAAACATTGCAAATTCTGATTTTTAAGAATTTTTTAATCAAACTGCTATCACTTTGTAAGCTGACTGTTACAGGAGATGCAAAATATTTCTTAATTATTCTGATATAATTACATTTATGAAAAAACTAAACCTCAGTGGAGAGAGGTTCGGTCGACTAAAAGTTATTAAGAAAACCGAAAAGAAAGCTGGCAATAAGGAATTTGTCTATCTTTGCCGTTGTGATTGTGGGAAAATCATAGAATCCTATACCTCATTATTAACAAGAGGAAAAACAAAATCATGCGGATGTCTTCACCGAGACACACGCATGACTGATTTAAGCTCCTTAAATGCTAAAAAACAGCTAACTGACGGAGTAGAGTTGGACATGTTTGACAACCGATACAATAAAAATAATACTAGTGGCTATAAAGGAGTCTACAAACATGGAAAAGGCTATCTTGCCCGTATGTGTGTTAAAGGCAACCACTATCATGGACCAACACGTCAGACAAAGGAGGAAGCTTACCTAGACCGCAAGGCTTTCGAAGAAAAATTATTACCAAAAAACTAAGTAAGTAAGATAGTTTTATAAATGCGAAAACGATAGCATTCATCTATCGTTTTATTTGCTGTCTTCAATTACTCCACCAAACCAAAGTTCTATCTCCCGCAAAGCAGAATCTTGCGAATCAGAACCGTGAACACAATTCATCATAGGACCATTAGCTTCCGGAGTCTGAGCCAAATCTCCACGAATGGTTCCTGGTAAGGCATTTTTGGGATTGGTTTCTCCCATCATCGCACGCCATGATGCTATAACATCACTGCCTGAAAGTATTCCAATTAAAAGAGGACCACTCATCATGTAGTCAAGTAAAGAAGGATAAAAAGCTTTACCCCTTAGATGCTGATAATGACTATCCAAAAGCTCACGACTTGGTTTTATCATCTGCAGTTGCTCTAGTCTAAAGCCACGTCTCTCAATACGTGTTAAAATCTGACCAACTAGTCCACGTTGAACACCGTCAGGTTTTATCATAAAAAATGTTTTCTCCATTAACAGTCTCCTCTTATTTTCTCTCATTATAGCAAAAATGTAAGGGTTTGCATACAAAAAGAATAAATTCGCCATTGATGGTAATAACAGAACACTTGTATTGGAATCATTCAAAATAACATAGCAACAAGTTAAAATAAGGTTTATCCGTCAACAACTTGTAAAAGTGTGCACCGATTCGGTGCTTTTTTTGTGCTTGCTCCTCGATTTAACAGTTTTCTCCTGATATACATAAAAAACAAGCACGTTAAAATGCTTGTTTTCTGTTTGTAGGTACCCTTCTTCTACTCACCCAGTAAAGGCCTAGGAGGAATACTTCATAGGTAGTAAGAAAGAGGATGAAACAGTGCATAAAAAAGGTTTCGGGCAGAATCCAAATAATAGGATCTGTTAAGGGGTCAAATACCCAGTTATCTTTGCCTGCAAAGAGGAGTTTATGGAAGAAAATAAAAAATTGATCAAAACCAAAAAGGACTGCCATAATAGCAATAGCAAAGGGAAGCAAAATGGCCATTAGCAGATACTGACGAAAGAGCCCTAAGCTTTTATGTTTAATGGTTTGACTAAGAAATAGCAAAGCAGGAATACTAGTAAGAAGAAATAGAGCTTGTGCTATTTGAAATAGTCCTTTGACATCAGCGAAATGGGCTAGGCCAGCTTTTGAGGCGGTGAAGCTAGCAAAATGCAATTCCTTGACCAAAGGGTTGGTCAGGTATTGCATTAATCCATTAAAGTTGTAAAGAATTGACTTTTTTGTCATATAGACTGCTTGACTAATCTTTAAATAATCCACTTCTAGTGGATAAGCTAACCAGGCTAGGTAAATCGTTACGAGAACAGAAGCTGACAATAGCCATATAAAAGTACTTACTAAACTAAATTTTTCTTTCATCAAACTTCCCATTCATCTAAACTAGCGACAACATAATTAGGTTGAATAGCCAAACTTGCCACTTCTTCAGGCTTTGTAAAGCCAGTTGTCACTAATAAGGTTGCAATATCGTTTTGAATACCAGCCATTATGTCTGTTAAATAATTATCTCCTACCATGAGAGCTTCTGAACGCTCAACTCCTAAAATAGCTAAGGCCTTGTTCATAATAATAGCATTGGGTTTCCCGATAAAGACTGGTTTAACACGGGTTGCTGCTTCTAACAGTGCAACTAGAGAGCCGGCTCCCGGCATCAGTCCTCTTTCGGTTGGAATATTCAAATCAGGATTAGTTCCAATAAAGAGGGCACCTTTAGCAATAGCTAAGGTCGCCGTCGCCAGCATATCATAGGTCACTTGTGAATCCAAACCAACAACGACATAGGCTGGATTTTCTGTATCTTCTTGATAACCAGCCTCTGTAATGGCCGTTTTCAAACCCGCCTCGCCAATGACATAAGCTGTCTTGCCACGCTTCATGTCATCCATATAGTCGACAGTCGCCATTGTAGCTGTATAAATCGTCTCTAAACTCGTCTCGACATGAAACTGTTCAGCTAGCATAGCTTGAACCGTTTCTGGTCTTCTTGTGGTATTATTAGTGACTAGTAAATAGGGAATCCCTTTTTGCTGCAAACGTTTAATAAAGTCTTCCCCAGCTGGAATTCTCTCCTTTCCTTTATAGATAGTTCCATCTAAGTCGATTAAATAGCCTTTATAGCTCACTTTTTCTTCCTTATTTTTCAATCTTTTGCCATTCAATAATAGCTTGCGCATTTACTTGGCCATCTGAGACGATTTCATGTCGTGTGGTTAAATCCTCTTTCACATAGAGTGACCTAATCTGGCCACCCGGAGCCACTTCTCTGATATATTTGAGGCGCAGGCTGACAGGATTATGATGTCTGAGAAAGTCATATCCCAAGCTGTCATAAATCCAATCCAGATATTTACTATTATTGACATGGCCATTCATATCGATATCAAAATAACGGACATGGTAGTCTTTTGACTGGGGATTTTCTAGAGGTTGTGCTTTAAAAGCACGCCTGATTTTCTTGACAAAATCTGTTTGATAAGGAGCAACGACTTCTTTAGGAATAGGGGCTACCTTACGGGTCTCTGGGTCCATCAAAGCAAAGTAGGTCAAAATATCAACAAGTTGGTTGCCCTCTTGATCATAGATATCAAACTGACGATAACAGAATAATTTATTATAAGACAGGGCTTCTGTTTGAATGGTAATTGTTTCATTAAAAAGTGGTAAGCGCCTAATCTTAACTTCGTAATCAGTGATAATCCAAACTAGCTTAAACTGTTCTAATAGATAAGCATCACTACGGCCTAAGGCCTGTGATTGGCGGCCTGAAACCGTCAGACAATAGGCTAGTAATAAAGGTAGTTTGGCATCATGTTTAACATCACATAAGTCAAAGGGCATGGTAAAGCTTTCTTTGTAGGGTAATCCCATGTTAATTCTCCTATTTCAAGATAAATTTTTCTGCTACCGAGTCTCCTAAGAAGAGGCCTCGTTTGGTCATGCGCACTCTTTGCGGGTCATCAACTAATAAGCCTTGTGCTACCAGTTCCTCAACTATCTGACCATACCTTTCTTTAAAAGAATAGGGAAATTTGGCTTCAAATTGAGCAATGGAGACACCAAATTTCTTCCGTAAGCCTAAAAAGAGTTCTTCTTCCATCATCTCCTCAAGGGTCAATACTTCTTCTGTCAGACGGGCATTGCCTTCTTGAACGGCCTTTAGATAGTGTTGGATAGGTACTCGATTACGGTATCTAATCCCGTCTAGATAACCAGAGGCTCCGGCCCCACAACCATAGTAGTGGTCATTATTCCAGTACATGAGATTATGCTGACTGTAGTAACCTGGTTTCCCAAAATTAGAAATTTCATAGTGTTCAAAACCATGAGCTTCCATTTCTTGGATAATGTACTCAAACATTTCAGCCTCGAGGTCCTCCGTTGGTAGGTTTAGTTTACCTCGTCGCATCTTGTTCATAAAAACGGTATGATGTTCTAAAATCAAACTGTATAAGCTTAAATGGGGAATATCTAGAGCAATCGCCTTGGCCACATTTTCTTTGACTTGTTCAAGTGTTTGCCCAGGTAAGGCATAAATCAGGTCAATAGAAATATTACTGAAGCCAGCTGCTTTTAGACTGTTAATAGTCTCATAAATCTGTGCTTCATTATGGCTTCGGCCAATCTGTTTGAGATGCTTATCATTGAAGGTCTGAACACCTAGGGATACACGGTTGACAGCCGATGCCTGCAAGACGGCAATTTTCTCGGCATCAAGGTCCCCTGGGTTAGCTTCAATGGTGAATTCTTCCAAGCTGGCTACATCAAGATTACGAGTTAATTCTGTCAAGAGATAGTCCAGTTGTTGAGCATTAATAGCTGTCGGAGTTCCTCCGCCTATATAAAGGGTTTTTAGCTGGCTAATCTCATAGGAGCGAAACTCAGCAATAAGAGCCTGCAGATAGGCATCAACAGGCTGGTTTTTGATAAAGACTTTAGAAAAGTCACAATAATAACAGATTTGCGTACAAAAAGGGATATGCACATAAGCCGAACTTGGTTTTTTCTTCATAGCATTATTATACCACTTTTCCCAGCTAGGTCACGAGACTAAAATTACTTCTTAGTTGTCGCACTATCCGTAGCCGACTTAGTCATTCTCACAAAATCATAGACAGCCCCATTGGTTTTTTGAGCAAAATGTCCCTCCTCTTTATAGCCACACTTACTGTAAAGTCTCTGTGCCCGCTTGTTAAAAGCTGCCACATTTAGCACAAAGCACTTCACTTGGTAAGTTTTCAAAGCGTAGTCTTCAATAGCTTTTAAAAAGTCAGAGCCATAGGATTGCCCAGTCCACTTAGGCGCCATACCTAGACCAATCGCCAGTTCCTTACCATGCACGACAAAAGAGGCAAAGCCAAAGAGAATCCCATTACGGATAACTTGTACATAAGTGTCCTTGCGGAGATCTGGATTGATTATCTCATCGTAATCATCTGGGTCAGCAGTCAGATTGTAAAAATCGTAGGGACTAGGATACTGCCAATCATTGGCTATAGTTTCAGCAGCCTCTTGACTGAGAGGCATAAGGTAATACCACGGTTTATCCTGCCAAACTTGGAAAAGTTTACTAATGTACTTAAGGCGTCGCCCTTGAACCTCATAATCTTCTGACTGATAGATGTAATCGACATAACCTTTTTGGTACTCGGGAATAATAGTTTGAAAATAGGCAGAGGCTTTGGGATCTAAGCATCTGAGGATTTCTTCTATTTGCGCTTGCAACTTTAACTTCTCCTTTCTATTGTGATTTCCTTATGAAAAAAGTGTCGTAATCACGACACTTTAAGATTAAGCAATTCCAATTTCACGACGAACAACATCAGCAATGGTGTCGACATAATAATCAACTGCTTCGTCAGTTGGTGCTTCAGCCATGACCCGTAGCAGTGGCTCAGTTCCACTTGGTCTTACCAAGATACGGCCGTTACCTTCCATCTCAGCTTCCATTTGTTCAATGATAGCTGCGATAGCTGGGACTTCCATTGCCTTGTTTTTCATGCTGTTTTCAACACGAATATTGACCAGTTTTTGAGGATAGATGGTTACTTCTGCAGCTAATTCTGACAGTGTTTTACCTGTTTCTTTCATGACCTTGGTCAATTGGATAGCTGTTAGCTGGCCATCGCCAGTTGTGTTATAGTCCATGATGATAACGTGACCTGATTGTTCGCCACCTAGGTTGTAGTGTGAGCGACGCATTTCTTCAACCACGTAACGATCACCAACGGCGGTGACTGATTTATTAATACCATGCTGGTCCAAGGCTTTGTGGAAACCAAGATTTGACATGACTGTTGTTACAATGGTGTTTTGTGCTAGGAGACCTTTTTCTGATAGATACTTCCCGATGATAAACATAATCTTATCACCGTCAACAATCTCCCCTTTTTCGTCAACAGCTATTAAGCGGTCGCTATCCCCATCAAAAGCCAAACCAATGTCTGACCCATTTTCAAGGACTAAGGCTTGTAATTGTTCTGGGTGGGTTGAGCCGATGCCATCATTGATGTTTAGGCCGTCTGGGCTTTCTCCAATCACCATGATATCAGCTTGCAAATCAAGGAAGATATCACGAGCTGTGGTCGTTGCTGCACCATTAGCTGTGTCTAAGGCAACCTTCATACCTTCTAGGTCAATCCCTGTTGATACTAGGAATTTTTCATATTTGCGTAGGCCTTCTGGGTAGTCAACCAGTGTTCCCAATCCTTGCGCGCTTGGACGAGGAAGGGTATCTTCTTGAGCATCAAGCAAGGCTTCGATTTCTAGTTCTTGGTCATCAGCTAATTTAAAACCGTCACTACCAAAGAACTTAATACCATTATCATGCGCTGGGTTGTGACTAGCTGAAATCATAACACCTGCGCTAGCATTTTCCGTTCTGACTAGGTATGAAACGCCGGGAGTGGCTAGGACGCCTAATTTATAAACTTCAATCCCTACTGACAAGAGGCCAGCAATTAGGGCAGATTCAAGCATTTCACCAGAAATCCGTGTGTCTCTGGCTACAAATACTCTAGGACGCTCTGTTTCATGTTGACTAAGTACATAGCCACCTAAACGGCCTAGTTTGAAGGCTAATTCGGGAGTTAACTCAAGGTTAGCTTCTCCGCGGACACCATCTGTTCCAAAATATTTACCCATAATTTATCCTTAAGCGTTAAACGCTTCCTCCGTTTCAATTTTCCTTTGATATTATCTATTATTTCTTTTTGGTTGTCAACTGAACAGTCACCGAAGTGGGTTCGATGGAAACGTCATCAGCCTTCAAGGCTATTGTTTTATTACCATCTTTAGTGACATCTGAAATATCGACTTCAGCTAGGACTTCATAAATGTTATCCAAGACTTCTCTTGGACCAGAGATAATTGCTGTTTGTTTTGATAATTTCGGTGTAATAGCACTGAGACTACTGTCTAAATGTCCAACCATGGATAGTCTAATAGGAACTTCTTTAGTTATCTTTTTAATAGCAACCTTGAGATTAGTTTTAGCTGGACTAATGGAACTTGCTAAAACAGTGCCATCAGCAGAAACTGCCTGCAGAGTAACCTCACCACTATAGTTAGCAGATAGTCGCACATCATCCGGGAGTTTAGCCACCACGTGATCAATCATATCAATCTTAGACTCATCACTAGTCACTTCGACCTTATTGATGCTAGTTGAAATTTCAGCAATTTCATAGCCAGGGTTTATTTGTTTTGGATCGGCACTGCCACTGACTGAGAATGTTTTGGTTTTCTTTTTACCGATGGTCACGGAAATCTTATCAGGGGTCACTTTTGCCGCTACCCCAGATGGAAGGTTGGTCACTCTTAATGGAACGGTGACTTTGCCTGGTTTGCTATCACTAAGGTCGGCCACGATTTTAAAGTTACGGGTATCGCTGTTGACCTCAGAGTCGAGCTTAATCCGGTTAGTCGAGGTTAGATAGACTTGGGCCGCATAAGAATACTCACTTATGAAATACTTATCGCTGTCATATTTGAGATCAATGGGAACATCTGTCAGGCTGTGAGTATAGGTTTCAATCGGGCTGTAAATCTGGCTGTTGGTGTTTCGCACATTGCTAGAGGCTGCGGTCAAAAAAAGCGCAATCGCAAAGAAGATTGACACTAAGCCAAGCCATAAACGACTATTTAAAAATTTCTTCATATTTACTTACCTCCCCACCATTTCTTATACCAGATGTTTTTCGAACTTGTTTCTTTAACTAAGTAGGAATGTAAGACCTTTTCAAAATCGGACTTGCTTAAATCATGCAGAAACTCACCTTTACGGGTCACAGAAATGCCTCCTGTTTCTTCTGAAACAACAATGGTAATAGCATCTGAGTTTTCAGATAGACCAATAGCCGCCCGATGGCGTGTGCCAAACTCTTTAGAGATGGACATCGATTCTGACAGGGGCAGATATGAACAAGCAGAAACTACTTTTTCGCCTGAGATAATAACCGCCCCGTCATGTAATGGGGTATTAGGGATAAAAATGTTAATCAGTAACTGATTAGAAATATCCGCATGCAAAGGAATCCCTGTTGAGATATACTCTTGCAAGGTCTGTGTTTGTTCGATAGCAATTAAGGCGCCAATCTTACGAGGGCTCATGTAGGCAACTGACTTGACGATCGCATCTACTAAGCGCTCTTCACCACTCATCAGTTCTTTAGGACGAAAAACTTGAGTCGAACGACCAAACTTTTCTAACCCAGTCCGTATCTCCGGCGCAAAGATAACCACGCCTGCAATTACCCCATAGGTGATGACCTGGTTCATCAGATAAGTAATGGTCGTTAGGCCAATCCACTCGGCGATAAAACGAACAATAATAAATAAAAGCACCCCTTGAACCAAGGACATGATTTTCGTGCCAGCTAGAGCCTTAATAAAACGGTAAATAGCATAGGCAACAATGAAAATGTCCAAGAGATGAATGGTCAACATTCTGGGGTCATCAAACAAACTTAAGATAAACTTGGCATCGATATTACTTAGGTTACTCATACGTCTCGCTTTCTATGTGAAATAGATATCATATATATTATATCACGTTTCCTGAAGATTTTCTTTATCTAAATTTGTGAATTCTATGTTAAAATATAAACATGAAAATGAAAACCATGATGGGCATTACTGCCGGAAAAACGGCACAGGCCGTTCTTAAAAGTATGGGTCGAGGATCGACCTACCCAGGAAAACTAGCCTTAAAATGTGATCCAAGCATTCTTGATAGCTTAGCTAAAGATTACGAGATTGTTGTCGTCACAGGAACTAACGGCAAAACCTTAACCACTGCTTTGACCGTTGGAATCTTACAAGAAGCCTTTGGCCAAGTTTTGACCAACCCTAGTGGGGCTAACATGATTACTGGAATTGTTTCCACCTTTTTATCTGCCAAAAGACCCAAAAGTGGAAAAAAAATTGCCATCTTAGAAATTGACGAAGCTAGCTTACCAAAGGTGACCCAGTACATCACCCCTAGCCTCTTTGTGTTTACAAACATTTTCCGTGATCAGATGGACCGCTATGGCGAGATTTACACCACCTACCAGATGATCCTTGACGGAGCAAAAAAAGCTCCCGAAGCGACCATCTTAGCCAATGGTGACAGCCCGCTCTTTGCTTCTAAAGAAGTGGTCAATCCGGTGCGGTATTACGGCTTTAACACCCAGTCTCACCAGCCTCAATTGGCCCACTACAACACCGAAGGAATCCTCTGTCCGCGTTGTGAACATATCCTACGTTACAAGGAAAATACCTACGCTAACTTAGGCCATTATATCTGCCTAAACTGCCAGTTCGAACGTCCACAACTGGACTACCAACTCACAGCTCTGACCGACCTCAGCAACCATAGCTCAGGCTTTGTCATTGACGGGCAAGAGTACAAGATTAATGTCGGTGGTCTCTATAACATCTATAATGCCCTAGCAGCTGTGGCTGTTGCCGAGTATTTTGGTGTCTCACCTGAAAAGATTAAAGCTGGTTTTGACAAGAGCCGAGCCGTCTTTGGTCGCCAAGAAACCTTCACCGTCGGCCAAAAAAGCTGTACCCTGGTCTTGATTAAAAACCCAGTCGGTGCTAGCCAAGCGCTAGAGATGATTAAACTAGCTGACTATCCTTTTAGCCTCTCCGTTCTCCTAAATGCCAACTATGCAGACGGTATTGATACTTCCTGGATATGGGACGCTAATTTTGAACTTATCAGCCAGATGGACATCACGGAGATTAATGCTGGCGGCGTTCGTCATTCCGAAATCGCGCGGCGCTTACGGGTCTCTGGCTACGACGAAAACCAAATCACCGAGACAGCCAACCTCCAAGAAGTCTTAGACAATATCAAAGAACAAGAAGCTGACCATGCTTATATCTTAGCTACCTATACCGCCATGCTCGAATTCCGTGAGCTTTTAGCCAAACAAGACCTCGTTAGAAAGGAGATGAACTAATGACCTATACCTCACTCCAATCTCCCACTAACCGTGACTACCGCTATGAGCTTAACCTAGCCCACCTCTACGGGAACTTACTGAACACCTACGGTGATAATGGCAACGTCCTCATGCTCAAGTATGTCGCAGAAAAACTAGGTGCCAAAGTCACCGTCGATATCGTCTCGATTGGCGACACCTTTGACCAAGACCACTACGACATCGTCTTTTTCGGTGGCGGTCAAGATTACGAACAAAGCATTGTCGCTAAGGATTTACCAGCAAAGAAAGCTGCCATCTCCCAGTTTATCGACCAAGATAAGGTCATCTTAGCCATCTGCGGGGGCTTCCAATTGTTAGGCCAGTACTATATCCAAGCTAACGGTGAGCTAATCAACGGCATCGGTGTCATGGGCCACTACACCCTAGGCCAAGACAAAAACCGCTATATCGGAGACATCAAGATCCACAATCAGGAATTTAATGAAACCTATTACGGTTTTGAAAACCACCAAGGCCGGACCTTTTTGTCTGCGGACGAAAAACCGCTCGGACAAGTCATCTATGGTAATGGTAACAACAAGGAAGACCAAACTGAAGGTGTCCACTACAAAAATGTCTTTGGCTCCTACTTTCACGGGCCTATCCTCTCGCGCAATGTTAACCTAGCCTACCGCTTGGTAACAACCGCTTTAAAGAACAAATATGGCCCTGAGATTGAGCTTTCTCCCTATCAGGAGATCTTAGCTAAGGAAGTGGCCGAAGAATATGCTGACATTAAGAGCAAGGCTGCTTTTGACCAGTAAACGACTAAAACCTCCAAGGATAATCCTTAGAGGCTTTTTTTGCTCTATATGAAATAAAAGGGAGAAGAATTAGTCTTCTTTTTTAGTTTTAACAGTAGTTGCCAACATACCAGCACCAGCCAATACTGCAAGCGCTGCAGCAGTGAAGAATGGGTTAACGCTGTCACCTGTTGAAGGTAATTGCTCACCAGCCATTTGACCTTGGCCATTTGCTGCTGCCACAGCTACTGGCGCATTAAGGGCTGCAGGCATACCAGCTGCATTACCTTTGCCGTTGTTTGCTGGCGCATTGTGGCCGTTTTGACCGTTCATACCATCGCGACCTGGTTGTCCATTTTGACCATTTTGACCGTCACGTCCTGGTGCTCCTGGTTGACCGTCTTTACCATTGCGTCCTGGTGCTCCTGCTGCACCATCTTTGCCATCACGGCCTGGTGTTCCTGGCAAGCCATCTTTACCGTCTTTTCCATCACGGCCATCTTTTCCTGGCTCACCGTCTTTACCGTTGCGTAGGTTGATTGATGAACGTGTTCCATCTGGGTTTAAGAAGGTAATGGTGTGGCTACCGTCAGAATGAGTTTGTGTTTTAACAACCGGAGATAAGCCATCACGACCATCTACACCGTCTAGACCATTACGACCATCGCGACCATCACGACCATGGCGACCGTCTAAACCTGCACGACCATCGGCACCGTCAGTTCCGTGTTGACCGTCTTGACCTTTACGACCATCTTTTCCATCACGACCTTTTGCACCATCACGACCATTACGGCCAGCTTGGCCATCGCGACCTTTTGCACCATCTCGACCGTCACGACCTGCTGTTCCATCGGTACCGTTCTTACCGTCTTGGCCTTTCATGCCATCTTTTCCGTCGCGACCATTTTGACCATCACGACCTTCAGCACCACGAGCACCATTTTTTCCGTTCTTACCGTTTTTACCGGCTTTTCCTTCCTTACCGTCTAAGCCATCACGACCATTTTGTCCTGGAGTGCCGTCGCGACCGTCACGACCTGCTTCTCCTTTTTCTCCTCGACGACCATCGCGACCTCTTTCACCTTTCTCTCCTCGACGGCCATCGCGACCATCTTGACCTCTTTCACCCTGTAAACCATCTCGTCCATCGCGACCTCTTTCACCCTGTAAACCATCTCGTCCATCGCGACCTCTTTCACCTTGTTTACCTTGCTGTCCATCACGGCCTGCTGGGCCTTGCTCTCCTTGACGACCATCACGGCCTGCTGGGCCTTGTGGTCCTACCGCACCATCGCGACCTGGGATACCTTGTAGTCCCATTGGTCCAGCAGGACCTTCGGGTCCTGAAACCCCTTGAATACCTTGTAAACCTGGTGCTCCTTGAGGGCCCTGGATAAATACTGGATAGTAGCTATTTCCATATTCGTTTCCAAAACCATTATAATGAGATGGCTGATGAATAGGAAATACATCAAAATCTTGTCCCTCTGCTGTTGTACTTGATAATCCTACTGCACACACTGCTGCTAAGAGGACTGATGCTGCACCTAAACGGTATTTACGGTTACCAAAACGTTGCTTTTCAGCTGCGTTTTTAGTCATGTTTGTCATGATTATTTTCTCCTTTATCTACTCCTTCTTCTTTAAAAAGGAAGAAGAGTTTATCATAATAGTTAGTTATGGTAAGTTTCTCAATTAATAATTATTTTTGACATTTTGTTATAATCAAAACATCATTATTAATTTAAAAACTTTTAATAACCGTTATTTATAATGCCATGATTTGCTTTTGGCAACATGATTTTTTCGCTCTTTTTTTGAATAAAATGGTAAAAAAGATAGGATATTTCGCTTTTTCATTTTTTATTCATTTTTTATTCATTTTTATATCATTTTACTAATTTGTGATTTTAATTTTACTCTTTTCTGTGTTAAATTGTATCTAGGAAAGACACTTGTCTATGAGTGGGTCCCTATTATCCTTTATTGGTCGGAACACTCAATATTTTATCCGATAGCAGGTTTTCACAACGATTTAGACCCTATCTTTTTCATTTATATCCTACTCCCTAAGGTTCCGGCCCCAAGCTCACATAATGCTTAACGCCATCACTCACTCATAGGCAGTTGCTTTCTATTTTTTGCTATGAATTAACCATTTAGTTGAAGGACGTGACTCATTTATGCAGCATCATCCAATCTTAGAATCCTTGCATATTTGTTTAAAATTACCCATTATCATTTTGAATCAAGACTTAAAGCTGCTTAAGGCTTTTTTTCATGCTCCGTGTCAGCCCAGACTCACTGCTGACTTGCTAGCTGAGCTAGCTCTGGTTCGTAAACGTAAAAGCTTGTTGCCTTTTACTTTATTAACGAGTCCTTCTGGCCTCAGCTTAGCCCTTTACCCTTTTCATGACTACTTCTTTTTATTTGGTCCCTTTCAATTGGATCAGAAACTGACAAAACTGTCAACTTTGGCTCAGACTCATCCTGTCAGTCAGAAATGTCTGGATCTCGATATAGAGCTTGGGAGTTATCATGTCATGGACAGTAGTCACCTGCTCCATCTCATTCACTATTTCTTTACAAATGAGATCCATTTTCTAAAGACTGAGCAGGCTCAAATGACTAACCAGATCCTCTTAGATATTCGTAAAGGCCTCTCAGAAAAGCTCTTGCAAGAGTGCCACTTCGAAGAAGAGTCTGGCTTTGACTTCGAGTCTCAACTCTTGGAGAGTATCAAAAAAGGCGACCTGCAAAAGGTTCGCCTCTTCCTGAGCCAAGATTTGACCCCCTCCTCCTATCATAAGGACCTGCGCTCGGAGAAAAACTATTCTATCATTCTCTTTGAGAAGCTCTCGCAGCTAGCCATTATGACGGGAGTTGACCAGCACTATGCCCATCATTCACGTGACTATTACATCGACAAATGTGAAGCCTGCCAAAAAGCCTCGGAGGTGCTACTCTTGAGAGAATCGGCTATTATTCTCTTCACCCAAAAAATCGGTCAGTTCAATAGCCATTCCTATCTTATCTCAAACATTCTCCACTACATCAACCAAAATTTATCCAAAAAACTATTGATTGGGACCATTGCTAAGGAGTTTAACTTCAGTGAATCCAACATTCGTAAGCTTTTTCGCAAGGAAATGGCCTGTTCTATCCAGCAGTATATCAGTCGCAAAAAAATCGAAGAGGCTAAGATTCTCTTACGACAACAAACGAGTGTCACTGAAATCAGTAATACCCTGGGTTATTCTGATGCTGCCCACTTCTCACGCAGCTTTAAAGCCATGGTCGGCATGTCACCCAAACAATTTCAAACGGCTCCTATCAGAGATATTGTCTAAGGCTAACAAAAACCAAGCTCGCTTGACGCGAACTTGTTTTTTTATTAAGCAACAATGGCTTTAGCCACTTCTTGGACAGTCATGCCAGAGAAGTACTGAGTGGTGTCAATGGTTTGGAGTTTTTCAAGAACATCTTTATAGTCATACTTACAACCAATCAAGAGACTCTCAATGTCTTGAACATCTTTAATCCCAAAGAAGTCTCCATAGATTTTAATATTCTTGATAATGGAGTTTTCAACATTGGCAAACGTATTAATCTTACCAGCTGCGTAGCGAACATTCCGCTCAATCGTGTATTCAGGAGCCTTGCCATAGGTCCAGTCCCAGCTTCCAAACTGCTCATCGGCTGACTTTTGAATCTTAGCTAGTTCATCTTCTGACAGGACATATTCCGTCATTTCAGGATAGGTTTCCTTCATTTTTTCAAGGATTTTATCGGAGAACTCGGTTACAGTGATTTTCTCTGGTAGTTCATCAAGGATATTTGTCACACGGGCACGAACTGATTTAATCCCTTTAGAAGCAATTTTATCCTTGCTAACTTTAAGGGCATCGCCAAGCACGGTCATATCAACATCAAAGAGAAGGCAACCATGGTGCATCATACGACCTTTGTAATAGGCTTGCGCATTACCGCAGAACTTTTTCCCATTGATTTCTAAGTCATTACGGCCAGTAAACTCAGCTGTGACACCAAGGTCCGCAAGGGTCTCAATAACAGGTTGTGAGAAGGTCTTGAAATCAAAGGCACCTTCAGCTGACTTGTTAGAAATAATAGTATAGTTGAGGTTGTTTAAGTCGTGATAAACCGCACCGCCACCTGATAGACGACGGACAACATGAATACCATGCTCATCTGTGTATTCTTTGTTGATTTCTTGGATAGTGTTTTGGTGCTTACCAATAATGATGGCTGGTTCGTTAATCCATAGGATAAAAATCTCGTCTTCAGATAGTAATTCTCTAAAAGCATAAGCTTCTAAGGCAATATTATAGGCTGGATTATTACTTTTGTTAACAATGTATTTCATTTTTTTCTCCTGCTATTAATAAGTTATGACTCTATCTATTTTAAGGCAAAGTAGGCCAAAAAACAAGCCTTTGGCTCTTTTAGAAAAGCACTTAGTAGCTGACTAGGTGCTGTCACACGACTCCGATAAGGGTTAGAAAACTTTGTCCACAAAAAAAGTTTAGGAAACCCTAAACTTTTTTGTTAAGCTTCTACTTATTTTCTTTTTGGTGGGTTATGGATTGCTTCGCCTAAAACGTCAGCGAATGCTTCATACATCACTTCTGAGAAGGTTGGGTGACCATGGATTGAAAGAAGCAATTCATCAACGGTCAATTCTGATTCCATGATAGTTGCTGCTTCGTTAATCATCTCTGCGGCTGCAGGACCAATGATGTGAACACCGAGGATTTCGTGGAATTTAGCGTCAGCGATAACTTTTACGAAACCATGCGCTTCGTTTGAAGCAATGGCACGTCCGTTCCCTGTGAAGCTGTTACGTCCTACTAGGATATCTCCATATTTAGCACGGGCATCTTCTTCTGTGATACCAACCATAGCCACTTCTGGGTGTGTGTAAACAGCAGCCGGAGTGAACTCAAGGTTAGCTTTGCGGACGTTACCATGCATTGCGTTTTCTGCTGCAACTTCACCCATACGGTAAGCTGCGTGGGCAAGCATCTTAGTTCCGTTAACATCACCCGGTGCATAAATGCCAGGGATAGATGTTTCTTGGTAGGCATTAACTTTGATACGGTTACGATCCATCTCAAGATTAAGATTTTCAAGACCATTCATTTGTGGGACACGACCGATAGACAGCAAAGCTTTTTCAGCAACAACTTCTTCGCCGTTGTTGAGTTTCAAGGTTAATTGGTTGTTTGCTTCTACGATTTCTTCAACACCAACTGAAGTTTTAATCTTCATACCTTTTTTGGTCAAGATTTTTTGGAGTTCAGTTGATACTTCTTTATCCATCGCAGGGATAATGCGGTCTGCCATTTCAATAACAGTAACCTCTACACCATAAGAAGCCCAAACAAGACCAAGTTCGATACCAACGACACCACCACCCATAACAGCTAGAGTTTTTGGCATTTCACGTAAGTCAAGGATATCATCAGATGTCAGAACTAGTTTAGAATCAATACCTGGAATGTTGATACGTGATACTTTTGATCCAGTAGCAAGGATAATGTTGCGACCTTTGATTGTTTCAGAACCAATGCTTACAGTTTTATCTGGGTTAACTTGACCTAGACCGTTAAAGATGGTTACTTTGTTAGCCTTAAGAAGACCCTTAACACCACCAGTTAGGGTTTTAACAACAGAGTTTTTAAACTCTACTGTTTTATCCATGTCGATAGTGTAGTTGGTTGATGCAAGATTGATACCGCGACCAGCTGCAATTTTCAAACCGTCAAGGATTTCCGCATTTTTGAGGTAGGTTTTGGTAGGGATACAACCAACGTTTAAGCAGGTACCACCAAACTCAGTTTTTTCAACGATAGCAATTTTACCGCCAAGTTGCGCACCACGGATAGCTGCGTAGTAACCAGCAGGGCCACCACCGATAACAACGATGTCATATTCATTGTCTGCAAGTGGTGCTTTGTCTGCTTTTGCTGCAGGTGCGTCTGGTTGGGCAGGTGCTTTTGGTACTTCAAGACCAGCTGCCTCAAGGTCAGCAGTTGCTTTTTCAGCTGCAGCGCCTGATGAACCTTCTTGGATTTCTTCACCTTCTGCTCCGATGTAACCAATCACTTCTGTGACAGGAACAACATCGCCAGCTTGACGAACGATTTTCAAAAGAACACCAGCATCTTCTGCTTCGATTTCCATGTTGGTTTTATCTGAGTTGATTTCTAGTAAAATGTCACCTTCATTAACAGTGTCACCTTCTTGTTTTTTCCACTCGATGATTTCACCTTCTTGCATGTCTACACCGAGTTTTGGCATAATAATTTCAACAGCCATTCTTTTCTCCTTTTATTAAATCCTATAAAGGGATTGGGGCCCTCTATATTCTTAGTCCATTATAACCTTTATTACGTCATCTGACTAATTCATGTCCAATTAGATTAAAAGTCCAAATGGGTTTTCCATCAAGTTCTTCAAATCAACCATGAATTTAGCACCATTCATACCATCGACAATACGGTGGTCGATGGTTAAGCACATAGCCATGATTGGACGCGCCACAATTTCACCGTCAACGACTGTTGGTGTTGGGATAGTTGCACCTACACCTAAGATTGCTGAGTTAGGTTGGTTGATAATTGGGTTAAATGTTTTAGTTCCAAACATTCCTAAGTTGGTGATTGAGAAGGTAGAACCTGCCATTTCAGCAGCTTTTAATTTACCAGCCTGGGTTTTCTTAATCACATCTTTAGAGGCTACGACAAATTCTGCTAGTGTCATTTTATCAGCATTGTGTACAACTGGCACAATAAGCCCATCGTCTAAACCAACTGCGATACCAATATTGACAAATTTATGCAATTCAATCTCTTGAGCATCATTGATTAATGAAGCATTCATGTAACGGTGTTCAGGTTTCATCAATGTTTTAACAACAGCCATACCAATTAGGTCGGTGAAGGATACTTTAAGACCTGTTTTTTCCATGATTGGATCAATCAGTTTCTTACGAAGAGCCATCATTTCTGTCATGTCGATGTCATAGTTGAGGGTAAATGACGGAGCTGTTAGGTAAGAGTTGGTCATACCTTTAGAGATGGCTTTACGCATTGCTGACATCTTGATGATTTCAACGCCTTCAGGTAGATCTGCTTTTGGTTTTTCAGCAGCAGCTGATTTGGCAGCAGGTGCCTGAGCAGGTTTGGCAGCTTCTGTAAGCGCAAGGATATCTTCTTTCATCACTTTGCCTTTGAAGCCACTGCCTTTAACAGTTGCTAAGTCAATACCTGCGTCGGCAGCCATTTTACGAGCCAATGGTGATGCTTTAGGTTGGGCAGTTTTAAAGTTTTCTACGTCTTCAGCATGCACACGGCCTTTTGGTCCTGAACCAGGAACTTGACCAAGGCTTACGCCCATCTCTCTTGCTGCTTTACGCGCAGCAGGTGTGGCACGGACCTGAGAATCATCTCCTTGTGGTGCTGATGTTGCTGGCACTTCAATTGCTGGTCGCTCAACTGCTTCTTTTGGAGCAACTGTTGGCGCAGCATCAGCTGAATTTGGTGCAGGAATTTCTGTTGCTTTCTCACTTGAAGCGATATTATCAACAGACTCACCTTCTGCTCCAATGTAGCTGATAACTTCTGTAACAGGAACAACGTCACCTTCGTGACGAAGGATTTTTAGGAGAACTCCAGCATCTTCTGCTTCGATTTCCATATTGGTTTTGTCTGAATTAATTTCAAGAAGAATATCGCCTTCGTTGACGGTATCACCTTCTTGTTTTTTCCACTCGATGATTTCGCCTTCTTGCATATCAACACCGAGTTTTGGCATAATGATTTCGACAGCCATAATTTTCCTTTCGTTTTCTCTTTTCTAAAAATAGCCAGTGACGCTTGATAAACTTCTGCTATTTTTATCAACGAAACAGACTGAAGGAAGCCTCAGCATTGAGACTTCATTCCTTTGTCTATTCGTTACCGTTTTTAGCCATTTTAACAATAGCTGCTTTGATTTTTTCAACATCTGGTAAGATAGCTTGTTCTAATACACGTGCGTAAGGAACTGGCACATCTTCACTTGCTAAACGAACAATTGGATGGTCAAGGTAATCAAATGCTTCACTTTCTGTAATCATTGTTGCAATCTCGCCAGTGTAACCACCAGTTTTGTAGGCGTCATTGACTAACATAACTTTACCTGTTTTCTTAACAGATTCAATGATTAACTCTTTATCAAGTGGCACTAAGGTACGTGGGTCAAGAACTTCGACATTGATTCCTTCTTCAGCAACTTCTTCAGCAGCTTGAAGAACGCGTTCTAACATACGGCCGTATGAAATGATTGTCAAGTCCGTACCTTCACGCTTGATTTCACCTTTTCCTAGTGGAATATAGAAATCTGGATCTTGGTTAACTTCTTCTTTTTTACCATAAAGTGCTTTTGGTTCCATAAAGATAACGATATTGTTATCTCGGATAGCAGATTTTAGAAGTCCTTTTGCATCGTTGGCGTTACCTGGTGCAACCACTTTGATACCTGGGATATGTGTCATCCATGCTTCAAGTGATTGTGAGTGCTGCGCTGCTGATCCAATACCTGAACCTGATGCTACACGGAAGGTTACTGGTGTTTTCAAACCACCACCAAACATGTAGTTGTTTTTAGCACCATTGTTAACAATAGCATCCATCATGATTGTCAAGAAATCCATGAAGGTGACGTCAACGATCGGACGAAGACCTGTGATTGCAGAACCGATAGCTGCACCTGAGATAGCTGCTTCTGAGATTGGGGTATCTTTAACACGTTTTGCTCCGAATTCTTCAATCATTCCAACTGATGTTCCGAAGTCTCCACCATACACACCAACATCTTCACCCATAAGGTAGATATTTTCATCTTTGCGCATTTCTTCTGTCATGGCAAGATTTACGGCTTCACGCAAAGCCATTAATTTTGTTTCACTCATTATTTACTCCTAGTTTTAATCGTATTTCTGTTAGTTTTTTTTGCAACTAATAACGGCTAAATCCGAACTTAGTCAACCCAAATATCTTCGTAGGCAACTGAAAGTTCTGGGTCTGGACTGTTTTGAGCATATTCATAAGCATCGTCAATTTCTTGTTTTACTTGTGCTTGAATAGCATCCAATTCTTCATCAGTAGCGATACCTTCTTTTGTGAGGTAAGCTCTGTATTTAAGCATTGGATCTTTTTCTTTCCAAGAAGCAACTTCTTCTTTCGTACGGTATTTACCAGCATCAGCAGTTGAATGACCAAACCAACGGTAAGATTCTACTTCAACGATTGCAGGGCCGTTACCACCACGGACATGTTTAACAGCTTGGTCCATTGTTTCATAAACAGCCATTAAGTCATTACCATCTTCACAATAAAAACCAGGAATGCCATAAGCTTCCGCACGTGTATAAAGGTGAGGTGTGTTGGTTGCATTGTTAATGTTCATTGAGATGCCGTAACGGTTGTTGATAATGAAGAAGATAACTGGTAACTTCCAGGTTGCTGCCATGTTAACAGACTCGTGGAAAGAACCTTCATTTGTTGCGCCATCACCTGAGAAAGCAACAACAATGTTATTTGTTCCTTTATATTGTTGTGTTAGGGCAGCACCTACTGCAAGCGCATAGCCACCACCAACGATACCGTTAGTTCCGTAGTTCCCTTTTTCAAAGTCAGCCAAGTGCATTGAGCCTCCGCGACCTTTAGAAACACCAGTTGCTTTACCAGCCAACTCAGCCATCATTTTGTTCAAATCCATGTCTTTAGCAATAGATTGTCCATGTCCACGGTGATTTGAGAAAATAATGTCATCATAAGTTAAATGTGCGACTGCACCAACATTGGCCGCTTCTTCACCTACTGAGAAGTGAGTCATCCCTTGTACAAAACCTCGACGTACAAGTTTGTTAATACGTGAATCGAATTCACGGATACGTTCCATTTTTAAAAACATATCCAAATGTTGTTCTCTAGAAACTGTTACCATTTTGGCCTCCATTTTTTCATTTTACCATTCAATAGTAACTTATTTTTTCACAAGTTGCAAGTTTTTAAACCGCTTCCTATGCACCAATAGACGCATTTCGCGCCAAATCTGAGAATGTGAAATCCATAATAAAATCTGTTTCATTTTTTAATCTATAATATATAACAGTTTCAAAAAAGGATTGCTTTCGCAATCCTTTTTACGTGACTTTTGTGATTTCTAGAGATCCAGCTGTGTACCAATTTCCTCCCACTCGTCCATCAAGGTCATCTGTTCTAATTCATGCTGATCCAGCTCTTTTTGACAGTCCATTAAGAGACCTGGGTCATTTGTTGCGACCATTTTTTCAGAGATTACGGCGATTTCAGCGTCGATGTCTTCCAAACGTTTTTCGATTTCAGCTAAGCGTCTGCTTAATTTCCGTATTTCTTTTTGGTTTTCTTTTTGCTTTTGGTAGTCCGTGTTGGGAATAGATGAATCAGTTGTTGCAGGCTCACTTGTGGTTTGAGCGAGACGTGCTAATTCTTCTAGCTCGGCCTTTTTCTCAATATAATAATCGTAGTCCCCCAAATACAAATGAGATCCTGTCTCTGTAATTTCCAAAACTTTGCTAGCAACGCGATTAATAAAATAACGGTCATGACTAACAAACAAGAGGGTGCCATCATAGTCAATGAGAGCATTCTCTAAAACTTCTTTACTATCAATGTCTAGATGGTTGGTGGGCTCATCTAAGATGAGAAAATTGTTATTTTCCATAGATAACTTGGCTAGTAAAAGGCGAGCCCGTTCTCCTCCTGATAACATGCTAACCGACTTTTTGACATCATCTCCTGAAAAGAGGAAAGCCCCTAGGCGATTTCTAATCTCTAACTCTGGGGTGGTTGGAAAAGCATTCCAAAGTTCATCAAGGACGCTGTTGGTTTTGGTTAGTCGTGATTGAGTCTGGTCATAATAGCCCATCTCCAGGTTAGCACCATATTTAATCTCTCCTTTAATAAAAGGGATTTGCTTTACTATAGATTTAATCAGTGTTGATTTGCCAATTCCATTTGGACCAACGATGGCAATAGCATCCCATTTTTGGACTTCAAAATCAATCGGCTCAGATAAGACCTGCTGATGGTAACCAATAGCAGCTTGCTGAACATTCAGCACCTGATTACCTGAGGGTTTTTCCGAGTGAAAGGTCATCTGAGCTGTTTTGGTGCTGGCACTTGGTTTTTCTAGGCGGTCAATTTTCTCCAACTGTTTTCGCCTTGCTTGAGCGCGCTTGGTGGTTGAGGCTCTGACGATGTTTTTTTGCACAAATTCTTCTAGCTTAGCAATTTCTTTTTGCTGTTTGTCATAGTTTTTTTCTTGGTTAGCTAACTTTGCGGCCTTCAAGTCAACAAACCGGGAATAGTTCCCCACGTAGCGGTCAAGGCCGTTTTTTTGCAAATCAAATGTGACAGTAGCCACTTTGTCTAAAAAGTAACGGTCATGGCTGACAATAAGGAGGGCACCTTGATAATTGGAGAGGTAGTTTTCTAACCACGCGATGGTTTCAATGTCCAAATGGTTGGTGGGCTCATCTAGCACTAATAAATCTGGTTTTTCTAGGAGCATTTTTGCTAAGGCCAGTCGGGTATTTTGGCCACCTGATAAAGCTGCTATGGGCATGTCCCACATGCTTTGGTCAAATTTAAAGCCATTTAAAATAGCTTTAATATCCGACTCATAGCTAAAGCCCTTACGAAGACGGAAGGATTCTGTTAGACGGTCATAATCCTGCATGAGTTTTTGCAAGGCTTCCCCACTAAGCTGACCCATTTGGCTTTCCATTTGTCGTAAGCGAGCTTCATCTTGGCGGAGATCCTCAAAAACAGCTAACATCTCCTGATAGATTGTATGACGTGACTCAAAACGGCTATCCTGAGCCAGATATGATAGGCTTAAGTCTTTTTTCTTATTCATCTCACCACTAGTGGGAGCTTCTTCACCCACTAATATTTTCAATAAGGTTGACTTACCAACGCCATTTGGACCAACTAAGGCGATGCGGTCACGTTCATCGATTTGGAGGCTAACATTCTGAAATAAAACATCTCCTGAAAAGGAACGTTCCATTTTATTTGCTTGTAAAATAATCATACTGTCATTGTAGCAAAAAAAGCCCCATTTGGGGACATTTTCGGTTATTATTTCAACCTAAAAACTCTTATGAGGCAATTTTAATTCTTTTTCTCATAGAGATTTTTGACACGCGCTACATCTGCTGCTTGAATGCCATAAAAGGAACCTGCTGTCTGCATAACAGAGACTTGATCATCAGTATGTTCTAAGCCGATAGCATGCCCCAACTCATGTTCAGCAGTGTGTACAATTCGCTCACTACTGTAACCATACCGGTCATCTAATAGGTAATAGGCATTCAAATACATTTTGACACTAGTTATGGTTTGTGTCAGTGGCTGACTCTCAACGTTGGCTAGACCAGCTGCATTGGCTGTTTTATCATTAGATTCATCAGCGATGATATCTGCTTTACGACTATCGTCGACCACTATAAAGCGGAAAGCTCCGGTACTATTCCAATTATTTAAGGCAGCCTGATAAGCATTATGAAAAATAGGATTAGTTGTTTTGATATAGACCTTCGCCTGGTTATCAGGCCACTTAACCCCATGAGTGTGCTGGAGATGATCAGCATTTAAGGTTTGTTTAACCTGTTTCTCTACTTTTGTCTGTGTATTATTCCAAACATTGTATAGTCTAACAATTTTATCACTGACAGTTGAAATCTGATTAGCTAAGGCTGAATCACTGTGATTAGCATAATAGAGTAGTCCAAAAATAAGAATAGCCAGAATGATAATTGTTTGTAGAAAGCCCCAAATAATCCGCCAAATCACTTGGAGAATCTTTAAGGGCAACCAGAATAAGGCTTTTAAGAATTTCTTCATCGTTGGTCTCCAAGTCTCATGAGAGTCTCTCTTCTTTGACATAACGGATTGGTAACCACTCCAAAAGCACTTCTAGTTGCTGGTTCCAATAATACCAATCATGGGTACCATGATCCTTTTTATAGCTAATATCAAGTCCGAGTTCTTGTAATTGCGCAACTGCTCTCTCATTAGCATCAAATAGGAAATCTTCATAACCACACCAAGCATAGAAATGGGTTTGTAAATCTGATTCAGGAACCATAGCTCTTAATTGGTGTTGCTCAATCTGACTAGCATCCAAATCACCAAAGACGCCCCGCCAATATTTGACAGTATTATCATCCATCTTATCAAAAACAGCCTCAGGTGTCGTTAGTGCTCCAGAAAAAGAAGCTGCGTAAGAAAAACGATTGGTTTTTAAGGCTATCTTATAGGCACCATAACCTCCCATAGAAAGGCCTGCAATAAAGGTTTTTTCACGTTTTTGGGTCATATTAGGGAAAAAGCTGCGCAGAACTTGTGGTAATTCGCTGGCTATCGCTTGATAATATGAGAGACCAGAAGCAGTATCTGTATACCAGCCCAAATCAGTTGATGGCATGACCACAATCAGATTAGTATGTCTGAGCAGACGTTCAATGTCGGTTCTTTTTTGCCAAGAATTTTCATTTCCACCCATTCCATGAAGAAGGTATAAGACAGGAATATCAGTATCTCCTTGCTCCTCAATAGCTAGTGAGGATTGGTCTGGATAAATCACATTTACTTGTCGTTCCATCTCTAATACTTCTGAACGGTATTCAATTGATATAGTTGCCATATAATGCCTTTCTATTCATTTCAATGATGAAAAATGAGTGAGATTGGCCAATGCATCGAAGCTGACTATCTCACTCATCAATTGTCAAAGGGAACTGACCCCCTATTGTAACTAGTATACTTTTGTATGTCTCAAGAAATCGCTTAACGGACTTCCATGACTACTGGAAGAATAGCTGGACGACGTTTGGTTTGTTCAAACAAGAATTTAGACAGCTCGTCGCGGACAGATCCTTTGAGTTCGCCCCAATCAAAATTGTCTTGTTGCAGGTAATTCCCCACTGTTGTATTGACCAATTCTGCACTTTCTCGCAGAATATCACGGCTCTTTTTAACGTAAACAAAGCCACGAGTATTGACCTTAGCTTTTGAAATGATTCTCTTTTCACGCTTGCTAACGGTGATAACAACAATAAAGATCCCATCTTCTGATAAGACTTTACGGTCACGCAGAACAATGTTACCGACATCTCCGATGGCATTACCGTCAATCATGACATCGCTAGCAGGAATCGCACCTTCATGCAAGAAGCCCTCTTGGTTGAGAACCATGATATCACCACGTTTAACAATGTAGATATTTTCTGGGAAAAGCCCAATCTCTTCTGCTAACTCAGCATGGGCTGCTAAATCACGGTATTCACCCTGAATCGGGAACAAATATTTCGGTTTGATTAAGTTAAGCATTAACTGCAAGTCACGTCCATTAGCATGGCCTGAAACTCGTAAATTTTGAGTAATGAGGTTGACTGAACCCCCTGCTTTATAAATGAGGTTTTCAACACGCGCAACCATCGCTTCTTTAGCAACATTTGGTGTAGTGATGATATAGACCAAATCACCTTTTTTAATATTAACAAAACGGTGACGACCTATTGCCATTTTTTGCAAGCTCACAATTGGCTCGCCCATGCGTCCTGCTTCAAGGACAATGAGTTCATGGTCTTCATATTTAGACATGTCTTTTGGCTTGATTAACAATTTTTCGTCAATCAGCGTTAATTTTTTCAGACGGATAGCTGTGCGCACTACATTTTCCACATCACTACCAGTCAGAACCACGCGTCTGCCAGAAGCTGCTGCTGAGTCAAAAACCTGCTGAATGCGGACTAAATTTGAAGCAACGGCTGCAATAATCACACGACCTTCTGCATCGCCTATAACTTGGTTCATCTCATCACCAACTTCAGTTTCACTGGCTGTTTGCACAACTGAAGTGGCATTGGCAGAAGCTGATAGTAAAGCAAGAACACCTTCTTTACCAATCTCAGCTAGACGAGCTAGGTCTGTCTGGTAACCTTCACGCGCCGCCTGGTCAAATTTAAAATCACCTGTATAGACAATATTTCCACGGTCGGTGCCGATAACTACTCCCAAGGTTTCTGGGATTGAGTGGGTAGTGCTAAAGAAAGAAACCAAACCATCACGGAATTCAATCTCTGTTTCACTATCAACAATATGAAAATTGTTAAATTTCTTAGTTGCATTGTTACTTTTAACAAAGAGCTTGGATAGTTCTATGGTGAGCTCAGAACCAAAAACAGGTACGGGTACTTCTGCTAATAGGTAGGGCAAAGCTCCAATGGCATCGGCATGGCCGTGGCTTAAGAATACACCTTGTACCTTATCTTTATTTTCAATAAGGTAATCCAAATTAGGGATAACAAGATCCACTCCTAATTGTTCGTTCTCTGGGTATTTTAAACCAGCGTCTAAGATAAATATCGAATTGTTTATTTCTACCAAGTAGAAGTTCTTTCCATATTCACGAACTCCTCCCAAGGCGATAATTTTTATATCACTCATGATACTCCTTTAAGATTATTTATTACAAACGGTCCTTACATGGTAAGTCGAATTACTGTTTTGTAGCTTTGCTACACTCCTTAATAGTATACCATATTTTCATCTTTTTTTGCTATCTCCTATCTCAGAAGTGCCAACTATTCTCAAAAAAAGCCTTGAAAAATCAAGACTTCTCTTTGCCTCTTATTCAAAAATCTGGTAGTAATCGGCGATACTGAGTTCTGCTTTAGCTTTTTGATCCAAGTCCTTGATGATTTTACCATCTTTCATGACAATTAGTCGATTCCCATAAGTCAAGGCGTCTTCCATGTGATGGGTAATCATCAGAGCCGTTAAATGGTCCTCTCTGACAAAAGTATCGGTCAAGTTCATTAAAGCCAGACTGGTTTTGGGATCTAGGGCTGCTGTGTGCTCGTCTAAGAGTAGTAAATCTGGACGCTTGAGTGTGGCCATGAGTAAGCTGAGTGCCTGACGCTGACCACCTGAAAGTAAACCTGTTGGTGTTTCAAGGTGATTTTCCAAGCCATTGCCAGTCTTAGCTAGGAGTTCCAAGAAATAGCTACTTCTAGTCTGTAAGGAGCGTTTTATCAGGCGTCGTTTATCGCCTCGTTTCTCAGCAATTAGGAGATTCTCTGCTACTGTCATTCTAGGTGCCGTACCCATTTTCGGATCTTGGAAAACCCGTGCCAAATAATTTGCCCGGCGCTCAGCTCCCATACGCGTTACATCATGTCCTAAGATTTTAATTTGTCCTTTGCTCAAAAGCAGGGTTCCCGCAATCACGTTAAAAAGGGTTGACTTACCCGCACCATTTCCCCCTAAAACAGTGATGAAATCATGCTCATAAATGGTCAGGTTAACATTATCTAGAATGGTTTTATGATCATCAAAACCATTATTAACAGTTAGGGAAGCGTCAATTAATTCAATAATTTTTGTCATCGTGATACTTTTACCCCCTTAAAGAATCGCTTACGCAGCACTGGCATCGTCAAACAAAGAGCAAGTACAAGTGCACTGAAAAGTTTCAAATAATTGGTATTAAACCCTAAAGCAATCACCGTTGAAATCAGAAACTGATACAGGACAGAACCAACTAGAATAGCAATCAAACGCTCCAAGAGAGTCAGATTAATTGAGTACAAGACTTCTCCGATAATGATACTGGCAAGGCCAATAACAATAACACCAATTCCCTTAGAAACATCAGCGTAGCCGTCTTGCTGACTAACGAGTGCTCCTGATAAACCAATTAGAGCATTTGAAAGAACTAAGCCCATTAATTCCATACGATCGGTATTAATCCCAAAGCTTTTAGCCATATCACGGTTATCTCCCGTTGCGATATAAGCCTGCCCTAAATCAGTATAGAGGAAATAAATCAAGAGGAAAATAATGAGAGAAACTGCTAAACAGCCCATGATTAATTGGTTAAGGTTGGGTGCAAATGGCAAATAATCTTGGATACGCTTGATCTCTTGGAGTCCCAAATTAGCTCGTCCCATAACCATTAACATAATTGAATTGCAAGACGTCATGACTAGAATCCCTGCTAAAATGGTCGGAATCCTACCTTTTGTATATAAAAGTCCCGTTATTAAGCCCGCTAAACCACCAGCAACCATTCCCATAAAGGTGGCTAAAAAAGGGTTCACCCCCATATTCATAGCAGTCACCGTGACTGCACCACCAAGAGGAAAGGACCCTTCTGTGGTCATATCAGGAAAGTTTAAAATTCTAAAAGTGAGGTATATCCCGAGACCTAAAATCCCCCATAATAAACCTTGTGAAACAGATGAAATAATCATTGACGCCTCCTATTTCTTACCAAGAATGTCAGCAGTCTTTGCTAAGCTTTCAGGGATCTTTATTCCCAAACGATGAGCTACTTTTTGGTTAATGACTGCTTTCCCATTATCTACAATTTTGACTGGAACTTGACTGACTGCCTTGCCAGCTACTAGAGCCTTGATTTGCTTTGCTGTCTCTACCCCTAGTTGGTATTGATTTTGTGAAACTGAGGCGATACTGCCAGCCTCTACCATGGTATCCACACTAGAGTAGACTGGTATTTTCGCTGCATTGCTAGCGCTAATAACGGCCGAAAAAGCGGAAGCAATGGTATTGTCTTGAGGTAAAAAGATAGCATCAACTTTTCCAGTCATAATTGACATGGTTGAGGGAACTTCATTAGTCGATGGAACAGCATAGGGAAAAACTTGATAGCCTGCTGACTTAGCATAAGCGGTGAAGTCTCTTACTTGGGAAAGGGAGTTATCTTCATTACTAGCATATAAAACAGCAATTCTTTTTACTTCTGGTGTCAGCTCTTTAATGAGTGTGACCGTTTGTTTCAAGGGCACTCGATTGGATAAGCCTGTAACATTAGCCTCTGGCTTATCCAAATGCTTGACCAGTTTGGCCCCCACAGGGTCAGTAACAGCAGACATAACCACTGGGACCTCTTTTGTAGCCGCTGCTAGTCCTTGAGCAGCTGGCGTTGCGATACCAACTAGGATATCACTGTCCTTAGTCAACAACTGATGGCTCATCGTTTGGATCTTACTCTGGTCCCCTTCGGCGTTCATAAGTGTGACCTCAATTTTTTTACCAGATACTGGTTGACGGTGCAACTCGTCTTCGATTCCCTTTTCAATTTGGTTCAAAGCTTCATGCGTTACCAGCTGCAAGATACCCACCTTAATTAAACTTTTATCCTCAAATGTCCTTTGATGGTTGCCTTTGTCCAAAACCAGCGATCCCAAAACCATGATTACGATGGTTATCAGACTTGCTATTAACCGTTTACTTTTCATCTTCTGTCTCCTACTTTTTTACACCATTTTGCCAAAAGAAAAAGCACTCAGTAAATTATCTTACTAGCGCCTCAGTAATTTTATTATCAGCGCATAGATAGCTTTTTAGGAGTGCTCTAAAAGTCGTATCTATGCCAAATCCATAAACACAACTTTATCTATGCCAGCTTTGCCATTTTGTCATCAAGATATGGTTGTTCATCATGGATTTTCCTTTCTCGCTTTTTTATCATTATAGCTTAAATTCGAAAAATTGCAAGGTAAAATAGTCAATTCTTTTTCTGCGGACTTTCTGATATGGTATAATGGAGAGATTAGAAGACGGAAGGGGAGAAAATATGTCATTTGATGGCTTTTTCTTACATCACTTAAGTAAAGAACTTTCTGAAAAACTACTTTTTGGTAGAATCCAAAAAGTGAATCAGCCTTACGAAAGAGAATTAGTACTATCTATACGTAATCATCGACAAAATTTTAAATTACTACTATCAGCTCACCCTGTTTTTGGGCGTATTCAAATCACCCAGAGCGAATTCCTAAATCCAGCTGTGCCAAACACTTTTACCATGATGATGCGGAAATATTTGCAAGGGGCGGTGATTGAGTCCTTTAAACAAATTGAAAACGATCGAATTATTGAAATAGGTGTCTCTAATAAAAACGAAATTGGAGACGCCATCAAGACAACTCTGATTATCGAAATCATGGGCAAACACAGTAATATTATTTTAATTGATCGCAATCAAGATAAAATTATCGAGTCTATCAAACACGTTGGCTTCTCGCAAAATTCTTACCGGACCATTTTACCGGGTTCTGCCTACCGAGAACCTCCTAAAAGCCGAGGCTACAATCCCTATACGATTTCTGATGAAAAACTCTTTGAAATTTTACAAACGCAGAGGCTCGATGCCAAAAATCTGCAAGAACACTTTCAAGGACTTGGTCGCGACAGTGCCCAAGAATTGGCAAGGCAAGTGGCTAGTGACCAAAAACTTAAGGCTTTCCGACAATTCTTCGCAGACGAAACGCGTCCTAGCTTAACGGCAAAATCGTTCGCAGCTATACGTTTTTCAGACAGTCATGCTTACTTTGAAGATTTATCTAGCCTGCTAGACCATTATTACCTAGATAAGGCTGAACGCGACCGCGTTAGCCAGCAGGCTAGCGATTTGATACATCGTGTCCAAAACGAATTAGACAAGAACATTAAAAAATTAGCTAAACAAGAAGCCGAACTTGCTGCCACAGAGAATGCAGAAGATTTTCGTCAAAAAGGGGAACTCTTAACAACTTATTTAAGTCAAGTTCCCAACAACAAAAGTTCTGTTAGACTTGAAAACTACTATACAGGACATGATATTGATATCGCATTGGATTTGAGCCTGACTCCTAACCAAAATGCACAACGTTATTTCAAGAAATACCAAAAACTAAAAGAAGCAGTTAAGCATTTATCAGGTCTCATTGCTGAAACAAAGCAGAGCATTGCCTATTTCGAAAGTGTTGACTACAATCTTTCACAGGCTAATCGCGATGAGATTGAAGACATTCGAGAAGAATTAATTGAAGCAGGTTTCATGAAGCGTCGCTCAACTGATAAGCGACACAAGCGCAAGAAACCAGAACAATATCTAGCTAGTGACGGACAAACCATTATCTTGGTTGGTCGCAATAATTTGCAAAATGAGGAACTGTCCTTCAAGATGGCTAAAAAAGGGGAACTGTGGTTCCACGCCAAGGATATTCCAGGGGGTCATGTTATTATTAAAGATAATCTTGACCCAAGTGATCAAGTCAAAACAGATGCTGCTGAATTGGCAGCCTACTTCTCCAAAGGGCGCCTGTCTAATCTCGTTCAAGTAGATATGATTGAAGCCAAAAAATTACATAAACCAAGTGGCGCCAAACCTGGTTTTGTGACTTATACAGGTCAGAAAACGTTACGAGTTACCCCTGAAAAGGACAAGATTGAAGCTATGAAGATCACATAAAAACTGAGCCTAATGCTCTCCTTACAAGTTACTAGCTTGACTAGCTGCCTTATAAGGATCACATTAGACTCAGTCTTTTTTATTCTGATTGATCGATATCTTTTCTTAATTGTTCAATATCAAAGTTAGCGTCTCTAAAAGCTTGGTTATTTGCAGGAAAATCCTGTAATAAGCCATCAACTTGCCCAATTTCAGCTTGACCATTGACTATTTGAAAATCTAAGACGTGACCACCGAACTGTTTATCGTCAGATAAGAAATGCAAATGATAGCCAGCAACACTAAGGCCATGAAAGAGTTCTGGTGTCCAAAAACCTAGTAAGGTTCCAGAAACATCTTCTTTTTTAAACTCTGGCTGTGATTGAGCAATTTTAGCAAAAGACTTACCCAAAGGTGATTTGGGAATCATTCGAACATGCATATTTTTAAACTGCCCTCTAATTTTGAGTGAGTGAAATAAATTGCGACTGATAAATTGAGCTTCCAATTTTTCTTTCAAAGCAGTAGCCGATAAGGTTTGGTCAATAGAAAAGTTTTGCACTGGCTGGTGTTTGACTACTGCTGCATAGGGCACTGTTTCTTGTCCTTCTAGTGCCACAACCTCTACCTTAGCACCAGTTCCTATGGCTTGATAGGCTTTGCCATCTAGAATAATCAATTCTCCATCAATCTGATCTAATGTTCCAATCCCAAGATCCCCATGTTCGAGTAACTGTTTCAAGGGCATCGTACCTTGGTAGAGCCCCGCCATCAGCGCTGCTAAACTATTGTGTTGAAAAAGTATTGTTTGTGTCATAAAATCACCTTCTTAGTAAAACTCATCTGGTAAGATAGTTTCGCCTAAGCGACCATTATCCTTATAATCAATTGGAATATCTATAAGCACCGGGCCATGTTCTGATTCTTTAATGGCTTGCGCTAATCTTTCATTGAATCCTTGCTTGCTATCAACCCGGTAGCCCTTGGCACCAAAAGCTTCTGCATATTTGACAAAATCAACATCGCCTAGTTGAACACCTGCTGAGCGACCATATTTCATTTCTTCTTGGAATTCTACCATATTGTAACGACCATCATTCCAAATAATGTGTACAATTGGCAATTTCAAACGCACTGCTACTTCTAACTCTTGTGCTGAGAAGAGAAAACCACCATCTCCTGATACCGAAATAACAGTTTTATGAGGACGCACTAATGCTGCTGAGATAGCCCATGGAAGGGCAACACCTAAAGTTTGCATACCATTTGAAAAGAGCAAATGACGGGCTTCATAAGACTTGAAGTAGCGAGCCATCCAAATATAGTGACTACCGACGTCAACCGTAACAGTCATCTCATCATCGATTTGTTCTTGTAAGATATCCATAACATCTAATGGATGGATTAGGCCATCTTTAGACCGACGATCAAACTTAAGATCGCCATCTAGATTTTTCTTAAGATTTTGCAAATAATCGATAGAACCTTGAGGCAGAGCATAGCCATTAACAGCCGGTAAGAGAAGATCCATAGTCTCGGCAATATCACCAATCAACTCACGTTCTGGTTGGAAATAAGTATCAATCTCTGCTTGGGCGACATCAATAACAATCACACGCGCTGAAATTTCAGCATTCCAGTTACGGGCTTCGTATTCAATAGGGTCATAACCAACAGCAATAACCAAATCAGATTTTTTAAGAAGCATATCGCCAGGTTGGTTACGGAAAAGGCCAACACGACCGAAGAAGGTTTCTTCCTCTAATTCACGCGAGACAATTCCTGCCCCTTGAAAAGTTTCCACAACTGGTAATTTAACAGAATCTAAGAGACGACGGATAGAAGCTGTTACTTTCTCATCTGAGGCTCCATTTCCTAAAAGTAGAACTGGTAAAACAGCGTTACGGATGGCTTGCGCTAGGTAATTAATATCTTCCACTGATGCAGATCCTAGTTTGGGAGCTGTTAAAGGCTTGATGGCTTTAACCTTAACGGGACTGTCTGTCACATCTTGAGGAATGGAAATAAAACTAGCACCAGGTTTTCCTGATTTAGCCTTACGATAAGCATTAGCAATAGTTTCTGACAGAGTATCGGCATCATGAACTTCCGCAGAATATTTAGTGATAGGTTCTAGTAAAGCTACATTATTCATGGATTGGTGAGATCTCTTCAGGAGATCCCCACGTTTAACTTGACCACCAATTGCCAGCACAGGATCACCTTCTGCTGTTGCAGTGACTAGACCAGTTGCTAGGTTGGAAATACCCGGGCCACTTGTTGCAATGACCACCCCTGGTTTTCCTGTAATCCTACCAATAGCTTGAGCCATAAAGGTAGCATTTTGCTCGTGCCGTGACACAATTAATTGGGGACCGGGACCCTTATCTTCTAGAGTATCGAAAATACGATCAATCTTTGCACCCGGAATACCAAATACATACTGGACGTCATGATTAATGAGGCTGTCAACAACTAGATCAGCCCCGTAGTTTTCTTTTATATCTGCCATGATTATCACTCCTCTATTTCACAATATAAAGCCATTATAGCACTTGATCGTGTAAAGGTCTTAAAATTAATTTGTGATTTTCATATTTTCTGAAAATAATTGATTCTATTAGAGCAACTCTTCTAAAAATTGTTGCATATTAATATCATCTGGAACCAGAGCTAAGTAAGATTGGCTAACAGCTTTAGCTTTTTCTAATAGAGCAAAGTCACGTAATATATAAGCATAATCTAGTAAGAATTCCGGATTATCTTTGAGGTCATCTGCTAATTCTTGATAGAGATTTAGTGCTTTTTCTTCTTGATCAAGGGCTTGATAGGCTTTGGCTAAATTCCATTTAGTTAAGATATTATCTGTGTCCTCTATACCTAAAGCAACCACTTCTTGATAACGATCACTGTCTAAATAGAGTGTTGATAAGCGCATAACTACTTCTTCTGGATTATCCGTGATTTTTTTAGCTTCCAACAAATATTCTTCTGCTAACTGATGGTCATGCGTTTCAAAGGCTAATTGTGATGCTAATAGCAATAGTTGGCTATCAAAGGCATTTTTTCGCAGTGCTTGTTGCACTAATCTCAGCGCTTCTGCTGTTTTGTGTTCTTTATGTAGACTTTGAGCATAGCCATATTCATAACCCTCAAAATCTGGATTCATGGTTTCCAGCTGTTTAAAGTATAAATTAGCTTTTTGATAGTCATCTTGGTCATAGAGGATAGTTGCTAGTTCATAGACTGTTTCGTCATCATAGGCTATTTGAACAGCTTTCTCTAAAAATTCAATAGCCGCCTCAAATTTACCAAGTCCAGCATAGGCTCTTCCAATCCGTTGATAAGTTGAGACGCCCGTACTTTCTAATATTTCACGATTATCTAAGAGTGCGTAGTGGTTAATAGCTGTTTGAAATTGACCCAAGTCTAATTCCAATTCCGCTAAACCAAAACGTATCAGTGGATCATCACTTAAAGTTTGAGCTTCTAAGAGCTTTTCATGGGCAACATCTGTCAAACCTTCCATATCATATAAATCGGCCATAATCAGTAGAGCATGAAGATAGTCTGGACTTTCAGGTGAAATCCTATCCAAGTATAAGAAAGCTTCTTCGACATCATTGTCTTCTGCGACAATTTGTGCCAAATTTAAGTTCACCTCGGGGTACTTGTCCTCAAGTTGCTGATAAAGTTTTTTGGCATGCGGTAGAAAGCCAATACTTTCCAAATAAGCGCCTAAGGCTAATAAACTGTCATCATCATCACTTGCTAAGGCTTTCTTAAAATATTTCTCCGCATGCTCTAAGTCTTGTTGCTCAATCGAAGCAATCATTTTCTCACTATTTAACACGTTCGTCTTTCTCCTCAACAATAATCTTGTTATCTACATAAAGATTACTTACTGACTTATACCAATCGAAAAGTTCTTTAACGATAACTTTTAGCGAAGCATAGATTGGAATAATCAAGAAGACGCCCCAAACTCCAAACATAGCTCCTGAGGTTAAGAGTAAGAACATAATGGTAATTGGGTGAATACTTAACTTATTGCCCAAAACTAGTGGAGTTACAAAACGTCCTTCAATGGTTTGTTCAATCGTAAAGATTAAGAGAACTTTTACCAACATTAAAGGCCCTTGAACTAAAGCCATGATGACAACTGGCACCATAGCTAAAAAGCTACCTAAATAAGGGACCATATTTAGGACTCCAGCAACAATGGCAAAGGTAATGGAATATTTCAATCCGACAAGACTAAACATAATAGCAAACATGAAACCAACAATTATGGCAACTGTTACTTGTCCCTGAACATAACCCGCTAATTGTTTATTGATATCTCCAAGCACACGCGAAATAGGAGCTCTTAGTTTAGTTGGCAAAACATTCACTAAACCATCTTTCATTTTGCCACTGTCCCTTAGGAAGTAGAAAATAATAAAGGGGGAAATGATAATTGAAACGGTAATTCTTGCGATAGCACTAGCAAACGACCCCGCCCATTCAAAAGCATTTTTTGAGAAAGTTTCAGCGTAGTCAATAGCTTTTTTACTAATATTAGTTACCATATCTTGTAACTCTGTGCGATAGCTGACTAACCAGTCATTTTCCAAAAGTTTATTGGTCTCTTTATTAACCGTACCGATATATTTGGGAAGGTCCGCAATAAAAGTCGTAATTTGGTTACCAATCATTGGGATTAAACTTGCAAAAGCCCAGATAAGTAGGCATAGGATTAGAGTAAAGACAATAATGATTGAGGTTGTCCGACTTGGACCTAAATTTTCAATACCATCAACCAAAGGTTTGGTTAAGTAATACAAAATAGTTGAAATCACTAATGGTAACATTAAAATGGTTAAAAAAGAGCCAAGCGAAGCAAATAAAAATGAGATTTTAGTAAAAACAAAGATGATTGCAAAAACCAAAAGTAAGACGAAAAGACTCACCACTGCTTTATTGTTTAAAATCCACTTATAAAACCAGCTATTTTCAATTGGAGTATCTGTTTTTTTTATCATTAAGTTATTTTTCCTCTCGATTGTGTTTAAATGTTAAAGAAGGGTCATAAAAATGGACCTCTTTATCTAATAACTGGTGATTATCACCATATCTAAATTTGGCCGAGAAAAAGGGACGATCTTCTAAAATCCATTTAAAAATATCGTAGTCACCTTCCCAGGTCGGCTTAGATAGAACTTGATCATAGGGAACCCATTCTAAGGTTCCTTCACGAGACTCTTGGTCTGAAATCAGCTGACCGCTAAAAGCAGTCACTTTAAAAACATAGGTATACCAATCATGACCAGGTGTGAAATTAGGAAACGTGATCACGCCTTTAAAAGCCATCTCCTCAACCTTTAAATGGGTTTCTTCGTAAATCTCTCTGATGGCACACTGATCTGGACTTTCACCAGGTTCAAGTTTTCCACCAACAGAAATCCATTTCCCTTCATGGACATCATTTTCCTTTTTATTGCGATGTAATAACAAAAGTGATTTACCATCGTCAATATAACATATTGTCGCTAATTTAGTCATTGTAACATCCTTTTTTTCTTTGTTACTATTATACCAATATCAGTAAAATATGCTATCATTAAATGACCTGGAGGTTAAAAATGAAAACAGAAGTTTATTTCGGCACTTATACTCAAAACCAAGCTAAAGGTATCTATAAGGCACAGTTTGACCAAAAAACAGGGAGCTTATCAGATCTTGACAATATTATTCAGACACAATCTCCCACCTACTTGGCCTTATCCAAAAAAGGGATTCTTTATAGTATTGTCAAAGGTGGAAACAAAGGTGGTATTGCAGCCTTTAATCCAAATGGTCAACTGATTAATCAGCTTGTCTCAGAGGGCTCCCCCCTCTGTCATATTGCTATTGATGAACGCAGACAACTAGTTTATGGTGCCAACTATCATAAAGGGGAAATCAGTGTTTATCATATTCAAAAAAATGGTGGCCTACAAGTTGCCGACTTAGTCACCCTGAGAGGTTCTGGTCCCCACCCTAATCAAAAGACCTCCCATGCTCATTATGTTGGCTTAAGCCCAGATCATTATCTGATTACCTGCGATTTGGGAGCTGACAAGGTTAGAAGCTATGCCATTTCCCAAAAGGGAAGCCTGGATCTAATCACAGAATACCACTCCCACCCTGGCTCAGGGAGTCGCCACTTAGTTTTCCATCCCAACGAAAAAATCGCTTACTTACTATGTGAACTGAGCTCCACTGTGGAAGTCCTCATTTACAACGGTTGTGGCTATTTTGAACATCTCCAGACCATCAGTACCTTACCCGAAAACTACGATGGCTTCAATGCAACAGCTGCTATTCGCATCTCAACCGACGGTCGTTTCTTATATATAAGTAATCGAGGCCATGATTCAATTGCTTGTTTTAGGATTGCAAAAGATGCTCAGTTAAGTTTGCTTGATATTGTTCCTTGTCATGGTAAAACACCCAGAGATTTCAATCTTAGTCCTGATCAGAATTATCTCCTTGTAGGGTATCAAGATAGCAACCATGTGAGCGTCTTTAGACGTGACCAACAAACTGGTCAACTAAATCTAGTGGACGAGAGTTTTTACCTGCCTGAAGCAGTTTGTCTTTTATTTGCCTAATAAAACTCGCAATCTTTCTTTATTAGACCACAATATGGTTAACTCACGTAAACATCATAAAAGAGTAGACAATATGAAGCCACAAGAACTTTTTGACCAAGTTAAAGAACTGATTGCTAAAAAACCTTTGGCTTATGCCAGGTTTCATTACGGAATACAAAGATGCTCTAGGTAGCTAGTTTAAAGAAGCAAAAAGCTTTCTCGAAGGTTCCGAAGTTGTTAATGAACTCTTTTTTGATAACATCAAAGGATTATTTCAGAAATAAAATAAAAGTAGAGTGATATTCTTGATAATATCACTCTACTTTTATAATTTTTAACTAGCCAATGACACATCTAGAAGTGACTTAATGTATGTAGTTAATTAGCCACGTTCTTTAATAATATAAGGGGGACGTTTTTTGGTTTCCAAGAAAATTTTGGCAACATATTTTCCTAAGATACCTAAACATAGTAATTGAAGACCACCAATGAAAAGAATGACGACAATTATACTAGCCCAACCATCAACACTACCTCCATAAGTTAGCTTACGCACAATAACAAATAGTATGCCGATAATTGAAGCCAGGAATGAAAAGATACCACTATAGGTTGCTATACTAAGCAAAGCTTCTGAAAAGTTAATAAAGCCTTCCATTGAGTACTTGACCAGCTGCCAAAAATTCCAAGAGGTTTCCCCAGCAACTCTTTCTCTATTTTCAAAGCTAATATAATAGGTGTCATAGCCAACCCAAGCAAAGATTCCTTTTGAAAAGCGATTAACTTCTCCCATTTCTAAAATACTATCCACCACTTGTCTTGTCATAAGGCAAAAATCTCTTGCACCGTCCACAATTGTTGTATCAGAGAGATAGCTAATCATTTTATAGAACATCTTAGCAAAAAAGGTTCGGATTGGAGGCTCACCGTCGCGATCTTTACGCCGCGTACCGACAATATCGTAACCCTGCTCAATTTTGTTCAGCATTTCAACCAACAACTCTGGCGGATCTTGAAGATCCGCATCCATTACTGTGATGTAGTCTCCTTTAGCATGCTCTAAACCAGCAAGTAGGGCGCTCTCTTTACCAAAATTTCGTGAAAAGGACAGATAATGAACATTACTTTTAACGTAACACATTTCTTTTAAAATAGAAAGAGTATTGTCTTTAGAGCCATCATTGACAAAAATATATTCAAAATCCACTTTAGATGCCAGTTGGTTTTCATATTGAACGGTTTCTTGTAAAAATAGTTTAACGGTCTCCTCTTCGTTGTAACATGGCACAATAATAGATAGAAGCTTTTTATTATATAACATAATAGACCTGTCTCTAAGTCTTTTTCTAGAGAGAGAACAACCGATACAACTGTCAATTTTAATAAAATTATATAAGTTTCTAGTTAAGTTACTTCTCTTTTTAAGACTATTTTGTGATACTTACTGGGCTAACAACGTTTTAAGAAATGACTTCTTGAGTTTTTGCATATTTAGCTTCAACTTCTGCTTTTTCTGCTTTCCACCAGTCTTCATGCTCTGCATACCAATTGATTGTTTCTTCTAATCCTTGTTCGAAGTTAGTAAACTCAGGTGTCCAGCCTAACTCTTGACGTAGTTTACTTGAATCAATAGCATACCGTAAGTCATGGCCGGCACGGTCAGTGACGTGGTCATAGGCATCTTTTGGTTGACCCATTTTTTCTAGAATCAATTCTAACACTTCTTTATTATTCTTCTCACCGTCTGCCCCAATTAAATAGGTTTCACCAATACGGCCTTTGGTTAGAATAGCCCAAACTCCGGTTGAATGGTCATTAGTATGAATCCAGTCTCTGACATTTTTTCCTTCACCATAAAGTTTTGGTTTTATTCCTGACAAGATATTGGTAATCTGGCGAGGAATAAATTTCTCAATATGTTGGTAAGGTCCGTAATTGTTAGAACAGTTTGAAATAGTTGCCTTTACTCCAAATGAACGTACCCAAGCTTTGACAATCAAATCAGATGCTGCCTTTGTTGATGAATAAGGTGAAGAAGGATTGTACTTAGTTTCAGCAGTAAACTTCTCACCTTCTCCTTCCCCATGTCCTGGCAAGTCTTCGCGTAATGGAAGATCTCCGTAAACTTCATCTGTGGAAACATGATGAAAACGGATGTCATACTTACGAGCAGCTTCTAGTAAGGTATATGTTCCGATAAAATTAGTATGGATGAAAGGGCTAGGATCGTTCAAGGAATTATCATTATGACTTTCAGCAGCATAATGAACAATGGCATCTGCTTTAGCAGCTAATTGGTCAACTAAAGCTGCATCAGCAATATCACCAACGACTAGTTCAACACGATCACCTAAGATTGCTTCAATATTAGCTTTATTACCAGCATAGGTAAGTTTATCTAAAACTGTGACATGAACATCTGGGTGATTATTATAAACATAGTGTACAAAGTTTGAACCGATGAAGCCTGCTCCACCAGTTACGATGATATTTTTGTATTCTGACATGAATCTTCTTTCTCCTAACTTTAGAGTCCGCCTCTAAAACACTTTTATGATAAGTCTTCTTTCTGCAATGGTTTAACATCTTTTAAATAAGGATGGTTTTTATCAGCATCTGACACTTCAGCTGCCTCTAAATTCTCCCATTGAATACCTAGACTTGGGTCTGCATAGTTGACAAAGGCATATTTTGGTTTTAACTCTAATGCCCAATAATCGTTTACTAAATAACTGTAAGAAACTGTTTCTGACAAAACTTGGAAACCATTAGCTACACCACGCGGAACAAAGATTCCTTTTGATGCATCAATAATCGTTTGATACACGTGACCAAAAGAGTCACCCTGACGTAAATCAACCCAAGTTCCCAAAACTTTTCCTTGGTCAGCGACTGAAATGTATTTGTCCCAAGGTTCAGCGTGCAAGCCACGAAGAACATTTTTCCGAGAAAAAGATACATTGTTTTGTAGTTTACCTTCTGTAAAAAAGCTTTCAGGAAAACCTAATGGAACCATTTTTTCCTTTTGAAAGTTTTCTTTAAACCAACCACGGTTATCGCCACGAACCGGAATATCAAATTCTAATAGGCCTGGAATGGCTTCAATAGGGTGACAAGCTAATTCTTTATCAAAAAATTGTTCTGACATTAAGCTTCTCCAATCAAACGTAAAAGGTATTGACCATACTCATTTTTCTTCAATTCTTGTGCTAAGTTATGCACATCTTCTTTGCTGATGTAGCCCATACGGTAAGCAATTTCTTCAAGGTTGGCAACTTGAGCATTTTGCAACCGTTGAACTGTTTCAATGTATTGAGATGCTTCAAGTAAGCTTTCATGAGTCCCTGTATCTAACCAAGCAAAACCACGCCCCATCAGCTCAACTGATAAGTCACCACGGTCCAAATAGGCTTTATTAACATCTGTAATCTCTAACTCACCACGAGGACTTGGTTTAATATTTTTTGCAATTTCAACGACGTCATTATCATAGAAATAAAGGCCTGTTACTGCATAATTTGATTTTGGCTCTTCAGGTTTTTCTTCAATTGACACAGCGTTCATCTCTTGGTCAAATTCGACCACTCCAAAACGTTCAGGGTCTTTAACTTGATAACCAAAAACAGTCGCTCCTTTTTCTTTTGAGGCAGCCTTTTGTAACATTTTTGTAAGGCCATTACCATGATAAATGTTATCACCTAAAATGAGAGCCACGTGATCGTCACCAATAAAGTCTTCACCAATAATAAAAGCTTGAGCAAGACCATCAGGACTTGGTTGCTCAGCATAAGACAATGAAATGCCAAATTCACTACCATCTCCTAACAATTCCTCAAATCGTGGTAAATCTTGAGGAGTTGAAATAATGAGGATATCCTTAATTCCTGCCAACATCAAGGTTGATAGCGGATAATAAATCATCGGTTTGTCGTAAATAGGCATCAATTGTTTTGATGCAGCACGTGTTAATGGGTAAAGGCGAGTCCCAGACCCACCAGCAAGAATAATACCTTTCATGCGTAATCTCCTATTTCTTATAGTCTCTAACATTCTATCATTTTTTAAGATTGATGTCACATTTTACTACGTTTTACATAGTTTTGGATAGGATAATTGGTAATATCCAGTATTTTTTCGTCTTGCAATAGCAAAGCTACCAGTTCGCGTCCAATCAAGGGACCTACTGTTAGGCCAGAGGAACCAAGGCCACTAGCTGCAAAGGCGCCCTGCATATCAGGTACTTCTCCAAAAAAAGGCAAAAAATCACTAGAATAAGCCCGCGTACCAACTCTTACTGTTCGGCGCAAAGACCTGTCTAATTCTGGATAGTAATGTCGAGCTGATTCTTCTAGAGCTATCAAAACGTCCTCATCAACAGATAGATCAAAAGCTTGATCATTTTCATGACTAGCACCGAGGGCTAAATGCCCATCTAAAAAGGGAATAAGATCGATTTCTCCTTCTGGCATGACCACTGGTAGGTCATCGGTAGCTAGATTCCTTAGTTGGTAATCAATCAGTTGTCCTTTTTGTGGACGAATGTCAACTTGATACCCTAATGGTTCAAGTATCTGCCCTAACCAAGCACCGGTACAGAGAAAAACATGATCAAAAGCTTGGTTCTGAATAATAAAAGTATCCCCTTTTTTTATAAGAGAAACCTTGCCAGGCACCAGCTGATAAGGAGTCGCCATTAATAGAGTCTGGCAAAGTTTAGCACCATCAATGCGCGCACCACCTTCAGCAAAAAGAAGACGCTGAAAACCTTCTAGCCCCGGGAACTCTTTGGCAACCGCTTCTTTATCTAGTATCCTCACATCACCAATTAAAGGAGCATCTTGTCGGCGATTCTCGGCTAAGGCTTTTAATTCTTCTAACTTACTGTTGTCTTTTTTGAGAAGATAAACACCATTTTTTTGATAAAAGCTGGGCCTTATCCCTTCTTCAGCTAAATCTCTTATCAGTGTTTGATAAAAACTTGCTCCATTGCTGGCAAGTTGATACCAAGCCTTGTTCCGTCTTTTAGAAAACCACGGACAAATAATACCAGCTGCTGCTTTGGTTGCTTGTCCATGACCATCATCAAAAATAGTGACATCTGTAATGCCACTTCTGTGTAAATAATAAGCTACAGTGGAGCCGACAATCCCTGCTCCGATAATTGCTACTTTCATAGTAACCTTTCTAGCCTAAAGCCACGTCTAAAATCATCATCAATACAAAACCGAGCATCAACCCCATAGTGGCGATATCAGTATTACCATTTGTCTGTGACTCAGGAATCAATTCTTCAACAACCACAAAAAGCATTGCTCCAGCTGCAAACGACAGGGCATAAGGCAAGACAGGCATCATAATAATGACTAATGCAGCACCTAAAACCGCGCCAATCGGCTCAACAATAGCTGACATTGCTCCCCAGTAAAAAGCGTTGAGACGACTCCTACCATCTGCACGGATTGGAATTGACAATGCTGCTCCTTCTGGGACATTTTGAAGACCAATACCAATAGCTAAACTCAACGCACCCAAAAGGGCTAGTTTAGAAGCTCCAGTGTGTTCCAAAGATCCAAAAGTGACACCAATTGCTAAACCTTCGGGAATATTGTGGATAGTAATGGCTAAAAATAAAAGGGCTGTCTTTGATAACCTTTTCTCAGGTTTCAACCCTTCCATTTCAGACATATCTTTGTCCAAATGCAAATGAGGGACAATAGCATCAATACTTCTAATAAAAAGGGCTCCTACCAAGAAACCAATCGCAGCTGGTAGCCAAGACCATTGTCCATAGTCAGATTTAGCATATTCTATAGATGGTGCTAACAAGGACCAAAATGAAGCTGCTATCATAACTCCAGCCGCAAAGCCCATCATCACATCCAGAAGTTTTCTGCTAATCCGTTTAAAAAAGAAAACAATAGCAGCTCCTAAGATGGTGCAGCCCCATGTAAAGAGACCTGCTAAAAAAGCTAGGAAAACTGGGTTTTGGTTAATTAACCAATTCATAGGAAACCTCACCTTTATAAATGACTAAATGGATTGGTCGAGACTTGACTAGCTAAAATCGTTAGTGGCCAATTCTCAGCAAGCTGCCATTCTGTCAGTTTTTCAACAATCTTCTCAATAAACAAGGATTCAATATGATGACCAGGATCAAGACCCAGTAACCCCTCAGTTAGCATTTCCTGAGCTGTATGGTAATAAATATCCCCCGTTATATACAGGTCAGCATGTTTTTTAATAGCGTCTTGATAAAAATCATCTCCAGAACCTCCACAAATGGCCACACGTTTAATGAGCGGATTATCCTGATTGTATCGTATCAAGCGAACAGCATCTAAAGCAAAAACTTCCTTTACTTTAAGGGCAAAGTCTTCCAAATGAATAGGATCAACATCACCAATCCGACCGATTCCATAACCCTCTTGAGTCTCAGACAAATAATTCCGGTTCTGAATGTCTAAAAGCTGGCAAAACCAATCATTTAAACCATCAGGTACAATGTCAATGTTAGTATGACTGACATAAACAGCAATGTCATGTTTAACCAAATCCAGTAGTATATTGCGTTGAGGGCTAGCTACTAAATCTTTAAGGCCTTTAAAAATCGGGGCATGCTTCGTGATAATCAAGCCAACATTGGCAGCTATCGCTTCTTGAACGGTCTGCTCCCGAACATCTAACGTTACCATAACCTTATCAATTTCTTGTTCAAAACTCCCAACTTGTAGGCCAAAAACATCCCCAGGCATTGATAATTCCGGTGGACAAAACGCCTCATATTTCTTGATAACATCTCTAACTTTCATTGATTAGCATCTCCTTGATGATTTTCATTTTTTGGGAAATGGCCGAGCGATCCAGTTGATTATCTTCTGGGATACATGAAAGAGCATAGGCCAGTTTGTCTAGCTCTCTTTGCCATTTGGCTCTAAAAATTGGCGATTTTTCTTTAGATAATAAGGGACCAAAACGACACTCTAAATCCGTCAACGCCGTAGAGCCAGGCAGTGCCTGAATAATCTCATAATATTTGCCATTTTCTTCTAAAATACTTTCAGCTGTGATGGTAAATTGATTGGCTGCTAGCCAATGGCGCAAGTCATCTTCACGATTATTAGGTTGTAAGACAAGCGTTTCAATGCCTGCCAACTTTTCTTTTCCTGCTTCTAAGATCTCAGCGATGAGACGTCCTCCCATACCACAAATAGTAATCGTTTTGATGTGGTCTTCAATAGTCATAGCCTCTAAACCACTAGCTAGCCGAGCTTCTATTTGCTTATCTAGGCCTGAAGCCTCGATATTCTTCTGAGCAGATAAAAAAGGACCCTGCACAACTTCACCTGCGATAGCAGCTTCAATGTCTCCACGTTCAACTAAGGCGATGGGTAAGTAGGCATGATCACTTCCAACATCAAGTAACTTACGGTTATGAGGGATATAGTCTGCCACCATCTGCAGACGCTTTGATAAAATTGTCTCCATTATCTCATCTTTCTAACTATTACTTGCTCTATTATATCAAATTAGTAGCTAAACTAAAAGAAAGCCTTGTTAGGCCTTCTTTGAATGTTCTTTATAGTAGAGACAATACTTTTGCAAGGGACAAATCTCACACTTAGGCTTTTTGGCTAAACAATGGTAACGACCAAAGAAAATCAAGCGATGATGGGTAATAACCCAATCTTTTTTGGGGACCTTCTTCATCAAGTCAGCTTCTATTTCAGCCACACTCGCATCTTGATTAGATATATTTAGTCTTTTTGCTACTCGAGCAACGTGTGTATCAACCGCAATTGATGGAATGCCATAAACTTCTCCTAATACAACATTAGCGGTTTTCCGTCCGACTCCCGGTAATGCTTCTAGTTCTGTATGCGTCTTAGGTATCTGACCATCAAATTCTGCTAAAATTAACTGAGCTGTTTTGATAATATTTTTGGCCTTATTCTTATAAAGCCCTATCGTGCGCAAACTATGCTCCACATCAGTCAAGTCAGCATTGGCTAAATCCTCAATCTTTGGGTACTTAGCCCAGAGAGCAGGTGTTATTTTATTGACAGCCTTGTCAGTAGTTTGAGCAGATAAAATGACAGCAATTAACAAATGAAAAGGAGTATCCCAGACTAATTCACCCTTAGCTTCTGGAAACATCTGGCCAATAATGGTTAAGACTTGGCGTAATTTGTCACGTCCAATTTTCATTGCTCACTCCATAAGTTCATGGCTGACAAGAAGTCATCTGACACAGAAACGTTAGAAGGACTGGATGCTTCACGTTCTCTTTTTCGTTCTTCCACTTGGTAAAGGTTAGTAATTCCTTCCTTCCGCCAATTTCTAAGAATTGCCTGGATATATTTCCAATTGGTTTTGCCATTAAAAACGGCTTCTTTCAAGGCTTCACGCACCAGCTCAATGTCTGTCTTATCTTCTGAAATAGTTTTCTCTAAATCTTCTAATTCAAAAGGACTTAAAAATCGTCCCAGCTCACGTTCAAACTCTTCAACTATTTTCTTAAACTGGTTGGGGTCATCCTGAATCACCTCTACTTGCATTTGTTCTTTAGCCAATAACTGATCAAGTTTAATAAAAACCGGACTAGCATCAATTAAGGTTTCGATTTCATCAGCAATTTTTATGGTTTTCATATTCAATAAATCTTGATTGTTCAAATTAGCAATTGACTTATTGACTTCAGCGACTGATTTACCAAGGGCATTAGCAATCTGACTAGGTGCTAGTTCTTCCACTCGAGTTGTATTTTGTAAGTAAAAGAATTGCCATACTAAAAAGTCATCGGCATTGGAAAAAATATCTTTAAAATGAAAAAGTAAGGCACTTGGGTAAACCAAATTGCCTGACTTATAACTATCGTAATAACTCATAATACCTCTATCAAGGTTTAGACAAGTAAACCTATTCTATCAGTGTATCGCCTGCTAGATTTATTAACCAGGGAAGTTCATCAGAACTTTATAGTCAATATCTTTCAAAGCATTGCGACCATTTAATCCGTCTAGTTCAATAATAAAAGCACAACCTGCAACAATACCGCCAAGTTTTTCAACCATCTCAATCGTTGCTTTAACAGTACCACCCGTTGCCAGTAAATCATCAACAATCATAACTCTTTGTCCTGGCTTAATTGCATCTGCATGCATCGTTAAAGTATCTATACCATACTCTTTTTCATAATCTGCTGAAACAACTTCGCGAGGTAGTTTTCCCGGCTTACGGACAGGCGCAAAACCAATGCCTAATTCTACCGCGACAGGGCACCCAATAATAAAGCCACGCGCTTCAGGTCCTACAATCATATCGATTTCTTTATCAGCTGCATATTGGCAAATTTCTCTAATCGCGTAACTATAAGCTTTGCCATCAGCCATTAAAGGAGAGATGTCGCGAAAAGTAATGCCTTCTTTAGGATAGTTTTCAATTGAGGCGATATAAGGTGTTAAATTCATAATAAGTGTTTTCTTTCTCCTTAGCTTAAAGCATAAAATCAAATACTCTTAATTATAGCACGAAATGGATTTTTCGTAAATGAAGTGCCCCTCTAAACAAATAATTTCTAACCTTTAGCTTTTCCCTAATCCAATCCCATCAAAAATGCATAGATGTCTTCAGGTCTTGCTAGAGCCATTAATTCTTGAAATTTAACCAAGCTTTTTAAGTCTTGATAAATATGACTTTCAGTAATTTCTCTCTTAGCTGCATCTTTATTAACTGTCATTAAGCCATCACTAATGGTGACAAAGTTCAGCTCTTCGAAAATTTGAATCATCTTCACCAACAAAATTTTGTCAATTTTTAAGTAATCACTCAGTTCTTGCAATTTAAAACGGACATCAAACTCAGGAAATTGATAGATAGTTTTATAAAGACGAGCAAATTGTTCCTTACTGCCATAACCCGTTAAATAATAAGGTTTCTCAATGACATTTTTAAAGTAAATTTGCTTATAATCTTGTTTTTGAAAATTCTCTTTTAAAGCAATCTGGTCATCAGGAACCTTATCAAGAACAATTTCCTCATTGAAGGGATTTTCAGAATACAAGGCCACATTCTCTGGTATACCTGCACTTTTAGCACGGATATCAATTAATTGAAGTCCAGTAACACGCGCATCGACCAGCATTAATTGCAAAGTAGTCTTACCATTCCAGGAGTTAACAGATAAGGTTACAGCAAGTTCTAAACCTCTTGCTTGTTGGAAATCTTGTACTAAATGTCCTTGGTTGAAGGCTAAAAGATCGGTTGTTACAGAGCCTTTTTGAAGACGAAGCTTAAGATGAGCACTATTTGCTCCTAGAGTTCTAGCTTGTAGTAATTGAAAATCTTGTACTAAAAAAACAGGCTTAGGATTTCCCATACCAAATGGAGCAATACTCTGTAAGCTTTTTAAAAGTTCTATAGACAAATGCTCCAAATCTAAGATTGAATCAATCATTAAGCTATTTTTTTGCTTACAATCAATTTGATTCTCTACAATAAAATCACTAAGTGCTTGAGCCAAAGCCTCTAAATTATCGACAGGTAGCGTCATTCCCGCTGCTCCAGCATGGCCACCAAATGCTGTCATTAATTCCCGTTTTGCATTTAATGCTTCAAAAATGTTGATTGCGTCAATGCTACGGGCTGAGCCTTTCGCATAACCATTATCACAATTTAAAACAATAACAGTCTGACTAATCTCTTCCATGATGCGACCAGCAACTATACCCAAAACACCTGGATGCCATCCCTCTTTTGCGAGAACCTGAACGGGCTTACTAAGATCAACCATTTGTAAAGCCTCTTCATAGATTGTCTGGACAAGGGCCTTTCGTTCCTCATTTTTAAGGTTAATCATTTCAGCAATGGCTAGAGCTTCCTCTTCGTCAAAACCAGTCAACAATTCAATGGCGGGATTGGGATCATCAAGGCGACCTAGAGCATTTAACTGGGGTGCAATTTTAAAGCCAATAACCTCTTCATTAAATTGATCAAAATCCACACCAGCTAGGGCCATCAATTCTTGAAGACCTACTCGCTCAGTATGGCGTAAAATAGAGAGTCCATTTTTAACCAAAATGCGATTCTCGTCCTGGAGACTAACCATGTCAGCTACCGTTCCAATAGCGACCAAATCTAAGAATTCTGTCGGAACCTCTTCCAGTAGTGCTGTTGCCAATTTGAAAGCAACGCCACAGCCAGCTAGGTATTTAAAAGGATATTCAGCATCTGGATGCTCTGGATGGATAATTGCAAAAGCTTCAGGCAAAGTATCAGGAAGACCATGATGATCCGTCACGATAACATCAACTCCCTGCGCTTGCGCAAAAGCTATTGCTTCATGACCAGAAACACCATTATCAACCGTTATAATTAGAGAGATAGCTTCCTGCTGAATAAAATACTTGTAAACACTGAGGTTGGGCCCATAACCGTCGGTAAAACGATTTGGTAGGTAAACTCTTACCTCTGCTCCCATCATTTCAAGGGCTTCTTTCATGATAGATGCTGAAGTCATGCCATCTGCGTCATAATCACCATAGACTAAAATCTTTTCGGCATTTTCAATAGCCTGTCGAATCCTAGGCACTGCTTTTTCCATATCATTAAGCAAATAGGGATCATGTAGATGAGAGAAATCAGCATGTAAAAAAGTGTCTACTTGCTCAGGTGTCTGAATCCCACGTTCATAAAGAATTTGCGCACTTTCTTGGGATAATCCTTCTTTTTTAGCAAGTTGAAAGAAGCCAGAATCTGGCTTCTCTTCTTGTATTTCCCATTGATACTTTGCTTTTATCATTTATAGTTAAAAACCTTTCTTGCAAGATAATCTGACAGCCTTGGGAATAAGCTATAAAACAGATGTGTGACCGCCAGTGTCCAAGGTAAGTTTAGCTCTCGCTTGTTTTTACCAAGTATGGCTACTGTTTTCTTAGCCACATTATCTGGCTCCAGTGCAAAGTTATTGACACTCTTCAAATATTGTCCTGAAGGGTCAGCTTGATCAAAGAATCCTGTTTTAATAGGTCCTGGATTGATCGTTGTGACGTATACATTTTTTTCAGCTAATTCTAAGCGTAAAGCATTTGAGTAGCCAATCATCGCAAACTTTGTTGCTGCATAAACACTTGATTTACTGGTTGCCACTAAACCAGCCATAGAGACAATGTTAACGATGTGACCATGATTCTGCTCTGCCATTTTAAGACCTATTAAACGTGAAAAATCAATGGAAGCTAGAGTATTAACCCTAAACATCTCTTCAATTTCTTGATGTGTGTATTGGTCAAAGGACTTAAAAGAACCAAAGCCAGCATTATTAATCACTATATCAATAGTTGGAAATTCTTGGTAGATATCCAAGAGCAAGCTGTTAATGGCTTGCGCATCACTAATGTTAATTTGAAAACACTTTTTGTTGGGATACTCTTTATATAAGGTTTCTAATTTATCTTTATTACGGCCCAATAGGAGTAATAAGTCTGTCTTTGGTAGCTCCTTTATGATAGCTTGGGCCAAACCTCCTGAAGCCCCCGTTATAAGAATCACTCTTTTTGTCATTGAATCCTAATTTCCTCTAAATCTTTAACTATTTTGACGTTGGCAAAAATAGCTGCTGCATCTTTCTCCATTTGACGGCAATCGCGCCCCAAAAACCGAGCTGAAACATGATTCAAGAGCAAGCGCTTCACACCTGCATCTTTTGCAATTTGGGCCGCTTGTAAGTTCGTTGAATGACCATGATTGCGTGCAATCTTGTCATCGCCTTTTCCGTAAGTCGCTTCATGAACAAGGACATCTGCGTCTTTTGCTAATCTCTGACTGGCTAACGATTTGCGCGTATCTCCAAGTATAGTAATAATCTTCCCTTTTTTAGGGGCAGAAATGAAGTCTTTTGCCTGGATCAGGCGACCATCTTCTAATGTCACATCTTGGCCATTTTTGATTTTGCCAAATAGAGGACCAAAAGGAACTCCTGCTTCTTTTAAAGCCTCGGCATCAAGCGTGCCCTCTAAGTCTTTTTGAACAACACGATAACCTAGACAAAAAATAGTATGAGCTAAACCTTCTGCATAAACTGTAAATTTGTCTGTTTCAAGAATTTTACCTAAGTTATCCTCAGCCAATTCATGGTAATGAATCTTATAGGGAAGACGGGAGCCGGATACTGATAGGCTGTTTTGAACAAAGGATTTAATCCCTATCGGACCAAAAATCTCAACATCTGTTTGTTCTTCACTTGCTTGAAAAGCTCGACTAGAAAGAAAACCTGGTAAACCAAAGATATGGTCTCCATGCAAGTGAGTGATAAATATTTTTTCAATTTTTCTAGGTTTGATTGTTGTTTCAAGAATTTGTCTCTGTGTTCCTTCACCACAATCAAACATCCAAATTTCGTTAATTTCATCAAGAAGTTTCAAGACAAGGCTCGAAACATTCCGCTGTTTGGCTGGCTGACCAGCACCAGTTCCTAAAAATTGTAATTCCATACATCCTATTCTTTCTCTTGATTGATATAAATTTGGCATTCTTTCTGTTGGAATGCATAATATTTGTTTCCTTGATATTCTTGACTAAGAGAGATGACTTCTTGGGCATTATAGCCTGATAAAAGAATAACCTGACCAGATTGAGTTCCCTTAGTTAAGAGGGCATCTTTTAAAACAATCTCCTTTGTATTTTCAAATGGAAAAGGTCTTGTTTGCATTTTAATCAACCCCTCTTCAAGAAAGACCACATAATGTGGGAAAATTTGAGCAAGCTCTAATAAGAGGTCATCAGATATCACTTGGTCACCTTCTGAAAAAACGAGCGCCACTTCTTTAGCGTTTTCAAAAGCCAAGCCAAAGGAACGTCCTGAGAGATTTAAGCGTATAAACGGTTTTTCTTCTAGAAAGCTTGGTTGCTTTTGAAAAAGCTCAAAAGCCTTACTGAGTTCAAAAAAGTAATCAGTTGCTGCCTTTGGTGACTGTTTTTGATAAATTTCTGCAAAATAGGCATTAATGACACTTGGTGGTGGCGTAATAACTTTTAATTTTTGATCATGACTTAAATTCTTCAAAATTGTCTCTAAGTAACTTTTATCAAGCTGTGTAAAACCACCCATTTTTATCGCAAGTGCAACATAATCAATCATAAAATTCTTCTAATCTCCATTTATGTTTAGGGTTAATATAACCTGAAATCTCTTCAACTTCCTCTTCAAAACGATAAGAGTCCAGCAAAGCAATTTTATTTAAATCATACAATTTATAAGCTTTTTCCTGATGCACTTTAATCGAAAAAGGGTGATATAACTCTTGAATCTGATGACTGATAATCCGTCTCAACAAAGATCTACTTTCGGGGTCCTTAGCTGATAGTCTTACATTTGGAAAAGCTGTCGCCGTTAGATGATCTGCTTGATCCATTTTATTGTAGATAACAAGACGAGGAATATCGAGCATCTCTAAATCTTTCAAAATATCTAGAACCACTTTTTCTTGTTCAGAATGATTTGAGTCACTGGCATCAACAACGTGCAACAGTAAATCAACATAGCGACTCTCTTCTAAAGTTGATTTAAAAGCTGCTACTAATTCTGTCGGTAAATCTTGAATAAAACCAACAGTATCTGTTAAAGTTGCTCTAAATTGATTTTGTAAATAAATTTGCTTTGTCGTAGCATCCAAGGTTGCAAAAAGCTCATTTGCTTCGTATTGGCCATCATCTGTCAAGACATTCATAATTGTTGACTTGCCAGCGTTAGTATAACCAATTAAACCAATTTTAAAAGTGTCAGACTGTACCCTTCGATCACGAATTGTTTGACGATTTTTTTCAACAATTGCAAGTTGTTTCTCAATATCAGAAATCTGATGTCTGATTGAACGACGATTCAGCTCTAGTTGGCTTTCGCCCGGACCACGACTTCCAATGCCACCCGCTTGGCGACTGAGCATAATCCCTTGACCTACTAATCGAGGTAACATGTACTTCAGTTGAGCTAAGTGAACTTGCAATTTGCCTTCGTGACTGCGAGCACGCATGGCAAATATATCTAAAATCAACTGCATACGGTCAATAACTTTAACCTCTAATATTTCTTCTAAATTGGCATTTTGTCTAGGAGTTAGGCGATTGTTAACGATGACGGTGTCGATGGCATCAGCATCGATCATTAACTTAATCTCGTCAAGTTTACCGGAGCCAATAAAGGTTTTACTATCATATTTTTCTCTTTTTTGGAGATAAGAGCTAACAACCTGAGCACCCGCTGTTTGAGCTAGACTAGCTAGTTCTTCCATAGACATATCAATATTTTCTGTGGTCTGTAGGGCAACACCTATTAATACTACCCTCTCTTGCTCAACTTTCGTCTCTGTCATCACTATAGGCTAATCCTCCAAATTTCGTAACCTTTATTATACCATAAAAGTGCCTCACTACTTATAAAATTAAATGCAGTACTTTTGAGTACTAATCTTTTAAAAAGGCCGCTACTTTCTGCTCAATAGTCATAGGGTAGTCGCTAGCAGAAATAGGATAAAAGTCTACAGACATTCTATTTCGAAACCACGTTAACTGTCTTTTAGCAAAGCGTCGAGTATTCTGCTTTAAATGGGCACTTGCTTCTTCTAAAGTCTCATCGCCTCTAAAGTAGGAGAATAATTCTTTATAGCCAATGGCTCTACTTGCTTGTGCAGTTGGGAAATTCTCATAGAGCCATTTGGCTTCTCTCAATAGCCCCGAAGCCAACATCCTATCGACTCTTTGATTGATTCTATCATAGATAAGTTCTCGCTCATCATTTAAACCAATAATCATACTTTTGTAGGGGAAATCCTGGTTGCTTAAATCCTGACCAAAACGCTGTAATTCTAAGGCTCTGATTGCGCGTCGACGGTTTAATTCAGGAATAACTAGGCCGTTATGTTCTACCATAGCAAAGATTTCCTTTGTTTCCAAAGATTCTAAATCCTTACGGTAGTTTAAAAGAGCTTCTTGATCAAGGTTCCCGCCCAGATGATACCCTTCCAGTAAGCTTTGCAAATAAAGCCCAGTACCTCCTACAATAATAGGAAGTTTCCCCTTTGCTAAAATTGTATTAATAGCTTTTTTAGCATCATTAACAAAGTCAAAGGCAGAATAAGTATCGGTGACTTCTCGAATATTAATAAGATGGTGGGGAACTGCTTCTTGTTCGGCTTGAGTCGCTTTTGCTGTTCCAATATCCAAATGACAATAAACTTGTTGACTATCACCTGAAATAATTTCACCATTAAACACTTGTGCTAACCTTATACCTAGCTCTGTTTTTCCTACCGCCGTTGGTCCAACAATGACGAGGATTTTTTCTTTATTTGACATAATCTTCTTTCTTGTTTTATTCTCTCAAAAAACATCTTTCTCTTGATATTTCGAGGAAAATTCGTTAACATATATTATAACATAAGTCTTAAGTTCAACAGAATTAACGCCTTATAGAAACGGAGAAAAGTTATGTCTAAGAATTATCAATTCGCTAAAGGTTTAGCAACTGGTGTCCTGGCTACTGCCGCAACCGTTGCAGGTGCAGTTTTTGCAGTCAAAAAAACAATTATTGAACCTGAAGAAGAAAAAGAAGCATTCGTAGAAGAAAACCGTAAAAAAGCAGCGCGTAGACGTGTTGCTCGCTAAGACAAAAAGTCTAAGCTAGTGCTTAGACTTTTTGTTATGTAAATCATAGATAACCATTTTAGAGATTGTGCACTGATTTAACAGATCTTGGTAGATAATAAAGAAGAGATTCAAATTGAATCTCTTCTTTATTATTAAACTGTTTCTAACTCTGGTAAATGCTCACCAATTGCTTCTAAACGACTAGCCCACTCTTGACGGCTTAGTCCATTTTCTGCTACATAGCGATTTCGTTCATGAGCTCGACATTCTGGTGAACAGCCACGAACATATTTTGCTTCATTTGCCTCTGAAGCAAAAATTTGCTTGTTACAGAAAAGATTAGCACAATTAACATAACGTTCACAAGGGGTATCATCAAAATAATCTCTTGCAATTACCGTTGGGTTTACATGATTAATTGGCACTGCGATACGCTCATCAAAAACATACATTGCTCCATCCCAAAGCTCGCCTTGAACTTCTGGATCTTTGCCGTAGGTTGCAATACCACCATGTAATTGGCCAACATCTTTAAAACCTTCACGAACCATCCAGCCAGAGAATTTTTCACAACGAACACCACCTGTGCAGTAAACAACAACCCGTTTTTCCATAAACTTGTCTTTATTGTCTCGGACCCACTGAGGTAAATCTCGGAAATTACGGATATCCGGACGAATCGCTCCGCGGAAATGTCCTAAATCATACTCGTAGTCGTTACGTGTATCTAACACGACTGTATCTTCATCTAAAAGGGCTTCTTTAAATTGCTTAGGATTCAAATATTCACCAGTCAATTCTAACGGGTTGACATCTTCATCGAACTGATTATCTTCTAAGCCAAGATGAACAATTTCTTTTTTATAGCGGACAAACATTTTCTTAAAGGCTTGCTCACCTTCTTCATCCATCTTAAACCATAAGTCGGCAAAGCGTTCATCACTATGAACCCAATCCATATATTTCTGAGTTGTTTCATAGTCCCCAGAAACTGTACCGTTAATTCCCTCATCAGCAATTAAAATCCGACCTTTTAAGCCAATAGATTTACAAAAAGCCAAGTGTTCAGCAGCATATTCTTGTGCATTTTCAATAGCAACATACTTGTAGTAGAGTAAGACTCTAATTTTTTCTGACATGATATCTCCTATGTTATCAAAAGTTTTACATACTATTATACCGTCACTAAAGGAGGAGACGCAAAAAATAAGCTTGCTCATCAATTCACAAAAATCGAAATGATTGACTCCCTAATTGAAATATGACAAAATGAGGTATTATTAATAGCTAGTAAAAAGGAGGCCTTAATGTCCTACGAACTTTGTCTTGAATATGGTACCTATCCTCTCACAGTTCTTAATGCACAGCTTGACGAAGATAATATCATTCCAACATTTATCAAAGGCAACCAACCATTGTTAGATAAATTAGATCGTGTAAACACGCTTTTCCATGAGCTTTTCTTAACGATTGAGTGTCAATTTCACTATATTGGACATGAATTTCCTGAAAAAAGGCAAGCCATTACACAACTATACAACGAAATTGTTCAAGAGTTACAAGAAAACTATGCTGACCAAAAAATTAAGATCCATCGCCTTTTAATCTCTTAACTTGTGATTAGTAACCTTCCAGCTTTAAGAAAAATAAGCAAAACCTCAGTTGCACGCAACTGAGGTTTTTAGGTTAAGGCTAATTTGAATGCCAAATTTCTTGGTTATATTGCTCAATTGTTCTATCTGAAGAGAAGAAACCTGCTTTAGCAATATTATTCACAACTTTAGTCATCCACAAGTTCTGATTCTCATAATCAGCCAACATTTTTTCTTTGACGTCAATGTATTCTGCTAAATCAATCAAGGTCATGAACCAATCTTTATTAATAAGTTCTTTATAAAGACGATCAAGTCTAGTCTCATTACCTAGTTCAAGCATTTGTGGACTAATAATAAAGTTAACAGCAGCCTTGATTTCTGGGTGAATATCATAATAATGTTTTGAAACATAACCGCCATCAGCATACAAATTAATAATCGTATCTGAATCTTTACCAAAAGTATAGATATTATCCATCCCCGCTAATTCTGCAATTTCGACATTGGCTCCGTCCATAGTTCCTAAAGTTAAAGCACCGTTAAGCATAAATTTCATATTACCGGTTCCCGATGCTTCTTTTGAAGCTAAAGAAATTTGTTCAGAAATATCACTTGCCGGAATTAAATGCTCTGCTACAGTCACATTGTAATTTTCAACCAAATGAACATTGAGGTAAGGACTAACCTCCGGATCATTGTTAATTAATTCTGACAGGCAAAGAATTAGATGAATGATATCTTGGGCAATGATGTAGGCAGGTGCTGCTTTACCACCAAAAATAACTGTAATCTTACGTTTTGGAAGGTTACCCTTTTTAATGTCTAAATATTTATGAATAACATAAAGGGCATTCATTTGTTGACGTTTATATTCATGGAAACGTTTAATTTGTGTATCTATAATTGAGTTTTCGTCCAAATCGATACCTTTATTGTCTTTCAGGTAACGTTTCAATGATAACTTGTTCTGATATTTAATTTCTGCTAGTTTAGCATGAACTGTTTGATCATCAGCAAAGGCTAACAGTTTCTCCAGTTTTGAACTATCTGTAAGGTAGTCATCGCCAATGAGTTCTTTAATATAATCAGCCAAATCTTGATTAGCAAATTCTAACCAACGACGGAATGTTATCCCATTAGTCTTATTATTGAATTTTTCAGGATAAAGGTCATAGAAAGCCTTTAATTCACTAGTCTTTAAGATTTCAGTATGCAGTGCTGCCACCCCATTAACACTCGTTGCAAAATGAATATCCATATGTGCCATGTGAACGCGACCAGACTCATCAATGATTTGAACTGATTTATCAGCAACTTGTGACGCAATCAACTCATTTAATTTTTCGATAATCACAACTAGATGAGGAACAACTTCATTCAAATAGGCTAATGGCCACTTTTCAAGAGCTTCTGCTAAGATAGTATGGTTTGTATACCCAACCATTTGCTTAACAATTGACACTGCTTCTTCAAAATCAAATCCATGTTTTTCAGTCAATAAACGAATCAATTCTGGAATAACCATCGATGGGTGAGTGTCATTAATTTGAACATAAGCATAGTCTGCCAAGTCATGCAAGTTTGACCCACGTTCAATGGCTTCATCGATTAGGAGTTGAGCTGCGTTTGACACCATGAAATATTGTTGGTAGATACGAAGCAACTCACCATTACGGTCAGAATCATCTGGGTACAAGAATAAAGTTAAGTTCTTTTCAATTTCAGTTTTATCAAATGAAATGCCATCTTTGATTAAGCCATAATCAACACCTTCGATGTCAAACAAGTTCAGATAATTTTTTGTTTCACGCTGGTAGCCTAGAACATCAATACGATCTAAGCGAGATTTCAATGTAAAGTTTTTGAACGGAATATCATAGGAAATCTCTGTCGGAACCAACCATGATTGGTCTTCAATCCAGTAGTTTGGTTCTGCTTCTTGTTCATTATGTTTAAAAACTTGCTTAAAGAGTCCACAATGATAATTGAGACCAACCCCTTCACCATTAATTCCTAAACTTGAGATAGAATCAATAAAACATGAGGCTAAACGTCCCAAACCACCATTTCCTAAAGATGGTTCTAATTCCACATCTTCTACTTCAGCGATGGATTTGCCAGCCTTAGCTAATTCTTCTTTGATTTCTTTATAAATACCCAAGTTGATAAGATTGTTTGATAATAATTTACCAATAAGAAATTCTGCTGAGATATAATAGACCTTACGCTTTGCATCATTTTTAGTTTTATGAGCTGCAGCCTCTTTAACATAATTTAATAACGACAGATAAATTTCTTCATTTTGCGCTTCGGATAATGGTTTTCCAAGACGATTCTCAGTATAAGTTGTGAAAGTTGACATTTTTTCCTCTTTTCAAAAATTTTAGTGTGTGTTCGCTCGACCGTAACGTTCAGTAAGTTGTGTTAAGTAAACTTTATGTTCTTCAGTTAAGTCATCTGCCAGCATCCGCCACTGCCAATTGCCACCAACAGTATTTGGCATATTCATTCGACTCTCAGCAGGTTTATCTAACAGATCTTGCATACAAAGAATGGCATAATCACAGACCGACGCGAAAATAGTACGTAACATAGCCTTCGTAATAGGCTCGTCAGGAGATTTAGCAAGATAAGTATTGACAAATCGTGCTTGCTTAACAGTTAAGTTTTCATACCAGCCATTGATAACTTCATTATCATGGGTTCCAGTATAGGCAATATTATTCCTATCATAATGATGAGGCAAATCAAAGCTTTGACTTGTTTCATCATAAAGCCCAAATTCTAATATTTTCATGCCTGGGAAGCCAGTGGCAGCTAACAGTTTCTCCGCTCGAGCGTCAATGTACCCCAGGTTCTCCGCAATAATCGGAAGATCTCCTAAGACATTTTTTACGGTCTCAAATAGTTCAAAGCCTGGCGCTGAAGCCCAGTGCCCATTTTTAGCAGTCTTGTCTCCCCCAGGAATTTCCCAAAAATCAGAGAAGCCTTTAAAATGATCAATCCGAATAAGATCATACATTCGACAACTTTCTTGAATGCGGAAAATCCACCAAGCGAAATTCGTTTTGAGATGGTTATTCCAGTCATAAATAGGATTACCCCAAAGTTGTCCATCTTCACTAAAGCCATCTGCCGGAACTCCTGCTATATAGAGTGGTTTTTTATCCTGATCAACCTTAAATAATTCAGGCATTGTCCAAACTTCAACACTATCAGCGGATATGTAAATGGGCATATCACCAATAATTTGAATCCCCTTTTGATTAGCATATTCTTTTAATGCAAACCATTGTTGGAAAAAGAAATATTGACAAACTTTATGATAATCTATAAGATCCGCCAACTTCTCTTGGTAAGAAGCTAACGCTTTCTGATCACGTTTGACGATCGCCATATCAGGCCAGTCTTGCAGAGCTTTATTGCTAAAATATTCCTTAATAGCCATAAAATCTGAATAGTCTGCTAGCCAGCTTGCACTTTGCATAAAAGTCTCTAACTCTTTTTTCCCATTGGCTGACGCTAAAAAATTTGCAACTGCTTTTTCTAAAATAGGGCGTCTTGCTGAGAAAATGGTAGCATAATCAACTGACTCAGGATCAGAACCAAAGAAAACTCCTGTAAAATCTGATTGTTCTAAATAACCAGCTTCAACCAAGAAATCGAAGTCAATAAAATGGGTATTCCCAGCAACCGCTGAAAAAGACTGGTAAGGGGAATCTCCAAAACTGGTTGTTGTTAAAGGCAAAATTTGCCAATAGGTTTGCTTGGTTTCTTTTAAGAAATCGACAAAGTCATAAGCAGATTTTCCAAATGTACCAATCCCAAATGGACCTGGTAAGGAGCTGATATGCATGAGGACTCCACTTGCACGTTTATTCATTCTAATACCTCTCATAATAGTGACTATGATGTGATTATAACGCAAGCGTTTGCGTAAGTCAATAAAAAAAAACAATATTTTTTCAAATACTGCTTTTCTTACTATTTTTTAAATTACGAACACTCTCTCTAATCTTAAGGGTAAAGGGCACAAAGATTTTTTGACTAAGAGACTGTTCTTTTGAACTGATAATGTCCATTAATTGCTTAAAACTGGTGATTCCCAAATTATCAACATTAATGTCAAATGTCGTCAGGTAGGGGTGGACCAATTTACAGTATGTTGAATTATTAAAGGTAATAATAGAGATATCGTCCGGAACTTTTAGACCGTGGTATGAAAGCAATTGAATCATTCGAACACTTAAAATATCACCAATAACAATCAAGGCAGTTGCCTGAAAATCAAAAATAGTTTCGGTCAACTCTTCAACACTTATTGGGTCACTACGGTCAAAAAGCAACATTGGATTTGACTCCAAATGTAATTTCATACACCCCTTAAGATAACCAATGTAGCGCTCAGACGCTACTTCTGATTGGAGATCATCTGTAATAAATAAAATACGTTTATGACCATTGTTATATAAATAATTAATTGCTGTTTTAGCCATTAATTGATTATCATTATCAATGTATGTGATATTATTTTCATCGCCTTCAGGTGCTCCGACAATGACAAAAGGGATTTTATTAGCCATCAAATAGTGGCGAACGGGATCATTTAATTCAGAATATAAAATAATAAAACCATCAACTCTCTTTTGAAGATGCATTAGCTTAACTTGTTCTTCAAGAGCCTCAACTGAATTACCAGTTGCAATAGAAATCGTAAAGTGATGTTTCTTAGCCTCATTGGTTATAGTTGATAATATTTGCATAAAAAAAGGCTCTGACAAACGATCAGTGAAAGTTATTGGAGGAAAGACCAGACCAATATTATGCGTTAGGCCACTAGCCAGTATTTGTGCTGCAAGGTTTGGCACGTAACCCAGTTCCTGCATAGCTTTTCGAACTCTCTCCTTTGTTTTCTCAGAGATAGATTTATTATCTTTTAATACCCGACTAACAGTTGATGGATTTACTCCTGCCTTGTTAGCAACATCTTTTATTGTTACCATTCGTACCTCTCATATTATGAACAGCTGTTCTTATTCTACGCATGTGTTTTTTTCCATTATACAATTATCCTTGGAAAAATCAAATCCTCCCCAAAAGTTTTAGCAAAACTAATTTTTTGATATTTTTTTGAAAAAAATCAAAAAAACTATTGACATAAACTGCAAACGGTTGCATAATAGACTTATAAAATATTTCTTAGGAGGAAATGGCTATGAAATCATGGCAAAAAATTATCGTCAGCGGAGCAAGCTTAACACTTGCAAGTGCTCTTTTGGTAGGTTGCTCGTCAGGTTCAAACGATAAGAAAGAATCTGCTTCATCAGACTCAAAAACAATTAAATTATGGGTTCCAACTGGAGCTAAGAAATCTTATGCCGACACTGTTGCTAAATTTGAAAAAGATTCTGGCTACAAAGTAAAAATTGTAGAATCTGAAGATCCAAAAGCACAAGAAAAAATCAAAAAAGATGCCAGTACTGCTGCTGATGTATTCTCCCTTCCTCATGATCAATTAGGTCAACTTGTTGAATCTGGTACTATTCAAGAAGTTCCTGCCAAATATACAAAAGATATTACTAAAAATGATACAGAACAAGCCATTGCTGGCGCTCAATATAAAGGCAAAACTTACGGTTTCCCATTTGGTATTGAATCACAAGTCCTTTTCTACAATAAAGAAAAACTAAGTGCTGAAGATGTTAAAACATATGAATCAATCACTTCAAAAGCTACTTTTGGTGGAAACTTCAAACAAGCTAATTCTTATGCTACTGGTCCTCTATTTATGTCCGTAGGTGATACCTTATTTGGTCAAAACGGTGAAGATGTTAAAGGAACAAACTGGGGTAACGACAAAGGTGTTGCGGTTCTTAAATGGATTGCTGACCAAAAAAATAATAAAGGTTTTGTCAGCTTAGACGCTAATAATACTATGTCTAAGTTTGGTGATGGTTCAGTTGCTTCATTTGAATCAGGACCTTGGGATTATGCTGCTGCTCAAGAAGCTATCGGTAAAGACAAACTCGCTGTTGCTGCCTATCCTAAAGTAACCATTGGTGGTCAAGAAGTTCAACAAAAAGCTTTCCTTGGTGTTAAACTTTATGCAGTTAACCAAGCTCCTGCTAAAGGTGATACAAAACGTATCGCAGCAAGCTACAAACTTGCTTCATACTTAACAAATGCTGAAAGTCAAAAAAATCAATTCAAAACACGTAATATTGTTCCTTCAAACAAAGAAGTTCAGTCTTCTCAAGATGTTCAATCTAACGAACTTGCAAAAACCGTTATTACAATGGGCTCATCTTCTGATTACACAGTAGTCATGCCAAAAGTTAGCCAAATGGCTACTTTCTGGACAGAAAGTGCAGCTATCCTTAGCGATGCCTATAACGGTAAAATCAAAGAAAGTGACTTCCTAGCTAAATTACAACAATTTGATAAAGACATTGCTGCAACAAAATAATAATTATTGAACACCACAAACAAGTTCAGGAGTTGTTACTAATTAGATTACTTGATTGTCTTCTCCAATAGGGAGTGGATCTAGGTCTCAGTACTTATAGGGATTTAGACCACTCCTACTTGTTTTTTATTAAAAAACTAGCTGTATGCTACGTAAACTTTTAAGGTCCTTAAAGGCTTACGTAACATTTAGCTATGTTACCAAAACTATCCTATACAAAGGAGAATATTTATGATACAAAAAAGCTTGGTACCAGAGGTCAGTGTAACTGACGCATTAAAAAAAGGTAGTTGGGATATTAAGCTATCTATATTGATTATGGGATTTGCCAATCTTGTCAATAAACAAATTATTAAAGGTTTACTATTTTTAGTAAGTGAAATTGTTTTTCTAATTGCCTTTGTCAGCCAAATCATTCCGGCCTTTAAAGGTATTATCACCTTAGGTACTCAAACCCAGGGCATGGTTACTAAAACTATTGATGGTATAAAACTACAAGTTGCTGTGGATGGGGATAACTCCATGCTGATGCTTATCTTTGGTTTAGCAGCAATCATTTTCTGCTTAGTGTTTGTTTACATCTATTGGTGTAACCTCAAAAGTGCTAGAAATATCTATCTTCTTAAAATTCAGGGTGAGAAGATCCCTACATTCAAAGAAGACTTTCTCACATTAGCCAACGGTCGTTTCCATATGACACTGATGGCTGTGCCATTGATTGGTATCCTCCTCTTTACCATTTTACCGCTGATATATATGATCTGTTTAGCATTCACAAACTTTGATCATAACCACCTTCCACCTAAATCACTCTTTGATTGGGTTGGTTTTACAAATTTCGGTAACATTTTAAGCGGTCGCATGGCAGGTACTTTTTTCCCAGTCTTCTCATGGACACTGATTTGGGCAGTTTTTGCTACTGTGACCAACTTCTTCTTCGGCATTATTTTAGCTCTGCTGATTAATACCAAAGGCTTAAAATTGAAAAAAATGTGGCGGACGATTTTTGTTCTTACTATCGCTGTCCCACAATTTATTTCATTATTGATTATGCGTAATTTGTTAAATGATGAAGGACCAATAAATGCTCTACTCTATAAACTTGGACTTATCAAACACGCCTTGCCATTTTTATCTGATCCATTATGGGCAAAATTCTCAATCATTTTTGTGAATATGTGGATTGGTATCCCCTTCACTATGTTGATTGCCACTGGTATTATTATGAACCTACCAAGCGAACAAATTGAAGCTGCTGAAATTGATGGAGCAAGCAAATTTCAAGTGTTTAAATCCATCACTTTTCCACAAATTCTCTTGATTATGACACCAAACCTAATTCAGCAATTTATTGGTAATATTAATAACTTTAACGTTATCTATCTATTGACGGGCGGTGGACCAACAAATTCACATTATTATCAAGCTGGAACAACCGATCTTCTCGTTACATGGCTCTACAAACTCACCGTTACGGCCGCTGACTACAACCTAGCCTCAGTTATCGGTATCTTAATCTTTGCTGTGTCTGCGATTTTCAGTTTATTAGCGTATACTCGTACTGCATCATACAAGGAAGGAACTGTTAAATAATGAAAAATAAACGTCGATTCCAACTTGGTTTAGTTTATACTACCTTAACAATACTTGCTATTGTATGGTTGTTCCCAATTGTTTGGGTTGTTTTAACAAGTTTTCGTGGTGAAGGTACTGCCTATGTTAACTACTTCCTCCCCAAAACTTTCACCTTAAACAATTACATCATGTTATTTACTAATGAGTCATTTCCTTTTGGTCGTTGGTTTGCTAATACTTTTATGGTCGCGTCAGCTACCTGTATCATTTCTACCTTCATTACAGTAGCTATGGCCTACTCCCTCAGCCGGATTAAATTCAAACATCGCAACGGTTTTCTTAAATTAGCTCTTGTCCTTAATATGTTTCCTGGCTTTATGAGTATGATTGCTGTCTACTACATCTTAAAGGCGCTAGGTTTAACTCAAACCTTAACAGCACTTGTGCTTGTCTATTCAGCTGGTGCAGCATTAGGATTCTACATTGCTAAAGGGTTCTTTGATACTATTCCATACTCTTTAGATGAATCAGCAATGATTGATGGAGCTACGAGAATGGATATCTTCTTTAAAATAACTTTACCACTATCAAAACCTATCATTGTTTATACAGCTCTATTATCATTCATGGGTCCCTGGATTGACTTTATCTTTGCACAAGTTATCCTAGGTGATGCCACAAGCAAATATACCGTTGCTATCGGACTCTTCTCAATGCTACAAGTTGATACTATTAATACTTGGTTCCGTGCTTTTGCTGCTGGCTCCGTATTAATTGCAGTTCCAATCACTCTCCTCTTTATCTTCATGCAAAAATATTACGTTGAAGGTATTACAGGCGGATCTGTTAAATAGATTTCAAAAAAGAAGTTAAACTTAAATATTTTCTTTCAGAATCCGACAAGCTTAGCATATAGACAAAGAATCTTACTTATAACTAACAACTCCGTAAAAGCCCTAGAAAACTGTTTATTCAGAATTTCTAGGGCTTTTTGTATTTCTCTAAGCAAGAAATTAAAATTCTGTATGCACAAAAAAAAGAGAGGAACTATTGTCCTCTCGAGGTTTACTTTTGATAGAGCCACTAACAAAAAATTAATTAAAATAGTTAGAAGTATTCATCTACTTTAAACTGTTAGGGAGTGTTTACCCGTTTTGTATTTTTATCTTCTTTACTGGCTACAAAAGGTTTTTTCGCCCATTCTCTTGAATAAAAGTAAGGGTTCAATTTATAGTGGTTAGTATTTTTGTCCACCTCTAAAAAGGGTTGTACCACTTTATCAACTGCTAACCAACCATTCCAGCCCATATGAATAGTATCTTCCATAAAGTAAGGCTCACCACCTTTATTTGAAAAGTCGGCAATTTGGTTAAAACCTTGGGAGTTTAACTGATATTTTATTTTATGAACTGCATCTAAATATTTATCCTGATTAAGCCCAGTATACTTAGCCCAGAGTTGGTTAACTGGCGGGATAATGAAGAGAACATCTGTATTTTGTTTAGCAAACTCAGTCAATACTAGTTGAAAATCATTGTATTCTGGAGAATTAATATAGACGTAATTTCTCTGGAATGACCGATATTTAGCAAGGTCTGGTGCAATTCGTTTACTATAAAAACTATTTTTTATTCCAAAGGGGTTGTTAGTGGTAGCCGCTTCCCCGCGCTTAATAGCTAATTCTGTTAAGTGATCATAAGAAAATTTCTTTGGAAGTCCTTCCACACGTGGCATAATACGAGTATCAAATGTTTTTGATTTAGCTAAGAATGAAAATAAGGACTCTTCTCTCAAAGAGATATCATACTGTAGTCCTAGCCTATATTTATCCCAGAAACTCAATGATTGCCCTAAACTAATTTTCTTTAATAACTTAGCCTTTGCTACACCAGGATTCATTTCCAACATGCGTTTAGCAGCAAAGCGGGAAGTGGTATCTTTTGGGTTCGCATGTAGCAAAAACTCATATATCTGAGTTTTTGAAAGGTAATTTTGAACAGCACCTGAATTAGTTCCCTGAGGTGTAAACCATTGGGGCGATATGACAAAAACTGCTTTTTTGTTTTTCAGGTTATTAGTTATCTGTTGCATACCATAGTAATGCACCAATGATTGTGATCCACGATTACCTAGCAGGTATGGACGATAGCTTCGTTGATATTTTTCAGCAATAATCGATGGATGCATACTATCCATTCGACTCCATTCACTAGAACCAAAAAAAGGAACAAAACAATGTTTAGGATCGTCTAAGGCTTGACGCTTTACTGAGCCGTTTTTAAAACTATCATTTGTAATTGCAACGGCACTTCTTTTTTCAGCTATCAGTGAATGTGGTAAGCGACTGGGAAAAGCAAATATTGTAACTAAAACTAGCATTAAAGCCACAACCAAGGGCCCTAATATATAAGCTAATTTTTTAAGCATTTTGAAGTTCCTTTACACCCTCAACAATTTTTGAAACGGTGTTCCAATCCTCCCGTCCAAATTCTGATATGGGCACCTTGATATTAAAGAGTGACTCTAGCTCAACAATGAGTTCAACTGTTCCCAAGCTGTCTAATACCCCAGCATCAAACAAATCTTCATCTTTCATATCTGAAACATCTTCCATAAAGAGACGGTCAAAAGCATCAATAATTGTTTCTTCAATAGTCATAATAATTTTCCTTCTTTAATAACGCATAGGGTGGATCCAGAAACGATCCAAAAACCCTGAGAATAATAGTAATGAAATCATTACTATATGAAAAGTTACGGCAATAGATAGATAATGGTAGGCTTTACTTGTAAATAATGGAGCTAAGCCTTTTTGCTTACGGTTACGGTTAATGGTTTTCTTCTTACGAATCCAGGCATCAGTTATAATAAGGCCAGTCCCATGAAAAACACCGTAGGCAACATAGTACCATGTAATCCCATGCCAGAATCCCATAATTGTCATGTTAACTAAATAGGCGAAACCAGAGGTAACATTCCGGTTTTTAAAGACCTTATGCTTAATGAGGAAATGTACTAATCTCATAAAAACAAAGTCCCTAAACCAGAATGATAATGTCATATGCCATCTATTCCAAAATTCTTTTAAATTTGGAGCTAGGAAAGGCAGATGGAAGTTTTCTGGTGTCTTAATTCCCATTAAATTTGAGATTGCAATTGCAAACATAGAGTAGCCAGCAAAATCAAAGAAGAGGTTTAAGCCATAGAGGTACATAACCAAAATAAGATATATATTGAATGGACCACCCGTAGCAATCGTTTTCGCTTCTACAATTGGCAAAGAAACACTTCCCAAATAATAAGAAATGATAAATTTATAAAGAAAGCCAAGCATGATATACATAACAGACTTATTTATCATTTGCAAATATTGCTCTTTGTCGGGAAGATTTTGGTAATCCTCTTGAAAACGTCTAAAGCGATCAATCGGTCCACTTGAAAAAGTTGGTAAAAAGATCAGGAAACGTAAAAATTCACGAAAAGTAAATTCCTTTAAAATACCGTCTCGCATCTCCATTATCATACCAACACTTTTAAAAGTGAGATAGGATATTCCTAAAAAACTAAAGAGTGATTGGTTAGGATGAGCCAGGTTAAATGGACTCAATTTAACAAAAAATAAAGGAAGTATGATTAACAATAACGTTAGTGCAAAAACAATGAAGTGGTCTTTTCTTTTTCTATACCATTTATAACTAAAAACACAAACTGTCTGCCAAACAACATAGATAAGAAAAGCTTTTAGTTGACTCGTATGATCCTGACCAAACATCATCAAAATGAAGGCCACCGTTACTAGGAATTCATATAAAGGGAGGCGTCTACGATAAAAGAGCCCAATGATAATAGGCAGTAAGGCTAAAATTAAATAAACAAAGTATATAGGATTTGAATAGGGATCTAAATAAGGAATCTTTTCGAGTACTCCTATCATCTATTATTCACCTCGTTTATCAAAGTTTTAATATCAGTCTTACCATTTTGAGTCATCGGCAAGGCTTGACGATAGATAAACTTAGAGGGCATCATATAAGACATCATACTATCTTTTAGAGATTCCTTAATAGCTTTTGTAACATCAATATCACGCTCAAATTGTTGACGGACTCCATCTTTGAGGATAACAAAAGCTAAGAGATTTTGTACCTTATGCTCTGCATTGTAGCGAGGAACAGCAACTGCTGTATCTACATATGGCGACTGTTTGAGTTGTTGTGAAACGTCCTCTAACTCAATTCGGTAGCCACCATATTTAATTTGGAAATCTAATCTACCACCATAACAAAGGATATTCTCCTTAGTAAAATAGCCTAGGTCGCCAGTATGATAAGCCGGTTGACCATTATAGGTGAAGAAGGCTTCTTTGGTTTTTTCAGGGTTATTCAGGTAGCCTTTTGACACTGCAGGTCCCGTAACAATGATTTCACCACTCTCACCATTTGCTACTTCATTTAAATCTTCATCTAAGATATAAGTCGGTGAATCTAACTTAGTGTAACCAATTGGTAAACGTGCCCCAGCTTCTACCATTTCTTTAGTAATGCGGATGGCCGATAGGGCTACCGTTGCTTCAGTTGGACCATAAGCATTAACAATGATAGCATCAGGGAAGCGTTCCATCAGCTTTCTAGCCGTTGATACAGTTAACTCTTCACCATCAAAGTAAAAATGGGTTAGTTGTGGCATTTTGTCATGACAGAAATCGTCACTTAGCATAGCCATATCAACAAAAGACGGTGTGGATGTCCAAATACCTACTGGTAAGCCTGTAATAGTCGTAAAGAGTTGTTTAAAATCTGAGACCAATTCTTTAGGTAAAGCATATAAGGTGCCTCCCAAAGCTAAAGTCGGTGCCCAGTACATCACTGATAGATCAAATGAATAGGGTGGTTGAGCCAACATTTGTGGTCGTTCAGGAGTAGAAAACTCTTGATCTTCAATCATCCAATTGGTAAAACTTAATAAGTTATCGTGCGATATTTGAACACCTTTTGGCTTACCTGTCGTTCCTGAAGTAAAGATAATATAATAATTATCATCTCCTTTGACAGAATTAGTTACGGTAAAAGGTAAGTGTTGAGCTTTGGCTTGATTAATGGTCTCTAAATCGATAACAGGAGGCTGTTGACCTTTAAGTTCAATGTTTAGTGGTTCAATAGCAATGATAAGACTCGGTTGCCCAATCTCAACAATATCACTCACACGTTCTGGAGCAGAATGAACATCCACTGGTATATAAGCATGTCCCGCTTTTGTTAAAGCAACAAAGGTTGCAATCATATCATAGGTTTGTGCTCCAAATACCAACACCGGTGAACCAGCTTCTAATTGCATTTGACTAATATAGTTTGCAATACTATCAGAGTCTCGTTTGAGGTCTCCATAAGTGTGGCATTCCCCCATGCAATTATAAACGGGATAATCTTTCTGAAGGACTGCAAGTTCTTCAATTCTCTCAATCATATCTTTAATCATGACAAACTCTCCTTAAAACTCATTGTAAATAAATGCACTTTGACCATGTCCTAAAAAATCAAAGATATAAATTAAAAGCATAAAAATAAGATAAAACAAAATGGTTTTTCCAATAAATACACTAATTTTTTTCCATTTTTTATTCATTTCAATTCCTTTTCACCTTATTGCTTTCATGTCAATATACACTAAAGAATTTTACCTTATTTCCAGTCAATGGGCAAGAAAAAGATAAATTTATTAAAAAAATTTCGCAATTATGTTAGTTTCTATACAACTAATCCTTCATCTATTTTTTAATCATAAGAATTTTTAATAATTATTGCTATTAAAGTACTGAATATAACTTAAAAGAAGCTTAAATGTGTTACTATTTTGTTACAAGCTCATATTCACTAATAACAATTACTCAGTTTTCAAGTTTTAATTCTAAGATAAGGTCACGGATTTCAGCTGCTAGTTCAAAATCAAGCATCTCAGCTGCTTCTTGCATTTGTTTTTGTAACTTCTTGATGGCTTCTTTGCGTTCCATCCGATTCATACTTGAATAGTCAACACTTTCCTCGGCAATCTCTGAACCAACCTCTTTAGTGATCGCAATTAAATCACGGATATCTTTCTTGATAGTTTGAGGTACAATGCCATGTTGTTCATTATAAGCCATTTGGATATGTCTGCGCCGCGCTGTTTCATCAATCGCTTTTTGCATTGAATCTGTCACTTTGTCGGCATACATAATCACACGGCCTTCAGAGTTTCTGGCCGCACGTCCAATAGTTTGAATTAAACCACGCTCATTTCGGAGGAAGCCTTCTTTATCAGCATCTAGAATAGCAACTAAACTTACTTCTGGAACATCTATCCCCTCGCGCAGCAAATTAATCCCTATCAAAACATCAAAAACGCCTAAGCGTAAGTCACGAATAATCTCCGTCCGTTCTAATGTCTTAATATCGCTATGCATATACTTGACTTTCACACCCATTTCTTTAAGATAGTCCGTTAAATCTTCGGCCATCTTTTTGGTCAAAGTTGTGATGAAACAGCGTTCGCCTCTTGCTGAGCGGATATTAATCTCACCAAGAAGGTCATCCATTTGGCCCATTGAAGGACGCACTTCGATAATCGGATCTAACAAGCCTGTCGGTCGAATGATTTGTTCGATTACCGTGTCTGTTTGTGCCATTTCATAATCACCTGGTGTCGCTGATACATAGACAATCTGGTGGACATGGCTTTCAAATTCTTCCCGACGTAAGGGACGGTTATCTAATGCTGAGGGTAGTCTAAAACCGTAATCAACAAGCATTTTCTTCCGAGCCTGGTCGCCATTATACATCCCCTTAATTTGGCCCATAGTCATATGGCTTTCATCTATCATAATAAGGAAATCTTCAGGGAAAAAATCAAGAAGAGTATACGGAGGCTCTCCCGCTGAACGACCATCCATGTGCCTTGAATAGTTCTCAACACCATTTGTGTAGCCCATTTCACGCAACATTTCAATATCATATTCTGTTCTTTGTTTTAATCGCTGTGCCTCTAAAAGTTTTCCTTCAGATTCAAACAGCTGCAACTGCTCTTCTAGTTCTGCTTGAATTTTAGCAATAGAGGCTTCCATGTGCTCATCATTAGTCACAAAGTGAGTAGCAGGAAAGAGAATTAGATGTTCTGCTTCGCCTAGTACCTTGCCCGTTAGAGATTCGATTTCACGAATCCTATCAATCTCGTCTCCGAAAAATTCAATTCGAAAAGCATGCTCATCACGTGATGCTGGAAAAACCTCTACAACATCACCACGCACACGAAAGCGTCCTCGTTGAAAATCAATATCATTTCGTTCAAACTGGATATCTACAAGTTGATTTAACAATTGATCCCGAGAAATTTCCTGACCAGGACGTAAACTAACTGCTGAATCGGCATATTCTTTGGGAGATCCCAATCCATAAATACAAGAAACTGAAGCGACAACAATAACATCATTACGTTCTAATAAGGAAGAGGTTGCTGAATGCCGTAATTTATCAATTTCATCATTGACAGAAGAATCCTTTTCAATATATGTGTCGCTTGAGGGAACATAAGCTTCCGGTTGATAATAATCATAGTAGGAAACGAAATACTCCACAGCATTATCAGGAAAAAATTCCTTAAATTCACTGTAAAGTTGCCCAGCTAAGGTCTTATTATGAGCGATAACCAAGGTAGGCTTGTTAACCTGGTTAATAACCTGACTCATAGTAAAGGTTTTTCCTGTCCCTGTTGCTCCAAGTAAAATTTGTGCTTTTTCCCCTCCTTCTATATTATCAACCAGCTCTGCTATAGCCTGAGGCTGGTCACCAGAAGGCTGGTATTTAGAAACTAAGTGAAAAGTATTGTTTTCTCGTTTATCTATCATTTTATATCCTCATCACGACTTTATATTATTATTTTACCATAGTCAAAGCAAAATCATAGGAAATCAACACAGACATATCATGTTAGATTATCTCACATGGAAATCGAATAAGTTTGCTATTGTTACCCGTTTCTGATATAATAAATCATATTTTTTCGAAGGAGATATACATGAAGAACAAAATAAAAGGAGTTATCCTTGCTATTTTAGCTCTCAGTTTTATATTTAGTGGTATCGCAAGTGCTGAAACCGTGACAATCGTGTCAGATACAGCTTATGCGCCTTTTGAATATAAAGATTCTGATCAAGTTTACAAAGGAATCGATGTTGATATCATCAAAGAGGTCGCTAAACGGCAAAAATGGGATTACAAAATGACTTATCCTGGCTTTGACGCAGCTGTGAATGCTGTTCAATCAGGTCAAGCAAAAGCTTTGATGGCTGGAACTACCATTACTAAAGAACGCCAAAAAGTTTTTAATTTTTCAGATCCCTACTATGACACAAAAATTGTCATTGCCACTCAAAAAGCAAAACCCGTTAGAAAATACAGTGAATTAAATGGGAAAACAGTAGGTGTTAAAAATGGCACAGCTGCTCAAAGTTTCCTAGATAAGAATAAAGATACCTATGGTTTTTCTGTTAAAACCTTTGATACTGGTGATTTAATGTATAATAGTCTGGCTTCTGGCTCCATTGATGCTGTAATGGATGATGAGCCTGTTATCCAATTTGCTATTAAACAAAGTCAAGATCTTGCTATTAATATGCCTGGTGAAGCTATCGGTTCTTTTGGTTTTGCAGTCAAAAAGGGAACTGGTCACAATCATTTAGTAAAAGATTTTAATAAAGCTCTTAAAACTATGAAAGCTGATGGAAGTTACCAAAAAATCATGACAAAATGGTTAGGTGACGCAACAAATACATCAAGTCAAGCTTTAGGCATCGCCAACAAGAAAGCAAAACCTGAGAAAAAATCTTATAAAATCGTAGCTGACTCCTCTTTTCCACCTTTTGAATTTCAAAATGACAAAGGTCAATATGTCGGTATCGATATGGAACTCATTAAAGCTATTGCTAAAGAACAAGGTTTTACCATAGAAATTGCTAATCCTGGTTTTGATGCAGCTTTAAATGCCGTTCAAGCCGGACAAGCTGATGCCGTTATCGCTGGTATGTCTATTACCAACGAGCGCAAGCAAATCTTTGATTTTTCCGACTCTTATTACACTTCTAATATTTTATTAGGTGTCAAATCAGGTTCTTCTATCAAATCATACGAAGATCTTAAAGGGAAGACCGTCGGTGCTAAAAAAGGGACCGCATCATATGACTTCCTAGATAAAAATAAGGAAAAATATGGCTACAGAATAAAAGCATTTGATGAAGCCTCATCGATGTATGATAGTTTAAATGCTGGATCAATTGTTGGTTTAATGGACGATGAAGCTATCCTTAAATACTCTATCCAACAAGGTCGTAAATTTGATACACCAATTGAAGGGGAACCTTCTGGTGAGTATGGCTTTGCCGTTAAAAAAGGCACTAACCCTGAATTGATCGAAATGTTTAATAATGGACTTGCTTCTTTAAAAGAATCTGGTAAATATAAATCCATTATTAATAATTATTTAGCTTCAGATCAAGACTCTAAGGGAAATGAATCTTCTATTGATGAAACTAATATTTTTGGTCTATTGTCAAACAACTATAAACAATTGCTTGCTGGTTTAGGAACAACCTTAAGCCTAACTCTTATTTCCTTTGCTATCGCTATGGTTATTGGGATTATCTTTGGGATGATGGCCGTTGCACCAAGTAAAAACCTCCGCGTTATATCTTCTGTTTTTGTAGATGTTGTACGTGGAATTCCCTTAATGATTGTTGCTGCCTTTATTTTCTGGGGTATTCCTAATCTCATTGAAAGCATGACTGGACACCAATCACCAATTAACGACTTCTTAGCTGCTACAATTGCACTTTCCTTAAATGGTGGTGCTTATATCGCTGAAATCGTCCGTGGCGGGATTGAAGCAATTCCAGCTGGACAAATGGAAGCCAGCCGTAGTTTAGGAATTCCTTATAAGATTACCATGCGTAAAGTTATTTTACCGCAAGCTGTTAAAGTTATGCTTCCAAACTTTATCAACCAATTTGTTATTTCCTTAAAAGATACCACTATCGTCTCGGCAATTGGTTTAGTAGAGCTCTTCCAAACAGGGAAAATCATTATTGCTAGAAACTACCAATCGTTCCGAATGTATGCAATCCTAGCTATTATCTATTTGATAATGATTACGCTATTAACACGTTTAGCTAAACGCTTAGAAAAGAGGCTTAATTAATGGCAGAATTGAAAATTGATGTCCAAGACCTACATAAATATTTTGGTCAAAATGAGGTCTTAAAGGGGATAAATGCCCAATTTTATGAAGGCGATGTCGTTTGTATTATTGGTCCTTCTGGCTCTGGTAAATCAACTTTTCTAAGAACCCTAAATCTCTTAGAAACAATTACGATGGGGAAGGTTGTTGTTGATGGTTTTGAATTATCAGATTCAAAAACTAATATTGATAAAGCACGTGAAAATATTGGTATGGTATTCCAGCACTTTAACCTTTTTCCACACATGACCGTCATTGAAAATATCATGTTTGCTCCAGTAGAGCTTGGAAAAGAGTCTAAAGCCTCTGCCAAACAACATGCATTAGAACTACTTGAAAAAGTGGGATTAGCTGAGAAGGCTGATGCTTACCCGGCCAGCCTTTCTGGTGGTCAAAAACAAAGGGTAGCTATTGCGAGAAGTTTAGCCATGAACCCTGATATCATGCTCTTTGATGAACCAACTTCTGCACTTGATCCAGAAATGGTTGGCGATGTTTTAAATGTTATGCGCGACCTTGCTAAACAAGGAATGACCATGTTAATCGTCACTCATGAAATGGGCTTTGCAAGACAGGTTGCTAACCGTGTTATCTTTACAGATGGCGGCCAGTTCCTTGAAGATGGAACTCCTGAAGAAATTTTTGATAATCCTAAACATCCGCGACTTATCGAATTTTTAGATAAAGTCTTAAATGTTTAGTCACAAAAGGAACTTTCAATAGAGTTCCTTTTTTGCTACCATTTATAATTGCATTAATCTTCTAATGATGTTACAATGGAATCAATAATAGGCGGAGGTATAGGAGCAATGAACAACTAAAAAACTTTTTTGAGAGATTCATATCTTATCAAGCTAGGTTTTTTAGTATGCTCTTGTCTAAGTATGTATCTCCGAGATACTGCTAATTTTGTGATGCAAACTTTCTACTTTTCTTGTTAAGGTAGGAAGTTTTTTTCTGTCTCTCAATTATTTGTCACTTCTTATTTAGTACTAATTAAGATATAACTAATAGACAGGAGGCATCTATGCTACAATTAAACAAACTGAACCTCACCCATACTAAAGACCTTTCCCAGCTCCTTAAAGACTTAACACTCACTGTCAATAATGGTGAAAAAGTAGCCATTATTGGCGAAGAGGGAACAGGAAAATCTACTCTCCTAAAAGCCATCTTTCATCCTGAAAAATTGCCTGATTATATTAATATGAGCGGGCTCATCAAACATGATTTCACAAAAGTTATCCACCTACCACAAGAATTAGATCAATTGACCTTGACTAAATCTTTACATGCTTTTTTGTATAATGAAAACGATATCCCTTTTCTAGACTTTAATCTTTTCTTCCAATTGGCCCAATCTTGTCGATTTGACTTGGATTTATTAGATAGAGAAGACATTCGACTAAAAGATTTATCAGGTGGCGAACGCCTTAAGCTACAAGTCATCAAAGCTTTAGCTCTCAATCCTGATTTACTCTTATTAGATGAGCCTTCTAGCGACTTGGATTTAGAGTCCATAATCTGGCTAGAAAAAATAATTCAGGATAGTCAACAAACAATTCTCTTTATTTCCCATGATGAAGGTTTTTTGACTACTTGTGCTACTGCCATTTTACATCTTGAATTAACCCAAAAACGCCGGAAATCAAAATGGACTTTCTTTAAAGGTTCTTACCCGGACTATAAGTCCCATAGACAAAACCAATACCAAAAACAGTTACAAATTGCCTCTAAAGAGCGCGCCGATTTCCAAAAGAAAAAAGTCAAGCAAGAAAAACTCCAAGCTAGCCTCCATCATCAGCTAAACCACACAAAGGATTCAACAGCTGGTCGGCTACTAGCTAAAAAGATGAAAGTTATTAAATCTCAGGAACGAAAATTAAATCTTACTAAAAACCAGTTGAAAGAGCTTCCTGATGAGTTAGAGAGCATTGCCATTTTCTTTTCTGATAGTATTCCACTACCAAAAAACAAGATCATCCTCCATTGGCAAGATTACGTTTTAGAGACTGGTCAAAAAGTTAACCTCCTCATCCGAGGTCAGGACAAACTCGTCATTACTGGCCAAAATGGTGTTGGTAAAAGTCGTCTGTTGAAAACAATCGTTACTGAATTAGAAGAGAACGCCTCTTTACGAGTTGGCTATATGCCTCAACATTATGAGGATCTTTTAATAGAAAAGGAAAAAGTTCTTGACTTCCTTGCACCGGAAAATCCAGAACAAGCTAGAAATCTGCTAGCTAGCTTACAACTAACACGACAGGAGATAGAACATGACATCTATCATCTTTCAGGGGGGCAAAAAGCTAAACTATTCTTAACCAAAATGGTTTTAGACAAGTGTAACATTTTAGTTCTAGATGAGCCGACCAGACATTTTTCTCCTACAAGTCAACCCTTAGTCAGGGAATTATTAGCTGGTTTCGAAGGAGCAATCATCAGTGTTTCGCATGATCGTCATTTCATAGCTGAACCATATTTGAAAAAATATCAATTAGATCAGAACACCCTCCTTTAAAGACCATTGACAGGATCTATAAGCTGTGATTGAATAATACTATGGCATTATTAAAATACTTTAGCAAATTGGAATGGTTGATTTGGTTATTTTCCATGACAACCATTATTTCTTCCTATATTTTCTTTAATCAAGCTAATCCTCTGGCTTTAGCTGCTTCTTTAATAGGGGCAACCTCACTAATATTTTCAGCTAAGGCAAATCCTTTAGGTCAAGGTTTGATTATTATCTTTTCCGTTATTTATGCCTATCTTTCGTTAAGAAATCACTACTACGGCGAGGTTCTAACCTATTTTATGTTAACCCTGCCTATGGCAATTTTTGCCTTGTTCTCATGGCTAAGCCACCCTTTTGAAGGTAAAAAATCACAAGTATTGATTAGTCGTCTAAACATTAAGGATATCTATGTTTTAGCTTTCTTCACTTTTCTTGTAACGATTATCTTCTACTTTATTTTAGATATTTTCCATACTGCTTTTTTGTTGGTATCTACTCTTTCCATCACAACTTCTTTTGTAGCAACTTTTCTATCTTATAAAAGAAATCCATTCTATGCTTTATTTTTTGCTTTAAATGATGTGGTCTTGATTTTCCTTTGGCTTCTAGAAGTAAACTCTGATCCTAGTCATTATTCTATCGCTATCTGTTTTATCATTTTTTTAATTAATGATATTTATACATTTTTTAACTGGATTAAGCTTCAAAAAGGCCAAGAACTGGCGCTGAAAAAGGATAAGGTTTGAACCTTATCCTTTTTCTTTTTTTCGTTTTTCGCGTTCTAGTCTGAGATGTCTATTTGGATTCAAGGTATTAAAAAGCTCCTCTAACTTTTCTGCATTCCAAACATCCGCAGCTGAAACAAAATTACCATCTTTATCTTTAAAAGATATCGGTTTGTCACCCATTAGACACCCCCGTCACATCATTACTTGTAGTACTGTTACTTTTAAATTATTGTCGATAGAAATAAACCCATTATCTCTAATAAAAGTTGTCAGAGCATCAATCCCAAGATTCACTATTTCTGTGCAACCTTAGTCCACAAATTCAAACTCAAAATTACCAATGCGCACGATATCTCCATCTTTTGCACCCCGCTCACGTAAAGCTTCGTCAACACCCATTCCGCGTAGCTGGCGTGCAAATTTCATAATTGATTCATCGCGCTCCATGTTAGTCATCACAAAGAGACGTTCTAATTTTTCGCCTGAAAGCACCCATGAAGCATCATCATCGCGATTAATTTCAAAGTCTTTTTCTTCGCCATCAAAACCATAGTAAACTTCTTCATCTTGAAAATCACTGTCATCATAAAGTAAGAATTCATCTGTTTTGGCTAAGAGTTCTGCTGTAGCATCCATTAAATTGTCTAACCCTTGCTTTGCAAGAGTTGAGACCGGAAAGACTTTGGGAAGCTCATCAAATTCGTCATACTCTGCAGCTAGTTTTTCTTTAAATGCCTTTAAATTTTCTTCAGCTTCTGGCATATCCATTTTATTTGCAACAATAATTTGTGGACGCTCCAACAATCTCAAATTATAGGTTTCAAGCTCATTATTGATAGAAACATAGTCGTCATAAGGATCTCGACCTTCTGAAGCTGACATGTCAATAACATGTAAAATAACTCGTGTCCGTTCAATATGACGAAGAAACTGAGTGCCTAGCCCTACTCCCTGACTAGCTCCTTCAATAAGACCTGGAAGGTCTGCCATAGCAAAGCTATCTCCGGACTTGGTTCGCACCATTCCTAGATTCGGAACTATCGTAGTAAAATGATAAGCACCAATTTTAGGTTTAGCGGCTGATACCACACTTAATAATGTGGATTTACCTACAGATGGGAATCCAACTAAGCCAACATCAGCTAAAATCTTCAATTCTAGCTCTAAGTCGCGCTCTTCACCTGGTTCCCCATTTTCAGCAATTTCTGGGGCAGGGTTTCGAGGAGTAGCAAAACGAATATTACCACGTCCGCCACGTCCACCATGAGCCACTATATATTCTTGGCCATTTTCCACTAAATCTGTGATAACTTTTCCCGTTTCAGCATCTTTAACGGTTGTACCTTGAGGTACTGGTACGATAAGGTCCTCTGACCCTCGCCCATGCATGCCTTTAGTCATGCCTTTTTCACCGGCTTTAGCTTTAAATTTCCGATTATAACGGAAATCCATCAAAGTTCTTAAGCCCTCATCAACTTTAAAGATGACAGAGCCACCTTTGCCACCGTCACCGCCCCAAGGTCCGCCATTGGGAACGTATTTTTCCCGTCTAAATGCAACCATTCCATCACCGCCACGACCAGCATGAACACTAATCTTGGCAGTATCTAAAAACATACTCATATCTTTCTCTTACCTTCTCTTATTTTAAAAAAACGCCATCAGGCATTTTTTTACATCAATACTGATAACGCACCTGCAACAAGGCCGCCAACAGTTACAAGAACCATCAATATAACAACAAACATTGTAATTTTTTCAAATGTTGTTTTTTTTCTTGGTCCATTTTCTCCAAATGCCACTTTACTACCTCAACTATAGATTTTTCTTTCTATTATCTTAACACGAAAATGACCAATTAGCAAATAGCAAGTTATTAGCTTATTTCCTTTTAAGAAGCTCCTTCATCTTGAGCTTTTATCTCTTTTATGCTACATTAGACTTACGATAACTAAAAAAGGGGTCATACATGGTTTTACCAAATTTCAAAGAAAATCTAGAAAAGTACGCTAATCTTTTAATCACAAAAGGGGTTAATGTTCAAAAGGGTCATACACTAATCATCGCTATTTCTGTTGAGCATTATCAACTGGCTTCACTATTGACCGAAAAAGCCTATCAAGCTGGTGCTGCTGAAGTTGTTGTCGACTATATTGACGATAAGATTGCTCGTCAACGTCTCTTGCATGCTGATTATGAGCGTTTGATTAACGTACCAAGCTACTTAGTCGAAAAATCAAATTACTTTTTAGAAAAAAATGCTAGCCGTCTCTTCGTTCGTTCATCTGACCCTAATGCCTTTGCAGGTGTTGATTCCGAAAGACTATCTGAAGCTACGAAAGCTACTGCCATTGCCCTTGAAAAACAGCGAGCCGCTTCGCAAGCAAATAAATTTTCTTGGAATCTTGTTGCAGCTCCAAGCCCAGAATGGGCTGCTATGGTATTCCCAAACCTTGCTACAGAAGAAGAGCAAGTTGATGCCTTGTGGGATGCTATTTTCAAGATGAATCGTATCTATGAAGAAAATCCAATAAAAGCTTGGGATGATCATCAAGCTAAACTGGAAGCAAAAGCAAAAATATTGAACGATTACCAATTTGATGCTCTCCACTACGTGGCTCCTGGAACTGATTTAACCCTAGGAATGCCTGAAAACCACTTATGGGAAGCTGCTGGCAGTAAGAATGCTCAAGGAGAAGAATTCATCGCCAATATGCCAACTGAAGAAGTCTTCACGGCACCTGATTATCGCCGAGCTGATGGGTATGTTTCTTCTACGAAGCCACTTAGCTATGCCGGTGTTGTTATTGAAGGAATGAGATTTACCTTTAAAGGTGGTCAGATTACAGAAGTAACAGCCAAAAAAGGGGAAGAAACTATTAAGCGATTGGTTGAAGAAAACGATGGCGCTCGCTCATTAGGTGAAGTCGCACTTGTACCACACAAAACACCAATTTCGCTATCTGGCTTAACCTTCTTTAACACTCTCTTTGATGAAAATGCTTCAAATCATTTAGCTATCGGCGCTGCTTATGCTTTTAGTTTAAAAGAGGGAACAGAGATGTCTCAGGAAGAATTAAAAGCCGCAGGGCTAAATCGTTCAACAGCACATGTTGACTTCATGATTGGGTCAGACAAAATGGATATTGATGGTATCACAAAAGATGGCAAAGTTGTTCCAATTTTCCGTGGTGGAGAATGGGCTATCTAAACAAATTAAAAAGCTAGTTGGAACTAGCTTCAGATTGAAGAAAAAGTCCATTTTGGACAATTTTCTTCAATCTTTTTCTTTATTATGAAAAGCAAAAACTCTCAGAAACATTGGAACATCAACATTTTTAAGAGTTTAATATCTTGTCATTTTACGCAAGTCTATTCACATTTTTTTATTGTTAGGAGTTTATCTACGTTCTAAAGCTAGTTGGAACTAGCTTTTTTTACGTAATGGGCTTATAATATGCTTATGTATTATGATATTTCAGAAAAATTAAAAGTAACAACCTTTGAAAACTGTCAACAAAGTAGAAATCCCTTTGTTGCAGTTATCAAACCTACTGAGTGGCAAAGTTTACAAGATGCCTTGCAAATGGGGATTGACATGGATTTTGACTTTGCTAGCGCTAAATCAACTAAGGCCGAAGTTAACCTTGACTCGCTTACAGGGACTTTCAAAATCCCCAACCGTGATGACTTGTTGAACAAATCCATTGATTTTTCCTTTGCCCTTGATGAGCGGGGGGTTGTCTTCATTGATCAACATCATCATGTAGAGCATCTGGTAAAAAAAATTCAAAAAAGTAAAAAGTGGAAAAATCCCAGTTTAGAACGCTTTCTCTATGATTTTTTAGAGACAATTATTAAAGGAGATAGTGAACTACTGGAATCTTATGATAAATATCTGGATAATTTAGAGGAAATCATTCTTGATGGAAAAAACCAATACCATGAATCGGATCTCAATAGTTTAAGACGTAAACTGACCAAATTGAATCTGCACTATAGTCAACTTCTTGATTTTAGTCAAGAATTGGCAGAAAATGAAAACAATTTTTTCCAAGAAGAAAACTTACGCTTTTTCCATCTTTTTTCTGCCCGCGTTGCAAGATTGCAATCAACGGTTTTAACGCTAAGAGAAACCATCATCCAGATAAGAGAAATGGCCAAATCTCAATTAGAAATGCGCCAAAATAAAAATATGGCTATTCTAACTACTGTTACAACCTGTTGCATGCCCTTAACGATCCTAGTTGGCTGGTATGGGATGAATTTCAAATACATGCCTGAATTAGCGAGCCCCTTAGGTTACCCATTAGTCATTATTTTTGCTGTAACCATTTTTATCGCAGCAATTCTCTACTCAAAATTCAAAAAATGGCTGTAAAAACCTATGTGCAGTACATCAACACATAGGTTTTTTAGTAATAAGATTCAAGGTAAGCTTAGTAAGGCCTCAATTTCAGTATTTTCTAGCTTTCTAAATGCACCGAGAGCAAGCTTAGAATCAAGTTGTAAAGGTCCCATTTCAAGGCGCTGAAGATCTCTCACTTCCTTTCCACAAGCTAATACCATACGTTTAACTTGATGAAATTTTCCTTCTTTAATAACTATTTTAACACGTGACCGGGATTTTTCACGGTCAATTGCTAAAATCTCCAAAACCGCTGGCTGACACTGATGGTCTGATAAGTGAATACCTTTTTTGAAGGACTCAATATCTTGATTAGTCATTAAACCATCAACTTCGGCCATATAAACTTTATTGACATGCTTCTTAGGAGAAAGAAGACGGTGTGCCAAGTCTCCATTATTTGTCAATAATAACAATCCGTGTGTATCTTTATCTAAACGCCCCACAGGAAAAACCGCTTTTTGCTTTGCTGTCTCATCTAGTAAGTCTACAACGGTCTGGTGAACCTTATCTTGGGTAGCTGAAATGACACCTTTTGGTTTATTAAGCATGTAATAGACAAACTCTTCGTATAAAACTTCTTGCCCCTCAATCTCCACTCGGTCAAGATTTGGATTAATCTGCTTTTTGGCTTGAGATTCTTTTTTACCATTAACACATACTTTTTTTGTTTTGAGCAAGCTTTTTACCTGAGTACGACTTCCAAAGCCAGCTTCGGCTAAAAATTTATCTAATCTCATTATCATCTCCTAATTTGCCTAAGTAAGACCTTTATCCGATACGTTGGCTAATCAAGTGCCTTACATTTCTACGTTATCTTTCCTAACTCTTGGAATGGTTTTCGAGATAATCTGCTTTTACTTCTTTATTTTCAATCATATAACCCATTCTAAGTTCCTAACCTTTTTTATTAGTATAGCATATAACCAGTTTTCAGCAGACTTAAATGGTTTTAAGTACTATAATAAATAACAAGGAGGTTACTATGGCTATCTATTCAAAAGTGTATGAAACAAGAAAGGAACATTCAGCTAAATCTGTTGGCTCTGGAGAGCTTGAAGTCCTTTCGACACCCAGTCTCGTTAGTTTTTTAGAAAATGCTGCCTGTCTTTTCGCTAAAGAAAGGATTCAGGATAACCTATTAACGACTGTTGGAACAAAAATGACTATTGACCATTTAAAAGCAAGCAAAATTGGCAACTCTGTCACTGTTCTAATAACCGAAGTTACTAACCAAGGACGCAGATACGATTTTCAGCTAGAAGCTTTTGTTGATAAACAATTAATTGCAAAGGCTTATCACACCAGAGTTCGGCTTAATAAAGAAGCATTTCTTCAAAAGTTATAAAGGTATTAGTGCTTGCTAATACCTTTTAATTTATCCTTATTTTGATAACTGCTTATAAATACTTGGCTGAAGATTTTTAATAGATAACATCGCTCCAAGGCTAATCATATAGAGGGCAGCTAAGAAAATCATGACCATTGCCACACCCGAAACATCAAGGAGTTTACCAATGACGACTGATGAAAAACCACCAATAGCACGCCCTACATTAAGAATGACATTATTGGCTGTTGAGCGAATATGGTGTGGGTAAAGTCTCGTAATCATAGCACCATACCCCGCAAACATACCATTAACGAAAAAACCAACTACTGCCCCACCAATTATCATAGCTGGCATCGAATTTGCAAATTGAAAGAGATAAACGCAGACCGATGAAGCTATTAGAAAAGCCGAGTAAACTGGCCTTGGGCCAAACTTATCTAAAATCTGACCAAAAGTCACCATCCCCAAACACATTCCTAAGATTGTCGCTACCATCCATAAAGATGAATCTTTGACAGAGAGACCGAGATTAGTTTGAATAATAGTTGGTAACCAGTTCATCATACCAAAGTAACCAGCAATTTGAACTGTTGTCATGACCATTAATGCTAAGGTTTGCCCTGCTAAATGTGGATTTTTAAAAAGTTGACTAATTTTAACAGGTTGACTAGTTTCTTCTGTTCCACTACTACCTTTATCCCAAATCTTGTCATCATCGATACTAAACACCATCCATAGAACTAGCAAGATTGGTGCTAAGCCAAATAAGAAGAGTCCTCTCCATCCTAAGCTTGGTGCTAACCAGCCCGCTAATAGTGCGGAGGAAATTGAGCCTAGTTGCCCAGCAATTCCATTAAGAGAAGATATTCGTCCCATTTTTTCTGCTGGGACAATACCTGCCATAATAGCTATAGCGACACCATATTCTCCACCTACACCAATCCCAGCAAGAAAACGCATCAGATAGAGATAGTTAATACTCTTGGTAAAGTAAACAAGACCTGTCGCAATCGAGAAGACCAACACCGTCCACTTAAAGACTTTAAACTTATGGTACTTATCAGCTAATAGGCCAAAAATAAGGCCCCCAAGTAGCATTCCTAAATTTGTTACGGTCGCAATCCACCCACCTTGTGCTCCTGTTATGCCAAGTTCGGTAATAATTGAAGACATTGAAAACGCAAGAAACATAACGTTTAAATCATCTGTTCCTGAAGCTATAATAGCTGCCGCAAGGGCTCTTTTGTTATTTCTGTCTAGTGACATCTGTGACATTTCTTTCTCCCTTTAATAGTAGCTCACTGACTACTTTAATTAATTGAATACTGATAAAAGCCAAAAAAGACCCCCGCCAGTAGTCGTGAGTCAAAAAATCTCTAGAAAATAAGAGGGTAGCATTCGCCATCTCTTCTTTGCGCTTTTATGTCTCACGGTACATAGTTAAAGCAGTATTTAATTGTTAACAGTATAGCTAAGATAAGAAGAATTGTCAAGCACATTTTATATGGAATTTAGCATCAAAAACACCTTAAAATCTCATTATTGTTAGTTTTTTATATCTATGGCCGTTTAACCACTAATTGTTTTTTATCGTTAAAGAAGCCTTTATAAGCCAGATAAGAAGCAATAAAAGAAGCAATAGATGTTGTAGCTAGTAGCATAAAAGTAACCATCATTTGATATTTCACAGCTTGTATAGGAGAAGTTCCTGCTAGAATTAACCCCGTCATCATTCCCGGTAAAGAAACGATCCCTAGCGTCTTAGCCGAATCAATTGTTGGAACCATGCCGGTCCGAATAACATCACGGATAATATCAATGGAAGCAGGTAGGATATCAGCACCAAGTGCTAATTTGGTTTCTACTTCTTCTTGTTTATCTCGAAAAGAATCCAAAAGTTGTTTATAACATAGCCCAATAGCAACCATTGAGTTACTGATAATCATTCCTCCAACAGGGATCATTTGATTAGGCAAAAACTCTAAAATTCCTGAAAAAATTAAAACTGATAGCGTAATACTAGAACCTAAAGCAATAGCAACAAAAGATATTTTAAAAGCATTACCAACTCCTTTTCCACGCTTAGCTGCATTATAAGAAGCATTCACAATCATAAATAATAATAAAAGAGCTGTAAAAATAGGATTCTTGTAGCCAAAGATATAATCAAGAACAAAGCCAACTATAAGTAACTGGATAACTGCTCGAACTGCTCCTACAATAATCTCTTTTTCTAACTTCAATTTTTGCCAATAAGAAAAAAATAACGTTATCAAAACCAAAGACAATGCTAGTAATAAAGACGTTACGGAAATATTATCTGCTCCACTCATTTAATCACCTCCATAGATTCTAGTTTCCCATCTACAATAGTCATCATTTTATTAGCATATTTTTTACTTTGACTAGTATCATGGGTAATCCAGAGAATAGTAACACCCTTGTTATTTAGCCTTTCAATAACTTCTTCGACTATTTCTTTGTTAACAGAATCCAAAGCTGAAGTCACTTCATCCAACAAAAGAACCTTTGGTTCAAATAACAATTGTCGGATCAGCGCTATTCGCTGTTTTTCTCCTCCGGATAACTTTTTAACATCTTGTTCTAAATACGAAAGATCCATTTGAAATAGTGCAAAAAGTTTATTGACACGGGCCTGATCCAAAGATAAATGTCTAATTTCATAGGGAAATTGGATATTATCTTTCACTTTTTCACCAAATAGGTGTGGAGTTTGAAAACAATAAGAAAGGGTCTGACGTAATTTTATTGGATTGTAGTCCTCCAATGATTTACCCTCAAACATAATATCTCCGCTAGTTGGACTTTGTAAATAACTAGCTAGCTTCAAAAGAGTGCTTTTTCCACTACCAGAGGGACCTATAATTGATACATAATCCCCCTCATCAATAGTAAAACTAAGGTTTTTTAAAATAGCCTTCCCATCAGACGAAAATGAGACGTCTTTAAATTCAAGTATTGGCAATTTTTTCTCCTCTCTTTCTTCTTAATTATAATCATTCTTATTAATACTATAGCACTTTTAACTAAAAAAGTCAGAAAAATGATCTTTAAAGTGATAATAACATCTATCTACTATCTAAAATTGTGCATAAAAAAAGCCTTTGAAAGTTAAAAATGAACTTGCAAAAACCTTTATTTTCATATGTTGAAAATATTCAATATATCTATTATTCAAATTAAATGGCCAAATTTATCACTCTTCACGTTTTCCTGTCACATACATTGTAAAACTAGCACGTGTTAATATGTTATTTTTTTGATTTTTAATAACCACTTCATTAACTTTAGTCTTTTTTCCATCATGGATACAAGTTCCTTCAATTGTTAAAATATCTCCTAACTTTCCAGGTTTAAAATAATTTATACTCGACTGTTGAGTAACAGTATCATAGCCAGTAGAAACACTTACAGCCCCAGAAATCTGGTCACTTAAAGCAAACAGGTATCCACCATGAGCTGTCTGGTGATAATTTAGTGATGATTCAACAACTTTCGTGGACACAATGACATGACCATAATCAACCAGTAGTGTTTCATAATTTTCAAATATTTTTAGTTCTTTTGTTTTAAATTCTTTCATATCGTATTTTCCTAATCGCGTCATTTTTATTTCAGTGTTAGAGGTTGCAGCATTTCGATAATTACTTGCATTCTCATAGCACCTTATTGTAGAAACTTAATAAAGCGAACTTGCTGCTTAGTACCATCATAACCAAGGCTTCTATAAAAAGCATGCGCTTCTCTACGGTGAGAGCCTGAATTTAAGCGAATAAAAGTACAGTTATTCTGACAAGCCCATGCCTCAATATAAGTCATCAACTGCTTACCAATACCTTGTCCTTGGTGTGAATGAGCAACTGCTAGTCCCAAGACATTAAGACCACGTTCACTATAGATAGACTCATAAATCTGTACTTCAACAAATCCTAAAACTTCTTTAGTACGATTATCTTCAAAAACAAAAGCATGATGATGCTCGTTCTGATCTAATTTATCAATCTGTCGCTCAATAGAGTTTAAGGAACTCTCATATCCCAAATCTTCTCTACAAATAATTTGTAAAGCTTTTGCATCTTCTAGTTTGGTATGTCGAATCATCCAGTCGTCCTCCCCTATAGTAGTGGGCATACTTCCTTTTTACATATTACCAATTGCCTCAAGCACTTCTTGACTAGAGCTAACTACTTTTCCATTTAACTTGATGAGACCAATAGTATAAAGGTTTACATAAGCAAATTGTGATTCCCCAACCTCTTTTAGGGCCTCTATTTTTTGTTGATTATCTGCTCCTAATTGACGCGAATCGCTATAGAGCCCCAAGATGGGAATTCCTGCTTGATAAGCCACTCCAATTTCTGAAGCAACGCCTGGATCAATAACTTGACCATCTAAAATTGCAATTAGTAGATCACTTTCTAATACCGCTTGCGTATCTAGCTTCGCAATCATCTTAGAATCAGCATAGGCATGCTTATCATTAATTTCTCCCTGCTCTTGGGGTAAAAAGACTTCAACCTCTGGATAAGTCTGTCTAATTTTTTCAACAAGAGCTTGATTAAAGGTCAATTCCATCTCAGTAAATAAGGGACTGGCAAAATAAATTTTCATGAAGTACTCCTCTATTATGATAATACCCTCATTATAACATGCCACACTAAAAATTTTGGTTTAAAAAAACTAAACAAGGCTCTTATCTAGAAAAGAAAAATCTAAAAAGTCATCACTCACCTGATGACTTCTGCACTCTTTATTTCAAACTGTCTTTCCATATCCCATTTTCTTGATAGAAGAAATGTTCACTAACATCATCTCGTAAAAAGACTTCTAACATAATATCCATCGAACGGGCAAGTTTTAGGTGCTTAAGTTCTTCCAAATCTACCCAATATACTTCACCTTCATCAGAGGACTGTATCTGACCAGAAAATTTGTTGCTCTTGTATAGAAACACAACGTAACGAGAGCCATCAGAATTAGTCCAGTCCTTAATGCCACAGATTTCTAAGTCACTTATATCTAAACCTGTTTCTTCTTTAATTTCTCTAATAGTAGAATCCACAATTGATTCCCCTGGATGAACGTGACCACCAGGAAAAGTTATACCCCACCAAGAGTTGCTGACCTTATCCTGTACCAAAACCCGTCCCTGATCATCATAAATCATACACATATTTGTCAGAATAGTAGCAATTTCTCGGGACATTCCAGTTACTCCTTAGTTCTAAAAATTTATGATACTGACTCAATACTTACTAGTTAAGTATCTGACTTTTCCCTTGATTTGTCAAGCCTATCAGCCCATTTAGCAACAATCCAGAAATTAATTGATTTCTTTCAAGACATTTAAATTTACTTTCTAGCTTCAAAACAGTATACTAACCTCAGTTACCAATAGATTAGAAAGTCAGCAAATGAGAGAACTTACCATTTTTTTACACATGTCACTAGACGGCGTTGTTGAAGGACCAAAAGGAGCTATGGATATTGACTTTATAGCTTACAACCAAGAATTAGAAGCTTTTGCAGAAAAAACCTTATCAAGTGTCGACACTATTTTATGGGGACGAGCAACTTATGAAATGATGTATGCCTACTGGCCAGACATGCTTAATCACCCAGAAGCTACCAATTATGAACGCAGACATGCCAAGTGGATTAGTGACGTTAGAAAAGTGATTGCTTCTAGAAGTCTTAAGACTGCTGACTGGAACAATTCTACCATTGTGTCAGAAAACTTAAACCAATATCTCAAAGAATTGAAACATACAGCTGGTCAAGATATTTTGGTTTTAGGAAGCCCTCGACTAAGCCGTTCTTTATTATCTGAAAATCTCATTGATAAAATTACATTGACTGTCTCTCCCACTATTGTTGGGAATGGCTTGCGCCTCTTTGAAAACATCAGTTCCGACTTAGAGCTAATCAGCTCAAAAACTTTTACATCAGGCGCCCTGGGTTTAGAATACAAGGTAAAACACTAACTCACACTATAAGAATTCACACATTTAGGAGAAAAAACAATGACACTTATTATCGCAATCGTTGCCGGAATTATCAACTTTATGATTGGCGGCCTCTGGTATGGTCTCCTCTTCCAAAAACCTTGGATACAAGCACAAGGTATTAATCCAGAAGACATTGGCAAAAACGGAGATGGCAAAAAAGAAATGATAATGACCCTTATTGTCGAAGTTATCATTAGTATCATAACCATACTATTTTTATCAGCCATAAATGCTGCCACACCAATCAATGCCCTGATTATTGGTCTCATTACAATTCTTTCTGGTCTCAAAAACTATTTCTTTGAACAACGGCCAGTTAAGTTAATTCTCATTAATGAAAGCTATAAACTGGTGGCCTTTATTATTATTGGCTTGGCATTATTGTTAGTTTAATCAGTTAAAAAGTTCCCTTAAATCTTTCACAGACTTGAGGGAACTTTTTTAGTATTTTTTCAATGTTGCTGGTTTTTTTTAATTTAAAGAATGGCTTTTCATTCAACCTTCTTTACTCGTAAAATTAAGAAATCTGGTCTATGAACAGTATCCTTATATTCAGGGAAAGAAGTTAAAATGGTGTTTTCTGGTATTGGTTCTAATATCTTTTCTATCTTAAATCCTGAAGTGGTCAGAGTATTAATTATAGTTGAAAAAGTGCGATGGTATTTTTCAACGTTCTCGATGAACCAATCCGTTTTTCTTTGTCCTTCAACTCCATAATTTGAAATATTGGCAAATAGTTTCTGTCCTGAAAGATCTCTTGTCCATCTATCTCCTTTGGAATGGCAAGTCACAAAAGGATGCTCCTGAGAAAAAACTAATATTCCATTTTCTCCTAAAAGTTTATTTATACTTTCGACCAATCCCTTAAAATCCTCAACATAGTGCAGTGCTAATGAACTGACAACTAGATCAAACTTTTGCGTTAGGGTAGTTATGTCTTCCATTGCAAGTTGGAGATAGTCTATTTGAGAACTATTATTTTTCAATTTTGCTGTTTCAATCATCTTTTGAGAAATGTCAATTCCAACGACTTTTCTTGCTCCCATTTCGACAAATAACTTGCAATGTTCTCCAAACCCACAACCCAGGTCTAAAATCACTCTATCTTTCAAATCTGGTAGCAGAGATAATAAAGCTGGAATTTCTATTAAATTATTAGCAGTAGATTCTTTTTTTCGTAACTGTTTATATTCATTAAAAAATATTTCATTATCATAAACGTTTTGTTTAGACACCGTTTTCTCCAATCATCAAATGATTTTTTGTAATAATACGAAAAAAATCATTTCTATTCTGGTTATAGTTCTCTAAAAAACATCATCTTTATTGACAAAATGTTTCATTGTCAGTTTCTTCTGTCCTAATAAGATTAGTTGCGTTTTTCTAGCAGGCTCACGCATTCAACATGCACATCATTGTCCAAACTTATGTTTAGATCCTCATCAATGATAGGTAGCTTAAAAATAATGGATTTTAGCCATTGCCCATTTGGCTGCTTCTCTTCATAAATTTGAATTTCTGAAATGAGTGCTTCTATTAACTGTCTGCGTTCAACATCGTTCATGACTTTATAAAGCTTGTCAAAATAAATCAAAACTTTATATATATTATCGCCAGTAAGTTTCTCAGCTTCTATTGTTTCTTTCTTTGCTTTAGCTTCTATTAACTGACCTTCTAATTTCTCAATTTTATCGTACATACGATAAAGTCTATCATCCAAATCAGTTTTTCTTCTCTTATAATGTTTATCATCAACATCTAAGTTATCTATTTCTTCAATGAGCTTAAATTTTGTGGAATGACTTTTTCTCAGCTCTTTTTGGTAATTATCTATCTCATTTTCAATAGCTGATGTATCAACCTTCATGTTGATTTTTTCTTGTATCATAGATGCAAATTTAGGGTTGCTTACTAACTTGATTATTACCTCAGCGACAGCATCGTCTAACAATTCTTCTCTAATTTGTTTGTTGTAGGTGCATTTATGCCCTCTATTCATAAGTCTATGTTTACAACCATAGTAATAGAAGTCTTTATATTTCGTCCCATCTTTTTTATATTTGATGGATTTGTTTCCAAACATTCCAGCCCCACATATTGGACACTTTACTATTCCCGATAATAAATGCGTCCGCATGTTTTTGCCCTTATTTACATGTTCATACTTTTTAGCTTGTGCTTTCAGTTTTACTTGTGCAGCCTGCCATAATTTATCTGGAATTATTGCTTCATGAATTCCTTCTGCTACTATATAATCGTCCTGATCTACTTGTCTATATTCATTCCTTGTACCATGAACTTTTTCTAATGTTCTTCTTCCAAACGCTATTTTCCCATTATATACAGGATTCTTTAATATCTTTCTTATAAGACCTGCGTCAAACAATGGATTTTTTCCATTTTGTCTTGGTATTTTTCTTATACCATGATTTTCTAAATACTTAGAAAGACCATTAGCTCCAATACTTGTGTTTACATACTGATCAAATATAGTTCTTATTGCAATTGCTTCTTCTTCATTTATTAACAACTTTCCATCAATCAGTTGATAGCCATACGGAGCAAATCCACCATTCCATTTACCCTCTCTTGCCTTTTGAATACGACCTTCCATTGTTTGGACACGAATGTTTTCTCTTTCTATTTCAGCCACTGCTGATAAAACAGAAATCATCAATTTACCTGCATCTTTGGATGAATCAATCCCATCCTCAACACAAATCAAATTGACTCCAAAATCTTGCATTGTTTGTAGAGTTGATAAAACATCAGCAGCATTTCTTGCAAATCTTGACAGCTTAAACACAAGAACAAAAGATACTCCATCCTTTCCGGATTTTATATCTTCCATCATGCGAGTAAACTGTATTCTTCCCTCAATAGATTTTCCAGACTTGCCCGCATCTTCATATTCTCCTACAATTTCATAATCATTATAAAGGGCGAACGCCTTCATTCTTGATTTTTGTGCCTCTAAAGAATAGCCATCTATCTGTATTGATGTAGATACTCTTGTATAGAGGTATACTTTTATTTTTTCTTTTGACATAGCATTAACCTCAATATTCTTTTTCTATATCTTAAAATTTTTACCACTTATGGTTTGGACTAATATATCAAGTATATTATAGCACTTTTATCACTTGTTCTCAATCTGAGTTTTTGCCATGTCAAATTTATTTTTATCTTCAATATTTTTTACTGGAGTTGGATTTGGAAGATTATCTAAATCTAAAACTCCAGCATACTTTGTAATCAGATTTGCTATCAAATCAGCCAGTCCATTCCAGTCATTATCCACTAATACACCTCCTCCCGCTTTAAATTCTTTATAATCAAGTATTATTTTTCTTACTAAGTTTTATGACATTGGTAGGTGCATTGGCTGCTACATAGGAATCTCACCTCCACCCCTTGTTTCAGACGAGCCGGCTTAAACTATTGAAGTATCATTATCACCACTTGCATCATCGAAATAAGTTGCCATACTTATCTTTTATGTATTCCTATCTGTCGCTCGTTTTCTTCTATCCTCGACTTAGCTCCGGTATTCATTTGAACCGATTTTCATCAGCAGAAAAGTCTTGGCGTAGGTCATAATTCTCAGCAAGTGGATAAAGTCCTACCTTGGTCTATTCAGTTGTCAAAGAGCAATATTTGAAAGGGATTGTTTTCTTTACATTTTCCTATCTGCCATAAACAGATGTATCTCTTACTCAAAAAGTAAAGGAGGTCAAACTCCCCTTCACTTTACATAAGGAAAATTTGACCCCTTTGGTTACCGAAGTTTTAAAGTTCTCCGATGAAATTTTTCAGCTTTTCAAGAATTTTGTTTCTTCTTTTGATTAAAGCCGGATGTGTAATACTTTTGAGCTTTGCCACTGAACGAACCGTCTCATCATTGAAATACAAGCGTTCAATAATATCTCTTTCTTCTGCATTGAGCCTTGATATAGCTTTTTTTAACGCTTCAATCATCATCTGTGTTTCAACAATCTTTGCTACATCAATGCTTTCATCAACAATGTTGTCTGTGAAGTGTCCATCATGATCCATTGAAGAAAAAAAGAGCAAGTGGTTTTTCTTGTCCACTTGCTCTAAATACTTTTCGTGTTCTTTTTCTCGCCAGTAGACTTTATATATCTGCTCGCTGACTTTAACCTTTTGCCCATTGACATAAAGGTAATATTCTTTTGACATAAAGTTTCCTCCATTTCTTTTTTGTCTGTTTGTTTTCCAGACAAAAAAGGAGGACTCCTACATCTAAACGTAGTCCGTCCTCTGAATTGAAGAAACCCGATTTTTTCTTTATTCTTATTTAATTGTTCCTTAGGGCATACATGCGCATCCGAACAAACCCATAGTATGAGGTAAATGTAAATTTATATTATTAAAATACATACTTAATAATAAATATCTTTCCATACACATTTCCCTCATATTTAATGGTTAAATAAAATAAATTCCATTTTTCTAAGCCTTTATTACTATGTTGCTCATCTTCTTAAGTTCCCCAAGCATCATACATAAACCAACAACAATCATTATAAAATCTACTAAAGGCTGAGTGAACCAGACTGCTTTTACTCCAAATATCATTGGTAAAATAATCATTGCAGGAACAAATAATATCAGTTGCCTAAGCATGACAATAATCCCAGCTTTCTTTCCATTTCCGATGGATTGGAAGAATGTTATACTCATAACCATTACACCATACAAAATAAATACGGAATAAAATAATCTAAAATTCCCAACACCTTGAGAAATAATATTTGATTCTACACCAAACAAGGATAGTATTTGACTTGAAAATAATAAAGACGGAATCCAAAATATGGCCGCAAGAATAAGTCCTCCAATAGAAAAAACTTTCATTGCTTCTCTTACTCTATGATATTGTTTCGCTCCAAAGTTTGTTCCGACAACAGGCTGTAACCCCTGACTCATTCCCCAAAGAGGGATAAACGAGAAAGCATACATTCTTAGTGAGGCTGCCATCAAAATTCCATTTGAATCCCCACCATATTTGAACGCCATCTTATATAGCATCGTTTGTTGAATCATAAATAAAATCTGCATCATCATAGCTGATGAACCTACTCCGAACATTTCTTTTTTTATTTCCGAATCAGATTTTATCTTATGGATTTTAACTACTTTACTCTTTTTCAAAAAGTAATGAAGTGTTATAACAGCTTGAACAAACTGTGCTATAACAGTTGCAAGGGCAGCGCCTTCAATGGCATATTCACCCATAATTATCATTAAAATTGGATCAAGAATAATATTTAGTAAAGACCCAAGTCCCATAATCATCATAGCTTTTTTCATCAATCCTTCACCACGCATAACCATATTGGCTGATTGTGTGAAGTTTACAAATAATGAGCCAATGAAAATCACTCTAAGGTATCTAATACCATAAGCTTTAATTTCTCCTGTCGCACCTACCATAGATAAAAAATGTGGTGCAAGTAATATCCCTCCGACTGTAATAATTATTGAAAATAAAATCACCCAAAACACTAAATTACTCATAATTTTATCTATTGTTTTTTGGTCACCTTTTCCAATTGCTCGTGATAGAACAGATGCAGAGCCTACCCCAAGCAAAGTTGAAACTCCACTGTTAAAGAATGTAAGTGGCATAGCAACACCGCAAGCAGTCATTGCTGTCTGCCCTATAATTTTCCCTGCAAATATTCCGTCCATCAAAGGATATAGACCTATTACTATCATTCCTATAACAGCAGGAATTGATAGCTGAAAGAGTAAATCTATTGGTTTTTTGGTTAATAATTGTTCTTTCATATCTTGTTTCATAAGTAACCTCCCTCTCTAATGATTATTACTTCTTTATTAATTATCATGCTTATTAGCATTATCTATTACTTCAAATTCTTCTAAATTAAGGATTGCATCCGCCACCTCATTTAAAAATTCAGTGTCATGAGATACAATGAATATAATGTTTTTTTCATTGCTCATTTCTTTAATCAGATTTGCAATTTTTATCATATTGTTATAATCCATTCCACTCGTTGGCTCATCAAAGTACACGAAGGTAGAATTTTTACAAATAACAGAAGCAATTGCCACTCTTTGTTTTTGTCCACCTGATAAACTCATAGGATGTCTAGACTTTAACTCATTGAGTCCTAAACCTAAAAGAATTCTGTTTATTTTTTCTTTACTTAAATCCTTAACCCCTAGTTGTAATTCTTCCTCTACAGATTCTGTAAAAAGCTGATGATTAACATCTTGCATAACTAAACTGGAGTTTTTTATTCTTTCTTTTTCAATTAATTTTTGACATTCAAAAGTAATTTCACTTTTATCTTTTTTATTTAACCCTGTTATTGAACGCAAAAAAGTTGATTTGCCACACCCGTTTCTTCCAACAATACCGTAAATTTTACCTAAATCAAACGATACATTGTCTAGTCTTAGTTCGCATTTATCTTCAAAATCAATATTCATTGTTTGAATTATAAAATCCTTGCCGCTTGGTCTTTGACTTTTAGCTAAAGGAGTTTTGTCTCTAGAACGAAGTCCAGAGCGAGTCAAATATTCTTTTGGCAAAGATAAAAAATCTTCTTTGTTAAAGGTCTCTTTTATTTTCCCTTGCTTAATCAAATAAACACGATCTATCAAATTCATTAAGTAATAAATTCTATGCTCTGATAGAATAAGTGTTGCCTTTTTTTCTTTTAATATCTCCAACATTTTTGTAAGAACATCAATATGCTTATCATCTAAATTTGAGGATGGTTCATCAAGAACTATAATTTTACACCCTGAAATATAGCAAGAAGCAACACATAAAATTTGCTTTTCACCTCCAGATAATTCAAAAATATTTCTTCCAAGTAAATATTCTATAGGAAAAATTTTTAACATTTCTTTCATACGAACATCCATCTCTTCTGGTGATACTCCAATATTTTCTAAATAAAATAGTAGCTCAAGTGTTGTATTTACATTGAAAAAATGAGTTTTTGGATTCTGAAAAACACTCGCTATAATTAAAGATATTTCATATAGTTCTAAATCTTTTATTTCTTTATTATTTATCTTAATGTTTCCTTCAATACTAGCATTTTCAAAGGCAAAAGCTAATCCATTGATTGAATTTATAATAGAAGATTTACCACTACCACTTTCACCAGTAATTAAAATACATTCTCCTTCATTGGCGATTAGAGAAATGTCATCTAACACCTTTTTGTTTTCCTCATAGGATAACGAAAGATTTTTTATTTCAAGCATAACCACCCTCCTATAACTATTATTGTCATCGTCATAGCATAAATAAAATCAATTACACCAACTCCTACTCTAATATATCTTGTCTTTTTTATAGGGTTGGCAATACATTTTGTTTCTGCCGCCTTTGATATATCATCTGCAATATTTGACGAAATAATTAAAAGAGGTACAGCTACATACTCTAAGTATTTCAAAGGGTTTTTTGTCTCTATCCCTCTTATTTTCATTGCCATTTTTATATTATTCTTTTCTTCAACAAAAGATGGAAAAAAGCGAAACATAACTGCAACAGGTATGGATATAGCACTCGGTATTTTTAAAACATCCATAGATGAAATAATACTTCCCACATCTGATGTTTTAATCAAAAATTTACCTGCTGCATATGGAATATAAAACATACGAAGCACAAAAATTAAAGAAAAAAACATTTTTATAAAAAATGGTAATTGAGCTAATATTTTAAAATTAGGAGCAAGAAATAAAACTCCGAATATAATGACATTTTTTAACGCTTCTTTTTTTAATCCATTCATCAAATACATGATAGAAATTACAAATATAACCATCCACTCCAAAACAGGATGAATTGAATGTACAACAGTCAATCCCAACAATCCCACAACGAAAAACTTCGTTATGGAATTTGGGTTTAGGCTATTTTTCTTCACAGACCACATTAAACGATACCCGCTTTGTTAAAGTGTTTCTTAAGAAGTGCCTTTCCAATATATGCTCCAATTATTCCACTAACAAGAGCACCAATATAAACTATTGCCATATGTGGATAGGTGATTAGCTTTTCTAAAGCATCCACATATTCTTTTCCCATCATCATTGATAATTCAATATATTTTTCTTTTGCCCATAGCATTTGCATAAGTGAGCCACAAATCCATGTATTAAAAATTGCAAAAGCAAACATATTATATTTAAAAGAATTGTATCCACCTGCCCTTCTAATCATTTCAGCAATAATCATGACAACAAGAGCATGTACAGCTATTATATAGGTGTGCCCCATCGCAAACATTAATAATGGTGAAAGCATACCAAGTATAAATAACGCCCAAGGTTTTTGTACCTTCGACATAAATAACATAAGAATCGTACCTGTAACAATTCCAAGGATGCTAGGATAGATTAAGAATAAAATAGGTACCATTCCTATCATTCCCACACCGAACATTACTACAAAATAGATAACTGCAAATACACCAATGGTTACTAAATCTTTGATCTTTAGTTTATTTTCTCTCATTTTCTTCCTCCTAATAAATTTTTCTAATTTCTATAATGTCCAATTGGCTGCACGTTCTCGTGCCTGTATAAACGATGAGTAAATTCCTTCCTTGCAAATCAAGTCACTGTGATTTCCTGCTTGCACCAATGTACCTCCATCAATTACTAATATTTGATCCGCTTTTTTCACTGTAGAAAGCCTGTGTGCTATAGAAATAACAGTATGACCCTTGGATAACTCTTCAATAGCTGCTAAAATCTCATATTCATTTTCAGGATCAACAGAACTGGTCGCCTCATCTAAAAGAATAATCGGTGCATTTTTCAAAAGAGCTCTCGCAATAGAAATTCTCTGTTTTTCTCCCCCGGAAAGAGAGCTTCCCCCTTCGCCTACCATAGTGTTATAACCATCAGGAAGTTCCATAATAAAATTATGACAACGAGCCTTTTTAGCAGCTTCCACTACTTCTTCATGACTTGCATCAGGATTTGCAAATCGAATATTGTTTTCTATGGTATCTCGGAAAAGATACACATCTTGAAAAACAAGGGAAAGATTTTTCAGTAAACTTTCTACTTTATAATCTCGTATATCCTTATTTCCCAATCTTATTTCCCCGCTGTCAACATCATAAAAACGAGATATTAAATTGATAATTGTAGTTTTTCCTGAACCGGAAGGGCCTACAATAGCTGTCCTCGAACCTTGCGAAATCGTAAATGAAAGGTCTTTTAAGACAGGATTTCTCTTATCATAAGCAAAATTCACCTTGTCAAATACAATATCATTGTTTTTCATAACTTCTAAAGTCCCGTCACTTATTTCAGGAATATCTAAAACTTCCTCCAAATACTGCATATTGGCAGGATTTTTAACCATCAGAATAGCTGCGTTCTCAAGTTGTTTTAAGCCACCAAAAATCATAAAACCGGCAGCCGAAACAGTGAGTGCTTGTGGTAATAAAACCTCTCCTTTAGTATAGAGATAACAAGAAAATAGTGTAACAAGGAGGCTCGAAAGATTGATAATAGTAGAAAAAATTCTGGCATAAATAACAAAGACCATCTCAAAATGTACTTGAGTAAGTCTAAGCTCCTCAGAAGCATTCTTCAATTTAGTGTGTATTTTCTCCTCCACACTCTCATTCACAAGAGGAAAACTGCGAAGCACAGGAATACCGCTGATACTGTCGACTAAAGCATCTCCCAACTTGGTAATGGCAGTATGTTCACGTGCAATTTCTTTTTTTGCTTGATTAGTCATAAGTAATACGCAAAGCCAAATAAAAATTAAGCAAATCAAAGTTAAAATTCCGATTTTAATATTTACACCGAACATTCCAATCAATAGGAAAAATGATATTGAAATTCCGGAAACAGCAAAGTCTATGCTCATTGCAGAGTAGTTTTCAAGACTCTTCATAACATTTGTAAAGGCTGCCATAATTCTTGATAAACTTTGTTCTGCAAAATATCCCATAGGTGCTTTTTTAAGTTTTTCTCCGACAGCAAGTCTGTAATCTTTGAAAATTCCGAAGAAAACACCGTCACTAAGGCCACTCTTTGCCCAACCTGTGAGAAAATTGAAAAGAAAAGATGCAAATAATACTCCAAAAATCGTCCAAATATATCCTACAGTAATTTCATTCATCCAGCCAAATGCAAGGAATAAAGCAAAAAATCCAAACAACACAGAAGCGTTTTGAAGAAAAATAAGTAACATTCCCGCTTTAAGTCGATTTTTATACTGTCCCGCTAATTTAAATGATAATTTTATAAACTTCATATTCTACTCCTTTCCTAAATATTGTTTCCAAAGGCTTGCATAGTGTGGTTCTTTCATAAGTTCATCGTGTTTACCCTTAGCTATAATTTTACCTTTGTCAATTAAGATTATTTGATGCGCCTGCTTAATTGTATTTAATCTATGAGCAACCATAACAAGATTTTTTCCCTTTACAAGATGAGATAACGCTTCTTGAATTAGCGCTTCATTTTCTGGATCGGCATATGCTGTTGCCTCATCTAAGACGATTGTTGATGCAGGCTTCAAAATTGCTCTGGCAAGAGTTATTCGTTGCCTCTCACCACCTGACATCGCTCCACCTGCTTCCCCTCCTTTAGTGTCATACCCTTCGGGAAGTTCCATAATAAAATTATGACAATGCGCAGCTCTTGCCGCCGCAATAATTTCATCCTCACTCGCTTGAGGTTTGCCAAGCCTTATATTATCCCTAATACTCACGTCGAATAAAAAATTATCTTGTGATACAAAAGAAATTTCTTCTGCAAGCTGTTTAAATGAGATTTTATTTGTATCCACACCGCCAATAGAAATTGTCCCCGATGACTGATCCCAAAAACCTGCTAAAAGCTTTGCAATGGTGGATTTTCCTCCTCCTGAAGGTCCTACAAGTGCAGTTACTTCTCCAGGTTTTGTTTCAAAAGAAATGTTATGCAATACCTCAGTTCCATCATGATAAGAAAAACTTACATTATCAAACGTAATTCCCTTATTCTTGTCTATATCAACTTTATTTTTTGAATCAGGGCGTTTTTGAACAGGCATATCAATGAGTTCTTGTATGGATATCCAAGTATTGGAAGCCATTTGGAAGAGTTCAAAGCTCATCATGATTGCAAAAGTCTGTGGAAGAATACTAATAGGCAATATAAGTGATAAAATCAGAGTTTCTATACCTATTTGTCCGTTCCCATATAAATAAAAAGCTAAAGGCATACTAACTATCTGCGGTGTCATCATTGCCGCAGTCATCAGTGCTTTGCCAAACCAACTTTGTTTCCACCACTTCATAGTAGAGAAATGATAGAATTTTACTGCGTCTGCAAATTTTCCATAAGAAACTTTATCTTGTGCAAAAGCTTTGATTACAGGAATCCCACGAACATATTCAGCACTTCTGTCCGCAACATTAGCATAACTTGATAACCACACAACCATCCTGCTACGATACTTGTACATCATAGTAGCCATTCCGATAAAAGCAATTGGCAATGGCACAAATATTGATAATCCTATACGCCAATCTAATAAAAATAAAATTATTATACAAAGTATCGGATGTAAAAGTTTGCTAGGTAACTCTGGCATAATATGCGCTACCCAATCTTCCATATCCGCTACTCTATCCATGATAATCACCTTAATTTTGCCAACAGGATTGTCGACCAAGTAACCCATTGGAATTACCTTCAATTTTTCAAATAAAGTCTGTCTAAGTTTTGCAAGTATAGAAAATGATATTTTATGTGAAATGGTTGTACTAAATCCTGTAAATATAAAATAAAGCAGCAATGAACCTATTGCCAAAAGAGCATATTTAAGAAGTACATCAAAATCTACAGGATTATCTCCTGAATTTTTTATTAACCACCCTGCCGCATACGCACTGAAGAAATAAGTAGAAAAACTAAAAAGCTCTCCAATACAAGCAAAAATAACAGAAAGTCGCATCTTATTCTTATACTCCGGAGCTACACTCATAAGCGCTTTATTTAATTCACCTATACTTATTTTGGGTTGTTTTTCACTTTGTTCAACATCACTTTCAATTCGTTGCATAATCTCACTAGGAACATCAAGATTTAGACTTTCTATTTCTTTTACTAAATTTTCATTTCCCTTAGACTGCTTGATTCCCGGAGTAGAATCAAGCAATTCATTATTATGTTTTTTCTTCATTAACCTATCTCCTTTCAGTTAGCAATCACTAACCATTGACTATAAAAAATTCTATTGGTCATATCATAGCTAATAATGAGCATCTTAACTGGACTTACATAGAAATATCAATTATTTTATAAAACCTTATTATATCCCTCTCCATTTTCTAATATGCAAATAAACATTTTTTCTAAAATTTTTCTATTTTTTTTAAAATTTTCTCTAGCTTCAAGAACATCAGAGCCAAGAATCATTGCATTAACAAAATCTGTTATAAATTGAAATGTATCGCAATTAGTTAACCAATTTGGAGTATCTCCAAAAATTTTCTTTAAACTTTCTTTTGCTTGCTCTTGCAACTCAACAAAAATTTCATTAAGTTCAGGCTTTCTTTTTTTTGCAATTAAAAACTCAATGTAAAGCGGCATATAAGGATTTTCATCAATCACTTTATCCACCAATTCTTTTGCTATAAACTCTACACTAGCAATTTGTTTTTTTATTCCAATATGTTCTTTGATAATTTCACTTCTATACTCATTACCAAAGATCATAATATCTTTAAAAATTTCAATGACACTTCCATAATAGTGGTAAACTCCCCCTTTAGATAAACTTGTACCAGCAATAATGTCTTCCATAGTTGTCTTTTCAAAGCCTTTTTCTAGGATAACCTTAGTCGCTGAATTCATAATTTCTTTTTTTCTTTCCATTTCGCTCAATCTTTTAGCGGCACACATTTTTCCTACCTCCTTACCGACGTATTCGTCGGTAATTTATATTATATACCAGTTAGCCTCGTCTAACAAGTCTTTTGATAATTATTATCATAAAATAAGGCAGAAAAATTCTACTTTGCCTCCAACGCTTATCTTTAGCTTAATTTTAATTATTCTCTAAACTTTTAATATCTTATTTCTCATCTTAATAAGAATTAAAAGTTTTTATAAATAGTTTATAAATCACGCTGACTTTATTTCTCTATTTTGCTTTTGTAGCAAGCACAGTAAGTGTATACCCACTTACGAAAAATCGATGAAGCAGCCCCTCGTGGAGTTGCTTCTTTTTTTCAATTTTTAACTTGTTAGAGCGTACCCTAAGACCCCAGATTTTATGAAAGGAAGTAACAAACATGGCAAATAGAATTAGAAATGTTCAGCTGAAGATAAACTTAACAGAAGAAGAAAAAGCACTTTTTGAAAAGAAAATGAAGATGGCAAAGTGTAAAACAATGAATTATTTTCTAAGAAAAGTGGTATCCGAATCAGATATTTATGTTGTCGATTTACAGCCCTTTAGGGGAATACAAGGACTGCTTTTTAGGTATGCAAGTAGTATCAACCAAATTGCAAAACGAGTTAATTCTACTGGTGTTATCTATAGCGATGACATCAAAGACATGCAATCGCAAATTGACCATATATCAAAAGAAATATGGCAGATACATTCTCTACTACTCAGTAAAACTACCGACAAAGGAGATGACATATAAATGGCAATCACAAAAATACATCCTATAAAATCCACTCTTAACCTCGCTATCGCCTATATAACAAACGAAGAAAAGACTGACGAAAAAATATTGGTAAGCACAAATAAGTGCTTTGCTTCTACTGCCCATACTGCTTTTATGAAGACTAGAGAAGATAATAAAGTTAATGGAGCTGTACTTGCAAGACACCTCATTCAGTCATTTACGCCAGGTGAAACTACGCCAGAAATGGCACATCAAATCGGAATGGAACTTTGTAAAAGAATACTTAAAGATCAGTACGAGTTCGTACTTACTACCCATATAGATAAAGGGCATATCCATAACCATATCATCTTCAATAATGTAAATATGGTTACAGGCAAGTGCTACCAGTCAAATAAAAAAAGTTATCATCAAATTAGGTATCAAAGCGATAAATTGTGTAAAGAAAATAATCTATCTGTTATTGATGAGTTCTATGAAACTTATAGAAAGAAATATAAGACTAATGGTAAGTCATGGTATGAAAATGACCAATTCAAGAAAGGTACCTCTTGGAAAAGCAGGCTTCAATTTGATATTGATAGAGCTATTAAACAATCCAATGATTGGGATGATTTTCTAAAGAAAATGACTACCCTTGATTATGAAATCAAGTATGGAAAGCACATTGCGTTTAAGCACAATGACAAAGAAAGATTTACAAGAGCTAAGACTATTGGAGAAGATTATACTGAGGATAAATTAAAAGAGCGTATCCTAGATAATGCGAATCAAAGAACCTATACTGTTAAAAAGCGTGTAGGAAATATTATTGATATTGCAAATAATGAAAAGATAAAATCAAACAAAGGTTATGAGTATTGGGCTACAAAACATAATTTAAAAACTGCAGCCGATACTGTTCTTTTGATGCGTGAAAAAGGATTTAAGTCTATATCCCATCTTGATGAATACATTAAAGAGAGTGCATTAAAAAGACAAGATTTACAGGATCAAATCAAAGTTATTGATAACAAGATTTCAGTTCTATCAAATACTATGGAACAAATTCATGCCGTAAAGGAGTATCGCCAAATCTATCTGGAATATAAGAAAGATCCATCTGATAAGGCTTTTTTGAAGAACATAAATCAGAAATAACACTATATGAAAATGCCATTTCAAATATAAAAAAATCTTACTCAAAACTTCCAAAATCTAAGGATATTCTAAAAGAGCTTGATTCATTTCATAAAAAAAGAATACTCTAATGCAAGAGTATTCTTCTGCAAAATCCGATATGAAAGAACTGTATCAGATCAGAAAAAATTATGAGAAATATATGGGTAAGGAGATAGAGAGGTAACTCTACTTATCCGCCTCCTCAAGCAAATTATCTAAACCACTAACAAATGTATCCAATTTATCATCTCTTAGATATTGAAAAAAGATTTCATAATCATTAGGACTTAAAAAATGAAATATATATTTTTCATTAATGCCACTATCTATTAGCTTTTGATTCAATAAAGAAAAATGCTCTTTAGCAGCCTTATATTTACCCTTATTCTCTGGCGAATTGTCCCCATCATCTTTAATTTCTATAAACAAATAGATATTTTCACTTTTATCTAATTTGATGATAAAATCTGGATTAAATGTCCCAACTTTAGTGTGAGAATTCAATTTATAAGAATATTCTATACTGTAGAATCCCATATCCCTTGATTTTACCCAAGATTTAATTTTTTGAGCGTTTTCATTTTTAAATAAATATTTTTTCAAAAATTTGTATTCTGGATCGGCACTAGCAATCACAGTATTCAATGGAGTCTTAAAATCATAATAATTTATTTCAGTATAAGCTTTTTTAGGGAAATTTTCATCTTCTACAAATTTCTCAACTATCACTTTCTGTTCTTCACTTGGCATTTCATCTTTGTATTTATCAGTATAGAAAAACATAGAATCTGCTGATCTAAATGATGAAATCCCTCGTGTTTCATTTCTCATGTCTTCAGTATTAATATCAATAAATTCTGTTGATTTCACTGAATTTATTACAGTCTTGCTTCTTGTTCTAAACAAAGTCGAAAAAGCTGTAAAAATCTTATTTGCATTCTCCTCTATGAGAATATCTCTCGTAATACCAGCACTTTTCATAGATTTTCTAATAATAGATTCAATTTTATCACGTGGAGGTAAATTTTCTTTAGAGTAAACTACATCATCACCCAATCCCAGAATTTTTGTCTCCCAATCCCTCAATCTAAATTCGTGGTATATTTTATCTATAACTTGATTAATCGTTTTAGTTCTAAGTTTGATATTATATTCAATATTTCTACTTTTGCCAGTCAAAAGATTTTCATATTCAGTTTCTTTTTTAGATTGCAAAATTTGACTTTTTAGTTTTATACCTTCCTCCCATGATTTAGCATAATTTAAACGAGTCGAATCTGTATTAATTTCCTTCTCCTCTTTGTCATATGATAAATTTTTTACAACAAAATGATATTTATTTCTATCTCCATTGTATTTTACTGTACTTATAATTCTTGTTTCAATTTCTAAAACTTCATTAACTAATGACTTTATATTTTTGCTCCAACTATCATGATTAAACACTGTTACTGATGGTTGAGGATTAGAATATTCCATTGGAATTCTAAGTCCCCTGCCCAAAACCTGTGCTATTAAAAGCTTGGAATTAAATGCTCTATCTTCCCAAGGCACAATTTGAAAAACATTTTTAACATCCCAGCCTTCTGTAAGCATACTCACAGATACAATCCACTCAAAAGAATTTTCTTTATTATCAATGAAATCTAACATGCCTACGTTAGCCCTGTGTTTTTGATCTGAAGTTACGATTAAAACTTTCCTTTCGGCAACTTCTCTTGTTATTTTTTCAAAATCGCATAGAAAATCCAAAAAATCTTCATATAAATTTTTTGCACTTGATATATCTTTTGTAATAAGTATAGATATAGGCTTAATATTTGGGTATTTTCTTTTATTTGATTGGTGGTTCTCTCTTATTTTTTGAAATTTATATTCTCTATCTCCAGAAACATCATCTTTTTGTACATAGTCAATAGTCTTTACAATTCTATCATCTATTGCACTTCTTAAAGAATACCTATAAATAACATCATTAAAATACTCATCTTCTAAATATGCAGTTCCCGTAAATCCTAAAATATACTTAAATTTATAATCTTCCCTTAATAGAAACTCCTTCCATTTTTTTATATCATTTTCACTTGTACTATTGAATATATGATGAGATTCATCATTCAATACCAGCGTATCTTCTCCACCATTTTTGAAACTATCTTTAATCGATGAGCCAGTTGTTTCATAAACAGCATGAATGTTTTCAACACAAATATCTCCTTCACAGATAGTAGAATCGGCACTTATAATTCTCGCTGTTGTTCCAGTTAATTCTTCTGGTATTGCATTTCTTAGGTCAGCATTTGATGATAATTCTTCAAATTTCTTTTTTAGCCCTTTTTCAATAGTTAATGAAGGGCATAAAACCAAAACTCTCTTTACTATTTTTTCCGCTAATAGGATTTGAGCAATAGCAAATATTACATACGATTTTCCTGTTCCTGTTGCCAAATCAATATTGGCAAATAGTTTATTTGGTATTTGTAAATTTGAAATATAATCTTCTATAGTCAAATACTTCTTACATAATTCGGAATTGCTATTATAATTTTCTTTAACAACATCTGCTATAGTGGAATACATCCCAGAAGCTAAATAGATTAAAGAGCTTCTGATAGCATCCTTTTGGTAATCTCTATTCCCACATAAAACATCTAAATAATTTTCCCACTTATCTAAATCTAACTTAGACTTATCGTAATTCTTATTTACCTTAAGGATTAAATCTTTTTGATTAAATACAACCTTATTTTCCATAACTACTTCTCCTTCGATAATGTCACCGTTACATCATTTCCATATATATCAGTAAATATAAATACTGTTTTTTCGCCTAATAGCTTTGTTGGTATACTCCATTCAATTCCACCCTTGTGTCAAGTATTGGATACATCTTTTTTCTATTTCTAATCAAATAAATCTATACCCTATTTTAACTTTAATATAGGGTTTTTCAAAAGCTTATTTATTAAATCTGTATAAATCATTTGATCTGCAACTTCCAATATGCTTGTGATTTTTTGACCCACATCTTTAGAGGATGCTCCACAATGATATATACTTTGATTATCTGTATTCCAGTCAATGATAATGTATCTATCGTGAAATGCTCTGCCGGACTTCTGAAACTTGATATTGACATGAGGATACTCCCTGCAAAAATCTTGATATTCAAGAGTATGAAGCCCTTTACCTATATTATCGCTGAAAATAATTATTTCTACTGAAGAATCTATATCTTTTAATAACACCAGCGTTTTCACTCCGATATAGTTATCTACAATATAAATACTCTTTTTCGCTACGCTATAAATGTCCTTGTAAGCGAGATTTGCCTCAATAGGCTGTCCATTTAACAGTAAAAATCCATATTTTAAAGAAGGATTACTGAGGTCAAGAATCAACTCAGATAGCTCTGATTTATGAACGACATTACTTAAAGTATTCACTACATCCGCCACCTGTTCTTCCACATCTCTCAAATCTCGTCTTAAATCCTACATTTCTACAACATTGCTTGTAATCTGCATGGAAAGTTGTAAAAATTCTCTTTTACCTATCAAGCCCTGATTTTCTAAAATATAGTCTTTCATTTGCTTGAAAGTACGAATGAGAGCTTTACTCTGTTTTACTGCAAGTTCTCCTTTTAGAACTGTCATTAACATATAAATCCCTTGTTCTGTAAAGGCAAAAGGTAAATATCTTCTACCTCCTGAACCGGCTTCAGATTTTGAGGTCAATTTTTTTGACCTCAAAATTTCCCATTCATCTTTTGTAAGTTGAAATCTAAAATCATCATCAAATTTCTCAATATTATTCTTAACTTGCTGATTAAAGGTCTTTGTTTCATACCCATAAATTTCTGCAAGTTCATAATCAAGCATAACTTTTTGCCCTCTGATTATATAAATTCTACTTGCAAGAAGTTCTTGATTTACAATCATCATTTCACCTTTATTGTCCATCTGCATACTCACTTTCTTTAAATTTCCAAACTATCTCAATCTTATCTTTGTCATAAATATATATCTTTTCTATGACTTCATTGATCCAGTCTAAAACAAGCTCTCCTTTTGATGCCGCTTCTCTTATTTTATCAACATTTAAGTTATGCCCTGAAGCAGTATTTTTCTTTATCTTATCTTCTACGATAGATATTTCCTGTTCTATACTTTGGATTTTCTTGGTAAAAACTGCTTTTTGAAAGAGATATGTTTCCTTATCCGTAACTCCCTGCTTATGCTTTTCATAAAGCTGCATTTTAGATACCTGCAATTTTTGTTTCTCATCTTCTAATTTTCTTTTTCTATCCAGCAAGTTCTCACAAATACTTTCCTGAATCCTATACTCAATAGCTCTCATTTGCTCTTGTTCAAGGAAATGCTCTGTATAAAGCCTTATTTCTTCAGCTACAATCTTTTCAAGTATTGATGCCTGTATCTTTCCTTTCATGCAACCACAATCTTTTGCTTTATACCTATATGGACAGCAATATCCATCTGTTTTGCCATAATGAACGGTATAAGCCATTTTATGATGACATTTACCACAATAGACTATATCTTGAAGGATATGGAAGTTTTTCCGCTCTCTGCTAATATTTTTTTCATTGCGATTTAACAGCTCTTGAACTTTACTAAAATTCTCTTTAGGAACGATAGCTTCGTGCATATCTTCTCGTATAATCCATTCCCTTTCATCTATCCATTTCTTACTATCAGAGCCAACTTCCTGTACCCTTGTCTTTCCACCAACAATTGCACCCGTATAAACTCTTTGCTTTAAAATATATCTAACGATTTGCCCCGTCCAGATTCCACTTCCTCTTTTTAATCCAATATGCTTTGCGGGAGTTAAAATTTCTCTTTCATTGAAATCTTTGGCGATAGAAAGCATACTATCTCCAGCTAAATATCTTTCAAATATTTCTTCAACAATATGTCTTACTTCTTTATCGACAATCAAATGGTGATGATCTCTTTCATCTTTTACATATCCGTAAGGAGCTTTTGAACCGAAGTAATAACCTTTATCTTGTCTCACTTTTACAGATGAACGCATTTTCTGTGAAATGTCTTTTGAATAGTAATCATGGGTAAGATTTCTAAACGGAACATCTAAACCGACAACTCCATCTTCATTGTTGTTACTATCATAATTATCATTAACGGAAATAAATCGAACTTGCATAAAGGGAAATATCTGCTCAATATATGCCCCCGCTTCAATATAATCTCTTGCAAAACGAGATAAATCTTTTACAAGAATTGTATTTACTTCATTTTCCTTAACAAGCTCAATCATTTTTTGAAAAGCTGGACGATTAAAATTTGTTCCGGTATAACCATCATCTATATGTTCTCTTACCTTAACGCCTGTAAATTCATCTCTTGAGTTGATGTAATCTTTTAGAATCGCCCTTTGTGAGATAATGCTGTTACTCTCATCCTTGTAATCTCCATCCTCCAAAGATAATCTTAAGTAAAAATCTACTGTATTCATATCAGCACCTTTTTACCTTTCCACCAAGTTTTTCTCTAACCACAGACTTCTCTTCAAAATTAAACTTGATTTCTATGCTATTATCTTTTCCGATAAATATCTTATCTATAATGGCAGTTACAAAATCCTTATCCCATTTCTTGTTTTTTCCCTTGATAAGAGCTTCAAGATACTTATGCTGTTCCTGAAGTTTGAATTTTTCTTCATCATAAGTTGATATTTGCTTTTCCTTGAAAATCTCCAATTCTTTCTTACTTTGATTGAGGTTATCTTTCTCTTTTTCAAAAGTTTCTTTTGTCCATTCTCCCAAAACATACTTTTCATAATATTCACTTTGAAGCCTGCTAAGTTTTGTATATTTCCGGTTGATCTCAGTGAGTTCCCTATCACTCTTTCTATCAAGTTCTCCTATTACTTTCTCATAACCCTTTAAGTATTCTTTGTAGCTTTTACCGTTATTTAAAAGGATTGCATCAAAAGCTGCCTTAACAGTTTTTTCAAGAGTGGTTTCCGTAATAGCCACTCCACATTTTTCTGTTGTAAATTCTTGAAACCTATTGCAACTAAAATAAAACACGGATTTTTTACCACTTTGTTGCCTGTGAACGCTCATTCTCTTTTTGCAAATCCCACAATAAACTTTTCCTCTAAAGACCGTATCATCTTTAGAATGAGCATTTTTCTGTCTGCTATTTCTAATCTGACTCGATTTTGTGGAAATTACCGCCTGCACCTTTTCAAAAGTATCTATTGAGATAATGACTTCATGGGCATTTTCTGTTACTGTCCAGTGTTCTTCACAAAGTCTTTCTCTCTTTTTTCCCTCATATAAATGCTTTTGATTTCTTCCTTGAATTAAAGTCCCTGTATAAACACGATTTTTAAGCACTTGTAAAACCGTAGTTGGATTCCAAATTCTAACAGGCTCATCATTATCGGCTATGGCTTTTTTGTATTTTCGATAATCCGTAGCAACATAGACTTTTCTTTCATGTAGCAGCTTTGAAATTTCAAGTGTACTAAGTCCTTTTAAGTACGATTCAAAGATGTCCTTAACAATGGGTGCCGTACTTTCATCTATATACAATCTTCTTATTCCATTCTCGTCTTTTCGTGCCGTATACCCATAAGGCGCTGACCCACAGATAAATCCACCTTGCTTGATTCGTATCTGATGAGATGTAGATACTTTCTTTGAAATATCTTTCGCATAGCCCTCATTAACAAGATTCTTCAAAATCACTTCAAGCGATTTATTTGGGTCTTCCATATGAAAAGTATCAAAATTATCATTAACAGCAATAAATCTTACATTGAGAAATGGAAATATCTTCTCAATAAAATTCCCAAGCTCAATATAGTTTCTTCCAAAACGAGATAAGTCCTTTACGACAATACACTCAATTTTTCCCTGTCTGATTTCATCCATCAATTTATCAAAGTCCGGTCTTTCAAAATTCGTTCCGGTCTTTGAAATATCCTTATAGACAGCAGCCAAGCTAAGATCATCATTCTTTTGGATATACCCCTCGCAAAGAGCAATCTGATTTTCAATGGAATCACTTGGCTTCTCTTTCTTATCTCTTGAAATTCTGGCATAAATAGCTGTTTGAAAACTGTTTAAAGGTTCAATCCTTACTTTATTTTCTTCTGCTGACATTCTCCTGTTTGCGGTTCTTGCCATCTACACCACCTCCCTGATTCTTTCTTGTGTTTGAAGTGGGTAGCTATTTAATTTATCAAATATATCTAAAGTTTCATCGTAGTTAAAATGAATTTCTATCCTTTGATTTTCCAAGACATATATTTTATCTATTAACCTTACAAGAAGTCCTCTTTCTAAAGTATTGATATTTTTATACTTCTTAATTTCAGAAAAGAAGTTCTGATTACCTATACTCTTTTTATACAGCCTTGCAATTTCTTTATCCTGTCTTTCTAAAATCAGCTCGCTTTCTACAATACGATTGGTATAAAACTCTCTCATATCGTAAAATTCTTCTTCAGAAATAAGACCTTCTTTTAAATCCTGAAACAAGGATGATTTTAAAAGCTCAAACTTCGCTTTACTTTTTTTCGTATGTTCTTGTCTTTTATCTATTTTTTTGAATAATTCATAAGAGATTTCCATTTCTCTTACTTTTTCAGAAATAACTTCGTATTTCCCAAGCGAGTTTATATAGTGACGAATGGTTTCAAGAACCGTCTTTTTCAGTTCTTCCTGCTTAATAGAGTGCCTGCTGCATGACTTCCCCTTATTATACATAGAGCAAATATAGTAGATTGTAGGATTCTTTCCTCTTCTATCTACTTTCTTTGTCATTTGTGAATTACAATCCTTACAAAATAAAAGTCCGGAAAATATATCTGCCTTTTCACCTATATTTCTTGCCTTTATGTCGCATTTTAAAAGTTTCTGCACAATCTCGAAATCATTGGTATCAATAATTGCCTCGTGGTTATCTTCAATTTCAATCCAATCACTTCTATCTTTAGAAACAACTTTATCAAGCTTATAGTTTACCTTCTCTCTTTTCCCTTGTTGAAGCGTTCCAATATAGATTTCATTGGTTAGAATGCGATTAATAGCAGGTGTATCCCACTTAGCAACAGCTTTTGTACTAAAGCCTGTCTTATACCTAATCCCCTTTGATTTCTTGTATTCCATAGGAGATAATATTCCATTATCATTTAAGTGTTTTGCAATAGAAAATGAACTATAACCCTCAAGCTTCATAGTAAAGATTTTTTGCACTACATACTCTACTTCTTTATCTATTACAATTTTGTGCTTATCTTCTTTATCTTTTTCATAGCCATAAGGGGTGTAGTTTGATATAAACTGTCCTTGTTTTCTCTTGACCTTGCAAACACTTCTTACCTTTGCAGATGTATCTCTACAATAGTTATCATTGATAAAGTTCTTAAAAGGAATAACTAAGTTCTTTTCCGTTTCACTTGCTGTAAAGCTGTCATAGTTGTCATTTAAAGCAATAAACCTCACATCAAGAGAAGGAAATACTCTTTGTAAGTATCTTCCGCTATCAATATAATCTCTTCCAAATCTCGATAAGTCTTTTACAATAATACAGTTAATATTTCCAGTAATGACATCTTCCATCATTGCCTTAAAAGCCGGTCTTTCAAAGTTTATTCCTGAATATCCATCATCTATATATTCTTTTGCAAGTTCCATATCTTGCTGATTAGCAATATAATCTTTTATTTGTAACCTTTTATTAGAAATACTATTGCTCTCTACCTTGAAATTTTTGTCATATTTTTCATCGTCCTGAGATAATCTAAGATACATCGCCACCTTAAAACTATTTACATTTAAAGTATTTTTAGACATAACAAAACCTCCAAATCATTCATTATTTTTCCAGAGAAAAATATGATAACTTGGAGTTCTCAGCACATATTAAATTGCATCCCTATATATTTATATAGTATAGCACATTTAAACAAAAAAGTCAGCTCCCATTTATCATATTTTTTAATCAATCAGCATTGCTTTCTTCTGCAAATATGATAGAAAACAATCCTCTAAACTTCGCCCAATTTTTGCGTAACTGCATTTTACAAGCACATTACCGACTTTCATAAAATACATAGAAATCGGATCTACGCTGCTTTTATCTCTTATATCTTTAATGTCAGGGACTATCTTTTTATCTATATCTTCCACTGACATATTTTTATATCTTGTTAATTCTTCTATATTCATTAGAAAACTCCTTTCTTCGTTGTTTTCTCTAATTAAGTTTTTTGACATTGACAAGTGCATTGGCTGCTACATAGGAATTTCACCTCCGCCCCTTTTCAAGATGAGCCGGCTTCAACTGTAGAAGTATCATTATCCCCATTAGTATCATCGCACAAGAGTTGCCATCCTCTTTTCATACAAATCTATTTATCGCTACAAACCTTATATCCTCTACACAATGTAGGTATTCATTTAAACCAATTATCTTAGCAGGTTTATCTTGGCGTAAGTTCGTAAATTGCTCCACTATCGGTTAACGTCTTGTCTTGGTCTATTCAGTTGTCAAAAAACAAAATCTACATATAACGAGGTATAAAAGTCCCTCTATATATAAACCTTACTTTCAGAACAACTTTTAACACTTTTTTTGAAAATTTTTTAAAAATAGAGGACAAAGATTTTCCCTGCCCTCTACTTAAACTTAATTTACTTATCCAAAAGTTTTCTCAGTTTCTCTAAAATCCTATTTCTTAGTCTACTGATTTTCATCGGATTCGTATCACCTTGCTTTGCAACTTCTGTGAGAGTTTTATCATCAAAATATAGTGCTTCGATTAACTTTCTCTCTTCATCATTTAGACTGTCCAATGCACGATACAGATCTTCTATCAGCATTTTAGTTTCAATGATTTTTTCAACATCTACTGTGTCATCGGCAACATCTACAATACTTGTGTTAAAGTCTCCAAAATTAAATACCTTATGTTTTCTATCCAATCTTTTCAAGTGAGCTTCATGATTAAGTTCTTTTTTATATGCTCTATACACTTCATCAGAGACATAGATCTTATTACCTTTAACATAAATGTATTTTTCTTTGTTTGACATACTTTTGTCCTCCTTTTTTACTCATTTTTTTGATTTTTGAGCATAAAAAAGGAGGACCTCTGCATTTTGACATGCGAAGTCCTCGTAAAAACAAACAAATAAAAAATTTATATTCAGTTTTTATTTCATAAAAAAGGATAACAAGTAAAAATCAAGGTAATCTTATGTATTAGTTCACTCTTTGTATTTAATCCTATTGCTAATAAAAATTTTCTGTACATACTCATGTCTCCCAATATACATTATTTAAATTCAAAATAATATTGGGATGTGGATAGAAAATACATATAATACAACTATGTATCTCTCGATTTATATATAAATAGACTATGAATTAATTTAAGGCTCATGTAATGGTCAAATATCATTTATTCCATAGTATAATAACCTATACTCTTCACTGATTAATTAACACCCTATCATTCCTATTGTATTAAAATATGTTCTTATTGCCCAAGCAACTTTTGCCATTTTCCCAGTCATTTTACTTTTGTTTTCGTCGATATATTGAACCAAAGCTCGATTGCATTCGCAGTTTTGAGTTAATGATAACCCCCATTTATAGCATTTATCATGTCTCCTACACCCCTCATCCAAAATATCTTGTGCAGGTTTTGTAAAATCTTCTCCACTATATCCTGGACCACAATAATTCCCCCATATAGGTAAACTTATAGAAACACTTCTTAATTGGAGACCATTAGTTCCATTAAATTCGTTACTTATCGATTCTATCAATAAGCCTTGTTCAATCACTTCAAATGATTCTTTGTTTTTTTCAGCTAATTCATAATTAAAATAAACGTATGTTCCTTTTACTACTAGATACTGTTCTACTTTATTTCCTATTTTTTCCACCTTATCAAATGTTACATTATCATGTTCAGCCCCCATAGCAAACACACTAGAACAATTAATTAAAAGTAGAGTAAAACAACATAATAAAACAAATTTTAGCTTTCTTGCATTAATAATCATAAACAACTCCTCTCTAAACAACAACAATAACAATAATATATACACACTCTTATTATTTTCAAAAATAAATTTTAGAAATAATAAATGCATATAAAAATATCCCCTATCTTTAAGTGTCAAATTCTTCTAATTGATTGTAAAAAATATGGACTTTTAGTTTTAAGATAACCTGTTAAAAAAATAAATCCAATACCTATAATACTTTGTACATACACGTAAACCACAGAACTATTAGGATTGCCAACATAAAAAAATGGATTTAAAATTGAAGTACTATCTATATTAATCATAAAATAAATCCAAAAAATACTGCAAACAAAAATCGCTATGGATTTACTGAATGTTAAAGAACTCACAAAGTATGCGAAGCCTACAAACAATAAAATTGAAGTGTACGTATTCAGTATATAATCATAAATCGACACTGATGAATTAAAATCCATTCTATAAAAGATAATATACAAACCTAAGTGAACAGTAATAATTACAATAATGCTGAGAAGCTCGATAATAACACTCTTAAAATAATTTAAGAGCTTATTTCTATTTTGCATATATTCAATTTCTATCATACCAATGTCATTTATCTTAGTATTATAATTAGAAGCTGTTATTATAAAATACAATGGTAGGTACATAATAGAAACATTAACAAAATCTAAAACACTTTTTATATTAAATGCAAACAATATCAATAAGGAATATACCATTGGGTAAACAAAGTATTGTAAATTCAATCTTTTTTTTATCATAATATTTTCTCCTTTCGTTTATTGTATGATAGCATAAGTATAATTATACTTATTATAACAATTAATACTTGCCTAATTATGATAGTATTTTCATTTAAAATGTTTGTATCTAAGCGATGCAATACTATTAAGCTTTCAAAAATCATAGGTAATTTGGTAGCTCTAGGTGTTATGTTAAATATAATCCATACCAAATATAGCGACATTATGGACATATAATTTTTCGCTTTAGAAATAATCAGTATTAAAACTGATGTAAAGCAAATTACTGACGGAATAAAATACAAACAGTATTTTGTAGTCATTGGTAAATATTCTATATCGTAACCTGCAAAATAAAACTTAAAATAACTATATAAATTCAAACATACTCCCAATGTGTATGTGAATATAATTATAGGAATCAACACCGTACATAATTCTGCAATAAAAAATTTCAGGTACTTATTTGAAGTAATCTTCATGGATTCTCTTATATTATACCTATCATCTTCTTCAAAAATAATTATAATAAAAGGAATCAACAAAAATGCAATTATAGCTTGAATATAAGTAATATAATTTTTTTGAAATTCAATCTGATAACCTTTGTTTTTAGTACTTTCTAATAAATCTTTGTTAATCGCATTATATGATTTATACTCCATCTTAATTTCTTGTATAGTATTTTTTAAATATGCATATGAAACATTATCTTTTTTACTTTTTTCGATAATTTCATCCAGATCGTAATAATCTAAATCTTTTAAAAGTTCTTTAAGACTACTTAAATTGTCAGAACCATCCGTATTATCCATAATGGTTTTTACTATATTGTTTTTTAATTCTTTTTTTATCTCAGAATCTGTCTTATTTATATATAAATAATTATTTTCACCATATCCTTCTAATTTATGTAAATCCACGTCACTTTTAACAGGATAATGGAAAATTTCTCCTATTTGCGTGAAAATAAACACCATAAGCAAAACTAACAAAATAATTAATGGTATTCTTTTCCATTTTTTCTTTATATTAAAGGCAAGAAATTTAATCATTGGTTTTCCCCTTCACTTATCTTCCACATATATGCATCTTCAAGGCTCACATTAAATTCTTTAATATCAGAGTTACTCTTAGAAACCGTAGCAATAATTTTTTTGCATTCCCTTCTAAATGTAAAAACATTATTGTTGCATGAGTATTCTTGAAATTCATCTAAAGTACAGAACTCTTTAATTCCTAAATTGTTTGATGCTTTCAAAAGCAAATCATCTATTTTCCCTTGATATATTAATTTCCCTTGTTCAATAATTAATAACTCTTCACAAATGTGTTCAATATCCTCGACTAGGTGTGTAGACAATATTACAATATTTTCTTTTGCATATTCACTCAAAAGTTTCCTTATATATATCCTTTCCTTTGGATCAACACCAGCTGTAGGTTCATCCACTATTAATACCTTTGGATTACCCAACATTGCTTGTGCTAATCCAAGCCTGCGTTTCATTCCCCCTGATAATTCTTTGTATTTTTTATTTTTGTATTCTAATAAATTTACTTTTTCTAAAAGTAAATTTATTTCATCTTTTCTATTTGATTTTGTTATATTTCTTAATATTGAAATTTCTTCCATAATATCGGAAACTGTAAAATCTGGATACATCCCAAAATCCTGAGGAAGGTACCCTATTAATTCAGCAATTTTTTTCTCTTTTATATAACTCCCATTTTCTATAAACAATATTTCACCAGATGTTTTTTTTATCAACCCTGTAATCATTCTAAACAGTGTTGTTTTACCAGCTCCATTCCTACCTAATACCCCATATATTCCTTTATGCATAGCACAACTAACACCATCAACAACCTTAATTTTGCCGTATTCTTTTTCTAAGTTTTTAATTACAATCTCCACTTAAATTCGCTCCCCTCATAAACATTTTTCCAAACAAAGATTCACTATTGTTTATTAATTCTTTAAAAGTTCCAATTTCTACTATTTTGCCATTATCAAGAACTAATATTGAATCTACAGAATTTATAGATCTCAATCTATGTGTTATGAAGATTATCAAACAATTTTGAAATTCTTTTTTTATTAAGCTAATTATATTTTCTTCAGTCTTTTCATCTAACATAGATGTTGCCTCATCAAAAATTATTACTTGTGGTTTTTGTAAAATTGTTCTAGCAATGACAATACGTTGTTTTTCTCCACCAGAAATCTTAGCACCATTTTCTCCTAAATTAGTATCTAATCCGTTTGTCAATTTTTCAAACCACATGCCTAGATTAACTTTATATAAAATGTCTATTAAGCAATCATCTGGCTCATTTTTTTTCGATTGCAAGTTTTCTCTTAATGTACCATTTAATAAAAATATATCTTGAGATATATAAGAAATTTTATTTCTCAACGAACTAATTTTTATATTTCGAATATCTTTATTATTGATACAAACATTTCCTTGATAATTATCCCACAATCTAAGAATCAATTTAATAATGGTTGACTTTCCAGAGCCACTAGCTCCGACTAATGCATACATATTTCCAGTCTTCAATTGAAATTCACATTTTTCCAATACAAGTATATCGTTATATTTAAAACTAACTTCATTAAAAGTTATTTTATCAATAGAGACAATATCTTCTCCTGTATCTTCAAGTATCTCAGTTTCAATAATTTTTTGCTTTATTTTACTCCATGATAGCTTATAATCCAATATTTCTGTCGGAAACCTATATATACTAGTTATTGGAGTAATAAATTTTTGAGAAAAAATATTAAATGTAACTAGCGCTCCAATAGATAATTGTCCTAACACAACTTTTATTCCGCCAAAGCAGAGTATTGTAGCAATCATTAAAGCGTTAATGAAAGATATTACTAATGTATTTTTTAAATTTATCGATATTAAATCACAGTTATATTTAATGTTTTCTTGTTCTTTAGTACGTAATAATTTATATATTTTATATTCAAGCTTTGCGCATATAATGCTAAATATGTTAAATATAAACTCTTGAGATATTTTATTTTTTTCTATAATACTATCTCTGTATTTAATATTTCCATTTTCAACCTTAATTTTAAATTTGGTAGATTGTAAAATCAAATTGAACAAATTAATAAAATAAAATATCCATGACATTTTCTTTGTTAGAATTAAGTCACAACACAAAAATCTTTAAAGGAGAAATATCATGGACAACTTATATTCTAACATTGAAATACACAAACATCAAAGGGGTAAACATCTTAATTTTGAAGATCGCTGTACAATTAAACACCTAACGAACGAAGGTAAATCTCTTCGTTACATAGCTAAAGAGCTTAACTGCTCACCCTCTACCGTTATGTACGAACTTAGAAGAGGAACCATTGAGAAAACCTCTGCTAAAGGAAGACCATCAGCATATATCCCAACTAGAGGTCAGAAACGATACGAAGAGAACAGAAAAAATTCGCACAGAAAGTATCGGGCTTCTTATGTTAGCAAATTCATGGAATCTATTACTGACTACTTCATCAATAAGGGGTGGTCAGTAGATAGTAGCGTTGGCTATGCCAAAAGAAAAAAGCTATACTCTAAGGATAAAATGATGTGCACTAAGTCCATATATAACGCTATCTGGAGAGGCGATGTAGGTATTACACCATCTATGCTTCCTGAAGCTCTTAAGCGAAATACAAAAGCGAATAGGAGTATAAAGAATAAGCGAATACTTGGTACTAGCATTGAAAAAAGACCAGATATTGTTAATGAAAAAGTTGAGTTCGGACATTGGGAAATTGATACGGTAGTACCTTTAAAGAATAAGCATGAGGCCGTAATGCTTACACTGATAGAGAAAGTAACAAGATACTACATAACTATCAAAATACCAGGAAAAGAATCCGATGCAGTTAATAATGCCATAAATAGCCTTAAGGAAGAATATGGCTATAACTTTAGCAAAGTGTTCAAAACAATAACTTCTGATAACGGAAGTGAGTTTGCAAAGCTTAATGAGTATGATGATGAAGAAACAAGTATATACTTTACTCATCCATATAGTTCTTGGGAGAGAGCCCAAAATGAAAGATGTAACAGAATTCTAAGAAAGTATATCCCAAAAGGAGAATCTATTGAAGGATATACAGAGGAAGAGATTCTATCAGTATCAGATATCATAAACTCTAAGCCAAGAAAAGTGCTCCAATACTTTACATCAGAAGAATTGTTTGAAGCCCAACTTGATAAACTGTATTCAATTGGATAAATTTTATTAGCAAGTGTTCAACTTGTTATTGCATTTTACGAAATATTTAAAATAAACTATGAGTGTGTGAAATTTTTTCTGTAAATTAAAATAGGTCTCCTATGATAAAATTTAAATATCATAGGAGGCCTATTATTATGGCAAGAGAAAAGAAACCAGTACACAAAGTAGTTATGACTGAAGGAAAAAGAAATATTGTGCGACAGTTACTGCAAGAGTATCCAATTGAAACCGCTGCAGATATTCAAGATGCTCTTAAAGATCTTCTTGGTAGCACAATTAAAGAGATGATGGAAGCAGAGCTTGATAATCATCTTGGTTATGGTAAATCAGAACGTTCTGATTCTGATGACTATAGAAATGGATACAAATCTAAACGTCTCAATTCAAGTTATGGTTCTATGAACGTTGATGTTCCTCAGGATAGAAATTCTACCTTTGAACCACAAGTAGTTAAAAAAAGACAAAAGGACATTTCTACAATCGAGCAGAAGATAATTTCTATGTATGCTAAGGGACTCACTACAAGACAGATTTCTGACACTATAGAAGACATATATGGATTTGAAACATCAGAGGGATTTATCTCTGATGTTACAGATAAACTTCTCCCTCAGATTGAAGATTGGCAAAACAGACCTCTTGATTCTGTATATCCTATTCTCTATATAGATGCCATTCATTACTCTGTAAGAGTCGAAGGCATAATTAAGAAACTTGCAGCATATGTGATTCTAGGAATAAACTCTGAAGGAAAAAAAGAAGTACTTAGTATAAACATAGGAGAAAATGAAAGTGCTAAATACTGGCTGTCAGTGCTTAATGATCTTAAGAACAGAGGGATTAATGATGTACTTATAATTTGTGCTGATGGATTAAGTGGAATAAAAGAAGCTATAGCAGCTGCATTCCCTAAGACTGAATACCAAAGGTGTATAGTGCATATGGTAAGAAACACACTTAGATATGTTCCAAGTAAGGACATGAAGCCTTTTGCCAATGATCTTAAGACAATATACCATGCACCTAATGAAAAGCTTGGAAGAGAGGCTCTGGATAAGGTAAATAATAAATGGGAAGATAAATATCCTAACGCAATGAAACGATGGTACGATAATTGGGACTGTGTATCACCGATATTCAAGTTTTCTGCTGCTGTCAGAAAGGTAATATATACTACAAACGCTATAGAATCATTAAATTCTACATACCGAAAGTTGAATAGACAAAGAAGTGTTTTTCCTAATGAAACATCGCTTCTTAAAGCACTTTATCTTGCTACATTTGAAGCTACTAAAAAGTGGACAAACAGCCTCAGAGACTGGGGAAAAGTACATAATGAGTTCTGTATAATGTACCCAGGAAGAATAGAGTAAAAGAAAAAATAAATATCCCGGAGATTGAATTTTAACCTCCGGGAATTTTACATGCACAAAAATGTTTGTTATACGTTAATTATAGGATTTAGAGAAACTGTAATCTAGTCCTACTTAAATTATCATAGGAAATCTCTATTTACAGAAATTTTTTCACAGAGTCTAAACTATGTCAAACTATTATAAAAATATTTTCTAAGTACATTTATAATCTATTAAAATCTTTATATATTATTTATTGTTACTTTTAAAATGTTTCTTTACTCTTAATCTTCGTTGAAAAATTTAGATATTATATCTATAAAATACTTTCTATATTCCCAATCCTTTTTATTACCAATAAAAGCAAACCTATATCTAGCTCGTGTACAGGCTACATTTAAAATATTTGCTTTTGATGCCACCCATTTCATTGCTCCAATGCTCTTATTAGAACATCCTAGCATGAACAATACTTCATCTGCATCTTTTCCTTGAAAAGTATGAACTGTACCAATGCAATTTTCGCTCCATTCTTTCAATTTTTCTGCACTAACATTTTTTTCTATAAAATAATTTATTAAATACTCTCGCATTGAATTAGAAACACTCCTAAACGGTGTAATAATAAATACTTTATCATACTCATTAAAAAACTCTTTATTACTAATTGCTGCTTTTTCAATCAACTCACATACTTTTTCAGCTTGATTTTTTACAAAGTGATTTTTCCCTCCTATCTCCTCTCCTTTTACATCAAACCAGCATGATTTTTTTATCAAAAAAGGATATTCTTCATTATGATAAAAACTCCTATTACTAGTCTTATTAAACATTCTGTTATCATATGAAATCATATTAGATATAGAAAACATTGGATCAATACACCTTCTATGTACAACCAAAGGGCAGCCAACTATTCTCTCTCCAAGTTTTCCATTAAATTCATTAACTCGATCTGCAAATAGTTGCACCGAGTTATCAATATTCTTATATTCTTCTGCTACCCCCATACTATCTGCAAGTAAATCAATTACTACTTTAGGAATTTTAACAACAGGATCTATCTGAAGTGGATCTCCAACCACAACTGCATTATTTGTCCTATACAATGCACCAAGTGCTGATTGCGGAACAGCTTGACCTGCTTCATCTATGATTAACATACCAAGACTTTTGTTCCCTGCATACTTTAGAAATCTACCTACAGATGCAAATGTTGATGATAATACAGGTATTACAATCGATAAAGCATTAATTAAATGAGGGAACATTTCCTTTTTCTCTTCAATAGTAAATTTCCCATTATTATATGCATCATATAAAAATAAATTTCGTTTAATATATGGAGATTCCAAAATGAAAGCTTTACGAACCTGCAACGCATGGTAAAACAGTTCTTCTCTCGCTTTATCATACTCTCTAAATGTCCATGGACACGCATTTTGTGATTCTTCCGCTCCTTCAATGCTTTCGAAAAATTCATTATCTGCAAAACAACTTCCATATTTATTTTTTATTGCATCTTCATTATGGTAAATCGCATCTTTTTTCTCATTAAATGAAGATTCTATTTCTAAAAGAGATTCAGTTTCTTTTTCTATTTCACCTTCTAAGGATTTTAATTCTTCTTCCTTTTCTTTAATTTTTAAAAGTTTTTCTGAAATATCTCTCTTTAAATCTAAAACGTCTTTTCCTTTTTTTCCAATGCCTAATAGTATTAAGATTTTTTTAAAAAAGGATAGATTTTCTTTTTTCTCTTCAATGTTTTTTTCTAATTCGTTGATTTGTTCTTTAAATTTTAATATATCTGATTCAGTAACATCCTTATTTCCTTTTAAAAATTTAAGTGCTGCTTTTTTATCAGAAAGCTTATTTTTTTCTTCGTAAAAATCTTCTAGATATTTCTGATCTTTTTTAATTTCTTCTCGTATTGTTAAAACCTTTTCTTTTGCTTTAGTATAGTTTTCTGTTGCTTGCTCAAACGAAATAGATTTTTCCTTATCTAAATCAAGGGAAATCTTATCTTCAGTATCATTTTTCTTAGCAAATATACAGTTTTTTAATACATCATTAATATATGATTTTCTTCCCATTCTAGCAGATATTAATCCCCATGCCTCTTTAGATTCACCTATGAGTTCGTCTGCTACCCGTGAAAAATAAATTTCATCAAACTTTTCTCTATCAAAATATCCACTAAGTGTTTTTTCGCTTTTTAATTCTTTAGCCTTAGGTAAATCGAGTGTGATATTTTCTACAGCTCCATTATTGTTTGATACAACTAAAATCCCATATTTTGAAATATCTTTTGGTATTTCATAATACTTCTCATTATAATTAGATGTTGAAGTGGATGCTATTTGATGAGATATGAAATTTTCCCCGCTAATTCCATTAGCAATTAGCCTCTCTGCAAGTTTTTCAACATTTGATGCGATGATTTCTTTAAGAAGAGTAGTCTTTCCCGTACCTGGAGGACCATTTACAGAAAAAATATCTCTATTTCTATTTTTTTCAGAGGTAGCTATATTAATGGCAATTTGTTGCATCAATGTTGGAGAAAATGTTGATGGGTACTTCGCTAGCGGAAAGCACTCCGCACTTAACCATTCCTTCATCTTTTCAACATTAGTATCTATCATAATTTTATTTTCTTCACCCAATAAAGCATTTATATATTTAATAATATTCTCATTTTCTATAAAGTGCTTTTGTATTGTTTCGATATCCTTTAAATAAAAACTTTTGAAATAGTCTGATTCATCTTCTACTCTTAATCCCTTGCAAGCATATTTAATATTTGAATAGCTTTCTAATCCAATTTCCTCATCTGAGTTTATCTCAATATTATCAAATAATATTTTTTTTATTTGATCTACATCCGTAAACTTAAGTATTTTATAATCTTTTTGTTTCAAAATATCATTTATATTTTCATCTAATTCTTTGATATGCACTTGTCTAATATCAGCATCAATTCCTTTGCGTTTTATTATATTAAGAATAGCGTAAAAAAACGGACTAATTCTAAACCCTTCTTCAGTAATAACCCCATCTAAATCAATCTGAACTGAAAATATATAGAATTCCCCAGAAATTTCATTTAGCTCTTCGTATTTTTCCAAATCCAATTCGCAAACTTGCGCCATCTTATATAAAAAGGAATTTATCTTGTAACAACCACAATACAGATTAGCACGGTTAAAAAGTTTACTCTCCATAGAATTCTTTTTAGTATGCTTTTCATTATATTCTTTGTATGCATCTAACGGAAGATTATTTTCACCTTGTCCATTATAATATCTATCAAAAGGTATTTCTTTTCCATCTTCGTTGATTGCTAGCAATAATTTTGGAGAGTCTACAGGCGTGAAATATTCTTCAAGTTTCCAAAATTCTAATATTTTTCTACATTCTTCTAAAAGTTTTGAATCCATCTTTTCTCCCTCTATTACTAAAAAATTATGTTAAACATAAATTTTAACTTTGTTTACAATATTAAGTGATTTTATTTAAACACAAATCTTTATTCTGAAAAAATAAATATTTAATTTGATTTCCTCCTAAAAGTAATAAAATGTAAACTATTTCTCTTTTATTATAATACTATTACCAATCATTTAAAAACAAAAAAAGAGCCGGTGTGGTCCAAAAGACACACCGACCATAAATTTATATCTCAGCTTCTTTTGATGCTTCATTCTTTTCTTTAGGCTTTTCTTTATCTTTAGCCTTATACTTTTTTATTGCTCCAAGTACAGATTCTTTCTTTTCATCTTGTCCTTTCATTTGTTCCTTTGCCTTTAATAGCTTTGAAGAAAGTATCCTGATGTTAGTATGTTCCTTGCCGTTATCATCGCTGAAAGTTCTGATTTGTCCAAAGAGCTTAACAAAATCTCCCTGCTTAAAGTCTTTTGGAATTTCACCCTTTTCTCCGTATGCGGAGCAATTATGATACACCTTATTTCCTTCATCATCTTTGGATACTACGGAGAAGTTCGCCACCTTAAAGGCTTCTCCGTTCTTATTTTCCCTTTCAACTACATTAACCTCTCCTACAATATTTCCAATGATATTTATAAGATTATCCTTTTCTTCCTGAACATAAGGTAAGTCTTTTATCTGTCCCTGTCCTCTTAAGTCCTCAATCATATAGTCAAATTCCTCATGCAGCAAATTAACGGTGTCATTGTCCATATAAGCCTCATAGAGCTTATCCAAAGCACTTTCATCGTTGATACCTTTTTCCATGCTGATAACCGCCTTAACAAAGTCCTTGTGATTATCACTTACCATATCTTCTATCTGATTTCTCATTGTTTTGTAATCCATGTTTTTATCTCCTTTCATGGCAAAAGGGAGGTTTCCCTCCCTTATCGTACATATTCCTGTTCTTTTGCAGTTTGTTTTTCTTCTGTTTTACTTTCTTCCTGATAGGCTCTAATTTGTCCTAAAATAGACGGCTTATCCTCTGTTTTCTGTGTAGCTTCCTCTTTGGTATGCAGATTATCTTCAACATCATAGGTTGACTCAAAATAATCGCTGTCCTTAAAGTCATTGTCATATCTGTCAGAAATACCGTCATTATCCATATCTTTAGAAAGTGGATCATAGAAGTTTCCTTCATCGTCAATATCAAGTCCAAGTGCTACCCTTAAATCTTCCGAATCGACATAGACCAAATCACTAAAGGAAGATAACTCAATCTCATTTTTCATATTTCTTAAAGCTTCATTTTCTCCTTTGTTTTCATAATCAAAGCTCTCTGTTTTGATAGGAGTATCATTAATGTACTGCGTCCAAGTTTTATCCTCTAAATCAAGTTCATACTGAATACCATGCCTTTCATCCGGTGTATTGGTATAGGCGATGCCGATGTGCTTTAAATCAGGATATATAGCATCAAACTCATCATAGCTATGATTTTCCTCATACTCTCTGTTGCAGAAGTCAATGATGGCTCGTTTTACATCTTCTACAAGGGGATTATCATTCCTCTTTTCTTCCACATCACCCATATCAAGGAGCTTATTCAGTTCAGCCAAGCGAAGTACCTTATTCTTTAGTTCATCGGCTTTTTCAAAAGGCTTATTAAGTTCCTCTTTGGCATTTTCAAGTTGCTCTTTGGTGCCGATGAGTTTTTCTTCAAGCCTCTTTAATTTCTCAGGCATTTTCTCAAGAGCATTATCCAGTCTTGTAATATTACCTTCCGCACTTGTTCCAAGCTCTCCTGAATGCTTTGCAGCACCGTTTAAGCTGAAGTTATGCTCATTGGTGAAGAAGTTGTAACTTGCCTCTAAATCCATGTTTCTGTACTTACCTATAACTTTGCTTTCATTGATTTTTACTTTAGAAATAGCTTCAAGCAGCTTTTCTCCGGCTAATTTCTTATCGAATATCTTCTCGCCACCGATAGTAATGGAAGTAAACTTTTCCTCGCCTTCTGCTTTAGGTTCAACTTCTGATATATCTTTCTTAACAGCTTCTATGAGTTTTTCTGTTCTTGCGATTTCTTTTGGATAGTTTTTAGCAACCTTATCTTCTAATCTGTAACGATTAGACTTATAGTTTGCTTCCAGCATTTTAAGTTTCGTTACCTCATTATCCAAGTCCATCTTTTCCTTGATTTTTGGACCACCTGTTGCAAGTGCCTTAATCTCTGCATAGTTAAGGCTGCTTTCGTCCACATCTTCTGCCACTCTGACAGGTGTTTTACTTGTCATAATCTGAGAAATGAACTTCTGCTTATTTTCTATGGTCTGCCACAGATACGCATCAAAGGTGTTCTCCGTTACATAACGAAAGATATTAACCTCTTTATTTTCATTTCCCTGTCTTACAATTCTACCCGCTCTTTGCTCTAAGTCAGCAGGACGCCAAGGGACATCCAAATCATGAAGTGCAATCAGCTTATTTTGCACATTCGTACCTGCTCCCATTTTCTGAGTCGATCCCATTAAAATACGGATTTCTCCTTTTCTTACCTTTGCAAAGAGTTCATCCTTTTGCTTATCGGAATTAGCCTCGTGGATAAAGACGATTTCTTCTTTCGGTATTCCCATTGCCACAAGTTTATCCCTTATATCATCGTAAATATTAAATTCTCCATCTCCTTTCGGTGTTGACATATCGGAAAATAGTAGCTGTGTAGATTTGTTTTCTTTTGTCTTATCCCATATTGAAAATACATTTTTAACGCAGACATTGACCTTACTGTCAGGATTATCAGGAAGTAATGGATTTATCAAACGCTGGTCTAAGGCAAGTTTCTTCCCGTCATTAGTAATCTTCAGCATATTATCTTCATCAGGCTCAACCACCCTATTTCTCACATCATCTGCTCTTTCAGATAAACTCTTTAGGATTTCCTTTTGCTCTTCACTTGGCAAGGTCTTGATAACCTCATAGTGTGCTTCAGGAGTAGGGAGATTTAGCATATCCGCTGTCTGAATGTCCGCAACTTCCTTAAACATACTCATTAGTTCAGGCAAGTTATAAAACTTTGAAAAACGAGTTTTTACTCTGTATCCTGTTCCCTCCGGAGATAATTCAAAAGCGGACTGCGTTTCTCCAAAGGTAGATGCCCAGCTATCAAAATGCTCCAAGTTATTCTTCTTTAGGCTATCGTACTGAAGATAACGCTGCATGGTATAAAGCTCGGTCATGGAGTTTGATATAGGCGTTCCTGTAGCAAAGACAATACCTTTCCCGTTTGTCATTTCGTCCATATAACGGCACTTCATAAACATATCGGATGACTTAAAGGCTTCAGACTGCCCAATACCTGCTACATTTCTCATTTTTGTATGAAGGTACAAATTCTTAAAACTATGTGCCTCGTCAATAAAGAGCTTATCTACTCCAAGTTCTTCAAAGGTAATGACATCATCTTTCTTAAAATCATCGTTTAACTTTTCAAGCCTTGTTTCCAGTTTCTTCTTTGTCTTTTCAAGCTGCTTTACCGTAAAGTTCTGATTTCTGTCATGCTTATATTCCTCCACATAGTTAATGATTTCATCAATCTGATCTCGAATATGCTTCTCCTGATATTCCTTACTCATCGGAATTTTTTCAAATTGCGTATGCCCGATTACTACCGCATCATACTCTCCTGTGGCAATTTTGCCAATAAATCTTTTTCTATTCTTCGGCTCAAAATCTTTCTTATCTGCCACCATAATATTTGCTGAAGGATAAAGCTGCATAAACTCTCTGCCGATTTGTCCTGTTAGATGATTCGGTACTACGAATAAAGACTTAGAACACATACCAAGCCTTTTAGATTCCATTGCGGAAGCTACCATTTCAAAGGTCTTTCCACTACCAACCACATGGGCAAGAAGCGTATTTCCTCCATACAGACTTCTTGCAATGGCGTTTCTCTGATGAGGTCTTAAATCTATTTCCGTATTCATTCCCTCAAATGAAAGTTTACTACCATCATATTCTCTGTTACGAATTGAGTTAAAACGCTCGTTATACAGTTTTACAAGACGGTTTCTTCTTTCCTGATCACTAAATATCCAGTTCTTGAATTCTTCCTTTAAAAGCTCCTGCTTTTGTCCTGCAAGTAAAGTTTCTTTTTTATTTAGCACAGAAGTTTTTGAGCCATCAGGATTTACAATCTGGTCAAACACCTTTGTTTCTTTAAGATTTAGGGCATCTTCAATCAACTTATAGGCATTTACTCTACTTGTACCATAGGTCATCTCTGCAAGGTCATTTCCTCTGTCTTTGCTTTTTCCTTCAATATTCCATTCGCTTGTCAGGTTTGAAAATTTAACCTTTATATCCCATCTTGCATAACCCGGAGTTTTGAGTATTTCAAAGATAAATTTTTCAATGTCTTTAATCGGTATCCAAGTAGCACCAAGACGCACATTGATTTCACTTGCTTCAAGCTCCTTTGGAAGAACTTTTGTAAGCTCTGCCTTTTGATATTCTAATCGACTCATCTCATAGCTTATCTGCTCTTTTTCTTTGCCATCTTCCGCATATCCAAGATGAGGTAGTTCTCTTTCTGTTTGTCTGAGCTTTGCAAGGTAGCTGTCAACTATGACAATCTTATCCCTGATATTTCCTGAAAGATATTCATCCTTTGTTACATAGCCGTACTTATATGAATTACTGCCGTTGGCACAGGCGAAAGGCAAATCTCCATCTTCGAGGTTAAAGGATAATGGTCTATAAAAGTTTTGTTCCTCTCTGATGTTTAGATAGATTTCCCCTCTAAGTTCTTCTATCAAAGTTGGTCTGTCTTTTCCCGTCAGGCTTTCCATATAGTCAAAATCAACATAGCCTTTTTCCGACATAGATAAAACAAGAGCTTCAATGGAAGTGTCTACATGATCTATGACTTTGGCTTTTGTAATGGTTCTCTTTGAGAAAATATCACCCTTTGCCTTGAAGTTTTCTTCTTCATCAAGAATTTCAATGGAAGAAACAAGAGGGAAATTGCTATCCTCTTTTAAGGCTCTGGTATTACTTAGCTTATTTACAAAACCATGCTTTTTAGAAAAGATGTCATAGACTTCATTCAATTTTTCCTGTGAAGCCTTGATTTCTTCCTCGCTAAAATCTTCTTTCTGCTTGTAAATCACATCTTTTAAGGCAACATTCAGCTCGAGATAATCCTTGATTTTTTCTTTGTTTTTATCTGATACTTTCTTTTTGATAAAGAGTGAGTTTTCTCTGTAATAGACTTCCTCATCAATCAAGGTATAAGAGAAGTTCTTTACATCATCCGTTGCAGGGATAGAGGTTATTTCATCATCAAATAGCTCTATTTCTTCATACCTTGCATCTTTTGAAATTCTTTCTCCCGCAATCTCAAGTCTATCCTTTAGGGACGCCATATTTATTTCTGTACCTAAATATGCAATTGGCTCACAGGTAAGTGTCTTGCCAAATCTTCCTGATACTTCACGCATTGTGCCGAGTACCTGTTCAGGATGATCTACAAAGTATTTGTTATAGGTAAGACCATTTTCATCTTCAGAAAGATGTATCCCGTCCTCATCTCTTTCTCTGATGCTATCTCTTTTCTTTAGAAAGATAATATCGCTTGTTACCTCTGTTCCGGCAACTCCCTTAAAGGTATCATTTGGAAGTCTTATTGCTCCTAAAAATTCACCTCTTGCTGCAAGGTAGCGTCTTACACTTTCATCCTTTTTGTCCATTGTCCCTGAAGATGTAATAAAGGCGATAATACCGCCGTTTCTTACTTTATCAATGGACTTGGCAAAGAAATAATCGTGGATAAGAAAGTTATTTTTGTTATACTCCCTGTCATTTACCTTATATTCTCCAAATGGAACATTACCGATAACTGCATCGAAGAAGTTATTGGAAAAGGAAGTTTCTTCAAGTCCTTTAATCTGTATATCACTTTCAGGGTATAACAGCTTTCCAATTCTACCGCTTACCGAGTCAATCTCTACACCATAAAACTTGGACTTATTCATTTCATCAGGAAGATTTCCGATAAAGTTTCCGATACCCATACTTGGCTCTAAAATATTCCCCTGTTTAAATCCCATATCCGAAAGCGTCTTATATATTCCGTCTATAACAGTTTTTGGTGTGTAAAAGCTCGTTAAAGTAGATTCTCTCGCCGCTTCGTATTCAGCCTGCGATAGATTTTCTTTTAAGAAGTTCCTTGCCTCTTTCCACTGACCTTCTCTGCTTTCATCAAAGACTTCGGAAAGTCCTCCCCAGCCCACATACTTTGCTAAAACCTCCTGAGCTGTACTGTCAAGCTCTCTTTGTCCGCTTTCTACACGATTAAGCATGGAGATAGCTTCAAGGTTTTGATTTAATCTTTCGCTTGGACTTAACTTTTCAGGGAGCATATCTTCTGTGATTTTGAAATTGTGAGTTACCGCTTTCTTTATTTCAATTTTTTCAGCAGTCTACGCTGGCTTTCTATATGTCAGATTTTCAAATACCCTCTCAAGATCGCTTTCAAGATGATAAGGAATTACATCGGAGCCTGTTATCATACCGCCAAGATATTTTGTATTATCTTTAACGGTTACCGTCTTTAGGTTACTTCCCATATCATCAAAGCGTATGATGGTATAGGCTTTGTCCTTGTATTTAACTTCATCACCAACAATAAAGCTTGGTCTTTCAAGGCTTATTTTATTCAGCAAGTCCTCACCATTTTCAAAGGCAACAATAGGAATTTGATGGTTACCGACTCTATGAGGATCAAGCCACAAATCATATCTTCCTGTGATTTGATTTTTAGAAATTTCTCTGACTTTGTATTCTTCATGATTAAAATAGACGGTATCGCCCTTTTTAACTACAAAATCATCTAAAAAACTTTCCTTTTCTTCGTTAAGCTCTACTTCTTTTCTTTCTTTGAGGTAATCAAATAAAGTTCCCTGAACAGGTGTTACAGGCACTCTTTCTTCGACTTCTTCAGGTGTTTCAAGCTCTTCTTTATCTTCAAAGCTTAGTTCTCCGTTAAAGACCGACTGAAGCTCCTGCTCATCCATCTGCTTTTTTAGTTCACCGTCTTTAAGTTCTCTAAAAGTCTTTGGAAAATCTTCTAAAATAAGCCTTTGAGCATTTAATTCTTTCAATTCTTCAAGATTGAAATATCCCCATTCAGGCTCAAATCCTAACACAAGTCCAAAGGCATCACCGCTTTCCCTATCATATTCCGTCATATACCAAGTCCAGTTTGAACGGAAAGGAATAATATATGCAGCATGAACCTCTTTATCCGCTAAAGCTACATCTTCCTGTGCGTAAAGCTCAGGCACTCTTTCAAGCATTTCATCGGTCATTAATTTTTCAGGATTATCTTTAGAGTAATATTGCGGTGCTTTTGATTCTTCCATCTCTGACTTACTTTCTATTCTCTTTTCTTCATACATATTTTTAGAGAGCAGCTCGTCAATATGCTTTGCTACATTTGACCAAGTAAGAAAAACATCACTACAATTATTTTTCTGTAATTTAAGTCCCTTTGCATCATGCCACTCATCACTTCCCATTGCACCTGAAACAGCATGTGAGTGTCCTCCAATTCCATATTCGTCTTTTAGAAAGCCAGCTTTTTCCTGCAAGGTATGAATTTCTTTGAAAAACTTTGTTATTCGCTCTTTTCCTCTATCTACTCCGCTTCCTCTTGAAATAGTGGCAAGGACTTCATCTTCTGTGATAAAGGACTTCACTTTGGGAAGCTCTGTTAAGTTCGTGCTATATTCTTTTCTTGGAAATTCAAGTTCCTTAAGTCTCTTATAAAGGCTATCAACCTTGTGATAATGAAATCTTAGTATGTCCCTATCTTCTTCATATGCTCTCAAGAAACGAGCATATTCAGAAATAACATTTTTTAGATAGTCGGGATTTTTAAATTTTTCAGATAGCACGCCTGTTTCTTTCGGAAAGCCACCACCTCTTTCTATATAGTCAAAATAACCCTGTGCTTTTCCTTCTTCGCTTAAATCATGGTATAGATACCATAATGACTCTGAAATTCTATCCCTTTCGTAATCTAAGGCTTCAGAAAGCTCCACATTTGTGGCAAACTCTCCATTTTCCAAAAGCTCATTTATTCTTTTTGCTGCATCACTCCAGCTTAAAATTTGCGTATCATCTTCTCTTGCCGATGTACCGTAAGCTAAATGAATACCTTTATCCGAATACCAGGAAGATACCTCTCTTTCATCAATGTAAAATCCGTTCCCACCTTTAAAGGTATCTTTGAGGTATTCTCCCAATTCTTCTATTGTTTTGCCTTTGGAAAACTCCGCAATAACAGGAAGTCTTCCGCCATCGTGATTTCCTCCGTTAATAAGAACGGTATCAATATCCTTCTTAGTGAGAGGAATGGTAAGCCTTATCTGTTCATAGGTATTTTCAGGTAAAGAAAAAGAAGCCTTTTCAGCTTCTCTTATCTCTGCCTCAGTATGTTCTTTTAGATTTCCACTACTTCCTTGATTGTCATCTCTTTTAAGGCTGAAATCATCGCCTTGTATTGCGTATCCTTCTCGTTCTCTATCTTCCAAGCTGCCATCAGCTTTGGCTTCTCCGTTCTCATAAATTCTATCGCTTGTTTCTGAATATCCATCAGGTGTCCTATCAGTTTCTTCTCCTTGTATAGATTCACTAACATCTCGAAGTTGCTCTGCTCCTCGCTCTCTGAAAGAAACTCCAGCCTCATCACTGCGTAGGTCGGATTGGGATATTCCGTTATAAAGGCTGTCTGTTCCTCCAAACTGTTTAGTGTGTTCTCCCTGATTTTCTCTATTATCTCGTCCGTACTCTCCATTTCGGAGAACTCGCTCGTTTTCATTTCTTTCCTGATCATCTCGTCGAAGTACATTTTCTTCTACCTCCTCTAATTCTTCTTTTATTTTATTATATCCTGCTTCTTTTCCTCTTAAAACTTCTTTTTGAAGCTCCAATTCTTTGCTTTTTTGAATGGTCGCATCAATAATCTTTCCGCTAATATCCGATACGGTTTCACCAAGACTCATTAGAGATATGCTGTCAAGTCTTTGAAAGTTTTCTCTTAAAAGCTCATGATCCATCGGATAATCTAACTTGAATCTTGCAGCTACCGCATAGCTTACCGAGTCCCTTACAAACTTGGCAAAGGATATTCTATCCTCATCAGCTATTCTAAGCTCATTCATAAGACCGTCTATCTTTTCATCACCGTAGAGTCTGCTTAAAGAAAAGATATTTTCTAAGGTGCTTTCACTTTCCTCATAACCCTCACTTGTTATCATTTCCTTTAAGACATCTCTATGAGCTTCTTTATCAAATCTCCAAAGATTTACTTCATTGACATCTCTGTTTTTTGAAACGGTTTGACTTATATCAAAGATATAGTCAACCTTTTTGTATGTGCCGTAGTCCTCTAAAATAGGGATACCTTTCTGTCCTCGCATAACGGTTCGATTAAAGCGTTCCCTCCAATAATCAAACTTTGCACAGGCTGTCGCTTCAGGATTTCTATCATAGATACTCAACTGACTTCTAAAGTCATATCTTTGATTGTTCCCGACAACCTTTAAGAGCTTTAAGTATTCTGCTTCACTTTGCAAAATATCCTGTTTTACAAGCTCCAAAATGTTATGAAAATCATTTATTCGCATTTTTACCTCCTTCTTTTTTACAAACAAAAAAGGCGGTTAGATTTTACTCTAATCACCTTTTGGTTCTGTGTATTGCAACTTACTTTTACTCATCAAGTTCCCAATGTCCATTATTACCACTACCTACATAATTCAGATTATCTATCTCTTTTATAGCTCTTTCGATAGTCTTTACGCTAACTCCAGCTTCATCTGCAATAGACTTTCTTGTAATCCTATCATTGCTTCTCACTTTTTCTTTGATAAACTCTGCGAGGGCAATCTTATTGTGAGCGACATTGTGAACGACACCCTGAGCGACATCATGAGCGACATTGTCGCCCCCAACCTTTTGCGTCGCTATCTTCTTTAGAGGAATAATTGTTCTAAATATATCTCCCTCCTCAAATAACGGGTTTTGTCCTGAATAAAGCTGTGTGTACTTGCAGGTATTTCTCATTCCTGAACCAAGTTCATCCGCAAGGCCTATTTCTCTAAAAACTTTAGATATAGCGGGATTTTTAGGAAAAGGCTCAAACTTTTGTAAATCCAAAGCTCCCATCCCATGAGCCAAGTTGCTGTTTTCAACCGTAATCCTCTCATCGTCAATAATCATCTTTGCAGGAAAACCACTTGAATAATCTCTATGAGCCAGCGTATTGGAAACTATTTCTCTGAGTATCCTGTCTCTTGCATTGACATTGACAATCCCATCCAAGACAAATAAATCATTCAAATGCTTTTGTCCAAATTCTATCAGCCTGTCATAGCTGTCAATCAGATTTGTTATGACAACATCTCTATCATCATATCTATCCTTATTTTCAACCCTGAATATCGCATCAGTTTTGTGTTGCGGAAGAACGGACATAATAGAGTTGTCTTTTCCAAATAGCAAAATAGCAGCTAATGTGATTCCTTCACGCTTTGTTTCCGGATCTGTCAGTATCAAATTGGCACTTCTAAGAAGCTCCTCATTACTCATATTTTCCCAAACATGATTTTTATTTCTTGCTACAGCCATTTTCTTAGCTTTTTCAATGACAGAAGCATCAAGAAAGTCAATATCAAGATTCGGATATACTTTATTTACAAAATTGCTTCCTTGTTTTCTTGCATATAACTTATATACAAGTTCAGAATGATCTGTGATATTAATGTCCCCTTCATAAGACCTATCCCAAATTCTTCCGTTATGTCTGCATACCTGATAACCTTCAGGAACTCTTATATAAATAACTTGTTTTCCCTCAATTTCAAAAGTTTGCGGCAGCAAATAAAGTGGTGGATACATCTTTTGCGGATTATTAATTGCCGTAGTGAATTCCTTAATCACTTTATCTACTTTATCTTCACTAACTCCAACAATCTCTCTTTTATCATTTACACCAAGTAAAATATGTCCACCATTTCTATTATTGAAAGAACATACCGTATCAAAGACATCTTTAGTTAAAGCATTCTTAGATTCTTTAAACTCAACATCTATCTTTTCTCCGGTTTGAATTAACTTCTTAATTTCATCTATCGTCATCTGCTTATTTCACCACCTTTATTTCTTAATGTTTTCTTCGATAAAAACATTGGAATTTTGAATTTCAACTTTATCTTTATTAACTACAAAAGTAACATAATCACCATTTCCTAAATTCAAAAGTTCTCTAATCCTCTTTGGAATGGTAACCTGTCCTTTTGACATAACTTTAGCAGTATCCATAAATATATCTTTCATACCTAATTCCTTTCGCCCTACTTTTCCTACAAAAGATTATAGCACTTTTAAGATATTTTTTCTACTCTGAGATTAGTCCTTACTCACTTGCTATATGTCAAAACAGCCTCTTTTATCTCATTTTCAATATCTTTCAAAAATTCTTCCTTTGAAGATTTTCCCTGAGCAATATCCGATAATTCCATTTCCCACTTTGCTGTCGTTTCTGCCGACTTAAAGGTATCTGCTACAATCGTTACAAGGCTGATTCCTTTATGAGTGGCAATCAAATTCTTCTTATCTCTTTCGACAAATCCCTTAAAGATTAAGTTTTCAATAATCCCTGCCCTTGTTGCCGGAGTGCCAAGTCCTTTTCTTTCCACCTCTACACCTTTTTCCAAGGCTTGATTTCCTGCAATCTCCATAGACTTTAAAAGCGTATCTTCAGTAAAGTGTTTCGGAGGTTGGGTATATTTTTCTTTAACTTCCTTACTTTCAATAGCAAGTACATCCCCTACACCTACATCCGGCAAAACTATATCTCCACTTTTTTTAGTCATATATTCTTTCAAATACTTTGTAAAGCCCTCGTCCTTAATAATCTTGCCGGTACTTGTAAACTCAAAGCCGTCAAATTCAGCTACAATCTTCGTTGTGTTCTCGATTAAAGGATAGCCCACACTTGCGTGAAGCTTATTAGAAATAAGCCTATATACTTTTGCTTCACTCTCAGGAATGCCCGATAAATTTTCACTCAGCGAGCTTATTGTCGGGATAATCGCATGATGATCCGTAACCTTTTTAGAGTTAAATACCGTCTTGATACGCCCTGTATCAAAGTCATTTTTGCCCAAAATGTTATTGATGGTACTTGTAATCATATCTTCAATAAGGCATCTGCTATCTGTTCTTGGATAGGTAATCAGCTTCTTTTCGTAAAGGCCCTGTGCATAATCAAGTGTCTGCTTGGCACTATATCCGAAATACTTATTGCACTCTCTTTGAAGTGTTATAAGGTCAAAAGGCAAATCAGGTTTTGTAATCTTTTCTTTTTGAATGACATCTGTGATTTCAATCGTTTCTCCGATAAGATTTTGAAGCTGCTCCGCAATATCAATGTTGTCAATTCTATCGGTTGATAGCGTAAAGCCATTCATAGAAAGCTCCAATGTATAGTATTTTTCTTTCTTGAAGTTTGCTATTTCATCATCTCTTTTTACAATCATGGCAAGAGTAGGTGTTTGTACTCTGCCAACTGAATAATTTTGCTTGTATAGGCAAGAATAGAGCCTACTGATGTTTATTCCCACAAGCCAATCTGCAATGGCTCTTGCCTGTGCCGATTCAAAGAGATTATCATAATCCTTTCCGTCTTTTAGATTATTAAAGCCTTCTTTAATGGCACTATCTTCCATAGATGAAATCCAAAGACGCTGCATTTTCTTTTTGCATTTAGCTTCGTTATATACAAGTCTAAAAATACTTTCTCCCTCACGACCTGCATCGCACGCATTGATAACCGTATCAATCTCTTTATCATTCATCAGCTTTTTAAGGATGGCAAACTGTTTCTTGGTTGCCTTTGCCACATCATACTTATATTCGCTTGGAATAATCGGTAAATCAGCCATATTCCATTTTGCATATTTTTCATCATAAGCATCAGGATTTGCCATCTGAATTAAGTGTCCAACACACCAGCTTACCTTATGTCCGTTTCCCTCATAATATCCGTCCTTTTTATTTTTCGCTCCGATAACCTTGGCGATAGATATAGCTACGCTCGGTTTTTCCGCTATCACAAGTTTATGTTCCATATATATTTTTCCCTCCTGTTTTCAATAAAAAAGAGCGAAAGATTTTACTCTCTCGCCCTGAATTTGCACCAAATACTGTATTATTTTTGGTGCATTTATTCTTCATCTTCGAATTCTGTTTCTTCTGTTTTTTCCTCACTTTCTGCTTCAGAAAAGAAATCATCATCTTCTTCCTCTAATGCTTCAAGCTCCTTATCCTCTTTCTTTTTTACAACCTTAAAGTAATAACCTGATCCTAATGCTCCGCCTATAACAAGAAGCAAAATAATATATGTTCCTAAATTACTCTTTTCTTCTTTTTTCTCAGGCTTTACTTCTTCCTTAATCGGCTCCTCTTTGGTAATCTCCTGTTTCGGTGTTTCTTTCTTCTCAACCATATTTAGAAGATCATCTTCAGATACTTCTGTAAGGAGCATTACATTTTCACTATTCTCATCGTGATTGATAATCAAATGAAAGGTCTTGCCGTTTTTCGTTTGAAAGGTAATAAACTGTCTTGCATCGGCTGAATACATATTCGTTTCTTTGTTATCGCTGCTATCTCCATGATGAATTGGATAATCATTATTAGCATTATCCTTATTTCCCGTAACAGTTCCTCTTGCTTTTGACGGAGCGGAAGCCACTCCCTTATTGTTATTTACAGTCTTGTTTGTACTATCCATAGATGAGTCCTGACTGTTATTAGCAGGAGCCTTCGGTGTCAGCTTATTAGGATAACGGACTTCCTTTTCTTTCTCCTTTGATTCAGTTTTACTTGTATCCTTTGTAGTATTACCTGAGCTTACTGTATCAGATGAACCTTTCCCGGTGCTGCTTACAGAAGTCTGTGGTGTTTGAGATGGAATACCAGAGCTTGTCTTAATTCCCGAAATCGGACTAATCGGTGTAGCTGATTGTGATGTTACAGGAGCTTTGTTTGTTTCTGCTGCCTTTTTCTCAAGCTGTTTCACCTTTTCAGTCAGCTTATCCATTTCCTTTTTCATATATGCCGATAAGTCCTTATTTCCCTTATCCTTTTTTGCTTTCTCTTTCAGGCTTTCAATCTCAGCTTCAAGGTCTTTAATCTTTTCTTTCTGCTTATCGCTTAACTTGTCTTTATCTTTGATTTCATCATTTAATTTATCAAGTTTCTCCTGAAGCTCTTTAGCCTCTTTTTCCATCTTGGAAATATCGTCTTTAGAAAGCTCCGTCTGTGTACCTTTATCTTCGGTTTTGGGAGTTTCTGTTTGCGTACTTTCATCCTGCTTCGGCTTTTCTTCCTCTGTCTGCGTTTCCTTATCCTTAACTTCTATCTTTGCTACCTTACGGATAATTTCATCATTTCCATCGCCCTTTACTTCATAAAATAGAAACTCATCAATGAATTTCATGTCATCAGAAAGCATCGGAAGATCTCCGCTATCAAGAAGCTGTCCTTTTTCAGCCTTAATCTTTTCTTCCTTAAAGACTTTTTCATCTTCAAAGATGTACTTTACATTAACTTCAACTTCCGTTTGGACAGCCTTATCACTTGTAGGCGTATCCGCCCCTTTTTGCTCTTTAGCATAAACAACTGTCCAAAGTCCTAAAATGCAGCTAATACTTACAATTACTGCAAGTGCTGCTGACCAAAACTTCTTATTCTTTTTCAAACTGGTTTTCATTTGTTTTCTCCTTTTTCATTTCTGCTTTTTCTCTGTTTATCTTTGCCATCAAATCACCGATTGTGATGTTGTTTTTTCTGCAAATCGCTATGATTTCCTCATTTTCAAGTTCTTCCTCGCGAATAAATAAAGGCTCCAATTCTTCATCAATCAGAGCCTTTTTATCCTTTAACTTCCTTATTCTGTTTTTAATTGCTGTTAGTTCTTTTTTCACATTGTTCCCTCCTTATCTGTTTACATTTGGCGGAAAACCGAAGCCTACCGGATGGTGTTTACAAAAAGTCGCAATCCAATCGTCTAAGGTAGTTACTCTTATATGACCTATGTTATCAATTACCTTTCCGTCTCCGATATAAATGCCGACATGACCATAAGTAAGTCCTGCACTGCTTCCGCTACTGCTGCTTTCTACAGCCACAAGCATTCCAACCTTGAGTTTTGACCTGTCTGATGTAAAGGTATAGTTTCTATACATATCACAGGCATTTCCACCTATATAGCCAAGTCCCGCATTTTGATAGACCTGCGATACCCACATTGCACACCATCCTGAACCCGGAGATGGCGTAATATATGCAGCATTTACAATCTTCTTTTGAACTTCCGTAGAAGCCTCATACTCTTTTCCTCCTCCGATACCTCCATTTGAAGCAATCAGGTCGCTATTGCCAAAGACTTCTCCCATATTGCCTTGAGCAAGGAATAAGGCTTCATAGTGATTTAAATTATCGGGGTACTCAGCAAAGACTTCCCGTATAATGCTGTCCATTTCCCTTTTATGAAGCGTTACAATAAGCTTTCTATACTCATACGGTTCTTCGTGGCTTTCGGTATATTCATTTTCCTCTTCATCGGTATAGGTTTCCGTAACCGTTCTATACCTTATTTCCACTTTTTCCTTGTATTCAAGTTCATACATGGACTCAAACAATTCTTTCAATATGGATTCTACTTCCGATGCACTCTTTACTTCTCCACACCTTGATGTAATGTAGGATAAAAGCTCATGGACATTATGACCGATGTACTCTGTGTTATTTAAAATGTACTCATCATATCCGGGGTAATTTTCTTTAACATTGTCAACCTCGTTTTTCAGATCCTTTTCCATCCCTGAAAAATTCTCATTGATTTCATTTAGGACATTAGGCTTTGATAAGTAGGTTGTTGTAAGGACGGAACTTGTGGAGTTCATAAATCCCGTCATTCCCGCTCCTGCAAAGTTAATAAAGAAAGTTCCCAAAATAATGATACCTACGAAGATAAGCATAAGCCCTTTGGCTCTTCGGATAATCATATGTTTTGAGCTTTTCAGCGTTCCGATAAGTCCCTCTTTAATCCGATCTCTAAGCCTTGACTTATTCTCACGACGAATTGCAGCCTTTACCTGATTTTTCTTTTGAAATCTTTTATAGGCACTTGCTCTTTTATACTCATCTGTCTTTTTAAGCTCCTCTTTGGCATCACGAAACTCTAACTTGGATTTACGCTTTCTGATTTTATAGTCCTTATTTGTAAGGTTATAAGCTTTTTTCGCTCTTTTCCTATCCGAATAATTCTTTATGCCATGAATGAGTTTTGAACTTGCATCAGCCGTCTTTTCTCCTGCTTCTACGCCTTGATTTTCATCACTTCCATGAGATAAATAATCTCTTACGGTTTCACTTCCTTTGGCAAGTCCTGAAAGGGCAGATACTTTTACCATATCTTTTTTTAGCTTTTTCTTTTGATCTTTTGATAGGTTACTATGAACTTTTTCGCTAACAACATCTTTTCCCGCCTTTTTATCTTCAGCCTGATTTACTTTTGGTGCATCGTCCTTTTTCCTTGTATAAAGGCTTTCAGAATAGTTTTTTCTCTTATACCTGCTTTTTTGAGTCTTATGATTTTTCGAGGAATTTTCTAATGATTTTTCTTTATGCGAAAGATTATCCTCTACCTCATAGGTTGATTCAAAATAGTCGCTATCCCTGAAGTCATTATCGTATCTGTCTATAATCCCGTCATTATCAAGGTCTTTTCCTAAAGGATCATAGATTTTTCCATCCTTTACCTCTGTAATACAATCCGATCTTTCTGTTTCAGTTACAGAAGTTATGTTCCCCTTATCTGTCGCTCTATATTTTGCGTTTCTCTTAAGAGTTCCATAAGCCTTTTCAGTATCAGCATTTATCTTACTTATCTTTTCATGCACTTTATCTTGAAATCTATCTTTTTCATGAACGATTTTTTCTCTGTAATCATCGGTATCCTTTAGCTTGCTTTCTTCAGGTATAATGTTTGTTTCACTATGGAGCATTTCTTTTTCAAGGCTTGCCTTATGCCTTTCCTTAAAGTCCTTTTTCAGCTTCTTTCCCATAGGCTACCTCACTTCTTCCGGCTTGGTAGTCATCTTCTGATATAGAATCGTATCTTTTGGAAATTTGTCGATAAATGGAACAATGGTATTTCCAAAGAATAGTAGTCCCTCACCCTCATTGGAGTTGGTAACATATCTGAGCTGCGGAAGTGAGATTTTAAGTTTTTTTGCAAGTATTTCTCTATTTCCCGAAGCCTGATTGAGCATTAAGACAAAGTCCGTATTATCAAAGATATTTTCTATCTCCTTACTCATAAGTAGGTCTTTGACATTTTGCGTAATGCCTGTCGGGATACCTCCCCATTTTCTAAATCTCTTCCATATCTCAACCGAGTATGAAGCTGTCTGCTCATCTTTTAAAAGTAAATGAAACTCGTCGATATAGTATCTTGTCGCTTTGTTTCCTCTGTTTTGCGATACCTTGTTCCACACCTGATCCTGAATAACAAGCATTCCTATTTTCTTTAACTGACTTCCAAGCTCTTTAATATCAAAACACAGGAGCTTCTTATTTAAGTCCACATTTGACCTATGGTTAAAGACATTAAGAGAGCCTGATACATAGATTTCCATCTCTGTTGCCAGCTTCTTACCGACCTTTTCTTCCTGTCCTTTTAACATATCGTATAGGTCTTGAAGTATTGGCATATTCTCAGGAGTCGGATTTTCAAAATACTTTTCATAAATCTTTGGCAGGCATCTATCAATAACAGACTTTTCTTCTGCCGTAAGACCACTGCCACCTACTACAAGCTCAAGCATACTCATGATAAAGTTTGCCTTGTCTTTTAGTGGTGCGTCCCCATCGCCATAGTTCATATTGATGTCAAGGGGATTTAAGTAGTCTTTTGACTTACTGCTAACCTTAATCACTTCTCCATTAAACTGCCTTACAAGGTTTCCGTAGTCGAGTAGGTTAGTGGTATTACTACCACCTTCCTCTCTAAGAACCGTACGTGAGAGTTTCCCCTCATACGGCTCAAGCATTTCATCACTCTTTCGAGCGGCTCTCAATAAATAGTCGTTGACAATAACGATGCACATAAGCCATATTATCAATTTCTTCCACACCTCCCTTGGATTTTGGAACTTTAAAGAAAATTTCTCTATCTTCTCCAAGTTCCATCGGGAGTCCACAGTGATGACAGCGTCCGTTTTGTTTCTTCCAAACAAGTTTAAAACGACCTGTCAACCGTTTCATACCATGATTAAAGGTTCGTTGAGCAAAATAGTCTGTATCCAAGTAAGGATTAGCGTTTTCTCTGACCTTTGTGTGTCTGACGATAGCAGTATGGTCAACTCGAATGAGTTCTTTATCGCCTGAAGCGAATACCCAACTTCGATTGCCTCTTCTATGCCAATACTTGGTCGAAATCCACCACTGACCTTTCTTTGGATGACGACGTTTTGCCCATCGCCACAATAATTCGTATATCTGATAGTCCAGATAGGAGAAGGCTTCACTAGCACAAACGGATTGGTGGTAGTTTGTCCATCCTCGTATCTGTTGATTCAGTTTCATGATTAGGACTTCTTGTTCCCATGCTTTTCCTCGCTTGAGAATGGTTTCTGAGAATTTACCAATAACTGTTTGAATAGAATTCTTAGAAGGTTTGACAATCAATTTCCCCTTGTACTTCCGAAAATTCCAACCAAGTAGGTCGAAACCATCGTTGATATGAGTTACCAATGTCTTTTCCTCTGACAGCTCTAAACCTCGTCCAAGCAGAAACTCTCTAATCAATTCTTTAGCCTCTAAAGCAATTTCTTGTGTCGCAGCTGTGACGATAAAATCATCCGCATAACGGATAAGATTGACTTTATGGCTATTCTTGAATCGAAGGTCGACTTTCCCTAAACGATTGGTGTGGAATCTATCTGATAAGACCTGTTGTAACCCATCTAGTGCCATATTGGCAAGGATAGGCGAAATGATACCACCTTGTGGTGTGCCGTCTTCCGTTGGGAATAACTCACCCTTGAACACAAAACCTGCTTTAAGGAATTGTTTCAAGATAGATTTATCCATCGGAATATTCTCTAAGAGCCAGTCATGACTGATATTGTCAAAACAGCCTTTAATATCCCCCTCTAAAATCCACTGAGGAGAAGCTTTTCGTGATAGTGCTGTGAAGATATATTCACAAGCGTCTTGACAGCTTCTTCCTTTTCGAAAACCGTATGATTTGGTATCTGCGGTTGTCTCTGCGATAGGTTCTAGTGCTAAAGCATAGAGTGCCTGCATAGCTCTATCGTACATGGTCGGAATCCCTAATGGACGTTTCTTCTTTTTCCCCTTTTTGTCGATGTAAACCCGTCTTAACGGACTGGCTTTGTAGCCTTTATCCGTTAGAGACAGGAGAGCTTCCATCTTTTGAGCAGGTGTCGTCCATAGTTCACCATCTATACCAGCTGTTTTCTTGCCTTTGTTAGTCGTTACTCGACGAACGGCAAGTGCCTTGGCATAGAACGAATGGGTTAGTAAATATTGAAGTCTTTTCACTGTGTTAGTGTGTTTGGCTTGAGTAGCCTTGACAATCCTGATTTGTAGCCTATTCACTTCTTGTTCTGCTCTCTTCCAATCAATGCTTTTCCATTGTTTCGCAAGCAGTTGCTTGTGTGATAACTTCTCAGCTTGTGCTGTCGTTGAATATTTATCATTCATAGGTTTACCTCCATTTCTTGTCATAAAATACCATAGGATAAGTCTGCACCCTTTCAGGTCAGGGCAAAGTTTGAACCCCTATCTCCTACCGTTACAGCTGGAGCATTCGCTTTTTATCCTTTCCTCTACCCTCTGTATCGTCTATCCCTCTTACGAGTTCAATACCTTCTAACGATTAAAAGGAATACATAGGGCTTACCAAGTTCCGTGTTATAAATAATTGTGAATACCTTAGGTGCCATCTTTGAGCCGGGAAGAATATGTCCATTTGTCATCAGGTTACGAAAGCCCCAATGACCTCCTCCGTACCTTTTGGTGTAAGTGTGTCAGCCTTATTTCACTTAGTCCCTGTAACGACTCTTGCGATGATTCACGTCTGTTCACCATAGTATTCTTATCCTAACAGTCCATCTGATTTAGGCTATCAGACTTTCCATATTGTCCCACAGGCTTCCCAACATGACCGTTACCAGTCAAGCAGGCTGTGGTAGGATTACTCCAAATGGATAGAGTAGCTAAACTAGCAATTTACAACACGACTTCTTGTCGCACCTCGCCCTCCGGATCGCAAATAATCACATCATCATCTGTTACAAGAATCGCATTTGCCATTTCACGCTTGGCAGAAAATGACTTACCGCTACCCGGTGTTCCTAAGATTAGACCATTTGGATTTTTGAGTTTTTTCCTATCTGCCATAATCAGGTTATGGCTTAGGGCATTTAATCCGTAATAAAGGCTGTTACTTGAATTGATGAAAAGCTCCTCTGTAGTAAAGGGCATAAATACTGCCGTAGATGATGAGGTTAGTCCTCTATCTATCTCAATCTTGTTTACGCCAAGAGGTAACACGCTGATAAGTCCCTGTTCCTGCGTATGATCAAGTCTTTTCAATTTACAGTTGTGCTTATTGGCAATGGAGCTTATCTGAGCGATGGTGTTATCGAGTTTTTGCACTGTCCTTGCAAAGTTCATAAAAACAATCGTTACAACAAACATTCTCTCATCTCTGGTCTGCAAGTCTTTTAGAAGGCTTTTTACATCTTCTCCATAGGTAATTAAATCACTTGGAAGAATGTCCATGTCATAGCCTGACCTTACCGCCTTTTTGTTTTCCTCAATTCTCATCTTATCAATATCGGTATTTTTTCTTTTTACCATCTTGATGGCTTCTGACTGATCAATTGCCTTAATATGAAAAGAGATATTGATGTTATCATCTATATCCAAAAACTCGGCAAGCATACGGTCTGAAAGCTCGCTGGCAAGGATTTGAAAATGACTTGCAGCTCCGATAAACTTTCCAAACTTAAAATACCTTGACGGAGTAAAGTTAAATTCATCAGGAGCAATATATGTCTTTGTGCTTTCCCTTTTCTTTAAGTCTTTGTATGAAAACTCAAAGGTCTTATTGGGATTTAACATATCGTGAAGTATCTTTAGCCTTTCTTCTCCGTTAAGGCTTTCCGCTCTTACACCCATGCTTTTAAGATTAGATAATATATCTATCTCCAGTCTTTCCAGTTTTGAAATAGCCTGCTCTAAATTATCCGCTTCTGCTGTAAAGGTTATATATTTTGATTTTTTTAGTCCGTTATTTCCCTTTACAATCTGACTTTTAAGCATTTCTCTAAATTCAAGTCGTATATCATCAAAGCCATCTTTTTTATCCGGTATCTGAATGGCAGATTTCATTTCTTCGTTTCTTCCAAGCTGATTGATGTAGGAAAACTCAATGCTGACACTTGGATCAAAGGAATTTAGAAAGTTTGCAAACTGATTAAAAATCAAATCTCTATCTTCATCTAAAGCAAGCTGATAGTTAATATCCTGAAAGGCTATGCTTTTACTGAAGTGCTTTTCATCAAGCTGGCATATCCCGATTTTTAAGAGTCTAAGATAGGGAATGGTATCTTCAACAGTGTATCTTTTCGGCTCCTTCTTAAAAATAAGGTCAAACAGTCCACCTTTGTCTTTTTTAACCGTCCCCTTATTGTGCTTTAAGTCCTGTTTTTGACTTTTTAATGCCTTTTTGCTTTGCTCTAACTTTAACTGCTGTATCTTTCTTTTGTCTTTCAAGATAAACCTCCTTTCTCACTCTCTTTTGCGGTTGATAAAACTTATGAAGGTAAATGTGCTTAAAATATTTCTCAAAGGTCAGTCCGTCCTTTTCAAAAAGAGTGATAAAAAATATTGGGAGAGTAGACACAATGAGAAATATGACAGCTATATCATTCGGCACAATTTTTCGCATAAATAAATAGACCGGTAATCCTACCAGTCCTGCAATGGTAAATCCTATGAGCTGCCTTTTCGTTAAGTTAAAGGCTACTTTTGCCTTTACATTCTTTAAGTCTTTTGGGATTGGTACATACGCCATAACCTACCTCCCATCTTTTTTTCCCTTTGACAGCTCCTCAAGATGTTCATATACAGATCCGATTTCATCCTGAATGCTTTCTATCTGTTCATTCATACTTCTGTTATATCGTTCCTGCATTAAGCAAAAATCATTATGGCAGCGACCGATGTCCTGTGTTCTTTCTTCCAAGTCATTCACCTTGCTGTAAAGCTTGATTCTATCCATTACTGCCAAAATACCTGTTCCAACTACTACTGATATAAATAATGTTTTTCTTTTTTTCATACTATCCTTCCTTTCTATTAGTGTGCATTTAATACGCTTTTGGCCAGTGTTCCGCTTTTTAACATCATTAACCCCAGCAAAACTGCATATCCAAGTATCGTCATGGTACTTGTGTGTATATCTGTTATCTGTATTGTCTTAACTAATACTGCGTATATTCCAAGACAAACCATTAAAAAGAGTCCTTGTAATCCAATGGCAAACAGCCCTTTGATGTAGTTTGTTCCAATCTGTCCCCATTCTTTGTTTCCCATCGTAGCAAACGGAATGGCTGATACCGATGAGTAAACATATATCTCAAACATTCTTCCGTAAACCACAAGCATAATTACAATGGAAATTGCCTCTATGGCAACCTTTATGATTGAGGTTTCAAAGAGAATCATGACAAGCTCCCCAATCCCCTTATCTTTTAAGGAATCAACCATTGCCACAATTTGATCTCCGGAAACGGTGGCAGAGGTGTTGATCACCCCCTGCCGCTTTGTTTACCATGTGCTGTGCTACATCAAAGACCGCCATTGAAAATTCAAAGGCATGGGATACTAACCATACAGCAATCCACATCTTGATGATGTATTTGAAAAATTCAAAGGTATCCGTATCGTGCATATTGTTCTTTTGCATAACCATATTGATAAGCTCGATACAAAGGACTGCCGTAATGATTAGCCCCGCTATGGGAATAATGACGGAATCGTTAATACTCTTAATAAAGCTGAAAACCTGTCCGTTCCACCCCATAGGTGTTTTCCCCACATCTGCCGCAACTGCACCAACTTTATCGTTGATGTCAAGAAACATGGACTCAAGATTTGCTTGGATACCGCCCAGTAGAAGTTCCTTAAAGAATTCTTCTATCTTGTCGAATATTCCAAACATCTAAGCTCTCCTTTTCTTCTTACTTGAGTACATTGGCAAGAAGTGGAATTAGCTTAAGTCCGATAAGGACAATACCTCCTCCCGCCATCAACTGCTTGATCCCCTGACTCTTGGCTCCCGGATTGTCATTCCCATATCCTTCCATCAGGTTGATAACGCCCCATGCTCCAAGTCCTGCTCCTACTGCCATAACTAAAATTTTTAATACATTAACTGCCTGTGTAAAAAATTCCATAATTTATTCCTCCTCATTTTCTTCTTTCTTCTCAATCTTGTTGTATGACTTCACTACAAAGTTTTTGAAAGTCTTTCCCTCTTTTTCACGCTTCTTAAAGTAGCCGAATACATGAATCAAATCGCCTTTTTCAAAGTCCTTTGCTTTCTCCGCTTTTTCTCCGTAAGCTGCACAGTTGATATATTCCTTGCCCTTTCCATACTTTTTTACAAGCGTGAAGTTTGCAACTTCTACTTCCTCCCCCTCTTTTTCAAAACTTGAAAAAGTAGGCTCTGCCAACAAGTTGGCGTTGATGTTAATCATTTCTTGCTTCATTAAAATTTCTCCTTTTCTTTTCAATAAAAAAAGCGACTGGAGTTTTTCTTTTCCAATCGCTGATGCTCTTACTATTTAGTTTTCTTTTAAGTGGGACTTCTTATCCTGAACATATTACCTCCTGCTTCTCTGAACATAAAAAAAGCAGCAAATCTATTTTTTAGACTTACTGCTCTTCATCACTATTAACTATTTTTTGTTTTTCTTCTTTAAGCTGCTCTATTCTTTTCATATCTACAAGATGAGTGGCATACCATTTCTCAATATCATCTGAACCGCTTTTACTAAACCTTAGCTTCATTACCGGCTTTTTCCCTTGCCCATTCTTTTTCTTTACCGCCCACTTTTTATATACGCAATAGGATGGCTTTAAGCTCATTTTTTTAGCATATACTCTTATTTCATGTAAGATTGTGGAGAGCTTTTTTAAATTGATATTGCATACTTTTTCTAAATATGAGACTTTCCCGTTCCTCCAAAGTTCATAATTTGCTTTTGAAAGCACCCCTAAATCCATAAGTACATCTACTGCTGTAGCATATCCCCGTTTTTTTAATTGATGATACATGGACGAATGAATTTTTCCTATTAAATCTTTATTATTCAATAAATTCTCCTCTCTGCAAATTGTACTTTTCTTATTTTTAATTATACCAAACGAAAATACTATCTAATACTTTTAATTTTTAACCTATACCCTTGTAATAATTGTTTCTCTATTTAATTTTGCTTTGCCTTTTCGCTTCATGTAGCTTTCAATATCAAACAAATTCTTCTTGTCATAGTCCTCAAGCAACTTATAGTTCTTATGCTTTGTAATATCGAATTTATCTGATAGAAAAGGTCTTACACCTCTAAGCTGAAAGATACATTTGCTTCCGTCCATAACCGTTATCTCATCTTGGCTCATAAGTTCCTTTCCTGTTTTTTGGTAGTTTAAGCCAAAGCTCTTTTGATTTGACCTTGTCTCTGATGTATTGTAAAGGTCGATAGTTTCTTTACCAAGCGTTTCGGACAGCTCTTTCAGTGTTGTTTTTTCCTTTCCACCTAAGAATAAGGTACTATCACAGTTACCCACAATGGTATCAGCATTATCCTTATATATCGCCTTTAGCTGAGATTGTGCCTGTAAGATAATGCTCGCTGAAATTTCTCTACTTCTAATTGTGGCTATGAGCTTCTCAAACTTTGGAATTAAGCCGATATTTGCAAACTCATCAAGTAAGCATCTTACATGAACAGGAAGTCTGCCACCATATACATCATCCGCCTTATCGCAAAGTAGATTAAATAACTGTGAATACATAATAGACACTACAAAGTTAAAGGTATCATCTGTATCAGAGATAATAACAAAGAGTGCTGTCTTTCTATCTCCCAATGTATCAAGCTCAAGTTCGTCTTCACTCATCAAATCTCTAAGTTCCTGAATATCAAATGGAGCAAGCCTTGCACCACAAGATATAAGAATAGATTTTGCTGTCTTTCCAGCAGCAAGTTTGTACTTCTTATATTGCTTGACTGCAAAGTGCGTAGGCTCTTTCTTTTCCAATGCTTCAAATAGCCTATCAATGGGATTCATATATGTTTCATCATCTTCCCTGACTTCTGAAGCATCTATCATATCAAGTAGTGTTGCGAAGTTCTTTTCTTCTTTTGGAGCTTCATAGAAGATATATCCGATAAGAGCTGTATAGTAGAGTTTTTCGGCTTTCACCCAAAAATCCTCACCTGCTTTTTCTCCCTCACCCTTAGTGTTTGCAATAATTGTCTGTACCAATTTGAGTATGTCTTTTTCACTTCTGAGGTAAGCGAATGGATTGTACTTCATGCTCTTTTTGAAGTTGATGGTATTTAAGATTTTTATTTCATATCCATTATCTTCAAGCATCTTTCCACACTCAATTACTATCGTTCCTTTAGGATCTGTAACACAATATGACGAGTGCATTTGCATTAGGTTCGGTTTTACATAAAATCTTGTTTTACCTGATCCTGAACCACCAATAACAAGTACATTCTTATTTCTCGCATACTTTGGATTTGCCGGTCTGCCATTCATGGTTAATCGCTCAGTTTGTGTAAGCAAAATGTTGTTTTTAAACTTTTCATCCATATACGGCTGAATATCTTTTGTCGTTCCCCATCTTGCTGAGCCATACTCTTTTCCCTGTCTAAACTTTTTGGCATTTTTCCCTTTGGTATATACGATAAATTTGATTAAAACCGCTACTACCACTCCCATTAAAATATCCATAGGATGAATACTTGGAAGAAAACTCATGGTATTAAGCTCTAATATTCCCTGAAAGATTTTATCTATGACATCACCACCAGTATAGCTTCTCACATGATGGGCAAAGATGTTTCCTAAATAGAAAAATGCAAGATAGGGAATGTTCTGTTTAATAAACTTTGCCTTATCCTGCACTTTGAACAAGCCTTTTATGTCTTTTAGTATCTTATCTATCATAGGCTCTGCTCCTTTTGTTTATTCTTGACTTTATCTTTTGAAAGGGAATTTTTAGCCATCTCCTTAAATTTCTCAATATTCTTGTAAATTGATTCTTTTCGTTTTCTTTTCTGATTCTGAAAGAGCGTGTTTGAAAGCTTTATCCATTACTTTCATGTCTTTTGCCTGAAAGAATACGGAGTATTTTCCACTTTCTTTATTTTTCATCACAGAAAACTTAACCCCATATCTGTTCAGCTCTTTTTTCAGTTCCTTTAGCTCTGCTTCTTCTACCGGAATTTCTTCAAGTTGTCCCTTTTTAACCATATCTTTGAGTTTTACTTCATTTCCTTTGCTATTAACGAGCTTTTCAAGCCCTCCAAGTTTCTCTGCCTCTTTCATCAATTTCTTTAATAAGTTCAGAATTAGCTTTCCTGTTACTTTAGCAGCTCTAACTTCCATATTCAGCGTTTTTCTTGCTATTTCTTCATTGATCAAGTCCTCTCACCTCCTGTCAGTAGTCTTTCTTTATTCCTCTTTAATTTCCCTTCCTGAATAACTTTCCTGTAATCTTCTCCAAGTACCATCACAGGAATACACATCTCGATAATTCTTGAGTAAATTCTTTGGTATTCCACGCTCTCCATACAGTTTTCAATTTGGCTGTAAGAAAGATTTGTAGTAAAGATTGTCGGCTTATGCTTTAAGTACCTGTTATTCACGATGTTATATACCTGCTCTTTGGCATAGCTTGTATCTCTTTCAATTCCTAAATCATCTAAGATGAGAACGGAAGTGTTTACAAGGGATTCGATATATGCGTTTTTATCAAGGTCAAATCCGCCTTTTTGCAGTTCATTTATTATCTGTGAAAAGTTTCTAATCTTAACGCTTATCTGATATTGTTCAATCAGTGCATTTGCAATGGAGCAGGCAAGATAGGTCTTTCCGCTTCCAACGGAGCCATAGAACAGAAGTCCGACATTTTCTTTTTTCATAAGTTCATAATCTTTTACAAAATTCTTTGCGATGATAAGGCTTTGATTTTCTTTTCCCTGATAGTTTTCAAAAGTATATGCCCATTGAATCATGGAGATGAAGCAGATACTTTTTAATCTCTCGATTTCAAGCTGCTTTTGTCTTTCTTTTTCTTTTGCTTCTCTATCTCTATCGCATTTACAAGCTGTCTTAAATATCATCTGCTTTCCGAAAAACTCTAATGCTTTCCCGTCTTTTCTTTCATGGCACACTTTACAGTATGCGTGTCCGTCTTTGATGTATTCTTTTTCAGGATCAAAGCTATATTCCACATCTTCTATCATCACTTTTTCTAATTCTTTAATCATAGATGTACTCCTTTGTTATATTCCTCCCATGTAGGGATATTGGATGTTTTTTTACTTCCCTGATCTTTATAAAACCAAGAAAGAATTGTAGCTTTATGGTCTTTATATGTCTTTCCGGTGCTTTGAAGATATGTTGATAATCTCTCAATGTAGTTACCGAGCTGTCCTGCCATTTTTATTTGTAATTCACCTATATCCTCATCCTTTAAAAAGACATTTTGAAATGTTCCAAGTCCGTTTTCACCAAAACTATATTCTCTCTTACTATACTTACTCTTATTATTCTCTATATAGTTAGAGTCAACATTTTGAACTTCCTGAAGTTCATTTTCTTTACTTCTGAGGTTAAAATCTTTTACTTCTGAAGTTAAGTTTTTTGACTTCTGAAAGTCATTTTCTTTTACCACTATTATGCTCATAAAGTCTTTGACATAAATGACATTCGGCTTACCAAGTCCAAGCCTTACTCTTTCAATCAGTCCTATTCCTTTTTTGCTGTCTAACTCGTCCAATGTTTTTATAGCAGTAGGCTTTGAGATATTTCTTCTTTTCATAATTTCCTCAACTGTAAAATAGATAAATACTCTACCTTCCTTGTCTATCCAGTTATTCTTAAATGACATTCCTGTTCGTTTCAAAAGCATGGAATAAAGGATAATTGCTTCAGCAGACAGTCCCTTAAATTCTTCTCCGTCTACCAATATTTCAGGCACTTTCAGAAAATTAAATCGCTCTGCTTCACGATTATAGAAATAGTCAAAGTCCATCGCTTCACCCCCTCCTTAAAAATTTGCAAAGAAAAAGACGATAGTTTTTCTCTATCGCCTTTGGTAACCATTTTTCTGAAATTTTTATTTTACAAAACTGGAATTTATATGAATGATGTGAATACTTTACAAACCCTAGTTTAAAGCATAATATAAAGTATCTATATAGGAAGAATTCTTGCCATACTTGTTCTTTATATCACGCTCCTAATTAATCTAAAAACGTAGTTTTCATATATTTCAGGAAATCATTTGATTTTCGAAGAACCTCTTCGAATACATCTATTTTACTTTTTTCTGATAAGTCAAATGTATTTGAAATCTTACTATATTCTTTACCTTTTCTGTGTCCAGATCCAGTAGATCTTAACTTCTGTAAATCCCTTAAAAACTTAATATGATTTTCATACCCAACAGCCTCGTTTGATTGTATCCATCTTTCAAGTTTACTTATTCCTTTAATATCAGTTTGAACATCTCCAAGAACGATTAATTGCTTTTCATTAAGTGAGTCAATCAAAACTTTAACTAACGACAAAACTAATTGATCGAATTCTGGCTGACTTTCCCCAAGCGGGATTCTAATTTGAGTTAGATTATATTGATCTTCCACAGATAATGGCAGATATAAATCCCAGCCATATTTTGTGTTCCATTGCTTTATTAAAGAACCATAAAGAACTTGAAATTTATGATCTTCCATATTTGACTCCGTAAATATATTACAGAAATCCCTTTGGAAAGATACCTGGCTTACTCCTTCTTCACCTACTATATTGTAACTTTTCCAGTATCCACGCTCACTTTCAGGTAAATCTCTTCCTAAATCGCCCAAATAAACTGCTACACAATTTTTATGATGATTATCTATTTCAATACCCCATAATGATTGACAACTCAAATATCCATCTCTAATTTCATATAACTCAGGTTTATTTACATATTTTTGTAATACATCACGCTTAAAAAATACTGGTGTTAAATACATAGGAGCATCTGGATTAGACCCAAAATAATTATTCAGCTTATCCGGATTGCACGTATTAAAAATTTCTTTTCCAAACTCGTCAACACCAATAATAAAGTCCTCGTAACTTTCTTCTTTTTCATACGGCCAATAACCACATTCCTCAATTGGCGCTGGCATAAGAATTTTTTTACCCATTAAGACACTATACACATATATTGGAAAATTCATATCACCGCCCCATAATCCATAAAACAGACTATTATCTTTAGATTCGGTATTAAACTCTTCTAGCCCAAAATCAGATATTTTTCCATCGAACTTAGTTCTAATATCAAAAAAAAGTAAAATTGCCATCTGTTTTGCTGATGAATAATTACGTAAAAACTTCATTTTAATTTGAATCGTCGTAGCATCAATATATTTAACAGCTTCTTCACTTTCCCCATTTTCATACATAGCCCAATATGATTTACTATTTTTGTTATATCGAAGATTGTTTAGTAAGATAAACTCCTGTGATAACTCAATATAATCTTCCTCAACACCATAAAAATCACGATAATATAAAATAGATTCAAAACCATCTTTTAGCAAATTCGCTTTATACTGATATGCGTATCCATTTCCTTCAAATCCGGGATTTCCTTGCTCGTTAGCAGAAACATCCCACCCAACATCATTATATACCTCATCTATATGATTTAGCGAAACTAACCCACACCAAAATCTTGCATCTGCACCATTCATATCTTTGTGACCGGATACCTGTATCCATTGTTCTTTTCCTAAATTTCTCCTTATATATTCCACGTTCTTGGTCTGCAAAATTATTTCTTTTACTCCATCCATCAAAATAACTCCTAACATAATTTGATTTTTAGGTAGTCTAAACAACGTTGTAAGATGTTAATAACCAAACCCATTATTTAGATTTTTCTATGTTCTCTATATCTATCATCGTTATTCTATATTCTTATTTAGATTGATTTTATTGCTTCATTGATACCTTGTAAAAAAGCTATAACTGCTGCTCCAACCATCGGTATTCCGTATGGGCTTAACAAGAATCCTACTATCAATGCTTCTATGCCTATTGAAAAATCCTTTTTAAACAATGATACGACCCCAACAACGACACACATAAGCATTAGCAAATACAGTATTGTTGTTCCTATGGCAAGTAAAAATGTCAGAAATGCAGTGAGGATACTTAACACCAAGCTAATTGGAAATAAGATTATTTTTAATATCCATCTCATAAATACCCTCCATTTCTACTAAATCATTTTAAAATGCCTTAAAGCATCCATGATAGCTTCCTCTTTTTCCGGTGTGCATTGTGGAATAATTTGTTTCTCTTTTTTCGATTTATTATAATGCTCCCTCAGTACAATTCCACACTTCTTTTTAATCTGTGCAATATAGAGTGTCGAAACCTTCAAATTAAATTTTTCCAATATATATTCTTTGATTTGTGCATAAGTTGCTTTACTTTCAGCACTTGTCAAATCAAGCTCGTCCAGCTTAATTTCAACATCTATATGCTTATCGACATCAAGTTTGGACAATAACGCTACCGTCTCCACATGGTGTGTATGTGGGAAAAGGTCTACTGGTTGTACTTTTTTGAGATCGTAGCCCAGTTCTTGGTAAAGCTTGATGTCACGCGCCATGGTAGCTGGGTTACATGATACATAGGTGATTTTCTTTGGCGCCATGGCTACGCTTGCTTTGATAAAGCTTTCTGTTAAGCCTTTACGAGGTGGATCAACTAGAATGACACTTGGCTTAATTCCTTCTTTGCTCCATTTTTCCATAGCTGCTTCTGCACTACCTACAACAAATTCTGCATTGTGGATACCATTTCGCTCAGCGTTTTTCCGAGCATCTTTAACTGCAGCTTCTATCACCTCGACACCATAAACTTTTTTAACCTTTTTAGCAAAGGACAAGCCGATAGTACCGATGCCTGAATAGGCATCAATAACCACATCATCAGCATTTAAATCTGAAAACTCAATGGCTGTCTGGTAAAGTTTTTCAGCCATGATGGTGTTGACTTGGTAAAAGGACTGAGCAGAAATCATATAGTCATTATCTAACATGCTGTCGGTGAGATGGTCTTGTCCGTAGAGTACTTTGAAGTCTTTCCCAAAAATAGCATTACCATTTTGATCATTAACATTTTGCATAATAGAAACGACTTGTGGGAAGGCTTCAATAATGAGTTGAACCATTTGCTCTACGCGAAAAACTTTTGGTCGGCTAGTGACAAAGACCAACATCATTTGACCAGAATAATGGCCACGCCGAACAACTAAGTTTTTAATCAGGCCGGACTGATCTGCTTCATTATAAGGACTAACCTGGAAACGGCGTAAGAGATCACGAACGAAGAGAATCAGTTTATCAATTTCTTTATCTTGGATATAGAAGTCAGAGATAGGCAATAAGTCATGGGAATTCTTTCTAAAAAAACCTGTTTCTAACTGTCCATTAACCCGTCTCACTGGAATTTGCGCTTTATTGCGATAGGCGTAGGGGTGATCCATACCAATGGTTGGTAATAATTCAACCTCTTTGATACCAGCTGTTTTATAGAGATTATCTTTAACTTGTTTGGCTTTGAAAAGCAATTGCTGTTCATAAGCTAGGTGCCCAAAGTCTGCAATACCCGTCCTCAAGTAGGCAACATCAAGGTCTTCATTTCGATACGGAGATTTTTCTAGATATTCTTCGACTTTACCAAAACCAATCTTTTTATTAAGTTTCAATATGCGCATAGTAACACGTTCGGCTGGTAAGGCATTTTCCACAAAGAAGACAAAACCATCCACTTTGGCTATACCTGACCCTTGATGGCTTAAATCTTCAATGACTACTTCGACTAAATCGTTTTTCTTTAACATTATTTTTCCTTTACTTTGAAGGGTTGCACTAAAAAAGAGCAACCTTAGTTACTCTTCATTATAACATACTTTAACGTAATCCCATTTTTGATAAATTTTTCTGATATTTGGCAAAATCAACGTATAAGCCTTGCCCACCATACATGTCAAACTCATCTACCCAATCGCCTTGGGCTGGAATAGTGACATGCTCCACCTTTGCTCCGGAGGTAACGGAAGCTAATCCTTTTTGAAGGATAAAACCAGAAGGAACGTTAGTTGACGTTAAGGCATAAAGTTTTCCAATAGCTGCTGAACCTGTAAATAATTTAACCGGATCTTTGACTTGTGACATGATTGCTGTCATAACTTGTTGTTGTCTCACTGTTCGTCCATAATCTCCATCATCATCTTTTCTGAAGCGAGCATAATTAAGGAGAGTACGACCATCCATACGTTGTTCACCAACTTTAATAGTCTGTTCTGGCACAACTCCGTTTTTCATTCGTAAATCATCTGGAACTTCAACAGAATTTACAGCTTCTCCAGAGATAGTTGCAAATTTTGCATTTATTTTAACACCACTTGGGAATAAAGTATCAATAGCTTCTGCAAAAGTTTCAAAATCAACCATCATATAATATTTCACATCAATATCAAAATTATGTTTTAAAGTCTTACGGACCATTTCCGCACCTTTATGGCCATCTTGTTCTCCAAAATTAAAGGAAGAATTCAATTTGAGATCGTAAGAGTCATTATTGTTATAACTATATCCTGGAATATTGACTAAGGTATCACGCATAAAGCTAACCATCTTAACTTTTTTATCTTTGTTACCAATATTAAGAACCATAATAGTGTCTGTTCTGGCATCGTCTGATTTTTGTGTAACCCGTTGATCTGAGCCTAAAATCAAGATATTGGTCCCATTTTTAGTGTCAACACCATTGAATGTTTCTGTAACTGCAGGCTTATATTTGGCTTTATTAGTGGAAATATCAAAATAACCTTTTGCAAACATCAAAATGACACCAGCTATTAGCAACATCAAAATGAAGCCTAAAATCTTAAGATTTCGTTTTAACTTTCCTTTTTTCTTCGGCTTTTTACTTTTTTTACTAGTAGCAGCCGAGCTATCATAGGTTTCATATAAAGAAGTTTCCTGTGCAAAATTTTCAGGACCTACTACTTCTTCTCGCTTAAGTCTTTGATGACGCTTGGAGCTACGAGACATTGGTGGTTGACCGGGGTAAATGGGTAAGCCATTTGGAAGGGTTTCTTCTGGTCGGTAAGCCTGATTACTGTCGTCATCATACTTACTTTGTCTCCCTTGATAATGGTCGGAAGCAGAAAAATCCTGAAAGCGCTGGTTCTCAAAAGTTCGCTGCGCTTCAGTTTTGTCAGAATAAGAGGTCATTTTATCGGATATTTTAGCTTCCATTTTGGCCTTTAAATACCGATACTCTCTCATCTCATTTTCACTTAAATAATTCAAATTCCTCAGTAAGTAAAAATACCTTAGTTCTTCGTGGTGACTTAAACCATTTTTTTCATTTCTTGCCATATTTATCTCATTTGCTTCAACTATATTTCTCTCTCAACTACTTCAGTAGTTTCTATTATAACTTAACTTATCCAACTTGTCTGTGAAAAATTCTTTTTGAAGACTTATTATGGCAATATTAATGCTTGCCATATCATTTTTAAATACCATCATTTACTTACTAGATGCTATTAATAATACGCACAATTTCTTCAGGAGTTCTATTATCAACGTTAATAACCAAATCAGAGAGGCCTTCATAAAGGATCATCCGTCGCTCAAAAATACCATGGAAATCTTCTTTCGAATTATTTAAAAATAGAGGCCGTTGAAAGACTTTATCCTTTTTAATTCGGTCATACAGAACTTCAAAAGAAGCTGACAGTAAAATGTTATTTTTCCGATTTTGACGTAATAGTTCGCGGTTTGATTCACTAATTACTACACCACCTCCTGTTGAAATGATGTAATCACCTTTCATAGTCATTAATTCTTCTAGCAAAGCTGATTCAATCGCTCGAAATGCCGCTTCGCCTTGGTGAGTAAAAAAATCCGAAATAGACATCCCAATCCGATCTTCGATAATCACATCCATGTCTAAAAAACGCTTATCTAATAAGGAGCCAATTGTTGTTTTTCCCGCTCCCATGAATCCGAGTAATACCTTAGTCATCTTGTAATCTTTCTAAATCTGCGAAAAAATTAGGGTAACTAGTCGCAATAGCATCTGCCCCTTTTAAAGTCATTGTCCCTTTTTTTACAAGTAGAGCGGCAATGGTCACCATCATTCCAATACGATGATCCATTTGCGCGTCTGCTTGACAAGCTACTAGCTCTTGGCCACCTGTGATAATCATCCCATCAGCTTTCTCTTCCACTTGTGCACCCATTTTTTGGAGAATATCAACAACCACCGTTATTCGGTTAGTCTCTTTTAGTCTTAGCTCGCCAGCGTCCTTAATAATCGTTTGTCCCTTTGCCTGTGTTGCTAGAAGAGCTATAATTGGAAGTTCATCTATTAATCGAGGAATTAAGTCACCTGAAATTTCGGTACCTCTCAATTCAGAATAAGTAACCCTGAGATGAGCTGATTGATTTTTACTATCATAATTTTCAATAGCGACCTGTCCTCCCATATCTTTGATAACATCTAAGATACCGGTTCTCGTTTCATTAATACCAACATTTTCCAGCCAAATATCTGATCCTGGTACAATTAAGCCCGCCACTAACCAAAAGGCTGCACTGGAAATATCTCCTGCCACTTTAATTTTTTGTCCCTTTAAGGACTGTGGGCCCTGGATCGTCATTTCTTTCCCTGACTGTTGAATCCGGCCACCAAAAATCCTGATCATCTCTTCGGTATGATTACGTGTAAGGGCCTTTTCAACTAGTTTGGTTTGTCCCTTAGTTTGTAGAGCCGCTAATAGAATAGCCGATTTCACTTGGGCTGAAGCTACGGGTAAATGATAAGTAATAGCTTTAAGATGTGTTTTACCTTTTACGGTAATAGGGGGCTGCTTAGCATCGTTTTGTCCTGAAATCTCAGCTCCCATTAATTCTAGAGGAATAGCTACGCGGTCCATCGGTCGCTTGCTCAAGCTGGCATCGCCTTTTAGGGTTACAATCCAATTTTGGCCAGCTATAACCCCACACAAAAGTCTCATGGATGTTCCTGAATTTCCCATTTCAAGGGCCTTTTGAGGAGGTTTAAGCCCTGAAAAACCTTGTCCATGAACAATAACTTTTTGACCTCTCTCTTCTATTAAAACTCCCATTTGTCGAAAAGCTGAGATAGTTGCATTAACATCATGACTCTTTAAAAGTCCTTCAATTTCTGTAATTCCTTCTGCAATTGCTCCAAAAATGATTGCTCGGTGACTAATGGATTTATCACCAGGCATTGTTAAGCACCCTCGTAAAGGTCTAGAATCTGTTTTGAGTTTCATTCTTTCTCCTTGTCCAATCCTTAACATTCTATCATATCTATTTTGGAAGTTCTAGCATAAAAAGGTTAGAAAGAATAAGCTATCTTTCTAACCTTTAGTTTTATCTTCGTTTTCCTTATCTACTTTTTTCTTCCCCAAAATACGCTCCATAATAGAAGCCACATTGCCCCTTCTACCAACCAACTTACCTTGGTCTAATTCTTGATAAGTGGCATTACATATGGCACCGAAAATCAAAATCCGAGCTAAAAAGATGAACCATAGCATGATAATGAAAATCATGATTGACCCAAACATTTTGATATCTACCATTCGCTCAACACTGTGCACAACATAATTGGCGAGCATGTTACTCATAAATGTCATAACAAAGGCGGTCAAGAAGGTACCGGGTAATATATAGCGAATTTTCCGTATTTTAACATTTGGGAGTAGAAAATACAGAACCATAATACCAATAAAAATAATAACGATGGTAATAGGTTGAATCAGTAGTAAAAATAGAGAAGTAATATTATCACTTAAATGGTAGTGTTTGTCGATAACTTGAATAGCTGCCTTTGAAAAAGTTGAAAAAATCAAGACAAATGTTAATAGAAAAAGAATAAAAACACTAATTAAGAGACCAATGATATGACTCACTAAGAAATCACGGTGCTGAGAGGCCCCATAAGCTTTATTAATAGCCTTTTGCAAGGATGTCAAACTTCGTGACATTGTCCATAAACCAGCTACGGTGGCCATTCCCAAAATACTACCAGCAGGCTTTGAAAATATATTAGTGACAATAGATGCAGCTGGTTTATAAATATCAACTGGCAAGCTTTGTTTCATCAAATTTAGTAAATCAGAAATATCAATATTTAAATAGGGAAAAATATTAGCTGCAATAATAATGAGAGGGAAAACCGTTAAAATAAGGTAATAGGCTACAGCAATTGAAGACAAATCCATCTCTGCACTGGCAAAATGTTTCATAAAAGCTTGAACAGGTTCATACTGCCATTTTTCCATTAATCTGGTAAAAAGGTTTTTCTTCTTTTCCATTTTAGTAGGTTCTTTCTTCTCCTTGGCTAGTTAAGATAACAGGACCATCTTTTGTAATGACAAATTGATGTTCATATTGACAAGATAGTCCTCCATCTAAGGTTTTATGAGCCCAACCAGTTTTCATATCTGTATCAATTTCCCAAGTTCCTGTATTAATCATTGGTTCTACGGTTAATACCATGCCTTCTTTTAGGCGTAAACCGCGCCCAGCCGTACCAAAATTTGGTACCATTGGTTCTTCATGCATCGTTGGTCCTACACCATGTCCGACTAAATCACGAACAACCCCATAGCCATGACTTTCAGCGTAAGCTTGGATAGCAGCTCCTATATCACCAATACGATTACCAACTTGAGCCTTTTCAATGCCAATATACATAGCTTCTTTTGTGACATCCATTAATTGTTGTACTTCTTTGGATGGTTTACCCACAGCATAAGCCCAACACGAGTCTGCTAAACCACCATTATAAGGCTGAGTCACTGTTTTCATTTGAGCAACATTATTAAAGTCTAGTGATGCCACATCAATAACTGATTTGTCCAGAGGCATACTAAGCACCATATCAACTTTGAGCAAATCACCATCTTTTAAAATATAGTGTCTTGGAAAAGCGTGAGCTACTTCATCATTTAGAGAACAACAGGTTGCGTAGGGATAATCCATCATATGACCATCAACGCCAATCTGTAAAGGCAGAACATTTTCTTCTTTACAACGTTTGCGGACATATTCTTCAACTTCCCACATATCAACACCAGGTTTAATGATTTGCCGTAGGCCAATATGTATACTCGCTAAGAAATCGCCTGCAATATCCATTGCCTCGATCTCTCGTGCAGATTTTAATGTTATCATTTATTGAATCTCCTTATTTAGTTTCATTCTTAGTTAATTTTACTGGTAATAACCGCTTTAGCAACTATCTGACTATTGACATAGATCTCAAAATCTAGAACACCACTTCTTCGGTTTTCAGTAATAATTTTAGGATAAATTTTTAATTGATCCTCAATTTGAGCGGCATGTAAAAAGTATATCATCATTTGTTCAATAATGATATTTTTTTGATATTTTCTTGTAAAGACTTTTAGTGTGATTTCTTTCAAAATTTCTGAAATAATGCCCTGAGCAAGATTGCCAGTACTATCAATCATATTAGGCTCAACAACAAGTTGAAAATAGTGATTGTATTCTTCCAACTCAGATACTATTTGTTCACTATAGGTATGGTGGGTAATAGAGGGACTGTTTTTCAAATTATCCATTGCCAACCGCCGAGTAATAACACCAATAACGCGGGCATCATCATCAACCACAGGCAACATATTTAAATCTTCAAAAATCATTTTCTGACCAACATTGGCTAGACTCGTATTTGGAAAAACAAAAATCGGATCTTGCGACATTACCTCTTTAAGTATGAGCTGCCCTGATCTGCCAACAATATCACGCATACTTACCACACCAACAAGTTGATAGTCCTGATTAATAACAGGGAAACGGACATTATTTGTTTCCTTAGCTAAACGACTAAATTGTTCAATCTTATCTGTTTCATAAAGCCTACCATAGTCGCTTAATGGAATCAGGCTGTTCTCAACTGTTTTCAAGTCTGTCTTGATTCTAAAGTTCAAGAGAGCATGATTTATCAAAGTTGCAACCGCAAACGTATCATAATGTGTCACCATAACAGGAATCCCTAGTTGATTAGCTGTCGAAAGAACACGGTTTGAGATTGGAAATCCCCCCGTAACTAAAATAGCATTGTGATTTTTCAAGGCTAATAATTGAATTTCCTCACGATCCCCGACAATAAGTAGACCACCTTTAACCAAGTAACGACCAATATTTTTCTCAGTCATAGCAACAATTGAAAACTTACTAAACTCATGCCCCAAGCCAGAATGCCCTGCTAAAACTTCTGAATTACTAATACGAGCAATCTCTGTATAGGTTAATTTATCAATACGTATCCGATTTTTACGCTCAACCCTAACTGTCCCACTGCGTGGCTTTGTTTCAACAATACCACGATTTTCCGCTTCTTTTATAGCACGGTAAGCAGTTCCATCACTAACTTTCAAATGATTGGAAATACTACGAACACTGACACGTTTACCAATAGCTAATTTCTCTAAATAGTCTAAAATTTCCTGATGTTTACTCATGATAGTCACCTTTTGATATTTGGTATTCCAGATAGTCCCTTACTTTATGGGTATAGCGATCACTGCCTTTGAAAGCACGTTTTAATGAAAATGATGTCGCTTGTGCAACTTTTTGACTAGCAATATTTTCTTTATGGGTTACAATTTTCAGACACTTGAGGTTCAAGTCTTCAAAGGAAAAGGCAAGTAAATGCCTAACCGCTTCTGTCATGTAGCCTCGACCACGATACTTGTGACTTAAAAAATAACCAAAATCGGCCGATGCACTGCTAACTACAATATTTTCAAACTTAATAAAACCAATCATATCTTGCTGATTTTTTTCAGCAATAGCCCAGCAACCTAGCGGATTTTTCAAAAAAGCATGTGTCAATAGGTAATCACTTTCTGATCTGGTTGCCACTGCTGGGAAAATAAAAGATAACTGACTAGGATCTGACGCGAACTCAAAAAAGGCATCACTATCAAAGTAGGTTATGGGGCGTAAGTATAAGCGTTCGGTTTCAATCAGAGATAGTTGTGCTAAATGTGTCCAAAAGTCCATAAAATCCCCTTCTCCTTGCCTAATTCGAGATAATTATAACAAATTTTTTACCTATTTACTATAACAGTTTGCAAATAGTAAACAACTGTATTAATAATTAAAAAGAACCCTTCTTACAAAGAGTTCTTATACTATACAAGAATTACTTTTGTCGCCAAATATGCGTATCAATAAGACCACAGTAAGCATCCACAGGTGAGACACCTTTAAATTCTGATTTTCCAGACAGTTTTTCAAATAAAGCAGCCATTGTATTTGGCATACCATCATAAGCATTAATGTAAGTTCCCACTTGAGGCATATCAGCTAGTGCAAATGGATGCTGTACAGAAACAACAATGGTCGGAATTTCATGAACGTAAAAAGGCTGATCTGGTGTACCCTTGGCAGCTGGCCAAATGATACGTTGGGTTGTTCCTCCAGAATTGACGTCTACAAGATTAATAATTAAGTCATAATTATCCGTTATAGCTGAAATTGGACGTTTTGAGGCATAAACATTTTGGATAGCTGCTGCTTGTTCTGATTCTGGTAATTTCTTAATCCGTTCTTCTGTATTTTCCCAAATAGCAACTTCGTGTCCTGCATTCTTTAGCAGTTCTTTCAAGGTATCAGAAGCACGTTTTTTACCAGAATTGATAAGAGCACCAAAACCGCCTTTATAGCCATCTACTTCTACTATTAAGATACGTTTATAACGTTCTGGGGTAACTGGAAAAATACCTTTTTGCTTATCTTTAACAAGTGTAATTGCTGCATCTGCGACCTGATCAGAAATGCCTTTTGCTTCTTCTGTATTGATTAAAGCCATTGCTTCTTCTTTGGAAAGCATGATTTGCTCACGGCAATTGTCGTACTTGTGTAGACCCAAGCGCGCTTTTAATCCTAAAGTCCGACGCAACGCATCGTGAAGACGTTGATCAGAAAGAATACCCTTTTCATAGCCTTCTTTCATCCATGCTAAATCTTCATCAGGGTCATTAAAGAATAAAAAGAGATCACAGCCTGCTTCAATCGCAGTAGGTAAAAGTTCACGACGTGGCATTGATGATGTCATACCTACCATATGCGATGCATCTGTTACGATAGCTCCGTTATAACCGAGTTCACCTCGTAATAATTCATCCAATAACACTTTATTTAAGGAAGCTGGAAGCATGTCATCAAAGTCCCGCTCTGGATACATTTCTTTTTCAACATTCGGTAAGTGAATGTGACCAGCCATAATTCCTGGTAAGCCTGCATCAGCCATTTCTCCATAAATCCGGCCAAAGCTTTCCAGCCATTCTGCTTTAGTCATAGGATTTGAAGCATAAGATAAATGATGGTCACGCTCATCAATTCCATCTCCTGGGAAATGTTTTGCAAATGGTATAATGCCATGTTCCATAATACCGCGCATATACTCTTTTGATAAAGTGATCACTTGGTCAACATCACTGCCCCAAGTGCGATTAGCAATAATGGGATTACGCCAGTTACGACTCAAGTCCATAATTGGTGCAAATGAAGCATTACAGCCTACTGCTGAAGCTTCTAATCCTGCAATCCGACCTAATTCGTAAGCATATTTAGGATCGTTTGTAGCAGCAATTTTTACCTCATCGCCAATTTTAGTACCATCAGTTACTGCACCATTACCACCTGATTCTGTATTGGCAGCAATAAGCATTGGGATTTTTGATTTGGTTTGTAAAATGTAATTTTGGTCCCAAATATCTGCTGCAGGACCCGGTGCATAACGGACAGCAGCAAATTTGTAGTCTGTCATAACCTGCGTTAAATATTCTTCTGTGCGACTACTTCCCATATTAACAAACAACTGTCCAATCTTTTCATCAAGTGTCATCGAAGCGATGGTCTTTTCGACCCAATCAATAGCCTCCTGATCAAGATTGTATGGTTTTTTACTTAAGTCTACTAAATGTGTCATATTGCTATCCTTTCTGATTGTTGAGTTATTCTAGATTTTTCCAGAATTTCTCTTTTAACTGTGCTAATTCAATCTTGTCTAAACCTGTGCTAATAAAGGTATCCGCAATTTTTTCTTTCAGCGTCAGCCAAGAATATTTTTCGTGACCAACTAAAATCGGATAAAATGAGACATTATTTATTTCTGCTGCAGCCAGATCACCTGGAGAATCGCCAATCATTAGAATTTTTGATTTGTCATAGCCCTTAGTGATAAGTTGAGCAATAACATCTTCTTTCTTCCCACGATCTTGACAATAAAGGTCAGTAACATAGCTCATAAGCCCTTGATCCTTCCATTCTTCTTCTACAGCTTCTTTGTTAGCTGAGCTAACAACAAAGACTTCTCCAACCTGGTGCAATTTTTCGAGAGCGTCTTTAGCACCTTGGAAGGCTAAAGCTTGACCTTCATAATTTTTAATTTTGGCATTGACTTCATTTGACCATTGTAAGGCTTTGATTAAATCCTGACTACCTTCTTTAGCAATCTCGCTTTCTAAAGATTGATTTGATAATGACTTTGTTGTCTCAACCCAATTTTTTAAAGCGGCAATATCAGAAACCCCAGCAAATTCCAACCCCATCACCAAACCAACGAATCGGTTTACCCCTCTCGTTTTAGAAAAGAGATTAATGCGATCCCATTCTTGCAAAAAAACTTCTCTGTCAGTAACTTCAAAAACGTCTGCAGCTAAAGGGCCAAAAAACAACTGGTGTTTATAGGTCATGGTATCCATAGCACAACCATCTGAATCTACACAAAAGACATACTTTTGCTTTTTACTTGTCATACGAACCTCCCACTATTTACGTGTAAACTAATTGCCACACGATAGTATGTCTTGATATTTTAAATGTCACAAACAAGGTAAAAAGGTCTCTACGCCTATGACCTTTTCCCTTAAATCTCACTAGTAAATCAAGAACAACTTCATTATCCTTATAATGTCTTTAAACACCAGAGTAAGCAGCAAAGCCACCATCAATTGGCAATACAACTCCATTAACGAAACTTGCTGATTTCTCATCAGCTAGGAAGAAAAGGCCACCAATAAGTTCTTCAGCCTCTCCAAATCGTCCCATTGGCGTATTATTAAGGATTTTCTTAGCACGCGCTGTTGGTTGACCATCTTCAGAGAAGAGTAAGCCCCGGTTTTGGTTAGTAACTAAGAAACCTGGAGCGATAGCATTGCAACGGATACCAACCTTAGAGAAGTGAACGGCCAACCATTGCGTAAAGTTGCTAATAGCTGCTTTAGCTCCTGAATAAGCTGGAATTTTTGTTAGTGGTGTAAAAGCATTCATTGATGAAATATTAATAATGTTGGCACCAGGGCGACCAACCATGTCCTGAGCAAAAACTTGTGTCGGAAGAAGGGTTCCTAAGTAGTTTAAGTTGAAAACAAAACTGATTCCCGCTTCATCTAAATCAAAGAAAGATTTTGTTTCAGATGGTAAATCCAATTCATGAAATTCATTATCAGTTGTTGCTTTAGGACTGTTTCCTCCAGCACCATTAACTAGAATATCTGTCGGACCTAAATCATTCAGAACAGCTTGACGAACTTCCTCTAAGTTTTCTTTTGAAAGAACATTCGCCTTATAAGCTTTTGCAATACCGCCTTCGGCTTCGATCTCATCAACAAATTTTTGCGCTCCATCTTGATTTAAGTCTAAAAGGGCAACTTTAGCACCAGCTTTGGCAAACTCTTTAGCCATAAAACCACAAAGGACTCCACCTGCACCTGTAACAACTACAACTTTATTATTAAAATCAATTACTCTAGACATATTCTTTCCTCTCATATCTGGCTTTTGCCAATTAAACACTCTTAGTTATGACCAACTGTTTTATCTTTTATTCCAAAATCAGGCATTTTTCCTTCAGCTCTCATATTTGCCTCATACAAGCCGTTAAAATAGGTAGCACCCAGAGCACGATCAAAGAGTCCGTAACCCGGTGTTTTGGTTTGGTCTCCCCAAATACGACGTCCATGGTCTGGACGAAGTGCTCCCTGCCAGTCATAATTGACCAACAGTTTAATAATAGCATTCATATCAACATCACCAGCTTGAGATAAATGAGCTGTTTCTTGGAAGCCCCAATCACCAGCAGTCACATTACGCGTATGCATAAAGTTGATACGATTGCGTTTTAAAGCATACTCTGTCATCGCAATGACCGCATTTTTAGGATCTGATGCATAAGAACCTACACACATGGTAATACCATTATTTTCTGAATCATAAATATCAAGGAAACGTTCAATTGCTTCTTGACCAGTAATAATACGAGGAAGACCAAAGATACCATATGGAGGGTCATCAGGATGAATGGCCATTTTAACCCCCGCAGCTTCAGCCGTTGGCATAATGGCTTTGATAAAATATTCCAAGTTAGCCCACAAATCTTCTTCCGAAATATTATGGCGATAATTTTCGATAATAGCCTTCATTTCTTCTTTTGAATAAGAAGAATCCCAACCTGGCAAGTTTAAATCATCAGCCACTGGATCCACACCTTCTAAGTCGGATTTAAGGAAGGCTAATGAAGTAGATCCATCTGGAAGAGGATGATTAAGGTCTGAACGCGTCCAATCAAAGACTGGCATAAAATTATAACAAACAACCGGAATTCCAGCTTTACCAACATTTTCAATTGAGGTCTTATAATTCTCAATCAATTCATCGCGGTTAGCTTTACCCTGTTTAATATCTTCATGAACAGGAATAGACTCAATAACTGTGATTTCAAGGCCTGCATCTTCTACCATTTTTTTAAGCTCAAGAATATTTTCCAAAGGCCAAGCCTGACCAACTGGTACATCATAAACAGCCGTTACAATTCCTTGCATTCCTGGAATAGCTTTAATTTCTTGAAGCGATACAGGATCATTTTTCCCATACCATCTAAATGACATTTTCATCGTTTTTCCCCTATTTTCTTAGTTCTTAAAGTAAGCTTTTGCATTGTTATAAGCAATATCCTGAACCATCTGACCAAGTGCTTCATAATCCTCTGGAACTTCGCCTTGGCTGATCCATTGACCAATGTAACTTGCAAGTATTCGTCTGAAATAATCATGACGTTGATATGACAAGAAGCTACGCGAATCTGTTAACATCCCAACAAAATTAGCTAGCATCCCTTGTTCTGCCAAAGCATCCATTTGACTAATCATACCAAGCTTAGTATCAGCGAACCACCAGCCGGCCCCAAATTGAAGGTAAGATTTGATCCCAGCTTCATTAGCCTGGAAATTAGCAAGTGTATTAGCTACCGTAATGTTATAACTTGGATTTAGGTTATACCAAATCATTTTTGGCAAACCATCAGTCACAGTCAAATGATCTAAAAGTCGATTCATATTAGCTGCCAAAGCAGTTTGATCCCCCATAGAATCTATCCCAATATCAGCACCAAGTTTTTGATAAAGGACAGAATGATTATTACGAAGGGCTCCAAAGTGAACTTGAGTTACAAAGCCATAAGTTTTATAAAGTCGACATAGCTCTGAAAAAACAGCTGTTTGCCATTGACGGATGTCCTGTTGACTTACTTGCTGGTTTTGAATACCTTTTTGGAGCAAACAATCAAGTTCAGATTGCTCAGCACTTTCAAAGACAATTTCTGTAAAACTGATATCACTTGCTTTACAACCATGGTCTGCAAAATAAGCAACACGGTCTTCCAAAGCACTAATGAATGTTTGGAAATCTGTAATTGTTTTGCCAGTCAATTGACTCAAGTCTTTGACAAAGCTTGAAAATTGCCCGTGCTCAATAAATGCTTGATCTGGTCTAAAGGTTGGAGCAACAATAGTTGAGAATGTCTTATCATCAGTTAATTTTTGATGCCATTTCAAATCATCTAGAGGACTATCCGTTGTTCCAATAAACGTTACCTTACTATCAGCAATTAATTTTCTTGGGCTGATTTGATGCCTTACTAAATACTCATTTAGTTGATGATACATCTGTTCAGCATTTGCTTCAGTCAATGGTTCACTTATACCAAAGATATTTTTCAACTCCATTGCTGACCAATGATAAACCGGATTGCCATAAGCTCTTTCGATTGTTCTTGCAAATGCTTTAAATTTGGCTAATTTGCTAGCAGAGCCTGTAATCTCATCTTCTGAAACACCATTCGCTCGCATCAGTCGCCACTTGTAATGGTCGCCGCCCAGCCATAAATCAACAATATTATCATAAACGTTATCCTCGAAAATTTCTTTTGGATCTAAGTGACAATGATAATCAAAGATTGGTTGATCCTTAATCTGCATATAAAGCTTTTCGGCTGCTTCATTTTTTAACATAAACTTATCATCGTTAAAAACCATACATTTCTCCTTATTAGTTAAGAGCTGAAACAAAGGCTTTAGCAATTTCTGTAACGCTTTGATAGCCTTGACTTGCTACATTCCTTGATAATGCCGATCCGACTCCAACTGCAACAGCTCCAGCTTTTTTCCATTCAGCAACGTTTTCTATAGCCACTCCACCTGATGGCATGAGATCTACTTCTGGTATTGGGCCATGGATATCTTTAATAAAGCCAGGTCCTAAAACACCGCCAGGGAATAATTTAATAATAGGACATTGAGCTCTCATAGCTGTTACTACCTCTGTTGCAGTAGCACAGCCTGGAAAGTAATAGACATTGTTATCAACCGCTAAGCTTGCAATCGCTGCATCAAAGTGAGGACTGACAAGGAACCTTGCTCCAGCATCAATAGCTTCCTTAGCCAAGTCAGTTGTCATTACCGTTCCAGCTCCAATGACAACATCTTTAAAATTCTCAAATTCCTCAGATAAATCTTTAATCACTTGAGCTGCATTAGGCGTTGAGAAAGTTATTTCAATATTACGAATACCGCCTTTAATAGCGTATCGAGAAATATTGATTGCATCAGCTTCATCCTTACCACGAACCACAGCAAAGAAGAAATTATTTTTTAAGATGTCTAACATTTTGGCCTCCTATTTTGTAATCGTTACCATAATTACATTATAAAAGTCATCAGATGAATTGTCAAGAATTTTACTTTAAAAAAAGAAAAAAAGATCAGATGAACTAATCTTCTTTTCATTATTTATCACTTTTTAGAGGATGGTAAACCTTGAATATCAATTTTCTTATCAAACCAATCATTCAACACCGACTGTCTAACCGTAAGAACATGAGACATCATGCTATCGTACGCAGCTATAGGATGCCTTGATTGAATGGCCTTTAAAATATTTCGGTGAGCTTCAATACTTGTTTTTTTCATCTGACGATTTGTATAGTCTTCATTGATGATTTGAATAGATTGGTTAATAACTGGAATTAAACTGGAGACTGCAATATTGCCACTCATTTCTGCTATCATACTATGAAACTTGACATCTAATTCAAGATGGATTGGATCATTTGCCTCCAATGCTTCTTCAATTGCATAGACAACTTCTTCTAAACGTTTAATATCCTCATCATCAGCAAATTGTGCAGCTCTTTCTGCAATCCGCGGCTCCAGCAGATAGCGTAATTCAAATAAATCAGTTGTTAATTTTACACGATCTTTAACAAATGCAAAACCAAAAGGATCCTCTGCAACGCCTTTTTTGGAACTAATATAAGTACCCGAACCCTGTCTAACCTCCAAAATATTTCGTGCAGCAAGACTTCTAACGGCTTCACGTACTGTACTTCTTCCAACATCAAGATCTTGGGCTAATTCATACTCGTTTGGAAGTTTAGCACCTATAGGATATTCCCGCTCTAGTATCAAATGCATTAAGCGATCCGCCGCTTGTTCTACTAAGGGCCTAGCCATTTCATCACCTCTTCTCATTTACCTATTTCTATTGTACACTATTTCTTTTTGTAATGGTAATTAGGAATAGCTTTCCAGCGTTCTTTAAAATCTCTGACGACTTGTTTAGGCTGACGATTTCTTGAAAACAGACCTTTATGATTTCCTTGAACACGTAAGATCATCAAATTAGTTTCAAAATCAGCAAAATTCCAAACTTGCTCACCAACTAAGTTTGGTATGCTGTCAAAAACACTATGGGACATCTCATAAAAAGCAGATTGAAATTCTTCCGTATAGGGAACAGCCCAAGAGGAATGTAATCCTGGCAGTGTATCTGCTCCGTACTCTGTCATGATAATCGGTTTTTCAGGGAATTTTTCTTGCCAAGCTAGCAATTCCTTGCGTAGCCCAGCTTCCCCTTTTTTCAAATCTCCATGGTCAACATACCATGCGTAATAGCGATTTAAGCAGACAACATCTACCAGATCCATGACCTGGTCTTTATCCGGAGTAGCCATCATAATGTTAACTAACGTTACTGGTCTTTTTTCTGGGTCTAATTCTCTATATAACTGAACTAAAGGTTTGAAGTAATCGCGAGCACCTTCTTCGTGGCTCGCAGGTTCATTTGCCACAACCCACATCACTACCGAAGGATGATTTTTGTCACGCTTAACCAACTCTCGAATAGCTTGTTCATGCGCTCCTTTAGTTTTCATAACATTCCAAGTTCCATTATCTTTATCATCCAAATCAAGTGAAGCCATAAAGTTATGGAATAAGCCTACGGCAGGCACTTCATTAATAACTAAAATCCCCATTCTATCCGCCAATCTCATCATTTCCTCAGAGTAGGGATAGTGCGAAGTTCTAAAAGAATTGGCTCCAATCTCTTTTAAGAGATTTAAGTCCATTAAATTAGCTGCTTCATTAAGGCCACGCCCATTAATAAAGGTATCTTCATGCTTTCCAAACCCTTTAAAATAGACAGGCTTATTGTTAATTAAAAATTGTGCATCTTTCACTTCAATCTTACGTAAACCAAAAGTTTCTTCAAAAACGTCAGATAGACTACCATCACAAAACGTTTCGATACGTGCCGTATAAAGATAGGCATCTAGAACTTCCCACAAGCGAATCTGTTCCAAATGAATCTGACCTGTTAAGGATTCCGTAAGAATATTTTTATCCTCATCTAAAATGCTAATTTTATAGGAATCAATGGGCTTGCTAGTACTAATAGTAACTTCTATATCTGCAGATTTTAAATCATCTGAAAGAACAGCGTTAATGACAATATCAGAAATATGATTTTTAGGTCTAACAATCAATTTCACCGGTCTATGAATCCCTGCATAGTTAAAAAAGTCAAAGTTTTCCTTAACTACTTTTTTAATTGAGCCATCTTCAATGACTTCTTCTGAATAGTTACCAACAGGTAGTGTCGTGTAGTCTAAACAATTATTAACACAAACTGAAAGTTTAATCTGACCTTCTTGGTAATAATCATCTGGAATAACAACTTCAAATGGAGTAAAGCCACCTCTATGTTCTCCTAAAAAAGTTCCATTAACATAAACTTTAGCATGATGTGTAACTGAACCAAACCGAATTACTAATTCTTCAGCATCTGATACAGATGGTAAATCTACCAACCGCTCATACCAAAAATCACCAATATAATTTCGTTTTTCTGTATCAACAATGACATCATTAAAGGAACTAGGAACAACCATCAGTTCCTCTGAACTTAATAGTGTCTTTGGATCATGGCTCCCCAAAGTAAAATTCCATACTCCATTTAAATCATAAACACTTCTTGTTTTTGTCAACAATGGATATAACATTTTTTCTCCTTATCTTTTTATTTCATGTGAGTTTGAATATAATAGTTGCTCAATATCATGAGTAGTAACAACGTTAATATCACCCTCAATAGTGTGTTTAAATTTAAAACAAGCCATAGCCGTTTCAAGGGCTAATTGTGGTTGACCTTTGCTTAATAAACCATGGATTAAGCCCGCAGTAAAAGCATCTCCAGTTCCAACACGATCTAACACTTGAATACCCGTTTTCTCAGTTTTATATAATGTTCCATTTTGAAAGAGAAATGCTTTCAATTGGTATTCATTAGTATGAGTGCTTTCTCTCTGGGTAAAAGCTATCGATTCTAACTGATATTTATTTGCAATTTCTTTCACTATATGAAGTAAGAGCTTTTCATCACAATATGGCCTCGCCAAACCTAGTTCATCTTTCAAGTCTTTATTTTCACCCTCTAGAACAATCGGTTCAATGCCGACACAAACATTAGCGAAGCGTATAAGTGATGATAGCTTTTGACGAGCTTGTTGAAAAGAGTCCCATAAACTAGCTCTAAAATTTAAATCAAATGATACCTTTACCCCTAGCGATTGTGCTTTTTTCATCAAAAATTCAGTAATAGAATATAATTCCTCTGTTAGAGCAGGTGTAATCCCCGACACATGAAACCAATCTACGTCCTTAAAAACTGCTTCGAAATCAAAGTCTGTCAAACGACTTTCCCAAAAAGCGGAATATTTACGATCATAAGTTACCCTGCTAGATCTGATTGAAAAACCTTTTTGGTAGAAATATAAACCAAGGCGGTCACCTTTTTTTATAATAAATTCCTGCCCAATTTGTTTTGAAAACAAGAACTGTTCTGTCATACGTCCCAAGTCGTTATCAGGAATAACTGAAATTAAAGAAACATCATGACCTAATTGCGCCAGCGTTGCTAAGACATTTAACTCCGAGCCTCCAAACTGACAATCTAACTGATTAGCTTGGGTTAAGGTTTGATATTGTGGTGGACTTAATCTCAGCAGAATCTCACCCAAAGAAAGTACTTTTGTCATAAAAACTCCCTAATTATTCTTCAAAAAAAGAAAACAGCAGCACCATCGGCACAGCTGTTCCAGTAAACTAATCTTTATCAATAGGATATTGAGTCACATCGACATAATCCATATCAGTTAACGGAACGTTTTTAGCAATTGCTTTAACACGTTCATCACTTGAAGCTGATTTCATGATTTGAATTTTTTCTTGAATACGAACCATTTCTTCTTTATCTAGTTTATAGAATTTCATCAATACTAAAGCTACTAATAAAGAGATAAATGGAATACCTACTAATAAGATAATTGTAGCCATTTTTAACTCAGGTGTCAAAGGTGTTTCCATTGTTGGATAAGCCTTAGAGAAACCAATTGTGGCTAAAATCGCACCGACCACCATTGGTGCAAAAGATGATGCGATAGAATCTGTTAGCGAGAAAATTGTTCCTATCATACCAGAAACATAGCGTCCTGACTCAGAAGTTTCATAGTCAGAGATATCAGCACCCATAGTTAAAACAAGTCCTGCTGGTGCTTGACTAATATAACGAGCACACATATAAGTGATAATGAAACAAACTGTGTAAAGATTAATATTCGTTAAACTTAAAGACCCTTGCTTACCAAAGTAAAGTACTACACCAAATGCAAGAAGTGAGATTAAAGCTAATTGCAATGATTTAATATAAGAGAACCGTAAACCTTTTTTACGAGCAATGTTTGAAATCACAATATTTAGGAGCACTCCTGGAATAACAAAGAGCAATGAAAAATGTCCTGATAAAGCATAATTACCAAATAGGATACCGTAGAGCATTACCATAACAACAGAATCACCAAAGAATTGAACAGTGAATTTTACTAAAGCGGCAGCTATAGAAAGAACTTGTAACGGTTTATTACCTTTAATTACTTTCCAGTAATCTTTTAGCTGTGTCTTCTGTGTATTTTCTCCAAGACCAAAAAATTCTTTACGGTCTTTTGACCAAATACCAATAACTGCGAGGGTAGCCAATACTGCTGAAATAATAATTGTGCCATAAATAAGGGCATTGAAGAATTGAGGAGTGAAATTACCAAATTTTGGTACTAAGAATGAAGAAACAACAAATTGTCCACCCGTCATCAGTGAGGTCGTCATAACAGCATCTACAATATTAAAAATTGGGCGTTGCTTAGGGTCGTTAGTGAGGGCTGTTTGTCCTGCTTTAGTAACGGTTTGTTGCATAGAATAACCGATTTTATGAATAATTAAAACAATGACAAACAATGGGAAGCGAATGTTTTGATCAACATTGCTTAACGCTAATAGGAAGATTAAAGATAAGGCAGTAATGACATTACCTAAAATTAAAATAGGACGGTACTTACCAAATTTTGTTTCTGTCTTATCAATAACAATACCGATAGCGGGGTCAATAAATCCATCAAAAATACGAATGTAACCCATAATTTGACTAACAAAAATAGCTGCTAGACCTAAAATACCCGTTGAAAAGTAAGTCACAAACATAAATGTAAACAGATAGATATTTGTGGATGCATTATTAAGAGCAAAAAGAACTAATTCCCAAACTTTCGCTCGATTATAACTTACCACTTCTTCCCTGTATTCAATTGTTTTCTCCATCAGAGAAACCTCCTTTTTCACCACCACTTTTGGAAGCGTTTTTATTTACATTTTTTATGATACTATTCATCTGATGTATTGTCAATAGAATTTTAGAATTTTTATATTATTTTACTTATTTTTTTGTTTTATTAGATATACTACTTATAATATACATTTATATGTTAAAATTCATCTGATAACTTAAAAATGATTTTCAGATAAAAAAGTCAATTTGTTCTTGAATTCTCAAAAAGAGACAGAATATCTCAAACAATTCATAACCATATAATTCTAAAGTTGCTTATAAGTCTCTCTAAAACCTAAAAAGCTTGTCAATAATGCTAAGTTAGCATCTATTGAACAAGCTTCATTTATCTATTCTTCAATTAATTCAATATCGGCACCAAGTGCTTTTAATTTTTCAATAATTTTAGCATAGCCACGAAGGATAAATTCAATATTATGAATTTCTGTTCGTCCTTCAGCCATCAAACCAGCTGTCACTAAAGCAGCTCCAGCTCTTAAATCAGTTGCCTTAACTTGAGCTCCAGTCAATTGATTTGGTCCTTGAAACACAATTTGACCACCCAATATTGAAATATTAGCACCCATACGAGCCATTTCAGGAACATGATTGACACGTTTTTCATAGATAGTATCAATAATAGTACCTCGACCGTTCGCAGACAAGAGTAGAGGTGTCATGGGTTGTTGTAAATCAGTAGCAAAGCCAGGGTAGGGTGATGTTTTAATACTCACAGCCTTAAGATTCTCTTGTTTCTCAACAAAGATAGCATCTTCTTCAACCGTCATCCGAACACCCATTTCTTCCAGCTTAGCAATAAAACTTTCTAAATGTTCATATAAAACGTTTGTAATTTTAATACCTTCACCAATGGCTGCTGCCAGGGCAATATATGTACCTGCTTCAATTCTATCCGGAATAACTTGATGGCTCGTCCCATGGAGTGCTTCTACGCCTTCAATCGTAATAATGTCCGTACCTGCGCCTCGAATGTGTGCTCCCATGTTATTCAACAAAGTTGCAATATCAATAATTTCAGGTTCCCTAGCAGCATTCTCAATCACTGTTTTTCCAACCGCTCGAGTAGCAGCTAACATTGTATTAATCGTTGCCCCTACACTAACGGTATCCATGTAAATATGAGCACCGTGGAGGCGTCCACCCTCGGCCTCTAAATGCATATATTCACCTTCAAAGGAAACTTCAGCCCCCATCGCTTCAAAAGCTTTTAAGTGTAAATCAATCGGCCTTGGACCTAAATCGCAACCTCCTGGCAGGCCAACAGTAGCTTTCCCAAAACGCCCCAAGAGACTGCTATAAAAGTAATAAGATGCTCTTAAACTATTGATTTTCCCATAGGGCATAGCAACGCTTTTGACCTGACTAGGATCAATCGTAAGAGTCTCGTCTTGATAAAGACATTGAGCCCCCATAATTTCCATAATATCAACCAAACTATCAACATCACTGATATTAGGAACACCATCTAAAGTCACCTTTTCATCAGCCAAAATAATAGCAGGAATTAAAGCTACCACACTATTTTTTGCACCAGAGACAGCCACTTGCCCTGATAAAGGTTTACCACCATTAATAATAATTTTTCGCATACTTTCAGATCTTTCTTAAACTAGAATTCAACCTTTTTATTTTATCATAATTTAATGTGCAACACAAATGAATGATCAGACTGACTTTACAACCTTTCGGAGATAGCTATTAAAAATTCAAAAAAAAGATAGACGAACTGTCAAGCACCATTTATAATGGACAATTAAAAAAAGCTAGTTATTTAGAAGTATGATTTCCTAAATTCAAAAGGAGTCATACCTTTTAGTTTTTCTTGTGGTCTATCAGTGTTATACCAAAGAATATAGTCATCAATTTGATTTATTAGACTAGCCCTGTCCTCAGGAATGTGAAGTTTTAAGGATTCACTTTTGAGATGGGAAAAGAAATTCTCGCAACAGGTATTATCATAACAGTTACCTTTACCAGAGTGCGAAATAGCAACTCCTAGTTGATCTAACTTCTTTAAGTACACTTTGTTAGGATATTGGAACCCTTGATCTGAATGAAGGATGCATTCTTTTGTTGTATTCCAATCTTCATCAAACACTAAGTCAATAGTCCTAAATACTAGTTGGTTATCATTGAAATCTGATATGGTATAGGCTAGAATAGAGTTGTCATATAAGTCTTTAATGACACTTAAATACATCCGTCCATGGTTGTGATTGACAAAGCTTACGTCAGCAACACACTTCTCAAGAGGGCGAGATGCTTTAAAGTTTTGGGCAAGAACGTTATAGTGGACGTGTCTTGCCTTTTCATTTATTTCACGTTGTGTCCAATAATGATATTTCTTCTGACGGATAGGTGATTTGAGCCCTAAAATTCTCATGTAACGGTATATTGTTTTATTATTACGAATGATGTTATAGTGTCTTCTTAGTTGGCTACAAACATAGCGATCCCCTTTAGGTTGCTCAGTAAAAATTTCAGTTATTGGTTTGACTAAATCTTGATTAAACGCCTTATAAAGTGGCCTTCCAGGCAACCCACAGATAATAGGAAGATCTCGGGAAACCAAAATAGTAACAATGTGCTGTAATTGAGTAAGTAGATTTCAACTTGTCTATTACTTGATATTTGTGGACTCTTCTTACTTCTTTTGAAGAGCCCGTAGTTATTTTAAAATATCATTCTCTATACAAAGATAGGCGTTTTGTTCTTCTAGAGTCATTTCTTCTAAGTCAATCTTTTTAACCTTAGGTTTTCTACCAGAGCCTCGTAAGTCTAGAGATAGGGCTGTAAGGTTTGCTTGATATTTCTTTACCCATGCCTAATCTGATAGGTGGATTTTAGTCCCTATCTTTTAACAATTGCAGGCATACCTCCACTTTGTCCACTGAGATAATCTTCAACAACTTGACGTTTAAATTCATATGAGTAACGTTGAAAGCGACTTCCTTTTTTTGCCATAGAAAAAGAACCTCCTTATAAGAACAGTATAACTTTCTTTTATACTGTCCATTATAAGCGGTTCTTTTCAAACACTCATCTATCCTTTTATAAAAATTAAAATTGCCACAAAAACTTAACTTAGTAGTTTCTTCAAAGCATCAACTTTATCTATTTTTTCCCAAGGAAGCTCAATATCTGTTCTTCCCATATGCCCATAAGCAGCCGTTTGCTTGTAAATAGGGCGTTTCAAATCAAGCATTTGGATAATTCCGGCAGGACGTAAATCAAATAATTGTCTCACTGCTGCCTCAATCCGACTCTCTGATACAGTTGCCGTATTAAAAGTATCAATTCTAACAGAAACCGGCTGGGCAACCCCAATTGCATACGCTAATTGTACTTCAGCTTTTCTAGCTAGTCCAGCTGCAACAATATTTTTAGCAATATAACGAGCTGCATAGGAAGCTGAGCGATCTACCTTAGTAGCATCTTTACCAGAAAAGGCTCCTCCACCATGGCGAGAATAGCCCCCATAGGTATCAACGATGATTTTACGACCCGTTAGACCAGAATCTCCTTGAGGTCCTCCAATAACGAACCGGCCTGTGGGATTAATAAAATAGCGTGTCTGGCTATCCAGTAAATTAGCAGGTATGACCGCTTTAATAACGTGATTAATCACATCTTGACGAATTTGTTCATTGCTAACATCAGGATCATGTTGGGTAGAGATAACAACAGTATCAACTCTGACTGGTTGATCTGACTCATCATACTCAACCGTCACTTGAGATTTAGCATCTGGCCTCAAATAGGAAATAGTACCAGCTTTTCGTAAATCAGCTAGCTTTTTAACCAACTTGTGTGACAGAGCTATAGGTAAAGGCATTAATTCTGGTGTTTCATCAATTGCAAAGCCAAACATTAGCCCCTGATCGCCAGCACCTATTACATTCAATTCATCAGCAGCTCCCTCACGGATTTCAAGAGCTTCATTAACTCCTTGCGCAATATCGGCTGATTGCTCAACTAAAGATGGGTGTACACCTACAGAATTTGCAGAAAAACCATATTCTGCTTCAGTGTAACCAATTTCTGCGATAGTATCACGTACCACACGATTAATATCAACATAGGCCGATGTCGAGATTTCCCCAAAAACATGAACAGATCCAGTATATACAACTGTCTCAGCAGCTACATGGGCTTCTGGGTCTTCTGTAAGGATAGCATCTAAAATTGCATCTGAAATTTGATCTGCAATCTTATCTGGATGTCCTTCCGAAACTGACTCAGACGTGAAAAGTTTACGTTCTGACATATAAATGTCCCCCTTTTAATAAGTTTAAACACTTGCAAGCTTAAGCCTTGCAATTTTATCAGTCTTTTAGACCAATGTGGTTAAAAAGTTACAAAGAACCAGAAAAATTATCTTTTTCTGCCTTTTCGGGACTCATTAACTTGTCTATTATATCATTTTTTTAAGATTATCAACTTGTTACCTTTGAGAAAAATGTTTGAAAGACTATAGGAAACTATGGAAAAATAAGAAAAATTACTCAGTCGCTTCTTTACTTTCCTCTTTATCATCAGTACTCTTCTCTACTAATCTAGAAGTTTCATGAGCAGATTTGTTCCCTTCAATAGAGCCTTCTGTAACAGCTTTAAAATGTTGAGCTACTCCAACCGGAATTTCTTTCTCATTTAAAGTCAACTCTTCTTTGGGTATTTGATTATGGCTAACATCTAGACTTTTAACTTGTTGATTTGGTTCTGATACCTTTAAGGTGTTAATGTCATTAGAAGCTGCACGTAAGGTTTCCAGTGATTTATAGTCGTTTATTCCCTCTAAGTTTTGTAATTTATTATCAGAAACATTTATAAATTTTAGAGATTCCTGCTTTCCAGGAATTTTCAGACTGCTAATCTTATTTCCTTGAACATCAAGGAAATGAAGTTTTTTAGCCAGCTCGATTCCTTCTAAACTTTCAATTTGGTTTTTTGCTGCAGTTAATTCTGAAAGTGACAAATTTTTCCCCAAGAATGTTAAATGTTTCAAACCACTATTGTTAACTGTCAGAGTCTCCAAATTCGGAAGGGTTAAAGTTGATAAATCAACATTACTATTTTCTGAAAGGTTTAAAACTTTTAACTCTTTCTTTCCAGCTAATGGACTCAAATCACTAAGCTTATTATTCTCAATATGAATTTCTTGCAACTTGTCCAAACCTTGTAACGGTTTCAAATCTTGAATATCATTATTACTTAATACTAAAAATTTTAAATTCGGAAGTTCTGCCAAAGGTTCCAATGATTTGATATTATTATCTGCTGCTGCAATTAAATTCAAATTTTTATAAGGCTTCAAGAAGCTTAAATCACCTATCTGGTTTTGTGAGATATCAATAGCTTCAAGCTGTGGCATATACTGTAAGAAATCATAATTTTTAACCCCTGTTGCTGTCATTAATAAACGTTTCAATTTTTTAAATTGAAGAACCGGCTTCATATCATCAATTGGTGTAAAGCCAATACCCAAGGTTTCTAAATTTGGAAGAAGAGCTAAGCCAAAACGTTTTAATGGATTCTGACGACTACCAAGGTCTAATTTATTAACTGTAGCTAACCATTTTTTCATTAGCTCCGGATTGGTTTCATTAGATGGAAATTCCGTTTCTGCTTGATGAGTTCTAACAATGTCAAGTATTACATCATCATCGAATCCCATCTTTTTCAAGGTCTGCATACCCACTTTGTGCTTTTCTAATTCCCTCTCGTGCTCAAGCTCATGAGGATCAGGGATAGGCTTACCTATTTCAATATCCTCTAACATTAAGACATGACTATGATCATGATGAGGGTACTTAAGACCAATCCGACCGTCTTCTGTCTCAATGCGTTCAATTACAGTTGAGGGTAGATTCAAAGCTTTTGCCAGGTAGTCTAGCTTAAGTTGAAAATCATCTTCTTTTTTCTCAACAGTATTGTGGTCTTTTTTATTAGCTTTATGTTCAAATTCTTCTGCAACAGTTTCCCACCCTGATTTACGTAAATCCTCAAAAGAAATCGGATGCAAATGACCGTTATGATTAACTAGAATGCTCTCCTTTGTAGTCCCAACAATACCAGTTCCATCAAATTTAAAGCCATCCGAGGTTGCATAGTCTAAACCAGAAATTCCTCTATTTTGAGGCACATAGTGTCTACTACGATGGAAGGTCTGAGAGTGAGTCAGGCCGGTGGGGGTAGTTGAAGTAAGCCCTAGACTTGATTTTAAAATATAATGAAAATGATCATCATGCCTTACGGTATAACCATTAGCATCTTCTGCAACAATATCTTTGGGATCAAAGACATAATGGTGACCTGCACCAAAATCAGAAGATTTCATCACCAGTTCGGATGGCTTACTTAGACTTGCACCCTCAGGTATCAAATAGGCAAAAGCAGTCCCCTGTAAATCTTTATAGAAAATGAAATGGGAATGATTGCCATGTTCTACTACAATCCCTGAATCAGTCCGAGATAAAATCTTTGAGTGAGCCTCTAATTTAAAACCATCACTTGTCGGATAATCAACACCTGCTGTCCCCTTTCTTTTTTTGGAAGCAGCTATCTTTTGTTTTTTTTGAACCTCAGTGCTGATTTTTTGACTTCCAGGCACAGTCTTCGATAATTCTTTAGACTGCGATAAATTAATAGCGATAGCAGTACCACATGATAATGTCAGTCCTACTATAAGTAAATATGTACGTTTTTTCATTTTTCCTCCAAAATTTTAGTTAACTAGTTAATTATATCAAAAAAGTTTCTTTTTGCAATGCTTTATTTATTTTATTATAATATTTATTTAATTAAATAAACTGTTTTTTTGAGCTCTAACTTTAAAAAGAACAAAAAATAAGCTATACTATAGCTATGAAAACATCTGAAAAAATATATACTCTTTTAAATGAATCTAATCAGTTTGTTAGTGGCGAAGTGTTGGCAGATAAAATTAATTTATCTAGAACTTCTATCTGGAAAGCTATTAAATCTTTAGAAAATCAAGGATTAGTCATTGAGAAATCGAAAGTTAAAGGCTATAAGCTCGTAAGAGGTGACTTGCTGTTACCTGGTTATATTAGTCAAGCCTTAGACTTTCCAGTGACCTTAACTGCAAATAGTATATCAACCCAGAAAGATGCTAAAGATAGTATTACAGCTAACGAGCAGACTCCCCATTTATTCCTAGCAACCAGTCAGGAAAAAGCTAAAGGTCGAATGAATCGTGACTTTTTTACATCTAATACAGGTGGTATCTACATGTCTCTTCATTTAAAACCAAATGTTACTTATGCTCAACTTAATCCCTACACACTAATGGTAGCTTCAAGTATCGTTAAAGCCATTTCCCGTTTAACAGGTATTGAAACCCAGATTAAATGGGTTAATGATATCTACTTGAAGCAAAAAAAAATAGCCGGTATCATTACCGAAGCTATTACTTCTGTTGAAACAGGCTTAATTACAGATGTTATTATTGGTGTAGGATTAAATTTCGATATCCCAAGCTTTCCTGATGAAATCCGCTCTAAGGCTGGATCCCTTTTTCAGGGAAATGCCCCCATTAGTCGTAACCAATTAATCGTTGAAATATGGAATCTATTTTTTAATATTCCTGTTAAAGACCATTTAAAAGTTTACAAAGAAAAGTCATTAGTACTAGACAGAGAGGTTTCTTTTTTAGAAAAGGACCAATTAGTAACTGCACGCGCTATTGACATTACAGATCAAGGTCATCTCATAGTGCAACTAGCCGATGGCCAACAGCAAATCTTAAGAAGTGGCGAAATTAGTCTTTCTTCTTGGTAGATCGCGTTGCTTCCAACAGACTCTTAGCAAATTTAGTGATGGCATGAGCTTTTCTTAAATCTCTTATCAACAAAAAGCCCCAAAAGCCAGCAAATAATAAATTACCTGAAAACATCGCTTCATTAAAAAAATAAGTTTCAAAGGCACAAATAATGGCCATAATTATAAATTGTCTAATTGTCATATTGGTATTCTATCAATAAAAAGAAAATTCTGCCATGAATTTTCTTTTTTTAGTAATCATTAATCCTCTATTGTTTTTATCTTATCCTTTAAGAAACCAAACTCCTCTGGAATCTCATTGGATTTTTTTTCTTCTACCGGCTCCTGTGCTTGAGCCTTCATTTGCTTGGCAAACTCCGACCTAATGTGATTAAAATCAGCCCTTGGTACTGCAAGGATATTTGGTGCAAAACCAGCTGCCTTACTCATAATATTCCCAAATATATCATTTAAATCTTGGCGGTTCATAGCTTGCTCCGCATTAAAAGCTGCTTCAAAGGCTAAAATAGCATTTTCACTATTAGCAAGAACTGGCTCTGAACCTAAAAGCAAAGCTCTATCTTGGGGAGAAATACTATCCAAAATTTCATTCCACACCGATTTTAAAGAATCTAGATATTGTCGCGATTTTTCACTCTCTTGAACAGTTTCCTCCATGATAGTCAAAATTTTCTGACGATCGACTTTGTAGGTAAAGGTTTTCCGAGAATAATTAGCTTTGCTAGCAACAGCTGTATTCGCTTGTGTTTGCGAAGTCTGTAGTTCTAAAGATGCTAAAGTTTCTTTTAACAGGGCCACCTCAGCTCGCAAATTTTCCAAATCAGTCAGTACTTCTTCTGACTTTCCCAAAGTAGTTGGAGTAGCCGGTTTAGACAAGGCGATGGTCATCATTTCAGTATAAATTCTAGGATGACTGCCTTTTTTAATTTCCGGTAAATACTTGGTAATAGTTGCAATCATAGCAAAGATAGCGTCCGTTTCAATCTGCAAATTCTCCTGAAAATGCTCTGATTGTGAATAGGTCTGACCACCCACTTTTACCACCAATAAATCTCTCAAATAAGTGAGTAAGTCCGTAGCAAAACGACTCATACTTTTTCCATTATCAAAAATAGTAGCCAGATCTGACAGTGCCGCTTGGGCATTGTGATGATGAAGGTTGAACACATAGGTGTCTAGAGCAGCCAAACTAATTGACCCTGTTATTTCTTCAGCAATAGCTAAATCAACCTGGTTTTCAGCTGATAAACTTAATGCCTGATCCAATATCGACAAGGCATCTCTCATCCCACCTTCTGCCCTTCGGGCAATCAAATCTAAGGCACCATCTTGATAAGGAATTTCTTCAGTTTCTAAAATCCAGGCAAGATGACTGCTAATGTCATTTTGTTTGATAGACTTGAATTCAAATCGTTGAACTCTTGAAAGAATCGTAGCAGGGATTTTATGAAGCTCTGTTGTAGCTAAGATAAAGACAACATTTTGACTAGGCTCTTCCAAAGTCTTTAATAGAGCATTGAAAGCCCCACTCGACAACATATGAACTTCATCTATAATGTAAACCTTATAAGTCGCTCGGCTAGGGGCATAAGTTGATTTATCACGAATCTCACGAATTTCATCGACTCCATTATTTGAAGCTGCATCAATCTCAATCACATCCTCTAAGCTACCATTGGTAATATCACGGCAGATATCACAGTGGTTGCAAGGTTCCCCATCAATTTGATTTGGACAGTTCATTGCCTTTGCGAAAATTTTAGCAGCACTCGTTTTACCCGTTCCACGTGGTCCAGAAAATAAATAAGCATGGCTAATCTTGCCTGATGAAACGGCTTGTTTTAAAGTTGTCGAAATCACCTTTTGTCCAACCATTTCAGCAAAGGTTTGACTCCGATATTTTCGATACAAAGCTTGGTACATTAATTTTTCACCCCAAATATCTCAAAATTGAAAGAGCTGTTCTCTACCAAAATTGCGACAAGTCGCTCCAGGTAGACACGATCTAACTGATCATAATCATCCACTACTGAGGAGTCCAAATCTAAGACCCCCAATAGGTGACCGTTTTTAATCATAGGTATCACAATCTCGCTCATTGCTTTGGAATCACAGGAAATATAATTTTCATGTCGTGTGACGCCTGACACAATAATGGTTTTTTCTTCTAGCGCAGCTTGACCACAAACACCTTTACCTAGAGCAATCCGAACACAGGAAACACCACCTTGAAAAGGACCTAGAATGAGCTCATTTCCATCAAATAAATAAAAACCTGAAAAAACAGAATGAGGTAAGCTAGCCATTAATAAGGCACTAGCATTTGCTAAGTTGGCCATAGCATTATCTTCATTGGCAAATAAAGCCTGCGCCTGAGCAATCATGAGTTGATAATTTTTTTCTTTTGTCGTCATATTCATTGTTCTATTATATCACAAGAAGTTTTTTTCTTTAAGTATTACCTTTGCCATCCATGATCTGAATAGCCTACTTTCAATAGCTTAATTGAGACAAGAATAAAAATAAATAAAATATCCCAGTATCACAAGAATAGCTATTCCTATGCCCCAAATCACTTGAAAGTACCATTTCTGTGTTTTATGATGAAATATTTTAGCGGCAAGCCAAGCACCTAGTCCTCCAAAAAAGAGAGTCATTCCGATTAAAGTTGACTCTGAGATACGCCATCGGCCTTTAATTGCTCTACCTTTATCAATCCCATAAACTGCAAAAACAATCAAGTTCCATAACAATAATATACTGAGAAGTGCTAGTATTACTCTTAAATTATTCACCTTGATATTCCGCTAATATACTTGCAATTTTTGTGTTGATTAAATCGATAGCTACGACATTACTCACACCTTCAGGAACAATAATATCTGCATAACGTTTACTTGGCTCGATAAATTGATGATACATAGGTTTTACAACAGTTGTGTACTGTTCAATAATACTATCTAAACTCCTACCACGCTCCATCATATCACGTTTAATACGACGAATAATTCGAATATCATCATCAGTATCAACGAAAAGTTTGATATCCATTAAATTACGTAAGCGCTCATCCTCTAATACTAGGATTCCTTCGACAATAATAACATCTTGTGGTTCTTGACGGAAAGTTTTATGACTCCGGGTATGTGCTTTGTAATCATATATCGGAATATCAACCGGTCGTCCTTCTAATAATTCTTTCAGCTGTTCAATCATAAAATCAGTTTCGAAAGCTAATGGGTGATCATAATTCGTCTTTACTCTTTCTTCAAAACTTAAATGAGCTTGATCCCGATAATAAGAATCATGTTGAATCATAGCAATTCTTGCGTTAGGAAAATGATCCAAAATTGCTCTTGATACACTTGTTTTTCCGCCACCAGACCCACCTGTAACACCTATAATAATCGGCTTCTTATTCATTCTTTACTCCATCTCTAAAAAGTCTTCGGTATATTTTACCAAAATTCAAACAATATGGCTATCTAATCCGATTTTTAAATTGAGTTTAACTATACTTAGAAACTAAAACTATTTCATGCTATAATATATAGTAAGAAAGTTAAAAGGACATAGAATGTTAAAAGAATTTCCCCAAATTTGGCAAGATCAACTTGCCCAGAGTCAAATAGCACAGTTAACGCCTATTCAAGAACAAGTCTTTGAACCCATTCGCCAAGGCAAAAATGTACTGGGTATTAGCCCAACTGGAACTGGTAAAACCTTAGCCTATCTCTTGCCAAGTCTATTAAAGATTGAAGGTAAAAAAGCCCAGCAATTGTTAATTCTAGCACCAAATACAGAATTAGCTGGTCAAATATTTGACGTTACTAAAGAGTGGGCTGAGCCATTAGGAATAGTCGCTCAACTCTTTATTTCTGGTACAAGTCAGAAAAGACAAATTGAACGCCTCAAAAAAGGTCCCCAAATTATAATTGGTACTCCAGGTCGTGTTTATGAGTTAATTCAACATAAAAAAATTAAAATGATGAATGTAGACACCATTGTATTGGATGAATTTGATGAACTTCTAGGCGACTCACAATATCGCTTTGTTCAAAAAATTTCTCACCATGTCCCTAAAAGCCATCAAATGATTTACATGAGTGCAACCGACAGAGTTTCAAAAGATGTTTTAGCTACCGACACGGTAACTATTGACTTATCCCACCAAAAGTTAACCTCTATCAAACACTACTATATATCGGTAGATAAACGTAATCGTCTTGACCTTTTACGAAAATTTTCCAATATCCCTAACTTTCGGGCCCTAGTTTTCTTTAATAACCTATCCGATTTAGGAGCAAGTGAAGAAAAATTACAATATATGGGAACAAATGCTGTTTCTCTAGCTAGTGATATCAATGTAAAATTCCGAAAAGCAATTCTTGAAAAATTTAAGAATGATGACATCTCACTCTTATTAGCTACTGATTTAGTTGCTCGAGGCATTGATATTGATCAACTTGAGTACGTTATTAATTTTGAAGTAGCCCGTGACAAGGAAAACTACACTCATCGAGCTGGCAGAACTGGTAGAATGGGGAATAAAGGAGTAGTTATTACCTTTGTTAATCATCCCGAAGACATCAAGAAATTAAAAAAATTTGCTCCAGTTTCAGAATTAACCTTACACAACCAAAAATTACAACAAAAGTAAAAAATTTATTTAAGATTTAGATTGAAGAAAACGTCCAATACGACCAACTTTCCTTCAATCTTTTTTTGACTCTAACAAAAGAAAAACCCTTAGAAACACTGCATAAAAGCATTTCTAAGAGCTATTTCACTTGTAATCGAATAACTTTTTTATTCCCCCATCAATTGACTAATCGTTACACAACGATAGCCTTCTTTTTTTAGGTACTCCAAAACCGTCGGCAAAGCATCTACTGATGTTTGGTGAATGTCATGCATCAAAATAACACCACCAGGTTGTAATTGACTCTTAATATTCGACATAATCCCTTCAGTACTATGATTTTCCCAATCACGGGTATCTACTGTCCACAGCATTTGATTCATACCGGAGGCTTGTTTTACCATCTCATTTGTTGCACCGTATGGCGGCCTTAGGTAGACGGGCTTTTGACCACAGGCTTTTACAATGGCATCATTAGTTGATTGAATTTGTGACTTAACCTGATCTGGGCTTAATTTAGTTAAGTTAGGATGATCCCAAGAATGATTACCAATGTCGTTACCTGAATCATGTACTTTTTTGACCAGCGCTTCATTTCCCGCAATTTTTGATCCCATCATAAAGAAGGTTGCTTTAGCGCCATATTTACTTAATAACTCTAAAACTTTTGGAGTGGTTGCAGGATTTGGTCCATCATCAAAGGTTAGAGCAACCATTTTTTCTTTAGAAGCTTTAGCATCTGCCTCTTCTTTTTTCTTTTTCAAATACTGTTCATAGTCATTTTTTATTTGTCCCTTTAGATAATGAGGATCAATAACATCAAACAGGTTTTGAAAGGGAATAACCTTCTTGTCTTGAACGGTAATTCCTTTTTCATTAATTAACAATGTATCCGTTAACTTTCCCTTACGTTCAGAAAGCCTTCCCATGATACTAGGGTCAAAAACGGCGTCAGGATCCAATTTTTTAATTTCTTGAGCAACCCGATCAATATGACCATTGACTAAATCAGTTACTTTAAATTGACTATAATCAGATTTTAGATGATAACTACTAATAATATTATCTGACTTTTTAGTAAGCTTAAATAATTCTTTTTTATAGGTTATTTGATGAATAAAGACCTTTTTAACCTTATTTAAAGGGGTGTCTTTAAATTCTGGCTTAATAAAAATAATTTCTTTTTTATCACTTAAATTTTGGTACAAAGATAAAGGTAAATTTTCTTTATAGAATGAACTATTATCTTTTAACGGCGCTAAGTAATAGAATTGTTTATTACCTACCTTTAAAACTTTGGTAGATTTCATTTCTGGACCATCAAGTTGCTTTTTCTTTTCCGTTATTACAGCACTTGCTATTTGTTTTTGCATTTGTTTTTCATGATAGGTATATGCTGCTAGACCAAGACCAACAACGAGAAAAAGTGTGATGATAAGGTATAGAATTTTCTTCATATTTTCTCCTTAACTACTTTGATATTTTAACACAATAGATAAGAGAAATAAATGAAAAAAATGTGGCATTATTCAGGAAATTCAATTAAATTAACTGATAAATTATTATTAAATAAAAACAAGTTTTCTAAGAAAACTTGTTCATGAGTACTCTATTTTAATTATGCAATATCAAAAACAATTGATTTTAAGTTTGTCATTGCATCAATTGAGTATTTAACCCCTTGTACTCCTGCACCTGATTTTTTAGCACCTAGGAATGGGAAATTATCTGTTCCACGTTGCGTCTTATTATTAAGATGAACAGTACCAACTTCTAGTTGCTCAGCAATTGCAAAAGCTTGTGGGAAGTTATTAGTGAATACTGAAGCTTGTAAGCCATATTCGGAAGCATTTGAAATCTCAATGGCTTCTTCAACAGACTTCACACGAATAAATGGTAAGACTGGTCCAAACGGCTCCTCCCATGCTAAACGCATATCTGTTGTAACATGATCAAACACTACTGGTGAAAGAAGATTGCCCTCACGTTTGATTTCTGTTAAAGCTTTTGCTCCTTTAGCATTAGCATCTTTAATTAAACCTTCAACAAAATCTGCGGCCTTGGTATCAATCAAAGGAGTAATGTCAGCATCATCAGCTGGCATACCAATGCTCAAATTAGAAACTAAGTCACAAACATGTTTTTCGAGCTCATCTGCAACGCTATCCATAACCAATACACGTTTAACGGCTGTACAGCGTTGTCCAGAATAGCCAAAAGCACCGGCAACAATATTTTTAGCTGCTAGAGCTAAATCAGCATCTTCTAAAACAATAGCTGAGTCTTTTCCACCAAGTTCAAGCATAATCGGACGCATACCAGCTAATTGACCGATATGTTCTCCAACAGGTGTCGAACCTGTGAAATTAATAAAGTTAACCGCTTCGTGCTCAACAATGTAGCCCCCAATAACAGAACCACGACCTGTGATAGTATTAAAGACCCCTGCCGGTACTCCAGCTTCAGCAAAAACTTCTGCTAACAATAAACCAGAAATAGAGCCTTGTGTTGGTGGTTTGAGGGCAACAACATTCCCAGCAATTAAAGCAGGAGCGATTTTTGAGCCCGCTAAATTAATGGGATAGTTAAATGGTGAGATAGCTAAGACTAGACCTACAGGTTCATGGCGAACAATGGCAATTTTTTTCTTACTTGATGCTTCAAAACTACCACCTTCAAGCACTTCCCCTTCCATACGGATACCTTCTTCCGCAGCATAATTGATAATTTCAGCCGTGCGAACAACTTCACTTACAGCTGCTTTATGGCCTTTTGCTACCTCTTTAGAAAGAATAGCACCAATCTTTTCTGCGTCTCTAACTAAAATATCTGCCGCTTTATGTAGAATCGCTGCGCGTTCCACATATGATAAACTGCGCCAAGCTGGAAAGGCTTTTTTCGCTGAATCATAGACAAAGTCTACTTCATCAGTTGACATAGCTGGAACAGAACCTAACTCTTCTCCAGTTGCTGGTGCGTAAATCTTGATATCATTTTCAGAAAGTTTCCATTCACCGTTAACAAGATTTTTATACTGTTTAGACAAATTACTTATCTCCTTTTTAGATAATACAACTATTCTAACACTTTTTCAGGATAATTCAAACATCTGATATAATCATTTTCAGAATATTGAGATAATTTGAATCATCAAAATACTTTCTTAACAAAAAGAAGTTGGTTCCCCAACTTCGTAGACTAATTTTCTGGTAAGTAAACTTTGGCTAACTCAAGTACTTCTTCAGCTGTAGAACATTCTGTCAATGCACGTTGCGCATATTCGCGCATCTTGGCAGTATCAAGAGTTTTCATTAAGCTTCGTGTACGTAATACAGATGTAGCAGACATTGAGAACTCATCTAAGCCCATTCCTACAAGTAATGGAACAGCTTGTTGATCACCAGCCATTTCACCACACATACCAGCCCATTTACCTTCAGCATGAGCCGCTTTAATCACGTTGTTAATTAGGCGCAGGATTGATGGGTTATAAGGTTGATAAAGATATGAAACTTGTTCATTCATACGGTCAGCAGCCATTGTATATTGAATTAAATCATTGGTTCCAATTGAGAAGAAGTCAACTTCTTTTGCAAATTGGTCTGCCAACATTGCTGCTGCTGGTATCTCAATCATAATACCAACTTGAATATCTTCTGAAACCGCAATTCCCTCAGCTGTAAGCTTCGCTTTTTCTTCCTCAAAAACAGCTTTCGCTGCACGGAATTCTTTAAGCAGTGCAACCATTGGGAACATGATACGCAATTGGCCGTGAACAGAAGCGCGTAACAAGGCACGAATCTGTGTACGGAACATAGCATCTCCTGTTTCAGAAATTGAGATACGAAGGGCACGATAACCTAAGAATGGGTTCATTTCTTTTGGAAGATCAAAATATGGTAATTCCTTATCCCCACCGATGTCCATTGTACGGACAACAACTGGTTTGCCATTCATACCTTCTAAAACAGCTTTGTAGGCTTCATATTGCTCATCTTCGGTTGGGAAGTCTTGTGAATCCATATATAGGAACTCTGTGCGGTATAGACCAACTGCTTCAGCACCATTATCATTGACACCTTCAACGTCTTTTGGAGTACCAATGTTGGCTGCAAGCTCAAAATGCTGACCGTCAGCAGTAACAGTTTCGGCATCTTTTAATAATGCCCACTCAGCTTTTTGCTTAGCATATGCAGAACCTGCTTCTTTGAAAGCAACAATTTGGTCTTGGCTAGGATTGATGATAACTTCACCAGTAATCCCGTTAACAGCGACAATATCACCGTCTTTAACACGTTGTGTAATATCGTTTGTTCCTAAAACAGCAGCAATTTCAAGGGTACGTGCCATAATAGCAGAGTGACTAGTACGTCCACCAATATTAGTAACAAAGGCTTTAACAAACTGTTTGTTTAATTGTGCTGTATCAGAAGGAGTCAAATCATGTGCAATAACAATTGACTCTTCATCAATTGTAGCAGGATTTGGTAATTTAACACCTAAAAGGTGTGCCAATACGCGTTTGGCAACGTCACGAATATCAGCAGCACGTTCTTGCATGTATGGGTTATCTTCCATACCTTCAAAGATTGTGATAAACATATCCGTTACTTCTTTTAGTCCAGTTTCTGCATTAGTTTGTTTTGCACGAATAGTCTCTTTAATCTGGCTAATCATTTCAGGATCAGCTAAAACCATTAAATGGGCATCGAAAACTGATGCTGCTTCTTCTCCTAAGCTCTCTACTGCTTTCTCACGAATAACAGAAAGCTCGTCTTGTGAAGCTTGTAATGCTACATCAAGGCGAGCTTCTTCTGCGTTTGTATCTTGGACTGTAATAGTCTCAAACGACAAATCCGGTTGAACGAGTAGATATGCTTTGGCAACGGCAACACCATCTGAAGCTGCGATTCCATTAAGCATTTCTGTCATAATCTTAAGCCAATCCTTCTTTTGTCATTGTGTCTTCGATAGCTGCGATAGCGTCATCAGCGTCAGCACCTTCAGCAGTGATTGTAACATCAGCTCCTTGACCAACACCAAGGCTCATTACGCCCATGATTGATTTTAAGTTAACAGCTTTACCTTTATAGTCTAAAGTGATGTCTGATGCAAATTTGCTAGCTGTTTGAACTAGTAATGTTGCTGGACGTGCGTGAATTCCTGTTTCCGCAACAATGTGAAAATCTTTTGAAGCCATAGTATGGTTCTCCTTTAATAGTTGTGTATTTTCGAGTCGCCACATGGTAACCCTTACAATAACAGATTATAGCATATTGTCTTTTTATTTTCAAGATTAAATCTTCTAACAAGGAAAAGCTCTAAAAGTTTTCCTAAAATTTTCATATACCTCCAATCTAGCTTAAATGCTTATCTCTATTAGAAATTTTCTCTCTTATCTTTATCTCTAACCTCAAACCTTCCACTCCTTAATAGTAAATTTTCATGAAATTTTCTGTATATAGATTTTCCTAAAATACATTTTCTGCTCTTTTTTAGCAGCAATTAATTTTAAATGATTGCTATAGCCATAGTTCCGTAGAAACACATTGTGCCAACTATTTTTTCGGCTATTTGAGAAAGAAGTGTTCCCTCCATCTTCGTAGGTACTAGTCTAGATCAATATTCACACAATATATAGTGACACGTCTAAACAACAACCCCAAAATATTGTGTTTTTTTAAGAGAAAAATCTTGCTTTTTAAATACAATTTTTATATGCTATTAGAGTATCGAAAATACCAAAGGAGAAATTATTTATGATTACACTTTATTCAAAAAATAACTGTATGCAATGTAAAATGACAAAAAAATTCTTAGAACAAAACGGAGCAAATTTTCAAGAAATTAACATTGATGAACACCCTGAAAAAATTGAGTATGTTAAAAGTTTAGGATTTACTGCTGCTCCTGTTATCGAGAGTGATCAGATGGTTTTCTCAGGATTCCAGCCAGCAAAATTAAAAGAAATTATTTAAGTAGTAAGGAAGTTTTTTTATGAGTCTTAAAGATATTGGTGATATCTCTTATTTTCGCCTAAATAACGAAATTAACCGTCCTGTTAATGGGACAATTCCCTTAAACAAAGACAAAGAAGCTCTGAAAGCTTTTTTTAAAGAGAATGTGCTACCAAATACAAAACAGTTTTCATCTATTACTGATAAGGTTACGTTCTTAATAGAAAATGACTATATTGAAACTGCGTTTATTCAGAAATACCAGCCAGAATTTATCGAAGAGTTAGCTGCCATCCTAAAATCAGAAAATTTCCGCTTTAAATCCTTTATGGCTGCTTATAAATTCTACCAACAGTATGCTTTGAAAACAAATGATGGTGACCTTTACCTAGAAAGCATTGAAGATCGCGTAATGTTCAATGCCCTCTACTATGCTGATGGTAGTGAAGACCTAGCAAAAGATTTAGCAATTGAAATGATTAATCAACGATATCAGCCAGCAACTCCTTCTTTTTTGAATGCTGGTCGTAGTCGTCGTGGAGAATTGGTTTCTTGCTTCCTCATTCAAGTTACTGATGACATGAATTCAATTGGTCGCTCTATCAATTCAGCTTTGCAATTATCTCGAATTGGAGGTGGCGTAGGTATTAGTTTATCAAACCTTCGCGAGGCTGGTGCACCTATTAAAGGCTATGCAGGTGCTGCTTCTGGCGTCGTTCCTGTTATGAAACTGTTTGAAGATAGCTTTTCATACTCTAACCAATTAGGTCAAAGACAAGGAGCTGGCGTTGTCTACCTCAATATTTTCCACCCAGATATTATCGCTTTTCTATCAACTAAAAAAGAAAATGCCGATGAAAAAGTTCGAGTAAAAACCTTGTCACTTGGACTAACTGTTCCTGATAAATTTTACGAATTAGCTCGCAACAATGACGACATGTACTTGTTTAGTCCATATGACATTGAACGTGAATATGGTATTGCTTTCAATTACATTGATATTACTGAAAAATACGACGAATTAGTAGCTAATCCTAAGATTACAAAGACCAAATTACGTGCTCGTGATTTAGAGACTGAAATTTCAAAATTACAACAAGAATCAGGCTACCCCTACATCATCAATATTGACACAGCAAATAAAACTAATCCGATTGACGGAAAAATCATTATGAGTAATCTCTGTTCAGAGATTTTACAAGTCCAAAAACCAAGTGTCATTAACGATGCTCAAGAGTTTCTTGAATTAGGTACAGATATTTCTTGCAACCTTGGCTCAACTAATATTCTTAATATGATGACTTCTCCAGATTTTGGTCGCTCCATTAAAGCTATGACTAGAGCCTTGACTTACGTTACAGATTCTTCTCATATTGAAGCTGTGCCAACGATCAAAAATGGTAACCAACAAGCACACACCTTTGGACTTGGGGCTATGGGGCTACATTCCTTCCTAGCACAGAACCACATTGAATACGGCAGTCCAGAGTCGGTAGAATTTACTGACATCTACTTTATGTTGATGAATTACTGGACCTTGGTAGAATCAAATAATATAGCTCGTGAGCGTCACACAACCTTTATCGGTTTTGAAAAGTCAAAATATGCCGATGGAACTTACTTTGATAAATATGTGACCGGAGAATTTGTTCCTAAATCAGACTTGGTTAAAGAGCTCTTCAAGAACCATTTTATTCCTCAAGCATCCGACTGGGAATCTCTTCGTCAAGCTGTGCAAAAAGACGGTCTCTATCACCAAAACCGTTTAGCAGTTGCCCCTAATGGTTCCATCTCCTATATTAATGACTGCTCTGCTTCTATTCATCCTATAACTCAAAGGATTGAAGAACGTCAAGAGAAAAAAATTGGTAAAATTTACTACCCAGCAAACGGCCTATCAACTGACACAATTCCTTATTACACTTCTGCTTACGATATGGATATGCGTAAGGTGATCGATGTCTACGCCGCTGCGACACAACACGTTGATCAAGGCTTATCTTTGACACTTTTCCTTCGTAGTGAACTACCAAAAGAGATTTATGAGTGGAAAACAGAAAGTAAGCAAACAACCCGTGATCTTTCTATTCTTCGTAACTATGCCTTTAATAAAGGTATTAAATCAATCTATTATGTTCGTACCTTTACTGATGATGGTGAAGAAGTTGGCGCAAACCAATGTGAATCATGTGTTATCTAGTGGTGAAAGGAAAATCCTAACATCATTAAATAAGAACTCACTTTCAGTTGAAAAATGAAACTACCAGTAATCTACTCAAGAATGGATTACTGGTTTATATCTTGATAATACTCTTTTAGGAGAACCTATACAATGACAACCTATTATGAAGCAATAAATTGGAATGAAATCGAAGATGTAATCGATAAATCGACTTGGGAAAAATTAACAGAACAATTCTGGCTCGATACACGAATACCTCTATCAAACGATTTGGATGACTGGCGCAAGCTTTCCGATCAAGAAAAAGATTTAGTCGGTAAAGTTTTTGGTGGTCTAACCTTACTTGATACTATGCAATCCGAAACAGGTGTTGAGGCTATCCGAGCGGATATTAGAACTCCTCATGAAGAAGCTGTTTTAAATAACATTCAGTTTATGGAATCTGTTCATGCTAAATCCTACTCTTCAATTTTCTCAACATTGAATACCAAAAAAGAAATTGAAGATATTTTTGAATGGACTAATAATAATGAATTCTTGCAGAAAAAAGCAAAAATCATTAATGACATCTATGCAAATGGAGACGCCTTACAGAAGAAAGTTGCCTCAACTTACCTAGAAACTTTTCTCTTTTATTCTGGCTTTTTTACCCCTCTTTACTATTTAGGAAATAATAAACTAGCAAATGTAGCCGAAATCATCAAGTTAATTATTCGTGATGAATCCGTCCACGGAACCTACATTGGTTATAAATTCCAGCTCGGATTTAACGAATTAAGTGAAGAAGAACAAGAATCCTTCAGAGAATGGATGTATGATCTTCTCTACCAACTCTATGAAAATGAAGAAAATTACACTAAAACTCTTTATGATCAAGTTGGCTGGACTGATGAGGTCATGACTTTCTTACGTTACAACGCTAACAAGGCTCTTATGAATCTAGGACAAGATCCTCTTTTCCCTGATACTGCAAATGACGTGAATCCAATCGTTATGAATGGTATTTCTACTGGAACTTCAAACCATGACTTCTTTTCTCAAGTCGGAAACGGTTATTTGTTAGGCTCAGTAGAAGCTATGCAAGATGATGACTATAACATGGGGCGCTAAGCCATATTAAAAATAGAAATAATAGAAAAGGAACTAAGATAAATCATCTCAGTTCCTTTTTTTCCATCTAAAAATTCTCTCTTCTATTTGTCCTTCTTGATGGACATATCTTTTAATGGCTACTAGCTTCTGCTATAATAATACTATGAAGAAATCAATAGAAGAACAGCTCAGGTGGCTGGGACTACTTCTCTTAACTGGTATTACAGCAGGAGTCGTTGCTAGTATATTAACTGTTCTTATCCACCTCATTCAAGCTATTAGTTTTGGTTATCACTCAGGCACATTTAGTTCAGAAATTGCAAAAGTAGCGCCTATTCGCCGCGCTATCAGTGTCATTTTTGCGGGAATTATTGCTGCTTTTGGTTGGCAAGCTTTGACAAAATATTTTAAACCCTTTAAAACGATTAAAGCAATTGTCCAAGATAATGAGAAAGTCTACCCAACCTCCTCTTTTTGTCATGGAATGTTACAGTTAGTGACTGTTTCTATGGGCTCACCATTAGGACGTGAAGGCGCTTCCCGCGAAGTCTCAGTTGCTCTCACTGCAAGTTGGTTACAATTTTTCCAACTTAAAAACAAAGAGATAAGGCTTCTGTTAGCCTGCGCATCTGGAGCTGCCTTAGGTGCGGTCTATAATGCTCCCTTAGCAACAACTATTTTTATTATGGAGAATGTTCTCTTAAAATGGACAAAGCGTCATTTTTTATCAGCTACCATCACGTCATTTATGGCTGTATGGACTGTTAGACTGTTGTCAGGAAATGTCATTCAATACAAACTAAGTCCCTTACATTGGAATAGCTACTTACTCTTATGGGCTCCTCTTTTTGGTTTCTTAGTTGCCATCATTATTTTTTGCTATAAATACCTGCTTAAGATTAGCCCAAAGAGAAATTTAACAAGCCCTACTTATCTTTATTGGGTCATAGGCTCATTTGTATTTGTAGCAATTCTTAGTATCTTTTTCCCCCACATTTTAGGGAATGGCAAAGCTGGATTACTCTATTTTATCCATGCTAACTATGACTTTTCTTATGCCAGTGGCCTATTAATAGCAAAGGCTGTCGCTGTTTTTATCACTTTTTATGCTGGAGCTTTCGGAGGTAGAATAGCTCCTTCCATGATGATGGGAGGGGGACTTGGTTTACTAGCAGCTCAAGCTTGGAATTCCTACCTACCGAATATTTCAATTTCATTTGCTATTATTATTGGAGCTGCCATTTTCTTAGCAATCATCAACAATATCCCAGTAGCAGCAGTCTTTTTCTTACTTGAAATTACTAATCAACCCCTTTGGAATGCTTTACCTATAGCCATTGCCATTTTGTCAGCACTATTTTTTCAAAAAATAGGTGCTTCTTTATTAAATATGAAAACTTCAAGCTAAGATTGCTTGACTACTACAACTAAAATTATTATCAACTCCCATTAGAAGTTAGACATAACCTAACTTCTAATGGGAGTTTTCTATGATATTAAACACATTAAAGCCTAATCAAACCCTCTCCAAACTAGAACAAAAAGTTCTTAGGGCTAATAGAATCAATTTCAAAATGACAAAAGGTATGATGTCCTTGTTTATAGCACATCATACCTTATTTTCAGTACATAAGAAACAATTGTGTAAGCACTTATTATTTCAAGAAGTTTGGAACTGCTGATAGCAAAGCTGAGATTTGGCTCGCATCAGAACCACCTGCCATAGCCATATCAGGTTTCCCTCCACCACGGCCAGAAACAATTGGTGCCAAATTCTTAATGAGATTACCAGCGTGAACAGCCTTATCTCTGCTCGCAACTAGTACATTTACTTTTTCACCAATGGCAGCAACTAGAACTAAGATATCAGAATAATCTTTTTGCTTCCAGTTATCAGCAAAAGTTCGCAATGCACCAGCATCTGCTACAGAAACCTCGGTCGCAATGTATCTGTGGCCATTTACTTCCTTAACCTCTTTAAAGAGGTCTCCAGCTTGTGCCGCTGCAGCCTTTTCTTTGAGCTCATAATTTTCTTTTTGCAAGTCACGAACCTGTTCAGAAAGGCTAGCAACTTTAGCAGGAACTTCTTTTAATTGTGGGGCTTTTAAATTAGCAGCAATTTCTTTAAGGGCATCTTCGCGTTGACGGAAAGCCTCAAAAGCTTGTTGACCTGTTAGGGCTAAAATCCGACGTGTTCCTGATCCAATTCCCTCTTCTTTGACAATTTTAAAGAGACCGATTTCTGATGTGTTGTTAAGGTGAGTCCCACCGCAAAGTTCAACTGAATAATCACCAATTTTAACAACACGGACAACCTTGCCATATTTTTCACCAAATAAAGCCATTGCTCCCATTGATTTAGCTGTGTCAACATCTGTTTCAATCGTTTTAACGGTAATAGCGTTCCAAATTTGCTGATTAACTTCTTCTTCAATTCGACGGAGTTCCTCTGCTGTGACCGCTTCAAAATGTGTAAAATCAAAACGTAGGAAGCTTTCTTCATTCAATGAACCCGCCTGAGTTGCATGTTGGCCAATAACATGATGTAAGGCAGCATGTAATAAATGGGTTGCCGTATGATTTTTCTCAACAGCATAGCGACGTTTATGGTCGATTTCTAAAGTATAGATAGCAGCAACTGAAAGACTTGCAAAGACTTCAACAGTATGTAGTGCCTGCCCATTTGGTGCTTTTTGCACATCAATCACTTTGGCAAGTATATCGCCACTTGCATTTTTTATAACACCGTGGTCTGCCACTTGTCCACCCATCTCCGCATAAAACGGTGTACGATCAAAAACAAGTAGAGCTTGACCTTCAGAAACCATATCGCTACGTTCGTTATCCACGATAATAACTGAAAGTTTAGCGTCTAAGGTTTCTTCTTTATAGGAAAATTCTGACGGTTCAACAATACCTGCTAAGGTTTCATTTTGCATCCCCATTGAGCCACCTTTTACAACAGCTGCACGCGCACGATCTTGTTGTTCTTTCATAGCAGCTTTGAAGCCTTCTTGATCAATCTTATAACCTGCATCTTCTGCCATTTCCTCAGTTAATTCTAGTGGGAAACCATAGGTATCGTATAATTTAAAGATATCTTTTCCTTCAAGCGTATCTTTGCCCTCTTCTTTTAACTGCGCTAGCAATTGATCCAAATGACCTGATCCGGCATCAATAGTACGGGCAAAAGTTTCCTCCTCACGTTTAACAATCTTTTCGATAAAATCACGTTTTTCAAGAATTTCAGGATAATAAGATTCCATGATTTGACCAACTGTCACAACCAATTTGTAAAGGAAAGTCTTGGTAATTCCTAATCGACGACCATGCATGACTGCACGACGAAGCAACCGACGAAGCACATAGCCGCGACCTTCATTCCCAGGTAGGGCCCCATCGCCAATCGCAAATGAAAGAGCGCGAATATGATCAGCAATAACCTTAAAGCTCATATTATCGCCATCTGGATCATAATCTTTACCGGAGAGTTTCTCAACTTCTTGAATAATCGGCATGAAGAGGTCAGTTTCAAAATTTGTCTTAGCCCCTTGCATCACGGCAACTAGGCGTTCTAAACCTGCACCAGTATCAATATTCTTATTAGGAAGTTCTTTATATTCAGAACGAGGCACATCAGGATCAGCATTGAATTGAGACAAAACAATATTCCAAATTTCGATGTAACGATCATTTTCAAGATCCTCTTCCAAAAGACGGATCCCAATGTTTTCTGGGTCAAAGGCTGGGCCACGATCAAAGAAAATCTCAGTATCTGGACCTGAAGGACCCGCACCAATTTCCCAGAAGTTTTCCTCTAAAGGAATTAAGTGACTTGGGTCTACACCCAACGCAACCCAACGATTGTAAGAATCAGTATCTGCTGGATAATAAGTCATATAAAGTTTATCTTTTGGAAAATCAAACCATTCTGGACTTGTTAGGAGTTCAAACCCCCATTCAATAGCCTCATCACGGAAATAATCTCCAATAGAGAAATTGCCCAGCATCTCAAACATAGTATGATGACGAGCCGTCTTGCCTACATTTTCAATATCATTTGTACGTATAGATTTTTGAGCATTTGTAATTCTTGGATTCTCAGGAATTACAGAACCATCAAAATATTTTTTTAAAGTAGCGACTCCCGAGTTAATCCAGAGCAGCGTAGGATCATTTACCGGAACAAGGTTAGCTGAAGGCTCAATAGCATGACCTTTTGATTTCCAAAAATCTAACCACATTTGACGAATTTCTGCAGATGTTAAAGTTTTCATTGTTACATGTTAGAAAGTTCCTCAACAAGGAGTAATTGTTACAAGAAGATTCACTCACCACATTTTAAAAATGTTTCATTGAGTTTGAACTCATCTTTTTGTCTTAAAACTTTCTTTCCTTCCTTTTTTCCTAATCAAGATAAAAGACAAGTGCACTGTATAGAGGGCGAAAACCGCGGTACCACCTCCATTCAATGAACTTGTCATTATCTTTATTGTTATATGTAATTGTATTTATTAAGTAGCATGCTAATAAGAATAATCATGACTCGCATCAACCGTCACTTTTCTGGTGAAAATCCTAATTATTAGCAATTCTTAATGGTCTTATTATAACTTCTTTTTTTAGTCGGGTCAAACCTTAATTATTTTTTACCTACTGTTGAAGAAATTCCACCTTTACCTTTGTTAGAAGCAAATTGTGACAAGATATTAGCAAAGGCTTTGTCTTTAATCTTAACGTTGGCTTTGTCCAAAGTTTTAGAGATAACCTTATTTTGGAAAGCCGTATCATTTTCTTTTGATTTCATGATGATTTCTGTTAAGCGTTTTTTGTACTCTTTCCAGTCCGATTTTTTCTCAGATTTCTTAACCATATTTACGATATAGTATTTTTTCTGATAAGTTGACGGATCCATAACAGTGAGCAATTCGGATTTAGCACCTTCATTTAGCTTACCTGCAGCAGAAATAACATCTGATGGTAAATCAGTTCCCGCTGAGTCAAAAGTGAAATCAATCTTTTTAGCTGATTCAACAGTATTTTCTTTAGCTATTTTAGAGAAATCAGCACCTTCAGCTTTAACTTCTTCTAACACTTTTTTAGCTTTGGCTTCATCATCCATAATAATAACTTGAGTTGTCATTTCTGGGCTATAAGACTCAAAAGCTTTCTTATAATTCGCTTCTATTAATTCTTTTTTTGCTTCTTGCTTAACAGCGTACTCTACTAACATTGTTGTACGAATTTGTTTTTTATAAGTTTCAGTTGTTAATCCAGCCTGACCAAGAGCATCTGAGAATGATGAACCATATTGCTTAGCTGTCTTGTTATATGATTCTTCTACTTTTTTATCAGAAACTTTCTTTCCGTATTCTTGTTCAAAAACACGAGACATAATCAAACTTAACATTGACTGCTGAGCAGCAGTTGATGTTTTAGCTTCCTTATAAAAGTCAGTAACAGTAATGGTGTCACCCTTCATCGTAACAACTTTGGTACTATCATTAGTTGAACTACATGCAGCCAAGGTCATTACAGAAGCCAAAGTTACAAATCCTGTAACTAGCTTATTCGATTTTTTCATTTTTAATGTGCTCCTTCTTTATCTTTAACCAAATCATTATAACATAATTTCTTAAATATTACTTAATCAACTAAATCGACACATTCCTGATTTTTGCGTACCATCAAAAGGCCATCGCTAAGTGGAATCAAACTTGAACTTAGACCAGGATGATTTAAAGTAGCCTCAAACAATCTATGAAGTCCTCGATAAATAGTTCTCTGACCTCGCCTAACCTCTTCAATCGGCTTAGCAATGTCTCCCCCTTGGAAAACATCGTCAAAGATAATAATACCACCTCTCTTTAAGCGCTTTAAGATTTCTGGTAAAAATACAATGTATTTAGATTTTGCAGAATCTATAAAAACAAAGTCAAATTGCTGGTCTATCTGTCCAATAATATCTACTGCATCCCCCTCTAAAAGGGTAATTTGTTTGCGATAATCATGTTTAGAAAAATTATCTTTGGCTAAACTGATCATCTCTGGATTGCGATCAATTGTTTTTATCCTCGCATGAGGAAGCGTGTCAGCCATCAACAAGGTCGAAAAGCCAATTGCAGTCCCAATTTCAAGGATGTCTTTCGGCTGTAAGGCTTGCAACAAGACACGAAAATAAGCCACCACTTCATGCTGAATGATAGGAATATTTTCGCGATGCGCAAAAGCCTCGATATCAGCTAAAAAACCTGTATTAGGTGCTTGCCTATTTCTTAAAAAGTCAACAATTTCTTCTTTCACAACCGGACGACGCATATTGTGATTTGCATTTTTACTATACGATTCAACCATAAATTTAGCATATCACAGTCTATCAAGCAGTGTCAAGAAGTGTGAAGTACTTAGCTTCCATTATCCCCGCTCAAAAAACTTTTAGTGTCAACCACCACTAATCCTAATGAGGGGTTGGCATCTACTTTTTACCTAAATAGCCAAATAACAAAAAACACTTAGCGAAAGAAACAATAGGAATCCTCAAATTTTTCGAAAACTTCATCACAAGCTGTCATATCTTGCTTAGGATAATCTGGATTTACAAAACCAAAACAAATCATTCCTGCCGCTTTAGCTGCTAAACTACCATTTCTGGTATCTTCAAAGACAAATGTTGCTTCTGGAATCGCACCCAGTAATTCTGCTGCTCTAAGAAAAACGTCTGGTGCTGGTTTTGAACGAGCCACTTCTTCACCACTTACAGTGACCGTAAAATACTGCGTGAGACCTAATTCTGACAGATTATGATTAATATCAGCTTTCGGGGAAGAAGATGCTACTGCTAGTTGGTAACCCAAATCTACTAAGTAAGTTACTAACTCTTTAATACCTTTAACAGCTCTGACACCATCTCTAGCTATAATCTCTTCTCGTCTATTATTCATCTCTGCAATTAATTCTTCTACCGAATCAGCAAGTTGGCACTCTTCTTTCATCACACGCCACATGTAATCAAAAGTTGTCCCCATAAACTGATATTGATACGTCTCATCTGTGTTAATTCCTCGATCTAACAACATTTCTGTTTTACTTGATAAGAAAATATACTCCGAGTCTACGATAACACCATCCATATCAAAAATAACCCATTTCCCCATTTATCGCTCCTTGTTTTTAAGCAAAATAGTCTCCATATAAACATATTTTCTAGGCGAAAGAATTATCAAATATTTTTTTATAAATGAACACCTTTCTCGACTAGAGCCTCTAATTCTGTAAGACGTTCTTCAAAAATAGTAAAGGCATCTTCTAAATAAGCTTCGTTGGTCATGTCCACGCCTGCTTTTGCTATAACATTCAATGGATAATCAGAATTACCGGCTTTTAGATAAGACAAATAGTTATCAATATCCTTTTGTTGGCCATGAACAATCTTGTTTGCTAAATAACTTGCTGCCGCAAAACCTGTAGCATATTGATAAACATAATAATTATAATAGAAATGAGGAATACGTGCCCACTCATATTGAATATAATAGTTATCTTCTTTAGCTAAACCGTAATATTTTTCATTCAACTGTGCATATAAGTGATTTAGATAATCACTTGTTAAGACATCACCATTTTGGTCAGCTTGATAAATAGCATGTTCAAATTCAGCAAATTGACTTTGGCGGAAAATAGTTCCTCTAAAGCCATCCAAGTAATTATTTAGAATAGCAAAGCGTTCTTTTTCATCTGTAACATCTTTCAATAAAGCCTCTGTTAAGATGTTTTCATTTGTTGTTGAAGCAATCTCTGCCAAGAAAATACTGTAATCCCCATAGACATAAGGTTGGTTTTTTCGTGTTAGAGTTGAATGCAAACTATGGCCTGTCTCATGCACCAAGGTATAGAGGTTGTCTAAATTATCCTGCCAGTTTAACAGCATAAAAGCTTTAGTGTCGTAAGACCCACCTGAATAAGCCCCGGATCTTTTCCCTTTATTGACATGAACATCAATCCATCTTTCCGAAAAGGCTTGGTGAACATAGTCACTATACTCTTTTCCAAAAATAGATAAGACTTTTTCAGCTTTTTCCAAAGCTTGGTCATAATTGACAGATAGGTCGGTTTGAGATAGCGGTGTGTAGACATCATACATTTTTAAACTCTCTAAACCTAATATTTTTTTTCTTAATTCTAAATACCGATGTAATAATGGAAGCTTACGGTTAACAACTTCTAGAAGGGTATCGTAAACTGTTTCGGGAATAAAGTTTGCGGTCATAGCAGCTTGACGGGCAGATTCATAATGATGAACGCGTGCCTTATAATTGTTTACCTTAACATTAGTTTGGAGTGTTTTAGCATAAGTATGTTGAAATTGTTCATAGGTACTGTATAAGGCTTCATAAGCAGCTTGACGAACTTGACGATCTTTAGATTCCATCAAGTGGATAAAATTACCGTGCGTAATTTCAACATCTTGTCCTTTTTCATCTTTGATAATTGGAAATTGGATATCAGCATTATCTAAAAGTCCAAAGGTCTCTTCGGCACCGTTAAAAATTTCTTGAGCTCCTGCTAGAAGTTCTTCCTCAGCTTGACTAAGAACATGTTCTTTATTTTTAAGAAGTTTTTCAAAGAAGTGATGATAGTCTTCCAATTTAGGTTCTTCCTTAAGAAATTCATCAAATTGGTTCGGAAGAATAGTCATGAATTCTGGCTCATAAAACGAAAAAACTTCACTAAATTTTGCATATAAAGCTGATGCTTTTGATTGATATTCCTGGTATTTTGCAACTGTCGTATCTTGATCATTTTTCATATGAGCGTAGACATAGACCTTTTCAATACGTCTTGACAAATCCAATTGGACTTCCGTTGTTTCTAATAAATTTTTCGCTGAGTCTAAAAGCTGTCCAGCTAAAGACTGAGCCTTTTCTAAGTCTATTTTTAAGGCATTAACTTCCGTTTCCCATCTTTGATCACTATCAAAGATAGTAGTCAAATCCCATGTGTACTTTTCTTCCAAATGACTTCTATTATCTGCCATCATAACCTCCTAAATTTTCTTTTCCCCTATTTTATCATAAAAGAGTGGAGGATGAATCGTTTGCACCTTCTTATTCTTAATATTCTTGTAATAACAGCAAAAGCGCCGATAGTCTGATAGATAATCCATTTTAATCTGACAAAAGCCGACATCTGACCGTGGAGGGTAGATTTGAGGATAGAACTCTTCTGTTTGTCTCGCTAATAAATTATCCCCTTTTAAATAAGCTTTTTCTTGCTCTTTCATCCAATAAGCATTTTTCTTTCGAAGAGCTTTTTGAATGCTTAACTTTACTTTATCTTGCATGTAAATCTTCATTTTTTTGGCAGGAATTCCCTTATATGGTAATCTCAAAACAGCTAGTAAATCATGAGTTAAGGAATAAGTTTCTGTTTGGAAATACACTTTCCCAAAGAGATTAAGATGGATCATATACTGTAGTCGGATTTCTCGCTTTTTGACATCCAATTCCCAGAGATGAAAACCATAAGTTTTAGAATAATATAAAAATTGCTTTTGCAAAGCAGTCAATTTATTCTTCAACCAAAGCTTTTGTCCTAAGAGCCACCGAACAAAAATTCCTTTTTCCTGGTAAGAACTAGTCCTCACCATTAAACGCTCTATTGGCAAGGGGCTACATTGAATCTCAAGAGCTAACTTATGATTGACCATAATATCTGAAACCTGGCCACATGTCTCAATGTATTTTTCAATTTCTACATTGTGTAGTGGCCGTAAGGCATTGTAGACCAAAGCCTTTAAAGTGAGATGTTCAACCGACTCATTTTCCTGAAAAAATTGACAATCACGTAAATTCAGATGAGCAAAATGAGGGCGTATCACTTTTCCCTTTTTTAAGCAAAGCTTCCCTCGGCATAATGGACAATAATAATCTCCCTTATCCGGAACTTTTTCTAATAAGGAGATTGTCTTCCCATAACTGTCTACGGCTTTTAGCATCAATTCCTCCTCTTTTCCCTACCTTTTTATTCGAAAAAAATGAGCTATCCTAAGATAGCTCAACACTTTTAGTCTTTTTTCAAAAGTGGATAGAGTAACAAGCTGACGACCATCAGACCAACGCTAATAGCAAAAGGTGTCACAAAAGCTTCCAAATGTAAAGCTGATGGTAGTTTTGTTAAAATAATAGGCGTTAAGATTACACCAATGTTGCCAGCGGTAATAGCCAAGCTGGTAATAAAATGATTGTGTTCCTTACCAAAATGCTTAGCAATAAAATAGAAGACTGATGACATAGTTCCTACAAAGCTAGCTCCTATTAGAAAAGCAGCTATGAAAAAGAGAATTGGCAAATTCCCAAAGGTGAAAATTAAATTTCCAGCCGCCATCATGCTCAACATGACTAGCAGAGTTTTTTCTTGCAACACTTTTGCTAACTGACCAAAAAGAAAACCACTAAAAATGCCTGAGAATGCTAACAGCGTCAACATATTACTAGCAAAAAAGCTAGAATAATGATACTTAGTGACCAACAAAGTTGGAATTTTTACTGTTGCCCCAATATAGGCAATACCAACCAAGAAAGTAATTAACATTAATACCGCAATTTGGCGATTAAACAGACGAGCAGCTCGTACAGAGACTAGCTCATTTTCAAGTTCAGGAACCTTTGCATTGAAAAAGAAATAAACAGGAATAACTAACAAGTAAATAAGATAAGTATAATTTACACCAATCAATAAAGCTAGCCCAACAATAAAGGTAGTCAAAGCTTTACCAATATTTAAAGTTGCTGTCCTAAAACCAATCATATTAGCACGCTCATCACCCTCGTAAAAATCGCTGATAATACTTATCGAAAGAGAATTATAAAGGCCAATTCCAATCCCCAAAAGCAAACGACAAATCAAAACAATAACAAATTGTCTTGTTAAAAAAGAACCAAGCCCTGAAAGTAAGATAAGGATTAAACCTAGCTTAATGGTATTCTTTTTACCAATTTTCGCAACGACAAAATTACTGAGGATAACAAATATAGTAATCATCATCGCAGGAATTGTCACCAAGGTTTCCACTGAAGCTAGCCCAATATGAGGATTTGACTGGTGGTATAATTGATATAATTTAGGAATAGCTGGGGCTATCGCTAAATGAGACATCAAAAAAAGGGAAATGGACAGGATTGCCCATTTAGTTGATAATTTTTTTGGCATTACTATTCTCCTTAAAAATATTACCTACTCAGTATATAGACACTTTTAATATTTTTCAAGGATTGTGAATTTTTTCATGTGATATTTTTTCTCACTCTAAGTACTGCTTCACAATAGCCTTTTCCTGATCTGTTAATGTTCTATACTCACCTTCTGCGAGATTCCCAAGAGAAAATTCAGCAAAAGTAATTCGCTTCAGATAGATGACCTTGACCCCATATGCTAAAAACATTTTTTTAATTTGGTGAAATTTCCCTTCAGAGAGTGTTACCATAGCCACCGATCGCTTTTCCCGAGCTGATAAAATCTCGACAGCTGCAGCTTTACAGACTGTTCCATCAAAAAAGACAACTCCAGACCTGAAGAATGATAGGAGATCATCTCCTAAAAAACCATTAACGACAACATAATAACTTTTGTCAACATGATGTTTTGGATGTAACATCCGAAAACCGAGGGGACCATTATCCGTTAACAATACTAAACCTTCAGTATCTCTGTCCAAGCGGCCTACAGGATAGAGACTAGGAAATCGATCAGCTTCTATTAAACAATCAATAACAGTTGGGTGCTCTCTATCTTTTAATGCACAGACAACCCCTCTGGGTTTATTGAGAAGAAAATAATGATGACCTTTTGCCTGCAATATTTTACCATCCACTATAATCGTTTGAAGTCCTGGATCGACATTTTGGCGACCTCCAATGGCTATTCTATCGTCAATAGTAATTTTTTTAGTACTAATTAATTTTTTTACTTGCCTTCTGGAACCAACCTGACAAGATTCTAACAATTTGTCTAAACGCATAGTTATAGTTTAACACAAAAAAACGAAAGAAAGGCAGGATAGCCTCCTTTCGCTTAGGAATCTGGAGATTAAGATTTGGATAATTCTGACGCTGCCTCTTTATCAACAATGACAATCACATTTTTGTGCTTTTGCAAAATTGAAGCTGGTAAGTCTTCACTAACTGGACCAGAAACCATTTTTTTGATTGCTTCTGCTTTGTCTTTGCCAAAAGCCATCAACACAATTGTTTTGGATAACATAATAGAGGCAATTCCCATAGATATTGCTTGTTTTGGTACATCATTAATACTCTCGAAGAAACGACTATTGGCCTCAATGGTTGACTTTTCAAGATTCACAACGTGCGTTGTCATTTCAAAAGAAGTCCCAGGTTCATTAAATCCGATATGCCCATTGCGTCCAATTCCCAAGATTTGGAAGTCAATAGGATGATTCGCAATAACCTTATCATAAGCCTTAGTTTCTTCTGCTAGATTAGTTGCTAAGCCATTTGGTAAGAAACTCTTCTTGAACGGTTTCGCATTAAACAAATGCTCCTTCATAAAATAGTCATAGCTTTGAGAATGTTCCTTTGGCAAACCAACATATTCATCTAAATTGATACTTGTCATCTCAGAAAAATCTAGATCACTTGCTACAACTTCTTGGTAAAAAGCAAGTGGTGTACTACCTGTTGCTAATCCTAAGGTTTTAGCCCCATTAGACATAGCTTCTTTTAATAGTGAGAAAGCAACTTGCCCACCTTCCTCTTGATTCTTTACATGAATTACTTTCATTTTATCTCCTTTTATTGGTATAGACCTTTTATAGTTTTATTATATGGTATATACCAATTTTTGTCAAGCTCCTTATTTTTAAACTTTCTATAATGACGTAGGTATCCTCACGTGATATAATAATTAGGATTGGGTTTATATCCACTAGGAGAAAAGCCCTTAAAGGAGCTAGAATGAATACAAACGACTTTGATTTTGAATTACCTGAAGAATTAATCGCACAAACACCACTTGAACAAAGAGACAGTTCAAAACTACTAGTTATCGATCACAAAACAAAAAAGATGGTTGACAGTCACTTTGACCATATCATTGACCAGCTTAATCCTGGAGACGCTCTAGTTATGAACAACACTCGTGTTCTACCAGCACGTCTTCATGGAGAAAAACCAGATACTCATGGTCATGTTGAACTTCTTCTTCTCAAAAATACCAAAGGTGACGAATGGGAAGTTTTGGCTAAGCCTGCTAAACGTCTCAAAGTAGGTAGCACCATCAGTTTTGGCGATGGTCGCTTAAAAGCAACGGTCATAAAAGAACTAGATCATGGTGGTAGAATAGTTTCCTTTTCTTATCAAGGAATTTTTCTAGAGGTCTTAGAAAGTCTTGGCGAAATGCCTCTTCCTCCATATATACATGAAAAATTAGACGACTCTGAGCGTTACCAAACTGTTTATGCTAAGGAAAATGGATCTGCTGCTGCTCCCACTGCAGGCTTACACTTCACACAGGAATTACTCCAAAGAATTCAAGAAAAAGGAGTTCATTTAGTTTACTTAACTCTTCATGTTGGGCTTGGAACATTTCGCCCCGTTTCAGTAGATAATGTTGATGAGCACGAAATGCATTCTGAATTTTACCAACTTTCTGAGGAAGCAGCTAATACTTTGCGCCAAGTAAAAAAAGCCGGTGGGCGTGTTGTTGCTGTTGGTACTACTTCCATTCGGACACTTGAAACAATTGGCAACAAATTTAATGGTGGTATTCAAGCAGATTCTGGTTGGACTAATATATTCATTAAGCCAGGTTACCGTTTTACGGTGGTGGATGCTTTTTCAACCAACTTCCACCTACCAAAATCAACCCTTGTCATGTTAGTTTCAGCTTTTGCTGGGCGTGATTTCGTTTTGGAAGCTTATAAACACGCTATCAGTGAACATTACCGTTTCTTTAGTTTTGGTGATGCCATGTTTGTTAAATAAAAAATCATAAGCACCCATTAATGGGTGCTTATGATTTTTTATTTAAGATTGGTACTTTAAATATTCAGCAATTAGGCTTTATTTTGATTAACACGATGCCACTCGTTTATGACATAGGTAAGACCGACCAGTTGATTATAACCCTCTCCTGAAATTTCAAAGGATTCTTCTGTACTTCCTCCTAGGTTTTCAGTATAAAGAGCAATTAAGTAAGGATTTTTTTCGCAGACAATCGCCCCTACATTCAAGGCTTCTCTCACATAGCCAGGCTTTTGGTAAATAGTAATATTTGGCAAATAGGTTTTATAATAGTCTCCTGGAAATGATTCACCAATATAATATAGGATATCCTTATACTTATTTCTATGCTTCCAAAGATAATCTAGAACTTGGATGTAATACTCTGTTGTCGTCTTGTTACCCTCTTCAAGTATCGTTTTTATCTCTGATTTGGACTTACCATATCTACCAAATTTTTTATAAGCCTTATCCATACCACCAAGACGATCAGCCAAAGCATAAGCTGGAGTGTTTTCAGAATACAGTAAAGAGTACTCTTGCATTTCTGAGATAGACATAGCCCCGTCAAATTAATTAACATATGCCATATGTTCCCTGTCATACTCATAAGTTGTATTAGTTATATCAAAACGTTGCTCAAGGTTATATTTCCCTTTCTCTGTCTCATCAACAACTAACATATTAAGAGGAAGTTTATAGGTTGAACCAGCAGTCATCGGTTGCCTATCATTCATTGAGAAGGTTTTACCAGATTCTAAGTCTTTGTAACTAAAAGCTACTTGAGAATGATCGATACCAAATTCATCCAAATAGGCTTTGACAGTATCTACCAAACTTAGCTTATCATATTCATAATATAAACCTAAAGCGTTCATCCTGGCTAAGTCAGCATCCATTACAGCCTTTTTGGCTTCTGCTGATTTTTCTACTCGATTACCATTTTTCTTTACTACTTTTTTTACTTCTTGTGTCACTTGGTGCGTCTTAGCCTTTTCCAAAGCTGACACAGTTACTACTAAACCTAAAGCAATGACCAAGAAAACTAACATAACAATATTAACTGTTTGAGGAACCTCAAAAAATCTTCTCTTACGCAACCCCATTCTCCTCTCAATTATATTTTATATTATTTTAATTAAAAATCAAGGGAATGTTGCGTTTTTTAGACAATTATATGTCAATTATATTACAAAATAGAAGTTTGGAGTTTTCAAAGAATTATTTTACCAAAAAGACCACGGGATAGACACAAAATTAGACTTATTTAAATTGCTTAAATAAATCCTGATTAGCTAACCCTTTAAACTTCTATGATATAAAAAAAGAAATATATTTCTAAAGCAAAAAAAACTGGCCTTTTGGTCAGTTCTTCATAAATTATCATCAGTTTAAGCTTTAGCAGCTTTGTACAGTTCATCAACTTTATTCCAGTTAATAATTTCAAAGAAGGCTTTGATATAGTTTGGACGAATATTACGGTAATTTAAATAATAGGCATGTTCCCAAACATCAAGTCCCAAAATAGGGTGTTTCCCTTCAGATATTGGAGTATCTTGATTCGCAGTAGACATAACTTCTAGTTTACCTTCATTATTAACGACTAACCAAGCCCAGCCCGAGCCAAAACGGCTAGTTGCTGCAGTCGTAAAAGCGTCTTTAAAAGCCTCGAAGGAACCAAATGTCTCATCAATTGCACTTGCCACATCGCTAGTCACTTCAGTTTTTTCTGGAGAGAGTATTTCCCAAAAAAGTGCATGATTGAGATGCCCACCTCCGTTATTAACCAAAGCTTGACGGATATCCTCAGGAATAGCTGAAACATCTGCTAAAAGCTCTTCAAGGTTTTCACCAAGTTCTGGATGTTTTTCAAGTGCCGCATTAGCATTAGCAACATAGGTTGCATGATGTTTATCATGATGAAGTATCATTGTTTCTTTATCAAATTGGGGCTCTAAAGCATCATATGCATAGGGAAGTTCAGGTAAAATAATAGCCATTTGTATTCCTCTTTTCCATTGTTGATAAGACTATAGTAACCTAATTTGATAGAGCTTTCAACTATTTTGATTAATTCTAAATAAGGTATGACTACTAGAATAAGTTCCCAATTAGACCTCAACCAATCATCAATTTTAGGATGGCTAAATCAAATAAATAGGTTTTATCATTGACCCCTTTTTTAATTTGATAGTCAGTTTCAATCAATACTTTCACTATTTTTTCTAAATAAGCAATACTTAAATTTTGTGAATCACGAATAGCGAATTTTACTTGGTAGGGGTTAACTCTCCGTGCCATCAAATCAGAAAGAGCCAAGACTATTTGTTGCTCATTCTTACTATCTTGTAGTAACAACTTAATTTGTAAATATAGCCGAAATTGTCCTAACAAAATAGCAATCAATTTAATTTCATCTTCACCAGCTAGTCTGAGATCATGGACCAATTCAGCTACTTGATCACTACTTCCTTGTAAAATAAAACGCGATAAATCAAAAATATTATCATTAAGTGTTTTTGGAATTGCCTCATCGACATCTTCTAAAGAGATATTACCTTGTCCCTTATATGTTTTTAAAAACAATAAATTTTTTGCTATCTCGCTAAAGTCTCCATTGGATTTTAAAAGAAGCTTATCAAAAACACCACTATCAAATATCAACCCAATTTCTTTTCCCCTTGACTGAAAATATTGCTTTAGTTCTACTTCTTTTAAAGGAAGCGCTTCAATAACCTCCGCATCACGCTTTAATAACTTAACGATACGTCTCTTTCCATCCAGCTTCCCAGGCGCAAAGATAATTAACTTTGTCGTTCCTAGAGGTTTCTCCAAATAACTTTCGAAAGATTTAAGCTCATCTTCTTTCAGGTGATTCTTTTTTTGTGTCGTAATATCAACGAAATGATCAAAGATGACAACTTTGGAATCAGCGAAAAAAGGAAGACTTAGTAAATCCATTTCTGCTTCAGAATATCCTCCTTCTGATAAATCAAAATAGGAGTAGGCTAAGTCCTCTTTATTATAAGCAATTGCTTTCAGAACTTCCTCTTTAATCTGGCTGAATTGCCCTAAATCATCACCTGTAACTAAGGTTATAAGACCTAGTTTATCTTTTGACAATTTCTTTACTTTTTCGATTGCAATCATGTACCTATTATACCATCTTATCTTTAAAATTGAAGAAAAGCTCTTAGATTTCTACTATATAAAAATCACTCTATTAGCGACAAGTCTCAATTTCCCACTGACTACGTCCAGTAAATCGTATGGCTCCTTGTTGATCCGTCCGATAAACCTTGACATGTCGCTCTTTAAACCGTTCTAAAGTTTCGGGGCTTGGATGCTTAAAAGCATTATTGTTACCAGCAGAAATCAAAGCAACCTTCGTTGATATTGTATTTAGAAAATCTTCTGTAGAGGATCCTTTGGATCCATGATGCCCCACTTTCAAGATATCTACTTTTAAGTCTGGGTATTTTTCAAGTAACGTTTTTTCACCTTCTGCTTCAATATCACCTGTAAAAAGAAAGTTTTTTCCTAATAAACGACCATATAAAATTAAAGAGTCATTATTTTTACCATCTCCTATCGACCATGGATAAAGAACCTGTAAGTGACTCCCCATTATAGAAAGTCGGTCACCGGCCTTAACCAGCTTTGTTTTAATTTTCATAGCTTTAAGCCTATTCACAAAACTAATATTTTTCATACTTCCCTGACTAGTTAAAATCTCCTTAACTTCAAAGTTTTTGGCAACTTCCTCCATATCTCCTACATGATCATTGTCAGTATGAGTTAGTAATAGATAATCAATTTTTGTAATCCCCCTTGACTTAAGATAGGGAATAAGGGTTTTATCAGCATTAGATTGTCTATACTTTTTTTGCCAGGTTTCTCTCCCATCAAAATAGTGTACGCCACCGACATCAATCAAAAGAGTTTTGTTATTCATATCTCTAATTAAAATACTATCTCCTTGTCCAACATCTACAACGGTAATTTCATTAAGGAACGGTGTTCTCACACTCAGAAAGAGAAAAACAATGACACAAGCTGGTAAGAAAACAGCTTTCTTTTTTGAGAGTTGATTGACAAAAAAAGCAAGAACTATGATAAGTAGGAAAAATTGGATTACATTTGGATTTCCTAAAGTTATTGGTTTACTAGTATATCTTCCAATAAGATGAACTAATTTTTCCATAAGCAAAAACAAACTATTAAAGATACTGAATTTTATCAATGGAGATAAAAGAAAGGTTACGCACAAGATTGGGAGAATTACATTATCAAATAGAAAAGAAAAAAGAATAGTCAATAAAATAGCCATTACATTATATTGTGAAAAATAGCTAATTAAAAACGGGAGAAGACAAAGATTTAAAGCGAAAGTTTCATAAACCCTCCTTCTAATCCCTTCAAAATTTTCAAAGCGAAGTACTGTAATAAAAAAAGCATAGGCAAATGATAGAACGCCTCCAATACTCAGTAGAAACTGATGATCACAAATAAACATCAGTAAGAACGCTAAAGCAATATTGTCAAGTCCCTTAAAACCAAAATTCCTTAAATTACTTTGCCACAAACTCCGTAAAACAGAAATGCTAAATCCAGTGATAAAGGCATAAAATAAAGAAAACAAAATATCTAAATAAGGAAAGTAATCTCTAGGAATACCTAAAAGTATCAATAGTTTACGAAAATAGTTAAGGAAAAAAGCAACTTGCATTCCCGATAAGGCAAATAGATGTATAATCCCTAGTTGACTATAAATCCGGGTCATTTCACCGAAAGATTTATCCAAATAGCCAAATAAAAGTCCTGTCATGTAATCAGACATTGGTTTGGGAAATTCTTTTTGACAGATTATGATAGCCTGGCGTCGCCAAGTTCGCACAATTTCGACTAAGTTCCTAGTCGGGCTTTTTGATAACTGATTTAACCCTTTTATATGCCCTATACGGTGTATCCCTTGATATTTTAGAAATGCTCGATAATCAAATCCTGAAAAATTACGAATACCCTCAGCTTCTTCCAAAGGTATCTCAGAAACAATGTTTAAATAGTCTCTGTTTTCCCTAAAAAACATTAATTCCCTTTCGCTCTTCAATTTATAGAAAAGCTTATACCTACTATGTTTATGCTCTCCAGTGAAGGTTAAAGAGTCTCCATTAATGGCAACTGTATCTGGAATAAGTCTGACTTGACTAATCTTCTTCGGCTGTTGATTATAAACTTTATTTTCATGCCATTGCCAATAGCTAAATAGAGACATTGTTGAGACTGAAAGACATATCAACCAAGGAATAATTCTTTTTTTGTAATGTTTGATAACTAAAGAGATTATTAAAATATCTACAATTATAAGAGGAATGCTGGGAAAACGAACTGTGTAATAAGAAAAGATAACAAGGTAGACAATCTGAATTAAAGGCATAGGCATCTGTCTAATCAATGCTAATATCATCTTTGAGTTTTTCTAATGTCTTTTGCCCAATTCCAGAAATCTTTAAGAGATCTTCTAATTTCTTAAACCCTCCCTGACTATCTCGAACATCAATAATTTCCTTGGCTCTTTTCTCTCCTATTCCCGGAATCTTTGTTAAATCTTCAAGTTTTGCGACATTGATATTAATTTTTAAATCAAGTTTCTCTTTCTCTATCGTACTAGAATCACTACCGTTTTCTTCGTTAGGAATAACTGATCTATTTTCCCCAACTTTTGCAATATACACTACGCTACCGTCACTTAATTTTTGAGCTAAATTAACAGCTCTCCTATCTGCAGATTCCGTAAGCCCACCCGCCTTTTTAATAAGATCCGTCACACGACTTTCCTTATTAAGACGATAGACGCCTTCTTGCTTGACTGCTCCTTTGATATCAACGACAATTTCTTTATTAGCTTGTTCTTGAGCTGATGCTATTTCTCTAGCACTAGCTTTTGTTTCTTGACTTTCTTGGATTGTCTCAAGTTTTACAGTGGAAGCAGTATTGTCAGGTACCTCTTTTCTACCAACTAGGAGAATAATAAGTAAGAAAAAAACTCCAATAAATAGCAGTATTGTCAGTAATTGTATTTTCGATATAAAATAGCACATTTTGTCTTTACAAGATATCAAGTGTTTAATCATTCATATCACCTCAATTATTTATTCGGAAATATGATGAAAAACATAAAAAAAATATCCCGAAAGATATTTTAATAAGTATGTTTATCCGGATCCCAAACAAAACTAGCTAGCAGAGAAAATAATAGCGTTAATAGTAAGATAACTATCGCAATCAAAACTAACGGAAAGCGATAAATATAAGTTAAAGGATTGCGTCTTTTTCCAGGTTGAAACTGGGCATTTTCTTCATCAATCCGATCAAACTCTGCTTGGATACGACTGGCAACTTCTTTAATCCCTTCGTCATTCATCCGTTTTATATCTGAGATATCAATAGGATGACCAAAATTCATATCGACGCGGTCACCTAGAATAAGTCCTTTTAGCGTCATTGGTCCAGCATAAGCAGCTGGCAGAATTTTAACCTTGGCCATCTTGGCGATAACAGCAACGCCTCCTTTTACATCTTTTGAATGACGGCTTCCACTAGGAAACATAACCAAGGAACGATTTTTCTTTTTTAAAACATTTACAGGATAACGGATAGCATCAGGTGACGGTTTATCCCGATCAATTGGAAAAGCCCCACACATTTTTATCCACCATGCAAAAATTCGATTAGCAAATAATTCCTTTTTCGCCATAAATACAAATTGTTTTGGTCTCGCAGCAAACGCCATATAAACCGGATCCCAAAAAGTTCGGTGAGGAGCCACTAAAATATAATTTTCATCAGCTGGCAAAATATTTTTTTCATTATGGTAATGTGAATTACCATTAACAGCCCATAAAATAAAGACAACAAGCCCACGTAAATATGCGTAAAACACCCTATTCTCCTTCAATCATTTTAACTTCATTTATTGTATCACGAATACCATCTTTGTCAAATTCTATGTCAAAATAGCCACTTGACTCCTTGTGCTGTTAATAAGTAGTTATTTCTCAACAGGTACTTTTCTGTTATAATATTTTTATGACAGAAGAACTTTTAAAAACTGGGGAACGCGTTGATCAATTATTCTCAAACGATGTTAAAATTATTCAAAATAAGGATGTTTTTTCTTATTCAATTGATAGCGTTCTACTATCACGATTTCCAAGGCTACCTTCTAGAGGGCTAATTGTTGATTTGTGCTCTGGTAACGGTGCTGTTGGCCTTTTTGCTAGTCGCAATACTAACGCCCAAATTGTGGAAATTGAAATTCAAGAACGGTTGGCAGAAATGGCCGAACGATCTATTAAACTCAATCAGTTAGAAAAACAAGTTTCTATAATCTGTGATGATTTAAATAATCTATTAAATCACGTTCCAAGATCAGGAGTTGACCTTATCCTCTGTAACCCACCTTACTTTAAATCAACTAAAAGTTCAAAGAAAAATATCTCTAAACATTATCTCTTGGCTCGCCATGAAATCACTACAAATTTAGAAGAAATCTGTAGTATTAGTCGGCATGCTTTAAAATCTAACGGACGTTTAGCAATAGTCCATCGACCAGATCGTTTTATTGAAATAATGAATTCTTTACAAAAATATGGCCTAGCTCCCAAACGAGTTCAATTCGTATATCCCAAAGCTAGTAAAGAAGCCAATATGCTATTAATCGAAGCTATCAAGGATGGCTCCATTGAAGGAATGAAAATCTTGCCACCACTCATTGTTCACAAAGAAAATGGCGATTACACAGACGATATCAATACTCTTTATTTTGGTACAAAGTAACAACAGAAGAACGCTTTTATATATGAAAAAGACCTTATTGATCTTTAATCTCATACTTTTTGCTTTATTTCTTATTGTTGCATTCTTTTTATGGACCCGAGAAACTGATGGAACTGGCGCAATACAAACTACTCATTCCCGTCTGTTTACAGAACTTGTTTGGGGGACTTTTTATTTGTTAATACTTGCATTGCAGATGCTCTTCATTCTCACAAAAAAGGCAATTACTCATGATAAATAAGAAAGCTTATATGTATGTTTTAGAATGTGCTGACAAGACACTTTATACAGGATATACAACTGACATCGACAGAAGGATAAAAACCCATAATGAAGGGAAGGGAGCTAAATACACGCGTTCTCGCTTGCCAGTTAAACTACTATATACTGAATCTTTTGCAAGCAAACAAGAGGCTATGAGTGCAGAGGCACTTTTCAAAAAACGAAAAAGCCGCCAAGAAAAATTAATTTATATAAAAGAACATCAAACTTGTTTAAAGAAAGAGAGCTAATATAAACTTTCAATTCTCAAAATCCCTAAAATTGTAGTAATTATACCATAAAGTCGATCAAAAAATGGTTATTTGTCAACTGTAATGGTTGAGAAAAAAACTTATCAGACTAGCAAATAAACTAAAATTAAATGGACTTAGTTCTATATTGGAGAGAACTAAGTCCATTTTTAAAATACAACAGTTGACTATTTGAAGTCAGTTGAAATGCTTTTACTGGTTTTTAAATCGTTTCAGCTTTTGGATCAACTTCTTTCACTTCTTTTATTGGTAATTTCAAGATATCAGAGAGCATTAGTGGAACCAGCTCTATTTTTACCTCTGAATATTGCAAACCAAACCAACGAGTAGGCGTTGCTGTGAAATGTTTGATACTTGCTTTTGTTTGCATGATAAAACGTTCAAAACCACTTAACTGTCTAGCTTGAGAAACACGTTCTTCAATAATAACGAAACGGAAATCACCTACTTCACGTCCACGAGAAATTGAATACTCCTGAACTTGTTTTGGTAAACGACCACTTTCCATTAAATCTTGAACAATAGTTCTTAAATAACGCGGAACAGTCTGAGGCATTCTAAATCCTAAATAGAGTTCCACTTTAACCATGTAGTCCGTTCCCATCATGTCAACCTTGTACTTAGCTGTGTAAGGTTCATCTGTTACCTTTACATTTACAAACCAGTATACTTTAGCCCGCTTTGGTCGCTTATCCAGGATGGAATATAGGATTGACTTATCAATCATGTTGTCATTAATCCTATTTGTCAAATACACAACATTCGTTTGATACAAATCAATAGATGTGTCATCTCGAAGAGCCTTAATCTGTTCACGATAATCTAGTAGATTAAGAGACTTAACATATTTAAATACAATCTTAGTTCCTCGATACCAAATGAACATTAAAGAAACAATTGTCAGCGCAATGATAACAACCACATACCCTCCATGGAAAAACTTAACGGCTGAAGCCCAAAAGAAGATAAATTCAATAACTGCAAAAAATGACATCACTAAGTGAGCAAGAACTGATTTCATTCCGCGCTTGATAAGATAGTAATTGAGCAGAATCGTAGTCATTAACATCGTAATTGTAATGGCCAGACCATAGGCTGATTCCATATGAGCGGAATTTCTAAAATATAAAACTGTACTTGACGTAATGAGAAACAAAACCCAGTTAATTACAGGGATATAAAGTTGACCCAAGTTTTCACCCGGATAGGTAACTCTAAAGAGCGGAAAAATTTTCAAGCGCATGGCTTCTGCTACCAAGGTAAATGAACCTGTTATTAAAGCTTGCGAGGCAATAATAGCAGCTAGCGTTGCCAAAATAACAGCATAAACGCGAAAAGCTTCGGGAACACTAGCAAAGAATGGATTTAACTCTATTCCACTATTTTTATTAGCCAAAATCCAAGCTCCTTGACCACAATAGGATAAGAGTATACAAACCTTAACAAATGGCCAACTAACATAAATATTACCACGACCAACATGGCCCAAATCTGAATAAAGGGCTTCGGCACCGGTAGTTGCAAGGAAAATAGAACCTAAGATAAAAATGCCACGGTGATTTTCCGGGCTCAATAATAAGTGGATAGCATAGTAGGGATTGATGGCTTTAAAGATTTCCAAATGACCAAGGCTGTTCATTATTCCGGTCAAGCCAAGAAAGCTAAACCAAATAAACATAACCGGACCAAATAGTTTACCAATCATACTTGTTCCAAATCTTTGAATACTGAACAGTGTTAGTAGAATCAACAAAGTAGTAATAATAACATTTGTTTGATTGGCATAGATATGGTCAATACCAGGCACAGCTTTCAAGCCTTCAATCGCTGAAGTAACTGTTACTGCAGGAGTCAAGGCACCATCTGATAACAGAGTTGCTCCACCAATCATGGCTGGAACAATGAGCCACTTCGACATTCTTCTAACCAAAGTATAGAGAGAAAAAATACCGCCCTCATGATGATTATCTGCCTTTAAGGCTATCCAAACATATTTAACAGTAGTGATTAGGGTTAAAGTCCAAAAAATTAATGAAACTGAACCTAAGATAAACTGTTCAGATATTTGCGATAAACCATCTTGATTCTCAACTAAGGATTGCATGGTATAGAGGGGGCTAGTTCCAATATCACCATAGACAATTCCAAGTGCAATAATAAATCCAGCTTTTGTAGCTTTATCAAAAGCTGGGTGATTGGCATTAGACATCCAATCGTCCTCCTAATATTCATTAAAAATACCAAAAATGGTTGAACTCATTATAACAAATTATGAAATAAAAAGATATGAAAGACAAATAAAAAAGAAAGCTGAAAACGCGTTCAGCTCTCATTCAATTATTCACCTTTATGGCGGATGACGAATCCGGAATCCTTACCTGCAGACTTTTTATCTTTGTTAAAGAATTCTTTTGCCTGACGTTTTGACTTACGCTTAAAGTCACGACTTCCGCCATTCTCATCACGTTTGTCTTTGCGACGGTCATCACGTCTTTCTCCGCCACGACGGTCATCACGTTTCCCACGATAACCACCACGGCGTTCACCATCACGGCTACCTCTACCTCGACCACCTTTGGAAGATTTTTTACCACCTCCGTGGCCACCACCAACATATTTGAATGGAAGTGGTTTTTCACGTGCAATTTCAACTTCTGGTTGATCCGCTGGGTCTTGAACAGTTAAACTCAAAATATAAAGTGCTAACTCTTCAGGTGTAAATTCAGAGGCTAATTGGATAGCGTCACCTTTAAACTTTTCAAAATTTGAACGAATTGCTTCATCTGCAAAATCACGTTCAATCTTTTTAAGTGCCACTTTTTTCTTTGCTTGAAAAGCTTCTTCAGCCGTTGCTGGCTTCAGTGGTTTCATTTGTTTCTTAGTCAAGTTTTCAATCATGCTTAAGTAACCCATTTCATTTGGTGAAACAAAAGTGATTGATTCTCCGGATTTACCAGCACGGCCTGTACGACCGATACGGTGAACATAAGACTCCGGATCTTGTGTAATATCGTAGTTATACACATGGGTTACGTTTGAAATGTCAAGACCACGCGCAGCAACGTCTGTTGCTACTAAGATATCAACCTGATCTCCCTTAAAATCACGGATAACGCGTAAACGTTTATTCTGATCAAGGTCACCATGGATACCTTCAGCACGGAAACCTCGTAATTTCAAACCACGAGTAATTTCATCGACGCGACGCTTTGTCCGGCCAAAAACAATTGATAATTCTGGTTGGTCAACGTCCATCAACCGTGTCATGGTATCAAATTTTTCTTGTTCTTTCACGCGAACATAATATTGTTCAACATTCACATTTGTAAGTTCTTTATTTTTAATTTGAACGTGCTCTGGATTTTTCATAAACTTAACACCAATTTGTTTAATAGGTGCTGGCATAGTTGCTGAAAATAGCAAGGTTTGGCGTTCCTCAGGGACACGGCTAATAATAGCTTCAATATCTTCTAAGAATCCCATATTAAGCATTTCATCAGCTTCATCCAAAATAAGCGTCTCAACATGGTCAAGTTTTAATGCTTTACGTTTAATTAAGTCAAGTAAACGACCTGGTGTACCAACAACAATATGAGCTCCTGATTTAAGGGCTTTAATTTGTTTATCAATACTTGCACCACCGTAGACGGAGCGAACTTTAACGCCTTTATCACGACCAAAACGGAAAAGTTCTTCCTGACTTTGCACAGCAAGTTCACGCGTTGGAGCAATAACAAGTGCTTGGATGATATTTTCATCCGTACGGATCTTATTCAAGGTTGGAAGACCAAAAGCAGCTGTTTTACCAGTTCCTGTTTGTGCTTGACCAATGACATCTTTTCCTTCTAAAGCTAATGGAATAGTCATCTCTTGGATAGGAGATGCTTTTTCAAAACCTGCTGTTACAACAGCTGATTGGATGTCTTCAGATAAGTTTAATTCTGTAAATTTCAAATGTTTCTCTTTTCTAAAAAAGCAGTGCGAAGCTGCCTTATAAGCCTTTATAGTTCTGTCGTTCAATTAACAACTAGACTAGTGTAACATAATTAAATCTAAAAAGATAGGAAAGAAGTTATGAAAAGGTTTTTATAAAAAATAATAGTGAAATAAGGGCTAAGTAATCTTTTTTAATTACTATTTAAATCTATCATATAATAGTCTAACTCTTTACACTGTTTTTAGGCAAAACTAACGAGTAATACGAGTTGTCCAAATCCTTTAGACCTAGTAAAAAAGCCAAAAACACTAGGTTTTTGACCTTCTGAGATTTTTAGTGTATAGAAACTATTCACGAAACAATTTCTGCTTAAGTTTGGAAATATAAACTAAAAGAAGGTTGACGGATACTATAAAACTCCTTTATCTCCCTCGAATGGTTAATTACCTATCTGTTAGACATCCATTCGGGCTAGCCAAGTAACAGACAGGATTTTTTCTTCAGTCTAGACTTCCTTGGAAACCTTATTTTTATTGTTTGATAAGTGTTGGACCAGTCAGCGGGTAATTATAATCAAATTCTGAATCAATCCCGGTCTGCCATAGGATCGGTGTTAGACTATTCCCCTCAACATGCATGCCAAAAACGTACTTGATATTGTAACCACCAATACCTCCAAGAATCATAATAGCTTGATCTGCACCATAATTTCCTACTAATTGATAATTCCCATTTCCTCTATCATAAACGCCCTTAAAATGAACCGTTTTGGATTGGACATCAGAACTTGACTTCAGTGATTGATCTACGCGAGTGACTGTACCATCCTCACTAATAGTAATCGTCACAAAAAAATCAGACTTAAGTTGAATAGCCCAAGTTCCAATGCTAGCAGCTGGCATGGGAGCCAAAGCAGAGCTATCTAGTGTTGGTGTCATTTCTTCTGAGGATTGACTTGCCTTGCTTACTTGAGCGCTATTTTCTTTATCATTTAGAATATTAGGTTGGTTAACCTCTTTAGTCACACCTGTCACTGGAATTTCTGAACTTGAACTAGTTTTATCCCTAGGAGGCAACACAGCTTGCTGGTTTTGGGCTTCTTGACTTTGTCCTTTATCAAGCTCAGTCTTATTATTTAGGACATCTACGGTCTTCATTTTCTTGTCGTCGGTTTTCTTTGACAGTTTGGAAAGGTTACTTGTATTTTTATTAGCAACAGCTTTTTTTGTTTAAGAGAAGTTACCCTATTTGGAAAATACTCTTTACCCGTCTCTTTATATTGCCCGAGATAAAGAATACTTGAACAAGCCAATAACACAACTAAAACACTAACCACAAATTTCTTTGTCATTTTCGTCTTCCTCCTGAAGAATGATATATTACGAATATTATAATGACATTCCTTGATTATTGTCTATAAAATGGGTGTTCATCTGCATGGACAGATTGCCCTATAGCAATAGAATCTTGGTTATATACTGTACCAATATGGATATTTTTGACGCTAGCTGGTGTTACTATAAATCCAGCTCCAGTAATATTAGCTAAATAACAGCCATCTTTAATAGAACCCGTCCCAATTTTATCATATCCCCTAGCCAGACTACCATCAGCTTTTTTGTAGTCAAGCGTAAAACTACCATCTGCTTCAATAATCAGAACTTCTCCTAAAGCATTTTTCCAAGTTCCCGCTATTGCTGAAAAATCACGGTTATCTAATCTGGTAACAAGGGCATGAGCCGTATTAATTTGATCAGTCTGAGAGTCAAAAGTATGAGCAGGATTCTCTTGGCTACTACTTTGCTCAGGTTGGCTTCCTTTTTGACTACTACTATTGAGGTCTCCCGTATGACTGCTATTTTCCTGACTAGGATTCAATATTTCTTTTTTTGTTTCAACTTTTTTAACTCGTGTCTGACTAATTTCTTTTTTAGTTGTTTGCTCTTGAGGTTTAAAAATAAGCGATTTTACCGTTATGAAGGTTAGTAAAATCAAAATAAGTGCTGATAAGGGAATAATGAACCTTTTTTCATAATACGACTCCAAAAAATATTTTTTATTTATTATAATTAGATTATATCACTTAAATTTCAATTTGCAACATTTTTGTAACATTAATAAAATATATGTTATCTAGGTGTAAAATATATATAAAAAAAGCTAAACAGTACAGTTTAGCTTTTGTAAGAATATTACATTTTTTCTTCTAGTTGGACATCTGGGTATTTATCCGCAAACCAACGGAGAGCAAAATCATTTTCAAATAAGAAAACAGGTTGATCAAAACGGTCCTTAGCCAAAATATTACGACTTGAGGACATTCGTTGATCCAAATCTTCTTCCTTAATCCAACGAACGGTTTTCTTGCCCATAGGAGTCATAATCACCTCTGCATTATATTCACCTTCCATTCGGTGTTTAAAAACTTCAAATTGGAGTTGACCAACAGCACCAAGCATGTAGTCACCCGTCTGATAATTTTTGTAGAGTTGAATAGCCCCCTCTTGCACCAATTGCTCCATCCCTTTATGAAATGATTTTTGTTTCATGACATTTTTAGCAGAAACCTTCATAAAGATTTCTGGTGTAAAGGTTGGTAAAGGCTCAAATTCAAATTTGTTTTTGCCGACTGTTAAAGTATCACCCACTTGATAAGTTCCTGTATCATAGACACCAATAATATCACCAGCAACAGCATTTTGCACATTTTCTCGCGACTCAGCCATAAATTGGGTAACATTGGACAATTTTACACTTTTACCAGTCCGGCTTAAGTTAACACCCATTCCTTTAACAAATTCGCCTGAAACGATACGGACGAAGGCAATGCGATCCCGATGACGAGGATCCATGTTGGCCTGAATCTTAAAGACAAAACCAGAGAAATCTTTATTTAAGGGATCAATCACTCTTTCATCTGTTGTTTTATGGCCATGCGGCTCTGGAGCAAACTCCAAGAATGTATCGAGAAAAGTTTGAACACCAAAATTTGTCAAGGCTGAGCCAAAGAAAACCGGAGTTAATTCACCAGCCAATATGGCAGTCGCAGAGAATTCATTTCCAGCTTCTTGGAGTAACTCGATATCTTCAAGAGATTGTTCATAGAAGGGATTGTTAGCAAAAAGTTTAGCCCCTTCTTCTAAGTCTGCAAATCGTTGTTCCCCTTTATAAAGTTCTAAACGTTGATTGTGTAGATCGTAAAGGCCTTCGAAAGCTCTTCCCATACCAATTGGCCAATTCATAGGATATGAAGCAATTCCAAGAACCTCCTCTAATTCTTCTAACAGTTCAAGAGGCTCACGACCATCACGATCAAGCTTATTGATAAAAGTAAAGACTGGGATACCACGATGTTTCACAACTTCAAACAATTTTTTAGTTTGTGCCTCAATACCTTTTGCAGAATCCACTACCATAACAGCCGCATCAACTGCCATCAAGGTTCTGTAGGTGTCTTCAGAAAAATCCTCATGCCCCGGCGTATCCAAAATATTAACACGCTTACCTGCGTAATCAAATTGCATAACAGATGATGTTACCGAGATTCCTCTTTGTTTTTCAATATCCATCCAGTCCGATTTTGCAAACGTTCCAGTTTTTTTTCCTTTGACAGTCCCTGCTTCACGGATCTCACCACCAAAATACAGCAATTGTTCAGTGATTGTTGTTTTACCAGCATCTGGGTGACTAATGATAGCAAAAGTTCGTCTTTTTTTTATTTCTTCTTGTATTGACATAGGTCTTCCTTAGTTAGTTACAGTTCTTTTTAATTGTACTATATTTATTATTTATGTTGATAACCATTTTATCATTTCCAAGTAATGCTACATTGGGTACTCCTCAATATTTTAAAGTAAAAAAGCGCCGGATTATCGACAACTTCTTTATTATATCGGATTTTAAGTGCTTTAGCAATGACTATCCTTTTACAAGTGGAGCAAATGCTTCTTCTTTTAAGCAGTAACGGACATACACTAATTCTACTAGTCTCGCTAACATCCATAAACCTAGGGTTAGTAAGCAAAAATTCCCTACTAAATGACGACTATGTAGCAGAGGCAATTCCATAACAAACCCATAATTACCACCAGTTAAGATATTGACAATCATTAATGAAAAGTGGAGAGTCGCTAAGAAAGTGAGAGAAAACATAGAGGACGATAAATCCCTATCATAATACTGAAGTAGGTATACGAGTGCATTGACTAGTAAGGCATAATGACCTATATAAAATGAAAAGTTAGTCACATGCGTGAGAGGATAAGGATATAAATCAGGAGAAAATAAGGCAAGGATTGATCCCCCTATTCCTAATAACATCAGCAATTGCTTAAGCTTAGTTTTGTTTGGAAAGAAAAAAATAGCTAACATGCCAATACGACAATGATATAAAGGCAAAGCTTCAGCAGCTGGGAAGCCCTTAAGAATATACCAACCATAAAAAGTTATGAGTTGAAATAATTGGAGGGCTAGGAAAAAATATCGAAATCCCTTTTTTTGATAATAGTTTAATGTTAAATAAATTAGAACAGGAACCAACACCAAACAAAAAAGATAAAATTGCAAGCTAATACGTGGAAGTTCAGTGGGAGTTAAAGCAAAAAAATTCATAATAAATCCTTTCTTGATTTTTTAATTATACCTTAATCATAACTTTTGGACAAGTTAGATTGGTAATTAAAAACCAAAAATTTATTAAGAATCTTTGCTATACCAAAAGACGATTTACTACTTCTTCTAAATTCATTGAATGACTTCCCTTTATCAGGATCTGATCATTAGCTCCAAGTACTTCTTGAACATGATGACACAAGTCTTCAAACTGATCGTAAGTGTCGGTCTTTCTAAAGAAAAAGACTTTTCCAACTGGGTACATTTGACTAGCTAACTGGGCTAAAGCTTCAATATCCTTACCATAAAAAATTAAATGATTAATATCATCTGGATTCAATGCATCTATTAATTGGCAATGTAAGTCAACTGAACTTGGTCCTAATTCTTTCATGTCTGCCAACAAGGCTATTTTTTGGCCATCATGATTCGGTGCAATTTGTGCAAAAGTTTCTAAGATAAGACGCATAGCAGTAGGATTTGCATTATAGACGTCTGATAATATATCCGCTCCATTACTGGCCTTCTTCCACTCGGTTCTGTTGCGTGTCAGTTGCACATGTTCTAAAGCTTCAATAATATCTTCATCAGCGACAGCTAAGAGCTTTCCAACATAAGCAGCAAGCATAGCATTTGTCGCGTTATACTTACCTGATAATGGTAAAGTAAGAGATTGATTTAAAACATTTGTTGTGAATGATAGGCTATTTTTACTTTCCTCGATCGATTTGACAAAAATTTCCTGATTTTCACCAAAACGGATAACCATTTGGTTTTCAGGTAAATAAGGATCAATAATAGGATCTCCCGGTGCAATCAGAATACCATGAGAATTCATGCCATCAGTAATTTGCATTTTTCCTTGGGCTATTTTTTCTCGGTTACCAAAGAATTCTAAATGAGCTTCACCAATTAGAGTTACAACAGCAATATGCGGCTGAGCAATTTCTGAAAGAAGATGAATATCTCCCAGATGATCTTGGCCCATTTCAAGAACAATTTTTTCAGTATCATCGGGCATATGAAGAACCGTATAAGGCAAACCAATTTCGTTATTGTAGTTTCCTTGGGTCTTATAGGTTTTGTAGGTTGTTGCTAGTACAGCTTCAATCATATCCTTGGTAGAAGTTTTTCCATTTGAGCCCGTAACAGCAATAACATCTAAACGCATTTTTTCGATGTAGTACTTAGCAAGCTTTTGAAATGCTTTCAAACAATCTTTAACAAGAATATAGGGATGCCCACTAATCTCTTTCTCGGAAAATGTAGCGACTGCTCCACTCTCAAAAGCCCTATCTATAAAATCATGACCATCTCTCTCCCCTTTTAAAGGTAGGAAAAGATCCCCTTTTTCGATTTTACGGCTATCAAATTCGATTTGTTTCAGGGGAACGTCATCAAATTCAGAAATAATATTCTGAGCCTCCACGACCTTTGCAACTTCATACAATGATAATTTCATAATATTTCCTTCTTTTTTACAGTAACAAAAAAATTCTCACACTCATTATACCACTTTTTACAAAGAAAATTATGACATTTTAAATTGCTAAAGTATATACTATTATTTTTTACTCGAAGGTTGAGTTAAAACTTCTGATAAACTAAATAATTGTCTTTATTCTAATCAGAACCTCCATTTTCCATTCTCTTTTGCTTCAATTTTATTTTCGGGCGATATTTTAAGCACAGACCTAGAATTGCAAGTTCTTAAAATATCACTAAGGGTTATAGCTCTCAGGTCACTATAGCTGCCTTACAAAAATGATGTCAAATAAAAGAACAGAGTGTTGTCCCCACTTTGTTCTTTTGAGTATTAAATTAAATGACTTTCACGTTTTTCAAACATCTCGATTGCTAAAGTAACTAATTTTTCAATAAGCTCAGAATAAGAAAGTCCCATATTCTCCCATAGCAAGGGATACATGGACCATTGTGTAAAGCCTGGCATGGTATTCAGCTCATTTAAATAGATAGAGCCGTCTCTTGTTAAAAAGAAATCACAACGGGACAAGCCACAGCATCCTAGAGCTTTAAAAGCATTTTCCGCATAGAAGCGCATTTTATCAACAAGGTCTGTCTCAAGCTCTGCGGGAATTGCCATTGTAATTTTATTATCAATATATTTAGCCTGATAATCGTAAAAAGCTACCTCCTTAACCACCTCACCAGGAAGTGTTGATGCAATATCAGTATTGCCTAACAGACCAACTTCAATCTCACGCGCATCAACTCCTTGCTCAATTAAAATGCGACTATCATATTGTAAGGCTAGTTGGATAGCCTCTCTCAACTCAATTTCAGACTCGGCTTTTGAAATACCCACTGATGACCCCATATTCGCTGGTTTTACAAAAATGGGAAAATTTAATTTGGTCAGTGTTTCCTGGATACATTCTTCTAAGGAATTTCCTTCAATAAAAACATTGTAAGCAACCTGAGGGATTCCTGCTGATTCTAAAACTCGCTTAGTTGTAATTTTATCCATGGCAACACTTGAAGATAAGATATTTGTTCCAACATAGGGCATTTTAAGAACTTCTAGGAAGCCTTGGATAGAGCCATCTTCTCCCATTGGCCCATGCAATATAGGAAAGACAACAGCACCTTTTTCATAAATGTCACTTGCTTTAATTTGAGAATCTGCAATAATCGTTTGATTGGTCATTAATTTTTCAGTATCGGCTGGCTTTTGATTCCATTCTTGAGTTTTATAAAAATCACCAGATTGCGAAATGAAATAAGTTTTGACCAAGAAGCGGTCATAATTAATGGCTCTCATCACACTTTCTGCTGATAAAACTGAAACTTCACGCTCTGCAGAACGGCCACCGTATAACAAGACAAGTGTTTGTTTGGACATTTTCTTTTTCCTATCTGAATTAAATTTCTATTAATTATAACAAAAATTTGAAAGCATTTCAAAAGCAAATAGTCCCGAATAAAAAGAAAGGAGTTCCTACTTGAACTACCTTTTCTCTTCTATTTTATAACTCTGTACGATTTTCAATAGCCCTCAAAAGAGTTACTTCATCTGCATATTCAATATCTGAGCCTACTGCCAAACCTCTAGCCAGTCTAGTAACCTTAATTCCTGCTGGCTTTAGAATTCTTGAAATATACATTGAGGTTGCTTCACCATCTGCAGTGGCACTGGTAGCAATAATCACTTCCTGGACATCGCTATCCATAAGACGAGTAATAAGTGCTTTCAGATTAATATCATCTGGACCAACTCCATTCATGGGAGAAATCAAGCCGTGTAAAACATGATAGTAGCCATGATACTCTTGAATTTTCTCCATTGCAGAAACATCTTTAGACTCTTCAACCACCAAAATTTGACTCTTGTCGCGGCTTGGGTCCATACAAATAGAACATGGATCTTCATCTGTTAAATTACCACAAATTGAACAGTAGGTTAATTCACGTTTGGCCGCTAATAGATTTTTAGCAAAGTCATTAACATCATCATCACTCATACTGATAGTATAAAAAGCCAGTCTTGTAGCTGTCTTTACTCCAATACCAGGTAACTTTGAATAGGACTCAATTAATTTCGCTATAGGTGTTGGGTATAACACTCTGATCTCCTTTATGATTTTGCATTCATTGATAAGTATAAATTAATAATATCTCTTGCCATATATTGATGAGCTTTAGCTAAAGCGTCGCTGGTATGTGGATACATAATGGCTACTGCAATCTGTGGATCCTGACTAGGTCCATAAGCGACAACATTTAGATTAAAAGTAGCTACAGTACTGCCATTTTTATCTTTAGCATACGTTTCAGCAGTTCCCGTTTTACCACTAATAGTAACAGGGGAGCCAGCCATGTCTTTACCAGTAGCATAGGGACTACCACTATTAACAACTTGATAAAATCCATCCTGAATTATCGCCAGTTGCTCATTGTTTAGTTGAACCTGATTCAACTCTTTAGTTGCAATTGTCTGCTCAAGTTGACCAAGTCCCTTACTGCCATTATTGTGATAAACACCTTCAACCAAATGAGGAGCTACTCTTTTTCCTCCATTTGCAATTGTTGAAACATACTGCGCTAATTGCATAGCAGTATAGTTATCAAACTGTCCAAACGCTTCTGTGATAACATTTGAAACGGTATATTTGCTGGCCACATAACCGGTAGATTCACCAGGTAAATCAATACCAGTAGGTGCACCTAAACCAAAACTAGCATAAGCTTGGCGTAGTTCCTCCATTGTTTTTTTCATGCCATCACTGGTTAAGGACATCCCAACATGATAATCTTGTCCCATCATTTTCAGAGCAATCTGCACCATATAAGTATTTGAGGAATACTCCAAAGCCTGAATAGCTGAGATATTTTGTTGACCAAAAGTAAACCAAGAATTTATTGGCTTAGAATTTCCAAATTGAATTGGCTGATCTGTTAAAACTTGATTCCCAGAAATAGCTCCTGCTTGCCAACCAGCTGCTAAGGTAGCTCCCTTGACTACCGAACCTGGAGTAAAAACATTAGTAATAGTTCCTAGGGCATTCTTTTCCAATTGACCCGTTTCCAAATCTTGCGATAGTCCTGACATAGCCAGAACAGCGCCAGTCTTAGGATTCATAGCAACAGCATAAGCTCCTTCTGAGTACTTAGCTTTGCCTTGAGCTATCTCTGATTCAAAGTATTTTCTTATTATTTTATCGACACCATCTTGAAAATCTGTTGCAATAGTCAATTTCAAGTTTTTCCCATTTTCGCCTTTATGAGTGATTTTATCTGAGACAATTTTTCCCGATTTACTTGTTTTTATTTCCCGGACTTCATGTTGACCTTGTAATTGATTCTCATATTGTCGTTCAAGATAGGAGGTTCCTACCCGATCATTCAGAGCATAGCCTTTTTTTATATATTCTGCTGCTTCTTCTTGAGGCAGACCTGCTTCTCGACTGGAGACCTTCCCAATAATTGAATTTAAGCTGACATCTTCCACTTTACGATTCCAATCAGTTGTCACAGAAATTCCTGGTAGTTTTGCTTTATTGGCTACCAGATAAGCTATTTCTTGATCCGTTAAATCTGCGGTTTTTAGAGTTATCGTATTAAAACTGGCTACCGCATTCATTTGGTTAAAAATAGAAATAACTTTTTCTTCATCAGGAGAATAATTAAGGTCATCTTTACTGACAGAAGCTAAAGCGTTTCGGTAGATTTTTCCTTCAGTCAAGCTGTTACCATAGGTATCAAGTTTTTTATTCTTCGGTAATTTTTTAACCACTTTGGCATAAACTTTAGGATCCGCTAGATAGTAATCCTTCTTAGCACGTAGACTAACTTTAACATCAGTATATCTCACATAATCAGCTAAGTCTTTAGCTAATATTCTTAGGTCATTTGCTGAAGCATCAGGATTTCTTGTAAATGAAATAACTTCTTTTATCTCATTACCAACTAATAATTTTCCTTTTTGGTCAAAAATCATTCCCCGTGGCGTTGAACTTTTAACTTTGTAAACAGTTGAGGACTTAAGCTTTGCATCATAAAAAGCCTTATCTTGAATTTGCATTTGTGCTAGACGCAAGATTAAAACCACAAAAAGAAAAACAATAATAGAAAATAAAAGGTTTATCCGACGAGGTATGCTTGCTTTTTTCTTAATAACAACTAATAATTTAGACTCTTTTTTGATGACAATACCCCCTTTTAAACTTCGCATTCTATTTTATCATAAATTATAAAAAGAAGACTGAGAATGAAGTTCTCAGTCAAGATTTTTTTATAATTTATGATATTAGTGGTGGTAAAATGCTTTGTAATAGAAAAGACTGACGAAGACTGCCCCACCTACAATATTACCAGCATAAACTAGAGTAAAGTTTTGTAAAAATGCTAACCAGGTTGCCCCATTTTCAAATATAGCTGCAGGTATAATAAAGGCATTAGCCACACTATGCTGAAAACCTAAAGCAACAAAAGTCATCACTGGAAACCAAATACTTAGCAATTTTCCGCTGGCATCACTAGCACCATAGTTTAACCATAGAGCAAGTCCGACAAACCAGTTACAGCCAATACCAGATACAAAGGCTTGTAAGGGACTGGCAAGAATTTTTGCTTGTGCGACGTGAATAACCTCTTCTTTAAAGACTCCACTTGAGGTTAAGCCGAGAAAATGACCAAAAACGTAGGCAACAAAGATAGCACCAATGATGTTAAAAAAGGTTATGATTAACCAATTGTGTAGGAGTTTTTTAAAAGATATTTTTTTAGCAAAAAAGCTAGCTGATACAGCCATCATGTTTCCAGTAATCAATTCACCACCGGCCATCAGGATAATAATTAGCCCAATAGGAAAGGCACATGCCCCTAAAATACTTGAAAAAGCACCGAAAGTTTCTAAGCCACTAGCAGCAATTCTGACGTACAAGAGGTAGCCTAGACTAATCATAGCTCCTCCAATAAATCCTAAAATCGCTTTTGCAAGAAAAGGCTTTTCAACTTTGCGCTGGCCAATAGCAATTGTAGTTTGGATAATCTCTTCTGGACTCTTCATGGTTACCTCTTTTGTTATAGTCTTCACAATTCTTTTTCTAGTATACCAATTTTCAAAAAAAATGCAAGCCCTTGCAACAAGGACTTGACGATTGATATGTAAGATATTTTCTGTGGTCTTTATTTATGTGTTAAGCGATTCCAAATCCAGTAGGCTAAATAAAAATCAACTAAACCATGAATGACAGTTCCTAGACCAACAAGCCCTAATATGGACCAAATATAGGAAAGTTCTGTATGAGGAGTCATTGTCATTAAAAGGACCACAAAAAATTCTGCAGCTCCATGAATGATATTAATCACTATCGCAAAAGGTAAAGCTTTAAGGGGACTTTGTAAGGTTGTGGGCTTCTTACTTAGATAGAGAGCGGCTACTGCTACAAAAATAAGATGTGAGAGTGCTCTCATAACGATAACAATTGGAAAACCGGCTAAAAAGAACCCTAGTGTTGTTCCGAGTGCAACAAATAACCCCACTGGTAGAGAAATAAATGTGGCGATAAAAAGAGGAACATGGCTCGCTAGAGTATAGGAAGCTGGACCAATTACAATTTTAACAGGCATAATCATAGGAATCAGTATTCCAAATGCAACTAATATTGATGCGTAAGCAATTGTTTGAGTAGGTTTCTTTGTCATAATAATCTCCTTTTGTTTAAAAGAATTATAAAACAAAACATTACAGGTGTCAAGACACCTGTAATGTTTTGTTAATCGTGATAAAGAATACCGACTGATGACAACTCTTCTTTAATTTTTTCAAAGCTTCTCTGATCTGGACAAGATACCAAATGACTATGCAGTCCATTGGTTAGTGAGGACAAGAGTTCTGCATGCGAATTGTCAACCTTAGTCATAAAATCAAGAATATCTTGCTGACTTTTAATATTGAGAGGAGCAGTTAGCATACCATAGAGAGGATGTTCTACCTCCACCGTTGAAACAATACCACCGTTAGCTACAATAATTGATAACTCTTGAAAAGTCTGATCATTTTGGTGCTGACAAACTAATCTCGCCGTGTAATCACTTGAATAAAGCGATTGGCGCATAATATAGCCCTTAGGAGTTGAAATAATATCATTTTGCAAAGCTCTCAGTAAGGCAATATCACCTACAATAAGCTGCCTGCTGACTTGTAGTTGCTTAGCTAGCTTATTAGCTGAACATGGCTCTTGATTAGCTTCAAGAATTTCTAAAATGGTTTTTCGACGCTCTTCTGCTTTCATAGGGACACCTCTCCATTACTTATTAAAGTCTATCTTACCATAAAATTTTAAGCTAGCCTATGCCTTATCTTATAACAAAGTCCTACAAAAATATAATCTAAAATGAGACTCTCTGCTAGCAAAAAGATGCCAAGAAGAGTGTTCTTGAGGTCAAAAAGTTCAAATAACCTAACTTGTTTGAACACAAAAAGCCCTCACAGTGAGGGCTGTCAGATTACTGACCACCAAGGTAGTATTCAGCAGTCAAGTTTAATTTCTCATCAAATTCAAAAACTAGTGGTGGGAAATTAGGAATTTCAACATCCATGATTTCATCATCATTTAATTGCTTGATATGTTTAACCAAGGCACGGATGGAGTTACCGTGAGCACCAATGAAAACATTTTTACCATCTACTAAAGCTGGTGCAATTTTGTCTTCCCAGAAAGGAAGCGCACGTTCTAAGGTTACCTTTAAGTTTTCAGCATCTGGAATAACGGAGTTATCTAAATGTGCATAACGACGGTCAGTATGTGCTGAATGCTCATCGTCTTTAGCCATATCTGGAGGCAAGACATCATATGAACGACGCCAGATATGAACTTGCTCATCACCAAATTGTTCTGCAGCTTCTGCTTTGTTTTTACCAGTTAAACCACCATAGTGACGTTCGTTTAAACGCCAAGATTTTTCAGTTGGTACCCACAATTGGTCTGAATATTCAAGAGCAAGATTAGTTGTTTTGATAGCACGTTTAAGAACTGAGGTGAAGGCAAGATCAAATTCGATACCAGCTTCTTTGATTAATCTACCTGCATCAATAGCTTGTTGTGTTCCTTTTTCTGAAAGATCAACATCAGCCCAACCTGTGAAAAGGTTAGCTTTATTCCATTCTGACTCACCGTGGCGAGCGAAAACCAATTTAACCATTAGTTAATTCTCCTTTTATTTAAGGTTTATCACCTTTTTACAACCTCTATTTTACAAAAAATGACATAAAAAAGCTAGTCTATTCCAGATAAAATTGAAAACAGGAGATGTAAACTATGAAAACGTTTCAAAAACAGCCGGGTGGTAAACTCCTTTTTAATAATACTAGTCTGTTGGTACACAGAAAAAGACAAGCATCAAGTCTGATACTCGCCCTTATCCTAAGAGACTCTCTTATCTAAAATAATCTCTTTTATATTTTTCAGCAGAGTTAATTTTTTGATTTCCTCTTTTTAAATAATAGGTTTTGGGATCTTTTTTATTTTTTCTGCTCTTATTTTTTGGTAAAAATCTCTCTGATAGGACAATAAAAATAATGACTTTTACAATTGAGAAAATGGCTAATCCTATTATAACAGCTTCGATTCCTAATTTTATCATGTGTTCTACTTTCTATACAAATCTCCTAATACTAGTATAAACACTTTCAAAGTAAGAATCAAGTTTCCTAATTTATTTAAAAGACAATAAGCGTAAACCATTCAAAATGACAAGAATCGTGGCCCCCTCATGACCGACAACACCCAGTGGTAAATTTACAACTTGGAAAACATTAGCCAGTATCAGTAAACTAATAACAGAAAGAGCAAAAATAATATTTTGTTTCACTATCCTTTTCATTTTTTTCGACAATTTGATTGAAAATGGAATTCTCATTAAATCTTCCATAATAACACTATCAGCACTTTCCATTGCAATATCCGTTCCTGAACCAATAGCGTAAGATACATCCGCCTGGGCTAACGCTGGCGCATCATTAATACCATCACCAACCATGGCCACAAAGCCATACCTTTCTTTAATTTTAGCAAGGTTAGTAACTTTATCTTGTGGCATACAATTAGCAACTACTTCATCAATACCCAATTTTTTAGCTACATAACAGGCTGTTCTTTCTTGATCACCTGTTAACATGACAGTCTTAATATCTAACGCATGCAACATCTTAATAGCTTTTAGAGACTCTTCCTTAATGTCATCAAGTAAAGTATAATAAGCCATTAACTCGCCTTCTCGGCTGACAAATATAAGTGTTTTACCCTGATTCTCTAACTTTTCAATCTCAGGCTCAATATGCTCAATGTGGGTTACTCTTTCCAATACAAAAGATTTCTTTCCGATACGCCATTCTTGACCGTTACTTGTCACCATAAATCCTTTACCAGAAATTTCCTCTGCTTGAATAGGACTGAGACGGATACCTTCACCAATGTAGTCCAATAAAGCCTGTGAGATAGGGTGGATGGACTTTTCCTCCGCTGCTTTCACAATTGTGTCGATTTCTGATTTATTACCAACATAATAGCTATCTACGACTGAAGGTTTGCCTTGAGTCAAGGTTCCGGTTTTATCCATAACCACTGCCTTAATATCACCCATTTTATCGACAATATCACCGCCCTTGATGACTAAACCTTTTCTAGCAGCTCGGCTAATAGCTGATAGGCTTGCTGGTGTTGAGGAAGCTATCAAAGCACAAGGAGAAGCTACTGTCAGCAGAACCATCCCCCGATAAAAAGAATCCAACCAAGACCAACCAAGAGCCAAGTGACAGAATAGGATAAATAGTGGTACTAAGAGAAGGACTGCTTTTACATAATGGTCTTCCAAGCTTTCAATGAAAGTTGTTGTTCGACTTTTTTGAGTTTGAGCAGATTCTACTAAATTGACAATTTTAGCAAATAAAGTGTCCTCATTCTCTACAGTCACTATCATTTCAATAGTCTGACCTTCGTTAATGGTACCCCCAATTAAAGATTCCTTATAAGTTTTCTCAACAGTGATGGACTCACCCGTAATCATCGATTCATCAAATTGACCAAAACCACTTTGTAACTCGCCATCAATTGGAACAGACTCACCTTTTCGTACTTGCAGTTTATCACCAACTTTTAAAGATTTAGTTTCAATCTCTTCAATACTACCATCTTCCCGAATTCTACGTGCTGTGTCAGGCGTAAGATTCATCAATGCTGAAATAGCATGTTTACTTTTTTCCATGGCCATTTCTTCCAATGTACTGGAAAGGGAGAAAATGAAAATCAATAAAGCTCCTTCTAACCAGTAACCGATAATACCTGCACCTACTGCTGCTAGAATCATTAAAATATCAACAGTCAAATGCTTTTCAACAAATAACTCATGAAGACCCTCTTTTGCAGATTCATACCCACCAATCAAAAAAGCTATTATGAAAAATACTGAGGCTAAACTAGCATGTGCTCCTAAAAGTAGTAAACCTACTAAAATCAATAATAAGCAAATAAGTGTTTCCATTAAACGAATGTGCATTTTAATCCAAGTCATTTCTCTTCCTCCAGGCTAGAAATTTTCTAACTATTTAACTTACCTTAATTATAATTATTCTAAATAAAAAAGTCAAGTTATTTAGAATAATTCTAAACAACTTGACTAGCTAAGTAATTTTAAAAAATATCTTTAGCAAAATTAGGAATGATAAGAGGTAAAAAAACTTATCATTAACTGGCAGATAATATTATCTTTTGTTACGACAAAATTAAAAACACTTCGTTTTATATACCAGTTTTTACACTAATTGATAAGTCTATTTCTTTTTCATGCCTAACATACAGTTTTCTAGATAAAAAATAAGACCTGCTTTGCAGCAGGGCTTAACCTTTTCTCTAAAGTAAAAATAAAAAGCTAGAAAATGTCGATCATAAACAGGTATAACATTCATTTTTAGGTCAAAAATTTTTAATTTAAAAATAATTTGCTTCAAATATATTACAAAATAATTTGACAAAAAAGAGAGTTATGGATTAAAATAAACTTGTGATAGTTTTCTATCACATAAATTAACGGTATACCTAACCAAAAATGGAGGAAACTTTTTTATGAAACTAATTTGCAAAAAATTTGCAATGTCTACAATCGCTGCTTTAGCATTAGCTGCAGCATGCCTTACTGCTTCAACTCAAATTGTCAACGCAGATCAAGTTGGAAATGTAAACACTGAAATTCGTTCAGACGTGAAAGATAACAACCGTCAAGTACTAGTAGACTTCTTAACTCAAAAAGGAATTGATGAAGAAGACGCTGAGTTATACTTAGATCTTAGTGAAGAACAAGATTTCAGCAAACTTTTAGAAAAGTTGAAGTCTAAAGCAGATGATGAAATCAAATCTGAAGTGGAAGAATTTCTTAACCAATTTGCACCACAACAAGTATACTTTAACTAATTAAGACTCCTTAAATAAGACAAAAAGCCGCTCTTAGACCGATAGGGCGGCTTTTCTTTTTGTCTAGCTACGATACTCTATTAGGAGCAGGTGACATGATTGATGAACCCTGTTAAATTGAGAAAGAGAATTCTAAGAGCTTGTTAGCATTATCAAAACTTAATAAGATAAGAATCTTTAAATGAGATTATTTTTCTCTTTTTAAGCTGATACAATTTCATGAATATTGCCGAGCGGAAATTTCATTGCTCTAAGAGCTAATAAGCGATAAGCTCTTCCTCTTTAAATTACGAAATATCTCTGATGGAAATTTGCTACAATTTGAGTAACAAAATGATTAATAAGCCGAATTTTCTAAAACTTCTTCCCCATATCCTCCAGCCTGTGGTAGTGGTAAGTTTGTAGAATTAGGTGCTCTTAAAATTCTAATGGGTCTAGCACCAGCTTCTCTTGCTGCATGAATATCCTCATCACTATCACCATAGTGGATTTCTGAGCCGTATTTCTTAATATAATATGATTTGTCATACTTATAAGATTTCATAGCTTTATCTCCGGTATAATGAATAGCAATTGGTTTGTCTAACTTAAAGTCTTTGGCTAATGCTTTCGCTGTTTTATCAACTTCACCCTCTTTATACATCGAACCTCTAGTTCTCCCTGTGATAAAGACAATTTTATCTCCTCGTTTTTGATGCATTGCAATTAATTTCTTTGCATATTCTTTAGGAATAGAATCTTGATCTCCTCGTTTTGCAACGAGATCCCAAAATTTTTGTTTATGAAGAAAGTCAAAAGATCCTGGAGTGACATACTCTTTTCCATACTGAAAATATTGGCTACTAAAAAGTAATGTGTCATCAATATCAAAGCTTACAGTGGTTTTCTTCTTACCATCTAGACTTTTTTGAATAGCTTCAATAGAAACAGTCTTCACTTTATCCTTAGCATCTTGAGAAAGTGCAGTCACACCTTCTTGTGTATAAGCTACTTTGGGTCCACTCGCTTTAACTACTGTGGATGACGTTGCAATAATCCCCAAAATCAAAAGACTACTCATTAACCTTCTCTTCATAAGAACCTCCCAAATATTAACAGATAAATTATAAGGGGCATTACTCCCTTAGCTAATATACCAAAATAAACCCAGTTTTGCAAACGCTACCAAAATAACCGACCTATCTTAAATTCTATCCTTTAAACTTACTAGTTGAAGAAAAGATGATATCTGATTCAACACTAGGAGAAATATACTTTATAATATATTAGAAACCAAGAAAAATACACAAGGTTAATAATGACTAATCATCTTCTCTCGACAAAAAAATCCTTATCAGCATCAAGAAAACCTGATGTGATAAGGATTTTTAAGTAAAATTATTTAACTGCGTCTTTAAGAGCTTTACCTGCTTTGAAAGCTGGTACTTTTGATGCAGCGATTTCAATTTCTGCACCAGTTTGTGGGTTACGGCCTTTACGAGCTGCACGTTCACGCACTTCAAAGTTACCAAAACCGATTAATTGAACTTTTTCACCTTTAGAAAGGAAGCCTTCAATTGCAGCAAATACTGCGTCAACAGCTGCCGCTGAATCTTTTTTAGTAAGGTCAGTTGCTTCTGCAACTTTTGCGATTAAATCTTGTTTGTTAGCCATTTAACAAATCCTCCAATTAATTAATAAGCAATATGCTTTAACAGTTACAATGATATCTAAAAAAAGCTTATAGGTCAAGTATTTAACGTTATTTTGACGATTTCTTGTAAATATCAAAACTTATTTTGTCGTTAATTAAGTCAAGCTTTTTAGCCTTTAGAAAAAGTGGAGTATTACTTCTAATTTTGCTAAGGTCAATCATTAAAGATGATTTTTTAGCATTAACAGTTACAAAGTTTGGTAACTCATAACTCGATTTTACATATTGTAATACTTCTGACTCTGGCAAAGGTAAGGTTCCAGCAGAAATTGATGAAACTTGCAGTTGGACGTTGCCATTAGCTAAGGCAATCGGCTGAAAGTAGACATAGAGAGGAACTTCATAACCTAAAAGCTTGTACTTGCCTTCAAAAATAATAGAAGGAGAAAAGCCCATTTCCACCAATTAATGTTTGAGTTTCTTTTCATGTTTTTTGATTGCCTCCAATACAGCGTCGGACATTATCTGATAACCAATGTTATTAGGATGAAAATGATCACCTGCATATAATACATCATTTAGAACACTTTTCTTATCACCTTCTGAATGAATAATTCCTTCTTTCCCATCAATCCCCTTATAGAGTTGATCGTTAATAGGAACGAAATGAACATGTTTAAATTGGGATAAGGTTATCTTTGTTCTGTGATTCCAATTATCCACTACATCTTGCATTTTTGTTATTTCTGGAAAATTTAAATAAAAGGGATTATAAATACCTAAAACATAGATACGAATATCTTTATTAGCTTTTTTAGCTAACGTGATAATCTGACTTAATCTTTCTTGATACTCTATCATTGGTTGGTCAAAAGTTTCTATCTCAAGATGAGATAAGTGTTTTCGAATAACAGCCATCACATCATTCCCCCCTACAGTGAGAGTCATGATTTGAGCTTTTTTTAGGTCAGATTTAAGTGCTTCATCGCTCTGCATGCGTTTTACTATTTGCTGGCTTGTATTACCAGAAATACCGTAGTTTTGAGCATTTACAGTAACGTGATAGTGTGACTCTAAATCTTTGGATAAGAGGGGAATAAAGCCACCTTGATTAGTAGAGTCACCTACCCCTTCTGTCAGAGAATCCCCAATGGCAATATAATTAATATGAACTTTTTCTTGATTTAAAAAATCACTGGCCTTTAATTGTGACCGTGATTTTGGTATAAGTAAATTTAAAGCAAGGGAAAAAATCAGGAAGGCTATGACAAAACAGAGACTTCCTTTTAGTAAATCTTTTTTACTCATATCTAATCATAACGGCGAAGGCGCCTTCTCCTGTATGAGTCTGAATGATAGAACCCGTTTCTTGTACAGATACCTCTCCCTTGTAAAAAGGTCTAATCCTCTCTAAAAGCTGGTCTGCTAGTTCCCTATCACCAGCATAAGAAATAGCAAGTTCTGCAATTGGCTTTTTAGCTATCTCTTGCATATGATTTTCCAACCATTTAAAAAAGGTTTTATTTCCTCGTCCTTTTGCAATTGGTTGCAATTGATCAGGTATTAACTTCATTAAAAGGCGAATATTCAATAAGCTACTAATCGCTCCTGTAACACGACCAATTCTGCCACCCTTTACTAGATTTTCTAATGTGGATACGCCAATATAGAGTCTCGTTTTTTCTTTAACTTCTTCAACCTTAGCTAGTATTTCAGATAAAGAAGCTCCATCTTGGGCCAACTTAGCCGCAGCAAGGACTTGGAATTTTAGTGCTTGATCCGTAAAAGATGAATCTAGAACATGGACTGGAGCACCAGCAATCTCAGCTCCTTGTCGTGACGCTTCAATCGTTCCTGATAGGATTGGATTTAAATGAATAGCAACAATCTCACTAGCACCCTGTGCAACCAATTTCTCATAGTAGTCCGCAAACAGGCCTACCGGCGGTTGACTGGTTTTTGGCAAATGTTTGCTAGCTTTCATTAACTTGAGGAATTGTCCTTCTTCTTTTAAATCATTATCAGAATAAAGCTTCCCATCAATCATCACAGAAAGAGGTACGACAGTTATATCATATTTATCAATTAGGTCTTGCTCTATTGTGATTGATGAATCTGTAACAATCTTAATATTTCCCATAGTTGTTTCCATTCTATTACTAGTCTATTTCTTAATATTTTAGCATTGATTGACAAATAAATCAAAGCACTCCTGCTTAAGCATAGGTTACAAAAAGAAAATAATTGCTAGTACTTTTTTCTTATTCAATTTCACCATCACTTTTTCTGTAATAAATCCCGTGCTTGTTGGCGTGCTGTTTCTGTTATATCATTACCCGCAATCATCTTAGCAATTTCCTCCACACGTTGGTCATCGTCTAATAAGCTTGCTTTTGACACTGTGATATCAGCCTTGCTTTCTTTAGAAATATAATACTGATAATCTGCAATGGCAATAACTTGCGGTAAATGTGAAATGGCAAGTACTTGACTATTCTTTCCAATTTTATAAATTTTTTGAGCAATAGCCTGCGCAACACGTCCAGAAACTCCCGTATCGACCTCGTCAAAGACAATACTCGTTTTGTCTTCCTTACTTGAAATAGCTGCCTTGATGGCTAACATCAACCGTGATAATTCACCACCTGAAGCCACTTTAACTAAGGGCTTAAAGCCTTCACCGGGGTTTGTTGAAATATAAAACTCAACCATTTCATTACCATTTCGGTTAAACTTTGAAGGAGTTAAACGCACTTCAAAGTTAGCTTTATCCATATATAAATCTTTTAGCTGCTGTTTGATGTCTGTTTCTAATTGATGCGCCAGTTTATGTCGCTCCTGACTTAAAATATGAGCTTGGTCGATTAAATCTTTTTCTACTTTTTTGAGTTGTATCTCTAGCTCTTCATCTGAACTTTCACTGCCTGTCAAAAGCTGATATTCTTTTTCAATATTACTGTAGTAATCTAAGAGATCATCGACATTTCCACCATATTTTCGTGTCAAGCTGTTAATTTGATCCAAACGACTATCTAGTTCTAGGAGTCGACCTGCATCAAAATCTAAATTATCTACAGTATCTGATAACATTTTATTAACATCTTCCAAAATATAGTAAGCTTCCGTAATATTGCTTGCCATTAATTTATAGTCTGGATCAAATGTTTCTATCGCTAAAAGATCATTCATAGCATAACGGATATTGGAAAGACTAGACAGCTCCTCGTTGTCGAGAAGAACTGCTGCATTTGCTAGAGTATCAGCGATTTGTTTATGATTCAAAAGCCACTGCCTCTCCGATTGAATAGAAACGTCTTCACCTTTTTGCAAACCGACTGCCTCAATTTCAGCCATTTGAAATGCCAACATATCAATGCGTTCCTTATGATCACGTGCATTCTTTTGTTTTTCAATGACCTTTTTGCGAAGCTTTTTGTAATTGTCAAAAATCTCTTGATAGGCTACTTTTTGGTTTTGAAATGTTGGATCGCCAAAGGCATCTAAAATTGCTAAATGGTGAGCAGACCTCATCAATTCTTCTTGATCATGTTGGCCATGGATATCAACTAAAAATTGGCCTACTTCTTTTAATGTGGAGAGATTAACCATCTGACCGTTAATACGACTGACACTACGTCCGTTAGCAAAAATATCTCGGCGAATGATCAATTCATCCTGAACATCAATACCATTTGCTTCTAGTAACGCCATCAACTCAGCCTTATGTTCAATGGAAAAGAAGCCCTCAATCTCAGCCTTTGGAGCGCCATGTCTAATCACATCAATACTAGCACGCGCCCCTAACATCATATTCATAGCATCAATGATGATAGACTTACCCGCTCCAGTTTCACCTGTAAGAACAGTCATTCCATTGTCAAAACTTAGGGAAATTTCTTCAATAATGGCGAAATTTTTAATCGAAATTTCTAAAAGCATTCTTAGCCCTCTCTTTACGATGATTTATTAGTTACCCATCTTGACACTTCATTTCTGATATAATCAGCATCACCCTCTGTTTTTGCTAACAAAAGAATACTGTCATCATCTTCGATGACACCAAAGATGCGCTCTGCAAAATCAGTATAGAGATAACGTTTCATTACCATGGCATTTCCAGGTACCACCTTAAGATACAGATGTTGCTTTAAGTCCTGATTTTTTTCTGAAATGGATAAAATACTACTCCGAATGGACAAAGGGCGTTGTGTAATCTTTTTACCACGATCTTGAGAAAGACCATAAATATATGGACCTGAACCAGAAGGTATTTTCACAATCCCAATCTCATTCATATCTCTGGAAATAGTCGCTTGGGTAAGTTCTAAGCCTTGTTCTTTAAGCAAAGCTAATAACTCATGTTGAGTTTCAATATCATGCGATAAAACAATCTTTTTAATTAAATCTAAACGTTCACTTTTCTTCATGTCTGTCAAATTCCTTATGTGCTTTTTCAACAAGAGACATAATCTCTGTTTCGTCAACAAAAATCTCTTGTGAGCCCTTTTGCAAATGTATCAAAAATTCAATATTGCCATGGCCACCTTGAACTGGTGAAAAATCTAAGCCTTTAATCATAAATCCGAATTTGGTTGCAAAGGCGACGACTTCTTTAATGACTTTTTGGTGGACATTTTTGTCCTTGACAATACCATTTTTACCAACCAAATCCCGACCTGCCTCAAATTGTGGCTTAATTAGGGCAACAACCTGGCCATTATCAACTAAAATGTCATGAAGGGCTGGTAAAATCAAACTTAAGGAGATAAATGAAACGTCGATACTTGCAAAAGTAGGTTGCCCCTCTTGAAAATCAGCAAGTTGTGCATAACGAAAATTATACTGCTCCATGCTTCTGACACGAGGGTCCTGTCTAAGTTTCCAAACCAATTGGTTGGTCCCTACATCAACAGCATAAACCAATTGAGCTCCAGCTTGAAGCATGACATCAGTAAAGCCTCCAGTGGAAGCACCAATATCAATTGTGATTTTATCAGCCACAGAAATGGCAAAAACCTCTAATGCTTTTTCAAGTTTTAACCCACCACGACTGACGTATTTTAATTTTTCGCCTTTTAACTTAAGTTCAGTTGTTTCATCAATCTTCTCACCTGGCTTATCATAGCGTTGACCATTTAATACAGCCACAACTAGTCCTGCCATAACTCCTCGTTTAGCCTGCTCTCTAGTATCAAATAGGCCCTGTTTATAGGCTAAGACATCAACTCTCTCTTTAGGCATGCAAGCGTAACCTTTCTATCAAGCGAATAATATTTTCAGGCTTAAAAACAACTTTATTTCGTAAAGATTCTAAAGTTGCAATACTTTGATCAATATCTTCATTCAAGATACGATAAGATTCTTCTAAACCTAGTAGTCGCGGATAGGTCATTTTTTCTGCCACTAAATCTTTCTGGGGTGTTTTTCCCAAATCAGTGAAATCAGCGGTAACATCTAAGATGTCATCCCTAACTTGAAAAGCATGACCAACCTTTTGACCAGCCTGATAAATCTCCAGAAGAATCTGCTCATCCACTTCTGCTATTTTAGCTGCTGCCCAAAAAGGATAGGCCAGCAAACAGCCCGTTTTATGGCTATGAATCTCTTGCAACTCTGCTAAAGTTAGCTCTTGCCCTTCCGCTTTCATATCAAGCATTTGACCGCCAACCATACCAAAAGTTCCTGATGAATTCGAAAGAGATTCTATTAAATCAACCTTTATATTAGCTGACAAATTTGTCCCAGCAATTAAAGCAAAGGCATCCAAAAAGAGACTATCACCAGCTAGTATAGCCGTTGCTTCATCAAATTTTTTATGATTTGTAAGGCAACCACGACGATAGTCATCATTATCCATAGCTGGGAGATCATCATGGATCAAACTTCCAGTATGAATCATTTCAAGAGCAGCTGCGATATCATAATGACTGTCAGTTAAAGGCACTGAAAGAGCCTCTAATAGTTCTAATAGGAGGAGGGGCCTAATCCTTTTACCACCAGATTCCGTAGAATAACTAATCGCCGCTATAAGTTGTTCAGACACAGCTTGCTTCCCTTGATAAAAGCGGGTGATTGCCAGATTAATTTTGTCTACTTTATTCATTAGGCGTCAATCTCAACTTCTGTTCCATCGTTTTGCATGACTTTAACCAAGGTTTTCTCAGCATCTTGCAACGTTTTTTGTAGACCTTTTGAAAGAATCATTCCTTTTTGAAATTCTGTTAAAGCCTCCTCTAGGGGAACATCTCCGTTTTCAAGTTTTGTAACAATAGCTTCTAGTTCTTGTAAACCTTCTTCAAATGTTTGTTTTTTGCTTGACATTTTTTACCTCTACTTCTATTTGTCCATCTTGTAGTTCAAGGTCTAAAGCATCGCCTATTGCAATATTTGCAACTGACGATATAACCTCTTCATCTTTTCGTAAAATCCCATAGCCTCTAGCAATGATTCTTTCAGTGTCTAGAGCTAACAGAGTATCCTGAGCTTTTTCAAATCGGGCCAAAGAATAATCATAGCGTTTTTGCATATTGATTTGTAACCACTGATTAAGGTAATTAACTTTTTCTTGATAACGACTCAACTTAGTAACTATATCTAAGGCCTGAAGACGATGCCTTAGGGAGACCTCTAGACGTTGGGTTTCAGACAGTTTTTGCTTAATCTGATAGTTCATCTGAGATTGGAGACGATCAATCTTTTGTAAAAAACTATCATAAAGACGCTCAGGCTGCCTAAATATAACAGATTGTGACAGCTTGGCTAACCGATCTTCTTTTAGCTTCAACAAGCGTAGATTAGCTTGATAAGCTCTATTTTGTTGTTCACTTATCCAAGAAATAATATCAGCTTTAGTGACAGGAGTGGCTAGCTCAGCCGCTGCTGTCGGTGTAGCTGCTCGCCGATCAGCTACAAAATCGGCCAAGGTAATATCTGTCTCATGACCAACGCTTGAGATGATGGGCAGGCGTGATTCAAAAATAGCTTGAACTACTATCTCTTCGTTGAAGGCCCAAAGATCTTCAATAGAACCTCCCCCACGACCAACAATTAACAAATCCAAATCTGTTCTTTGGTTTGCAAGGGCAATATTGGCCACTACTTCTTCTGCTGCCCCACTTCCTTGAACTTTAGTCGGAAACAAAAGGATATCGACACCAGAAAAGCGCCGAGATACCGTGGTAATAATATCTCTGATAACTGCCCCACTTGGACTCGTTACAACTCCGATTTTTTTAGCAAATTGAGGTAGAGCTTGTTTGTGGTTGTCATTAAAGTAACCTTCTTTACTTAGTTTAGCTTTTAACTGTTCAAACTGAAGGGCTAGGGCTCCGACACCATCTGGGTCTACCTTTTCAATAATAATGGAATAGCTCCCTGAAGGTTCGTAAAGTTGCACACGGCCAACAATATTTACTTTCATCCCTTCTTCTAAATCAAAACCCAATTTCTTGTAGACGCCGCCCCAAATAGTCGCTTGAATGACTGCTCCTTCATCCTTCAAAGAAAAGTATTGATGGTTAGGTCTTTTTCTAAAATTCGAAACCTGACCTGTCAGATAAACCCGTTCTAAATAGGGATCACGATCAAACTTCAATTTAAGGTATTTGGTTAATTGACTAACACTTAAATAATCAGACATCAGGTTTCCTTTCTTTTTTGTTAAAGGCAAAAACGCCACTTTACAAAAGCAATTATACCATTTTTTCACTTAAAAAGTCTGCTCTAAGCACGAAAAAAGGAGCCTGTAGCTCCTAGTCATTAGTTCTCACAAAAGAAGGTTAATTCTGACACCATTTTTTCATCCAATAGGGTATTTGCTCACAAATAGTAGTTGGCAATACCACATAGTTATCCCTAGCTAGTTGGTCTGCAATATAAGAATGCAAGTAAGTTGCCGCAGCTAATCTTTCAACTAGACTAACATTTTGAAATTGACCAGCAAAGCCAGCTATCATACCTGCTAGCGTATCGCCCATACCTGCCGTTGCTTGGTAAGGGCCCCCAATACCTATTTGAAAGATCTGATCTTGATAGAAAATACTCGTAGCGTGACTTTTTGCAACTAGTATAGTGCTATCAGGAAAACGACTTAAAGCTTCTTGGGTAGTCTGCAAGTTCTGTTTTTCAATTGCTAACCCTGATAAACGTTCCCATTCTTTTTCGTGAGGGGTTAAAACAAGATTCTGACCTTTTTTAACTTGGTCTTTTCTTTTTGCTATGAGGTTTAGAGCAGAGCCATCTAGGATTAAAATCTGCTCCTCTGACACCTGCGCCATAACGGAATCAAATAGGGTCTCAGCTTTGCTATTCTCCGAAAGTCCGGGTCCGATAAGAATAACATCCGCAGTCCGTATATGTTGTAAGAATAGGGCTTTGTCATCGACTGAAAAGGCCATCGCTTCTGGTAATTGAGCGTGAAGTGGACTAATGTTATCTTTTTCAGTAGCCACAGTTACTAAGCCAGCACCACTATAAACAGCCGCTTTTGCAGCCATGATGATCGCTCCACCATAAGGAGAGAGCCCCCCAACTAAGAGTAATCGACCATAATCTCCCTTATGGCTTGCTCTTTTCCTTTTGGTAATCACTTGCTTTAAAAATTCCTGCGATAATTTCATTTGCTAACACTTCTTAGAGCGGACTGATAAGTTTGCTCTAGCAACATCGTAATGGTCATTGGTCCTACGCCTCCTGGTACCGGCGTGATATAACTTGCCTTTTGGGACACTTGTTCAAAGACTACATCTCCTATTAGTTTACCATTATCATCACGATTCATGCCGACATCAATAACTACGGCTCCTTCTTTGATAAATTCTTCTGTCACAAAATGACCTTGTCCAATAGCTACAATCAGGATATCAGCCTGTCTTGCGACTTCTGCTAAATGCCGTGTCCGTGAATGAGTTAAAGTCACTGTGGCATTTTTGTCAAGTAATAACTGTGCCATCGGCTTACCAACGATATTTGAACGCCCAATAATCACTGCATGCTTTCCTTCTAAATCAATACCGTAATCGCTAAACATCTCCATAATACCAGCCGGGGTGCAAGGAACCATTAGAGGTCGACCAGACCAAAGATGGCCGGTATTCATAGGATGAAAACCGTCCACATCTTTTTTAGGATCAATTTCGAGAATAATCTTTTTGTCATTAATATGACTTGGTAAGGGAAGCTGAACTAATATGCCATGGATCGTATCGTCTTGATTAAATTGATGAATAATAGCAATTAACTCTTCTTGACAAATTGATTCTGACAAACGTACTGTCTCACTCTTAAAACCTGCCGCAATGGCTGATTTTTCTTTATTTCGGACATAAACTTGACTTGCTGGATTATCACCTACAAGAATTACAACTAAGCCTGGAACAATTCCATGTTCCCTTTTTAAATCGTTTACTTTTTCGGCTAATTTATTTTGCATTTTTTGGCCCAATGCTTTACCATCGATGATTGTAACCATTACTTACTTCCTTTTTCTATTTTCTCTTTATTATACCAAAAAGATTAGTAAAGGTTCTTTGTTTTTAATAGCAAACCTTCTAACGGAATAAACAACTATGGTCATATCTAAATGAAAAGAATAAATATAACCTTTTTAAATAAAAATACATTTTAAGTAAAAATAAAAAACTTATTGAAAAATAAGCTTTCTATCCATGCTCCCGCAAAATCAATATAATAAATCGTAAATTTCCATTGCAATTAAATCAATACTATCAAATGAGTATGATTCACGCGCTTCCACATCACGTAATGTAAAAACGGGACCGCTTTCTGGATCATTTGCAAAAGATACCTCAGCAACTACAACACCATCACGTTCAAAATTTCTTTTTAAATTGCCACCATCATTGACCATCAATTCAAGGCGATTAATGATTCTCACTAAATGTGATTCCATGTCTTTTCTCCTATTCGTTTGTTATCCCCTTTATTCTATCATAAAAATAAATAAACCAACACAAAAAGAACTAATTTTATCAGTTTTTTCACAAACTTTAGGCCAAAATTGACCTATTTACTCTTTTGTAACCCATAACTATCACTCTATAAATACAAGTGCCAAATTTTGAACTTTTTGCTTGATTTCCAACCTAAGGGTGCTATAATAAGACTATGAAGTTTGACCATTATTGACTAAATGGTTTTCTTTTGAACAAAAGCCCCAGGAGGTATTTTATGCTTTGTCAAAACTGTAAATTAAACGAAGCCTCTATTCACCTATATGCTAACGTGAATGGGAAGCAAAGACAAATCGACCTTTGTCAAAACTGTTATCAAATTATAAAAACTGATGCAAACAACTCGATTTGGGGCGGGTTGCGTTCTAAACCCCAAGATCAAAAAGATTCTTTAAATCCTTTATTTGATGATTTCTTTGGTGATCTCAATAACTTTAGAGCTTTTGGTGACTTACCAAATACGCCTCCAACCCAAACTGGTCGACAAAATGGTAATGGCGGGGCTGGCGGAGGCAACAACCGCAATGGACAAGGAGCAATTTCTGGCCAAAACGCAAGACAGACTCAAAGAGAACCCGGTCTCCTTGAAGAGTTTGGGATTAATGTGACCGATATCGCAAGAAATGGTGATATTGATCCTGTTATTGGTCGCGATGAAGAGATTCTTCGCGTCATTGAAATTTTAAATCGACGAACTAAGAATAACCCTGTCTTGATTGGTGAGCCAGGCGTTGGTAAAACTGCAGTTGTAGAAGGCTTAGCTCAGAAAATCGTTGATGGCAGTGTTCCTCATAAACTTCAACATAAAGAGGTTATTCGCTTAGACGTGGTTAGTCTAGTTCAAGGAACTGGTATTCGTGGACAATTTGAAGAACGTATGCAAAAATTAATGGAAGAGATTCGTAACCGTCAAGATGTTATTCTCTTCATTGATGAGATTCATGAAATAGTTGGTGCTGGTACTGCAGGAGATGGCAATATGGATGCTGGCAATATCTTAAAACCAGCCTTAGCTCGTGGTGAGTTACAGCTGGTTGGTGCCACTACACTCAATGAATACCGCATCATCGAAAAAGATGCAGCCTTAGAACGTCGGATGCAACCTGTTAAGGTCGATGAGCCTTCTGTGGAAGAAACCATTACCATCCTTAAAGGTATTCAAGCCAAATACGAAGACTACCATCATGTCAAATACAGTCAAGATGCCATTGAAGCAGCCGCTAATTTATCGAATCGTTATATCCAAGACCGATTCTTACCGGATAAAGCTATTGACCTACTTGATGAAGCTGGCTCAAAAATGAATTTAACTCTTAATTTCGTTGATCCTAAAGAAATTGATAAACGTTTAGTGGAAGCCGAAAATTTAAAAGCGCAAGCCACTCGTGATGAAGATTTTGAACGCGCAGCTTATTTTCGCGACCAAATCGCTAAGTACAAGGAGCTCCAAAACCAAAAGTTAGACGATCAAGATACTCCTATCATTACTGAAAAGACTATTGAAGCAATTGTTGAACAAAAAACCAATATTCCTGTTGGTGATCTCAAAGAGAAAGAACAGTCTCAATTAGTTAATCTATCAGATGATTTGAAGGCTCATGTAATTGGTCAAGATGCTGCTGTTGATAAAATTGCTAAAGCTATTCGTCGTAATCGTGTCGGTTTAGGTAGTCCAAATCGACCAATTGGATCTTTCCTCTTTGTAGGTCCGACTGGGGTAGGGAAAACGGAATTATCTAAACAATTAGCTATTGAACTCTTTGGCTCAGCCGATAATATGATTCGCTTTGACATGTCTGAATATATGGAAAAACACGCTGTTGCTAAGCTAGTGGGGGCTCCTCCAGGATATGTGGGGTATGAAGAAGCTGGTCAATTAACAGAAAAAGTCAGACGAAATCCCTATTCACTGATATTATTAGACGAAGTTGAAAAAGCTCACCCTGATGTTATGCATATGTTTCTGCAAGTTTTAGATGACGGTAGGCTTACTGATGGACAAGGGCGGACAGTCAGCTTTAAGGATACTATTATCATCATGACATCAAATGCAGGTACCAGCAAAGCTGAAGCCTCTGTTGGTTTTGGTGCATCCCGCGAAGGACGTACTAATTCTGTTTTAGGTGAGTTAAGCAATTACTTCAGTCCAGAATTTATGAACCGTTTTGATGGCATCATTGAATTCCAAGCATTAAGTAAAGACAATTTATTACATATCGTTGACTTAATGTTAGCCGATGTCAATACACGCTTAGCATATAATAATATTCACCTTGATGTTACAGATAAGGTAAAAGAAAAATTAGTTGATCTCGGCTATGATGCTAAGATGGGTGCTCGTCCACTTAGAAGAACAATTCAAGATTATATTGAAGACGCTATCACTGACTACTATCTTGAAAACCCTACTGAGAAAGAGCTGAAAGCCATATTGACTAGTAATGGCAATATAGTTATCAAAAGCGCCAAGAAACTTACTAGAACACAACCTATTCCTCAGCAAAAGGACTAATATATCAGAGTGCTAAAAATAGCACTCTTTTTATTAATTTTTGATCAAAAATACACATTTTAATAAGTTAAATCAATTAATTTTTAGTATAATAGTAAAAAGGAGGGAGCTTATGACAGTCCCAGTTTTCGGCGAAAAAAGTGATCAAAAAAACTATCAGACACGTTATGGTGTTTATGCAATTATTCCCAACCAAGAAGATGACAGAATTATTTTAGTACAAGCCCCGAATGGTTCTTGGTTCTTACCTGGTGGTGAAATAGAATATGGCGAAGATCATGCTACAGCTCTTGAAAGGGAGTTATTGGAGGAACTTGGTTTCTCAGCAGAAATAGGCTACTATTATGGGCAAGCAGATGAGTATTTCTACTCTCGCCATCGCGATACCTACTATCATAATCCAGCCCACCTCTATGAAGTAACGGACTATCACAGGGTATGTGATCCCTTAGAAGACTTTAATAATCTAGCATGGTTTCCAGTTGAAGAAGCCATTGACCTCTTAAAAAGAGGGAGTCACAAATGGGGCGTTCTAGAATGGCAAAAACACCACCATTAGTTCTTGTACTAATGATGTTATATATCAAATCAATTTGGAGGGTAATATGAGATTAATCAATACAACAAGCAGTCATCCTGAACTTGTTCAGAATCAACTACGAAATACAGATGCACAGTTAGTTGAGGTCTACTCAGCAGGAAATACTGATGTCGTCTTTACAAAAGCACCCACACATTATGAACTTTTAATTTCCAATAAATATCGTGCCATCAAAGATGAGGAATTAAATACTATTCGTCACTTCTTCCTTAAACGAAAAATTAATCCTGAATTGGTTATTCCTGATCAATCAAAAACATTGCACACTAACAATTTGATTGAAATATCTTTCCAAATTAAAGAATAAAGCAGATTTCTCATATTTATAAAGACCTCAAAAAGCTTAGTTTATCTAACTTTTTGAGGCTTTTATAATGCCAGTAAATAACTTTTTCTTTTAACTAACCGTTATCAGATTATCACCATCAATCCAGTCATAGCTTCAAAAGGAAAGCAAATGGTATTTTTGTAATTTGGGGGCACCCTCTTTAGATAAATTATTCTTAATATCTGATATTAAATTGATAAGTAGAGAGCTCTATTTAGCTCTTCTTTTACTTTTAGTATCCATAAAGGATAGAGGTAATCCAAAGGATTTATCCGAAACATTAATCCAATCGAAAGCAAAAAGCACCTTCACAATAAAAGGTGCTTTATTTGCCTAAATATTGACTAAGCTTATTAACTTAGTGAGTGATTTAAACTATTTATCAGTCTTCAAAGCCTTCAGCAACTGCTTCTGGGAAGTTTTCTTCAATAATTTTGGCACTTGCATCACAAACGAAGGCATTGTATGAACGCATTTTTGTTGTCGGATCAATACGACGAGAACGTTCGCAGACTTCACCAATAGCACGTTCAACAGTGAAAGCTACTCCATCAAATGCTACTGCGCTCGCTGGCGCTTCCTCTAAGTTAGCAATTGTTAATTGTGAAACAATTAATAGAAGTGCTACATCACTATCCAAAGCATTTAAAAGCGTTTTTATTTCTGCGCTAGCGTAGATTGTTAAATGCGCTTCAAGAGACTTACCAATAATTTTAGCATTACGAGCTTCTTCTAAGGCTTTTTGAGCTTGGTTTCGCAATAACATAAAGGCTTCCCAAGCATCTAAAATGTCATCTTGACCATTGAATGATTCCGCAACTGGTAACTCACTTAGTTGTACAAATTCTTCTTCTTCAAACTCTAGATAAGACCAAATCTCTTCAGCAGTATGCGGTAGAATTGGTGTTAATAGTTTAGTAATCTTAACTAAGATATCATAAAAGACTGTTTGCATTGCACGACGTTGATGACTATTAGCAGCCTCAATGTAAACAACATCTTTTGCAAAGTCCAAGTAGAAAGCTGATAAATCAACTGTAACAAAGTTTACTACGGCTTTATAAATAGCCATAAAATCATATGAGTTATATGCGTCATGGAAAACTTCTACCAGTTTATTAAATTTGATTGTCATATACTTATCAGCTGCAGATAAGTTTTCAAAAGGAACCGTATCATGGTTAGGATTAAAATCAGAAGTATTTGCAATTAAGAAACGAAGAGTATTTCTGATTTTACGGTAAGTTTCAGAAACCTGTCCTAAGATATCCATAGAGACACGCACATCGTTATCGGTATCCACTGAAGTTACCCAAAGACGAAGAATTTCCGCACCATACTGTTTGGTAACATCACTAGGTAAAATGGTATTCCCTTTAGATTTAGACATTTTTTCGCCTTTTCCGTCAAGAACAAACCCTTGTGATAAGATGGCTTTATATGGAGCATGACCATTCACGGCAACGGAGGTAATTAATGATGAATTAAACCATCCTCGGTACTGGTCTGATCCTTCCAAATAGAGGTCGGCAGGATAGATTAGGTTATTGCGAGCATTCATGACACCATTCCAAGATGAACCAGAATCAAACCATACGTCCATGATATCTGTTTCTTTTGTAAACTCTCCATTGGGAGAGCCTGGATGTGAAAAGCCTTCCGGTAAGAGCTCCTTAGCATCCTTTTTCCACCAAATGATGGATCCTTCTTTTTCAAAGAGATTAGCCACATGGTCCGTAACTTCTTTAGACATGATTGCTGTACCATCTTCTGCATAAAAAATAGGTAAAGGAACACCCCAAGCTCTCTGACGAGAAATAACCCAATCACCGCGATCACGAATCATATTATAAAGACGTGTTTTTCCCCATGCTGGGTGGAAGTCTGTCTTTTCAATTTCTGCTAGTATTTCCTCGCGAAAGCGTGAGACTGAGGCAAACCATTGCGGAACAGCACGCCAAATAATAGGTTTCTTAGTACGCCAGTCAAATGGATATGAGTGATTTATAAGCTCACTTGCTAATAGAAGGTCTCCTAATTTTTCTTGAACAATTGGTGTGACTTTATCATAGAATTTTCCTTGGAAATCAGGTCCAGCATTTTCCATCATTATGCCACGTTCGTCAACTGTTACTGCTACTTCTAGTTTATACTTAACACCGACATTGTAGTCATCTTCACCAAAACCAGGAGCAGTATGAACAATTCCTGTCCCTGAATCTAGCGTTACATGATCACCTAGAATGACATATTCTGTAACTTCTGCATCCCAAGGATGTTCTGTTTCGATAAATTCTAAATCTTTACCTTTATAATGTTCCAATGTCTCAAATTCTACCCAACCGAACTTGCCTGCCAGACTATCTAGCAAACCTTCTGCCACTAAATATTTCTGAACTTTTCCCGCAGGACGAACAAGAACATAATCCAAATCCGGACCGACAGTCAAACCACGCGAAGCTGTTACAGTGAAGGGAGTTGTTGTCCAAACAACAATATAAGTATCTGTATCTAGTATACCTTTACCGTTTTTAACTTTATTGGCATAATAAAGAGACATTGAATCTATATCATGATATTCAATTTCAGCTTCAGCCAAAGCAGACTCAGATGACCAAGACCAGTAAACTGGTTTTGCTCCGCGATAGATATAACCTTTGTCAGCCATTGCCCCAAAAACACGAATTTGATTTGCTTCATATTCTGGCATTAGGGTGATATAGGGGTTATCCCAATCAGCAGAAACACCTAGACGTTTGAAATCCTCTCTTTGCTTTTCAACTTGTGACATAGCATATTCACGGCACATGTCAAGGTATTCAGCCAAATTCATTTCCTTGCGTTTAACACCTTTTTTAGCCAAGACTTGCTCAATTGGTAGACCATGTGTATCCCAACCTGGCACATAAGGGGCTTGATATCCAGACATAGATTTAGCCCTTACAATAATATCTTTAGAAATCTTATTTAAGGCATGCCCAACGTGTATATTTCCATTAGCATAAGGGGGACCATCATGCAAATGAAAGGAAGGTTTACCTTCATTAAGTTCCTGACGTTTTTTGTAAATATCAGCTTCTTCCCATGTTTTTTGCCACAGTGGCTCTTTATTTGGTAAGCCGGCTCGCATTGGAAAACCTGTTTTCCCAAGGTTGAGTGTTTCTTTTAGTTTCATATAAAGCGTCTCCTTTTGTTTCTGCTTATTTGTAAAAATAAAAAAGCCTTCATCTATCCAAAGGACGAAAGCTCGTGGTACCACCTTAGTTTAGAATAATGCCAAGCATCATTCCCTCTTTGCTCGTAAGGTGAGCCCACCTCCTAACTTACTAGATTTCAGTTAGAATGATTGAAAATGATAATTATTAATCAAGGGAATACAGATCTCTCATCATCATCTGCTTGCTGTAACTATTGATTAAATAATCGTGTTTTTCTTAATCTTCAATATTTAATTTAAAAGTTTGTGTTTCGTTAAGGTTAATTACTGAATCTGAATAATCGGAATGATCATTTTTGGCAAACTCAGAAGATTCAAGCTCTTTATTACTTTCATCAACTCGCCGTTGGAGCTCAGCCATTTCTTCTGGCGAAAATTGACGAGTTGCATCAAAGGATGCACTATCATTTGTTTCTGGAATATCTTCATCAAGAACTTCTTTAACAACTTCTTTGAAAGCGGCATCAGAATTTTGAAGATAAATAGCTGTGGGTTGCAATAACTCATCCCATTCTGGGGAATTTGATAAGCTTAGTTGAGACTCAATAGATGAAATTAGACGTTGGTGGAAAACACGTGTTTGACGTTTCAATTCTTCAGTTTCAACTGCAACTCGTTTTGCCTCATCCGTAGCATCACGCAACATTTGGTTAGCTTTTGCTTTTGACTCATCTAAGAGATGCTGTGCATCATAGTTGGCCTTACTTACCAAATTACTTGCTTCAGCATTGGCAGATGCCTTTACTTTTTCAGCAGTTTCTTGTGCAAGAATAACGGACTGACTTAGTGATTCTTTCATTTCATCAAAGTAAGCTAATTTTTCTTCAAGAGTTTTGATTTTCGCTTCTTGCTCACGGTTTTTCTTAATAAGAGCTTCATAATCATCAACAACGATATCTAAAAACTCATTTACTTCTTCTTCACTATAACCGCGTAATTTTGTTTTAAATGTTTTATCTTTAATTTCAAGTGCTGTAAGTGCCATTGTATCTCCTTATTTTTGCATTGTTTTGCTTATTGTAAGTTTGTACTTTCCATTTTTGGTTAAACCATTATCCTGTAAAAGTTGAAATCTTCCAAAGCCTCTAACACTAATCAAATCACCAATTACAAGTAAGTCAGAAGCTTTCCTTACAACCCGGTAATTGACTTTTACTTTTTCAGACTCGACTAATTTGATGGCCTGACTTCTCGATAACTTAAGGACATTAGCAATCAAGGTATCCAGTCTAAAACTCGAAAGAAGCAATTCCAAGTATTTCTCATCAACATTAGCCTGAATAAGGTCTTTTAACGAACCCTCTTTCAAATTCACACTAGCCCTAGCAATTTTCGAAATATTTGTTATGGCATAAGAAAGCATTGATTTTGTTGTCATTACTTGAGCATGTCCAGGTGTTACTAAAATATCACCTAATAAACTCCTTTGTATGCCTAATTCATGAATAAAAGTACCCAATATTTGAGCATGTTTTATTGTGTTAAATTTAGCATTATAGCTTATATCAACAATTGCAAGTTCAAAATCACATTCACTTAAATGATAATAATCGGGTGCAATAATTACACGTCCATATTCGGTATGATAAAAATCACTTGACGAAAAGCATTGAAGTTCAGAACTTGCTACTAATATTTTAAGTATTTCCACTTGCCTTGGATTCAAAAATTCAGTCAGATAAAAAGAATAAGAATCCTCAACTCGCCGAATAATATCTTGTATTTTTTCAATAAAGGGGGGTTCACTTGGATGAAAATGTTGTTTAAAATCCTTCGTCGTCATCCTACCAATAGTCTTATCAAAAAATTACTTAAAAAATTGAGCGCAATCATAACCACGAAAACTGTAAAATCGATACCTGCAAATTGTAGCGGTAATTTTCTAAAAGGCTGTAAAACAGGTTCAACTAATTGACAAATGAAACGGCCTAACCAAGTATCATAAGCGCCTGGAAACCAAGATAGTAAGGCATAACCAAGCAAAAGGTATGAATAAACCTTGATCAAATTGAGAACGATAACTAGAATGACTATCATAATTAACGTCTCTTCATATCAAAATCATAACCAAAGTCTTGGTTAGTATTTGGAATATTCATATCTTCAATATTAACAGATACATTAGAAGGGGTCAATAGATACATTGACGAACCAACTTTTTGTAGTGAACCATATAAAACTTTACTAGCACCATCAATAAAATCTAAGCAACGTCTCGCTTGAGCATCTAACATATACTGAAAATCTATCAAAACACATTCATTTTCAATAAGTAAATCAACAATCTCCTGAGCATCTTCATACTTCTTAGGATACTTCAAAGCAATCCTTGTTTGTTCAACCCTTGAACCCTCTGACAAGATATCTTGTTTTTTTACGTGTGAACCCGACCCGTACGGAGTTTGTCTGCGTTCTGATATATCTGAGGAATTTGAGCGTGGTTGTGATTGATAGTTAGGAAGAGGTTGTTGTTGCTCTGCCTTATAATTACGACTAGGTTGAGCTGGCCTACTAGCAGGCTGGTTTGTTTTATTAACAATTTGCTGTTGAGAGCTCTGACGAGCAGTTTGATGTGGTCTTTGACTCTGTTGCTCCTCTACTTGCTGAACTGGAACATCTTCTTCCACTTCACTGATGTCATCAGTATCAAAGTAAGATACCACTTTATTAATTGTATCCTTAAATGCCATCTTTTTTCTCCATTACTTTAAAGAAAGAAGTTCCAATACGCACGAAAGTTGCACCGTGCTGAATAGCGATTTCATAATCATTACTCATTCCCATGCTTAACTCCGTAAAGGGCATATTCTTTCTGTCCTGTTGTTGCAATTCTTGTCTTAATTGTTTGGCCTGTTCAAAAATGCCATGAATGATTTCTGAATCTGCATCTAGTGGAGCCATGGTCATCAATCCAACTAAACGAATCTTATCCAATTCAGCAATCTGCGAAAGGACTAAATTCACTTCATCAGGAGAGAAACCATGCTTGCTTTCTTCACCAGAAATATTAACTTGCAAAAAGCAATTAATAGGGTGATCAGCACGCTTTTGAATTTCTTGAGCCAAGTTTAGAGAGTCCAAAGCGTGAAAATAGTCAACACGATTAATGACGTCTTTTACTTTACGTCTTTGGAGACTGCCGATGAGATGCCAAGTGACATCCCTATCCTTTAAAGCGTCGTACTTTTCTAAAAATTTATCCACACGATTTTCTGCTAGATGCTTTACTCCAGTATCAAGTAAAGCACTTGCAGTAGAAACATCGACATGTTTGGTAACAGCTACCACCTTTACACTTTCCTCTAAACGATTAGCTGCGATACATGCTTTATGGACTTGTTCAAAAATAGTTTTTTTATTTTGTTCAAGATTCATTGATTAGTTTAACGATTTTTAAAGAATGGTGGTGTTTCTAATTCATCATCATCGGACTCATTAACTGAGAATGTTGACATATTTAACTGTTTATCAAGTTCACTTTCAGTAGGTCGCTCAATATTGTCACGTCTTAAGTCCCAATTTCCAAAGGCTGAGCCTTGATTTTGACTTGAATTCACTTTTGGCCCATTAGAGTGTGTTCTTGGCATCTCGCGCGTTTCTGCCATGTCAAAATTTGTTTGTCGTTCAAAATTTGGTTGAGCAGATTGATGTGTTTGTTCACTTGCATATTGAGCGCCAGCTTTTTGAGCACTTCCTTGATTAAAAGTGCGAGGTTGAGAGCGGAAACCAGAAACTTGTTCAGCTTTATCTTGACGAACGCCTGTAGCAACTACTGTCACTCTAATTTCGTCATTCATGCTATCATCAATTGATGTTCCTAACCAAATATTAACACCATTTCCAGCAGCTTGTCCAACAATCTCAGAAGCTTCCTCAGCTTCTGTTAAGGTCATATCAAGGCCTCCAGTAACATTAACGATAACATCCTCAGCACCATCTATTGTTGTTTCCAATAATGGTGAGTAGATGGCTTTACGAGCTGCTTCAACAATGCGCTCTTCTCCAGTTCCAATACCAATTCCCATTAAGGCATTCCCTTTGTTAGCCATCACTGTTTTAACATCAGCAAAGTCTAAATTGATTAAGCCTGGGCTAGTAATCAGATCTGTAATACCTTGGACCCCTTGTCGTAAAACATTATCAGCTTCACTAAGTGCTTCTAATAGCGGAGTCTTCTTATCAACAATTTCAAGTAAATTATTGTTGGAAATAATGAGTAGGGTGTCAACTTGCTCACGCAATTCTTGAATACCTTCAATAGCAAAATTGCCACGTTTATTTCCTTCAAAACCAAATGGACGAGTAACAACAGCCACAGTCAGTGCACCTAGACTTTTAGCAATCCGAGCGATAACTGGAGCAGCACCCGTACCAGATCCGCCTCCCATACCGGCTGTGATGAAAACCATATCTGCACCAGTCAGTGCTTCTGTTAATGTTTCTTCACTTTCTTCTGCAGCCTTACGACCTACCTCAGGTTGTCCTCCCGCACCAAGACCGCGCGTTAACTTAGGTCCTAATTGAATTACAGTTTCAGCCTTGGACGAGCTTAGAGCTTGAATATCAGTGTTAGCTGCGATGAATTCCACACCAGCAACGCCTTCATCAATCATACGATTGATAGCGTTACCACCGCCTCCTCCAACACCGATTACTTTAATGATAGCACCTTGAATTGATGCTGTATCGAATGAAAATGCCATTTTTAATCCTCACTTTATTACTATCTTTTCAACGCAGTTATTTTACAAAATAACTAGTCAAACATACTTCCAAAAATACCACGAACCCGTTCGCCTAAACCAGGTTTTGGCTCAGCTGACGCTTGTTTCTCAAAATCAACAGGTGCATCTTGTTGCGAGCTGCTATAATTAGCTGTCTGTGCATTTCTAGACTCATTATAGGGTGGTATATAAGGTTCTTGGCCATTAAAATCAATTGGTTTTCTACGCAACAATTCTTCGCCAGTAACTGCGCCTTGTGCTAAAACATCAACTTCTGACATTTTACCAACATATTCGACTAAACTAATGACATTAGCAAACATTGGGTTACGGATGCCAACTTGATTAGGAACGTGTAGTTTAACATTAGTTCCAAAGATTTCCTGAGCAATATCAACTACTCCTGGAACAATTGCTCCACCACCAATTAGAACAATCCCGCCAGGTAATTCTAAAAGACGACCACGGTCTAAATCTTGTTTAACACGGTCTAAAATATGACGGACACGCGCTGAGATAATTTCAGACAGGTAACGTTCAGTAACCTCCACAGGTTCATCACTACCTACAACATCCACCTTAACTGTTTCAGTCAAGCTTGCTTCGTTGACATTTGCCTGACCAAAGTTGAATTTCAATGCTTCAGCTATAGACATGGATGTTTTTAAAACTTTTGAAATATCCTTGGTAATGTAGTCTCCACCCTCAGAATAAATATTAGTGTATTGCAATTCTTGGGCGCGCATTGAGGCAACCGTAGTTTGACCGCCACCCATATCAATAACAGTAGCACCAAATTCACGTTCACCTTCATTTAAAACTGACCGAGCCATTGCAAGAGGAGTGATAATGATATTTTCGACTTTAATCCCCGCACGTTCGACTGTTTTACGTAAGTTGTGCAAGATAGTACTTGGCCCAGTATAAATCAACCCGCGCATCTCCAAACGGATACCCATCATACCACGTGGATCACGAATCCCTTGGAAACCATCTACAATGAATTCCTCTGGAACTAAAGAAATAACTTCACGTTCAGGCGTAATACTCTTAGTTAAAGCGGATTTAACAACACTATCGACATCTTCATCTTTTATTTCTTTTGATTCGCTTGGTACTGGTATCATACCTTGTGTCGGTTCAATTTGTAGAAGATTTGCTGGAAGACCAACATTAATCTTATCAATAGCCACTCCTGCTTTTTCTTCTGCTTGCTCAACTGCTGTTTTAATGGCTACTGCAGCAGCTTCAATATCAATAATTATTCCATCTTTTACGCCTGTACTAGGGACATTGCTAACACCGATAACATTCATTTCACTTGAAATAAACTCTGCAACAAGTACTTTAATCGAGCTAGTTCCTATATCCAAACCAGTAAAAAAGCCATTTCTAGCCATTCACTTGACCTCGCTATCTTTCCAAACTTTTACCATTCTAAAATCTGTTAAAAACAGAATTATTCAGTGGATATTATACCATAAAAAAACGTAAAATGTTATTATTTTACGCATTTTGTTATATAAACTTAATCTTTTTTGTCAATTTAATCAGATTATTGAAAAGCTATTTTCACAACTATTTTCATAGCAATTTACACTTGGTTTTTACGTTCTTTCTAAGAACAAGGACAGCCTTATTTTCACTGAGCTGGCACAGGAGCAACTGCCCCAGAAGTAGGAGTTGCCTCAGGTTGAGTCTCGGAAAGTTGTGGGGAATTTGTAGAATTGACCGTTTGATCGATCGACGAACTTGTTTGACCGTTAGTATTTGCACCGTCAGAAGTTTCTGTTTTTTGCTCAGGAGTATTCTTTTTCTCATCCTTAACTTCTGCCTCTTTGGCCTCAATGTCACTAGTTGTCGAGTAGATGCCTACTTCCATATCAACAATAGTTTTACCTTCTAAATTTTTCTGAATTTTAAGGTAGTAGGGCATTTTTTTCAGTAATTGTGATTGCGGAACTCTGACTGTATTCCCATCCTGCATTTCAATAGTTAATAAGTCTGCTGTTGAATTTGAGTTAGCTAGGGAAATTGATTTAATCATTTTAACTAATCCCTCTGGTAATTTTGCCAAAGTCTTAACCAAATACTGGATATCTTTTTCTTTAGTTAGGTTGATAATTAAAAAATTCTTAGGTAACTGGCTCTTATTGACAATTGTAACGCGGCGACCATTTTCAAGAATTGGCTGAAAACCATTATCAGCTTGAGCATAAGCAATAATACGATATTCTTTAACATTAAATACAAAATGGTTAGGAAGCTGATAATGAATTGAAACATCCTTAACCCAAGGGTTACTGGCTTTAACAGCCTTCACATGCTTTGCTGATGAAAAAAATACCGATAGGAAATATTCTGACGATTTAATTTGACTTTGATTTACAAGTTCTACCAAGCTGGTATGGTCATTACCTTTTGAAGCAAATGTTTTTAATTTGCTATAAGGCGATAAGAAAAAGATTGAAGTAGTCAAAATCAAAAAACTTGTTAAAAGAACAGGCAAAGCCTTAATCAACGCCTTTTGTCTTTTCGTTTTTTCTTTTTTAACTTTAGGTATAACTTTTTCCTTAATGTCATCTTCATCCATAGCACTATCAGTATCTGATGTGCCATCAGTATCTATTTCTTCCTCATTACTCTTTGATTGTAACTGAGCTTTTTTCTCACTAAGTAACTTTTCTTTAAGTTTACGTTCCTCCTCAGCTTGACTCTTCTTTTTTTCTATGAATTCAATATTTCGCTTTTGCCATTCCGTCAAAACAAGAGGTTCCTTTTCAGGACTCGTTTTTTTCTCTTTCACCATTTAATCTTCCTTAATTTTTGAGCTGAGATCAGTCACTAACATATCATAAAATCTATCAGGAGGTGTGATTTCTTGAGATGTTGACATGGCCTTCACAAAAGAATCTCTATGCAGTATGAGGTAATCAATCTCCTGCCTTAATTTTTCGAAACTTAGATCGCTTTCCTTAATCTGACGAGAATATCCCTTTTTAACAAAATAGTTGGCGTTCTCTATCTGATCTCCGCGGCTAGCTTCTTTTCCTAAAGGAACAATCACATGAAGCTTTCGCATCGCTAAGAGTTCAAATAGTGTATTGGACCCCCCCCGCGTAATGACAACGTCCGCTAACGACATTAGTGGTTGATAAAAATCTGTTACGTAGTCTATCCGATAAAGATTCTTTTCAATTGTGTTCAAAGAGGTATCACCAGTAATATTGATAACATTGAAATGTTCGGTCAAAGCTGGTGTCTGAGTAATCATCTGATTAAAAACCTTAGCTCCTGCAGAACCACCTACAAATAAAAGCGTTTTTAGTGACGGATCAAAATGCGCTTTTATTTTTTTATATTCATCAGAGTCATACGTTAGAAGCCCACTAACTTTTGTAACCGCCCCAATCTGTCTAGCATTTTTTAGATGAGTTGCTGGTTCAAAGGTTGTGTACATCGTTGTCGCAAATTGTGAAGCAATTTTATTGGCTAGGCCCATCGAAATATCTGACTCATGTATAAAGACAGGAAGCCCTAATAATTTAGCTGCGATAACAGGTGGCACAGAGACAAAGCCACCCTTTGAAAAAACAGCTTTGGGTCTTACTTTCGAGATGATGATAAGCGATTGGAAAAGCCCAATTCCAACTTTAAAGACATCAATAAGATTCTGCCAAGAAAAATAGCGTCTCAATTTTCCAGTCTTAATGGCATGAAAAGTAACTGCTAAACCTGACTCCTGCACCTCTTTGTACTCAATTCCATTTTTATCTCCAATATAATGAACTTCCCAACCATCTTTAATAAAATAAGGCATTAAGATAAGATTTAAAGTCACATGACCAACTGTCCCCCCACCTGTAAAAATAATTCTTTTAGCCATTAGAATTCTCCTTTTAAGTCTTCAATGGTCTTCAAAAACTCATCTCCGCGAACTTCAAAATTAGGGTACATATCCCAGCTTGCATTAGCAGGGCTAAGTAAAATAACATCACCAGCACTAGCTCCTTTAAAGGCAATTCTTGTCGCGTCAGCCACATCTTTAGCACTGCTATAAGAAACTCCCGCCATGTCTGCTGCTAGTTTCATTTTATCAGCAGTTTCACCTATGAGAATCATCTTTTTAATACCTTTGATATCTGGCACTAGCTCGTCAAAGCTATTCCCACGATCAAGTCCACCTGCAATTAAGATAAGATTTTCCTTATTAAAACCTGAAAGCGCCTTTTGACAAGCTAATATATTCGTTGATTTACTGTCATTATAAAAGGTAACCCCTTGCAATTGTCCCGCATATTGAAGGCGATGTTTAACGCCACCAAAATGCTTCAATGTCTCTACAATAACAGAATTCACAATATTAGAAAGCTTAGCAACAACAATCGTAGCTAAAGCATTTTCTACGTTATGTAGACCTGGTACTCCAATACTTGAAGCTTCCATGACAAAGTCACCATTATAGTAGAGTTTGCCATCTTTCAGATATGCACCTTCAACTTCTTTTTTAGTTGAAAAATAAAGGACCTTCGCTTTGGTTTTTGACGCTAATGTACTGGTTAATTCTTGATCAGCATTTAAAATCACATAATCTTCTTCGGTCATTCGCTGCTGAATATTCCATTTAGCCGCCACATAGTCTTCTAAGCTGCCATGGTAGTCAAGATGTGTTGGCATTAGATTAGTAATCAAGGCTATATGCGGATGGAAGGCTTTAACTCCCATCAATTGGAAAGAAGATAATTCCATCACAAGTCTATCTTTAGCCTCGGCCTTAACAACAACTTCAGAAGCAGGATAACCAATATTGCCGGCTAAGAGAGCTGATTGACCACCATGATTTAAAACATCTGCAATCATTGTGGTGGTCGTAGTTTTACCATTAGAACCTGTAATAGCAATAATAGGTGCTTCTGACACTAAATAGGCTAGTTCAACCTCAGTTAAAACGGGGATTCCCTTAGCAAGAGCTTTTTCAACCATCGGATTTGAATATGGTATTCCTGGATTCTTAATCATCAACTCGAAGTCTTCATCTAATAGGGCAAGCGGGTGGCTACCGCAAACCACCTTAACCCCAAGTTCTAAAAGGGCTTGAGCAGCGGGATTTTCTTCAAATACTTTCCCGTCATTAACGGTCACTAAAGCACCAAGGTTCGTCAACAAACGCGCCGCTGCTTCACCTGATTTAGCTAATCCAAGAACAAGTACTTTTTTATTTTCAAAATTTGTAATTTTTTTCATCTTTTCACACTTCATCCATTCTAACACTTTATCATTTTACCTTTATTTTCTGGCTTTTTCAAGGCAAAGCCCGTCCGTAGCGCGTAAAAGCCAGGTAGCTAATGTATTGCTAATTTACTAAAAAAGCTAAACTCAGAGAGTTTAGCCTTTAATCATTTTTATTTTTAGTTGGCATCCGTAAAATATCACGTAATGCAAAAAAACTTACTGCAATCATGGCTATTACAACAAATACTTCAGGAGGAGATTCCAATATTTTAATCAAGCTCATTCCAGCTAATACAATTAAAAGTGCTACTAAAGCGACTAAGCCTATCATTGATAAGGTGTTTTTGATACTTTTGGGTGCCATAAAGATATAATAGGAAACAATTAATATAGCAATAATTAAATAGAACAAAGCTATCCTCTTTTCTAAAAATATCTTATTAATATCTGATGGTATCTGGGATACAAAAAGACTTTTAAAAAGATAAGCTTTTTAAAAATCTTTAATCGTTTTAATGGACATGCTTACTCAGCAGATTTTTTCTTTTTACTTGCTTTATCACGCGCTGCTTTATTAAGAATTTGTTTACGAAGACGAATAGATTCTGGAGTGACTTCCATATACTCATCATCATTAAGGAATTCTAAAGATTCCTCTAAAGTTAGGATACGAGGCGTTTTAATAACAGAAGTTTGATCTTTATTAGCTGAACGAACATTCGTCATCTGTTTTGCTGTGGTAATATTGACACCTAGGTCATTATCACGTGAATGCTCCCCGATAATCATTCCTTCATAAACTTCCGTTCCAGGATTAACAAAAATTGTTCCACGCTCTTCTACACGCATAATTGAATAGGTTGTCGCTTTTCCTTGATCAATCGAAACAAGAGCACCACGATGACGTCCTCCAATTTCACCACCCACGACTGGTAAATACTGATCAAAAGTATGGTTCATAATTCCGTAACCACGAGTCATTGAAAGAAATTCAGTAGAATAACCAATCAAACCACGTGCAGGAATTAGGAAGATTAAGCGTGTTTGACCGTTTCCGACCATTTGCATATCTAACATATCGCCTTTACGTTCTGAGAGTGATTGAATGATCGCCCCTTGATATTCTTCTGGCGTATCAATTTGCACGCGCTCAAACGGCTCACATTTAACACCATCAATTTCTTTGATGATAACTTCAGGACGAGATACTTGTAACTCATAGCCTTCACGACGCATTGTTTCAATAAGAATAGCCAAGTGAAGCTCACCACGACCAGAAACAGTCCATTTATCAGGTGAATCAGTAGGATCGATACGGAGTGATACGTCTGTCTGTAATTCTGCTTGTAAACGTTCTTCAATCTTACGTGAAGTTACCCATTTACCTTCGCGACCAGCAAAAGGTGAATTGTTAACCAAGAAAGTCATTTGAAGAGTTGGCTCGTCAATACGCAGAATTGGTAATGGTTCAATAGCATTCGTTGGAGTAATTGTTTCTCCAACAAAGATATCTTCCATACCTGAAACAGCAATCAAATCACCAGCTTTTGCTTCTTCAATTTCACGACGCTCTAAGCCAAAGAAACCAAAGAGTTTTGTAACACGGAAATTCTTAGTAGAGCCATCTAATTTAGAAAGGGTAACATTATCGCCAACTTTGATAGTTCCACGGAAAACACGACCAATCCCAATACGTCCAACAAAGTCATTATAGTCTAATAACGACACTTGGAATTGTAAAGGCTCGTCAGAATTATCAACTGGTGCTGGAATATGATCAATGATTGTATCAAAGATTGGTGCCATAGTATGTTCTTGATCTGCTGGATCATCAGAAAGTGACGATGTTCCATTAATTGCTGATGCATAAACCACTGGAAATTCCAATTGTTCATCATCTGCACCAAGTTCAATGAAAAGTTCCAACACTTCATCTACAACTTCAGCTGGTCGAGCTGAAGGTTTATCGATTTTATTAACAACTACAATAGGAACCAAATCTTGTTCTAAGGCTTTTTTCAAAACAAAACGTGTTTGTGGCATTGTTCCTTCGTAGGCATCCACGACAAGAACGACCCCATCAACCATTTTCATGATCCGTTCAACTTCACCACCGAAGTCCGCGTGACCAGGTGTGTCCATGATGTTGATACGAACATCATTGTAAGCAACAGCCGTATTTTTAGCCAGAATGGTGATACCGCGCTCTTTTTCAATATCGTTTGAATCCATTGCACGCTCTTGAAGTTCTTTACGTTCGTCAAGTGTGTGTGATTGTTTCAGCAATTCATCAACAAGTGTTGTTTTTCCGTGGTCAACGTGAGCGATGATGGCAACGTTACGGATATCGTTTCTTAGTTCTGTCATTTTTTCCTCTTGTAGCATAATATTTTTTAACTAAACAAGTATAACACAAATTAATTGAAAAAACAGAAATTGTCTTGTTGTAAATGTTTTCAGTTCAGCTTTTGATTTTTCCATGAAAAAATTCAGACATCAAAATACCAAAAAAGCAAGTAGATAAATCTACTCACTTTATTTCTTATTTTGTTTTTCCATCCCAGTAATCAAAACCATCTTTTAAAAGATAGAGGTTGGTATACCCAGCTTTTTTTAGCTTACGAATAGCACTTGGAGCAAAACGATTTGTAACATTTTCATAAATTAGAATTGGTTTATCATGTCGCAATGATTTAATAGAAGCATCAAATTGTTGTCTAGGAAAATTACGTGCCCCTAAAATATGGCGTTTCCTAAAAGTTACTGGATCCCTCAAGTCAATAATTTGACTATAATACATCATCTCTTTAAAAGTGTCATTATCAATCCGCTTAACCATGCGCTTAAAGGTAAAATAATTCCAAATAAAATAAACAGCTGTTCCAACTAATATAGTCCAACCCAAAATTGTAACTAACGACATCTTCTCCTCCTATTTGCTAGCTAATTGGTTAGCTAGGCTTGCTGCCCCAATAATACCAGCGTCATTTCCTAATTCAGCAATCTTAATTTTTGTTGACGTTTTAACTTGTGGGAAAGCAAAAGTCAAAAAATATTTCTCAATACGTGAGCGTAAAAACTCACCTGCTGCCGACACTCCCCCACCGATAACAACTGAATCGGGATTAAGAATATTAGAAATATTTGCAGTCGCAAGCCCTAGATAAAAGCCTACTTTTTCAACAACTGAATCCGCAAACGAGTCACTAGCTTCTGCCGCCATAAAAATATCTTTACTTGTGACCGCTTCACCATTGTCAATAGCTGCTTTAATCGCCGAATCACCTTCATAAGATTCAGCAAGTAGACGTGCTACTTTAACAACACCGGTCGCCGAAGCTACGGTCTCTAAGCAGCCATGTGAGCCACAGGTGCAAGCAAAACCATTTTCAGGTTCTACAATCATGTGACCAATTTCGCCCCCTGCACCAGCAACGCCGTGAATAAGATTGCCATCAGCAATGATTCCACCTCCGACACCGGTTCCCAAAGTCATAAAAACAACATCAGGATTATTGTCGCCTGCACCTATCCAGCGTTCACCAAGTGCTGCAACGTTTGCATCGTTGTCAATGGCAAAAGGAATCCCTAGCTCTTTTTCAATAACAGAACCTACTTCTTGCGTCTCTTTCCAGTTAAGGTTAAAAGCTCCAGTAACCGTATTGCGAACGCGATCAACTGCTCCTGGAGAACCCATTCCAATCCCAACAAAATCCTCTTTACTTAAACCATAAAGAGCAAGACGATGCTTTAAAGAAGCAACGATATCAGGAACAATATGCTTACCATTTTCTAAAGTATTTGTCTCAATAGCCCACTTTTCTTGAACTTCACCTTCTAAGGTTAAAATACCAAACTTGATCGTTGTCCCACCTAAATCAATACCGATTAATTTTTGACTCATTTTTTCTGTCCTTCTTTTTCTAATTCTAGTCTGTGCTCACGTCGCAAAATCAGTTCAGCATTTAAGTAATCATTTTTGTCCATTAAACCATTATCATAAATTCGCTTCAGTTCAATTTTCATCATTTCAATATCATAAAGCCGCTTGCCGATATAGATATAAATACCAAAATTTTTCAATAATTGTTGCACATCATATAAGGTTTTCATATAAGTAGATTCTAGCAAATTATCAGACTTTTTTCAAGGTGATTAAGCAATCGCTTTCCTCTTTTTCTTTACTATTTTTCACTATCTTTTTCGAATAAATAGGTATGACCATACTACTTTATTTTTTCCTTGGAGCAAGCTTAGGCTCCTTTGTTGGCCTAGTGTTTGATAGGTTTCCCGCAAAGTCTATTCTTTGGCCACCAAGTCATTGCCCACACTGTCAGAATCGACTAGGAGTTAAAGACTTGATACCCGTTTTATCGTTTATAGCCAACAACTGCCACTGTCGTTTTTGCAAAGTATCTATAAATCCCCTTTACATAATTCTAGAAGTCTTATATGGGCTCCTATTTGTCTTCTATGCCTTAACAGGTATCCTCAACCTGACAGATTTGAGCCTTACTTCCTTTTCTATCCTTCTTTCACTTTTTGATATCAAATCAAGATCCTACCCAATGATCTTCTGGTTGATAGCTTATACCTTGGCAGTAATGGTTGTGGGATTTAATCTTTTATCCTGTATTTTTCTGACTTTAGCTCTATTAGCGATCCTCTTCCCCCAGAAGATTGGTAGTGGAGACTTCTTTTATCTCTCCCTTTTAGCCTTGGCTTACCCTCTATCAACTGTTTTATGGATTATTCAGGGAGCGAGTCTCCTTGGAATTCTATATTGTCGTTTCCTGGCTCAGAAATCTATTCCCTTTATTCCTTTTTTGACTCTGGCTCTGTTGATCTACATACTTATAACATAAAAGCCTAGGATTTGAATCCTAGACTAGATTTTTTAGTTATTGGCCATCATCCCAGCTTGTAATTGATACATTCTGTAATAAGCACCTTTTTTGCTTAAAAGTTCCTCGTGACTACCATTTTCAATAATAGTTCCTTTATCAAGCACATAGATACAATTAGCATCTTGAATAGTTGATAAGCGGTGTGCAATTGCAATAGTCGTTCGACCCTTACGCATTTTTGCCAATGAATTCTGAACAATTTGCTCCGTAGCAGAATCAATATTAGCTGTCGCTTCATCAAGAATCAATATTTTTGGTTGACTAGCGACGGTACGCGCAAATGCTAGAAGTTGACGCTGGCCTGTAGAAAAACTAGAACCGCGTTCTGTAACGGGAGCATAATATTTTTCTGGCAATTTATTAATGAAATCATCAGCATCAACAAACTCAGCAGCTTCTTGAACAACTTGATCACTAATGTCTTGATACATTCTAATATTTGATGCAATAGTTCCATGATAAAGAAATGGATCTTGGAGAACTAGTCCTACAGCTTTCCGTAATGCCTCAGGACTATATTTCCTAATATCCTGCCCATCAATTAGGATTTGCCCTTCAGAAAATTCATAAAAACGCATAAAAATATTAATAATAGAGGACTTGCCTGATCCTGTTGCACCAACAAAAGCAATCGTTTCTCCCTTATTAACCTTAAAGGAAATCTTATTTAAAACCTTATGTTGACCATCATAAGAAAAAGAAACCCGTTTAAATTCGATATTACCTTGCTCAATTTTTTCAAGACTCGCGTCTTGTGATGGCTCATAAGCTACCTCGTCAATAAGTTTAAAAACTCTTGATGCCGATATCATAGAAGTTTGAAGAGTAGAAAAATTTTGCGTAACCTCAATTAGAGGATCAAAAAGTCTATTGACATACTGAATAAAAGCATACATGATACCAGCTGTTAGGCCACCATTCAAACCTTTGAAACCAAAATAAGTCATTAGAACAGCATAAGCCAATAATTTCAGCAAAGACATAGCAGGTCGTAAGAAAATACTGTCTAGAGCAACTGACTTATTAGCATAGACGACATGTTCTTTATTAATTAACTCAAATTCTGCTTTCAGACGCTCCTCCTGACCAAAAGCTTGAATAATACGAATACCCTCAATACTTTCTGCCAGTTTCGTATTAATGTCTGAAAGTAAACTTCTAGTTTTAGCAATCACGTCAACCGATTTTTTACGGTATAAGTTAACAAGAATAAAGATAAAGGGTAAAAAAATTGCAACTAATGCTGTTAACTTAGCATCAAGCATCAACATCGTGTAGAGAGTAACCGTAAAAATAAAAATAGCTGAAACAAAGCTAGACAATAAACCTGAAAACATATCACTTACTGCCTCAGTATCATTTGTGATGCGGGAAACAATTGAACCTGCTGGTGTCTTATCAAAATAAGCCATCCCAAGCTTTTCCATATTTGCAAAAGCATCTCTGCGGATATCACGAACAATACTATAAGAAACTTTAGCAAAAAAGAGGTTCCCAAAATATTGAATTAAGCTTTGAAGAAGGTAAAGGCCATAGTAACCAATCAGTATCACAAAAGCTGACTGATTAATCGCCTCTAGATAGTGATCAATAAAATAAGAGGCCACTAATGGGATAAGACTTTTAATCACTGTTGTTAAAAGTAAGAGTCCTAGAGCCAGCACAGTAATCCATTTATAAGGTTTTAAATAAGATAATAATCTTTTAAAAACATGCCATTGATTATCATTAGACATTTCCTTGACCCTCCATTTCCATTTGTTGCGAAACGTAAGTCTTAGCATACCAGCCATTTTTTTGAATTAAATCCTCATGCCTGCCACGCTCAATAATACGGCCATTTTGCATGACTAAAATTAGGTCTGCATGAACTACCGCACTCAAACGGTGAGCTGTTATAATAGTGGTCTTATGACGTCTTGTCTCTTTTAAGTTTTCAATAATAGCATGCTCAGTTTTAGCATCAACTGCCGATAGAGAATCATCTAAAATTAGAATTTCTGGATTCAAAACCATCGCTCGACTCATAGCTAATCGTTGCTTTTGTCCCCCAGAAAGAGATACGCCCTTTTCACCAATGAGAGTATTGAAGCCTTCTGGCATATCCATAATATCATCATAAACTTGGGATAGCTTAGTTGCTGCAACTACTTGTTCTTGTGGTAAATCTGTGTTACCAAAACGAACATTCTCTAAGATAGTTGTGGCAAAAAGGAACTGATCTTGAGGGACATAGCCTATTAAATGACGGATATCTTCTAGACGATAAGCTTCAACGTTATAGCCATTCAATGAAATTGAACCCTCTGTCACATTATATTCTCTCAACAATAACTTGATTAAGCTCGTTTTGCCTGAACCCGTTTGCCCAACGAGCCCTAATGTTTGACCTTTTTCAAGGACAAAGTGAATGTCTTTCAAGATTGTCTCATTCTCATACTGGAAGGCTGCAATATTGTATATTAAAGTTCCATTAGCAACTTCCTTTACTGGATTCTTAGGGTCTTGAACATCGGATTTTTGATCCAGCAAAACGTTAATTCTATCATAAGAAACTGACCCTCTTTGAATCATATTAAATAAAAAGCCAACGGCCATCAGTGGCCAAACTAGCATATCTAAATATGTAATAAATGTGACCAAACTCCCTATGGTAATTTGATTTTCTTTTATCATGTAAGCCCCAACTAAAAGAGTAAGGACATAGGAGGCTCCAATGAATAACAGCACCAGAGGATCAAACATGACATCATAAGTCATAGTTTTAATATTTTTTTGGAAAGTCTTTTGATTAATGTCTTGAAAAGCTGCTAGCTCCTGACTCTGATAACCGAAGGACTTAGTCACTTTTATTCCTGACACACTTTCTTGAACTTTATTATTAAGATCGGAGAAAGCTGCTTGCGATTCTCCAAAAGCTTTATGAGTCTTGCGTCCTAAACGACTAGTAGCATAAGCCATAAATGGCAATGGTAGTACAGCAATCAACGTCATCTGCCAAGAAATACTTAAAAACATGGTCACTAAGGTCACAACAGCTGTAATTGATGCATCCACAGCTGACATAACTCCTCCCCCTGCAAGGCGCGTCAAGGAATTAATATCATTGGTCGCGTGAGCCATGAGATCACCAGTTCGGTATTTTTGATAAAAAGATGGGGACATTTGAGTAAAGTGTTCAAAGAGTCGAAACCGCATAATGCGTCCAAGTCGATAAGAAGTTCCAAAAATGCAGATACGCCATATATAACGTAAGAAATACATGGCTAGCGCTGATAGAATTAACCAACAGAGTTGCCATAACAATTGTTTTTTGGTCAATTGTCCACTTGTAATTCCATCAATAACGAATCCCATTATTTTAGGCGGAATCAAATTTAGAAATGCCACTACACTTAGGGCAAGTATCCCGATAAGATAGGGAAACTTTTCTTGTTTAAAGAACCACCATAGGTGCTTGATAATTGACATATCTCTCCTTTCAAATTTAAATTGTCACTCAATTTTCATAATGATTAGCTAAAAAAAGTCTCTCCCAACTGGAGAGATTTCAATCTCTTTTGATCACTTGTTTACGTATCAAAAGATAGGTTAGATAAGCTAGTAAGGCTCCTAATGTATTCGTCCATAAATCATCAATCTCAAAAACACGATTAGCATTAATGACCAAGTCTAAGAACAGTTGACTGGTTTCAATAACCAAACTTATACTAAATCCCAATAGAAGACTTTTCCCATAGCTCTGCCATTTACTTGAAATAAGATGGATAAAAAGAACCAAAGGGTAAAGTAACAAAATGTTTAAAGCATTTTGGCAAAAAATCCAGATGAGTTGCTTAAGAGAGTTTACTTGATTTAAACCAATAATAGAATTAAAGGGTACCAAGAGAAGGCGCAAACGACCAAGGTACAAGATGTTTGGTGTTTCCATCCCATTAAAGAGCCCTGGGCTAGGAGTGAAACACATCACACCAACAGCCAAAACGTAGATTACTAGGAGGATCTCGATAGTATAGAGTAACTGCTTGGATAAGCGAAGAGGATTATCGATCCAAGACATCTATTGTCCTACTTTCGCCATTCTTTTTTGGCGATCCTTTTTCATTGTATTTGATCGTAACTGTCCACAAGCTGCATCAATATCAGTCCCATGTTCTTGTCTGACAACACAATTTACACCATTCTTTTTCAAGATATCATAGAAGGCTTCAACGCGTGCTTTAGGACTTCGACTATACTGATCATGCTCTGAAACTGGATTATATGGAATAAGATTGACATAAGATAACTTACGGATATTCTTCGTTAAAGCAGCTAGTTCTTTTGCTTGTTCCACCCCATCATTTACCTCGTTTAACATAATGTACTCGAAAGTAACTCGACGGTTAGTGGTTTCAATATAGTATTCAATGGCAGCAAAAAGTTTTTCCAAAGGAAATGACCGATTGATGCGCATGATGCTTGAGCGTAACTCATTATTTGGTGCATGTAGTGATACCGCCAAGTTAACTTGGACACCTTCATTCGCGAATTCCCGAATCTTGTGCGCCAGTCCAGAAGTCGATACTGTGATATGACGCGCACCAATTGCTAGACCATTGTCATCATTTATAGTTCTTAGAAAGGTCATGACATTTTTATAGTTGTCAAAAGGCTCTCCGATGCCCATAACAACAACATGGCTGACGCGCTCATCTTGCCCACGCTCATCAAAGTATTTTTGGACCAGCATAATTTGTGCTGTAATTTCACCACTATTCAGATCTCTTTGCTTCTTTATCAACCCGCTAGCGCAGAAAGTACACCCAATATTACAGCCAACTTGAGTCGTCACACAAACTGAATGTCCGTAGTGTTGACGCATGAGAACAGTTTCGATTAACATACCATCTGGTAACTCAAAGAGATATTTGACAGTCCCGTCAGCTGACTCTTGAACAATCCGTTGTTTTAGAGGATTAAGGCAAAATTGTTCATTTAAGAGTGACATAAAATCTTTAGAAATATTGGTCATCTCTTCAAAAGATTGAACACGTTTCTTATAAAGCCAATCCCAAATTTGAATCGCTCTAAATCTCTTTTGCCCATTTGCAATTGCCCAATCTATGAGTTCATCACGGGTTAAGCTATAAATTGATGGTTTCATGGATTACTTATCCTTCTTTCTGATAATAAAATGGTCATTAGAAGCCCCACGTGCTCTGGTTTGTTTAGAATCATTTTTCTTTGAATGTGTTTTAACAGAATCTTTACGTTTTCGACCTGACACTTTTTGAAAAGTTTTTTCTTTCTCAATCACTTTTTCTTTAGATTTAGGTCTAGCTTTGACATTTTCTTTAACTGTCGTTCTTTTCCGATTGTTTGAACGATGATTCTTTCGACGGCGAGGACTTCTTTCCTCTTCAAACTTAATCTCAACAGGTTGACTGTTTTCTAAAACAAAATAAGCACAACCAAAATTACAAAATTCTTTTATATAATCTTCTAGTCGCGAAATCCGATTAGATTTTTTTACCTCATGGGAATCTTTATAAAAGCCTTTTAACCGTAGCTGTTCATTACCCCAATCACCAACAATGTAGTCATATTTAAGTAAAATCTCTGTAAAACGCTGACTAAATGCTGTGGCATTAAAGGCATCTTTCTCATTCTCTATGAGGGAAAATTCCAATTGATCACTTTTGACTATTTTGTCAAAAGCAATGAATTCTGGTCCTGGAAATTTATTGTAATTGTACATTTCAGGGGAAATCTCTTTTTTCATCGGGCTCCTTTCGTGTATCTCTCATTTCTTTTTATGAGGTACTTTTCAACAACTTCTCTCAGTAAATCTGGAAACAATAATTCTGCTTCTGATTCCTTTACACTTGGAAAATAAGAGGCAAAATAATATTGATCTACTAGGACCAAACTAATATTGTCCGACTTATCCATAACTTTACCATTGTACACTATTTTTTCATTTTTGTAAGTAAAGCCATCACTATATAGTTGCCCAAAACATTTCCCTCGAAAGCCCATACCTCTTATTTCCTGATCTTTCAATAATGCTTCTTTGCTGTAAATATCATGACAAATTCTTTGGAAAGTTTCACCATTCAATTGTAACCTGACTAAGCGCATTTGATGAGGCAAGGCAGCATGTAACTGCTCTGCTGTCAGAAGTCTATCAAATGCTTTCAACAGAAGACCTGAATTGATTATACAAGTTTCTGCTTTAGCATAATCTTTCATCGCTGACATGACCAAGGAAAGGGATTCTTCAAAATTCAAGCGACGACTTATTTTGCAAATTTGTTTTTGTTTCAGGAGTCTTTCCCCTTCCTTGGTAAGTCCCTTAATAAAGTCCTGATCTTTTTTCTGACTAGCAAAATGACTGGTTTCATGGGCAATTATTTCAATGGCCGAAATCTTTCGATTATCAATACTAAGATTAATTTCCCCCACATATTGTCCGTATTTACCAGCTGCTGCCATGTATATTCCATTTAAACAGGCTCCATCTTCAAAAACATGATGCGTATGAGCCCCTATAATTAAATCAAGACCAGTCACTTCTTTGGTAATCGTCTCGTCAGTCCGAATCCCCAAATGACTAAGTAAAATACGAATATCCGCTGATGCTACTTCTGGAAGCTCTAAGTCCCTTTTCAGACTTTCAATAGGATTTTCAATCTGCCAGCCATTGGGCTGATAGGTTTTATAATAAGGAAAAGTATAAGCTAACAAGGCAATTTTGCTACCTGCCTTTGTTTGATGAATATGATAGGGCTTGGACCATCTAGGTTTCCCATACTCATCAGTCATATTACCAAGGATAACTGTGAAATTTGCATCATCATAAACCTGATTAAGAGCCTCTTTACTTAGGCCAATTCCTTCATTATTTCCAATAGTAGCATACTGTATTCCCAATTGATTCATTAACTGAACATTTGCTTTTCCTTTTGTGGCCTCTGTCAAAGGATGACTTAGATCAATATTGTCACCAATATCAACCTTGATGACTTCTGCACTTGTTTTTGACGCTTCAGCGAAAAAACGCTCTATTTTAGGGTACGCTTCAAAATGAGAATGCAAGTCATTCAGATGTAAGATTCGAATGGATTCTACCATAGAAATACCTTTCTGTCTCCTCTAATCAGTTTTTTAGACCTATCGTCTTAAACTAATCATAGTATAGCATGTTTCTTCTTTGTTTTCTGACTTTTGATTTTCTTTCAAGCTTTGCCATTTTAAAATTGCAAAGTAAAAAGGAACATTGAAATGTTCCTTCTCAAAAATTACCAGTTGTATTTATCAACATTATCTTTAGTTACTAAATAGATTGGTGATACTGTTTTTGCTTCAACTTTTTTTCCTTGATAGTGATCAATAGCTGCTTGAATTGCGATTTCTCCCATTTTTGCAGGCTGTTGGGCAATTGTAGCAGTCAAATCACCTTTTTTAATAGCTTCATGGGCATCTGGCTGACCATCAATTCCTACAATTACTACATTTTTTAAGCCAGCGGACTTAACGGCTTGTGCTGCACCTAGAGCCATTTCATCATTTTGTGCAAAGATAACTTGAACATCCTTATGACCTTGAATCATATTTTGTGCTGTGTTCAAGGCTTTAGCGCGGTCAAAATTTGCTGATTGACTAGATAAAATATCTAATTTTTCTTTCGCAACTTTATTGAAACCATTACCACGGTCTACAGTTGCTGAAGCGCCTGGCACGCCTGAAAGTTCGAAAGTTTTTGCTTTTTCACCTAACCCTTTAACAACGAATTCAGCAGCCATTTTCCCAGCCTCTACGTTGTCGGAAGCAACCGTTGTGAGAACTTTACCACCTTCACTGCCACGGTCAATTAAAATAACAGGAATATTAGCAGAGTTAGCAGCTTTTATTGAAGTAACAACAGCTTTTGAATCAACTGGGTTAATTAGAATGGCATCAACATTTTGGCTAACGAAGTTTTGAATATCATCTGCTTGGCGTGCTGCATCATCTTGAGCATCTGCTACTTTAACACTAACTTTCTTACTTCCCGCATACTTATCGATACCATCTTTCATAGCAACAAAGTACGGATTGTTAGTTGTAGAAATGGAAATACCTAGTTTTAAATCTTTAGCTGCTTTTTTAGTGACTCCTTTTGAATTTGAGTCAGATGAATTACCTAAGCCTGTTTTCCCACAAGCCCCTAACACGAGAACCATTGATAGCAATAGGGCTAAAAAGCCAAGTTTTTTTCCAAATTTCATATGAAACTCCTTTTTATTTTTTGTTCTTTTCTATAATAGCTAAGCTTTGGCTACCTTGAAGCGGTCAAGTAAGACTGCTATCAGAATAACAACACCTTTTACTACCTGTTGCCAAAAGGCTGAAACACCAATAATGTTTAAACCATTATTCAGTACGCCGATAATTAGTGCCCCAATTAAGGTTCCGATAATTCGACCCTTACCACCTGAAAGTGACGTTCCTCCTAAGACAACAGCTGCGATGGCATCCATCTCATAACTGGTTCCTGCCGTGGGTTGGGCAGAACTTAAACGTGACGTAATAATCAAACCTGACATAGCAGCCATCATACCAGAAATGGTATAAATAACAATTTTTACTTTATTGAGCTTAACACCTGAGATATACGCTGCTTTTTCATTCCCTCCCAGCGCGTATACGGATTTCCCAAAGGCAGTTTTATGTAAAAGAACATACAAGATAAGAAAAATAAGAAACATCAATACTACTGGAAATGGTATGCCAAATAGGTAACCTTGACCAATAAACTGGAAGAGAAAGCTATCTGATAGACCTCCTGTGATCGGATTCCCATTAGTATAAACAAGAGTCGCTCCCCGAAAAATAGTCATTGTTGCTAAAGTCACGATAAAGGGGGCTAGTTTTCCATAAGAGATGAACAAGCCATTCAACATACCAAAAATCCCCCCCAGTACTAGAGCCAGAAGAACTGCTATGCCTACGGGAATCCCCTTCGCTATCATCCCCGCTGTTAGAGCACTTGAAAGGGCTAATATTGACCCAACTGACAAATCGATACCACCTGTTAAGATGACAAAGGTCATCCCAAACGCAATAAAGCCATTGGCAGTAACTTGCAACAATAAGTTAAGCAAATTATTTGTTGTTAAAAAGTTCGGATTAATCATCGTAATAACAACCATCAATCCTACCAGCGCTACCAGAGTCGTCAACTCTGATATATAATTCATTACTTTTTTCACCCTTATTCTCCTCCTGTTGCTAGTTGCATGACTTTTTCTTGACTTGCTTCTTCTTTAGTCAGTTGACCAGTAATACGACCCTCATGCATGACAATAATGCGATCACTGACACCCAGAACTTCTGGTAAATCAGAAGACACCATGATGATTGGAACACCTCTTTCAGCAAGTTCATTCATGAGTTGATAAATTTCCCTTTTAGCACCTACATCAACACCTCGTGTTGGCTCATCTAAAATCAGAACTTTAGGAGCAATTCCAATCCACTTGGCTAGGACAACCTTCTGCTGATTACCGCCTGATAAGTTCCCAACTGGTAATTGTGGACTACCAGATTTAATCCGGAAACGGTCAATTAGTTGCTGACTAAAAGTGCGACTTGTTTTTTCATCAAATAGCCCATTTTTAACAAATTCCTTAGAACTTGGTAAAGTCATATTATCTTTTATTGAAAAATCAAGGATTAAACCTTCATCTTTGCGATCTTCTGTCAGAAATCCAATTCCTTTTGCAATGGCTTGTGCTGGATTATTAATTGTTACTTCTTGCCCATTGATCAAAATAGCACCAGATTCTTTTTTATCCAGACCAAAGATGCTACGCATAACTTCTGTTCGTCCTGCTCCCATCAGACCTGAGAACCCGAGAATCTCTCCTTTTCTAACAGCAAAGGAAACGTTATTAAATGCTTGATTGTTCAGATTTTTAACCTCAAAGGCAACATCTCCAATTTCAGCATTTTTCTGAGGATAAAAATCATTAAGTTCACGTCCAACCATCTTACGTACGAGCTCATGGGGGGTGGTTTTGACTGTTTCTACTGTATCAACTACAATACCATCACGCATAACAGTCACTAAGTCAGTTATTTTAAAAATTTCTTCCATGCGATGAGAAATATAAATAATGCCCACACCTTCTTGTTTTAAACTCCTAATAACACGGAAGAGATTTTCTGTTTCACGATCCGTCAAAGCAGCTGTCGGTTCATCCATAATAAGTATTGATACTTTTGTTAGTAAACATTTGGCAATTTCAATCATTTGTTGTTGACCAACAGATAACTGACCAATAGCTTTGTTCAATGGAATCTTAACACCTAATCGCTCAAAAGCTTCATTTGCTTTGATTCGCATAGCTTTTTGGTCTAAAAGACCGAATTTTGTTTTTAGTTCTCGACCAAGAAAAAGATTTTCCAGAACCGTCATTTCTGACCAAGTATTCATCTCTTGATGAATAAACGAAATTCCAAATTTTTCTGCCTCTTGTGGGTTAGCAAAGGTTTTTTCATGATGATCAATAAAAATTTGACCTGACGTTGCAGGGAATAATCCAGTCAAAATATTCATTAAAGTTGATTTTCCAGCACCATTTTCTCCCATTAATGCATGAATCTGGCCCGATTCAATCACTAAATCAATCTTTTCTAAAACCTTATTATTTCCAAATGATTTGGAAATATCCCTCATTTCAACTTTCATGAAGAGAGTTCCTTTCTAAATGGTTACACCTGACTGTAAGATAATATTGGAATAAGGCGTGTTTTCTCCGGTTCGAATAATTGCCTTGACACCTTTGTTCAAGGTCTTTAGTTCCTCATGGCTGACATATTCAACTTCAATCCCACTATCTAACTTTGCTACCACAGTCTCTAACTGTTCTGGATTAATCCTTTTGATTTCTTCTGCCAGAATAATTTTTTCAACCTTAATATGGTCCAAATAAATATCCAACACTTCCTGAAAACTCGGATAACCCGGTTTAAGGGCTAAATCAATTTTAGCGACACCTTCTGGCACGGGTAAACCTAAATCGCCAATACAAACACGATCCGTATGTCCTAAATCTGCAGCCAATTTGGCCAAATCACTATTCAAAATCCCATCTTTCAACATATTCTGGATGTCCTTTCATTTCTTCTATCCTTGGCATACCACCTTGCGCTCCAAATTTTTGAACAGAAAGATGTGCTGCTAAAGTTGCAAATTTTAAAGCATCTGTGATACTAAGTTGTTTTGTTATGGCTAAGCCAAAAGCACCATTAAAGGTGTCACCCGCTCCAGTCGTATCTACAGCATCTGTTTTTATAGCAGGAATCATCTGAATCTCTTGGCCATCAAAATAAGTTGCTCCCTGTTTACCCAAGGTAACAATTAATTTGTTAGGACAGTTTTGCAAAGCTTCTGATAGCTCTTGATCTGGAAACAAGGCCTGGCATTCATGTTGATTTGGAGTTAGAAAATCAACAAAAGGTATCATTTCTGAATCAGTTTCTCTAGCTGGTGCGGGGTTATAAAGAACCTTTACCCCCTTTTGATGGCAGTAACGAGCAATTGTCATATTCGCCTGATGTGGAATCTCATTTTGTAAGATAACAAGGTCAGCTTCTGCTATCAGCTGCCACTCCTCAGACCAGTTCGAAGTGGCTACTAGTCCATTTGCACCTGGGCAATAGATAATTCGATTATCATGATTAAAGAGTGTAATTTGGGCAATTCCAGAAGAAGATGAGACCGTTCCCACATGGTTTACACGTAAATGATTAGCTTTGAGATTTTCTAAAAGAATGGGACCAAATGAGTCATTCCCCACCGCTCCTAACACTGAAATTTGATCACTTGGTGATGAGAGTCGGCCGACAGCTACCGCCTGATTAGCTCCTTTTCCACCAGGAACCATCGAGAAAGATTCTCCAAAGACAGTTTCACCCTCTTTTGCGATGCGATTTGTCATCATGACTAAATCCATCGAGATACTTCCAATTATGACAATTTTACTCATATTTCCTCCTAACTGTTTCTCGTTCAACATAATGAACCGGTAATTTAATGCGTTCTTCTTCTATGGGCAAATGATTGGCAATTTTATAAACTAGCTCTGCAGCATTGTAACCCATCCGATAAGAAGCTTGATGAATAGTTGATAATGAGGGATAAATAAACTGACTCATTAAAATATCATCATATCCTATAACTTGCACTTCATCAGGAATGCGTCTACCACGTGAATGTAATTCGTGAATGTATGCAATAGCATGGATATCAGACGGTGCGATAATACTATCAATTCCTACAAACTGATCTAAATAACGTTTTGCTTCTGATTGAATATCATCAAAGTCAAAGCTTTTACTATCACAAATATGAACATCAACTTTCTTACTAGTCAAAAAAGTTAAACTAGCTTTGAAACGTTCATTTATATTGTCAGCTAAATCCAATGGTCCTCTTATTAGTAAAACTTTATTCGTACCAGCCTTCCAAATAACTTCAGCTGCTAGGTAACCCCCAGCCTGGCTATCTGAAAAAACGCCATAGCGACTATCTTTATCGACACGATCCACTACTACAACAGGAATATCAATTTCAGGATGATCTTTCGTAAAATCATGTGTAGTAATAATGCCAGCTGCTCTATTCTGTAATAAAACGTTGAGATATTCCTCCTCTAATGTTTTACTGTCCGAAATATTACCTAACATCACACGATAACCTTTTTCTTTTAAATAAACTTCAGCTCCTCGTGCTAAACGTGGAAAAAAAGGATTTGAAATATCTGGTAATAGCAAGCCAACTAACTGATTCCTGTTGGTTTTTAAGGATTGAGCGATGACATTAGGACTATAATGCAATTTGGTAATTGCTTCTTTTATTTTTTCTCTAGCATCATCTGAAACATAGCCATTTTTAGAAATATAGCGCGATACTGTTGATTTTGAAACGCCAGCTTCTTCAGCAACTTCTTTAATGGTAGGCATCAAATACTCCTTCCTTTTTAATTGTGGAATCGTTCTCACAAAAAATATTGTAACCGTTTTCTTTGCATGTGTCAACTGTTTTTATTAATTTAGCTGAGCAAACTTCCTAATTTTCTGTCAATCTTGTCTTGATTTCACTAAGTTCCTATAAATGAAAAAACTTCTAGATTTATCCAGAAGTTTCTTAATCTTAATATAGTTTATTAATCATCTAAATAAGCAGTCTTTATTTCAAGAGCTTGGCTAATTTTTCTTAAATTTTCAATGCTTAAGGTATTGCATTCTGATAGGGGCTTTTGGTTAATTTTTTGTAAATCCAGAGCTAACTTAGCAGCTTTGTCAGCTGTTTCGATTAAGCCAAAACAATCTTGATAATCTCTTCCTGTTGATAGGACACCATGCTTAGCCCACACAACAAGGCGTTGACTAACTAATTCTCTTGCCGTGTCTAAGCCAATTTCTTTTGTCCCTGGCACTTCCCACGGTAATACGGCAATACCATCTGGAAAAACAATAATTGATTCTGTTAAAACAGACCATAAATCCAAGGTTAGACTGCGACTATCAATGTCGTTTAATAGCGAATAAAGCACTAGATTCGTTGCGTGATTATGAACGACAACTCTTTGCTTCTCATCTTGCTCCAAGCGAGCTGAATGGGCTAGAATATGCATGAAAATTTCACTGGTTGGACGTTTTCCATCGTTGAATCCTGCAATTTTGATATAACCTTTTTTTGTTAATCGGATAATTCCAGAATCATTTGCTGGTTGATTTTTGAGATGACGAAAGTGACTCCAAGAAGCGGTGATTAGCAAGTATTGATCTTGCATATTCTGGGGAATATCCATGACCTCAACTTCCACCTCATCATGGTAGATGACATAATCTGTAAGTGCTAAATCTTCGCTCAAATTAGCTACTTCTGATTCTTTTAAGCGATAACTGACATTTCCTCCATTATACTCATCCCAACCTTTTTTCCACATGTCATAAGTTAAAGTGATTAAACCATCAATATAATCTGGATACTTCATATAAACTTCCTTTCTTTTGAGTTTCTTATTCTAAAGCTTCGCCTTCTATTTTGATAACTAAGTATAAGCTTGTTACTAAGTTACCCGATAAACTCAATGCTAGCGCAGCATAATATCAGATCAATAAGCTGTGGTGAATAAAACGATAAAACCATGCTTTTTTACTCTTAAACCTCTATACTATCGTTATAAGTTTTACGATCCTTCAAAAGCCAAATATATAAAGCAATCCATAAACCAAAAAGTAATAGTGAAAGAAGGTTTCCTTTGAGCATAGTCGCTAGGAGATAACGGATATCTGGCCCCTCAAAAGATGACCAAGAGACCATTCCATGAGTGGCTTTTCCAAGTGTCCCTGTTTCTCTAGCTAAGCGAGTCATATAAGGTGTAAAATAAGTCGCACCGTATAAAAAAAGTGGTGTCGAAATCAACCCATGGATAATCATCCGCAATACATTTCCATTTGTTAACAATAATGCTCCCACCACAAATGAAAGATTAATGATACCAGCAAATGGTAAAACAATATTGTGTGGTAAAGTGATAGAACCAATCAAGAGAAATGGAATAGTCAGAATAACTGCAACCCAAAGTTCATTCCGTCCGCCCAGAATTGGCCAATCTAAGCCAATATAGACTTCTCGGTCTTGGAACTTGTCACGCATAAATTCAGAAACTGCTTCAGAGATAGGAGACAGAGCCTGTGAAAAAAGTTTTGATACCATCGGGAAAAGGGTTAAGGCTGCCGCTGCTTGAACTGCCAATGTTAAGGCATATTGCAAGCCATTTCCTGATGCAATCCCTAAGGCAAGACCGATAATTGCACCCATAACGGAATTTTCTCCAAATACCCCTATTTTTTCCTTTAGCGTATCTGCGTCAAACTGCTTGTTAAGAAGTGGAATCTTCTTTAATAGTTCATCAACGGGGTGTAGTAGCACCGCTATTAAGGTAATAAAATGCGGAACTGTTACGCCAGGAATGCCTGTTAGACGCTCCACTTCAGGCGCAAAGGCATCTCCTAATTTGAGTTCTAATATGATAATAATAGTGGCTGCTAGAAAACCGAAGAAAACATTATTTGTAAAGTAAGTAACGATAACAGCTGTAAAGATTTTATTCCAAACATTCCACAAATCAACATTTAAAGTTTTCGTCTGATTAGTCATTAACATTAAAAAATTGATTCCCAATTGTAGCGGAAACATTAAGAAAGCATAAGGCCATGCCCAAGAAATTGAAGCCGCCCCCGGCCAACCAATATCTACTGCTGGTAATGACAGACCAGTATGTTTAGTGAGGTCATTGGCAGCTGCGCCCATGCTTGTCATAATAAAATTGACAAGTATTCCCATTCCTGTAAAAGCAATCCCTAAGGTTAAGGCAGAAGTGAATGCATCTCTAAACTTCATCTTCATTAAGAGACCAACAATTAGCATCAAAAATGGCACAAATACGGCCGCACCTAAATCTAAAATATACTGAATAACAGTTTTCAAGGTATCCATCATTTTCTCCTCTATTGATTAATAAAAGCAATAATATTATCTAACTCTTTCTTTTGCCCTATACCCGTTAGGAAAGCAACGCCATTGAAAACAGGTATGCCATAATCTTTCTTAGGTTTGACTATTGAGATATATGCATCTGCATTTTTAAGAAACTGGTCTAATGATTTCATATCTACTGCCTCAATTTCACAAGCTACTCCTGCTTCTTTTAATAACCGACCGACCTTTGAAGCTACCGTTTGTGAGGTTGCAACACCAGAACCACAAGCTACAATTATACGTTTCATTTCAATAACCTCCTATAATCGTTTGAGTTTTAAATAAGTTATACAAGTCTTTTTCTGAATTTACCATCTGCATCCGATTGATAAAATCAGTATTCCCAAAAATTTCCATCAATTCGGCTAAAAGTCCTGTCTGTTCTTGAGGCTTCGAAATACCAAGGACAACAACATAAGAAACTTGAACTTCTTCTTCGTCAGTCCCCATTTGGATAAATGATATTGGGGACTCAAGTTGATTAATATATATAAATGGGACTTTTATGTGCTGAGCGTACGTATGGGGAATCGCTACCGCAATTTCTTCTAATTGTAAGCCAGTCGGAAACTCTCTTTCGCGTTTAATAATGGCCTCTCTGAAACTATCTAATACATATCCTTTTTGATAAAGATCATCTGAAAGAATCTCTAGCAGTTGAGATTGATCATCAACGTTTACATGAAGATTAATCAAATCTTCACGCACTAATTGTGAAATAATATCACTCATATATTCTCCTTCATTATTTAATAAGTAACTTCCTTAAATAAAGCCTTCACTAGACTTGCCTGACTCTCAGAGCTCCAAAGATCATCAATATAGGCTTTACTATCAATTTTGGCATAAATACTGATTAAGGCATCACGATACAAAGCTACTTCTGAACTTTCAATGGCAATTAACATCACAACTTTGATATAATTTATCCCCCATTTTATGGGTTTATCTAATGTTAAAATCACTAATTGAGACTTTTTAACCTCTTCTGGATTTGCATGTGGTAAAGCTATGCCTGTATAAACACTAGTATTACCAAGAATTTCACGCTCTATTATTGATTTTTTAAAATTAGGATTTTCTTTATTGTCACGTTCTGAAAATGACACCATATAGTCAATACATTCTGTCTTTGATTTAAAAGATTTTCTGAGATAAACAGCGTCGTCCAATAAATGACGAATCATTGATTGAATAATCATGTCATTATTTTGGAGATAAGTTGTCATCTGTGAATTTCCTTGGGAGAAATTGGCATATTGAGTTTGAATCAACTGAAGTTGTTGTGGTGTTATCACACTACTAACAAAAACAAAAGGAATCTTTAAATCTGAAATATCAACTGAACTGATGACCAAGTCTGTTTCTGACAACTTCAGTTTTTTTAAATCACTAATTTCAATAGCTTGTATTATATCTAAAGGTGAAATAATTTTACGCAGTTGAACCATAATTAATTCTGAAGTTGCTAAGTGATGGGGACAAATAACAAATATTTTTAAAGGCTTTAACTTTCTTTCAATAGCTACCTCAAAATGGATGGTTAGAAACGAAATTTCAGCATCATTTAAATGAATATCAAACTGTTTTGAAATGTCCTTGGAAGCTAACCAGACTAAATGATATAAGACACTATACTGAGCCTTGATGACCTCAGTCATTTGATTGGAAATAAGAACCTTATTTTTCAAACGATAAATCATCGGCTGGATATGCACTAATAACATACTTTTGAGATGCTTATCTTCACTTAAATCAAGATTGATAAGTCTACTAACTTCTCCTACAAAGTTGGAAACCACCTGATCAAAAGTTTTATTAAGGTAATGCCCATCACAAATATACCCGGTGGCAATTAAGCTAGTCATCGTAACCAATATTTCATTTTGTGGGATAATGTCATGTGATAATCCAAAAATAGCTGACAAAAATTCTGTGGCTAACAAATACATTTCATAATCTTGTACAGAGGTAAAATCATTGATATTAATCCGATTAATTAACTTACCTTTGCGAAACCTTTGATTAGCTATACAGGCATCCAATATAAAATACCATTTATAAATATCACTAACTTCAAAATGATATCGCCTTGCAAAGAGAGTTAACTGTTCTTCAATTAAGAGCACATCATAGTAATCAAAAACTTTAACTAAATTCTGAAAAGATAGCTCTTCATCTTTCTTCTTCACACGTTCAACAAGGGCATGTCGTAAAAACTTCCTAATCTCAGACTCCTTACCCTCTAAGCTTATCCTGCCCTGCTTCTTTTGAAAACTAATACCATAGTGATGTGCCAAAGGTAATAATTTCTCAAGGTCCCGCTTAGCAGACGCTTCGCTAATAAAGTGCTCCAGTGCGAAATCCAAAATATCAATCTGACAATTACCAAAACCTAACTCCTTAATAAGTTCAAGTTCCCGAAAATCCATACTGCCTCTAAAAGCTTCTTGGCTCTGTGAACGAGACTCCTGAAGACAGCTTAGAAGTCTCTGAGCTTCATTTTTACTGATATCTAATTTAATACCGAAATGCGGTCTCCTTTCAATGACAGTCTGATGTTGAACTAATACGTGATTAAGGCAATTAATATCCTTATAAATTGTCTTAGTCGAAACGTTAAACATTTGAGCATAGTAAGCTGCTGTCACAAATTGATCTTGCGCAATCAAATCTCGTAATAAGCTAATTTGTCTGTTATTCATATGAACTCCTAGTTGTAATCGCTTACACATACTAGTATAGCGGACTAATTTTTTTATTAAAGTCAAAAAACTTCCAGAATAATCTAGAAGTTTTTGTTTAAATATATGAGCATTTTACTAATATAGGCATTATTCAGTCCTTTGTAAATAAGCAATAGCTTCTTTAACATTTCTAACTGGGACGATTTTCATCTTGGTTTTTAATTTTTTGGCTACTTCTAAAGCTTCTTTGTAATTGGTCTTGGCATTTGGCTTCAATTTTTTGATACGCTTATCAACTGGGTTATTAGGCACGAAGAAAATCTCGGCACCTTCCTTTGCTGCAGCAACAACTTTTAAACCTGCACCTCCAATATCACCAACTTTACCATCTTGATCAATCGTTCCAGTACCTGCAATACGACGACCTTTACGCAGATTTTCATGATTCAGTTGATCGTAAATATCCAGTGTAAACATAAGTCCAGCACTTGGCCCACCTACACCTTCTGTTGAAAATTCAATTTTTTCATTTGTATGTACTTTTGTGTGATCTGTTAAGCCAATGCCAATACCATTTTTACCATTTTTTAGCTTAATAACCTTACCACTTTTGGATTTTTTCTCATTACCAGTAGTGTATTGGACAGTTACCTGTTCACCTCGTTTCAAACTTGAAACGTATTTAATAAGGTCGGCTGAACTTTTAAATTCCTTTTTATTGACTCCTGTAACTGTATCTGCAATGTTTAAAACACCACGAAAAGTAGAATCTTTATTAACATCCAAAACATAAACACCTAAATAGTCCAATGAAACAGGTTTTCCAGCTAATTTTAAAGCCTGGTAAATAGCCCCATTTTGAGAGGTCTCCATGTAATATTGATTAATACGCATATAATCTGCTGCACTGTAACCACCAGTTGTATTTTCTACAGATGAAATCTCTGTAAATGGCGTCACCCAAGCATAAAGGATTTGCGCAAAGGTCGCTCGACTCAAGCTAACCGCTACAAAATTGTAAGAGCCTTTTTCCTTATCCCTCTTATCATTTACCTTGAGTACTGAACGAATATCGTAAGCGCCACCAGGCATCTCAATATAGTAAGGCAAAGGGAAAAAGAGAGCAAATAAGATGGCAACTACTACCATAATACTAATTAACCACCATTTAACTTTTTTAATTATCTTCATTCATACGCTCCAATTGATCAATAACAGGTTGAGGGACTAAGCCTTCAATCGAGGATTTAAAGTGAACTAACTCTTTGACACGACTTGAACTGATAGGACTCATGATATTCCGTGAAATAAAATAAACAGTATCAATACTTGGTTCTAGGCGGTGATTAAAGTACTCCAAATTAGATTCGTACTCAAAATCGGTTAGATTTCGCAAACCACGAACCAAATGTGTTACATCTAGTTGCTTTGCTAAGTCAACTGCTAAACTATCTTGTACTGACACTACAGAAACATTGTCAAAATGAGTCAAGGCTTCTTTTAACATACGAACCCGCATATCTAACGAAAAGAAACCTTCTTTATTCGGATTAAAAAAGACACCCACATATAAATGGTCAAAAAGATGACTAGCACGTTCGATAATATCCATATGACCATTAGTCACTGGATCAAATGAACCTGAATAAAGCCCAATTTTATCTGACATAAACGGTTACCTTACTAATTCCATAAATTTTTTCTTTCCAAATTCCGACTGATCCTATTTCCTCAGGCAGTTGTACAGACTTGTCTGTCTCACAAACAATCATGACCTCGGGGCCTAGTAAACTTTTTTGGTCTAAAAACTCTATCGTAGCCACAATTTCCTCCTTAGCATAAGGAGGATCTAAAAAAATCAGGTCAAAGGCTTGATCTAATTGCAAAAGTGCCTGTCTAGCATCCATCTTCAAAAGCTGGAATTGACTTTCCGACTTTGTCATTTTGATGTTTTCTTGAATAATAGCTTGCGCTCCACGATCTCTTTCAACTAGCATAGCTTGAGACATTCCCCGAGAAACTGCTTCAATAGCCAGGCCTCCTGAGCCAGCAAATAAATCTAAAACGCGTCCCCCCTTAAAATAAGGACCAATCATATTAAACATAGCACCTCGAACTTTGTCTGAAGTGGGTCTTGTTGTTTTTCCAGGGAGGGTCTTAAGTGGTCGTCCACCAAATTCACCAGATACAATTCTCATAACCCTTATTATATCAAAAATCTAGAAGTAGCCAAGTTTTTATCGTCAACAAAATAAGACTGGTGATGTTAACAATAAAAAAGCAGTTAAAAACTGCTTTCAGATTGAAGACAAACTGGCCTAAATCTCCAGTTTGTCTTTTCTTTTACTTTCATTATGATTATTGGGCTAACTTTGGCAATTTTCAAGCCAATTAAAAAGGATATTCTCGCCATTATCTTACTATATTTTTTCATATTCAAGCACGCTAAAGTCAGTCCAACGGTTGCCTCCATTTTGGACTTTCCTTTTAATCTCGTGTAGCGCAAATTGTGATATTCTTTAGCTGTTCCAAATAAGCGTTCTATCGTTTCTTTGCGCTGTTGATAACATTCTTTCATCCCTTTTTGGTGTCGGATGTCTTCACAGACTTCTAAATCTTCTTTCCATAGATGACGAGTGATAACTTTTTGATGGGTTTTCGATTGGGTACAGACTGATAATAGCGGACAGGTCTGACAGATAGCTGGATCACTTTTGTACTCACTATAGCCATCTCGAGTAGTGGTTGAATAACATAAGGGGTGGTTCTCTGGACAGAGGTAGACATCATAATACTCATCATAGACAAACTCTTTAGGACTAAGCATTCCTTTTTTGCCACGTGGTCTAGTATATGGAAAAACGGGTGTGATACCTAGAGATAATAAATAGTGGGCAATGCTGGGTGTTTTATAACCAGAGTCTGCGATAAGATAGCTTGGTTGTAATGCTTTAATTTGGTCAAACAGTTCTGGGAAAGCCTGACTATCATGAACATTCCCAGCGTGAATACTATATCCTAGTGCCCAACCATATTTATCACAAGCGACTTGAGCATTATAAGCAAAAACTTGTTTGTGTTCTCCCTTATGAAACCAACCGCTATCAGAGTCGGTTGTAGAAATTTTCTTACTTGTGGGCTCTTTTTCTCTGGCGAGCCCTAACAACTTTTTTCCGTGTTTTTCCCTATCTTTGGCAATTTCTCGCTCTAATTGGGCACTCATGAATTTAGCTTGCGCCTCTACTTCCTGATTGATATATTTGTGATTGTTAGCAGCTGCTTTAATATGGGTACCGTCCACAAAGATTTCAGTAGGGTCAATTAACCCGGCATTCAGGCAGAGCCCTAAGATATGAGAAAAGATAGCTTCAATGACTTGTTTATCTTGGAAACGACGACTGTAGTTCTTTCCGTATGTTGTGAAATGAGGCACCTTATCTTCTAAAGTCAACCCAAGAAACCAGCGGTAAGCCACATTAACCTCAATTTCCTTGATGGTTTGACGCATGGAACGAATGCCAAAGAGACATTGAATCATGGGAATTTTCACTAACATGACAGGGTCCAAACTAGGACGACCGTTATCCGCACAATAACTGTCCTTCACTAAGTCATAAATAAATGAAAAATCTATCGCTTCATCAATTTGACGCAAGAGATGGTCTTTAGGAACCAAGTCATCTAAACTATAGAAACCAACTTGATTGCGATTGTAGTTAGGATTTTCTTTGTGGAACATACTGAGACCTCCTAGAACTTCTTATCTTTATTATAACTCTTAGCAAAAAGAAAAGCCCTAGAAAAATCAATTTCTAAGGACTTTGTCTTCAATCTGAAAGCAGTTAAAAACTGCTTTAGAACGTAGATAAACTCCTAACAATAAAAAAATGTGAATAGACTTGCGTAAAATGACAAGATATTAAACTCTTAAAAATGTTGATGTTCCAATGTTTCTGAGAGTTTTTGCTTTTCATAATAAAGAAAAAGATTGAAGAAAATTGTCCAAAATGGACTTTTTCTTCAATCTGAAGCAGTTAAAAACTGCTTTTTTATAGAATATTCTCGTAAGTTTCACGTACTGTCTCTGGCCATACAGAAGTCTGTACTTCACCAATATGCTTTTTTCGTAAAAGAAACATAGCCATTCGTGATTGACCAATTCCTCCTCCAATAGATAAGGGAAAGAGACCATTTAATAAAGCTTTATGCCAATCAAATGCTAGTCGATCCATATCACCAGTAATAGCTACCTGTCGCTTTAAAGCATCCTGATCAACACGAATCCCCATGGAAGACAGTTCAAACGCCGATTGTAGCTGATCATTCCAAACTAGAATATCACCATTCAATCCACGATAACCATTTTCAGATTCAGTAGTCCAATCATCATAGTCTGGAGCCCGGCCATCGTGAGGTTTACCATCAGGCAAAACACCACCGATACCGATTAAAAAAACAGCACCAAACTCTTTAGTAATAGCATTTTCACGTTCCTTTGGCGTGAGGTTAGGATACTTTTTAACCAACTCTTCAGTGTGAATAAATGTTATTTTTTTAGGTAAGACTGCCTCAATATCATAACGCGCTTCAACAGCCAATTCTGTTAAGCGAATCACCTTATAAATTGTCTCCACTGTCTCTTTTAAATAAGCTAAATTGCGTTTCCCATCAGGAATAACTTTTTCCCAATCCCATTGGTCAACATAGACAGAGTGAGTGGCATCTAAAGAATCCTCATCAGGTCGGAGAGCTTTCATATTAACAACAAGGCCTTCTCCTTCGTTGAACCCAAATCGCGCTAAAGTATGTCGTTTCCATTTAGCTAAAGAATGGACAACTTCAAATTGAGCTTCTGGAATATTAAGCACATTGACAGAAACGGGATTTTCAATACCGCTGAGATTATCTTGCATACCGTCCCCGACCCGACTTAAGATAGGTCCTTGCACTTCAACAACATCAAGCTTAGCAATTAAGTATTGCGTGAAAGTATTTTTAACAAAGGAAATTTCCTCTTGTTGATGAATAAAGCTTTTTTTCATAGCTCCTCCTTATATTATTCTTTCTGACTTTGTCAGGATTCTTCATTCTTAGCGTAATCAAATTCCTAAGCTGAAAAATATAAAGCTAATTATACACTGAAAAAACTTAAAAGAAAAGACTAAATTTAGAAAATTTAGCCTTTATTGAAAATTTTAACAATTCTTCTTTTTTACCAATTTAACCTACAATAATATGTGTACCAGCATTTTCAGAAAGTACTTTATCAATATTATCAAGTGAAGTAATGATTGCTTTAGCTTCTGGTTTATTTTCAACAAAAGCAATGGCTGCTTCAACTTTTGGTAACATACTTCCTGGTGCAAATTGATCTTGACCAATGTATTCTTTCATTTGTGAAACAGTCACTTCTTCTAATTTTTCTTGATCAGGTTTATTAAAGTTTACATACACATTATCCACACCTGTCAAAACGATGAAGAGATCAGCATCCACAAGCTCAGAAAGAGTTTGAGAAGCAAAATCTTTATCAATAACAGCTTCAACACCTGTAAGAACCTTAGTTGTTGGATCTTCTACCACTGGGACACCACCGCCACCAGCGCTGACAACTACAACGCCTGAATCAACTAAACTACGGATTACGTTAGCTTCTTTAATGCCAACTGGTTTTGGAGAAGGAACAACTTTACGCCAACCACGCCCAGCATCTTCTTTAAAGCTTGCACCAGTTTCTTCAATTTGTTTTTTAGCATCTTCTTCTGAAAGGAATGGTCCAATTGGCTTAGTTGGATTGGTAAAAGCTGTATCATTTTTATCGACAATAACCTGCGTCACAACTGCTGCTACTTCTTTCTCAATACCTTGTGCTTTTAACTCATTATCAAGTGCATTAACAAGCCAAAAACCAATGCTTCCTTCAGTCATGGCGACGCAAGTATCCAAAGGCATAGCAGGGTTCTTTTCAGAATCAGCCGCCGCTTGTTGCAAAAGCAAATTCCCAACTTGTGGGCCATTGCCATGAGTTACAATAACTTCATTACCGTCCTGAATTAGTTTAACAAGTGATTTTGATGTTGAAACCAAAGCTTCTTGTTGAGCTTTAGCTGAAGCATCAGTTGAAAGAATGGCATTTCCACCTAAAGCAACAACAATTTTTTGTTTAGTCATACGAAATTTCTCCTTATTATCTTGTTAGTCGGTAGATAGCTTCGGCATAGATTTCCATTGCCCGATAAGCATCTGCTAATACGATATTTTCATTTTCTTGATGTTCAGTTTGAATTGAATCTGGGAACATTGCTCCAAAGGCCACACAATTTGGCATAGTTCGTGCAAAGGTAGCTCCTCCTGAAGAAATAGCTGGGCTAGTATCGCCCGTCTTTTCCTGATAGACAGACATTAAAGTGGTTACCAATTCACTATCAACTGGAACGTAGAGTGGCGCAAGATAATCAAATTCTTCATAAGCTAAGCCATAGGCTTGCGCCTTTTCACTTAAGCATGCTACAAGCTGATCCTTGTCAGCTAAAACAGGAATTCGAATATCAAGCCTAATCTCTGTTTTTTCTTTATCTATAGTCAAGCCAGCAGCATTAAACGATAAACTTCCTGATGGTTCATCTTCAATATTTCCAAATATATTCAAACCTCTGCCGTCTTCATCAATGACATTAGCTAAAAAAGCAATGGTTTGATTATCTGTATATGGTAAAAGAGCTTTAGCCAGACGCACCAAGGCATTGATGCCATGTGGAGCATCTTTAGCATGTTGAGCTAGTCCATAAACTGTTAATTGATCATCATTTGTAACATACTCAAACCCTAATTTATCTAATTCTGATGTTACTTCTTGAAATAGGTTCCCACTATAGCTAGCCCTAGCAGGGACAACATTATAAGCATTGCCAATCTCGAGAGTTAGCGCTTCGCTTCCAGAACCTGTTAATTTTGCCTGTAGCAAGCCTTTTTCTGCGTAAATCAAAGGAAATTTTGAATCAGGAGCAAAGCCAAAGGTTGCTTGTTCTTCACGTTCATTATAACGATCCATACAACGCCATAAAGTTTCCTCGTCAGTTCCAAAGATAAAGCGAATCCGCTTATTAAAAGTAACACCCGCATCCATTAGGGCTTTGACAGCAAACAAAGCCATCATTGTAGGACCTTTATCATCTTGAGTACCACGACCATAGAGATGGCCGTCTTTTTCAATGCACTCAAAGGGGTCTGTATGCCACAAGGAACGGTCTCCTTCAGGAACAACATCAAGATGGCAGAGGATAGCAAGCATTTCTTTTTGATTGCCTAATTCTGCATAACCATAGTAACCCTCAGAATCAATAACTGTCTTAAAACCAAGCTTTTCACATAGGGCAAGGGTATGCTTAAGAACATCTAAAATTGCCTGTCCAAAGGGGGTTCCGTTCTCCCCTTCCTGACGAACAGAAGGGAAGGAAACGATGTCTTTGATAGCTTTAACACAAGCCTCTTGGTGACTTTTTGTAATATACGTTTCCATTTCTATACCTCCATATAGCTTAACTTCTATTAGCTAAAAAACGATGCTACCATTAGGATTATCACGCTTGTAACGATAACAATCGCCATATATTTAGCAACAAATTTCCACCATGTTGTGAGGTCGATTTTCCCAATAGCAAGAGCTCCCATACAGATAGCTGATGTTGGTGAAATCATATTAAGAACACCAGAAGCAGATTGGAAAGCTGTGATAACAAGGTGAGCTGGTACATTTGAGAAGTGGCCTAAAGGTGCCATAATCCCCATTGTTGCTCCAGCAAGACCTGAAGTAGATGGTATTAAGAATGACATTGGAAGATAGAAAAGATAAGTTAATAAGACAAAGACTTGAGATGAAAGGCCAGAAAGCCCTTTTTCACCCCATGAAAGGATAGTAGATGTAATCATACCATCATTCATAATAACTTGAATACCACGAGCCACAGCACAGATAATGGCTACGCCGAGAAGATCTGCAGCCCCTGCTATAAATGAAGAGATGAAATCTTCTTCAGACATTTTATAAACCATTGCTACCAAAATTCCCATCATAACAAAGAGCATAGTAATTTCTGGGAAATACCAAGTTCCTAGTGGAGCAACGCTTTTACCAAAGACTGTACCAAAGCCAGGTAGCCCTGTAAGCCAAGCATTAATATCTGCAAAAAGTTTAACACCAAATTTTTCCCATGGAATTAGACTCAATATCATAATGATAAAGGCAGAAATAAAAACCCAAATAACATGTTTTTGTTTTTTAGACATGTCCATATCAGTATTTTCAAGCTTGAATAATTCTTTATGTTCTGCCATTTTGTCAGCAACTAATGACTTACTTGGATCTTTTTCGATTTTGCTTGCATATCCATAGACAAACCAGATTGAAATCGCAACTAAAACAACCCATTGAATAAATCGCCAAACCATACCATCAGCAATACTTACATGAGCGGCGTCAGCAGCGACACCAGTTGCAAAAGGATTAATCGTTGAGGCCAAACAACCAATTTGTGAGCCTATTAAAATAATAGCTACAGCCACAAGTGTATCAAAACCAACGGCAATCATTACTGGAATAAGTAAGGGATAAAAAGCCATTGTTTCTTCACCCATACCATAAGTAGTGCCACCAAGTGCAAAGATAGGAATCAAAATAGCAATCAGCATTTTTTCTCTACCTTTATTGTTTTTAACAATGGATGCTATCCCTTGGTCAAGAGCACCAGTCTTGTTAACTACACCAAGGAAACCACCTACCATTAAGATAAAGAAGGAAACTTGGATAGCACCTTCTGTTTTATTAGTTCCTAACATCCCACGAACAGGAGCCATAAAAACATCATAAATTCCTTGAGGATTAGATTTAACAGCATGATATGTGCCAGAAATAACACTGCCATCTTTTGCAGTATCATAGGCACCAGCTGGAATAAACCAAGTTAGCACTGCCATAATGGCAATAATAAGGAAAAGGACAGTGTAAGAAGAAGGAATTTTAAACCCCCGTTTTTTTTCTTCCATAAGAATTTACCTCTTTTTCAATAAAAATCAGTCGTCCCAGTTCCGGTCAAGGCCGCCAGAACCAGAACGACTGTAATTAATAATTACATTTTATGTGTTACTTTAATTATAAGGAGTTAATAAAGTCTTTCATTACTGTAGGTATAAGGAGTTACCTAATATATTTTGTTAAACAGTTAAATTAGTAAAGTTAAGTATTAATTAATTAGGGGAGTATCAGATTGCTATTATACTTTTGGAATGAAAAGATTTCCAAGAGTTGCTGCCATAACTGCCTTAATAGTATGCATACGATTTTCAGCTTGATCAAAATGTTTTGCAAAATCGCTACGGAATACTTCATCAGTAACTTCCATTTCAGATACGCCATATTTTTCTTCGACATCTTTACCATAGACAGTTTTTGTGTCATGGAATGCTGGTAAGCAGTGTAAGAAGATAAGTTTGTCGTTGTTAGCTTTTTTAACAAGCTCCATATTAACTTGATAAGGTTGAAGTAATTCAACACGTTCTTTAAATTTATCTTCTTCACCCATAGAAACCCAAACGTCAGTGTAGAAGACATCTGCACCTTTGACAGCTTCATCTGCGTTATCGGTAACTAAAATATGTGCTCCTGATTTTTCAGCATAGCCTTCAGCTAACTTAACAATTTCTTCATCAGGGAATAATTCTTTTGGTGAGAAGATGTGTACGTTAACTCCCATCATAGTACCTGCAACTAAAAGTGAGTTAGCAACATTGTTACGTCCGTCACCACAGTACACAAGCGTGATTCCTTCAAGTTTACCAAAGTTTTCTTTGATAGTGAGGTAATCAGCAAGCATTTGAGTTGGATGCCATTCGTCAGTAAGACCATTCCATACTGGAACTCCTGCGAACTCAGCTAACTCTTCAACCATTCTTTGGCTGAATCCACGGAATTCAATACCGTCGAACATACGTCCAAGAACTTTTGCTGTGTCTTCTGTTGATTCTTTTTTACCAAGTTGGATATCATTTGCACCGAGGTATTCAGGGTGTGCTCCTAGATCGATTGCTGCAGTTGTAAAGGCTGCACGAGTACGTGTAGAAGTTTTTTCAAATAAAAGGGCAATGTTTTTTCCTTCTAAATAGTGATGTGGAATACCACGTTTTTTTAGATCTTTTAAGTGAGCTGCTAAATCAATAAGGTATTCAAATTCTTCACGTGTAAAATCTTTTTCAGCTAAGAAGCTACGTCCTTGGAATACTTGAGTCATTTTCTTTCTCCTTCAAAATATAAAATTTTTGTTTTTTTTGAGATTTTACTATCTCGCTGTTTTAGACATATAGCGTTATGGGAAATCAAGTTCTAACGGATAAAGAAGCGCCCTAATGGTTAGACCTGATTTCCACATACACTATGTGTTTTTACTATATAGTAAGGGGACAATAGTCTTTAGTTAATCCACTACTACTTTATTTATGAAAGATACTAACTATCGTCAGTAGAGTATGAATTAACCCGAGCCTCTGACTCGTTTCATCCTATTGAAAGGCGATATTATAGGTCTTCACGTTCAAATGGCATTGACATGCAACGAGGTCCACCACGACCACGAACAAGTTCACTTCCTTCAATCTTAATAAGTCTTAAACCTTTAGATTCTAAGATAGCGTTTGTAATAGTGTTACGATTATAGACAACTACAACACCTGGTGCAATTGTTAAAGTATTAGAACCATCGTTCCATTGTTCACGTCCAGCAGCAACAATATTATCACCACCACAACGAATCAACTCAACTTTGTCAACACCTAGATTATTAGCAAGAAGTTCTGCTAAATCACCATTTTCTTCAACAATTTTAAGTTTATCATTTTCATAAGTTACGGAATAAACGCGCAAGTCACCTTCAATCTCTGGATGAATTGTGAATTTATCATAGTCAACCATAGTGAAAACAGTATCCAAATGCATAAATTTACGGTTGTTAGCAAATTCAAAGGCCAATACTTTTTTGAAGCCTAGATTTTCTTTAAAGATATTGATCAAAAGTTTTTCAATAGATGCTGCATCCGTACGCTGTGAAATACCTACTGCTAAAACATCCTTAGAAAGAACGAGCTCATCTCCTCCTTCAATACGAGTATTTTCACTGCGATCGTAAACCATTGGCACTTTACCACCATATTCCGGATGGTGAGTGAAAATGTATTTACCATAAAGTGTTTCACGGTTACGAGTTTCAGAGAACATGTGATTTAGCGAAATACCCTCACCAATAGTTGCGAACGGATCACGAGTGAAGTATAAGTTTGGCATAGGATCAATCGCAAACGGATAGTCAGATTCTACAAGGTCTGTTAAACCTTTTTCATCGTCAGAGATTTCTGGAAGCTCAGATTTTTGAACTCCAGCCATTGTTTTATCAATCAACTCTTGGTTATCTTTAATTGACAAAAGCAACTCGCGAATTGCTTCTTTAGTAGAGCGGCCTCTGATGTTAGCTTCCTCAATATATTCGTCAATAAAAGCTTTACGAACATCATCGTTAATTAATGATTCAGCTGCTAATTTTTCAAGGTAAAGAACTTCAATACCTTCTTCTCTAAGAGCTTGTGCAAAAGCATCATGCTCTTTTTGAGCGTTTTCTAGAAAAGGAATATCATCAAACAATAATCTTTCTAGATAATCTGGCATTAAATTTTCAATTTCTTTACCAGGCCTGTGGAGCATAACTTTTTTTAGTTTGCCAATTTCAGAATAAACATGAATCGGTGATTTAGCAGTCATAACTTTTTAACCTCTTTCTAAATGATAAGTTGTGTGAATTCACCTTTCAAGATTTGTTCAATCTTGCTTACATACATAGTTTACATTTTAACAAAGGAATATATGGGGTAAATTTCACTCTTTTATTGTGAAATCGCTTACTGATTTTATTCAAAAAATGAAATTTTATTAAAATGTATCCGGTTTCTTGTATGTTTTTTACATTTTTGCGAAAATATTTATAGTTATAAATTTTAAAAAAAGTAAAAATTAAGTTGTATCTTTATCCTTAGGTATGTTTTAAGAAAAAATCTCTATCTAAAAACGTTAAATATTTATTTTTTCTCACTAATAATTTTTCCCGTTTAAGTTTACTTAGAACATGACTAACTGTTTCACGAGTCGTACCACTCATGTTGGCAATATCTGTTGAAGTCAACTGAAATGGTAATTTATTTTCCTCATCCCCCATCTCGATTAAAAGAATAGCTAAAGACTGGATAACACGCTCGCTAGCACTAGAAGTGATTAAATTACGAACTCGTAACTCATGCAACTCTAATAGCCGAGACAGTTTACTATAGAGATGAACCATTTGTTTGGGATTATCTGCTGAAAATTTTTCAAACAAATCTGTGGGTAAATAATAGTAAGTGACATCTGTTATTGCTACAACTGAAAAATGATAAGCGTCATCTGTAAACATTCCACCATAGGGAAAAATCGTTCCATGCCTTATAAAATCCGTATATATAAAGGAGCCAGATTGGTCGGTTTGTTCAACTTTGAAATAGCCTGATGTTACTAAAAACAATTTATCACGCTTATCTCCTTCAAAAAACAAAATATGGCCCTTTTGTACTTTGCGACGCTCCATCTGACCAACAATTTTGTCAAATTCTTCAATGGAGAAAAATTTAAAATCATTTAATTTTCTTAAATATTGATAATCTTCACGTCTAATCAAATGCAACCTCCAACTTCCCTATGTTATTCTAATTCTACCACAAAGATTAGCCTATTGTAAGCGTTTCTATAAAATTCTTTACAGAAGATTAGCTTTTTGATATACTCGGGTTGATTGCAGAAAATTAAAGGAAGAGACGAATATGAATAAAAAAGAAATTCGACATCAACTCATTCGTTCATTAATTTCAGAAACAACTATTCACACCCAACAAGAACTACAGAGTCGCTTGGAAAAAAACGGAATTCACATTACTCAGGCTACCCTTTCTCGCGATATGAAAGAGTTAAATTTAGTTAAAGTTTCAAATGGCGAGTCTACACACTACGAAACCTTATCCATTTCCCAAAGTCGATGGGAGCATCGCTTGCGCTTCTATATGGAAGACGCCTTAGTCATGTTAAAAATTGTTCAGAATCAAATCGTTCTTAAAACCCTTCCTGGACTAGCCCAGTCATTCGGTTCTATCTTAGATGCTATGCAGATTTCAGAAATTGTAGCGACTGTCTGCGGAGATGATACCTGTTTGATCATCTGCGAAGACAACGACGGAGCAAAAGCTTGCTTTGAAACCTTAAGCAATTATACCCCACCATTTTTCTTTAGCAATAAGTAAACCCTAACTTTTCTAAAAAGCATACCTTGAAGACAAGTCCTACTTGTCTTTATTTTATTTTCTTTTAAAAATCTTCTATACTGTTAGATTAATCCTCTGAAAAACGTTTCTGTCTTTATCAATTAAAGGTGCTAAAAAGAAGAGCCTTTATCAATATCTGAATAAATACAACATGGTTTGAGATAGCGCTCAAAAAGTTCTAACCTTTTATTGAATTTTTCCCCAGATCAATATAATAGTTTTCTTTCCTTAAAACATACCTTTCTGTTTCCGCTCCAAGTTGTAACCTGGCATGGCCTTCAATAAAATCTAACGCTTCTATCAATTGATCACTCCTACTTCTATCTAACAGTTCAATGACTAAAAAGGCATTTTTAGTATTAGCAGTATTCATCGTTCTTTCACCATCACGCCAATTAAGCAACGACAAACTGCACCAAGATCATCTTTATAACAAAGGTCATTTGGCAAAGTTGGTGAGCTATTTTCCTCACCAATTAAATAGAAAGAATCATTACCATCTGTAATGGTTAAGCGCAAATCACCAACAAAACTATCTAAATCTTCAGCACCCACTGGTAAACCAAAACATAAACTAGCAGCATTGTAAATATCAACCAAGGGGCTAATGGAGGGAATTTGATTTCCCTTTGACACGCGCTTCAACAGAGCTTCAATGCTGGAACGAGCTCCTTTTTTCGTTTTAAACTGTTGGTAGGCATTGCGGTAGGTCTGAATGACCTCATTATCTGCAAAATTATTTTCTGTCAGGTATTCCTTGGCAAGAGACTGACTTTCTCTTAAAATCTCTTTTATCACCTCAGACGACTCCTCTGAAGACCGATAATCGCGTAAGAGAATAACTCCTAATTGTGCTTCTGGAAATAACTCTGGTCAACTATAAAACGTGACATAGACTAGCTCCTTTCAATAGCATAAATATATTAGCCTTTAAGATACCCTTTTTCCTGTAAAAACGCAATAAATTTTGAAGTTAAGCGACGCGGCCCACGGACCGACTTCACATTATATTCTTGTAAAAGTGTTAGAGGCAACTGGTCATCTGTAAAGCTTTCTAATAGTTGCAAGCGCATTAGGTTCTTAATATCCTTGCGAGAACGAAAACCCTCATTAGGAATATTGGCCTCTAAAACACGACAAGCATAGCGAATAGCTTTAGTTGGAGCAGTTATATAAATAAAAACATAATCCCCAACTTTTATTGAAGCTTTCTGCGTCCATAAAATATCTGTACTAACCGCAAATTCATTATCAATATCATAATAATTAAGATTAGCGGGAATAACCCAAAAGTCCGGTTCCTTAGAGTTCTTTAAAAGTGTCGGTTCTACTAAAGCTCTGCTCGTAAGAATAAGCTCCCAGATAGTCTGATCAGGGAGACTATCGTCCAAAATAATTGAAATCCAAGACTTTTTAGACATATGATAAGCAGGATAAATACCTTCTTGAGAAAGTAGCACACCCAGTTCATAGAGGCTCACTTTAAGATTAAGCACCTCCGCAGTTTTATTTTTATATCCCTCAGCGATCCCTTCCAGTTTCTTCAGGGGAAGAGAAAAAATTAAAGCATACCACTTACCTCCAACCCTATAAGAATAGGTGTCAGAATGACTATCAAAAGGTTGGTCTAAAGGGTCACAAAACGTATCCATTAGACGCTGATTAAGCCGATTCATCTGCTTTGAATGAAAAGGGAGATAAAGACAGCAAGCTTCCGAAATTTCTTCTAGAATTCCTTGATAGGCAGCTTGAACTTGTCTTACATAGCTAGGAACCATCTTCTCCAAATAAATTGCTAAATAATCTTCCTCCATATCATTGTCAATAACTCGACTAGATAGCTGACCTTCTGCATTAACTATTACCTGAACAGTAAAAGCGCCATCCAGAATGTCTGCTAGATAGACAAACGAGCCATCCTGTTGGGACACAAAACCAAAAGGCACTAATCTATCCAGTTGTATTTGCCTTTTTCGAAAGACATTTTCTTCTATCGTCATAAATTCACTTTCTAAAGATGGCGATGGCCATCATTCACAAACCGTCGCAAGAAGCGCATGAGAATCAAAGCGATAATTGTCGTAATAATCAAAATAAGCAACCACACAATATCTACCTTAGCAAAAGGCAACTTGACATTCATACCATAAAAACTAGTTACCGTTGTAATAACAGTTAGGCCGATTGTAAAAATAGTTAAAGAAGTCACATTATCATTGAGTCGATTGCTTAAAACATTATTATAAGAGCTTGCCAATTGTTCCAAAATTCGCGTATGTAGAGAACACATATTGGACAATTGCTTAACCTCAATCACTGTATCACGCAACTCGGCTTTGACTTGATCACTAAAGCTGTTATAGCTAGGCAGTTCCTGAAAATCTGCTAACATTTCTCCATTTTGTTGAGTTCCCATCACGACATAAACAGAGCTACTCTGCAAATTAGCTAATTCTGTTAAATTTTTCTTAGTCGGACGTTGTCGCAACTGATTCATCAGATAATCACGCTCTTTTCCCATAACCTCTACTTCTGTAAAGTAGGACTTTGTAAATAAGGTCAGCAACTGGAGCATGATTTTTTTAGGTTCTTGTCTCTGATTGACTCGGTCTATAACCTTAGCCAATAGTTGCGCCGTTTCATCTGTTTCGAAAATCAGTAATGTCTGATTACTGATTAGAAAGGTCATGGGCAGAATCCGAGGAACGTTACCATCCTTTAGGGATACAATCTTGTCTTCCAATAACTGATATACTGCAACCAACCATCCATCTTGTTCTTTGACGAACGCTGTCTCATTGCTATCTTGAGCGTAATCTAAAACATCATGACCCAGATTACCTAAAGTCATTAATAACCGTTTATCGTCTGGAGATAAATGATCCACATTGATAACTCTAAGCAACTCCTGCGTCTTTATTTCACCGGACATAACTCTACTCCTTCCAGACTCTTTTCTGCCTTACTATATTACTATTACTAACCAAAAAAGGCACTACTTGTACCTTTTATTTTCCCCAAGATTTATAAAGTTCCTCGATAATTTTAATGGTGAGAAGAGTAATCTGTGGTTTCATAATCGGACTCGTTGTCGCACCTTCTTGAACCATTTGACTAACGTGATAAGCTTCAGAAGCAAAATCACTGTCCATGGGAGCTTCTAATAATCTGCGGCTGCCATCTTCATAGGTCAGCGTCGCCATTGTTGATTTCCAAAAACTAGGAATCTCTAATGTTCCTTTGGTTCCTCGGATAGTCATTTTATGTTTCAACTTAAGCTTTGTCGTTAGAAAAATATCAACTAGGACACCATTTCCCATTTGCAAGAGAATCTTAGACTGACTATCACTCATCCCCTCTGGAAAGTTAGCTATACCACCAGCCTTTTCAATAGGACAGTCAAAAAGATACTGAAGGTATGAAAATGCATATGGCGCCATGAAATGAGCCGTGCCTCCACCTGCTTCTAAATCCGTAAACCAAGTAATATGGTCTATATTGGGATAAGCAGTGGTTGAGCTAACGGAAAGAATCTCTCCCAGTTCCCCAGATTGAATGGTCTTTTTGATTATATCCGTGAGAGGAATAAAAACTGATTTTTGAGCCTCCATTAAGAAAAGCTTCTTACGATATGCCAAATTAAAAAGCTCCCGAGCTTCTGCATATGTAAGGGTAAAGGGCTTTTCTACTAAGACATGTTTCCCAGCTTGTAGGGCTTTTTTTGCACAATTATAGTGATCTTTATTAATTGTAGGGACATAAATGATATCAATGTCTGGATCTGCAAGCATTCCAGAAAGACTACCGTAAGCTTTAGGAATATGATACTGTGCCGCAAAAGTCCTTGCTTTTTCAAGAGAACGACTAGAAACAGCACCTATTTCACCATTCCCAGCCAACCGGACACCTTCAATAAATCTTGGTGCTACTTGAGCCGTAGACACCACACCATACCTCACTATCGCCATTTCAAATCCCCATTCCTATATTATAAAACTATTATAACACGAAGGAGAAAAATTGGCAGAAATGAAACTAACCTTCCAATCTATTCCAATATATAAATAACTTTGCAGCTTCTTTTAAGTTCTTCCTTTTAACACTCCCTTTTTGGAGCACATAAGGCTTCTACGGTAGAAAACCATTGTTGCCAACCTTCCAGACTTGTCAGCATATTTCATTTTATAGGGCTAAAATACGAATTTTGATGTTCTTTAATCCAGTCCCGCATAGCTAAATTAGCTTCTTGAATCGCATAGAGTGAATCTAGTTTTTCGCTAATTATTTGATTAATAAATTCTGCCTTATTGATATGATATGCGCTTATCCAAAAGTTCAATTGTTGGTTTAAGTCATCTGACAGACAGATTGAGGTTAATTCTGACATACAAAACTCCTTTATTATGACGATATTATAATGACGTGATTCTTTCCCAAAACTGGCTATTTTCCCATTATTCTTCATCTAGATATTCGAAAATGATATTAAAAAAACGATCAAGATATCAAAAAATAGATCTTGTTGTCAAACAACCTTCAAAATAACGCCAAGAGCTATAAGCACACTACTTTTATTTACAAAAATCCCTAGTCTTCTTTACAAAGACTAGGGTTAAGTTCTACATCGTGATGCTATCACTCTTAGAAACTTTCATAAAAAGTAAAAGCGACAAGACTGTGACGGTTGTCAGAATTGTTGATAAGGCTGCTGCAATCCCGTAATTACCTCGAAGAACTTCAGTATAGATAGCAACTGTCATCGTTTTCGTATTGATATTATACAAAAGAATAGAGGTTGATAATTCTGAAATCATGGTAATCCAAGATAAGATAGCACCTGATACAATGCCCGATAACATCATTGGAATTGTTATCTTAACAAAGGTATTTAAGCGTGAACTTCCTAAACTAGAAGCAGCTTCTTCAATACTTGGAGATATTTGGTGTAGCGAAGCGACTGAAGAGCGAATGGTATAAGGTAATCTTCTGACAGCTAAAGAGATAACCATAACCAGCGATGTCCCTATAATGGCTAGAAAACCACTTCCACCAATACCGGTATTAAAAGCTGTAATAAAGGCTATCCCCATTACAGTCCCTGGGACGATGTAAGGTACCATACTCATACTATCAATTAAAGAGGTAAAAGCATTACGTTTACGAACACTGAGATAAGAAATAAAAGTTGCAAAAATGAGAACAAGGCACAAGGCCATAAGAGGGATACGTAAGGTATTCAGAATACTTGTCCCCATTCTATTAAAAGCCTGTACATAACTATTTAGTGAATAACCTGGTACGAAAATCATTCCGGATGTTTTGAGGAAAGATGTGTAAATCAAGTAGCTCTGTGGTAATACTGAAAGACCGATAATCCCATAAACCCAAAGATAGACCACTATTTTTTGCCACCCATTAAGTGGCTTTGCTTCTATTGGATGTAAGGAACTCATGCTAAAGCTGTGCTTTTGTGACAAGTATTTTTGCACTAAGAAAATAAGGAGTGCAATAGTAATCGCAATTATGGCTAAAGCTGATGCAAAAGCGGAGTTCCCTCCAACCTCACTAATAAATTGAGAATAAACAAGAACTGGAAAAGTGCGGTAGCCTTCTCCAATTAGCATCGGGGTACCAAAATCAGAAAAAGCACGCATAAAGACCAGTAAAGCCGCAGCTAAGAGTGTTGGCACTAAAAGAGGTAGAACAATTTTTGTCAAACGTTTTCTTCCTTTAACACCCATACTTTCTGCTGCCTCAAGTAAGGAATTATCCATACTCTTAAGGGCTCCACTAACATATAAGAATACTAGTGGAAAGAGTTGTAAAGTAAAAACTAGAACAATTCCCGAAAAGCCATAAATATCAATTTTGGGTATGCCAAAAGTCATTTGCAACCATTTGGTGATGACACCATTACGTCCTAATAGGAGAATCCATGAATAAGCTCCGACAAATGGTGCCGACATTGAGGCGATAATAACCAAAATTTGTAAATATTTTTTTCCTTTAAAGCGGAACATAGCAAAACAATAGGCAAGCAAGGTCCCGACAATCAATGACAATAGGGTTGCCATGATAGAGACTTTAAAACTATTTAATAACGTTTCAAAATAATAGTCTTTAGCGAAGAAGGTCATAAAATTCTGGATAGAAAGGTGACCATCAACAAATAAAGCTTGTTTAAGGATAGTAACAATAGGATAAATCAAAAAGAGCAAGTAGGAAATAAAAATGATAATCGAAGATATAATCCAAATATTCATTTTTTGAAGGTGTTTTATCATCTACTTCACCCCCAGTAAATTCACCTTACCATCAGCGGAAAAGACATTGATTTTCTGAGCATTAATTGCCAAACGGATTGTATCACCGGGACCAAAATCTTCCTCCAAGGTTGATTCTTCTATCACCTGTAAACGACTAGCAAAGGGGGGTTCAACGATATATTCCGTATTTAAGCCTAAGTAGGTACTATCTTTAATGACAGCCTCAATAGGCCCATCACTTTGCCTAATAAACTCTTCTGGACGAACACTTACCCGGACAGCTTGATCCTGCAGATGATTTAAAGATGGAAAGGAGATTGTGTAACCATCTTTAAACTGTAAATAAGCTTGAGTATCTTGATGGATTAAGTCAGCATCTAGCATATTAGTGCGTCCAATAAAAGTAGCGACAAATTCATTACTTGGTCGATGATAAAGCTCCTTAGGCTTACCAATCTGCTGGATTTCACCCAAATACATAACTGCAATATAGTCGGAAATCGCCATAGCTTCTTCCTGATCATGAGTAACATAGACTGTTGTAATACCAACTTCTTTTTGAATTTCTTTGATTGCTTGACGCATGTCAATCCGTAACTTAGCATCCAGGTTACTAAGGGGCTCATCCATCAGCAAAACATCAGGACTAATAGCTAAAGCACGCGCCAAAGCAACCCTTTGCTGTTGTCCGCCACTCAAATTTTCTGGTTTCCTGTCTTTAAATTGATCAATTTGCATCAGTTTCAGGTATTTATCAACTCTACATTCAATTTCCGTTTTTGATAATTGTCGTTGCTTTAATCCAAATGCTACATTATCTTTTACAGAAAGATGAGGAAAGATAGCATAGTTTTGAAAAACCATACCAATATTGCGACGACTCGGTTCCTTTTGATTGATACGTTCTTCTCCAAAATAGAAGTCTCCACCCTCAATAGAATTAAAACCAGCAATCATTCGTAACAATGTTGTTTTTCCACAACCTGAGGGCCCAAGCAAAGTAAAGAGAGAACCATCTGGAATCACAACATTGAGGTTTTCAATGACTGGTGTATCATGATAAATTTTCTTAGCATTTTTAATGGTAATCTGACTCATAGGTTGCTCCTACTTAGACTGAATATCAACAAAAATGTCGTTGTAACGTTTGACAATCTCAGCTTTATGTTTGATAACATAATCATAATCTTCGTTGATTGTCTTAATATCTTTTAGTGACTTCATGTTTTTACTAACCTTAGCATCATTACGAACAGGGCGGTTCGTTGTTTCAGTACCAAGGGCATCTTGGGCATCTTTAGATACGATAAAGTCAATAAATTTTTTAGCATTTGACTTATTTGGTGCATTTTTAATAATAGCAGCGCTAGCTGGTAGGAAAACAGATCCTTCTTCCGGATAGATAACCTTGACATTAGCACCATCATTTAGTAATTTCACGCTTGGATCTTCATAAGAAAGACCAACAGCCATTTCACCATCAGCAACAGATTTGTAGACATTTGATGAGCTAGAGTTGATTTTACCGTCCACTAATGTGAAGAGATCTTTGACATAATTCCAAGATGTGTTTTTGTCATAGCCACCAGTGGCTTTCAGCATATTGGTTAACTGGGCAAAGGCGCTAGAAGAATTAGCTGGATCTGCTGTAGCAATTTTCCCCTTAAGTTCAGGATTGAGCAGATCTTTGTAACCTTTAATTTTCATCCCTTTGGTAAGGTCCGGATTGACAATCAGAACCGAACCGTCCAGAGTATAAGGTGTTGAGTAACCCGTTGTGTTTTGATAATCCTTAATAACTTTATCATTATCTTTTGCTGTGTATTTTTCAAAAAGTTCAGGATGTTGGGCATACTGTGTATAGGAACCACCAAAAACAACATCGGCAACAGGTTTATTTGCCTCACTTTCAACTTTTTTGAAGAGTTCACCTGTTCCTGCTTGAATCAATTCTACCTTGACCCCATATTTTTCTTCAAAAGCCGGAACCGTAGCGTTAATTAAGCCTTCAGAATTTGGAGAATAGACAACTAATTTATCACTTCCTTTAGCTTCCTTCTTGTTTTCAGCTTTTGAACCACAAGCAGATAGCCCTAAAAGTGCAACTAAGGCCATTAAGACCGTTAAGCTTTTTTTGCGCATAATCATACTCCTTTTAATGTTTTGATACCTCAATTCTACAAAAGAAAGCGCTTTAATTATAGGACAATTCTATTCTTAATGAGTAAAATTCTCTTTAAATTCCGTGAATGTTAGGCCAGTATAACGACGAAAAACCTTACCAAAATAGTTATAGTCGGAAAAGCCTACGGAAGATGAAACTTGATAAACCATAAGGCTGGGATCTTCTAAAATACATTGAATAGCTCGACGCACTCGGTACCTGTTTAAATAGTCCTTTAAGGTAATGCCCAGTTCATCTTTGACTTTTTTATAAAGGTAACTCTCACTATACCCAAATTGATGAGCAATAGCCTCCGTTGATATAGTCTGATTGTAATGATGATGCAAATAAGAAATAACCTGAGCTGATAAAGAATTATCATCGCTAGCTGGTAAAGCAATCGTTGGAAATTGCTTAATCAACTCCTCTTCGTTAACTAAGAGAATATCCTCCGATTTAAGGTCTAAACAAATCTGCCAAAGACAATCACGTAATTCATCTGTGTCTAGAGGCTTCTCTAAAAAATTAATAACACCATATTGCATAGCTCTCTTAGCATTTTGAAAATCGCTAAATGAGGACAAAATAATTTTCTGATAGTTATATTTTCTCGTCGCTTCAAACATATCAAAAGCTGTTTTTCGTGGCATCATAATATCAGTCAAAACAATATCCGGTTCAAACCTTATAATAGCCTCAATGCCCTCTTGACCATCACGGGCACAAGCAAGCAAATCAATCCCCATTTGTTTATAATCAATCACTTGACTCAACCACTTCCTAATTAGATGTTCATCTTCGACAATAATCATTCGTAACATGCTTGCTTCCTTTCAAATTGTAGTAAAACACCGTTCAACATATCAACTTGGCAGAGCTCGATAGTCGTGCTTGGATAAAGCATGACTAAACGACTGTAAGAATTCACTAATCCATGTTCCGTATGTCCAGCTTTTAAATAACGAGCAAAATTATCTTTAAAGAATTGACTAAAACCTGGACCATTATCTAACACATAAAACTGGATGTGTTTGTCTGTCATTTTAAGTTCTATTCTAATGGTTAAATCATGCCGAGATTTCATGCCATATTTAATGGCATTTTCAACCAAAGGTAATAAAAAGAGCTTGGGAATTCGCAGCCGCTGCAAATCATCAGGATAAAATAGACTAAAGCGAAAATCTTCAAAACGCACTTGATTAACCTCTAAAAAGTCCTCTAAGATATCAAAATCAGAAGCTAAAACGGCATATTCTGCCTGAGAGGTAATACTATAACGCAGAACTCGATTAAGAGCTAAAATCATTGCTTGTGCTTTATGAGGGTTAAAATGAATTAAAACTTTAATGGATTCCAAAGAATTATAGAGAAAATGTGGGTGAAACTGAGCTTCCAAAAGTTTACGTTCAACAGTTGATTTTTCTTGTTCCAAGGTTAACATCTGGCGAAATAAACGGTCTAAAGTATCAATCAAACTATTTATTTTTTCAGCCAAATAACCAAACTCATCTTTTGATCTAACACCAACTTTATATTGATAACCACCAACAATTAAATCCAAATCCTTAACGAGAAGAGCAACACTGTCACTACTATGACTGGAAATACGTTCAGAAAGTCGTCTTGCTAAGACAATCAAAAGAAGCATAATAACAAAAACAAAGAAACAAGTAAAAAGTAACAGATAAGACAAGGGAAGCACTAAGATCGAAGTATACAAAAAAAGCTCTTGCCCCAAAGGTTTCCACTGGTGTAAGATCAAATTTCCATCGCTTATACTCATCCTTTTTTTAAACTGATTACTATCAATTTTTTGCCAAGAAAGAGTTGTATCTTGTAAACTATTTGAAGTAAAAAGATGATTAAAATGATCCGCAATCACATACTGAGTCGCATCAACCTTTAAACCAGACTCAAAATCGTTCCCATCAATATAAAGCACCAAATAACCTATCTTAACTCCTTTTGACCAGATAGCTTTCATTTTTAAGAGAAAAGGGTTCCCCTGATAGTCTTTCATCAATCGGTACTCAGATCTATTTTTAACATGAGGCAAGGCAATTTTAACAAAAGCATCATCACGAAGACCACCCCGATTAGGAAGGCGCGTGCTCAAAAGCAACTGTCCCTTAGGATTGTAAATGGAAATCGCCGAGCGAAAGGGCAAATGATTCGACTCTTGGTAGACTTTCCTGAACATCTCGCGTTCACTCAAGTGGCCTGATAAGAATTGGCTTAGCCCCTTCTGTTCAAGCTTTGCAAAAAGACTATCACTCTTACTGTGTGTTGTCCTAAAATAAGAGATAATAACATTCGTCCCACCAACCAGCTGACTATACTGCACCGAAACAATAAACAAACTCAGTACTATCACATAACTCAAACCAATAACCAAAGCCGTCTTTTTAAAACCAGCTAAAATCTCAAGCCGCAACTTCTCCTTAAAAGTAAGCTCAGCCACTTTCTTATCAATACCCATCCCAAAACCTCACAAAAAAAGCACGGTAGCATGCTTCTTAATTATGACCTGATTATAGCAAGATGAGAGGGGAATGTAAACGGTGACAAAATCGTTTATTTATCAAGCAGATTTCATTTCTATCAAGTTTGTTGAGGGATTTTATTTTTTGTCACCCAGCCAATAGCATCTGCCGGTGGATTTTCGATATCAATCCAAGTGAATTCAATACCAATCACTTGCGACTTCTTATATTTTATCAGCCTTAATGCATTTATTTGTAAGTCTACTAATTTTTGATAGGTAAGTGGTTCTCTCCGTTTTAACTGGAATACTTGATTAACAATCCACTCTCCTAAAATAGCCTGATTTTTAATTGATTGAATAGCTTTTCCATTATCTTGATTAATGTATGCTTCGATTTCATCTCCAGACGGCAAAAATCTTAAAGTAAAGATTCTTTTCTCTTTATCTAGTGCGAGTTTTCCTTTAGAACCATCAATAAAGATCCCTATATTTGGCCCAAAGAATTTTGGGAATTTCTCATAAAAATAATTGAAATTTCTTATTTCAATCCACTCACCCATGAAGGGTGAGACAAGCCCCTCCATAATCGCGTCTAATTCAAACTTAATTTCAATCCACTCACCCGTGAAGGGTGAGACACAAAAAGCACCCAAAGCAAACATTAAAGCAATTATTTCAATCCACTCACCCGTGAAGGGTGAGACACACGTTTTGAAGAAGTGATAAACGGATATAGAATTTCAATCCACTCACCCGTGAAGGGTGAGACATCAGTTCTGACAGCTGAGTTATGGAAATCAAACAAATTTCAATCCACTCACCCGTGAAGGGTGAGACGCCATCGAAAAAGGGGTTGAAATTGAAGTTTTTGGTATTTCAATCCACTCACCCGTGAAGGGTGAGACTTTTATTTTTGAAGATGACGGTCATGCTGAATTAATTTCAATCCACTCACCCGTGAAGGGTGAGACGAAGTGTTTTAGTAAATACCCCGTTATCGATATATTTCAATCCACTCACCCGTGAAGGGTGAGACTGCGCCAAATGACACAGTTTATAGAGAAACGGATGGAAGACATAGAGGTGTTTTTAAGCCTTTTTATCTCCATTTAACTTCTTTTTTAAGTTATTTTTGCGCGAGCAAGCAAGGTTTTTCTGTGAAACCTCGAGTCGCACTAAACGTTTTCACAATAATAAGACACCTTTATCTGGGTCATAGCTGTCTGAACGACCAAGTGTTTCTACACGCCTCTGCCAATTTTTACCCAATAAATAAAAGCGAATACTATCAGTTTCCTCATCAATGATCTGTGTTAAGCGGTGCTTTATATCCACAAATTCCGCAGGTGTCACAGAACATTCAAAAACAGAATTTTGAACACGTTGCCCATAGTCCACACAGAGTTTAGCAACATGACGCAATCTTTTTCTGCCCGCCGATGTTTCAGTATTTACATCATAAGTGACTAAAACCATCATATAACATCTCCTAAACCATAAAAGGTGGATAGCTTTCTAAATCTCCTCGTATGGCCTTAGCTAAAAGTTGCGCTTGCACATAGGGTAATAACATAAATTTTACTTTTTCTTTTGTAAAAGGATGCTCTACCTCAGTATGCTTACGCTTCTGCCACAAATCAATAAAAATAGCTCTACCATTTTCCGTCAATAAAATGCTACCATTTTCTTTAACCTCAAAGTGTTTTTTCTGAAGTTGTCCTTTATTAATTAATGAAAAGACAAAACGATCAACAATATATGAGCGGAACTCTTCAACTAAATCAAGCGCTAAACTGGCACGCCCAGGACGATCCGTGTGAAAGAAACCAACGTAACTGTCTAAGCCGACAGCTTCCAAGGCAGATTGACATTCAAAGGTCAGTAAACTGTAACCAAAAGACAAGAGGGCATTAACACAGTCTAAGGGCGGTCGCTTACTCCGACCTTGGAAGTAAAATGTTTTTTTATCCGTCAGCACAAGATCATTAAAGATGCGAAAATACTGATTAGCAGCTTGGCCTTCAATCCCTCGCAAAGTGTCTTTATTATTTGCAGCCTGAACCATCTCTAAAGCCCATATCAATTCGTCATTAACAGCATTAAAAAGCGTGGTATCAATCTGTTGACGATGATCTCGTTTAAAGCGTAACAAGTATTTCCTTGAGTTAGAAATTTTAGCCAAAATAAACCGCTTTGCATATTCCAAAGATTCTTCACGATCAGATAAGCGGTAATGTTCTCTACGCAATAACATATTCCCATTGGTTGAACCAATATAGCGACCACAAAAACGGCCTTGTGGTGTATGAAACGATAAGTTAATCTGATTTTCCGTACATAACTTCACCAAAGCAGGTGATACACCTAAATAGGAAAAACAGACAATACCGTCAATAATCCGAAAGGGGATCCGTTTGAGAACCTTACCTCCTTGCTTGATAACAATATTATCGCCCTCTTTAGTGACATAAAAATCTTCTTGCGTCAAATACAAGGTATTTAGCAACTTTTTCATGGGTTCATCTCCTCACTGGTCATAGCCTCATTGATGTAACGTGCCACACTCCTTGTTTTCTTACTCAATCTGGGCTTACAAATATCGACTAAAGAACAAAGCTGACAATTTTTAAAATAAGCTGCTTTAGGTAGCATTTGACTCTGATAAACCTCATGCATCTCTTCGGCTAATTCCCTCACCTCTTGACGCAAATCTGATGTCATAGGAACAATCACTCTTTGATTGACACTATGGTAATAAAGACAACCTTCGTTAATGTGACAGCCTAGCGTTTCTTCTAAACACATGGTCTGAGCCACCAACTGGACAATATCTCTGGTATCTTTTTTAGGTTTCCCGCGCTTGTATTCCACAACTTTTGGCAACCATTTCCCACGTTTTCCCCTCAAAGACACACCTTGATCATCTTTATAAAATTCCACCACATCCATAATTCCTGAAAGTCCAAGTTCTGCAGAAGAAATGGGCATAGCACGTGAGACCAAAAGATCTTTTCGTTTTTCTTTAATGTAAGGATTATCTGCTTTAGTATGTAGAATTTGTCCATGCGCTGTCGCTTCATTATCAAGCCATTGTTGCTCAATATGGATCAACGCCCATTGACGTTTACAAAATTGAAAATGCTGAATACCTGATAGCATTAAATAATCATCTTCGGCATAGACCATACTAGAGTCCTTCTAGGATTTCAAGCGTTAAACCTTTCGCTTCATATTTAGCCAATTTTTCTTGATTTAGATGAATCTGATAAGCGTCATAAGTACTTTTTTCTTCTATTGATTGATGATACTCTAACAAATCAAAGACACGCGCACTTGAAACATTTCCCAGTTTGCTTGAATGCGTAAACCAAAAGACTTCACGAACTCGCATAGAACCTTCCGGACGTGCAGACGACGCATCATTTTCAAACAAGCTAACCAAAACCTCTTTAATGGCCTCGGCATCTTCCTGAGAAAATCCAGTCTTTTCAGCAAAATAAGCATTGATAGAACCTTTAAGTACATACACACCATAATCTACAAAATGTTTTGTCCCCATCGTATCAGAAGAACGCCCACTATTATTCTTAGCTTCCATACCATTGGTACTACGCGTAATTTGAAGGCTGGAAATGACAATCGGCTCCAAGGACTTAGCCATACTGATGGAGACTGGTCCACGCACCCCAATTGATTTTTTCAGATAAGTAAAAACTTGTCCAAAAGCACGAACATCAAACCATAATGCATTTGCTTTTTCTTCAATTTCTTTGTCAGGTGTCTTAGCTGTAAAATGTTGTGAAAAGCGACTTTCTAGTGAACGAAAGTCATCTTCAATACGTTCATTAGCTTGCACAAAAATAGGTTTTCCCATATCTTGTAGACGATTACGAATCTTACGTTTAATGGAGACATCACTCATCACACCATATCCTTTGGCATCTGTACGAGGCATGTTTCCATTTAAGGGATCACCATTTGCATTTGCTTCTTTCACTTCAAGGGTTACCATAAAATCAATTTTGTGTTCCAACATCTTTTTACTCCTCACTTTCCGTTACTTCAGTGTTTTGTTTTGTATAATAATAGTTTTTCTCAGCATAATACCCAAAAATAAAGCGGTAATCTAACGGTTTCTCCATTGTTTCTGTTTCTAACAGAGGATTTAACAGTTCTAAAATCTCTTCTTTTTCTTTTTCTAATTTCTTCCAACTGCCACGACGATTTAATTTCAATGGTTCTTCGTAAGGCTTAATTTTATTCTCCAATAACATCATCAATTTTGTTGGCTGTCCAGTATAGGCCGTCCAATAACGTTCAGCATTGGTAATACGATCGCTGTCGGTTCCATCCAAGCCATAACGCAACGTCTCGATTAATTCAAAAATTGCTAATAATCGCCCGAAAAGATAGGAACGATTTTGATTGGTATGATCTAGCATCGGTGAAAATTCCTCCCCATTTTGTTTGTGTAAAATTGCTAAGCAGACCTGCTCAACTTGATACCAGTGCTTACGGTAACGATGTCGTTCTTTAACATTGTTACCTAACTTTTTGACAATGGACTGTGGCATCGGTTTACCATCAATCAAACTTGTCACTAACTTTTGAACTTGATCACTTTTGAAGTTATCATTATCTAATTCAAGGAAACGTTCCCTATCAACTCCGTAGGACACATTAAGGATGTCATGAAAAGTAGGGGTTCTTAAGCGACTTTTCCCAAACTTAAATCGCGACTCCCAACTGTATTTTTCCTGCCACTTATCAAGATTGGTGAGTAATTGAGACGCTTGAAGCTGACGAAAATATTTTAAAGCAATCCGTCCATTGCTGGTTTTATTCAAAATAGCAACGTAATAAGTGGCATCATTAGCAAATAATTTTTGTCCCTTGATAAATGATTTACCAATTCTTTTATTGTCTTCAGTTGCTAATGTTATAACAGGAGGCGTATCGTCATCATCTTCTTCTTCAAGTCCATCATCAAAGATTGGTGATACAATATCCAACCGACTATCATTTGTTAAATCATCGCTGAACCAGTTGATTAAATATTGAGAGGACCCTAACCAAGTACTGGTATTTTTATTTTCTAAAAGATACTTGATCATTAAATGAATCTTTTCGGAAGTTTCATAGCCAACACTAAAGACGTCTTCACGTTCTCTAAAACGTCCTTTATAAGCTTCTCTTTTATTACTAACTGAGATGATTTTAGCATTCCCCATCAGTCCTCTATGCTTATCGGTAAGCTGCTCTTCTCGTCCACTAATATTACAAATACCAAGATTTTCACGATTTGCTTCAACAAAAGAAATATAGGATTGGTGTAAGGCTTTAAATGTCGAAACCGATTCATTTTTAAAGCCCTGAAATTGGTCAATTGAAAATTCTAAAAAACAAGCTGATAAATCAATTAGTTTTTCTTTTCCAGTAACATCACAAAAACTAATTTTTAATTGATTATTTTGATAATCAGGACCAATTAAAGAATCAAGAATCAATATTAGAAATTCTGGTTTCAAAATAAATTGCTGAACAATGGTTAAAAACCTCTTGACCTCACCCTCCTCACAATAATCAATCCAGTTATTAAGTTGCTTATGAAAAGAATCATACTGGGACTGGTCTACTTCAGCACTATAATAAGCAAATTTATCGACTAGGGGATGCGGTGCAGGATTACTACCTGACCTAGCAACAGAATCAGCCGTTACAGGAAAAATAATCATTTGCTTATCTGCCATAAATTCTGCCTTGTGAAACTGGCCATCTTTGTCAAGTTTCACTGAAATGATATTTTTGCCATTTGACTTTAAACTCGTATGATAAATCGGCAATAAAACCGGCTCATTATCTCTTTTTTGGTGATCAACCAAGTCTGCTAGCTCTGCTTTCTCATAGGTCTTCAAGAGAGAAGTAAAAAAATCCATCAGTTTTCTCCTTTCTCCATGTCATCATACTCCATGTATTCATCGTTAACCGATTTTATCTCCTCTGGTGCTTTAAAAGCATAACTAGAAAGTGTGTTAACAATATCGCATTCAGACTGTGGTTTAAACGTAATGACTCCATTTTTCATCACAGTCTTTGTAAAGTATGATTTCAATGGTGTCTTTTTGTCTTTCGGATAGGCAAAGGAATGGAACATGATTCCCAAGTCGATATTGACACCATTATAATACGATACAGCAGCCTCATACTCTTCTTGGCTGATATCATCTACAAGACCTACACTCTCTCTTGTACCCAAAAACACATCACGACGTCCACCTTTACGAATAGAACGCTCCATAATGGCTTCATGTTTAGCTGGAAGTCTATCTGAGTTTAAATCTTTTCTATCTTCATTCCAAACAAAATGAAACTTGATCAGATAAACAACATCACTCAAATACGATACATAACTTAAATCTGCACTATAATCATGCAACAGAGCCCTGACACCCTGTAATTCGGTTTGAATTTGGTTAATAATCTTAACCTCTGTGACGATATTAGTAAAGGTCGGCTTATAATAGATGGCATCAACGATGCCATTCAATGCTTGCCTAGTCGGAATGGGGTAGGATGACCGTTCCGATCCCCCCTTTGTGGCAGGATTGGTAAAAAGGGCTCGCTGGCCACTTACTCTCACGTAGAAGTCTCTAGATCTGTACAAGATATTTTCCTCCTTCTGTTTTTGAAAACTTACCTTATTAAATGGTCTAAATTGATAATAATTATTAACGATGATTGGCAGGTTAACGAGGTCCCCTACCGACCTTTTGTTGACCTGCTTTCATTTTGATTTACAAGCGAAAATTATCTGAGTCGTATTTAACTCCTCTTTCTGTGTCATAATACTCCGACATCAAAATCAGAATCTGACCATTTAGATAAGATTTTGTTGCTTCAAGAAGAGGATCGTTCTCACGGACATTAACCGTGAAAGGTTGTAACTCTTTTAGTAATGATTTTATCGTTTGATAATCTTCTGCTGATAAAAATTGAGACGCACCTAATTCTTCTAAGTAAGCTAACTTTTTCTTAGCATCACCATAAGATACGAGAACTCCTACCATGTCATTATTGATGAGGTTCATTTTGGCTCCTGCTGTTTTAAAAGCTTGTTTTAACTTACCTTTGAACTTTTTATTTGCCGTCTGATAAGTATTAAGGCTTAAATAGTCGTAGATTGATATGTTGTCTTCCAAAGGATAATCCATCAGTCCTTGATTATTGGCATAATAATACTCAAAAAGTCACGGTTTAAAGTTGAGATATCAATTGGAGACCCAATCTTATGAAGAATAGATTCTGTGGCTTGTTTTTTAGCTTTTATTTCTGTCAGCCTAGAAATATTTTCCTCTTCATAGGTCAGATTGACAAGAGTAACTTGACCTTTATCTCGTTTGCCTTCTCGATTACATCGTCCAGCAGCCTGAACAATAGAATCAATTCCTGAATAGGAACGAATGACGCGATGAAAATCAACATCTACACCTGCTTCAATTAATTGTGTGCTAATACAAATAATAGGGATATTATTTTGTAACTCCGTTTTGATGTTAGCAATCAAGTCAAGCCTATGCTGCGCACACATATTTGTCGAAAGCTGATAGACTGGTCTATCTGTCATGTCTTTGAGCATAGTGTAGCAGTTATGAACCGTTTTTTTCGTGTTAAAAATAGCAAGAACTGAGTTTTCCTCACCTAGAATAAGGTTAATAACATCAGTCAAATGAGTTTTCTGATCACTATCATCAAATTTTCTAAGCTCTGTCCTTGAAAACACTTGTTTTTCTTCAATCGTTAACTCAACTATTTCAGCTAATTCTCCTAAGTTTCCTCCATAACAGATACGATGCTCAATCTCTGAAGAATCATAAGCAGGTTGTGTTGCTGTACAAAGAACAATAGTTGTGTTCATGACTTTATTTAAAAAATTTATCGTTAAATTAAATAAAGTTGTTACTTCAATAGGCAGTGACTGAACTTCATCTAGAATCACAACACTATTAATCAAACTTGAAAAACGTCTCAGATTAGCTGATTTTGTTTTGAAAAGTGTTTGGAAAAATTGAACCATAGAAGTCAAGACTACTTGACTATCCCAGCTATCACTAAGATAAGCTGATAGTAAACTATTCTTGTCGTCGTCATCTTCATTAGCCTGTTTAACCACATTGGAATGGTGTTCTAAAACACCAAGGTCACCTGTAACTTTTCTGATTTCGGAAGCATTTTGCTCAAGAACCGAAAGAAAGGGCGTTATGTAAAAAAACCTTGATTTGTCTTGATGAACTAATTGGTGAAACGCATAGCGCATACTAAGATTAGTCTTGCCAGCTCCTGTCGGTAAATCTAAGCGATAAATCCCCTTAGAATCCCGTTTACCTCTTTCTTTAACACGCTCTGCAATTTCTGTCCGGATAGCATTCAACTTATTGTTTGACCTTCCAAAGCTAGCATATTTTTGTTCAATGGCAGCTAAATAAGAGTGTTTTAAAATGGATCGCTCTGTTTTATCCATAGGGCTTATCTTAAGCCCATATGCATTTACTGTGTCCAAAATATCAGCGTTTTTTAAGAGTGACAAGTAAAGTCTCACCATACAAGACTGATAATAATCCCACTCACTCTTATCTTGCCAGTTTAAGGAAGACATAGCTTGCTGGTAATTATCAAAAGCTTTATCAACAAGCTCCCTTAGATCTTTGTAGCCATAATCACACAATTTTTCCTCTAATTTTATAGCGTACCCTTTAATATCCTCATGATAGTGATAATCACCTAAGTCTCTATTGATACGATTTTTAAACTTATTAAAGCCATAATATTCAGCATTGTCAGAATAGTAGCAAACATCATACATCCCATGATGAGCAGAAATGACATACCCCACCATTTCGTTGAATGTCATTCTCTCATTTTTATCAACCCCTCGGTTTTTTAGATGAGATCCAATAATAGAACATAAGTATTTTGCCCCTGCATAAGAGTGATCAACATGCCGATTTGGATTATTTAATAATTTATCTTGAAAAGCTCGATCAGCTTTGCCCAGATCGTGGTATAGACCAATTAAAAAAAGCACATCTCCTTGACCAATTATAGATGCTTCCTGTCGACTTCTAAAAGCTACATTAAATAAATGCTCATCTAAAGATTGTATTTTTTCAGATCCACTTTCTTCTTCCTTTTGATAATGTGCTAAAACATATTCTTTACCCATTGTGGCTTCCTTTGGTTTCTGATATTTTTCTTAATTCTTAAAGAAATGTATAGTGAAGTTCCCAGATTATGAAACCATATCTTTTACTTTAATTATACTACTATTCTAATTTATTGAAAACGTTTTTATAATATTTCTAGGAAAATTTTTATTTTTAAAAGTTGTCATGCATATTGTGGTATGATTTATCTAGCATCAAACCCACAACTAAACTGGACTCACTATCCTAAAGTAGACACAACCTTAAGTAAAAACAAGGAAATGATTATATCAAAAAAGTATTTGATAAGCCCTTCAACCTCATGCCCAGTTCGAGATTAAAGAACAGAGTAAAGCATTGCTAGAGGAGTTAACTCTTCTAAATGACAATGAAAGACTTGACTCCCTTTATAAAACATAAAAAAGCTTGTCAATATTGCCAATTTCGCAACTATTGAACAAGCCCAGCTTGACATTTTTTAATTTATGGAAACCTATTACAATTCTAAACCTCTCCATTCTGATTTAGGTTATCAATCACAAGTTGAGTTTGACAAATAGTCACTAATTATCTTAACTGTGTGTCTGCTTTTTCTTGACAAGCCCATCTAATAGTTTTTTATTAATAAGTTGTCGTCTTGTAATTGAAATATTACTCCATTAATGGTCGAATTCCTGAAAAGACTATAATTTTGATAATTAAGTATTTTCTTAGTCAATTATAACCTATTCCCTCCTACTAAATTATACTTACTACTGTGAATATTTGTAGTATTTTAACAGATCGCCCCAAAACTTAACAGTAGCACTTTAAGACTGTTTCAATAGCTGAAAATATAACTATACTTACAGCTATACTACTCATATTTTTTACATTTATTATAGTACATCTTCTTTCAAATTAAGCTTATTTCTTCTAGCAGGTTTATACTTAAAAAATTTATATTGTTTGATTTTTATAGTTTGGAAGTTTTATCCTAGTCTCAATTCAATCATTTATTAAATGTGCATAAAATCCATTATTCCTGACAAGCTCATCGTGAGATCCATATTCAATTATTCGTCCATTATCTAATACGACAATTTTATCTGTTCGTTTTGCGATACCTAACCGATGAACGATAAATACTATTGTTTTCTCTATTTTCATAAGATTATCAATAATTTTTTCTCTGTTAAAATATCTAAATTACTGGTTGCTTCATCTAAAAGCAGAACAGAGGCATCTGTTAGTAGGGCTCTTGCTAGAGCTATTCTTTGTTTTTGTCCCCCAGAGAGTCCTGAACTGTCAGAAGAACTTAAAATCGTCTGATAACTAAATCTCATAGACTCAATTTCAGAACGAATTTCTGCTATTTCAACAGCTTTAACAATTTCCTTCTGAGTAACGTTTCTATTCACTCCTAGCAAGAGATTTTCTAAAATTGTTCCATTAAAAATATAAGGTTGCTGTGGTAAATATGTAACAGATTGTCGAAGTAATCCTTTATTAATCTTTTCCAAATCAATATCATCAAGAGTAATCACTCCTTTCAAAGGTTTAAAAAAATTAAGCATCATTTTAGCAAGTGTAGTTTTTTCTGAGCCAGATGAACCTACAAATGATATTTTACTTCCATAAGGAATAACCAAATTGATATCTGTTAAAATATCTCGTCCATATACATATTGGTAATTAACGTTTCTAAACGTAAATTCTCCTTTAATATTTTCTAAAGTTATTATATCTTTTTGTTCAGATAATTCAGGTTTCATCACATATACTTCATTCAAACGGTCATTAGCTACTTTTGCTCTTTGTAATTTTGGTTGCAAATGAATAATATTCTCCAGAGAAGTTGTAAAGTAAACTAATAATAAGTTATAGGTAAAGAATTGCCCGATTGACATTTTATTGTCCATAACCAAGAATCCGCCAACCCATAATATTGCAACATTTAGTAATAGTTCGGCTTAAATTTTTAAAACTTTCTGAATATTCTCCACTTTGCCTTATGCAAACGTTTTTCTATATAAATAGAGAATTCTCTATCAATTTTTTGGTAACATTTATTTTCACTTGTCAATGCTTTCACAGTCTCAATGCCATTGATAGTTTCAATAATAGAAGACGATAAGGTAGCATTAGATTCCATGATTTCATAGTTTAACTTATCAAAGAATTTGACAAAAGACCAAATTATTGCACAATAAAGTGGTAATGCTAATACGCTAATAAAGAAAAGAACCTTGTTTTGATAAAATAGAAAAATATATACTATAATCACAGTTAAGGTAGCAATAAAAGTATTAAAAATAGTGCTAACTAATGCATCTATAATTGATACTATGTCGTTAAAGCGAGAGACAATGTCTCCTGTTCTACGTGTAGTAAAAAAAGACATTGGAAGCTGAAAAATATAAATACTTATAAGACCACACGACATTAGGCTCAAAGTATGTCTATCCATTCTAGGAATGTAAATATCAATTATTCTCTGGAGATAATGTGCTCCTAAAATATTAAATAATATAATAAATATTGTTGCAATAGTTATTTTTAGTATTAAAGTCTTCTGTTCTTCTAGAAAAAAATTATAAAGCTTAAAAAACTTCTATTTTCCTCTTTATGAATTTCATAATCAAAACTAGGAGCAATAAATAATGAGATTTCCGTCCATTCTTTTTCAAATTGATTATAAGAGATTTTAGTTACCCGTATATTTGGATCTGGATCTGCTACGTAAATGTTTTTATCATTACACACCCAATTATCACGTAATAGTGCATAAATTTATTATCTTTAATAACATGAGCGATGAAAGGATATGTGATATCTTCATCAAAAAGTGTCATATCCGCTTGTATTGCTCTAGTTTCAAATTTTTCTTCTTGAGCAACCTTGATCAATCCAAATGCTGTGGTACTCTATTGAGTGGTTTTAGCACGTTCTCTTAAACTCGCTAAAGAATAATGTGAACCGTAGTAGCTTAATATCATGGCCAGACAAGCAATACCACAATCACGTGTGTCAAGCTGAGATCTATAATCTTTTTTTAGAAAAATCACAACTCGTTTATTGAATATCATATAATAAAAACCACTTACAATTTTCTAAGAATAAAATAACTTTACATACACAGAGGACGAGGTAAAACAAGATTATCTATACATTTAAATATCGCGAGAAAAATAACAGAAATTTTACTATTGTGAAGGAAGAGTTTTCATTACTCACTTGAATCAAGTATATTATATTGTTTTTTAAATGTCCTTTCGGATACTATTCTTCGATTAGTAATATCAATGTAATCACCTATATAACCAAGTTGATACATTCCATAACCTGCAAATCCTCCTCCTGCTGTCCCGACAGCTCCAATTTCAAAATTTTTCTTAAGGGAAGGATTCAAGCCTGACATTAGCACTCGCACATGATTATCTAGCCAATAAAGATAATTTTTTTGAATGCTTCTTGTACCCAGGCTGGATATTTTCCATCTTTCGTTATTTGCCAAACTTCTGCAATATTTCCTTTATAAATAGCTTTCATAATACACTAAAAATTACATGCATTTGGTGTTCCACCAATTCCATAGAGAGAACATGATGAGGGTTTAGGTAATTTTTTACCATTTAAATCCTCTAAAGTTGGAGAGGCTGCAAGTCCACCAAATAGACCTGCAAGAGCAGCACCCCAACCAAAACCGCCTCCTAGTATATTTTCAAGTGTTCTATCATCAATTACATCAAAATGTTCTATTGCTTTCTTGTTCATAATATCTACCTCCTAATATCTATAGTATTATTGCTTGAAAGTATTACTCGTTATACAAGTAATAAAGCCTAATTACCTCAACCTCTGTTTATATAAAGTTATTATAATCATTAATTAATTTTTAATTCATTGACTTTAAATCTTATTATCTATAATTTATTTTTATTATTTATTAAAACTATAAAAAGCAAAAGATTTCAAAAAATGATAATAATCTTAAAAATAATAATACTACACAATATTCCAAGTTCAAGTTAACGATTAACCATAACTCTGCTACAAACAAAAGGAAATACTAATTGTAAATGGTCTCCAAAATATTTTAAATGTAGAAGATTCGAATTGCCAACATCATATGGTGATTGCACAGAGTCTCTAAAAAGTTAATGATTTTATTTAAATCGATACTTCGAAGAAAAGTAGCAATATTTACTTTTACTTATCTTACATCAACTACCTAAAAATCACTTTGAGACTAGATAGTCCAACACAAAGATATTCTAGTTAAATCTGTTTAAATTTCTCGAATATAACAAAGAGTCCTGTCGCTTAGACTGATGGTCTAGCGGCAGGACTCTGCGGAAGTAGTGAATAATTTTAACTATCTAACCAACTTCTTCATTTCGGCAATACGCTCCTTCGTCGCATCAAATTTAGCTTGGTAGTCTGCTTGCTTCTCTCGCTCTTTTTCGACGACTTCTGGTTTGGCATTGGCAACGAAGCGCTCGTTGCTGAGTTTTTTGCCGACCATGTCTAGTTCTTTTTGCCATTTGGCCAGTTCTTTATCGAGGCGAGCGAGTTCTTCGTCCACGTTGAGCAGGTCTGCTAACGGGAGATAGATTTCTGCGCCTGTGATGATGCTAGTCATGGCCATGTCTGGGGCTTGGAGGTCAGCTGAGATTTCTAATTTTTCAGGGTTTGTAAAACGTCGGATGTAATTTTCGTTGGCTTTGAAAAAGTCTTCTAACTCTTTGTCTGATGTTTTAATCAAGATGGTGATGGCCTTGCTTGGTGCAACGTTCACCTCTGCACGCGCATTGCGGACAGCACGGATCAGGTCTTTCAAGCTCTCAACACCGCGGTGGGCTACCGCATTCTCAAAAGCATCGTTAGCGACTGGGTAAGCTGCTGTAACGATTGAGCCTTGGGCATATTGAACGTAGATTTCTTCAGTCACAAAAGGCATAATTGGGTGAAGGAGTCGTAAAATTTTGTCCAAGGTGTAGAGGAGGACTGAGCGGGTCATGACTTTTTCGTCTTCATTGTCAGAATAAAGCACTTCTTTAGTGAGCTCAACATACCAGTTGGCAAACTCTTCCCAAATGAAGTTGTACAAAATGTGGCCGGCAACACCGAACTCGAACTTGTCAAAGTTTTCAGTAACTTTGACAATCGTCTCATTAAGGTTGTGAAGAATCCATTGATCAGTCACATTTCCAACTTCTGAAGTAGCAACTTTAGCCACATTGCTTTCTGCTTCTTCAAGGGTCAAGCCTTCATTGTTCATGAGGATGTAACGGGAAATGTTCCAGATCTTGTTAATGAAGTTCCAAGAGGCATCCATTTTTTCGTATGAGAAACGAACATCCTGTCCTGGGGCAGAGCCGTTTGATAGGAACCAACGTAAGCTATCTGCACCGTATTTTTCAACAACATCCATCGGATCGATACCGTTACCCAATGATTTAGACATTTTACGTCCTTCTTCATCACGGATGAGACCGTGAATAAGGACATTTTGAAAAGGACGTTCATTGGTGAATTCAAGGGATTGGAAAATCATCCGTGATACCCAGAAGAAGATGATATCGTAACCAGTTACCAGTGTAGATGTTGGGAAGTAACGTTTGAAGTCTTCAGCATCTGTGTCAGGCCAACCCATGGTTGAAAATGGCCATAGGGCAGATGAAAACCAAGTGTCAAGGACATCTTCGTCCTGTTTCCAACCATCACCCTCTGGGGCTTCTTCACCGACATAAATATCGCCCTCTGCGTTGTACCAAGCTGGGATTTGGTGTCCCCACCATAATTGGCGTGAGATAACCCAGTCATGGACATTTTCCATCCAGCTCATGAAGGTATCATTGAAGCGTGGTGGGTAGAAATCAACACGGTTTTCAGTACCTTGGTTATCCATAGCTTGTTTAGCAAGCTCATCCATTTTAACAAACCATTGAGTTGATAAGCGTGGCTCAACCACTGCGCCAGAACGTTCTGAGTGACCAACAGAATGAACACGTTTTTCAATGTTAACAAGGGCACCAAGTTCTTCTAATTTAGCAACGGTTGCTTTACGAGCTTCAAAACGATCCATACCAGCAAATTCGCCAGCTAGTTCATTCATTGTTCCGTCGTCATTCATAACATTTACTTGTGGTAAGTTATGGCGTTGACCAACTAAGAAGTCGTTCGGGTCGTGGGCAGGCGTGATTTTAACAACCCCTGTTCCAAATTCAGGGTCGGCATGTTCGTCGGCCACGATTGGAATCAGTTTATTCACGATTGGTAAAACAACATTTTGACCAATCAAATCTTTATAACGAGGATCTTCCGGGTTAACGGCAACAGCGACGTCTCCGAACATGGTTTCTGGTCGAGTAGTCGCAACTTGTAAACCGCGCGAGCCATCTTCCAGCATATAAGTCATATGGTAAAAGGCACCTTCTACGTCTTTATGGATAACTTCGATGTCAGACAAAGCTGTGCGGGCAGCCGGATCCCAGTTGATGATGAACTCACCACGGTAAATCCAGCCTTTTTTGTAAAGGTCAACGAATACTTTGCGTACCGCTTTAGAGAGGCCTTCGTCAAGGGTAAAACGTTCACGTGAATAATCCACGGAGATTCCCATTTTGCCCCATTGTTCTTTAATAGTAGCCGCATATTCGTCTTTCCATTCCCAAACCTTGTCTAGGAATTTTTCACGACCAAGGTCATAACGGGTAATCCCTTGTTCACGCAGACGCTCTTCAACTTTTGCTTGCGTCGCAATCCCCGCATGGTCCATACCAGGCAACCACAGGGTATCAAAGCCTTGCATCCGTTTTTGACGGATAATAATATCTTGAAGGGTTGTGTCCCAAGCATGACCAAGGTGAAGTTTACCAGTAACGTTTGGTGGTGGAATAACAATGGAATAAGGTTTAGCCGTCTTATCGCCTGATGGCTTGAAAACATCTTCTTCCAACCACTTGTCGTAGCGACCTGCTTCAACTTCGGTAGGGTTATATTTTGGTGATAGTTCTTTTGACATAATTGTCCTTTCTTAATTCATAAGAGATATTTGATATTTTCTGATGAGCTATTATAGAAATAAGAAAATCTTTCTTAGTATTCTATTTTCTTCATAACTTCCACTATTTCTGCCGCAACTTCTTGGGCACTTTTGTGAGTATTATTGATTTTGTAGTAATAGTGAAGCTTTTCTGGTGCTTCTTTACTGTTAAAAGTGACATAATCCATAGTACTGAGGATATCATTTTCTGACCAGGCAATATCTCTTTTAAAGGGTTTATGCCTGAGGCGATTTTCCGTTTTATTACGGACAAGCCGTTCTTCCAAGGAAGTTTCTAATTCTACAAAGAGAACTTCCTGATTTTCTGCTTCAAAAATATTTTGAAGGGTCTCTAAAAAGGCCACTTCAGTTGAGTCTCCAAAATCAATGACGATGGTAAAAATCATTGGCCGCCCTATTTTGGCAAAAGTCTCAAAAAAGTCAAGATGAATCTTAGTAATCAAGTCCGTAGCATCCGTAGACCAAGGCATAAACTTAAGGACAAAGTCGATGGTTTCATGATTATGAAACAAGGTCAGCTCAGTCAGTTTAGCGACTTCTTGGCCGATGGTCATTTTGCCAGAAGCTTGCGCTCCTATTAAGACTAGATTCATAGGTATTTCGCCTCCCACTCACTTTTTAAAAGGCCATAGCGCAAATCATCGCAACGGTGATTCTGAGCGTCTTTTCGATCGCGTATTCTTGCTTCTAGGGTAAAACCTAGTTTGTCAGCTACAACCTGACTTTGCTTGTTATAGCTGTAGCAGGCCAATTCAATTTTGTGCAAATGTAATTTTGTGAAACCATATTCTAGAAGTGCTTTGGCCGCTTCAGGTACGATTCCTTGTCCCCAATAGTCTGGGTGTAAGAGGTAGCCGATTTCAAAAACATCGTCCTCATGACGGTGATTAAAATCAACAGACCCAATGACCTTATCTTGACCTTTGAGAGTGATACCATACCCTGAGGGCAGTTTTTCTTTTTTTAGATTTTCTGGGTAAATGGTGTCCAGATAGTGGATTTCGTCTTCAATAGTTGCGACGGGAGGAAAACCAGCAGGACAGGAGACCTCTGCCAGCTTTGCAAAAGCAAAGATGTCTTCCGCATCTGACAAGCGACGGCCCCGGAGAATTAACCTCTCCGTCTCTATGGCCGGTAGTTGATTGTTTTCAAGCTCTCCTAGTATTTTTATCATTAGCAACCTCTAACTTTCTAGGTATATTCTTTGATGACTTTGGTCGATGGTAGGATAGTGACATTGGAGTCAGCCAAAAAACAGAAACTGTAAAACTAGTATAACGAGGTTTAAGCATCATTTCCCTCCTATACAAAAACCCCATCTAGCAATACTAGACAGGGACGAATTGATATATCCGCGGTACCACCCAAATTCAAACATCCTGAGACATTTGCAACTTTGTTATTCATAAGGTTTAGCCTCAGCAACACCATTTGACATCTGTACGGATTTCTCAACAACACCGCTTTCTGTAACAGATAAACTCATCTGGACTCTGATTACAATTATTCTAACAGATTAGCTTCTATAAGGCAATCCTAGATACTCATTTTCAATCGGTAAAGCTATTAAAGTATTAGTAGCTTCGTTTGCCAAATAAATCATCTGGCATCTCATGAAAACCTTTGCCATTATGATAGTTGGCAAATTTTCCTAAGAGAAACTCATAAGCATCTAATTTACTTTCATACCTAATAAAGGCATCTCTAGCACGTTCATCACCATCTTCTTGGGCAACTTGCTGGCTGGTAGTCATTGCTACTTGATTAACCTGAATTTGTGTTTGAACCCACGCTTCAAAATCTTTGATAAATTCTTTTTCGAAAGACATATAACCTTACTACTTCCTAAAGTGATAAGCCCATTATATCATAAGTAGGGAGTGAGTACCATTCTCCCATATCTAAGCTTAACATTTTAAAAAGACTCGTCTTCATTACCCAAAATAAGACTCTAAAACTTTTTAGAGTCTTTTGACAAAAAAAGATAGGAAGCTATGTTATAATGATATATATTACATAGGAAGCTATGAAAGGATCATTATGGAAAACGATCACATTGGTATTTTAATCAAAAAAAGTAGTCAAACCTTTGATAAAGCTGCCGGACATATCTTAGCCCCGCATGGTTTAACTCCTAGTCAATTCAAAATACTAAAGTATGTTACATTAAAACCAGAAGCTAGTGTGCGACAAATAGATATTGAGGCTTATTTCTGTATGTCAAATCCGACTGTAACAGGAATTCTACAGAATCTAGAGAAAAAAGAATTGATTTATCGCCAAGCTCACCCCGATGATAAGCGTTCTAAAATTATTAGACTAACTGAGAAAACAAAAAATGCAAGAGACTTTATTCTAAAAACGAGTGACCAAATTGAAGCCAGTTTTACCAAAAAACTCACAGATAATGAAAAAAACACCTTACGCCAACTACTCTTAAAATTACTTAACAGTGACGATATTCTGAAATAAAAGGAGGAATTCATGCAAGCCAGTCATTTTCAATCAAAACCTATTCCTAAACTTCTTTTCACCATGGCAATGCCGGCTATTTTAGCTAATTTAGTCAATTCCCTTTACAATATTGTTGACCAAATTTTCATTGGGCACAGCGTTGGTTATCTTGGTAATGCTGCGACAAGTGTGGCTTTCCCATTAACAATCATCTGCTTAGCCTTTGGCTTAACCTTTGGGCTTGGTGGTGCCTCAAATTTTAATCTCTCTTTAGGTCGGGGAAAAGTTGATCAAGCCAGTAAAGTTGTCGGCAATGCTATTTCCTTGTCGCTCCTTATGGGACTATTGATTGGTATTTTTATCATTCTTTTTCTTAAACCCTTACTGCTGATTTTTGGTGCTACGGAGGCCACAATGGCCTATGCTCAAGACTATACCTCCATCTCGGCCTTTGGCATTCCCTTCTTATTATTTACTATGAGCGTCAATCCCTTAGTTAGAGCAGATGGTAGTCCTAATTATTCTATGATGGCTATTATTTTTGGAGCAGTCTTAAATACTATTTTAGTTCCTATCTTTATCTTTTATTTTGGTTGGGGGATAAAAGGTGCTGCTATAGCTACTTTAATCAGTCAAATCTTATCAGCCATCTATATGGCACTCTATTTTCGTAGATTTAAGTCAGTTAAACTTGTAACAAATGATTTTAAAATTAATAGTGAGATTGTCAAAGCTATTTTATCTGTTGGTTCTTCCTCATTTATTTTTCAATTCTCTACTTTACTTATCCAGATTGTTACCAATAATATGCTTCGTAGGTTTGGAGCTGATTCTATTTATGGTAGTGATGTCGCTATTGCTGTAGCAGGAATCGTCATGAAAATCAACTCCTTATTTATTGCGATCATTATCGGACTCGTTCAAGGGGCACAACCCATCATCGGTTATAATTACGGAGCTAAAAACTTAAACCGAGTAAAAGAGACAACTAAATTACTTCTTAAAACTGCTACCATAATTTCTATTATTGCTTTTTTAAGTTTTGAAATCTTCACTAAACCTTTCCTTGAAATCTTCGGAACAGGTTCCAAGCTTTATTTCCAATTTGGAATAAAATATGTTCGTGTTTTTCTTTTCTTTGTTTTTATAAACGGCATCCAGATTGCCTCTACAACTTTCTTCCAAGCTATAGGAAAAGCAAGAATAGGTGCCTTTCTATCACTAATGAAACAAGTTATTTTCCTATTACCACTTCTTATTATTCTTCCCCATTATATGGGGGTCGAAGGTGTCATGTATGCTGGTCCAATCTCTGATTTAATTGCTTTCCTCTCAGCCTTCTACTTCCTTAAAAGAGAATTTCAACGAATGCCTCAGGAGCTTAGGAGTGAAAGAGCATAAGTCTAGCAAATCACATTGAGGATTTGCTTTTTTATTTTCTAATTAGATCTATACCCTCGCCTATGTTCAAAGCATGGACACGATTAGGATTAACTATGTCTTTGCGAAGCTGCTCAGGATTTCCATTAAAAGTATTCCATGTGGGAGCATCAACAGATCCCCAATGAATTGTCAGTAAGTCAGCTTTTGGATAGGCATTAGCTTCTTTAATGGCTCCATCATAAGTGATATGCCACTCGTTATCACTAAAATCAAAAAGAATCAAATCCGCTGGAGACATCTCTAGATGTTCCGACATCAGTTTACTATCACTAGGTAGCCAAATACTCCCATCAACGGTATCAAACCAAAAACCGAGAGATTCTTCTTCTTTCCATTCACGGTAGTGATACTTTGAGATGCTATTTTGCCAGTTGTGTCTCGTTGGGGTCGTGGTAATTGTAACATCATTTATCGTAAAACGATCGCCGACGGCATATTCATTCGTTGCAAAGCCTTGCGATATCATCATATCTGCCACATGTACTGGAGCATGATAAGATTTGGTAACAGCTTTGCAATTCTCCAAAGTTTCAAAACTGAGGTGATCATTATCGATATGAGAAATTAAAAGACCATCAATTTTGGGAATAATTTTTGAGTCAATAGGCATATCGATTAGCAAGGGCATATCAAAACTATCTAAGACTGGATCAATCATCAGGATTGTACCGCGACTATTAATCATAATCGACGCATTCCCTAACCAATAAACTCTTGTCCCTTCAATTTTATCAAAAGCTGAAAGAGGGAGGGGTATCGTTTTTTCAGGCATAGCTTGCCCAGTAGGACTAAAAATAACAGACATAAAATACTCCTTAATGAGTCTTGGCTTAATTTCCGAAACACGGCGCTAGAAAGATAGATATTCATAAAAGTTAAAGGGAAACGATACTTAGTCATGAGTAGTTTTTAAATTTTATATCCTGACATTATCTGCTTCGTACCCTTCTTGATAGTAACCCAAAGTCAAAGAACGTTTTTATTTACTTTATCACAGTTAATAGATGAGGACAATAAAAATCACAATCCTTTGTTTCCACATTTCAAAAATAAATCCCTGACGCCTAAATAATGAAATTCAATTCCAAATTAAGCTATTTTCTCAAAAGAATAGTCTTGCACCAAAACTCATTTTATAGTATCATAGATAGAGTAGCCGCTATAGTTAAATGGTATAATAAAGCAATGGTAATGCTTCGTTCCGAGTTCGATTCTCGGTGGTGGCATAAATTATGTTAACGAAACCTTATTAAATTAAGGTTTCTTATTTTTTGTTCTGATTCTATTCTTTTAGACATATTTTTATTAATTATTTTTACCACTCAATATTTTTAATTACTATTGATTTTCTTTTTTTAACTCCACTTGCCAAGAGATAACTATCATAGATATGTCTTGCTCCTGGTGTGGTCAGCTTAAATTCAGTTTCTAGTTTATCAAGGTTATTTGACAACTACTTATTAATAGCATTGTTAAATATCATACCAAAACTATAATCAAAAGATGAAATTGTCTTGATTTTTTATGTTTAATTGCTTAACGTTTTTTCTGGCTAGCACTGCAACCTTAATAGCAATTTTTTAAATGATTACTCATCATAACGTTTCTTATTGAAGTTCTCGTAATCAGTTTTTAGATTCTTTTTTTCATTGAAGAAAATCTCCTATATCTTATAGATAGCATTCACCCCAAAATCAATATCTTCCCATGTAATAGCCATTGTTTCACCAACTCTAAATCCTGTCTGCGTTTATGAGAGTTTTTGTTTTTCATGATAATGAAAAAAGATTGAAGAAAATTGTCCAAAATGGACTTTTTCTTCAATCTGAGAGAAATCTTGAAAAGGATTTCTCTACTTGCTGCCCAATACATGTTTGAACAGTTAACAACTCTTATTTACATTGATGTTTAAAATTGTTAAATACCATATATTCTTGGCTCACTCTTTAAAAATAACTTTTATTACAATGAAACCTATACAAAGAGAATTAGTATATATTAAATACCTTCCATCTAAAATTTAGCTCTCACCCCATCTACCTAATTTGAAGCCTCAGTTTAAAATGTCGTCTACTACAATTTGGAGATCACTTCTGGCGTCCCTTTCCTTTATTCCAGCCTTTACATCTAGAACAAAGTCGGTAATAATAGCATCGACATCACTTTTCACAAATTTATTTATTGAATCAGAGCTATTTATTGTCCATACCACCACTTTTTTTCCTGCTTCATGAGCTTTTAGAATATTAAGTGTGGTTGCTTCTCCCTCTTCCATAATGAGAATATCAGCTGGCATATCACTAATTTCACCTAGAGAAAAATAGTAGAGGTAGCCAGTAGTCATCTCAGGGTACTTACTTTCTATATATTTTATAAGATTTAAATCTAGAGATAATAAAGCTGTGCTTTTTTCTAACTTTTTATCCTTAATAAGCCTTACTATGTCATCTGCCATTTTTTTATCTGCAGTAGCCCCTTTTAATTCAATATAAAAGCCTATCTTCCCTTGCCCTGCTTTAATGAATTCCTCAAGGGTAGCTACCGGCTGAGCTGGCCTTTCTTCATTAAAAAGGTCTTTTACCCTAAGCGATTTTATCTCTTTTAAAGTCATTTCATCTGAACTCTTATCTATTCCTGTAAGCCTCTTAAATGTTGAGTCGTGATTAATAACATAATAGCCATCTTTGGTTCTTTGGACATCTATTTCAGTCCAAGAGGCACCCGCTTTTATAGCCTTTTCCATACCAGCTATTGTATTTTCAGCACCTAAATTTCCCCCACCCCTGTGAGCAACAAGGGCTATTTTATTTTCTAACTTTGCAAATTTATTGAAAAAAAGTCCATAGACAGTACTTATTGAAGAATTTATAAGAAATAGTCCTGCAAGAACCAGGAATAGTCTTACTTTTGTCCCTTTCTTCTTTTTTGTTTTTTGAGCTTCTCTTACATATTCTTCTGTTTTATAAATCTTATTCTTTAAAGAATAACCATCCCTTTCGTTATATCTGTAAAAAAGGTCAGTAACTGAATAGATAATAATCGGTACTGCCAATAATCCTAAAATTGAAAAAAGCTCAGCAATGTTCAATAAGACAAACATAGCCAATCCCGGTCCAATTTTTAATTTGTCCAAAGTTAAAATAATGCTTAGAACGATTAAACAATAAAGAAAGGAAAAAACTGCATATCTAAGTCCAATTTTTAAAAAAAAGTCTTTTATAAAGGATTTCCAATGTCCTTTCATTAAACGTGACGCTTTTAGCAGAGAATCTTTAATAGATTCTCCCTCTAATAGACAATAATGAAAAAAGAAAAAATATTTTAAAGTAATAAAAGTAAATATCAAAAGAAATCCACAATATACTGCTAAATAGATCGGAGTATTATAAATAACCTCTGTAATAAAATTAGGAATTGTAAAATTGCTCATAGGAGAAATGGTAATTCCTATACCTATTAGCGGGATAATAACAGCTACATAAATTAAAATTAACAGCCCTTGTGGTCTTAAAAAATTTTTTATTGATTTAAAACTAATGGCAAGCATTTGTAGTAGGGAAATGTCGGAGCTTCCCTTCCGTGCCAAGGAACTAATAATAATAAAGGCGTTAATATCAAAGGCAACTAAAATAACTAAAAGTATCAGAGCTAAAATAAAAATTCCTGCTCCCTGTAAACTTAAAAAAGTTGATACAAAATCTCCACTTGAGAGACTTGATTTTCCACTTGATTTAAGTAGTAATTGCAAAATCTCTTTAGATATTGGAAAAATTGCCAAAAACAATATACCTTTTGTTGTTATTTGAAATTTCATTAACGACCAAAAGAATCTAAAATAAAATGAAAAAGCTTCTTTCTTAAATGTCATAAGTTCTCACCTGTTCAGAATTTTATATTTTTATGTATAATAGTATATCATTCTTTTAATACTTTTATAAAGTAAGTTTAAAGAAAAACTCACTCTATCATTAGGCTAGATAGAAAAAGCAATCCATATAACTTCATGACAACATCCCTCTGTTAACTCTCATATGGCAATTTGTAGATGCTTAATTACGAGAGATATGGAAAGTCTCCAAAGTCTTATCTGACTCTGGAGACTTTCCTTTATTGGCACGTTATCTAGACTTTCTTAGATTATTACGTATAATCTCTTTTTACGTTCTGTCCACGGAATTGATTTTCTATGAAATAAGCGTAGCCTAAACCTATACTATACCTTTCGTTTATTCAAGTAAAGTCCTGAGGCTAGGTTAGCCTTTGACTTCCTTAGAAATCTAGTGGTATAAGTATAAGCATAAACAAAATTAAAACTTCAGTTCTTTGTAAACTACTGTCACTAACCAATTAAGATCCAAATAGCCTTAATTAATCTTGTACTTCTGCACTGTAAATAGTTCGGCCATTTTCTTTAGAAACCTTAACAGGAATACCAGGAACGTTAAGAGAATCTGATTTGACAGTTAGTTTACCATTTTTGACTTCATATTTTCCGGTTAAAGGTATCCTAATGTATTGTTTTACCTGATTATAGCCACTATGAATAGCTATGTTTTTAATCTCTATGGTTTTATTATTCACATTAAAACGATTGCTATATCCTGACATAATAGGCATATTTTGATAGCTAAACATCTGCTCAGCAGTAAAACTTTTAGATCCTTTAGAAACATCTAAATGAAGGAACGGAATAGCTGTATCTTTGCTTGCTGCAACAATATCCTTCAATTTAACTTTGATATCTTTGTTAGTCTTTGTGATTTTTTTTATGATCTTTGTCTCAATTTTATCATCAGTTTTGTCAGGCACGGCAGTAATACCTTCCAACAGCACTTCTTCTATCCCCTTATTTTTTGAATAGAAACTATTTTTCCAATTTGGATCTTTTTCATCTAGAATAAGAGCAGCAACATATCCAATTTCATAGCTTTCCTTATCTGCAGCTATAAAAATCTTGTCTTTTTTAATAAGTTTTTCTGCTTCTTTTCGAGCATCTGTTTTAGATAAATTTTTACCAATAAAGCTACCTAGACTTTCTGTATATCGTGCAGTACCTTCAGCAATATCTGTCACTCTTATACTATCAGCTTCCTTTTTAAACTCAGTATGATACTTTTCTAACCAATATTTAGCTTTTGCTAAGTACTCTTTTTGTTTTTCAGGATTTTCAAAGGCCTGTATTAAGCGGCTATAAAGCATTCTTCTGGCAATCCTTGGTCCACTTTCAATAGGGTATATCTGATTTCTATCTGCATTGCCTGATGCTTTTATTTCCCCTTGATAATAGAAATGAACCATTTCATGTGTGGCTGTTTTATATAATTCTTGAACGGAGTCTTTAGCCTCCATGACACTATCATCCACACTCATAGCAATAGACTGCTTACCCTGAAACTTTACACTAATATAGCCTTCTGGAGTTGGAGCAGGAATTTGTTTATACTCCTCTTTTTTGAGTTTTCTATTCTCTTTGACATTTAACAATCTAGCTTCTTTCACATCACCTTCTTCATTAAGATAAAAGATTAAGAAATTATGCTTATTGTAGTTATAAGTCGGCCACACCTTATCCATAAACGGCCAATTCAACTTAACTAACTCACTAACTTTATCCACATATGTGCTAAAATTTGTTTTTTTAGCTACTTGATGTTCCGTTTTTGTACTCGTTCCTTTATTTTTAGAAATCTCTGTACATGCAGTCAATACAGCACCTGTCACTAATAGTGCCACTAACGAAAGATAAATTGGCTTTTTCCTCGTTTTCATTCTTATTCCCTCACTTTCTAGTTTCCAATATTAAACCTATCAATTTGGAATTTTAGTTCTATTATCATGCCAAAATATTTACCAGAGTCTCAAACCTTGCTATTTCTGACATGATAAATTATTGTCTTTTATTATATTATACTAATCATTTTAAAATTTTTCAAACTATAATATAATATTATCTCCAAAAATATTATATTCCTACTAATGGTAGTCCTTATAAAAATAGCTTTATTAAGTAAAGATTCCTTTTCACTTTTAGCCGAGTTCTCATTTGACTATTCCAAATCACTCCTTCCACAATCGACACTTAACCTTTTCTCTTCAATTCAGAACTTACAATATGACTTTATGCACCTCAAATCCCAAGCGCTCAATAAAACGAATAATATCTTCCGTTTTAACAAAGAGTGTCTTCGTGTTATCATTTGGATGGAATGTCTGAACTGGCTTATCTAGAATCTCCTGATCAAAGTACACTTGAATATCCTTTTCTTTATTATTTAAAAGGCCAAATGGGGAAACTAAGCCAGGGGCTAGGTCCATTTTTTGCTGTAAGCTCTGTTCTGAAGCCATTCTAATACGATTAGTATGGACTATGTCTTTAAAAGAGTCCATATCTAATGACTTAGCATCATCCATAATTACTAAATAGTAACTTGTTTTCTTCTTATTGGTTAAAAACATAGACTTGGTTCTTACTCCTTCATATCCTTCAATATAACGGTCTGCCTCCTCCGTCGTAAAAGCAGCTGGATGTTCGACAACATCGTAAGCAATCCCTTCTTTTTCTAGATAAGTTGCTAATTTTTCATAAGCACCCATAGACTTCTCAACTTTCCTGTTTTTACTGGTATTGTAAATAAAATAGAAGTCTAGGTCAAGCCTTTTAGAAAAGGTTTTCATTGTTGATAAACAAGAGAATAGAAAGAAAGGCTAGTAGTAGCCTTAGAACGTAGACAAACTCTTAAAAATAAAAATATTTGAATAGACTTGCGTAAAATGGCAAAATATTAAACTCTTAGAAATGTTGATGTTCCAATATTTCTGAGAGTTTTTGATTTTCATAATAAAGAAAAAGATTGAAGAAATTTATCCAAAATGGACTTTTTCTTCAATCTGAAGCTATTACTAGCCTTTCTTTTATTTATTATTAAGATGACGTTTTATAGCCACAAAAACAATAGGTAGAACAGATATGAAAATAATAGCTAACATTATCATTTCAAAATGGGTTTGAACAAATGGAATGCTACCAAAGAAGAAGCCTGCTAAAATTCCAATAAGCACCCAAGAAAGCCCACCAATGCAGTTATAAATCAAAAATTGCTTTTGATTCATACGCCCAATACCTGAGATAAAAGGTATAAAAGTACGCACAATAGGCACAAAACGACCTAATGAGATTGCAAGATTACCATACTTAACAAAAAACTGTTCTGTCTCTGCAATGTGACTATCCTTAATAAACTTCCCTAAAAATGGTACTTTCCGTAAGGACAAACCATATTTTTTCCCAAGGCTATAGTTAACATAATCACCTATTATTGCCGCACTAGCCAGCAAAATAATAAAAGGAATCGGATTATAACCACTTTTAGCAATAGAAGCTCCTGTCATAAATAAGAGGGAGTCCCCAGGTAAAAAAGGGAAAAAGACTAAACCTGTCTCTATAAAAATAATGACAAAAATAATAGCAAAAGCGTAAAGCCCATAGTTGGTCAAAATGGTATTAATAAAATCAGTAAACATAGCTTCCCTTTTTAGATATAAAATTTTTCTCTAAGTCATAGCATAGCAAAAAAACAATCTATTACCAGAAAAGATTTCTAAAAATAACATGAATTAAGCTTTTCTTAAGCTTTGCTGACAGAATTAACTCTCATCGGTAAGAAAACGGTGATGAGAGAAAAATTAGCAACAATTGCTAGTGAGCTAATAGTAGCTGTGGAAATATATCACTAAACACACCATTGCATTCCTTTTAAGTTTAAATAGAGTTCTGCCATAATATCTGCACTTGAAAAGTGAGAATCAAAAAGCCCAAGTGACAGAGTCACCTGAACTTTTTAATTAGAGGAAACGCATTAATTATTTGCTACTAAATTTTCAGCTGCAAGTTTACCAGATGTCAATGCCCAAGCATTATTAGCTCCTGATGGTGAGTCTGTTCCCATAACACCACCAACGACTTCTCCTGCTGCATAAAGTCCTTGAATCACATTGCCTTTACTATTTTCAACTTCAAGTTTATCATTAACCACTAAGCCACCCATGGTTGTTGCAAAACGTGGACGTTGTTCAATCATATAATAAGGACCTTGCCCAACTTTTTCTTTTAGAAAGCGTTCTTCCCTATGAAAGTCTAAGTCCTCTCCATTATCAACAAAAGTATTATAACGAGTAACTGTTTCAGCTAACCTATTAGAGTCCATACCAGCTAATTCAGCCAATTCTTCTAAAGTATCAGCATGGAAGAGATATGGTCTTGTTTTGCCATTTGCTTCAAGCCATGATGCTATTTCTGCTTCTGAAATTCCTCCTTCAGCAATTTCCTTACGGAAAATATCAAAATGATTTTGGTCTAACAATAAGTAAAGTAATTTGGCTTGTTGTTCCATTAAAACTTCTAAGATATCGTGGTTACTAGCACGTTCGTTAACCACGCGCCGACCATCAGTATTGACTAATAAACCATTTTCCTTAAGAACAACTAAGTTACCACCAATGGTAGATTTAGCATAACCTGGTGCCACTTCCACTCCATTGGGATAAATTTTACCATAGGCCATTAATCGGCTTGCCGCATCAATTTCTGGCACTTGTGCCATAAGAAGACCTTCACCCATTGAAGAGCTCGTCCCATAGAAAAGAACATCTTTAAGCTCATCAGTTAAAAGAGCTTTGTTATTACCATAGCCACCTGTAGTCAGAATGACGCCTTTTGCTCTAATACGGTGAGTTTTTCCAGTTTCTTCTACCGCAACAAGACCTGTTACATTTCCTTGATTGTCATGTAAGAGTTTCTCTGCTTTTGTTTGTAATAGTAAGGTGACCCCTGATGCCGCCATTTTAGTGCGAACAGTGTCAGCGAAGCCATGACCTCCGTGAGAATAAGCTAATTCTCTATCTTTACGATACTCAGCTAAGATATGCAAGCCCTTATCGTATTGAACACCAATATAATCGTGAACCCAGTCTGTAGCTTGACCAACATTTTCCGCCAATAGGGCTAAGAGCTCTGGAATATTTTTATGATTTCCGTTTTCCATGAAATCTTCATACATGAGTTCAGGAGTATCATCTATCACACCTTCTTCTTTTTGAAGCCGTGATCCCATAACAACTTGGTTTCCCCCAGAGACAGATATAGCTCCACCAATAAAACTTAGTTTTTCAATTAGGGTTACGTTTAAGCCAAGTTCATCTGCCCGCAAGGCAGCAGCAATTCCGGGCGCACCACCACCCACAACAACAACATCTGTCTCTTCTTCAATTACTTCTGTTGAGCGAACCACAGTAGGTTTTGGACGAGCTTTCAAGACATCTACTGCATCCTGGCCACTAGCTTCTAAAACTGCTGCTGAGACTCCATCGATAACACCTTGGCTAGTTGAAGATGCACCTGAGACAGCATCAACATTTAAGGTCTGGAAATCAATAATTTGTTTTGGCATTTTTTCAAATACTAAATCCGACAGCCCAGCTGATTCTCCAGCACTATCAATTTCAATTGCGGTGATTGCTGTATCGCTAAAGCTTACCTTCATTGGAAGTTCACTATTGTGCCCATGTGCCATCACTCGATATTGCCCAGCTTTATACTCTAAAGGTTTCGTCATCAGCCCTTTTAGTCGCTCTGCCTTCTTGGCTTCCGCAAGTGTATCTTTTACTAAAAAGAAAGTATCATCCATAAATTTCCATAAAGGGGTTGGAATCACCAATTTTTCGCGATCGTTAATATCTGCAAATGCTGGGATAAGGTGATCCTCCATGACTGCCTGTGCCCAGTCATTTTGCACTAAGAAACCTTTTGCTACTGCGACTAGATCATAACCAACTTCTAATGCTTCTTCCGCGTCAGCTTTTTGTAAGATACTTCCGACACCTACTACTGGCACAGTAGCTAAGCTTTCTGATTTCAGAGCATGATACTTGCTAATAAGTGGTTCTATATCATTAGTGTCGACGATAGATGTTCTTAGGTAATCACTCATTGAGAAATGAACATAATCTAGACCTACTTCGGCTAAAGAGTTAAGAAGGTACATACTGTCCTCAAAACGAATTCCTGGTTCTTCTAATTCTTCAGGGGAGAAACGATAGCCTATGATAAAATCCTTTGTCTTTTCTTCTTCACGAACCGCATGAACAGCTTTTAAAACTTCTAAGGGGAATTTAGCTCGTTTTTCTCGGCTGCCACCCCAAGTGTCTTGACGACGATTTGAGTGTGGAGAGAAAAACTGCTGCAAAAGATAAGTATTTGCACCATGTAGTTCAACACCATCAAAGCCTGCCTTGATAGCGCGACGAACTGCCTCCGCAAACTGCTCAATCATTTCTAGAACAGCTTGATGTGTCATTTCGCTAGGAACAGGTGCATTAGGACGAAGGGCAGCAACTGCTGATGCAGAAATAGGTTTTGCCCCTCCATTCATCTCTGGCCATGCCATACGTCCAGCATGGTAAATTTGAATGAGTGCCTTTGAACCTTTATTCTTAATTGCTTTAGCAATACGACTCAATCCTTCAATTTTATCATCATGATCAATACCAAGTGCTCCAAAGAACCCACGTCCCTTACCTTCGATAAAGGCGCTTTCCACAATAATTGTTCCTACTGTTCCTGATCGTTCTGCGTAATACTTGATAAGTTCTTCAGTCACACTACCATCAAAATAGGCTGATTGTGTCGTCATTGGAGCCATCACAATCCGATTTTTTAAGGTTAAACCATTGGGTAATGTCAAATGATTAAGTAATTCTCTCGTCATGTCCTATCCTTTTCTTAATTTCCTCTAAATGTCCTTAAAATCTCTCGTAGTAAGGTTACTGGAATTTGTCCTGGAGCTGATATTTCCTGTGCGGCTCCAAAAGTAGCTGCAGAGCCAAGCATTTCACCAGCAATACGCGTTACCATACCTAATGATCCCATTGACATCGTAATTAAAGGTTGGTGTAATTCTTCTCGTGCTTGAATGGTAGCTTTCATAAGTGTTAACACATCCTGACTGCTTTGGGGCATTACGGCAATTTTACAAATATCAGCACCTTTTTCTTCCATCATTCTTAGACGTTCGACAATAATTTCTTGACTAGGTGTCATATCAAAATCATGATTGCACATAACAATTTTAATATCTTTGTTATGTGCCTTTTTGATTATATTTTGAACACCTTCTTCAGGCATAAACAATTCGACATCTAATAAATCCAGTTGCCCTCTTTCAATTAATGTTTCATACAGTTCGAAATAACTTTCATCGGTAAAAGGTCTAGCTCCCCCTTCTTTGTACGTTCTAAAGGTCACCAAGAGAGGCTTCCCTAGAAGGTCTCTCACTAGTTTGGATAAGTCTGCAATGGCTACAAAGTCCATGACTTCTTCAAAATGATCTATCCGCCACTCTACAAAATCACAATCAATACCTTTGATTTCTTTGGCAGCTTGGATAATAGCCTCTGCACTTTTAGCGACGATGGGCACGATAATTTTAGGTAGACCTTGGCCAATTGTTATATCCCCAACTGAAACTGTTTTTACCATTTAATACGTTTACCTTTCTCAAACTTTACTTTTATTTTTAATTTTCTAACATATTTCAATACAATTAAGCAGAGAAAATGTGATGTTTTTCACTATAAGTATAGCATGAGAATTTTCCTAAATCTAATGCATCTTTTTTTGTGAATCAATAGATAAATTTTATAGATTATCCATAGAACAAACCTTTTTAAATAGCAAAAGAACAGTAAGACAAAGCTCACTGTTCTTTTGAAAATCTTTATTTTTCTTCATTAAAAAGAAGATCCTTAATGTATTCTACTGGCATTTCTTCACCTGTGAATAATTTAAAGGCTTCGGCTCCTTGATAAAGCATCATGCCTAAACCATTAATAGCCTTTTTAGCGCCATGTTCTTTTGCAAACTTCAATAATTTTGTTTCAGCTGGGCTATAAACCACATCAAAAACAACTAAATCTGGACGAATAACTTCTGGATCATTTATTAAACTAAGATTCTCAAGCGGTTTCATACCAACACCGGTTGCATCAATGTAGATAGAAGATTCAGCAATTGACTTTTTGAAAGCTTCATCATCTGCTAAATCAGTCACTGTAGCTTTAGTATGTGTTTTACTATTAAGTTTTTCCACAGTCTTTTCCGCATTAGTATAGGCAGCATCTTTAGGATTAAAGATACGGACCTCTTTAGCACCATCTAGGCCAAGTTGGACAGCAATTGCAGTACCTGCGCCACCCGCTCCTGCTAAAGTAATAATTTGACCTTTAATATTAACACCCTCTTCTGCTAAAGCACGAACTGCCCCTGTTCCATCTGTAATATGCCCTACCAAGTGACCTTTACCATCTTTGTTGACTACCGTATTTACTGCTCCTACAAGTTCTGCAGCAGGTGAAATCTCATCAAGATAAGGAATAATTGCTTGTTTATTTGGCATGGACACATTTGAACCACGAATTCCCAAAGCACGGATTCCTTGGACCGCATCTGCTAGTTCCTCATTACCTACTTCAAAAGCAAGGTAAGCATAATCCAACCCCAATTTAGCAAAAGCCTCATTATGCATTTTAGGTGACAGACTATGGCGTATGGGTGTTGCAATTAAGGAAATAAGTAATGTATGACCTGATAAACGTTCTGACATAATAATACCTCTCTTTTTTTAATGAATACTAATAATGTTTGTTTCTGATAAGAAAACTTTTTTATAACGGTAAGCAACAATTGATAATACAATACTTCCTAACACTGCTAATGCTGCTACTAAATAAAATACTAAGGCAACTCTCTTCTCTGCAAGAATACCTGTTATATAAGGAGAGCCCATTACAGATACCGATGTAGCTAGGGAATAGTAACTAGTTACAAGTCCCCTTCTTTGCGGGAAAAAATCGAGCAACGTTGCTAATCCTAATTGCCATATGCCACCAGCTGCGAAGAAGCCAATACAAAATGTTGCAAATACTAAGCTATAAATGTTTGGCATTACCAACATGCCAATAATCGCGAGTGCTGACATACTAGTACAAAAAATCATAAATGATAACACATTTACGCCACGCTTAACAATGGCAGATGTAATAAAAACTGAAACAAAGGAAAAAATACTATATAGACTGACAAACATGAGACTTGTGGTTCTTGCTATTCCGATAGCACTTTCTGCAAAACTAGGAACCCAAATAATAAAAATGTTGAATAGGGAAACAGAAACTAGTGAAAAGATTAATAGACAAAGCCCTTCAATCGCAAAGTTAGACTGATTCCATAAAGGTTTAATTTCAGTTGAAAATTCAGCGTCCACAACAGCTTCAGTCGCCTTATTTTTTTGATATTTAGGAAATGGTAATTTAAAAATAAAGAAAGCGTTGACTACTAAAAACAAACTAGAAGCAATGAAGGTCCATCCAAAATAAAAATGATGACGTAATAAAAAGCTAGTGATAATGGGCAGTAAAAATTGGCCGATAGAAATAAAAGCCTTATTCAGTACACTTAGGGCACTATTACTATTATGCTCCTCAAAAGCTTCCACAACGACAGGATAAGTAGCTGTGTCTAAAAAAGAATTACCAATACCAGCAAAGATGGCAAATATAAATGCAATCATATAATTACTAGTAAAAACTAAACCTAGATAAAAAATAATATAGGCTAAAGCTCCTAGGAGTACTGCTTTTCGCCGACCGAGAGCATCTGAAATCAAACCAGCAATATTAACACTTAGAATACGACCAAAACCAATGGCACTGATTACTAAAGTAATCTGACTAATGGAAGCCTGCCATCTTCCTTCCAGTATAGCCATATTCTGTGAAATAATAATTGCAGCGATTCCTTGAAAAATATAGTTAATATAAAGTGCACCAATAGTCGGTACATACTTATTTTTCATTGAATGATACTCCTTATGTATTTTTTATCAGTTAAAGAGAAAATCATTGTCCTCTCTTTTCTCTAGTTCCTTTCAGTCTTTGTTGCGTTAGAAAAGACTGATACTCCAAAAATATGGCCATAACGTTTTCCAGCAAACATCATTAGGGCCGCTGAGGCAAATCCACAAAGTGATACAAATAACATAATCAAATCTGCACGATTTGCCGCAATTAATTTGGAAGCTAGCATTGGAACAATATAAGAACCTAGAGCCATTACAAAATAATAGATACTTGTATTACGACCTTTGTTTTTATCAAAGAATTGGTTTAAAACTGCATTCCCCATTTGTAAGAGTCCACCAGCTGCAAAGAAGCCAATAATGATGCCAGCAAAAGTTAGTGTAGCAGCAGTTGGAATAAAGTAAACCAGAAGACCTGCTAACCCTGCAAAAATTGGGCTAATAACCAGTAAAGCAATATCACGAATGCCGCGAGCCATCAAAAAAGCAAAGACAATCGTCGCAATCAAACCACCAAGTTGATAATAAGAAGTCACAGCTGCTGCGCTTGTTTCTGACATGTGGATAACATTCTGAGCATACAATTTAGAGGCTTGTTGAAACAAGTAAAAAGTTGAGTAAATAGTAAAAGCAAAAGTCGAGAGAACAACACCATCTATAGCAAAATTTGCACTCTTTTTATTTGAAGATACTTTAGAACTTGTAGCAACGTGATCAGTACTTTGTCTAGCTTCTAATATTTTGATTGCTTCGCTGGCAGAAACATTTTGCTCTTTACGGATATCATTATCAGGGAACCTCGAAATAAGAACACCGATTAAAACTAGGATACTAAGAACAAAGGGAACAATAATACCAATCTCAACTGCCATTTTATGGCTTACTAAGTAAGCTACAAATAATGGGTAAAGCATTGAAGAAACAGAAATGAAGGCCTTACTAAAAATTGATGCTGTTGACTTATTTTCAGGATACATTTCAAATAAAGCCGGATTAATAGCACCATCGTAAAGTGAGGTCATTGCTCCACCAATAAAAGCGAGAATATTAGCCATCCAAAGGTTTGTTGCTACTAAAAATGAACCAAACATAATAACATAACCAAATAAACCTAAGGCAATCAATGGTTTACGACCAATTTTATCCGAAAGTGGTCCAGAAAAAGTTAAGAAAGAGATTTTTCCTAAACCAGTCCAAGCAATAACTGCGAAAACTGCTGCTGCTTCTACTTCCCATTTATTTGCAAAGAAGTTAGCATTTTGTGAAATGATAATAGCTTGAATGCCATGACAGAAATAGGTCATCCAGAGCAAAATCGCAGTAAAATTGTATTTATTGTTTTTAAACATAAGTTCCCCTTTTTAAAGATAATCCTAATAATCCTCTAGCTTTTATTAGCTATTTCCCTTGACTCTTTCAAGATAAGCTTTATGTTCTTTTTCTGCATAATGACGGCGACCTCCTGGCTTTGGAGTTTGATCACCCATCATAATACCAAAACCACCTTCAACACGTAATTCATGTCCATTTGTATAGTCAGAACGATCACTTGCAAGATAAAGTACTGCATTAGCAATATCCATAGTATTGCCAATCCGTTTGTTTGCAGTTAAAGCCTTACGACCTTTTTCTACATCTGGATCAGCATAGAAAGCTTCAGATAACGGCGTTTTAACAAAACATGGCTGAATACAGTTACTGCGCACCCCAAATTGACCCCACTCTGCTGCCATCTGACGAGACATCATATTTACACCCGCTTTTGTTGAACTATAAGCTGCAGAGTAGGTCTCAGGAAACACAGAAGCAATCGTTGATACATGAACCATATTCCCTTTTCCCTGTTTAATCATTTGACGACCAAATCGTTGCGATACTAGGAAGTAACCTGTTAAGTTAATATCTACCGTTTGCCGCCATTCTTCCAAAGGTAAGTCTTCAAGTGGACATGCTCGTAGCATAGCGGCTGTATTAACTAAAATATCAACACAACCGAATTTTTCAACTGTCTTCCTCACTGCATTTTCAACTGCTTCTTCTGATGTAGAATCAGTCACAATGGCTAAAGTATCAACACCATAAGTCGTCCTTATTTCTTCAGCATAAACATTTAAGTCATTCTCTTTAATATCGAGGAGGACAATATTTACACCTTGTTTAGCAAATTCTTGAACAATTGTTTTCCCCATACCTCCAACTGCTCCTGTAACGACTGCTATCTTTCCATTTAGCCCTAACCATTCTTCCGCCATTTTCCACCTATCTTTCTATTATATCGTAAATGAGTTGCTTCACTTATCTTTTTGTTAAAATCTTAACAAATTTATTAACATAGTTGCTCTGGCCAAGCTTCTTCAAGAACTTTAACCGTATTTTCATATGTATATCGAGAAGCATAATCTAAACCTTGAGCCAAAATAGCATCTGAAATCACTTCAACACCAATAACTCTAGGCCTGATACCTGCTTCCTTAATCATATTAACAAAACCAACAGTATCCTTAACTCCCGTTCCCGGAGCTAAACGATCATGCATTGACTCATCTCGGAGAATTGCTGACGCATATGGTCGTTCATAGGCATCATTGATTTGAATAGAAACAACTTTTGCCGCTTGCTTAGCTGTAAGCTGACGATAAGGTTGATCTGCCCGAACCCAGTGCCAAGTATCAAGAATCAACATGGCATTATCACAGCCAGAGGCTTCAACAACAGCATACGCCTTATCAAAATCAGGAAGTCCACTATATGGCATTGGTTCAACACCTATAATTAGGTCACCAGCGCGCTCGCAAAGTTCTTTTAATTTTTGAGCTGTGTAGTCAATAGAATAATTTTCCATCAGACCACAGTTGATATGAGCAACATTGAAAAGTCGACACATGTGGAAACATATCTGTTCTTTATATTTTTGCTCATAGGAACGGTTTTCTTCTGCCCACTGAACAATATATTCAACTTCAGTTACTTTAATATCATATTTATCTAAAATAGTTAACATATCATGATCTGTTAAACCTTCATTCAAAGCATCAACATAGGTTTCTGAGCGAAGTCCAATGCCTTGATATCCTGCATTTTTGGCTGCCTTAACCCGATCTTCAAAGCGACAAGTATCTCCTAAGGTCCAGGAGCTAATAGTAATTGGTGATTCTTGTGACATTCTACATCCTCCCAAAAGTTTGTTAATTTTTTAACATTCAGTTACAAACTCATTATAAGTTAAAGAAATCACAAAATCCAATTGAATTTTGAAAGGCTTTCCATAGAAAAAATTTATGGTTCATGATAGAATAAGGAAAACATTACGGAGAGTTGACTATGAATTTACAACATCTAAGATACTTTATTACGCTTGCCAGTGTAGAGCATTATACTAAAGCTGCTGAACAATTACATATTACACAGCCAACCTTAAGTCATGCTATTACAATAATTGAAAATGAGCTGGGCCTACGGCTTTTTGAAAAGCAAGGACGTAATATTGTACTTACATCTAATGGTAGAAGATTCGCGAAAGATATTCAAAAAGCGTTAAAAATTATTGATCAAAGTGTCTCACATCTCCAAGCAATCAGCCAAGACAAACTTGATATTAATATTGCCTTACTGCGTATTTTAAGTCACCGTATTGTCCCAAATCTAACGCGACAGTTTCTTACCCAATATCCCCAATCCCCAGCTAATTTTATTTTTTACAATGATAGCGGAATGACTACTGATTTACTTAAAGGGCTAACAGATGGTAAATATGATTTAGCCTTTTGTTCTAAAATTGAGAGCAATCCCCAAATTACTTTTATTCCTATTGCTATTCAAGATATGGTTATTGTCGTTCCTAAAAACCATGAGCTAACAAAGTTAGAAGAGGTAACTCTAGAAGATACACTCCCCTATTCACAAATTTGGTTTTCAAAGAAAAGTGGTGTTCGACCAGTAATTGAAGAACTGTACAAAAATTATAAAAACCAGATTAATATTACCTTTGAAATTGAAGAGGATGAAACCATTGCAGGTCTAGTCGCTCAAAATTTCGGTATTGCTATTCTGCCAAAATTAGAATTTTTAAAGACATTAGATGTCGATATTATTGAAGTAGAGGCCCTAAAAAACTCCCGTTATTATTACATGGCTTACCTCAATAGTACAACGCATGCTCCAGCCATACAAGACTTTATCAACTATGTTTCTAAACATTATCATATCGAACAAATGAGCCAATCTTAATTGAAAGGCTCATTTTCTATAGTTAGACTTGTTAAGCTTCCTCATCTAATTCTGAAAAGTATGTCTACTTATTCATGACTAACTTCATTTCTTAGCGACAAGTTTTTTCTAGAAATACATTAAATGTAAATGGATTATTTATTCCCCTTATTTTATTCTGAATAGGGTACTCCTAGCTAAATTAGCCATCTAGAAACTAACAATAGCTAACTACTTTTCTTATGATAAATACTGGGCCTTGCCTTGGCTAACCAAGATATCTCCATCCAAAATCTCAAGTTCTTTAGCTAGAATGATTTCAGCTGAGTCTCTGAGATATTTTTTAAAATGCTCGCTCTCAATATGCTTCTGATAAACCTCATGATTTTGATAAACTTCGAAAAAATACCATTGACTCAAGTCTTCTAAATTCCGGCCACAAAAAAGGGCTAAAACACCACTTTCTTTAGCAATTGAGGTGGGCATTTCTTGATTTAAGATATCCTTGAAGATAGCAGCATTTTCTGGAGCTAAACTTATTTTAGTTAAGCGAATATGTAATGTAGAAGCATTTTCAAAGATTTTCTTCTCAGCTTTCTCACAAAGCAACTCTGCTTGTAGTATAACAACTTTAGGACTCTTTAACCCATCCGCAGCATAATCTAAGAAGGTCTGGAAATGGTCTGTTTGGATATGTTGCCGATAGGCAGATTCATCCTGATAAATCTCAAAAACCACTTGCTGATTTGAATTTTCATGATAACAAGTGACCATGACCAAAGTTCCTTCTTCTTTATTGATAGCTTGTAAGAGATTGTCTTTCCCAACTTTCTGGAAAGTTTTCCTAGTAGATGGAATTGGCTCTAACTCAAAGAGGCGCATGATAGGTGCTTGTTTCTCTGGATTGGTCATAATGTCTCTCCTTATCAATCTAAAAAATATATCATTGAGCTTGTTCTTGTAATTATTAGCGGAGTAGATATTTCTCTCAAAGAAAAAATAATTTCCAAGTTGAAGGAATCGATAGCCCAGATTCAATAGATAACCCTTAACATCAAGTTTCCTAGAATCAAGGGACAACACTTATAAGTGTTATCAACCCTTTCTACAAAACAGGTTCTTCTGCTCTCTCAATAGTCAATTTCTTATCACTACCATTTTACTTTAAAATTTTGTGATAAAAGAGAGACATTATCATCGCTTCCCCATTTTCTTATCTTTGAACTCTATGTATTCCATTATACCAAAATTTATGAGTAAATTTAATACAACTCTTATCACCCATGATTGTTTACCAAAAAAGGAAGTTGTCTTAATAACTACAACTCCCTTTTTAATATCTATACCCAAATTTACGCCTATTTAAGGCCCTGATTGAAATCAACAAAGCTACTATGCTTGAAAAGGTCAACTCCAACAGTTCTAAAACAGGTTTTAAGATTGACGATTTTTAAAAGTTTGGCTAAGAAGACCACCTAAACTCATGACTATAACAAGCAATGCTAGCAACTTAGATTCCGCTTTTTCTCCAGTCGTTGGCAAAGCAGTTTTTTCTGCTTTTACAATTTGCGACGCTTGGTTAGTTACTTTATAAAAATGATTTTTATCTTCACCTTGACTCTGTTTTGTCACAAGGTTTTCTTCTTGAATAATGCTATCTGCCTCAATGGCTTCTTCATCGTCTGAGAATCCTGTCAAAACGGGGTGACTATCTTCACTGAATTCAATTGATTCTAAGTGCATACCAAATTGATGAATCGGTCTTTCACTGTCTTCTTCAATGACCTCATTTCCTGAGAAGCCTGTCAGAATAGGGTGACTATCTTCGACGAACTCTATGACTTCTGTCTGCGTACCAAATTGGTAAACTGGAATTTGACTGTCTTCTTCAATGACCTCATCGCCTGAGAAACCATTCATATCAAATTGTGTGTCTTCTGATTCTTCAATTAAGAAGCTTTGTCCTAACTCAAGACTTGGCTCGGAATCATATGTTTCTTCATAAATAGGATCACTATTTTCTTGAATAGAGAGAGCTCCAGAATTCGAACCGCCTATCACTTCTGTTGCTGTGTCTTCAAAAACATCGATAAAATCACTATTCCCAAAGATAAGTTCAATCTCACTGGTATCGCTTTGGCCCTCGCCTTCTGTTGGCAGAAGACTGTCATTTATGATAGGATCCTCTGGTAAGCTTGGATCACTTAAGTTTTCTTTAGGCCACTCTCCAGTTTCAATATCAAAAGCAATCTCTGCTTCTAACATAGGAACTAGTCTAAAACTTTTCAGGCTAAGCTTAGGTTTTTCTATCGTTATTTTTTCTAGTGGTGTTGGTGCTTGCGGCTCCAAGACTTGTTCATAAGTAGGGGGTTCTGGTTTAACAACTTCATTTAACTTAACTGAATTACCAAATAAAGAAAAAAGGATTCCTCCAACCCGCTTTTGTCCCGGAGCTGCTGTACTTGTTCCAGCCATTAGAGCAAGCTTTTCCTTGTCAAATTGCGCTTCTGTTAACTGTGATAATACTTTATAATTACTATCGGTGTATTGATAGTAACTATCTTCAGTAATGTGATGATAGTTCATCTCAGTCCCTACACCTACGGCTAACATGGTTCCCTCTGGAGTTTTATCAAAGTTTTGAACATTAAAGTCAGCAGCTGATGTAAATGTTTCATTATTATTTGTAATTTTTGAGCCCTGAGGTACTGAAAAAAGTTTCTTACCATCTTGACCAAAATCAAATTGAATTTTTTGACCTAGATCAATATCACCAATAACTTGAGTGATGAGAATTTTCGTTGGTTTATTATTTACCAAAAATTCAAATTTAAAGCCCATATCTCGGTGATTACGATAGACAAATTCAATTGATCCTGACTCTTGAGAAAGTTTCTCAAACTCCTTACCTATATAGAGAGCTTGTTCAACGGTATAGCTACCATCAGCTTTTTTCTGACCATAACCTTCTCCAAGTTGAGTAATAGTGACCTTTAAATCAAGACTATCACCTGTTTCAATCTTCCCAACGTTTTTTAAGACAAAGGAATCATTAACCTTATAGCCCGTTAATTTAACAGTATGACTAATACGGCTTGTTTCGTCTTTTAGCTCCATACCTTCACTGACCTTGAAATTGCCACTTACTTTTTCAAAAGTGGTATTTTTATTCCAAGTAATTGATTCTTGTAAAGAGTGAGCATCTAAGGCATCTAAATCAGCTTTAACTTTTAAGCCCTTATAGTAATCAATGCTATTCTTCTTTGTTTGGTCTAATTCCCCATACAGTTTTAAGGGGTCACTATTACCATTACTAACTGTTTTTTTATCTTCATCTGTAAATTGGTATTCCTGACCAAGAGTTTTTTCAGCTTCTTCATATTTTTTTTGCGCAATTTCGTAATTAGTCTTTTTTTCGCGATTAGCCGCTTCAATTCGCTCTTTTTCCTTTACCTGTTCTCGGTAAAGAGCAAGGTCTTCTTGATACTGCTTTTGCTTAGCTTCTTCCTCAGCTACTTTCGCCTTATAACTAGCTACTTCTGCTTCTATTTGTTTTTGCTGCTGATCATAGGTCTGATTAATCTCAGTTGCTATCTTTTCAGCCGCATGAGCACCAGGATAAGATATCTCATCTTCAGTAAGACTTACTTGGAAGCCTTCTGCTTGATATTTTTCTTCTAAACTCTTAACGTCATTTGAACGGTTAAGCGCTACTTCTAAGTCTTTAGTCGAATCATTGGCAAGTACTTGGCTAGAAGTATCATTAGCTACATTTGAAGATATTTCATCAGCAGATACTTGATTTGTTACTAGGAAAAAACTTAGCCAGGCAACTGATAAAAGTCCAAATGATGTTTTCCGTAAAGCGTAGCGATAATTATTTTTTAAAAAGCACATAGTTTTCTCTCTCTCATTACATTGTCTTAGGTGTTACTACTTTATTAGAAAACTAAGGAGCTTTTACAAGTAAAAGAAGACTATATTTTTCCCCAAAAATATATCATTTAGTATTTCTTAATAGTTAGTGATTTATAGCTGACAATGTCTATAATCATAACAAGTCTTTCTTCTTTTTTCTAGTAACTTTTCCTTATTTTTTTCTCAAAAAAAAGTATTCCTAATTGGTTAAATGAGAAAAAAACGCTTACTCCCTTTCCTATAGCGAATAGTTGATTTCTCACAGTGAATGATTTATAATGGCCTTATTTAAAAACCTACGTACTTTTTGCTGTTGACATATGTGAGGGAATCATTTGCTAGAACATTATTTAGAAAAACCGATTATAGATAAAAAAACACTCCTAACTATGTTTTTAGATAAGAAGGAATTTTTAGTACCAGACCTTCTGACTAAAACTAAATTATCTTACAATCTCATCAAACAGTATTGTCAAGAGTTAAATGACCAATTCCCCCAAAATCTTAAGATTGAGGTTACTCCCCAAGCTGTTACCACTACTTATAATGAAGAATTAAAAGATCACTATCTTTTTGACCTCTACGCTCAATCTAACATCTTGCAGCTCTTACGTTTTTTACTTTTGAATAAAGACAATCAAAAACCCTTAACTTATTTTGCTGAACGCTCTTTCATTTCAAATGCCTCTGCTTATCGTATGCGAGAAGCCATACGGCCCTTTTTAAAGGAAATAGGTTTAACCTTAAACAAAAACCTCATTGGAGGTGATGAATATCGGATTCGTTTCCTGATTGCTCTTCTACAATCTAAATTTGGCATCATCATTTATAAATTTACACAAGAAGATTTTTACCTTATCAACCAATTCATTACTAACAGTGCTTCTAGCTTAAAATTTTCAAACTTACTTGAACATTCCTTTCAATTTTACAATACTTTACTAGCCTTATCTTGGAAACGATTTGATTATCAAGTATATCTTCCCCAATCAGATATTTTTACTGAGCTAAAACAAATCTTTATTTATCAAAAGATATCGGAAACTGTTACTGCCACTATTGAAAAAGAGATTCACCTTTCTTTTAGCACTTCTGATGTTGATTACCTTTTCCTGATCTATATCCTTGCTAACAATTCTTTTGCCAGTCAAGAATGGACTAAGGAAGAAGTTGATTTTTATATTTCCATTTTTGAACAGAATGATAATTTCCAGTTACTGCTGAATCCTTTAAAAAAACTATTTAATGTTCCCAAAACTAAAGAGAAAGAATTTTTAAGAATTGTATTAGCCTTCGCTAAAGATCACATCTATCAATTAGAACCATTTATTCCTGAAAAAAATTATTTTCTTTCAAATTATTGCTCGGAAAATAGTTTACTTAAAGAAGCTATTTTTAAGATCGTCAAAAAATGGAAAAAAGATATTAAACAAGCAGTGCAAGTGAACACACGTCACCTAAATCTCTTTTGTAATCATTTGGAACTTTTTTTGAAGAGTTACCAATCTCCTCTACAACTCGTTTTTTTATCTACTGATTTTACTAGTTCTATGACCCTCACTGATTTTATCGCCAACCGTTTTTCCTCAGATTATGTTTGTTTCCACTCTTATTATCTTTTAACGGATGATATTTATCAAATTGCTGATATTAACCCTCATTTAATTGTGACCAGCCATCAGCTTATTCCTTTTATTGAACAAGAAATCATTTCTGGAATTCCAATTCTGGACTTTTCACATAATAATCTTGAAGCCAATACCAGACAATTACAAGATACCATTGCTAACTTAAAAGCAGAGCAATTTTCTAATTTTTTGAAACAGCAGATTCAGTTAGCTGAGACTTAGATATATTTTAGAGTCATATAAAAAACAAAGCCTATCAGTTTTAGATAGGCTTTGTTTCATTGGTTACTTATTATCTTTCTTTTCTACGTTAAATACGACATTATTATTCGTCTTTGCGACGTTTAACTGCTGCAAACAGCCCCCCGCTGGCTACTAGCAAACCAGTAATCCAAAAGAGCTGACTTTCTTTCTTACTACTAGTTCCATCAGCTAAGCTTGGTAATGTTCTTGTAGTAGATTTCGCTGCCATAGCGTCTACTTCTGAAGTCACCTGTTGCCCTTGGTAAACAAGGAATCGGGAATCTTGATGGTAAACTGGTACTACCGTATTATTATCTGTAGCTGGTCTATGACATTCACCTTCAACAAATGCTGTTAGGTTTGTCCCAAAAATGGCATTACTTACCCAACGATAAAAATTGATTGTATGAGTCTTATTAACAGGATTACCAGCAAAGATAAACATTGGTTGCCCTTGGAATATACCACTCACAGCTACCGTTTTATTTGCTAAACCTTCGTGTTGTGGCCACCAACCTGAAACGTAGAAATCACTTGGTGAAATCTTAGCTAGGCTTATAAAGCCAGCAGGAACTCCTTGAATCCAAGAACCAGAATTAGCATAATAAAGTGACTGTGCCCCATAACCACTTGTATAAGGACTACTTGCATCAAGGTTAATTTTCATTAAACCTTCATAGCTTCCTCCATCCTTTTCATTAGTCATAGCTGCATCAAATCCAGGTAAGACTCCCAAACTTTCCAATTTAGCCATTGCCACTCCACCAAGGACGATGATTGGTTTCTTCCCGAGAACACTAGCATCAAATTGATCATTATCTAGAATAATAACATCTGCTTGGTCTGCCGAATTAACAACATTGAAGCCCATCTGTCTTAAAGCCAAGCTGACTTCTGAAGGTGATGTGAAACCTAAGGAAGCGTTTGGATTACCAGGTGCATAGACGCTTAATGCTTTTAGACTTTGACCAATTGGTTTCAAACAGGTTGGTTGAGCATATAACGGGTAGGTTGCTACAACACTTTCATAAGTTAATTTATCCATGACGTAACCGTCATTAGTTAGATAAACCTTGTTACCAGCTTTTAAAGCTGCATTAACGGCCTGGACAGCTGCTAATGAATTATTAGAAACAATGTAATACTCTTTATCAGTTGGAGCTGTCCTAGGAGCACTTGTTAAAGTAACATGACCAATTTTACCAGCAAATAACCCTGATTGGTAAATAGCATCCGCTTTAAAACCACGCATTGCTGGGAAATTCATAACAAGTTCAGCATACATTGCTGGCCATTCGGACTCGTTTGCGCCTTTATACATAACATGATTAGCATAGCCTCTCTTGGCTTGCGCCATATCAATCACTAAATCACCCTTATGGTAACCAGCTACATCTTGCGTCAATTGACTCAAGACGACGCCATTACGACGGAAGTAGTCAATCATTTTAAATGCTTGATCAGTATCACTTTCTGTTGAAAGCTCCATTGGGATAATATAGTAATCTGGGAAAAAGTTAGTATGACCATCTTTAATTCTTCCCTTAACGGTCCCATCAACTGTAACCAGTTCATCGTTAGCAGCAGCCACCTCTGCTTTATGAATACCACGTGAGTAAAATGCTAAACGATTCTTCATCAGCTGGTCACTATTTTGCAAATCATAATTAATACCTGCCAAAACAGCATAGTATCCTGCCTTATAAGACTCCTCATTAGTTTCAGGAATTTCTATAGTATGGCCTAAAATACCATGATAGAGACCATATACTGCTGTATAGCCTGAGAAGGAGTCATCCCAGCCGGAAGCGTAATCAAATTTTGGAATAATGTAACTATCATAATTCGAGTTTGTAATACCCGCATTTCCCATAGCACGCGCTCCCTCAACTAAGCTATGATCAAATAAATCATATTCAAAGTTTGGATCATGTGGTGGTGTGCATGGTTCTATTAAAAACTCCTTAACAAAGCCATGCACATCGAAAATTGCAATAGGATTCCATTTATTGATTTGTTCAACAATGGCACGTGTTTCAGGATTTGTCTGATAACCGGTATCTCGGTTAGGATCTAAACCATTATTGAGAGCACGGGTATTAGCAATGTCCCCATCTGGATTTTCCGTAAAATCAAATAATAAGATAACTTTTTCTAAGAGAGCCGGAATATCAATTTTAACCGATATGGGATTTTTATCAGCATCAACGGTTTGATAATCGATACTTGTTTGTCTTGCAAAAGCTTCAAAAAGGCCTCTGACAATATCAATACCTGGTTGCTCATCCGCATGAGTATTATTGATAAGAATAGGCAATTGGTAATCAAATTTTCCTTGAGCTAATAGCTTTAAGGCTTGGTCAGGTTGCATTAGCATCATTGGTGTTGTGTGGTTAAGATATCTATCAAGAGTAGCTTGATCTTTTGCCACAATACCCATTTTGATATCATTACCAAGAGCACTTTTACCAATAGTTTCTACTTCTACAAGGCGATCCGTTGCATGATTTACTTGAACATCTTTTAAGGTATTAAGTAACTCTTCATGAGTTTGGTAACTTTCATAAGGTCGTAAGGTCAGCTCTTTTGTAATAACTGTTAAGCCATCTTGACTAATACCTTGAAGACTATAAGTTCCCATATAGTCACGATAAGTCCGACGAATATTATTAGGCCAACGCAGACTTAGATCTGATCCAAAAAGTGGGTCAATTTTAATTTGGTAGGTGGTACCACCTGTTGTTACTATACTTTGTACCGTCACTGTTGGTTTCCCAGAAAACTGACCTGTTTTGATATCATAGGTATTAGCAGGCAAGTTTGGAATTGTCCAAGTCACAGGACTCTCCGTTGCCACAGTTACATCAACCTGATTAGACTTATCCATATAGATAGTTTGAGGCTTTTCAACTTGTGTTGTTGCGCTCGGAGTAGCTTGGGCACTAACTGAAAGAGCAGTTATCTCGTTGATACTAGCTTCTGTTGCTACTAGTTCTGTGTTGACCTCAGGATTTACCGAAGCCTCCCCCCCTATAGCTGCCGAGGGCGTCGGGACTGCTACCTCTGTTCCTACTGTCGTATTTTCCGTCAAAGACGCATCTGTGGCAGTGCTTGCAGGAGCAGTTTGACTACTTGTTGGGACAAGGGGGGCCTTCAAAGAAACAACATCTGCTTTGGCTTGTTGAGCTAAGGCAAGACTACAAAGTATTAAGCATGATGCTGACAAACCTTTGATAACTCTATCAGCATAAGTTGAATGACTAGAATTGATTTTAGTCATATAGGCCTCCTAAATTAGAATAATTACTCATTTTTCTTATTTTGCCATCATTTTATCATTTTGAGTAACTTTTTGCAAGCGCTTCCATATCTTTTAACTATTCTAAAGAATGATACTATTATCATTTTATGTTAATGATGTAAAAGCTGAATCTATACTAGTATTTATAATAATTTTTATTACTTTTGTATATTTATTTGTTTATTTAGCTATATTATTAATAAATATTTATTTTTGCGCTAGTTTATAATTATTTTACTATACATACAATGACATTTTTTCGAAAGATTATTCCTATTCAAGAATATTTATTCTTAAAAAAATCAAAAAAGAGCACAATTGTGCCCTTAGACTAACTTGCTTATTTCTTTCGTAACTTAACCACCGCTTCAGTTCTTGCCGTGTGAGGGAACATATCTACTGATTGGATATATTCTACATGGTAAAACTTGGCTAAAGTAACTAAGTCACGTGCTAAGGTTGAGGTATTACACGAGACATAAACCATTTTCTCAGGCTGATACTTTACGATTGTCTCTAGTAATTTTTCATCCAAACCTGTTCTTGGCGGATCAACAATAATAGCATCGGCCCGATAGCCTTCATTGTACCACGTGGGAATCAGGTCTTCTGCTTTACCAGCTTCGTAATAGGTATTAGTAAAGCCCATTGCTTTGGCATTCTGTTTTGCATCAGCAATTGCTTCTGGAATAATATCCATCCCTCGTATGCTTTTCACATGTTTGGCAAAAGCAAAACCAATTGTACCAACACCACAATAGGCATCTATTATTTGATCGTTTTCAGAAACTTCCAAAGCTTTTACAACTTCTGAATATAGGGTCTCTGTTTGTTGAGGATTTAATTGATAAAATGCTCTTGGTGATAAAGCAAAGCTATAGTCTAAGACATCTTCATTGATTGTCTCTTTACCCCAAATAATTTCGGTTCGTTCCCCATAGAGACCACTTGTTTTTGATCCATTATAATTAATAGCTACTGTCTTTATCTCCTCAAAGTTAGCCACTAACGCTTTGACCAAGGGAGCAAGATGCAATTCTTTACTTGTTACAAAAATGAGTTGAACTTGCCCACTTGATTGGCCTTTTCGAATCATGACAGTACGTAAGCCAGCAATATGACGTTCGTTATAAATAGGAATCCGATGCCGTTCTAACAAGCAGACAATATCGTTAATAATTGCCTGAGTAGTGCTATCTTGTACTAAACAATTTTCAATACTAATCAAACGGTGACTGCCTTCAGCAAATAAACCGGCATGCACCTTCCCACCAAATGATCTCGTCTGAAACTGCAATTTAGCCCGATAATGCCATGGTTCTACCATACCAATAGTATGCTTGATGGTAAAATTTTCAAAGCCCTGTGGCTGAAATTTTTTAAGGCTCTGACGAATAACATCATCTTTAAAGTCCAACTGCTTAGGATAAGCTAAGTGCATAATTTGACAACCTCCGCAGTCTTCATAAATAGGGCAACGAGGTTGTACTCGATCCTTGGAGGCTTTAAGAATTGTTATTAGCCTAGCATAGAGGAAACGCTGATTGACTGAGGTGACTTGGCAAAGAACTTCTTCTCCCTTTAAGGCACCTGGTATAAAAACTAAGGTCTTTTTATAAAAACCGATACCTTCACCGTTAATCCCCATTCGCTTTACCTTTAGTTTAATTTTTTGTTTTTCTCTGATAACTTGCATATAAACCCTTTTCCCATCTGCTTAGCAATTCTCAAAACACTAGTGAAAATCCTTTTCTACTATTTTACCATTTATTTGTTATAATAATTAATATGAAAATAAGCAAAATTGAAAAGAAAAAACGGCTCTATCTGCTTGAATTGGATCATAGTGAAAAACTATATGTTACTGAAGACACTATTGTTAAATTTATGCTATCTAAGGATATGGAGATAAGCCGCGAGCAACTAAATGAGATAAAAGTGTTCGCTCAATTTTCACATGGCAAGAACCTCGCCCTTTATTACATTTCATTCCAAGTTAGAACCAAAAAACAAGTGATTGATTATCTTTACAAAAATGAGATCGATAAAATCACAATTGATCAAATTATCAATGATTTAGAAGAAAATAACTGGATTAATGATACTAAGTATATTGAGGCTTATCTCAGACAAAATATATTATCTGGAGATAGAGGCCCCCACGTTCTGAAGCAAAAACTTTTACAAAAAGGCATCTCTCCATCACTAATTGATCAACACCTCACTAATTATGATTATTCTCCTCTTGTAGAAAAATTAGTCAAAAAATTGCTTTCTAAATATCAGGGAAAACTACCCGAAAAAGCATTAAAAGATAAAATTACCCAGTCCATTATTACTAAGGGATTCTCCTATGATTTGGCGAAGTCCGCTTTAGGACACCTCGAGTTGGAACAAGATCAGGAGCTAAGTAATCATCTATTAACAAAAGAATTGACAAAGCAGCATCGCAAATTCAGTAAAAAGTGGGACGGCTATGAACTTCGACAAAGACTTTTTCAAGCACTCTATCGTAAAGGATTTGATTCTGACGCGATTAATCAAGCTTTAAGAGAATACCTGTAAGTCACTCAAAATGAGTGATTTTATTCTTTTTTTGTGATAGAATATATCAGATAAGTTTAATTGTAGAAAGTTGGTAAGGCATGAAATTACCTAAGGAAGGCGACTTTATTACAATTCAGAGTTATAAGCATGATGGTAGTTTACACCGCACTTGGCGGGACACTATGGTACTAAAGACAACTGAAAATGCTTTGATTGGGGTAAATGATCACACGCTAGTCACAGAAAGTGATGGTAGGCGCTGGGTCACTAGAGAACCAGCCATTATTTACTTCCATAAGAAATACTGGTTTAACATCATTGCAATGATTAGAGATAATGGAATTTCTTATTATTGCAACTTGGCTAGTCCTTTTATTTTAGACGGTGAAGCATTAAAATATATTGACTACGATTTAGATGTTAAAGTATTTGCAGATGGTGAGAAGAGATTACTAGATGTGGATGAATATGAAATACACAAAGAGAAAATGCAGTATTCTCCTGATATTGACTTCATTTTGAAAGAAAATGTAAAAGTCCTAGTCGATTGGATTAACCATGAAAAAGGACCTTTCTCAAAAGCATATATCAAAATTTGGTACAAACGTTATCTTGAACTGAAGAATCGTTAATAAAAGTCAGGCACTCCCATCGGAGTGCTTTGCTTATCATTTAGAAAGGAAATAGCTATGGCTTTTCAAAATACTCGAGAACGATATGCAAGCTTTGGTGTAGCAACCTCAATACCACCAGAAATTATTGACACATTCTGGCAAATTATTGATGAGAATTTAAAAGGTGTCTTCCCTTTAGAGCGCATCTTGCTTTTCGTATTAGTGAAAAATAGCAAAAACAACCTTTCTATTGAATACCATGATAAAAAGAGAAGCTTACTAATCGTTTTTGACTATGACTATCCTTATGATCCTTTTCTACCAAAGTATGTCTATGCTATTGATAATGATGGACTTGAAACAATCCTCTTAAAACATGAAATCAGTTGAGCTCACTCCAACAAAGTATCTCTACTGAGATATAAACATAACAACATAAAACGCTAGTACTATCTTAGAATTTAAGAGAACTACTAGAAGTCAAAATGAGTAGTGACATAGACTACTCATTTTTTATATAGTGATATAACTAACAAAAAAACTCTTCATATAGAAGAGTATAACTTATAGTCCGTACGGGATTCGAACCCGTGTTACCGCCGTGAAAAGGCGGTGTCTTAACCCCTTGACCAACGGACCATATGCTTTAATGGGCACGAGTGGACTCGAACCCCCGACCTTCCGGGTATGAACCGGACGCTCTAGCCAGCTGAGCTACACCGCCATCACATCGGGAAGACAGGATTCGAACCTGCGACACCTTGGTCCCAAACCAAGTACTCTACCAAGCTGAGCTACTTCCCGAATTTATGCACCCTAGAGGAGTCGAACCTCTAACCGCCTGATTCGTAGTCAGGTACTCTATCCAGTTGAGCTAAGGGTGCTTTTTATTAAATTAATGCCGAGGACCGGAATCGAACCGGTACGATGTAAACCATCGCAGGATTTTAAGTCCTGTGCGTCTGCCAGTTCCGCCACCCCGGCCACTCAAAAGCGAACGACGGGATTCGAACCCGCGACCCCCACCTTGGCAAGGTGGTGTTCTACCACTGAACTACGTTCGCAATTGTTGTAAATGCCGGCTACATGATTTGAACACGCGACCCTCTGATTACAAATCAGATGCTCTACCAACTGAGCTAAGCCGGCCTAAGGTTATGCGGGTTAAGGGACTTGAACCCCCACGCCGTTAAGCGCCAGATCCTAAATCTGGTGCGTCTGCCAATTCCGCCAAACCCGCTTGATGACCCGTACTGGGCTCGAACCAGTGACCCATTGATTAAAAGTCAATTGCTCTACCAACTGAGCTAACGAGTCTCATCTTCATCTTTTTAATCAATTAACGAATGACATAAGCTTCGCTTATTCTATCCGCAACTTTTAAAAGTCAACCTGACTTTTAAAACGGTCCCGACGGGAATCGAACCCGCGATCTTCGCCGTGACAGGGCGACGTGATAACCGCTACACTACGGGACCTCGTATCTTTATTAATACTATGGGAGTTAACGGGTTCGAACCGCTGACCCTCTGCTTGTAAGGCAGATGCTCTCCCAGCTGAGCTAAACTCCCATCGAGTGGTCTAAGCTAAGCGACTTCCGTATCTAACAGGGGGCAACCCCCAACTACTTCAGGCGTTCTAGGGCTTAACTACTGTGTTCGGCATGGGTACAGGTGTATCTCCTAGGCTATCGTCACTTAACTTATGATTGAACTGTATTCGAACTTAAATCTTACTGAAAAAGTTAAACTTCCTTGTGTGCAACCACACAGCCTCAATTCCCTATTTTCATACAGATTTTTTAACGTTCTCACTACTTAAGATTAGTCCACTCAAAATTGAATAACTATATCTTATCAAGAACTCTACCTCTTTGTCAATAAACGTGTGACAACTATTTCTTATCTTTGGATAAGTCCTCGAGCTATTAGTATTAGTCCGCTACATGTATCACTACACTTCCACTTCTAACCTATCTACCTGATCATCTCTCAGGGCTCTTACTGATATTAAATCATGGGAAATCTCATCTTGAGGGGGGCTTCGCACTTAGATGCTTTCAGCGCTTATCCCTTCCCTACATAGCTACCCAGCGATGCCTTTGGCAAGACAACTGGTACACCAGCGGTAAGTCCACTCTGGTCCTCTCGTACTAGGAGCAGATCCTCTCAAATTTCCTACGCCCGCGACGGATAGGGACCGAACTGTCTCACGACGTTCTGAACCCAGCTCGCGTGCCGCTTTAATGGGCGAACAGCCCAACCCTTGGGACCGACTACAGCCCCAGGATGCGACGAGCCGACATCGAGGTGCCAAACCTCCCCGTCGATGTGAACTCTTGGGGGAGATAAGCCTGTTATCCCCAGGGTAGCTTTTATCCGTTGAGCGATGGCCCTTCCATGCGGAACCACCGGATCACTAAGCCCGACTTTCGTCCCTGCTCGAGTTGTTGCTCTCGCAGTCAAGCTCCCTTATACCTTTACACTCTGCGATTGATTTCCAACCAATCTGAGGGAACCTTTGGGCGCCTCCGTTACCTTTTAGGAGGCGACCGCCCCAGTCAAACTGCCCGTCAGACACTGTCTCCGATAGGGATTGCCTATCTGGGTTAGAGTAGCCATAACACAAGGGTAGTATCCCAACATCGCCTCTAACGAAACTGGCGTCCCGTTCTCAATGGCTCCTACCTATCCTGTACATGCGGTACAGATACTCAATATCAAACTGCAGTAAAGCTCCATGGGGTCTTTCCGTCCTGTCGCGGGTAACCTGCATCTTCACAGGTACTAAAATTTCACCGAGTCTCTCGTTGAGACAGTGCCCAAATCATTACGCCTTTCGTGCGGGTCGGAACTTACCCGACAAGGAATTTCGCTACCTTAGGACCGTTATAGTTACGGCCGCCGTTTACTGGGGCTTCAATTCAGATCTTCGCTTGCGCTAAACCCTCCTCTTAACCTTCCAGCACCGGGCAGGCGTCACCCCCTATACATCATCTTACGATTTAGCAGAGAGCTGTGTTTTTGATAAACAGTTGCTTGGGCCTATTCACTGCGGCTGTCATCGCTGACAGCACCCCTTCTCCCGAAGTTACGGGGTCATTTTGCCGAGTTCCTTAACGAGAGTTCTCTCGATCACCTGAGGCTACTCGCCTCGACTACCTGTGTCGGTTTGCGGTACGGGTAGTATGTAGTTAAACGCTAGAAGCTTTTCTTGGCAGTGTGACATCACTAACTTCGCTACTAAACTTCGCTCCCCATCACAGCTCAATGTATCAGGTATAAGCATTTGACTCATACCACACCTCACTGCTTAGACGTGCTCTTCCATTCGCACGCTTTAGTTAGCCTTCTGCGTCCCTCCATCACTATACATACTAGTACAGGAATATCAACCTGTTGCCCATCGAATACACCTTTCGGTCTCTCCTTAGGTCCCGACTAACCCAGGGCGGACGAGCCTTCCCCTGGAAACCTTAGTCTTACGGTGGACAGGATTCTCACCTGTCTTGCGCTACTCATACCGGCATTCTCACTTCTATGCGTTCCAGCACTCCTCACGGTATACCTTCTTCACACATAGAACGCTCTCCTACCATTACTATTACTAGTAATCCACAGCTTCGGTAAATTGTTTTAGCCCCGGTACATTTTCGGCGCAGGGTCACTCGACTAGTGAGCTATTACGCACTCTTTGAATGAATAGCTGCTTCTAAGCTAACATCCTAGTTGTCTGTGCAACCCCACATCCTTTTCCACTTAACAATTATTTTGGGACCTTAGCTGGTGGTCTGGGCTGTTTCCCTTTCGACTACGGATCTTAGCACTCGCAGTCTGACTGCCGATTATATCTACTTGGCATTCGGAGTTTATCTGAGATTGGTAATCCGGGATGGACCCCTCACCCAAACAGTGCTCTACCTCCAAGAGACTTAACATCGACGCTAGCCCTAAAGCTATTTCGGAGAGAACCAGCTATCTCCAAGTTCGTTTGGAATTTCTCCGCTACCCACAAGTCATCCAAGCACTTTTCAACGTGCCCTGGTTCGGTCCTCCAGTGCGTTTTACCGCACCTTCAACCTGCTCATGGGTAGGTCACATGGTTTCGGGTCTACATCATGATACTAAGTCGCCCTTTTAAGACTCGGTTTCCCTACGGCTCCGTCTCTTCAACTTAACCTCGCATCATAACGTAACTCGCCGGTTCATTCTACAAAAGGCACGCTCTCACCCATTAACGGGCTCGAACTTGTTGTAGGCACACGGTTTCAGGTTCTATTTCACTCCCCTCACGGGGTGCTTTTCACCTTTCCCTCACGGTACTGGTTCACTATCGGTCACTAGAGAGTATTTAGGGTTGGGAGATGGTCCTCCCAGATTCCGACGAGATTTCGCGTGTCTCGCCGTACTCAGGATTCTGCTAGGGCTCAATTCAATTTTAAATACGAGGCTGTTACTCTCTTTGGCTTACCTTCCCAGGTAATTCTTCTATTAAATTAAAGTCCCACGTCGCAGTCCTACAACCCCGAGGAGTAAACTCCTCGGTTTGCCCTCCTGCCGTTTCGCTCGCCGCTACTAAGGCAATCGCGTTTGCTTTCTCTTCCTGCAGCTACTTAGATGTTTCAGTTCACTGCGTCTTCCTTCTCATGACCTTTATAGTCATGGATACTAACCATTAGTTAGTGGGTTCCCCCATTCGGACATCTCTGGATCAGCGCTTACTTACAGCTCCCCAAAGCATTTCGTCGTTAGTCACGTCCTTCTTCGGCTTCTAGTGCCAAGGCATCCACCGTGCGCCCTTATTAACTTAACCTTATTCCAGTCTTTCGACCTTCTTATTTTTTAATATGTTCGCGTTTATCTTTTTTTCGGTTTATTTCTTGTTACTTTTCTACAATCATTTGTATGATCGTGGAATTTGATATAGTTATTCAATTTTCAATGGACTATTATGATATTAAGAACCGTTACGACTTGTCGTAAAACTTGCGTAAAATAAGGAACAAACCAGTGATGTGTCTTCAGACACGAGATGGTTTTGACTTATTTCTAGTAAGTTTAGGTTCGTATTCAAATATCATTTATCTAGTTGAACACGAGATTAATTTCTTAGGAAAATAGATAACCTTCCTTGTGTGCAAGCACACTGTGTCAGATTCCTAATTTTCTACAGAAATTTCGGCAAGCCGAACATCTCTTTGTATCCTAGATAATGGAGCCTAGCGGGATCGAACCGCTGACCTCCTGCGTGCAAAGCAGGCGCTCTCCCAGCTGAGCTAAGGCCCCGACTAATAAACTGGTTGTTACATTATTAGTGGTGGTACTATTCTATTACGTGAAGCTTAATTGTATTCGAACTAAAATCTTAGTGAAAAAGATAAATTTCCTTCTGTGCAAGCACACAGCGTCAATTTCCTATTTTCATACAGATTTCTTAACGTTCTCATGACTTAAATAAGACCTCTCAAAACTAAATAAGACATGACCAAACGTCTTCCATTTCCTTAGAAAGGAGGTGATCCAGCCGCACCTTCCGATACGGCTACCTTGTTACGACTTCACCCCAATCATCTATCCCACCTTAGGCGGCTGGCTCCTAAATGGTTACCTCACCGACTTCGGGTGTTACAAACTCTCGTGGTGTGACGGGCGGTGTGTACAAGGCCCGGGAACGTATTCACCGCGGCGTGCTGATCCGCGATTACTAGCGATTCCGACTTCATGTAGGCGAGTTGCAGCCTACAATCCGAACTGAGATTGGCTTTAAGAGATTAGCTTGCCGTCACCGGCTTGCGACTCGTTGTACCAACCATTGTAGCACGTGTGTAGCCCAGGTCATAAGGGGCATGATGATTTGACGTCATCCCCACCTTCCTCCGGTTTATTACCGGCAGTCTCGCTAGAGTGCCCAACTTAATGATGGCAACTAACAATAGGGGTTGCGCTCGTTGCGGGACTTAACCCAACATCTCACGACACGAGCTGACGACAACCATGCACCACCTGTCTCTCCTGCCCCGAAGGGAAATCCTATCTCTAGGACGGTCAGAAAGATGTCAAGACCTGGTAAGGTTCTTCGCGTTGCTTCGAATTAAACCACATGCTCCACCGCTTGTGCGGGCCCCCGTCAATTCCTTTGAGTTTCAACCTTGCGGTCGTACTCCCCAGGCGGAGTGCTTAATGCGTTAGCTCCGGCACTAAGCCCCGGAAAGGGCCTAACACCTAGCACTCATCGTTTACGGCGTGGACTACCAGGGTATCTAATCCTGTTTGCTCCCCACGCTTTCGAGCCTCAGCGTCAGTTACAGACCAGAGAGCCGCTTTCGCCACCGGTGTTCCTCCATATATCTACGCATTTCACCGCTACACATGGAATTCCACTCTCCCCTTCTGCACTCAAGTTTGACAGTTTCCAAAGCGAACTATGGTTAAGCCACAGCCTTTAACTTCAGACTTATCAAACCGCCTGCGCTCGCTTTACGCCCAATAAATCCGGACAACGCTCGGGACCTACGTATTACCGCGGCTGCTGGCACGTAGTTAGCCGTCCCTTTCTGGTTAGTTACCGTCACGTAATGGATTTTCCACTCCCATTACCGTTCTTCTCTAACAACAGAGCTTTACGATCCGAAAACCTTCTTCACTCACGCGGCGTTGCTCGGTCAGGGTTCCCCCCATTGCCGAAGATTCCCTACTGCTGCCTCCCGTAGGAGTCTGGGCCGTGTCTCAGTCCCAGTGTGGCCGATCACCCTCTCAGGTCGGCTATGTATCGTCGCCTTGGTGAGCCTTTACCTCACCAACTAGCTAATACAACGCAGGTCCATCTCATAGTGGAGCATTTGCCCCTTTTAAGTAGATGACATGTGTCTTCTACTTTCATGCGGTATTAGCTATCGTTTCCAATAGTTATCCCCCGCTATAAGGTAGGTTACCTACGCGTTACTCACCCGTTCGCAACTCATTAGACTGGTGCAAGCACCTGTCCTCTGCGTTCTACTTGCATGTATTAGGCACGCCGCCAGCGTTCGTCCTGAGCCAGGATCAAACTCTCATTTTAGTTTGAACTTACTCGTTCTTTTTCTGTCGCTGACAGATTTATTACTTTTTTGATTGACGGGTAATATGTCTTGCATATCACCCTCACGTTTGGTTTTTTCTTGTCTTATTCAGTTCTCAAAGGTCTTGAATCTCTTACGAGACAACTATTTTATTCTATCAGCTATCATCTTCTTTGTCAATATCTTTTTTCAATTTATTTGGCTTTGATGATGACTGGGTTGCTCTTTTAGCAACTTTATTAGTATACCCACCTTTTTACACTTTGTCAAGATAATTATTTCTAATTTGAAAAGTTTTTTTCTGTTTTTCCTATATTAAAGATTTTACAATATCCATATATATTATTGCTACTTCTATATTGGTTTCATTCCTTAGCTTTTGCAGTTTTGTTCCTATAGTTCTTGACTATAGGAACCTCAGCATAATTTCCTATTCTTTTAAGTGAGTCTTTATGATAAAATAAAGGTATTATGATAACGGAGGAGTGATTAACCATGTCTAATAATTTACTGGTTTTACAATCTGACTTTGGCTTAGTCGATGGAGCAGTTTCTGCCATGGTTGGTGTAGCCTTACAAGAAGACCAAGCTATTCAAGTTCATCATCTAACCCATGATATCTCACCATATAACATTTTTGAAGCCTCTTATCGGCTCTTCCAAACTATTAATTACTGGCCCGAAGGTACTACTTTTGTTTCCGTAGTTGACCCTGGAGTAGGTTCAAAACGTAAAAGCGTTGTTGCCTTAACTAAAAACAATCAATACATTGTTACACCTGATAATGGTACTCTTTCTTACATAAAAAAACATATTGGTATTGAAGCAATTAGAGAAATTTCGGAAGTGAAAAACAGACGTGAAAATACTGAATTTTCCTATACTTTCCACGGTAGAGATGTTTATGCTTATACGGGAGCAAAACTTGCCTCTGGACATATTTCTTTTGAAGAAGTTGGCCCGGAGTTATCGGTTGATGCTATTGTCGAGGTTCCTGTTGTCAACACTGTAATCAATGAGGGGATCGTGAGTGGTGTCATCGACATCTTAGATGTTCGATTTGGCTCTTTATGGACATCAATAACCAGAGCAGAATTCCAACACCTCCGTCCTGAATTTGGTGATCGTTTCGAAGTTACTATATTTAATAATGATATGCTAGTTTATCAAAATCAAGTAACCTATGGAAAGTCATTTGCTGATGTTCGCATTGGTCAACCAATTCTTTACATTAATTCACTTTACCGTGTCGGCTTAGCTATCAATCAAGGTTCTTTTGCAAAAGCTTATAACATTGGTGTCGGACAAAACTGGCATCTTGATATCAAGAAAATGAGCTAATATTAAGAAAATTTCATTAACTAAACCAATTGTTGCTACTTTTTTATAGAAGAAAAAGGATTATATTATGAATAACTTATCCATTAAAACCGTTGTTGCTATTGGCATCGGTGCTGCTTTGTTTATTATCATTGGTATTTTTGTACCTATTACCGTTTTTACCAATACAACAATCTCTTTACAGTATGCCGTACAAGCTTTATTTGCTGTTGTTTTCGGTCCGATAGCCGGTTTTTTCATTGGTTTCTTTGGTCATATGCTTAAAGATATGATTTCTTATGGATCAGTTTGGTGGTCCTGGGTTATCCCTAGTGCACTTGTTGGGTTAGGTATTGGTTTCTTACAAAAAAAATTAAAATTGACACAAGGCATTTTTACCAAAAAGGACATTTTTCTATTTAATATTACTCAAATTGTTGTAAATATTATTTCTTGGGCTCTTGTTGCACCGCTAGGTGATGTGCTTATTTATCATGAGCCAGCTAATAAAGTTTTTACCCAGGGGCTTTTTGCAGGCCTAGCAAATATTGTTACAATCGGTATTGGTGGAACCTTACTCTTAGTTGCTTACACCAATACTCGTACCAAATCAGGTAGCCTGACAAAGGATTAAAATTCAAAAACTAATGACTAATGCTATCCAATTCAAAAATTTCAGTTTTAAATATGACGCTCAATCCCTACCGACACTTTCAAATCTTAATCTAGCTATAGAGAAGGGGCAAAAAGTGCTAATTATCGGGCCCTCTGGCAGCGGTAAGTCAACAATTGGTAACTGTTTAAATGGGATTATCCCCAACCATTTTAAAGGTGAGCACAGTGGCTCCTTGCTTATCAACGATAAAGAAGCTTTTGATTTATCTATTTATGAAAAATCAAAATTAGTATCAACCGTTCTCCAAGATCCCGATGGCCAATTTATTGGACTTTCGGTAGCTGAAGATATCGCCTTTGCTTTAGAAAATGATTGTATCCCACAGTCAGAGATGAATAACCACATCAATTATTGGAGCAAAACACTTGATATAAGCAATCATCTAGCTAAACGGCCTCAAGACCTTTCTGGAGGACAAAAGCAGAGGGTTAGTTTGGCAGGCGTTCTGATCGATGAAAGCCCCATCCTCTTATTTGATGAGCCATTAGCTAATTTAGACCCAAGGTCCGGACTGGATACCATTGATTTAATTGATCGTATCCATAAGAGTACCCAAGCAACCACCATCATCATTGAGCATCGTTTGGAAGATGTTCTTTATCGCCACGTTGATAAAATTATCCTAATTAATGATGGTATTATTCTCTTTGATGGAAGCTCAGATCAGTTGCTCGCTAGCAATATCCTCGAGCAAAATGGCATCAGAGAACCACTATACCTAACTTGTTTACGCGATTTCGGCTTTGATATTAGAACCCTAGGCCAGCTTGACCAACTTGATAATTTAGACTTACCTCCTATCACAACACTAAGCGGTCCAAAACGACAAGAAGTCGACATCCCAAAAGAACCTCTCCTAAGTATCCAAAACTTAACCTTTAGCTATGATAAAAACACCCCTATACTTGATAACATAAACTTAACTCTAAACAAAGCAGAAAGAGTGGCTATTGTTGGACAAAATGGTGCCGGAAAATCAACTTTAGCAAAAATCATGTGTCAATTCCTTGAAGGTGACTTCACTATGACCTACGGTGGAAAAGATATCTCTAGGGATTCCATTAAGGAACGTGCGGATAGAATAGGCTATGTCCTACAAAACCCCAATCAGATGATTAGCAAATCTGCCATATTTGACGAAGTAGCTGAAGGGTTACGCTTACGTGGCTTTACAGAAGACGAAATAACACACAAAGTCAATGAAACATTGCAAACCTGTGGCTTATATCCCTATCGCAATTGGCCTATCTCTGCCCTTTCTTTTGGACAGAAAAAAAGGGTAACGATTGCTTCTATTCTTGTTCTAGGAGCAGAAATTATTATTTTAGACGAACCAACAGCCGGACAAGATAAGAAAAACTACACTGAAATAATGAATTTTCTGAACCAACTTCACCAAAAAGGGCATACCATTGTTATGATTACGCATGATATGCAATTGATGATGGAATATGCCGATCGGGCTATTGTCCTTAGTCATGGTCACATCATCGCAGATGATAAGCCTGAGAACATACTTTCAGATGAAGATATTCTTAATAAAGCCTATTTAAAAAAGACTAGTTTATTCCACTTAGCAGAAAAAACAGCTTGCAATCCAATTGATATGACAAGATACTATATTGCAAAAGAAAGGGGACGACATGCCTCAGAGATTGATCGGTTACCATAACACTGGAACATTTATTCATCAGTTATCTGGCGCCAGCAAACTGATCTTTTTTATATTAGTCTCTGTTGCCTGTATGACAACTTACGATACCCGTCTCATTCTTTTTATTGGGCTACTATCTCTTTACTTATTAAGAACGGCTAAAATCCCTTGGAAAAACATATCATTTGTCATTTCATTCGTGACTTTCTTTGCTATCATGAATATCCTTATGGTTTACCTTTTTGCACCGACCTACGGACAAGAGATTTATCAGTCACAAACAGTCTTGATAAAAGGCTGGGGAAGTTATAATCTGACCAGCCAAGAACTATTTTATTTGCTCAATCTCGGTTTAAAATATTTCTCGACAGTTCCGCTAGCTATATTATTTCTAACTACCACTCACCCTAGCCAATTCGCCTCTAGTTTAAATCAAATTGGCTTACCATACAAAGTTGCCTACGCTCTTAGCTTGACTTTACGCTATATCCCAGATGTGCAAGAAGAATTTCACACCATTCGAACATCACAGGAAGCTCGTGGTCTTGAATTATCCCAAAAAGCTAAATTAATTGACCGGATTAAAGGTAACCTGCAAATCATTATTCCACTTATTTTCAGTTCTTTAGAACGAATTGACACCGTCTCTACAGCTATGGAACTGCGGCGTTTCGGTAAAGAAAAGAAACGAACTTGGTACAGTGCCAAGCCTTTTACTAAAGCAGATTATTTAGCTATTGGACTTGCGCTATTTATCGTCTTAATTACCATCCTTTTATTTTTTAGTAATCGTGGACGATTTTATAATCCCTTTTCGTAAAAAACTAAACCATGGATAGCATCTATATTGGCGGATTAACTACACCTTCGAATAAAAAGCAACTAGCTGATTGATAGCTAGTTGCTTTTTTATTACACCAAGGCTCCTTTTGAAACTTTCTCCATTTGACTTGGTACGTACAGAGGTCGTAGATGATAATTATCGGATTAAATTTCTATTATCGTTAAAAAGTTACAAACCTTCTATTCAACTTACAATTGATTGACAAAAAAATCAAAAATTGCCTGATTCTCCGGTTTTGTTGATAAGAGTAATTCTGGATGCCATTGTAAACCTAATAGACGATGTTTACAACTATATACAGCCTCAATAGTCTGATCTTTATTATCCCAAGCGATTGCTTTCAATTCAGGGGCTAATGTCTTTATAGACTGTATATGTAGTGAATTAACCTGACTACTATTTCCATAGATAGGAAACAAAATACTACCTTCAGAAACATGGATAGATTGGTGAGCCTGATTTGGCGCTTGCTCTTGCCAATGGTTAGATATAGACTGATTTAAAGTTCCACCTAAGACGACATTGACTAGTTGGGCACCACGACAAATCGCTAGTATGGGCTTATTTTGTTTGAGTGCCTCCATAATTAATTGACTCTCAAAAACATCTCTATCTTCATTGTAATCATCACTTTTAATGCTTCGCTTTTCACCATAAAAGTGAGGGGAGACATGTTGACCTCCAGTTAGAATCAATTTATCAACCATTGTCACATAATCTTTGACCGTCTGCTCTGAACCGATCGGTAAAATGATAGGCAAACCACCCGTTTTCAGGACGATATCTAAAAAAACAGTTGAACTATAAGTTCGAGTGATTCCATTCTCCCAAGTATCCTTGCTTTTTTCTTTACTGACATTCCCAGTTATTCCGACAATCGGTTTTTTCACTATCACTGCCCCCTATTTGAAATAATAGGCTTATTTTAGCATAATCACCATAGGCTTGGTATTATAAAGTTGTAATCACACTAATAAAAAAATTAACCTGATTTAATAATTTATAGGATTAGACTTATTTACGGGGGAAATGATGTCTAAAAAAACGAAAACGTTTGTGGCATTTGTAAAATAAATTGAAAGGATGATAGAGAGGACTGACGGGAATATTAAACTCTCCAATATATTCCTCGATACATGGATCGAAATTTGCTTTGAACTTCGTTAAGCCATCGCTCAGATCTCCTTCAATTCCTCCCATATTAGCCCAGCTAATACCATGATGGTAGGCGTCTTCAAAAACTTTAGGATAAAGTAAATATTGAGGATAATATTTTTTAAAATCATCATTCATACCTGCATATAACATCTCCATTGACTGGCCATAAGCAATTGAGAGAATCCCCGCAATCACCACTTCTTGAGGGTACTTTTCAGAAAACCTTTCACATTCGGAAATATTTTTTAGCAGAGCCTCTTTCTGATTGTTCAATTTGCGAAGCTTCTTTCTTTGATGACTTTCTACAAAACGTAAGTTATGCTCCACTTCTAATAATTCTGTTTGCAGATAGTTTAGCTGAGTAGGAATATTAATCTTAGCCAAGTGCAGATAAGCGTCATCACCGTAGATCGTCATTAATTGTTTAAAATAATCTAAATCTCGTAAACTAATATGTTTTCTATCTTCTGTTAAGGAGACCACTTGTGCAAAAGCTGTTAAATCACTGGGAGCGGCTCGATATACTTCAACTCCTCTTTTCCTAGCATCTGTCATCAAACGTTTGGTGTGCTTAGGAAACGTTTCTACTAAATCTTTGTCAAGGTAACAATTTGCTTGAAAACGTGGCTGAATTGTTTCAGACATTTGCACTGTTAAACCGGACCATTTGGCTCCAGCATCAATCATAGCATCTATAGCATCCTGGCCAGATTTACGAACAGCCCGGATAGAGTCACTCAATTTATATTGTTTAAAAATAAGCGCTGGATCACACTTAATCACGAGGGCGTTTTTTTGTTTCGCATAATCCTTAAGCATGTTAACAACAAAAACGACTAGGTCCCGGTTATTGTAGTCCATGACAGGTCCACGGGGGATATAAATCATGGATAATCCTAATGGTAAGGACTTAATCAATAATGACATGGAAGCTATTAACTGACTATCATGATAAACTCCGATTCGTTCATGCTGCCAATGATGTTTAACCTCAGCCCAATAACTACTTTGTAATAAGTTGATTTGTTTGCTTGCTTTGACGAAGGTGTCATGTTCTTCCGCACTGATACCTATTTTAATCACATAACGATTTGCCATAAATTCTCCATCATTAAATTACTTTTTTGTTACTAATATTTCTTTTTTGTTACAAATTATATTTTTATGTTACCATACAGACATCTAAATGTAAACTGTTTCTTAATAAAATATATTATCTTTTTAATTTAATAATATTAATCGTTTTTAACTTGAAAACCTAGACTATTCATAAGTTCAACCCAAAGATAAATAAAAAGAACTTTTAAAAAAATTCTGAGAACATAGACAAACTCCTAAAAATAAAAAATTTGAATAGACTTGCGTAAAATGACAAAATATTAAACTCTTAGAAATGTTGATATTCCAATATTTATGAGAGTTTTTGTTTTTCATGATAATGAAAAAAGATTGAAGAAACTTGTCCAAAATGGACTTTTTCTTCAATCTGAGAACTTTAAAAAAAGTTCTTTTTGTTTATCTTGAAGTTCCTAGCTCCGGCACTGCTTCTCTCACCAACTCTGTCAATATCGTATCAAGAATAGTAGGTTTTCTATTAATATTATGACCTAACTTTGGTATGGTAATCATCCTACTATTATCATAGCTCTCAGCGATGGTCATCGAATGACTTGAGCGAATCATATCATTTTGACCAACAAGAACAAAAACAGGGATTGTGTTAGACATAAGGCTCGTCTGAATGATCTGATTTGCCATCATGAGTCGAGCAACAAAGTAAGCATTCTTTTTTTCAGGGTCAACGATGCTCTCTAGAGCTAGTTTCAGAACTCTGAAACTAATGCTAAAAATATAATGACAATGTAAGCCTGTAAATCTAATATTACCTGCATTTAGAAGCAGGCCCGTTACTCGATCGGGAAAGAGATTTTCATATGCAATAGCTAAGTTAGCTCCATCACTGTGACCTACTAAAATATAGCTCTCCAACTTCAGAAAATTCAATAAGTCATGAATTTCCTCTGCTATTTGAGCAAAACTCATTTTCTGGGTGAGCGCTCCCGACTTGCCATGCCCATGAGTATCAATCATAATCAACTGATAGCAACTTGCTAAATGCAGCTGTGGCTCAAAGTAAGCCAAAGATTGACCATTGCCATGAAAGAAAATAATGGGATAGCCATGCCCATGAATTTCGTAATAAAGCTCATTCCCCGTTTGTGTTTTATAGTACATTATTAATTTCACTTTCTAAACAGTTAATTCTACACTATTTAAATATTATCATTTAATCTCATAAAGCCCACACAGTCGTATTCATCAAGCATTTTCAATTGATTTGCTTTGTAAAACGCGATCGTTTTGGAAGTTGCATCTGTTATTAATACAATTTGTCGTATACCTTCTAGTTGTTGATATATATCCTCCATGAGATGAGAGCCTAACCCTTTGTTCTGAAATTCAGGGCTTATTAAAATATCTTGAATATACGCAATAGTCAAGCCATCACTAATCACTCGACATAAACCGACCAATTTTTCGCCATGCCAGGCTGCGACATATGTATAAGCATTTTTTAAAAGTAGTTGCATATTCTTATTTCTTGCAACATAAATATCCCAACCAACACTTAAGTAAAGTTCCTGTAGTGCTTCATGTGATGGCAATAACTTATTAATAACATACTCCATTTTTATTCCTCTCTTTGTCTTAACTAACAAAACATATTAAGAGATGTCTCGCAAAACGTTTAATCACCTTTTAAATTTTTATATTCTAAGTAAGTTAATAAAATCAAAATAAGGTCAAAAAGAGTTAATGCAATCATACTATAGTGATGAGTTACCATAAATTCTCTTAATTGATAAATAATAAAACCAACGAAAACTAAAATAGATAAAGGATAAGCCCAAAGCTTTCTCCGAAGCAAGAGAAATAAGGTCAAAAGCTTCAATACACCATGTAATAAGAGATAAATAGCTGCTAACCTTTGACCAGAAACTGTTATTAATTGTCCCAGTTGTACAAGATGACTTGCAATAAAAGCGTTTGGATTCTTAGCTATTTCTCCTGAAGTTAAAAAAGCAATAAACATATGTATTGTTTCATTTTTAAAAAAATAAAGCAGTATCCCCGCAATTGATTCACCAGCAGCAAAAGCTAGCTTGAAAAACAACATGATTTTGAAGCTCTTGTCAACTAATTCTACATTATTTCTAGTTCTCATTCTAATCTATCTCTTCCTTTCTTTTACAAGTCTCGTGTCTGCACCGCCTGCCAACAGGTGGTCATCTTTATGATATAATAACACATTTTTCTTAATCAAAACTAATTTCTAGACATCATTTTAACGACTTAATTTCTCCTAATTTAATAGAAATCCCATGAAGAGAGTTATCTCACAATATTTCTTAAATAATCACATTAAGTAACTTCATAAGGAAATACAAAGGATGCCTAACACAAAATATCATCATATACCTAGAACAGACTAATACTTAAAATACTCCACCTTTGAATGTTGAGGGAAATCACCTACTTGCTATATACTAATAAAGCGGTATCATCAAAAGACACCCCATGGTGTGAACCATGAAGTGTTTCCAAATGTTGATATATAAGTGTATATTAACGTTTTGAGAATTGTGATGCCTTACGGGCTTTCTTAAGACCTGGTTTTTTACGTTCTACCATACGTGCGTCACGTGTAAGAAGTCCAGCGCGTTTTAATGCGTCGCGGAAGTCTGGGTCTACTTGTAGCAATGCACGAGCGATACCATGACGGATAGCTCCTGATTGTCCACCGTAACCACCACCGTTTACGTTTACAAATACATCATATGAACCTTCAGTAGATGTTACTGCGAAAGGTTGGTTGATAACTAAACGTAAGTCAGCATGTGGGATGTATTCTTCAACATCTTTGTTGTTAACTGTGATTTTACCAGTTCCTGGAAGTAAACGAACGCGTGCAACAGCGTTTTTACGACGACCAGTTCCTGCATATTGTGCTTGTGCCATTATATAATGCTCCTTTCCTCTTAGATAAGTCCTGAGATGTCAAGTACTTCTGGTTGTTGTGCTGCGTGAGTGTGTTCACCGCCAACGAAGACTTTCAATTTCATACCTTGTGCACGTCCAAGAGTGTTATGTGGAAGCATGCCTTTTACAGATTTTTCAATCAAACGCACAGCATTTTTGGAACGAAGTTCACCTGCTGAGATTGATTTTAATCCACCTGGGTACATTGAGTGAGTGTAGTAAATTTTATCAGTTGCTTTTTTACCAGTTAATTTAACTTTTTCAGCATTGATAACAATTACAAAATCACCTGTATCAGTATGTGGGGTAAATGTTGGTTTGTTTTTTCCGCGAAGTATGCTAGCAACTACTGCAGAAAGACGTCCAAGAGGTACATCTGTTGCGTCAACAACGTACCATTTGCGTTCAACTTGGCCAGTTTTAGCCATGAAAGTTGTTTTGTTCATGATTTCTCCTATACGAATTCGTAATATTTGTTTACAAGTGTTGGTGGGTGTTCCGTCCCACGCAAAGGTATTTGGAAGGTTCCGGGGCCTTTCAAATGGGGTAAACAATACCGCCTACTATAATATCAAAAATACTTGCCACTAGCAAGTACTTTATCATTTTTATTTTTTTGATTTTATCTGACAAAAAGACTGTTATGCACTCATTTTGACTTATTAATAACTTATCGAACTTCTTTACCAATTGCAAATGCTGCTAGCGTATTAGGGCCCACGTGAGCTGCAATAACAGGGCCTATTGGCATAATTAAGACATCGCTAATTTGAGGATTCTCTAGCAAAGCATCCCGCAATTTCTGAGCAGATTCCAAATCATCAGAATAACCAATGATAACAGTTGAATGAGCAATATCTCCAACTACTTGTTTCATGATTTCATTAATAGCCTTTTTACGTCCTCGGACTTTTGCAATGGGCACCAAGCTCCCTGCTCGATTAATCCAAAGAATTGGTTTAATACTTGCTAAACTTCCTATAATAGCAGAGCTTTTTGACAAACGACCACCACGCATGAGGTGGTAAAGGTCATCCACTAAAAAGTAGGTCCGAAGCCGAGGTAGAATATCCTCAATCATAGCCTTGGTTTCTTGTAGACTCCGCCCCTTGTCTCTGGCTTCCGCTGCAAGAATTGACAGATACCCTTCCCCGCCAGCTGCCGCTAGGGTATCCACAATCTCAATTACCGCATCAGGATATTCTTCCAAGACCATCTCACGAGCTATAAGAGCACTTTGATAAGTTCCTGAAAGTACCGATGAAAAAGCAATATAGAGAAGGTCATCTTGGTTTTTAGCATGACGACGAAAAATTTCTTCAAAAGTACCGACGTTGATCTGACTCGTTGTTGGTTTGCTACCGGCTTTCATCATAGCTAACAGATCTTGGCTCGTTAAAGCCTCAGATCCTACAGTTGAATAAATCTTCCCTTCACATTCAATGCTTAGTCCCACAACCTCAACTTGATGCTCTTCAGCCCATTGAGGATCCAAATCAGCTGTTGAATCTGTTAATAAAAAAAATGACATGGCAGCTCCTTATTGATAATGTTTTTTATTCGATTGTCAAAGTATTATTTTGTTATTCTAGCAGAAACTAAGCTAAGACGCAAGCTTTTTAAGGTTTTATCAGTACTAGCACCTAATTTTTATCAATTATCAATCTCAAAAAGGCCCTTCTTTGCAAAAGAGAGCCTTTCTGATATCCAGAGGTCTACTATTTTTCGAAACTCCCCGAATCTAAATCATCCATTAGGTCTTTGAGCTCTTGCATCTTCCCTTGTTCAAAAGGACGAAGCTTTGGCCTTTTCATTTCAATCGTTTTAGACATTTGATCCAAATCTGATTTGACGGTATTGACCCGTCTTTCCAGCTCTCGTGCTGGAACTCGTAGAGCCCCCTTTGAAAATATTGTCCACTGTTCATTAAGATCACTGGTGGCTACTTCAACGAGGTTAAGAACAGTATTGAGCTCTGCTGCTGTCCGCTCAATATAAGAATCGGCTGTTTCTTCTTCAGTAAAAATGACAGAAATCATATATTGATCATAACGTTGACGTACCCCTGGTACGAATTGTGCATCAAAAACGCAGATAATATCAATTTTTTCAAAATGCGCGTAGTTGTTGAGCTTATTTAAAAGAATTGTTCTAGCCTGATCTAACTGATTGGTTTTAAAGAGTTGACGCGTTTCTTCCCAAAAAGCAATCATGTTATAGCCGTCAACTAAGAGTATTTTTTTCTTCATAATTATCCTAGAGTTTATGGCGGAAAACTTCATACATCAGCACAGCCGCTGCGACACCTGCATTCAAGCTCTGCACATGACCACCCATGGGAATCGTAATCATTTCATCTACTTGTTTTTTGATATTAGTTGAAATGCCTTTTCCCTCACTACCTATGATAAGAACTAGCTTTCCTGATGTATTCCATTCCTGAACTGGTGTCCCATCCATATCGGTCCCAAAAATCCAAAAACCGGCTTCCTTCAGTTTGTCCAAGGTTTGGCTAAGATTAGTGACCCTAGCGATAGGAACATGTTCTACTGCACCTGTTGATGTTTTTGCTACAACTGGCGTTACTCCGACAGCACGGTGCTTTGGAATAACTACACCACACACTTTTGTAGCATCTGCTGTTCTCAAAATAGAACCAAAGTTATGAGGGTCTGTTAAGCCATCTAGAACTAATATTAATGGATTTTCTTCCTTCTCTGCTTTTGCAATAAGAGCTTCCAACTCACTGTAAGCAAAGGCAGAGACACGAAGTACAAACCCTTGGTGCACAGCTCCTTCTGTCATATCAGATAAGGTTTTTTTAGGAGCCCAAGAGATGGAAACTTTTTTGTCTCTTGCTAGATTCTTAATGGTATCTACATTTTTCCCTCGTAAATCTTCTTGAATGTAAAGTTTATTTCCAGTATTAGCATTTAGGCTCTCGGTTACTGCATGTACCCCATAGACCACGTCATTAGTTTCAATCATATCATTTTCTTTCATAAGTCCTATTATAACACGAAAGCAGACAAAGAGAGACCTACCTGAATCTTTTTTCGCTCAATTTAAAACTCCTACCAGTTACTGGCAGGAGTGCTGTCTGAAAAGAGCTTATTTTAGGTGATAGTGTATTAGGTCAGTCTGCGCACTTTGGCCATTGTAACTCGTTTTAATACTGTAATCACCAGCTTTATAGCCCGTCATATCAAACCAAGCTATCATACTTTGCCAACCAGCTTGCATCTGGTAAGGAATAGTCGCTAAAACATTGCCTTGGCTATCCAATAACTGAATAATAGCTTCTCCTCCTTTTGCCAATTCTGGGCTAATAGCTAATTTACAATCGATAATAGGTTGTCGTTCACGCAGTTGAGCATTAACCATTAGCCCACTAGTTTGTTCTGAAGCGGTTTCTGTTTTTACCGGTGCAATATGTTCTTCAGCAGACACTTGTGGCACTGTTATAAATGTAGCGAGCCCCAAAATAAATGCGGCAAAACAGCAAATAACTTTTAAATCTCTCATTTTTTTCATCATTTGTCCTCCTGATTCTCCTACTACTGTCATTGTATATAAAAAAGGAGCATTTTACAAGAAAAAACTCGATGATAGTTTTTCGATGTGGTCACTTACCTCTACACAGAGCACGAAAAAAAGAGAGGCATTAACTCTCTTTTTCCGTCGTCTTTTCGACCTCGTCAATACACCAAGTAATCAGGGCTTCCAAACGTTCCTTTTGATCAGTCATATCCAAATATCCCATGAGAGCTTCAAACCCTGTTGACATGCGGTAAGTGACCACATCAGCATTTTTAGCCTTGGTATGGCTATTGGTATTGCGACCACGTCGGTAAATGTCCTCTTCTTTTTCTGTTAATAGCTGAGCTTCTAACATTTTCTGAGCAAGACTTGCCTGTGCCTTTGCAGATACATAACGCGTTGCTAAGTGGTGTAACTGATTAGGTTTGGTTTGACCTGTAAAAATCAAGTGCTTACGGATATAATAAGAGTAAACGGCATCCCCCTCAAAGGCTAATGCAATACCGTTAATGAGATTGACATCAATATCAGTCACGTGTCCACCTCACACCATCTTTTGTATCCAAGAGTTTTATCCCTTGTGTAGCAAGTTGATCACGAATGCTATCAGCTTTAGCAAAATCACGTGCCGCACGCGCTGTTTGTCGTTCCGCAATCAAAGCTTCAACTTCGCTGTCTAAAACTTCTTCTTGAAAAACAATACCAAAAACCTCTAACATTTCTCCAAAAGCAGTTTTGATGGTTTGATCATAATGACCAGAATTAATCCATTTAGCAAAATCAAAAATTACCGTTATACCATTAGCAGCATTGAAATCATCGTCCATAGCCTCTTTGAAAGACTTTTTGAAATCAAACAAGCGATTAGTATCAGACATCGTTTGAAGAGGAAGTAGGTAAGTATTCTTTAAGTACTTAAGGTTGACTTCAGCATCATGAATGGCTTTTTCAGTAAAATTGATAGGTTTTCGATATTGTTGTGTTGCTAAGAAAAAGCGGAGCACTTGACCATCTACTGATTCTAGCATATCATGCACGGTTACAAAATTGCCAAGCGACTTGGACATCTTTTCATTATCCACATTGACAAAACCATTGTGCATCCAATAGTTGGCAAATCTTTGGCCTGTTTTAGCTTCTGACTGGGCAATTTCGTTAGTATGGTGTGGAAACTCTAAATCCGCACCGCCACCGTGAATATCAATGGTATCCCCTAAAATTTCTGTTGCCATGACCGAACACTCAATATGCCAACCTGGACGTCCTTTACTCCAAGGACTGTCCCAAGAAATTTCCTCCGGCTTAGCCGATTTCCAAAGAGCAAAATCAAGTGGATTTTCCTTTAAAGCCATTTCAGCATCAGTCCGGCCACTAGCTCCTACTTCAAGGTCTGCTAGCGTTTTGTTGGCAAGCCGAGCATAATTCTCCGATTTGGTGACGCGAAAGTAAACATCTCCAGCTGATTCATAGGCAAAGCCTTTTTGAATAAGCTCTTGCACAAAGGTTATAATTTCTCCCATATAATCCATAACCCTTGGGTTTTGACTGGCAGGTTTGATGCCTAATTGTTTTGTGTCAGCCATAAAAGCTTCAATAAATTTATCAGCTAAGGCTTTCGGAGATATTCCCGCTTCAGCAGCGGCTTTAATAATTTTATCATCTACATCTGTAAAGTTGGAAATATAATTAACATTATAGCCACTATATTCAAAATAGCGACGAATAGTATCAAAGGCCACAGCAGATCGTGCATTCCCAATATGAATGTAATTATAAACAGTTGGTCCACAGACATACATACTGATTTGATTTTCCTTTAAGGGAACAAAATCACGTAAACTGCGGGTCATTGTATCATATATTTTGATCATGCATTCTTTCCTTTGCTTATTTCTTTTTATAATTTTGAAGAGTAATAAGATTCCTCACGTTGATGCTCAATTGACTGAATTTTAAGCACATCTTTTTGGCCATGAACACGAACCACTTTAGCCGGCACTCCAACCACTGTCACATCTTCTGGAACATCAGATAGAACCACAGCTGCTGCTCCTACTTTAGCACCCGCTCCGATTTCAATAGGGCCTATAATCTGAGCATGAGCAGAAATCAAGGCTCCTTTACGGACAGTTGGATGACGTTTACCCCAATCTTTTCCTGTACCTCCTAGAGTAACGCCATGATAAAGCATAACGCCCTCTTCAATCTCCGCTGTTTCACCAATAACTAAGCCAGCACCATGGTCAATAAAAACACCTGCTGCTATAGTAGCTCCTGGATGAATTTCAATATGTGTTAGAAAACGCCAAAACTGACTGTGCATCCGGGCCAATAATTTAAAGCCATTCGTCCACAAGAAATGTGAAACACGGTGTGCCGCTAAAGCTTTTAATCCGGGGTAAGTTAAAATAACTTCTAGTGAGCTACGTGCGGCTGGGTCTAACTCTTTCACAATATCAATACTTTTTTTCCACCAGCCCATTCTGCCTCCTCTTAAATATCAATATCAGTCCAATCCATTAAGATTTGCTGGTCATCAAAAGGATTAATGGCCACTCCGACACTTTCTTCAATTTCATTTTCGCCATTCCTAGGTTGATAAATATCTGCAATCTTCCATGTCAAAATAACGCCTTGAGCTTTTCTAAAAGCTCCGCCAAATTCCTCTTGATTATACCACTTCGCAAAACTTTCTAAGTTTGTAAAAGCTGGAATATAGGATTTCCCTTCTGGTGTTGACATTGTTGGAAAAAATCGATCATAAGTGTTTTCACTCTTAATATTCACAAAAGCCGGTACTAAATAGATTTTTTCCATAACATCAGCTTCTTGATTACTATCACTCATTACGGCATTCAAAATAGTCGTGTAATTATTAATGAATTGAATCATGTCACTGCTTTTAAAGATAGTGGAATTACCAAAATCACCTTTTTTCTTCAAATTGAAGACTAACCCAGCTACACCTGATTTTATAACCTCTTCTAAAACAGCGATAGCAGAGCGTTCAAGCCAGTAGTGGCTCTGTGCACTTTTTTGCTCTTCTTTAAAAAGAGCCATATCTTCCTTATCAGTAAATACCGGTGTCACCTGAATACCATCAATTTCAATAGCATAGGGTTCTTTAGCTGCCCAAACTGGAATAGTATGAAAAGCATTAACTAATCCCACACTATCTAAAAAGTTATCCGGTGCATTGATAAAAGCCCGCAAGCGTGCATCTATTTCATTCATATCCCGTTAATCCTATTTTTCTACATTTGTTTCAGCTTGTTTTGATGAAACCACTGATTCCTTAGCTACCTTATCTTTAGCAATATCTGCTTCTTTTTTCTCAGCTTTTGGAGGACGTGGGATCAAAGCTTTCATTGACGCATCAACGCGTCCTTTTTCATCTACCTTGATAACTTTAACATCAACTTCTTCACCTATTTCAAGTACGTCCGAAACATTGGCTGTTCGTGTCCATGCAATTTCTGAAATATGAACTAAGGCATCTGTCTTGTCAAAGAGGTTAACAAAAGCACCAAATTTTTCAATACGAACTACTTTAGCATGGTAAACTTCACCAACCCTAGCTTCACGCACTAAACCAGCAATAATTTTTTTGGTTCTGTTGATTGCTTCTTGGTCACTAGAGAAAATTTGAACCATTCCTTCATCGTCAATATCAATTTTAACACCAGTTTCCGCGATAATTTTATCAATGGTTTCTCCACCTTTACCGATAACCACTTTGATTTTGTCCACATCAATTTTAATGGTATCAATTTTTGGAGCTGTTGGTGCCAATTCGAGACGCGGTGTTGCAATAGTAGCTTCAATCACGTCTAAAATTTCAAAGCGAGCTTTTTTAGCTTGAGCTAGTGCTTCTTCAAGAATTTGCGGGGTAATGCCCTCAATTTTAATGTCCATTTGAAGTGCTGTAATACCTTCTCGTGTACCAGCAACTTTAAAGTCCATATCGCCAAAATGATCTTCAAGGCCTTGGATATCTGTAAGCACCGTGTAGTTTGTTCCATCCGAGATAAGACCCATTGCGATACCAGCAACTGGAGCCTTAATAGGTACTCCGCCTGCCATTAAAGCCAAAGTTCCCGCACAAATGGAGGCTTGAGAAGAAGAACCATTTGATTCTAAAACTTCAGCAACCAAACGAATAGCATATGGGAATTCTTCCAAACTTGGTAAAACTTGAGCTAAGGCACGTTCTCCTAAAGCACCATGACCTATTTCACGGCGTCCAGCTGCTCCATAACGTCCTGTTTCCCCGACTGAATATTGTGGGAAATTATAATGATGCATAAAACGTTTTTTGTATTCTTCATCTAAACCATCAATGATTTGGGTTTCGCCCATAGGTGCCAAAGTTAAGACTGAAAGTGCTTGTGTTTGACCACGCGTGAAGAGTCCTGAACCATGAACTTTTGGCAAGAAATCAATTTGAGCATCTAGTGGTCTAATCTCATCAATCTTACGACCATCGGGACGAACCTTATCTTCTGTAATTAAACGACGAACTTCAGCATGCTCCATTTGTTCTAGAATTTCTGCTACATCACGCATAATTGTTGCTAGATTTTCATCTTCAGCAAAGCGTTCCATATACTCAGCTTTAACAGTTTCTTTAACTTCTTCAGTTGCAGCTTCACGAGCTTTTTTCTCTTCAACTTGCACAGCTGTTTGCAATTGAGCATTATATTTTGTCACAATTTCAGCTTGTAGGTCAGTATCAACTTGAAGCAATTCAACTTCTGTTTTCTCTTTACCAACCGCAGCAACAATTTCTTCTTGGAAAGCAATTAATTCCTGAATAGCTTGGTGACCTTTTAATAGAGCCTCCAGCATAATGTCCTCTGACAATTCTTTCGCGCCAGATTCAACCATATTAATAGCATCCTTGGAACCAGCTACTGTTAATTCTAATAGCGAAGCCTCCATTTGTGCTTTGTCGGGGTTGATGATAAATTGACCATCAATGTACCCCACTTGTACCCCTGCGATTGGCCCGTTAAAGGGAATATCAGAGATTGATAAAGCAAGTGATGAGCCGAACATAGCTGCCATTGGAGCACTAGCATTCTCATCATATGAAAGAACTGTGTTAATGACTTGAATCTCGTTACGAAATCCTTCTGCGAACATAGGACGAATCGGACGGTCTATGAGACGAGCAGTTAATGTCGCGTCAGTAGACGGACGCCCTTCACGCTTCATAAAGCCACCGGGAAATTTTCCTGCTGCATACATCTTTTCTTCGTAATTAACTTGAAGTGGGAAAAAATCACCTGTAGTCATTTTCTTAGACATGACTGCTGCCGTTAGAACTGTTGATTCACCATAGCGTACGACAGTTGCACCATTTGCTTGTTTCGCCACTTGGCCAACTTCAACCACGAGTGGTTTGCCTGCAAAAGTCCTTGTAAATGTTTGTTTAACCATAAAATGTCTACCAGAATTCTTACTAAGTGCCATTCATTGACTGCTCTGGCAAGCAAGAATTCTTCCTTTCAAAATATCTTTTGGATACGTTCCTGATTTTGCTACAAAGAGCAACCAGACAAGTCTAACTTGTCAACCTCCTCTTTGTATCAAATGGTCGTATCTACACAATTTTACCACAAATTCTTGAAAATAGCACTGTTTCTCCGCCTTTACCACTTATAAAAAAAACAAAAAAGAAGCTCAATTTCTGAGCTTCTTAGGATAGCTAATCAATGTTTCAAGACTAGTCCTCTAAAATTTTAAATCCTAAACTTGTACTATCTTCCAAGAACATTTGTACCGTTTCAAGTGAATAGTGATTTAAATCTTTGCCTGCAAGTGGTAATTTAGCAATCAAATCACTGGTACAAGTAATAATATCAACTCCAAGTGCATCTGCTTGATAAATATTAAAAGTTTCACGAGGGCTGGCCCAAAGGAGCTCTACACCTTCTTTCTCACGACAAATTGTCAAAGCTTCTTTCATAATTGGTACGGGATCTAGACCTGTATCAGCGATGCGGCCGGCAAAGACCGAAACAATTGCGGGAACCCCCGATGTCAAATGATCAACAACTAAACGGGTTTGCTCAACAGTAAAAATAGCCGTTACATTTAACTTAATTCCTTTCTCAGAAAGTTCCTTTATTAATTCAGCTGTTGACTCCCCTTTTGAAGTCGTCACCGGAATTTTAACATAAACATTGTCACCAAGTTTAGCAATCCGTTCTGCTTCCTTACGCATTGTCGCAATATCATCCCCAAAGACTTCAAATGATACGGGGTATTCTGTGATTTTGCCTAAAACCTCTTTAGCAAATCCAATATAAGAAGTAATACCAGCTTTTTTCATTAAACTTGGATTGGTTGTAAAACCTGTGACTAGACCAGAGTTTAAATCTGTTATCATGTTTTCTAGCACAGCACCGTCTGAAAAGATCTTAACCTTTAGTTGTTTTTCCATGAAAACCTCCTTTATTTTTCTTCAGTAATATTATTAATAGCTTGGTTTGATTTCGACATAAAACTTGGAATAATCAACACTAAGGCCATTACTGCAATCACTATATAAATACCAACTTGACCTATTGAAGTACCAAGTCGTCCAAGGAGAATACCAAGAACACCAAAATCAAAATCACCAAATGTTGTATTTGAGAATCCTAATTTTCCTAATACTGGTAATAGCATAGCAGGTAAGAAAGCTAGGAATAAACCATTGACAAAAGCCCCAACGATGGCACCTCGACGCCCACCAGTTGAGTTCCCATAGATACCCGCAGTTGCACCGCAGAAGAAGTGTGGAACCATCCCTGGGATGATGAGCACACCGCCGGCTGCGCCTAAAATAAGCATACCAATAAGTCCGCCGATAAAACTAGAGGCAAAACCTAGGATAACGGCAGTTGGTGCATAAGGAAAGAAAACGGCGCAGTCTACAGCTGGAATAGCATTTGGAATCAACTTATCAGCAATACCTTGAAAGGCTGGGATTAAGTCTGCTAAAATCATTCGAACACCAGCATATACGATGGCAACACCTACCGCGAAGGTCAACCCACTCTTGATAGCAAAAATGAAATGATTTTGCCCCGCAGCTAATTTGTTAGCGACAGCCGGATCTCTCAGAATAGAAGCCACTGTTGCAATTAAATAGAAAATAACCATTATTAGACCAGTGGAGATAGTTGTATTTCGTAAAAAACTCCATTTTTCAGAAATTTCAAGTTCTTCGGTATCTTGGCTACCCTTTCCAACTTTGCTACCTACCCAAGCAGATAAGTAATAACCTAGACTACCAAAATGCCCCATAGCTATTTCATCACCATCAGTAACTTTGAGGGTGTATTTTTGACCAATAGCCGGTGAGATGGCAGACCAAGCTCCAAGTAAAAAACCACCTAAAAGAATGAGTGCAGCTCCTTTGAAACCTACTGCTCCCAGTACTGCCGATAATAGACAAGCCATAAAGAAACTATGATGTCCTGTCAAGAAAATATATTTGAAGCGCGTGAAGCGCGCAAAGGCTAAGTTCAATAAGAGTCCGACTACCAAGATAGACATGGTTTCTACTCCGAGAATTTTTTGAGCTACTGATGTGACCGCCTCATTGTTTGGGACAACACCTGTAATGTTAAAACCATGTTCAATCAATTGGGACAGGGGATCCAAATTTGACACAATAACTCCAGCACCTGCTGCTAACATCAAATAACCAAGAATAGGCCCCATAGTTCCTGTTAAAACCTTATGCCATGGAGTTTTTAAAGCTAGTAAGCCAACACAGGCAATGAGTCCCATTAAAAAAGCAGGTTCTTTTAAAATGTCCCTAAAAAATGATAATATTGCTTCCATTAAACTTCCCCTTTTCTTAATCTTGACCAGACATTTCTTTTAGAACTGGTACCAAATCTTCTTCAATTTTTTTCCGATTTGTATAGCTTTTAACGATACAGAGCTTTGTTCCTTCAGGAAAAATATCTTTAAACTCTTTTACTGTTACAAAGAGATCTGCCCCCTTACCAACAGCTGCATTAGAGTCGCATGATTCAGCATCAACAGCAATTCCTAAATCTTTGGCAATAGCTTCCACTTTCATACGAAGCAATAGACTTGAGCCAATTCCATTTCCACATACTGTTACAATTTTCAACATCTTATAAATCTCCTTCTTCAATAATATTTGCCATAATGTTTAAAATTTCTTTTTTATCTTTGGCTGCAATAATAGCCTCAATGTTCTGATCATCGTCAAGAATCAAGGACAATTCTTGCAAGGCTTTTAAGTGGGAACTAGAGTCAATCGCAGCTAAGGCAAAAATGAGTTGTACATCCTTTTCTTCATCTCCTTCTTCCTTAATATCAAAACTAACTGGTTTTTCTAATTTCAAAAGAGAAATCCCCAACGCATTAGCGCCTTTATCAGGAGAAGCATGCGGGACAGCGACTTTAGGAGCTAACACAATATAGGCTCCTAATTCATTAACCGAAGCAATCATCCCATCAATATATCTTTCTTCAATAATGTTTTCTTTTAACAATGGCTGAGCTGCTAAGCGAATGGCTTCTTGCCAGTTAGCTACTTCTTGACATTGTTGAATAAATTCTTTTTTTAATAAGTCCAATAATCCTTTTCCTCCTAATTCTTTTTTGAGATGATTACCAATAATATATTGTGATAGATCACGCGTCAAACCTTCTTTATCTGTAATTGTGGTATGTTTACTAATAATATCTAACAGTTCATTAACTGTAACTGGATTTGAAATGGGAAGATTAAAGTCCTCACAAACGGTCTTTTTCAATAACATCTTTTCCACAGCACCCATTAATGGTTGTGTGATATAAACAGGTTTTTCGCTTTGAAAATCTACCGTTGAAAAAACCAGATCATAAGTTGAAGTATCAAGAAAAGCTAAATCTCCCAATTGATGAATTTCAATAAATTGAATCTGTGGAAATAAGCCGTTTAATTCAGATTGTAAGATCAAAGAGGAACTCACACCATTGGGACAAACCGACAAAGCTACCAATTGGTTTTTTTCTGACTTAGCCGGCCGTTCTAACTTACTTCCAAAATGAATAGTAAAATAAGCAACCTCATCATCACTAATTGCTTTTTTCAGTCTTCGTTCCAGAGGGAGAAGACTTCGTTTAACCAAATAAAATAGTGATGCATAATCTTCTTTAATCTGTTCTTTCAACGGGTTTACCATTTCCACATCATAGCGTATACGATAATAGGCAGGCAGAAGATGACTGTATAAATTTTTACGTAAATCTAGGCTATCCTTTAGCGTCAAACCTGTATTAACCAAGACAGAATTGATAATTTCTTCCATAATGAGATATACTTCTTCTTGATAAAAATGGTGCAGGTCACCTTGGATACATCCAATAAGTCGTGTTATAATAAAATCATTTTCCCTTTCTAGGTTGGGATAATAGCAATAGAATTCCTCTAATAAGCTAGTGAAAGGATAATAATCACCCAATTCGTGATAGATCTGCTGGATTGTTCCGGCGGGCGAGAAGGGTTTGGCATTTAAAAATGTTAACAAATAGGTTAGTTCACGACTTTTTTCCGAAATAAATGATAAACGATATTGACTCGCTAAAGTATGAAGGATATTTGTGATTTTCTGGCTCGCATCATCAAATGTCAACTCTTTCAAAACATAGGTTAAAAGCCATTTTCCAGACGAAAAGGCTAATGTCTGATTAATCGTTCTTTCTAACAACCGCTTTAGTGCCAAGGTCTCCCCAACTAAAAAATAACCGTTTTGCCGCGTATAGAGCAACTCAACACTAAAGGGAAGGAGTTTTGTACGAACTTCCTTTAAATCACTTAAAACTGAATTCCTACTAATATGAAGAAAACTCTCTAAATGACTGATTGAAACATAATCAGAAGACAACAGGATATAAAGTATAATAAGATCTGGTCGCTCATCTTGAAAATAATAATCTTCTAAGCGAGGCAAGGAAGCTTGCAAAAGTTCATCTTCACTTGTTGTCAAAGGACTCAACTTACCCTCTTTAAAAGTGATCGGAGGAAAGTTATTAAGGACGAGACTATCATTAATTTTGTCTATATCAGTAAGAATATTTCTTTTCTGCATTCCTAAAAGAGATTCAAAATCCTCTAGACTACGGTTGGGATATTTCAAAAAGATTTGAAATTTTCTGACGAGCTCCTGAGATAACATGTCATCTCCTCCTATTTTGAATTATATTTTAAAGCGCTTTCATATTCAAGCATAATTGAGTCCAAAATCAGTAAACAAAATCGGATAGCAATTGTACTCAACTCTATATAACTTACCAAAGGGTTTAATAGGCCTAAAAAATGACCAATCCTCTCCACCGAGATTAAAATAAAAGCAAATGCCATCTTCTATTATTTATTATCTTATCAAAGGGGTATTAAAATTATAATAACAAAATTAGTCTCTCTAAAAACCCTTTGACTGACCAACTTCCCTCTTTAAAGTATCAAGAAGAATAAGAAACGAGGGCACTTTACAATTAAATCCACCAGCTTAATTTTGAATCGTATCAAAGCTACACTAGAAACAAAAAAATTAAAAAGTTAGCAAGAATATAAAAAAACATCCCATTTCTGAGATGTTTTTTCACAAGTAAAATCATCTTTAGACCAACTAAGGTCATCTGGAGAGATTTTAAACTTGAATTAACGACGAAGTCCAAGAGATTGGACAAGCTCGCGGTAACGGTTAACGTCTGTACGACGTAAATAAGCTAATAAGTTACGACGGTGTCCAATTTTTTTCATCAAACCACGGTATGTAGCATGGTCTTTTTTGTGTTCTTTGATGTGTCCGTTAAGGTGGTTGATTTCCCAAGTAAGAACTGCTACTTGAACTTCAACTGAACCAGTGTCACCCTCATGACGTGCATATTGAGCGATGATTTCATTTTTTTTCTCTTTTGAGATTGCCATAATATTTTCTCCTTTTTTTGCTTAATCCGAGTCTTAGGATTGGCACTCCTAAAACCAAGAAAAAGTTGGTTTCGTCTTTCGACCTCTCTATTCTAACAGATTCACTTTTTTAGGTCAAGGTTGCCTGCTTTTCTTTTACCTTTTAAAAGTAACAAAAGACCTAATGTTAAACTCAACAAAGCATACACTAAATAAGGAAAAACAAGTGAGCTGGATAAGTAAGAAAATACTTGTAATACTATAGCTGCGCCACCGCCACCTACATTACAGCCCAATAATACCAAGGTAGTCGCATTTGTAAGCTGATGTGAAGGCATCTTTTCTGAAATATGATGGAAAACGTAGGTCACACCGACACTATAAACAAAGCCAGTCAGTAAAGCTCCAAGGGCAACTAAGAATATACTATTAGCTATCCACAGAATCAACATTCCAACACCTAATGCGATGGCTACAATTACCATCAAAGATTCCTTGAATCGAGCAAGTAGACCACTGAAACTAAGACCTGAAAAGATACCCATGAGCATCATCAAACTAAGTATTAAACTAGCTAAGCCTGCCGAACCCAGGTTATTTTGGGCAATGACAAGTGGTATCCGTAGGGTTATAGAAGTATTAACAACAATAACAAAGCCAGCATAGATAGCCATCCCTATAATCATCAATAATTGTTTAGAACTTAATCTTTGATTATCTGTATGTTTTTCTACCTTGCTAACCTCTGGAATTTTAGGGACAAACAAGAGATATAAACCCAAGGTAATGAGGGCAAAAAAGTAAATAGCAAAAGCCTTAGACCAGCCAAAACTGATTAAAAAACCAGCTAAAAAGGTAAATAGAGCTGCTCCTAAAACTTCTACCGAGCTTCTAAAGCCCAATAGTTTAATTTTCTCTTTACCTGTATAACGTTCACTAATAATATTAATAGCCTTAGCATTGATTAAGCCTATCCCAAGACCAAGCAACAGACGTGAGAGAAAAACAATAGCATATGATTGTGTCAACATTGGACTTCCTCCACCTAAAGCAATCAGCAAAAGTCCTAAAATAACTGTCTGTCTTTCATTTAACACTTTCCTCAAAAGTGGATTAGCTAACAAGACAGCCAAAACCGAAAACGAAGAAAGCGAAAATAGGATACTCACATTTGATTCTGTATAGCCTTGCCTTTCATAGAATGAGAGCATTTGGGGCAAGGCTAGTGCAACAGAAAATGGCGAGATCATCATTAAAGAGAGACTTAATAAACTCATTTTTTCTAAAAAAGATTTCAAATAGGAAAACCGTCCTTTTTCTTGTTAATTTATCTTATCTTCAGTATAATCAATAGCAAGAAATAAAAATAGGACCTAGGTCACAAATCCGAAATGAAGACGATTACAAACGAAAAATTATTAAAAGAACTACTTAAAAAATATCACTTAGAAAAGTTTTTTCCTAAGGTTTTTTGGCCTGAACTACAATTAGTCCTTTTTCATAAAAATGATATGATCTGTCAACAAGATCAGGCTTTAACTTTCATTGGCTATGCTTTGGCTGGCAACATTAAGATTGTTAGACGTCTATCTAATGGTAAAGAGCATATCCTAGAAACCCATGCTAAACCCTGTTTAATAGGTGACATAGAATTATTGACCAACCAAAATGCTGTTACTTCTGTCATCGCTCTGGAAGAAACCTACCTGATTCAACTAAAGCATATTAACAAAAAAAAGTTATTAGCCAATCCTGAATTCTTATATCAAATCAGTCAGGAACTAGCTAAAAACTTTTACAAGCAAAATATTAAGAGTACTCAAAACCTAAGCTATACCGTAAAAGAAAGGCTTGCCAAACATATTTTAGAAAACGAGGAAAATGGCTACTTCCAGCTTGACTTGACCCTATTAGCTGATTCTTTTGGCACTAGCTATCGTCACCTACATCGTGTCATTGCTCAGCTTTTAGAGGTCAAAATTATAGAAAAAGTTTCCTTTAAATACTATCATATCCTTTCCAAAGAAACCTTAGAGGATCTAGCAGATTTGGATTAAGCATTTGGAATAGATCTTAGACCTTTTCACTAATCAACTCAAAATATATTATTGACAACGCAAAAAAGAGCTCACAATGGGGCTCTTTTACGTTGTCTTATTATCCTCTCTCTCAGTCAAGGATGATATTGTTTGGAGTTAGTTTATTATAGCTAATCTCTTTTCTAGAAACAATACCTTTTTGTAAAAAACAAAGATTAGTCTGATTGTTTCATTAACTTGTTTGTTAAAAAGCAGACAAGTATCTAAGCGGGTCCTAAGCTACTCCTAATACACCTGAAAGTTGCTCAGATTGGATAATGACTTGATCTTTTCTTAAATTAAATTCGGCCATAATCAGTTCCTTCAAAGCGTGATCATTAATTCTAGATTGCACAGAATAAGTCATCTGATTCTTTGAAACACTGACAATACTAATTTTTTTCATGACTTTAGGACTTTCTTCTAAATCAATTCCCTTACTTGTACCAACAAACCTAATAAGGTAGTTATAGCCAAGTGTCTTTGTAACCCACAGCTTGGCATCAATAGCAGAGTAAAGAGCATAGGCCAAACAAGACCAGAATAATATTATTAAAATAGTTTTCATACGATTCACACTTTCTATAGAAAGATACTCAATCTTGATAGGGTCTCAAAATAACAAGCACATTATAACCTTCTTTGAAAGCCTTGTCAACAACTGAAGAATTGCACTTATCCCTAATAATCTCTCTTTACACACATATTAGTACTCGTATTAATATGTTTTTGAATTATTTAAGTTTTCTAGCGTATGCTTAGCCTTATTAAAGGAGACTTGTATGTTCAAAAAACGCTCATTTTTTGCTACCAACCTATTTTTGACAAGCTTTTTACTACTAGCTATTGGAGTTATGACCAATGCCTCAGTTATTCATTATTTAGATAATGCTCTCTTTAATCTTGTGGCATTAACATATAGTCCCTGGCTAACAACTGTCATGATCTACATTACTAGCATCGGTAGTCCACTGATTGTTACCATTCTTGCTATGGTTCTTTTTATTTTAAATCGACATCAAGGTAAAAAGACACTTATTCTATTCTTTTTTTACTTTGCCACAAGTGGCTTAGCACTCTTACTAAAGTTTATTATCCACCGACAGCGGCCAAGCTTTCAACTCTTTTCTGATACAGGCCTGAGCTTTCCTAGTGGTCATAGTATTTGTATGATTCTTCTACTTTTAATTCTATTTAGTTTTCTAACTCATCGCAAAGATAGCTTCTCAACCTTGGTCAAATATATAGCCACCATCTGGACTCTCTTGCTATTGCTTTCTCGCATTTACCTCAGAGATCACTATCCAACCGATATCCTCGCCTCACTAAGCTTGGCCATGACCTCCTATTTTTTGACTAAAACTTTTGCTTTTAGCAATGATGCCAACGAAATTGATAGCAATTACGAACAAACTTCCCTTTCACAGAAGGAGTCATCAGCTCAGCTTTATAAATAACTTATTTTGTGATATAGTTATTCCATGAATAATTAAAGGAGTAATAATGTCTGCACAAGATAAAATAATAAAAGCTAGTCACATGATTACCATGGACGATATCATCCGTGAAGGTAACCCAACCCTAAGGCAAAAGGCTCAAGAGGTTGCTCTCCCCTTAAGTGATGAAGATATCATTTTAGGCGAGAAAATGATGCAATTTTTAAAACATTCTCAAGATCCTGTGATGGCGGAAAAATTAGATTTACGTGGTGGCGTTGGCTTAGCCGCACCACAGTTAGATATTTCAAAACGAATCATCGCTGTTCTAGTTCCTAACATGGAAGATAGCGAAGGTAATCCTCCAAAAGAATCCTACAGTCTTCAAGAAGTGATGTATAATCCTAAGGTTGTAGCACATTCAGTTCAAGATGCTGCTCTAGCAGAAGGTGAAGGTTGCCTATCCGTTGATCGTCCAATTGAGGGCTATGTTGTTCGCCATTCCCGTGTTACTGTTGATTACTATAACAAAGATGGTGAAAAACAACGTATCAAATTGAAAGGTTATAATGCTATCGTTGTTCAACATGAAATTGATCATATTAACGGTATCATGTTCTATGACCGTATCAATCAGGCTGATCCCTTCGCTGTCAATGAGGGTATGCTAATTATTAAATAAAAAAGAAATCACAGTATAAAGCTGTGATTTCTTTTTTATTTAATAATGTTGCAGGTTAATCGTTAGAGACTGCTGCTAACAAAGCTTCTGCTTGACTTGCAAGACTAGCTTTTGTTTCCTCTGAAATCTCAAGGACTCCAGTTCCCCAAGCTTCTGGATTTACAGTTGTTTTAGTGAATTCACCTGCTACTGTTGTACGAATAAAAGGAATCAAATCATTGTAGATAGCAAATAATTGATCATGTCCACCGTTAGCTACTGATGAGACGGTAATAACTTTACCACCAATTGCTGATGGGCCAGTTGGATCTGACAAGTCAAGTGCACGTGATGCCCAGTCTAGTAAATTTTTCACTGATCCTGGAATTGAGAAATTATAAACTGGAGAGAAAATCCAAAGAGCATCTGCTGCTTGAATAGCTTCACGAACTTTAACCACTGCTTCTGGAGCATTAGCTTCAAGATCTTGACTAAAAACGGGAACTTGAGCCCAATCCAAATAAGAAACATTAGCTTTTCCAGCTAAAGTTTTTTCTGCTTCAAGAGCTAACTGATGATTAAATGAACCTTTGCGTAGTGAGCCGTCGATAAATAGAATATTTTTCATTTCCTTTTCTCCTTTGAATATACTTTTAAGTTTAGCAATAACAGACATATCGTCTCCTTGTTTTCACTAAATAGTGATTTATTGATACTATGTAGTAATTATATTATTACTAATTAGTAAAGTCAAGAGACTTAACTCAAAAATTTTAAAAAAGAAATCACTGCTTTTCAATGATTTCTCTAGAACAACTTTCATTCAATAATAGTTACTATGCATTTTTAAATTTTTTCAGAAGCTTAATTAATTCTTTTTGCTCTGCCTCTGTCAAAACAGAAAAAATATCTTCAACTTTACCAATATGCTCTGGTAGTGCTTTTTCAATTACTGCTTTGCCGTCATCCGTTAAACTAACAATGAAAGACCGTTTATCATGAGGACACATGATTCGTTGAACCCAGCCTTTTTTTTCCATATTATTAATAACAACAGTCATATTACCGGAAGTTGCTAACATACTGTTGATTAGTTCCCCAATTTTCAAGTCACCTTTAGCATACAAAACATCAAGAACAGCAAATTGAGTTGGGGTCAATTCATGATCTTTATAGCTTTCAGATACCTTAGCATCAATCGTTCGAAAAGCCTTACGCATAACTACCATTGATTTAACTGCTGAATTTTTAAATGTTCCCATTTTGCCTCCTTTCCTTATTAGTTTTATTTTATAACTAGTTAGTAATAAAAGCAATCAAGTCGTTTTAGATTGTTCAACTAGCTAGTAGCTCTAGCTTTAGAAAAAATCATCAAAGAGACTTAATTGGTTATCTTCAGGAAGATTTCCTAATATTCCCATGTCGTCCATTTTTTCAACCAAAGTTTGTGACGCTCCGCCACGTTTTCTAAGCTCCATTTTTGAAAGAAATTCACCTTCTTTTCTGGCACGAACTATTTGTCTAGCAACATTCTCACCTAGGCCTTCTAAGGCTACAAAAGGAGGTATTAAAGTATCACCTTCAATTTGAAACTCTATCGCATCACTCTTGTAGAGGTCTAATTTCCCAAATTTAAAACCACGCTCTAACATCTCATTAACAATCTCAAGTGTTGTATATAAATCATTCTCAACATTGGAAGCTTCGTTATTTTTCTTTTTAAGGGCTATATCTTCCATCCTTGCTTTAACAGCCTCTAAACCACCACTCATCGTTTTTAATTCAAAAGCTTTTGCACGAATGGAGAAATAAGCACAATAATACATGATTGGGTGATGTACCTTAAAATAAGCAACCCTTAAAGCCATCAAAACATAGGCGGCAGCATGCGCTTTAGGGAACATATATTTAATCTTTCCACAAGATTCAATATACCAATCCGGAACATGATTCTTACGCATAGCTTCAATATATGAATTACGCTCATCTTCTGAGATTTTTAACCAAAGCCCTTTTCGAACCCGTTCCATAATGGTAAAGGCCATTTTAGGCTCCAAACCAGCATGCATGAGGTAAACCATGATATCATCTCGACATCCGATAACTGTTTTTAGGGTTGCAATACCTTCTTTAATGAGATCTTGCGCATTACCTAGCCAAACGTCTGTTCCATGTGATAGACCAGATAGTTGTAAAAGTTCAGCAAAAGTAGTTGGGTGAGTTTCATTGACCATTCCCCGAACAAAATTGGTTCCAAATTCAGGTATACCAAGCATTCCCGTAGGAGTACCAATTTGTTCAGGTGTTACTCCTAAAATTTCTGTACCTGAGAAGAGGGCCATAACGCCAGGGTCGTCAGCCGGAATTGACTTAGGATCAATCCCTGACAAATCTTGTAACTTCCGAATCATTGTTGGATCATCATGCCCTAAAATATCAAGTTTTAAAACATTTTCATCGATATCATGGAAGTTAAAGTGGGTAGTCTGCCATGAAGCAGTGACATCTTCTGCTGGAAATTGAACCGGAGTAAAATCATAGACATCCATGTAGTTAGGAATAACAACAATACCGCCTGGGTGTTGCCCAGTTGTTCGTTTCACACCAGCTGCACCGGCTGCAAGACGATCAACTTCAGCATCTCTATATATTTTTCCAAAATCCCGTTCATAGCCTTTAACAAAACCATATGCTGTTTTCTCTGCAACGGTACCAACGGTTCCCGCCCTAAAAGCATACTCAGCTCCAAAAATATCACGAACATCTAGATGGGCATTGGGTTGATCATCTCCAGAAAAATTCAAGTCAATATCTGGTACTTTGTCCCCATCGAAGCCAAGGAAAGTTTCAAAGGGAATATCTTGTCCGTCTTTTTGATAACTTGCTCCACATTTTGGACAATTCTTATTAGGTAAATCATAACCAGATCCCACAGAGCCATCTGTAATAAACTCTGAATGTTGGCAACTAGGACAAACATAATGAGGAGGCATTGGATTAACTTCTGTTATCCCAATCATAGTAGCAACAAAACTTGACCCGACAGAGCCACGTGAACCTACTAAATATCCTCGTTCATTAGAACGGTTTACCAGCATTTGTGAGGCCAAATATATCACTGCAAAACCATTACCTAGTATGGAAGTCAACTCTTTTTCAATTCGTAAATCAATAATATCCGGTAAAGGATTACCATAAATTTCAAAAGCTTTTTGATAAGTCAACTCAGCAACTGTTTCTTCGGCTTTATCAATAAAAGGCGTGTAAAGGTCTCCTTTAACAACTTCAACTTCTTCAATACGATCAGCAAAATCTTGAGTATTTTGAACAACAACCTGATAAGCTAGTTCTTTTCCTAGAAAGGCAAAGTCATCGAGCATTTCATTGGTTGTCCTAAAATGAGCCTCAGGCAGTGGTGCGGGTTGCGCTCCTTCTCCACGACCAATTGGTCTGTTAATCATAGCACCTTGGCCAAGTGAGCGAACAATGATTTCCCGATAAATAGCTTCTTCCGGTTCAATGTAATGAACATTCCCTGTTGCAAGGACTGGCTTGTTTAGCCTTTTTCCGACTTCAATTAAATCTAATATTGCCTTCTGAACACCCTCTTGATCATTAATTAATTCACGCGCAATTAAAGGTTGGTAGAGAGCTGGGGGCATAATTTCGATGAAGTCATAATAGTTTGCTAACTCGGTAGCGGCTTCCACACCTTTGGTGAGGACCGCATCAAAAACTTCCCCTTCAGAACAAGCTGTACCTAGGAGGAGACCTTCTCGATGCTGATCTAAAACAGTCCGAGGAATTCTCGGAACTCCTTCAAAGTATTTAACATTTGATAGGCTAACTAATTTGAAAATATTTTTCAAACCGGTTTGATTTTGAACATAGATGGTCGCATGTTTGACCCGAGCTTTTTTATAAGAATCTTCAGCTACAAGCTTAGTATTGAGATCCAATAAGTTGGTGAGCCCATGTTTTTCGCGAGCTTCTTTTAAGAAAATAAACAACAAACGTCCAGTGGCTTCCGCATCATAATTAGCCATATGGTGATGATCCAAGGAAACTTGGAATCTCTTGGTCAGCGGCCCCAAACCATGTCGTTTATATTCAGGATATAAATTACGAGCAAATTCTAAAGTGTCAATCACAGGTTGCTTAATTAAGGGAAGATGATGACGTTCATAATTAGCATTCATAAAACCGACATCGAAACTAGCATTATGAGCAACCAAAATGGTATCCTGGCAAAAAGCTTGAAAAGCTTCTAGGACTTGTAGGAGAGGCTTTGCTCCAATCAGATGATTGTCTGTAATTCCTGTTAACTCCGTTGTAAAACTAGATAAAGGATGACCAGGATTAATGAACTCATCAAATTGTTCAATAATATTACCTTTATACATTTTTGAAGCCGCAATCTGAATCAAGTCATTATTTATTGCCGATAGGCCTGTCGTCTCAACGTCAAAAACAACATAGGTTGCTTCGTGCAAATCCATATCAACAGGATCATAAGAAATAGGAACTTTATCTTCAACAATATTGGCTTCTAGTCCAAAAATTGCCTTGATGCCCGCTTTCCGAGCACGATGGTAACCATGAGGAAAAGACTGCACATTGGCATGATCTGTGATGGCAACGGCTTTGTGACCCCATTTAGCAGCCGTATCGATGAGACTTTCAACAGTGGGTAGGGCATCCATTGTAGACATGTTAGTGTGAGCATGTAATTCCACACGTTTTTGATCATCTGGCATCAGATCCTTCCGGCTATGATGCACAATTTCTTTAATTTGTTGTACGTTCATAGTCAGGCTTTTGGTAAATTGATTATTTTCAATATTTCCCTGAACTCGTAACCAAGCACCCTTAGCAATCATATCAAATTTACGAAGCTCATCATCATCTTTAGCCCATTTTTGCATAGCAAAACTAGAAGTATAGTCCGTCATTTTAAAATTGATGATGTGACGTCCAGTACGGGTTGTTTTGCGATCCACATCAAAAACCATACCTTCAAAGACAATACGATTTTCTTCTGTTTCAATTTCAATCATTGGTGTGATCTCAGCTTTTTCAAAGCCTGCTTGTCTTTGAGCCACTCTTTCTTTGTAGTCAAAACTTGGTTTACTACTATTAACTTCATCAGCAGGTGGCTGCATAGCTTCTAATGATTTTTGCGCTTCTAGATTTTCCTGGACAGCTTTTTCTAGCAATGCTTGGCGATTGGACACAAAAGAATGTGTCATCTCTTGGGTCATCTCTTGGTTAGTGGCCATTTCAATAGTCAATTGGCCAAAGCCAAAGGCAGCTAGCTGTTTAGCCAGATTTGGGATATGATTTTGTCTAAAATGATCATTATTAACAAAGCGGGGAGCGTGAATAACTAACTTATCCTCCTGATAGGAGACTTGCAGTTTTGCAAAGCTAGATTTGAAGGAGGCTCCATTACAGGGTGCATGCTCAAAAGCCTCCTGATAGTAAGCTTGCAAGACTTGCTCTGAATAATCAATCTGCTTTACCTGAATATCAAACCTAACTTTAATATCAGCTTTTTTGAAGGTGTTGGTTAAGCGATAGTCCAATTCTCGATAAATGTCAATGGGCAAAATGGTTTCAAATGCAAAGTGAAACTCCCAAAGTCTAGAAACTGAATGAACATTAACTTCAATAATGTCAGCAGTCGAAAAAACACTTGAACTACGCATTTCAAGTGGCATTTCTATTTGTTCCATTAATTTAACGAATAAATCTGACATAGTTTTCTCCTGAATTTCCTAGGCTCTATTCTAACACAAATCAGAGAAAATTTCGACTCCCAATTGGCTGTCAAAAAGTTTGAATTTGTTTCCTTGCAGAATTAGTTTGTTGATTTATTTTCTCTATTTACATAAAAAATAAAATGGAAATTCCTTTAATAATTAATGGATAGTAACCTCCCTCATTGCTTAAACTCTGATTTTATCTAAAAATAATAGTATAATATAATTGTTCATGCTATTTCATAAATTTATAATATAAAGATGGAGATAAGAATGGAAACACCAATCATTGAATACCAAAATGTTAATAAGATATATGGCGATAAAATAGCTGTTGATAAGATTAATTTAAAAATTATGCCAGGAGATTTTATCTGCTTTATCGGAACTAGTGGTTCTGGTAAAACAACTCTAATGCGAATGATCAATCGCATGTTAAAACCTAGTAATGGTAAAATTCTTTTCAAAGGGAAAGATATCTCAGAATTCAACCCAGTCCAGTTACGACGGAAAATTGGCTATGTTATCCAAAGTATCGGACTTATGCCACATATGACTATTTACGAAAATATCACTCTTGTACCAAAACTTCTCAAATGGTCAGAGGAAGACAAAATAGCTAAGGCCAAAGAGTTACTTAAAATTGTTGAGCTTCCAGAAGACTTTTTAGATCGCTATCCTTCTGAATTATCTGGTGGGCAACAACAACGGATTGGGGTAATCCGTGCTTTAGCTGCTGATCAAGATATTATTTTAATGGATGAACCTTTTGGAGCTCTAGACCCAATTACACGAGAAGGCATTCAAGACCTAGTCAAATCTCTGCAAGAGAAAATGGGGAAAACCATTATCCTTGTCACTCATGATATGGACGAAGCCCTCAAATTAGCAACAAAAATCATTGTTATGGATAATGGCAAAATGGTTCAAGAAGCCTCGCCAACCGCACTACTTCAAAAACCAGCTACTGAATTTGTTGAAAAAATGATTGGTGAAGAACGGTTGATGCGTGCTCAGTCCAATATTACACCAGTTAAATCTATTATGTTGCCTAATCCTGTTTCTATCACGGCAGAAAAAAACCTATCTGAAGCAATTTCTTTAATGCGTCAGAAAAGGGTTGACTCGCTCCTAGTGACAGAAAATGAAAGCCTGATTGGGGTTATTGACTTAGAATCTCTCAGCAATCGGTACCAAAAATACCTCCTGGTCTCCGATTTAATGACACCAATTACTTTTTCCGTCCAAGAAGATGCACTCCTTAGAGACACCGCTCAACGTATTTTTAAACGTGGGCTTAAGTACGCGCCAGTTGTTGATAAAGACAACAAACTAAAAGGAGTTATTACTCGCTCCTCCTTAGTCGATATCCTCTATAACTTTATTTGGGGTTCAGAGGAAGAGGAGGAAGCAAATGGTTGATTTTTTGACACAGTACGGTGGACGCTTACTGTTTAAGACTTGGGAACAAACCTATATTTCTGCCCTTGCTCTACTCTTTGGCATCCTTTTAGCAGTCCCTCTAGGAACTGCACTTACGCGCTTTCCAAGGTTGGCTAAGATCATTATTGCCCTAACCAGCATGCTCCAAACAATCCCCAGTTTGGCCCTCTTAGCTATGATGATTCCGCTTTTTGGTGTCGGAAAAACTCCTGCCATCATCGCACTCTTCATTTACTCACTCTTACCGATTCTCAGAAATACCTACGTCGGTTTAAACAATGTCGACCCTAACTTAAAAGATAGTGCTGAAGGAATGGGGATGTTCCCAATTCAATCCATTTTCTTGGTTGAGTTGCCTCTAGCCATGCCTGTTATAATGGCGGGTGTAAGGCTATCTGCTATTTATGTAATTGCTTGGGCGACCTTAGCTTCTTATATTGGGGCAGGTGGCCTTGGAGACCTGATTTTCAGTGGTTTAAATCTCTTTCAGCCAGAATTAATAATCGGTGGGACCATTCCAGTTATCCTTTTATCTTTATTAGCAGATTTTCTCCTAGGTCTCCTTGAAAGGAAATTAATCCCCAAACAAAGAAGAGAGGTAAAAGCATGAAAAAGAAACTCTACATTAGCCTTTCTATTTTTCTTACATTTATTGCTTGTTTTTTTGCTTATCATCATTTCTTTAAAAAGCAGGGCGAAACTATTAGAATCGCTGCACAGAGTACAACTGAATCTAGCATCATGGCCAATATCATCGCTGAATTAGTCAATCATGAACTAGGCTACCAAACAGTAATTGTCCCCAATTTAGGCTCTTCAAACGTCACCCACCAAGCACAATTACGTGGTGATGCTGATATATCTGCAACTCGCTATACCGGAACAGATATTACAGGTTCGTTAAGGATGGCTGCAGTCAAAGATCCTCAAAAGGCTGCTAAAATTGTCAAAAAAGAATTCACAAAACGCTTTAATCAAACTTGGTTCCCATCCTATGGCTTTTCAGATACCTACGCCTTTATGGTCACCGATGATTACGCCAAACAAAATCATCTCGAAACCATTTCTGACATGAAAGCCATCAAAGCAAGTGCCAAAGTAGGTATCGATAGTACTTGGATGAACCGTAAAGGTGATGGTTATCCCGACTTTTCAAAAACTTATGGTTTTACTTTCGATAACTTGTACCCTATGCAAATTGGACTAGTATACGACGCTGTTTCAAGCGATAAAATGCAGGCAGTTTTAGGTTATTCAACTGATGGTCGGATTCAAAGTTATGGTTTGAAAATTCTTAAGGATGATAAACAATTTTTCCCTCCTTATGAATGTTCAATGGTAGTCAGCAATTCTCTCTTAAAAAAATATCCTAAATTAAAGAAAGTGCTCCATCGACTTGACGGACAAATTAGCTTGGAAACTATGCAAACCCTGAACTATAAAGTTGATGACCGACTTCTAGAACCCGCAGTTGTCGCAAAAGATTTTCTAAGAAGCCATCATTATTTCAAAGGAGGTAATAAGAATGAGTGACATGAATACTTGGGATCAACTTGTCTATTATTTTAATCATAATGGCTCCTACATTCTGACACAATTTCTCAGACATTTTTTGATTTCTGCCTACGGTGTCTTCTTAGCTGCTTTACTAGGTGTTCCTCTCGGAATTATTATCGCTCGTAAAACGCACTTACGGCAATTTGTCATGGGCATTGCCAATGTCTTACAAACCATTCCTTCACTAGCTATGATTTCAATATTAATGCTTGGTTTAGGCTTAGGCACCAAGACCGTTATTGCTACCGTTTTTCTTTACTCACTTTTGCCCATTATTAGCAACACATATACTGGTATCAAGAATGTCAGCAATGACCTAGTAGATGTTGCAAAAGGAATGGGTATGACTAAAAGTCAGCGCCTTTTCATGGTAGAGCTACCATTATCACTTTCTGTCATCATGGCAGGAATCCGAAATGCCCTGGTCGTTGCTATTGGTATTACAGCCATTGGAGCTTTTGTTGGTGGAGGTGGATTAGGTGATATCATCGTCCGAGGTACAAATGCAACAAATGGTGGGGCAATCATTCTTGCTGGTTCTCTACCGACAGCCCTCATGGCGATTTTTTCTGATATTATCCTCGGTGCACTGCAAAGGATGCTAGAACCTAAAGGAAATTCACATTCCTAAGTATTGGGTGACCTCCAATTAATCCACTAAAAAAGGATAATCTTATAGTGATTATCCTTTTTTGGTTTTATTTTTTAGTTAAAATATCAAGTGTTTCAATAATATTATCAGCATGTACTTCAATGCTATCTCCACTTGCTTTGATTTTAATTTCAACAATTCCTTCAGAAGCCTTTTTACCAACCGTAATACGAATTGGCAAGCCAATCAGATCACTGTCAGAGAATTTTGAGCCGACCCGCTCATTACGATCATCTGTCAGAACCTCATAACCTTTAGCCATTAAGTCATGTTCAACCTTGCTTGTTAGGTCTTGAGCCTCTTGGTCTTTAGTATTAACAGTAATAAGATGAACATCAAAAGGTGCTAATTCTTCTGGGAAATTAACTCCCCATGCAAAACGATAGTCCCCTTTTGGAGTCTTGTTCACAAATAATCTTGCATGTTGTTCAATAACTGCTGATAAGATTCGACTAACTCCGATACCATAACAGCCCATAACAATTGGAACCGCTCGGCCATTCTCATCAAGAATTGTAGCACCTAGACTCTTAGAATAACGAGTTCCAAGTTTAAAGATATGGCCAATCTCAATACCACGGGCAAAGCGGAGTACCCCATGACCGTCTGGTGATATTTCTCCTTCTTTAACTTCTCGAATATCAACATACTCAGCATGGAAGTCACGTTCAGGGTTAACACCTATTAAATGATAGCCATCCTTATTAGCTCCTACTACTGCATTAGCTAAATCTTGAACCTTACGATCAGCAACTATACGAATGTCACTTGCTAAGTTAACAGGCCCCAGTGACCCAAAAGAAGCACCAAAGACCGATTGCGCTTCTTCTTCAGTAGCCACTTCTAAAAAGTCAACGCCTAGGTAATTTTTCAATTTAACATCATTAACTTGGTCATTACCAACTAATAAAGCAACCAATGGTTTACCATCTGCCATAAAGAGCAAGGTTTTGATTGTCGATTCCGGTCCGCGATTTAAAAAGGCTGCAACTTGATCAATTGTTTTACAATCTGGGGTAGCTATTTCTTCTAGAGCATCTTGTGCTTCAACTTTTTTGCTAGGATTATAAGCATTGCTAGCCATTTCTAAATTAGCCGCATAGCTTGATTCACTAGAGTAAGCTATTGTGTCTTCTCCAGAGACCATCCAAGCGCTTAGTTCTGCCTTTATTTCTTCTAGCACATTTTCAGGAATAGACTCTAAGTTAGGAATGGATTTATCAAGAACCAACCAACGATTTAAATCAGTTCTATCAGGTGTGATGGCCATAAATTCTTGGGAATCTTTGCCACCCATAGCACCACCATCACCAATAATACCCTTAAATTCAAGACCAGACCTCGTGAAAATTGCTTCATAGGCTTTGCGGTAATCTTCGTAAGTAATATCCAAATCTTCATCATTTTGATGGAAACTATAGCCATCTTTCATGATGAATTCACGGGTTCTTAACAAGCCATTGCGAGGACGTTTTTCATCACGGTATTTGGCTTGAATTTGATAGAGATTAAGAGGAAGTTGCTTGTAAGATTTAACGGCATCACGAATCAAGGTTGTGAATGTTTCTTCGTGAGTTGGCCCTAGAATAAAATCGGATGACTCTCGATTTTTTAACTTATAGAGGTCCTCGCCGTAGGTCTCATATCGACCTGATTCACGCCATAGATCTGCTGTCAACAAGGCTGGCGCTAACATTTCTACGGCACCAATCTTATCAAACTCTTGACGCATAATCCCTTTTAATTTCTCAATCGTTCGGTTAGCAAGGGGTAAGTAAGCATATATTCCAGCAGATACTTGACGAACATATCCAGCACGTAACATCAAGGCATGACTAATGACCTGAGCATCGCTTGGCATTTCACGCAAGGTTGGAATTAACATTTTAGATTGTTTCATTGTTCTTTTTTTTCTCCTCTTAACTTAGAAAAAAGCGCGCATAATATCATTCCAGGTTACAGCTATCATTAATACCAGCATAACAGCCACTCCTGCAATTGTAATATAGGTCTCTGTTTCTTGTTTCAGTGGTTTACGACGAATAGCTTCAATGATATTCATGAGAATTTTACCACCATCTAATGCTGGAATCGGAATAAGATTAAAAATTCCCAAGTTTATAGATAGCATACCCATTAAGGACAGTACTGATTCCAATCCATTCTGAGCTGCTTCATTAGACATTTGGTACATAGCAACTGGGCCACCAAGTTTATCTAAACTAAAACTCAAAATAAGATTTTTTAGAGCAATAATAATAATCGTTGCCCCTCTTAGAGCCATCTGAAAACCGCCCACTATTTTATCTTTCAAACTCGTTTTCAAACCCACTTGAGTTCCAATAACATAGGTGTTCTTTATCTTTTTAGGTTTAATATTAATGACTTTTTCAGCACCTTTTGATTTAACTGTCACCGGTATTGACTGACCTTTTTTCATGTTCTCAGTCGTTTTATGAATAGCAGTTGTCAAATCTTGCCAATTTGATATCTGGTAAGAGCCAACTTTCAGGATTTGATCATTGTTTTTAATACCTGCTTGCGCTGCTGGGCCATCCTTAGCCACCCTAATATGGTTGCTGCTGTAATCATAAGCTCCCCCCTGAACAAATGTTAGAAGGATAAAAACCAGCGTTCCTAAGATAAAGTTATTCATAGGACCAGCAAAATTAGTAATCAATCGCCCCCAAACACTTGCGTTTTGATATTGAACGTCAAGCGGAGCAATTCTAATTTCTGTACCGTCTTCTTCAACAATTGTTGCATCATGGTGGACAGAATAGGTTTTCGTTTCATCAATTACTAAACCTGTAATTGTTAATTCTTTTTCTAAATCATAGCCAGTTACATTCATCGGTAAACTAGTGGGATCCAGTTTAACCTGCGATAAATTAATACGGATAACCTGACCAGATGAATCTAATGTCAAACTTGCGGGTGTCCCCGTTTTGATCTCAGTCTTATCATCACCCCAACCAGCCATACGAACATAGCCTCCTAGAGGTAATAATCTAACGGTATATAGGGTACCTTCTTTATCTGTATGATAAAAAACTTTTGGTCCCATCCCTATAGCGAATTCTCTCACGAGAATACCAGATTTCTTTGCAAAATAGAAATGCCCAAATTCATGGACAACTACAATTATGCCAAAAATGATAACGAAGGTTAATAAGCCTAGCATAGTTTTCCTTTCACTTTAAAAGTTTTGCTTTTTTAAAAGAGGCCAAAAAGGTGCATGATTGGGAAGACAAAGATTATTGAATCAAAACGATCCAAAATACCACCATGACCTGGGATTAATTTTCCAGAATCTTTGACACCAAAATGTCTTTTAATCGAGCTTTCGACAAGGTCGCCAAATTGCGCAAAAATAGAAAAGAAAATGACAAAAACTAACATCGTTAAGAAATGAAATGGTGAATAGACAGCACGATCAATTAGCATAAAGATAAAAGAAACGGCAAGAGCTGAGACAATCCCACCTAGACTTCCTTCAATTGTTTTATTTGGTGATACTTTAGCTAATAATTTGCGACGACCAAATTTACGACCGATAAAGTAAGCACCCATGTCTGTTGCCCAGACAATAAACAGGGCAAGTAGCACCTTATCAATACCCGATATCCTTGCATTCACTAAATTTTGAAAGCCTATTCCAATATACAAACTAGTTGCAATGGGAAAAGCTGCATCTTCAAATGAATAGTGGTTGCTATTGATAACCGTTCCTGCTAAAAAGAAGAAAACAATTAACCCAAAACAAGCAAAACTAGCATCAATTGGTAAAAAGGTTAAATAATGATCCATTGGAACAGTCAAAACAAACGCCGCTAACATCGCTAAAATTCCTTCAAATGAAAAAATTTCCAATTGTTTCATACGAAGCATTTCTGATACTGCAATCATTGCTAAAGTAGCAACAAACAGCTGAAAAGGTAGCCTTCCAACAATTAAAAATGGTAAAAAAACGACTGCAGCAATCCCGCCCCAGATAATACGTTGTTTCATAAATTCCTTCTCCTCTAAACCCCACCAAAACGGCGGTGACGGCGATTGTACTCTTCTAAAGCTTTGATAAACTCAGCGCTCTTAAAATCAGGCCACAAAACAGGTGTAAAATAAAACTCACTATAAGCAGATTGCCAAGGTAAAAAATTACTTAATCTCAACTCACCACTTGTTCTAATAATCAAATCAGGGTTTCTGTATAGGTAAGGAAGGTGATCTGTCATAAGGTAGTTGGCTATCAATTCTTCAGTGATATCACCTGGGTTTAAGTTGGCATCGAGGACATCTTGAGCAATCATTCGAACAGCACTTGTAATTTCTGCACGACCTCCATAATTCAAGGCAAAATTAAGAACCAAACCTGAGTTCTTTCGAGTTGTCTCGATAGCTCTCTTAAGAGCATTTAAAGTCTCTGCTGGCAAACGATGTGTTTCCCCAATCATTTGGATACGCACATTGTTTTTATTGAGTTCTGGTACATATTTGTCAAAGAATTCAACGGGTAAATTCATAATAAATTTGACTTCGTCTTGCGGGCGTGTCCAATTCTCAGTCGAAAATGCATAAACTGTTAGGACTTTCACGCCATAATTTGATGCTGTAAGAGTTACTTCTTGCAGAGCATCCATACCAGCCTTATGACCAAACACACGTGGCTTTAAGCGTTTTTTTGCCCAGCGACCATTGCCATCCATGATAATCCCAATATGCTTAGGAATTTTTTCGAGTTTAACTTCTTTTGATTTTAATTTTAAGCGTAACATGTCATTTCCTTATTTAAGCGTACTTACTTTATTCTACCATAAATAAACGTAATTGACTTAGCATTTAACGACTAATTCCACAAAAAAAGAGCTCTAACAGCTAAAAATTAGCTAAGTTTAGATGCTCTTTTACAATAAGTAAAACAAAAATTAGCGACTTCACGATAAAACGTGTGATTTTATCTTACTCTTTAATAGTCGGCTCATCTTGCTTTTGGATAGTTGTCTCTTCAGTAACTGGTAAGTCAGTTTCTGGCACTTCTGGTGTGACAACTTCTTCAGTAGTGATAGCTGTTTCCACTTCTGCATCCGCTTTTGTGACAACACGTTTAACTGCTGTCAACTCAAATGGTAGATAAACACCGTCTACGTCTAAAGTGATTTTATTGGCTGCTTGGTCGACCTCGTCAACTACGGCATACATGCCTCCAATTGTAACCACTTCATCCCCTTTTTGTAAGGCATTCATTTGATTTTGGCGTTCCTGGGCTTGTTTCTTTTGTTGGCGTTGCATGAAAAAAATCAAACCAATAAAGACTACAAACATGATTATCGTTGAAAATCCCATAGTTACTCCTTCTTTATATATAAAGTCATGATTAACTATATCAAAAATAGGCCTATATAGCAAGGAATGAACTATTATTTACTACTACCTTTTTCAATAAAAGACTGAATAGCATCTAGTGATAAGCTAGAATCACACACTACTTCAATTCTTTCAGCGCTAGCTACTAGGAGCGCAGGGACAGTAGTAATGTGGTTTCTGGCACGAAAATCTTGAATAGCAGCAAAGTCAACTAGGTTATCACTAGGCAAGTAAGATACCTCGTATCCACCATCTTGACTAACCTGTGCTAATTTAGGCACAAAAAGACGACAGTAGGGACAAGTCTCTCGTCCAATGTAGAGAATTATTTTTTCTTTTTGATTAATTCTATCAGTGACTTGATCAATAGTGACCTCGGTAAAGTGCCTGACAGCTTCTTGATAATTCATTCACTCTCCTCATATATACTTTTTATTTCTAATTATTAAAGAGACTGTCTCAACAGTCAGTCTCCTTACTTATCTTCATAACCATTTGGATGACTAGAATGCCATGCCCATGCGGTTTCAATAATTTTTTCAATATCATCATAGGCTGGTTTCCAACCGAGAATTTCACGTGCTCTTGCTGAATCTGCAACTAACACATCTGGATCACCTTGTCGACGTGCTCCGATTTCAGCAGGAATATCTTTGCCTGTTACTTTTCGAGCTACTTCTAAGATCTGTAAGTTTGAAAAACCTGTTGATGATCCTAGATTAAATGCTGTAGATGGGTTACCAGCCCGTAAATAATCAACTGCTAAACCGTGAGCCTGAACTAAATCCAAAGGGTGGACATAATCCCGAATATTTGTCCCATCTTCTGTTGCATAATCATCGCCGAAAATCATCATTTTTTCACGTTTTCCATTAGCAACCTGTAAAACAAGTGGAATTAAATGCGTTTCTGGATAATGATCCTCACCTATAGAACCATCTGGTTTATCTCCAGCAACATTAAAGTAACGTAAAGCTACAAAACGAATCCCATAAGCTTTGTCACACCAGCCCATAATTTTTTCCATCATCAATTTACTTTCGCCATAAGGGTTAATGGGGTTTTGAAGGCTAGTTTCTTTAATTGGGATTTCTTCTGGAATGCCATAAGTTGCAGCCGTAGATGAGAAAACAATTTTCTTAACACCACATTCACCCATTACTTCTAAAAGCTTGACCATACCAACTGTATTGTTGTCAAAATATTTCAAAGGGTCGGTCATAGACTCTCCCACTAAAGAAAAGGCTGCAAAATGGATAACTGCATCAATATCTGTATTTTCTTGAAAAACCTGACGCATAAAGGTTTGATCTGCTAAATCCCCTTGATAAAAGGAGGCTTTAGGATGAACAGCTTGGCGGTGACCAGTTGCCAAATTATCAACAACAACAACTTTTTCTTCACTATATTCAACCAGCCAGTCAACCATGTGAGAACCAATATAGCCAGCCCCTCCGAGCACAAGAATTGCCATTATAAATCTCCTTCTATTCCAATACTTTCAACAAACCGTTTAAAAGCCAATTTCCCCTCACGATTTTGTTTGTAAACTCCCGCATCTTCAAGAACACGAACAAATACCTTACCAACTTCTTCTTGGACAATTCGATGGACAGTATTCCTTTTAATAACGTGATGTCTTTTAATCTGATCTGCCCAAACCTTATGAGAGTCTGCTATGCTATTATACTCACCCAAAAGATATTTTTCAACTTCTAAAAGCTCCTTTTTTAATCTCGGTGGAAGGATAGCTAATCCCATGACCTCTATTAGACCAATGTTTTCCTTTTTGATATGATGTAACTCTTTATGAGGATGATAAACTCCATCTGGAAACTCAGACGTTGTGTGGTTGTCTCTCAAAACAATATCCAGTTCAAATTTTCCATGACACTTTCTTGCTATAGGTGTTACCGTATGATGTGGTATCTCTCCGGTATAAGCAACAATATCAACAGATTCATCACTATAATTTCTCCAACTTTTCCGAATTAATTCTGCCAGTTGACTCATTTTTTCTCGGTTTTCCCCCCTCAACCGAATGACAGACATTGGCCACTTCAAAAGCTCTGCTTCTATTTCCAAAAAATCTTTAAAACGAAAACGCACCTCCGCATTCGCTAGAGCCATGGGAAAATCATGACGCCCACCCTGATAATGATTATGACTTAAAATAGACCCGCCTACAATTGGTAAATCAGAGTTAGAACCTGCAAAATAGCCAGGAAAAATATCAACAATTTCTAATAGCTGCTCAAATGTCTTTTGTGAAATAATCATTGGCACATGCTTTTGATCTAAAAAAATACAATGTTCATTAAAATAAGCATATGGCGAATACTGGAAGCCCCAAGGATCCTTTCCAAGTTTCACTCTAATAATACGGTGGTTTGCTCGTGCAGGATAATCAAGTCGGCCCTGATAACCTTCATTTTCCATGCATAACTGGCATAAAGGATAGCTTGATGATTTCACCAATTTTGCGGCAGCTATTGCCTTGGAATCTTTTTCTGGTTTTGACAAGTTAATAGTAATTTCCAAATCCCCATAGGGTGATGGTGTTTTAAATGCAATATTCTTAGCGATAGCTGACACTTTAATATAATCGTTCAACTGGCTTAGTTGATAGAAATCAGAAATAGCTTTTTCTGGAGAACTATGATAGGTAGTCCAAAACATTTGATTTAGATGACTCGGTCTCGGAGTTATGAAATTCATCAATTCAGCCCCAAGGCAATCTCTCTCTTCAACAAATCCTCCAATTTTCCCGTTTTTTTGTGCTAAATCCAAAAGCTCTTCTTTCAAAAAGACAATATTCTTCTCTTTGGTTTCTGTCTCAATATTTTCTTCACCAACAAGTGCAAGAATTCTATTTCTCAGATAATAGCTATCTTCCTCCGTAAAATCTGATTGTGCAATGATTGTTTTAACAAATTGGTCAATAAGTTTCATAATAGTCTCACCTTATAATGTATGAGCACCTTGAGCTACTTCAGCAATATAAAACTCCGGTTTGTAGCCAATGACATCCTGATATCTATCTTCAACTACCTTTTTAAAGGATTCAACTTGATTTTTGTCAACAATTGCAATAGCACAGCCACCAAAACCAGCACCCGTCATTCTTGCCCCTAAAACGCCCTCTTGCTCCCAAGCTGTATGCACTAAAGTGTCGAGTTCAATACCAGTTACATCATAATCATGCTCTAAGGAAACATGAGATGCATTCATCAGACGTCCAAAAACTTCAAGCTCCCCAGCTTGCAATGCTTCTAAGGCCCTAAGTGTTCTTTGATTCTCTGAAACAGCGTGTCTTGCGCGTTTTATTCTCATACCATCTTTAATTAAGTAAGCATATTGATCAAAGAGAGTATCGTCTAAGTCTCCAAGTGAAGTGATTGACAAAGCTTCTTGTAATTCCTCCAAGGCTTTCTCGCATTCTGAACGTCTTTGGTTATATTTGGAATCAGCTAACTCACGTCGCTTATTCGTATTCATAATAACAATTTGGTAATCGCCTAATTCAAGAGGAACCAACTCATAATCCAAAGTATTGGTGTCCAGATAGATTGCTTTTTGATCAGCCCCCATACCAATAGCAAATTGATCCATTATACCAGAATTGACACCGATAAAATCATTTTCAGTTTTTTTACCAATTTTTACTAAATCGATTCTCTCTAAATCTAAATCATAGAGCTTTTCACATACAATACCAACAAGCAACTCTAAAGAAGCCGAAGATGATAAACCAGATCCATTAGGTATTGTTCCCTTAACATAGAGATCAAAGCCTGTGTCTATACGATGACCAGCTGCTTTTAGGTATTTTATAACACCTTTGGCATAATTTGTCCAATTATCCTCTTTCTCAAAGGCTAAATTATTTAAATTAACTGCAATCACGCCTAATTCAGCAAAATTTTCAGAGTAAAATCGGCAAGTCTGATCTGTCCGCTTTCTTGCTACTCCGTAGGTACCTAGAGTAATCGCTGCCGGAAAAACATGACCTCCATTATAATCCGTATGTTCTCCAATCAAATTGATCCGACCTGGCGAGAAAAATACCGCCTCTGCTTCTAATCCAAAAATGTGTTGAAAATGCTCTTTTAAGTCCGCTTTAGTCATTATTATTCTCCTTATTTGTACTTTTTCTCTTATTTTAGAAAATCTCTGTAGCGGCGTCAATTAGTTTACTAAAATTTTACTAAAATATAGAAAATTTATGATACTTTCGCTATACTAATTAATACAGATATTAAAGACCTAAGGAGAAAAGATGGCAACTTTAAAAGACATAGCTACTCTTGCTCACGTTTCACAAGCTACCGTATCCCGAGTTTTAAATGAAGATCCCAGCTTATCTGTGGGCGAGGAGACAAGGCATCGTATCCTCACAATTACAGATCAGCTTGGTTATTCCAAGCACAAATCTAAAACAAATCTCCCTAAACTAAAACAAAAAATAGCAGTTTACCAGTGGTACAGCCAACAAGAAGAACTTAATGATTTGTATTACTACTCAATTAGGATTGGCATCGAAAATAGAGCACGTTTGCTAGGGTATGACCTTGTACGCTTTTTTAACACAGATAAAATTATTCTAGATGAAAATGCTGTCGGTATCATCGCTATTGGTAAATTTAGCAACCAACAAATTACAGACCTCGAAAAGCATCAGCTTCCTCTAGTTTTTGTTGATTCTGACACGTTAACAACTGGGCATCATTGCATAACGACTGATTTTGAGCACTCTGTCATGATGGCAGTGGATTATTTTATTGATAAAGGTTTTCAACATATTGGAATGATCGCTGGGGAAGAAAGCACTAGTGATCATAGCCAACTACTAATCGATCAACGTTTTAGAACTTTTAAAAACTACACTAGTGAACTCGGGATTTACCATCCAGAATACATGTTTGTCGGAGATTTTTCCACACAATCAGGCTATTTGTTGATGAAAGAAGCCATCAGTTCTTTAAAGGAAAACTTACCAAAGGCTTTCTTTATCGCTAATGACACGCTTGCAGTTGGAGCCCTTAAAGCCTTACAAGAAGCTAATATCCCAGTTCCAAATCGTGTTAGTTTAATCTCATTCAATGACACCCCTATTACAAGACAAGTTTTCCCCGCCCTTTCTAGCATCACCGTCTATACAGAAGAAATGGGAACTATTGCTGTAGATATCCTCAATAAACAATTAGTCCAACCGTCGCGTGGCCTCACTTTGACCAAAATTGCCACTCAGTTAACTATCCGAGAATCTACCTTATGAAAAGGAGTTAAATATGACAACGATGACATCAATGCACTCTGGACAACTCTATTTTCCTAACGACCCTCAACTCATCAAAAAACAATTAGCTTGTCAAGAACTCCTCTATTGCTTTAATCAAACAATACCTTCAGAAATTGAGAAGCGAAATCAATTAATGAAAGAAATGTTTAAGTCAGTTGGTTCAGACGTCTTTATCGAGCCACCACTTAGAGCTAATTGGGGAGGACACTTTACTACCATTGGAAAAAATGTCTATATCAATTTTAATTTGACTCTAGTAGATGATACCTTTATCACAATTGGTGACAACACTATGATAGCACCAAATGTCACCATAATTTCGGGAACTCACCCTCTCCAACCATCATTACGGGAACAAGGACTTCAATACAATCTACCCGTTCAGATTGGGAAAAATTGTTGGATTGGTGCAAATACAACCGTTTTACCAGGTATCAGTATCGGCGATAATTCTGTTATTGGTGCTAATAGTTTAGTCACAAAAGATATCCCTGCTAACAGCCTAGCTTTAGGTAGCCCAGCTAGAGTTGTTAAAAGCTTAAAAGAAGATAAGTAAAAGTCTAGAAAAATTTTCCTAGACTCTTAAAGTCATTTTCACTCATGCTAACAAACTATTTATGGACGACCTTTGTACTTTTTAATGAAATAGGCACAAGTTATGACGAAAACACTAGCAACCAATGTAAAAATAGTCTTTTGTCCTTGGTTATTTTTTATTTTAACAGCAGCTTTGTCTACGATTTTATCGGTAGTACCTGAAGTCTCAGTTCTTACCCGATCTTTCTTATTTGTGCTAGGATTCGCTGTCTCTTCTGACCCTTTTTCAAGGTTATCTGTATTACTATCTCTTACTAACTGAGATGAAGAGGCAGCCGTAACCAAGGATTCTGGCAGAACTTCTGATGTAGTGGTTGCTGAAGTACCCTTCCTACTAGTTGGCTGCGGTGTCATTAGAGTCTGGAAATTGTCAGATTCTTCATTCATTTCAGAACTAGACTCACCTTCTACCGCCTTTGCTAATTTCAAGATAGTTGCTGTCAAAGCATCTAGAGAAAGACCATTCTGGTCAAAGTGCAACCCTTTTGGATGACTTATATTGGCCAAGCCCGCACGATCAGCATCTACAAGTACGCTAGCGCTCTGCCATTCTACAGGAAGAGTGAAGTGACGTGTCTTACTGTCAGCATTCACTAAGACTGCATAGCGATCTCCATTAGTTGCTGTGACCATATAACCAATGATAAGGTCTGATTCAGAAACCCCATCTTGACCTGGAATAGTAATTAAAGATACCATTTGGTCAATCAAAGCTTTGTCACCTAGTCTGAAAGCGTCTGTTGACTTCCTAATAGCAATCAACCCTTGCATATAATCATGACTCTTAGTATTTTCTGGATATAGACTACTATTTGTAGCTTTAGTCCAATCAAAATGGTTAATAGCATCCGTCGAGTCGTATGAATCATGGATAAAATAAGGATAGGCAAATGGACTTCCGTCCTCATTAACCAATAAATGGGATTTATTAGGCACTAAGTCACTCGAAACTGGATATTTGTAAGCCTCATCTCGGAACTGCTTTGTGCGTCCATATTCTTGTCCAGCATGGATAAAGGCAGTTCCTTGAGACGTCATAACGATAAGATTTCCTAAACGTAGCCGACGATGAATCTCACTATTATTTTTAGCAATGCTTGGATCTTTTTTGATAGACTGAGCAATAATATCAAAAAGAGTAAGATTGTCATGTGCTTCAATGTATTGAATCACATCACCTGGATCATCAGCTTTGAAATTAGTTGGTTGTCCCTTAATATTGCTAAAGATGCCATGAATGCTTCGACTACCATTTGTCAAGAATGCGGGTTGTCCTTCATTTGGGTAGCCCGATTTCAAAAGATTACGGATATCATCTGAGAAGGAAGCAACTGAATCGGTTTGATTCATCCAAGTTTGATCTGCAGGCTGAACAGGTTTATTCTCATCGCCTGCATAGGTAATCCAACCTTCTCCTAACATCAAAATCTTTGGATTAAGAGCTTTTGCAGCGTCATAAGCAGCTTGAATTGTTTCTGCGTCATGTTCTCCCATCATGTCAAATCTAAAGCCATCGACTTTATACTCTGATACCATGTACTTAATAGAATCAAGTAGTAATCGACGCGTCATATAATGAGTTGTTCCGACCCTGCCGCCACCAAAAGCAGTTCGTGGTGTTCCATCAACATCCATAAAGTGGTAGTAATGAGGTTCCAAATCCTCCAAAATAGCGGTTTTAGCTGTATGATTATATACCACATCCAACAGCACACCCATTCCCAATTTATGAATTTCATTAACAAGATTTTTAAATTCTTCAATACGCTTAGTAGGATCTTTCGGATCTGAAGAATAATTACCAGTCAGTGCAAAATAGCTCTGAGGGTCATAGCCCCAATTATAATTGGTAGCACTTGAGGCATAGTTATCCATTCTTTCCTTATTCATTTCATTAATGAAATAATAAGACATGACTGGTAGTAGCTGAATATGGGTTACTCCTAGCTCTTTTAAGTATTGCAAGCGTTCAGCAAAGGCTGCAAAAGTGCCAATTTGGTGTTGTAAGTCAGCTGAGATAGCTTTATCAGATGTAAAATCACGCACATGTGCCTCATAGATAATTGCATCTTCACGCTTATTGAAGCCAGGAATGTTAGCATATGTCAATTCTTTCGGACCATATTGACCTGGATCAACGAGGGCCGCTTTAGCAACTGCATAGACTGGACCTTTGGTAGCTAAGTCAGAATTCCATTCTGCCAGAGATTTCGCATAGGGGTCTAAAACTAGAACTGATTTATCAGCACGTTTAATTTCATAATGGTAATAATAACCTCTGTAATCGCTAATTCCAAGACCCGTAGTCTTATCTAACTTAACTGTCCACTGGCCTTTGTCGCCCCTTACCATATCAACCTTACCTATAACAAGGTTTTGATCCTCTTTATCATAAAGGACAACTGAAACCTGGTCAGCACTCGGTGACCAAATAGCCATATCAACAGACTGACCATTTTTCGTTACTTGGGAGCCAAGAAAACCATCATAGGCGTAGAGAGCATCTTTATATTGCCAGTTACCTCTCGCTAAAAAATGATCAGAGGCATAGGTCACAGTATAAGGTCCATTATTTGCAGGAAAGTCTCCCTTAATGAGAACTGATTTTTGAGTTGTGTTTAAAACAAGACCTGCGATAGCCATACCCTCGTTAGCTGCGTTGGTCACCGTAAGGTTTTTAAGTATCGTAGATTGATCTGTACCTTCTAAACTAGTCATACTCACTTCAATTGTTGTAGGACTCGTTTGTTGGGCACCTAGAATGCGGACATTATTGACATAGTAAGGGTTTGTATAAATGGTTGGATCCTCATCTTTCACAAAAATTTGGGTATTATTTTTAAAATCGGTAAATTTATAGTCAGACGGATTAATTTTGACAGACTCGCCTGATTTACTTTCATCAAGGAGTAAGAAACCTATATCGCTTGGTAATTCTGACAACTTAATATCAATATAAGCGCCATATTTACCAAAATGTGTAAAATTAATACCATCTGGCCAAGCTCCTTGTTGACTTAATTGAGCGGGATAGACACTTCCCCATAACCAAAGTGATTTATCCTTATAGTTACCATCTGTCCGCAAGTAATTAATGCGGAGAGTTCCTGCGGCTTGAGGCGCGTAATAGCTAACTTTATACTTATCATCAAACCAAACTTCATTCATGTTTTGACTCAAGACGTCAAAGCCCTGATCACCAGTAATATTCTGTCCACTGGTATCATTAATGAGCCACTTTATTAAATCCCGAGGGCCTTCGGACATCTTTATATCAATATAGTAGCCATAGTCATCTTGCTTCGCTGTTGAGAAACTAATGGCTCCTGTCGGCCAAGCACCATTTTGCTCAGAAGGTTTAGCTACGTCTTCCCAAGTCCAAAGCCCCAAACTAGCCAGATCCTTAGACGGAAGGGTTTTGAAATGCATCCTAATATCAGTAGCAGCAATAGGTACCTCTGCTACTGGCGATGCGACAGTTTCACTTGGAGTTGTTATTTCCAAATCAGATACCGTTTTGGAAAGACCTATGCTGGCGTCCGAGATACTTGCAGAACCTCCACTAATTAAGTCCTTTTGCTCAGACGAAGGATAATTTGGCTGTTCAGCAATCCTTGGTAAAGACTTGTCTTGATGACTTTCAGTCTCGGTTGTTAAAGTCTGATCTGTTTCTGCTAAGCTAGTCACTATGCTGGTACTTTGACTAGAATCAGAAGTAGCTGTTTCAAGCAATTCACTTGTTGTAGTATCAATACCCTGAGCTTGAACAATATTTACACCTGTAAAAAATAGGGCAGTAGCAATTGTTGTCGAAGCAACCCCTACTTTTAAACAACGAATGCCAAATTTTTGTCGTTTTTCAAGGTTGATTGACTTATTGTGTTTAATCATCGACTGCAACATCTAGTTCTCCTTTTTATCCTTTTCATAACTAGTATACCGAGGAAATTTTATTTATGCAATCGTTTTCTTATATTTATTATTTATGTTATCAAAAAGTTATGTTAGTAGTTAAAAAAACAGCGCAATCGTTTGTTTTTTTCAGGCTCTAATTCTGAATAAGGCAAACACATATGACAAGGTACTTACTGACTAGTTTTTAAATTTCTAATTTATCTTCATAATTTAATTTCATACAAAAACACCCCAATCGTTAGACTTTTTTTATCTAACTTTTGGGGTGCAGTGCACAGAGGACTTTTTAACTACTTATTTTTTAATACAAAAAGCATCCCAAGCTTCTAAGTGACCTTGGTCAATAACTTTTTGTGGGTCTGTATTAGCAATGATGGTTTGATAAGTTTTACATGACAAGCTGAAAGTTTGGTTTTGATCTGACAGATTAACCACAATTAGATAAGTATCTGCGCCTAGGCATCTTTCATAAGCAAATACTTTATCAGCCGACTCTAATAACCGGAAATCTGCCTCTACTAACCAGGCTTCACTTTTGCGCAAAGCAACAAGGGCCTGATAAGTATAAAAGAGGGAATTTTTATCAGCCAAAGCAGCTTGAACATTAATTGTTTCATAATTAGGATTAAGCGCCAACCAAGTCTTATCGGCTTTAGAAAAACCTGCATTTTTTGAGGTATCCCACTGCATTGGCGTTCTTGCATTATCACGTCCGACCTGCCGAATACTTGCCAGGACCTCTTCTATCGCAACACCATTAATTACTGCTTCTTTAGCATAATTGACTGATTCGATATCATCTACCTGCTCCAAACTCTCAAAGGGGTAATTAGTCATCCCGATTTCTTCGCCTTGGTAAATATATGGTGTTCCGCGCATCAAATGAAGTAAAATAGCTAAAGCTTTCCCAGATTTCTGACGGTATTCTTGGTCATTTCCCCAAATTGAAAGAACCCGGGGTAGGTCATGGTTATTCCAGAACAAGGAATTCCAGCCTTCACCCAGCTTTAGTTCCGTTTGCCACTTCGCAAAAATAGCTTTTAGTGCTGGCACATCCAATTCTTCAGCAAAATCCCATTTGGGTCGATTAGGTTTATGTTGCAAGCCAACATGTTCAAATTGGAAAACCATGGACAATTCTTTATTTTCTGGACGGGAATACTGTTTGGCAATTTCCGGAGTTGCTCCCCAAGTCTCACCAACGGTCAATAAATCATGTTTCCCAAATGTCGCTTGATTCATTTCTTTTAAATAATCATGGAGCTTAGGACCATTACCAGTAATCTCCGCATCTGGAATTTTACCAATCAAATCAATAACATCCATTCGGAAGCCACCAATTCCTTTAGCAATCCAAAAATTCATCATATCATAAATTTTTTGACGGAGATCTGCATTTTCCCAATTCAGATCTGGTTGTTTCTTACTAAAAAGATGGAGGTAATATTGACCTGATTTTTCATCCAATTGCCAAGCAGAGCCAGAAAAAGTTGACATGAGCCCGTTAGGCTGGTCACGCCAGATATAAAAGTCTCTTTCTGGACTTTCTGGGTTTTCTCTTGCTTCAACAAACCAGGCGTGTTCATCCGATGTATGATTGACAACTAGATCCATGATGATTCTAATGCCGCGTTTCTTTGCTTCTTCTAAGAGGAGATCCATCTGGGCCATATCACCAAAAATGTCAGCTATAGCTTCATAATCCGAAATATCATAGCCATTATCATCCATTGGAGATTGATAGACTGGAGAAAGCCAGATAGCTGTAATACCAAGATTTTCCAGATAATCTAATTTTTGAATAATGCCTTCAAGATCCCCTATCCCATCGCCGTTAGCGTCCATAAAGGATTTGGGGTAAATTTGATAGATTGTAGCCTTATGCCACCAGTGTTTTTCCATTTTTCTCTCTTTTCTATATTTTAACTTAGTGACACAAAGTCCTCAAAATAGAGATTTCGAGGACTTTGTCATATTCTAGGAGGTACCAAATTAACGAATAGCTTTTTCAGTATCGATGTCAAAGAAATGTCCTTTAGAAACATTAAATGTTAAGCTTGCTTTTTCACCTGGGTTATGGAAATCACGTGCATCAACACGAGATGCAAATTCTGTATTTCCAAGTTTGACGTAAAGCATCGTTTCAGAGCCCAATAACTCAGAGACTAAAACCTCTGCTTCAACATTAGCATTTGGGAATGTTTCTTCGACAAGTAAGTTAGCTGAGATATCTTCTGGGCGGATACCAAATGTAACTTGTTTACCTTCATAGCCTGCTTCTTTGAGCATTTTTGCTTGTCCTTCAGCAATAGCGATATTAAGACCATCTAAGCTGATGATGCGCTCTCCATCAAAGGTTACATCAAAGAAATTCATGGCTGGGCTACCGATAAAGCCAGCAACAAATTTATTTGCTGGTAAGTTATAGAGTTCTTGCGGTGAACCTACCTGTTCAATTTTACCAATTGTTCCATTACCTTCAGGGTTTTTCGTTGCACTCATAATGACAATCCGATCGGCCAAGGTCATAGCTTCTGTCTGATCATGAGTAACATAAATTGTTGTAGAGCCGATACGGCGATGAATTTTAGCAATTTCAGCACGCATTGATACACGTAATTTAGCATCTAAGTTTGATAAAGGCTCATCCATAAGAAAAACCTTGGCATCACGGACAATAGCACGCCCCATAGCGACACGTTGACGTTGTCCACCAGACAAATCAGCAGGTTTACGATCTAAGAATTCTGTTAATCCTAGGATTTGTGCAGCTTCTTTAACACGTTGGTCGATGTCAGCTTTCTTATATTTACGCAACTTTAGGCCAAAAGCCATATTATCATAAACAGTCATGTGTGGGTAAAGGGCATAGTTTTGGAAAACCATAGCGATATCACGATCTTTTGGTGACTTGTCATTAACCACTTCCCCATCAATTTTCAATTCCCCTTCAGAAATATCTTCAAGTCCTGCAATCATGCGAAGAGTTGTTGATTTTCCACAACCTGATGGGCCTACAAAAACGATAAATTCTTTATCCTTGATATCTAAGTCAAAATCTTCAACTGCGTAATGTGTTGTATTAGGGTACTTCTTGTAAATGTGATTTAAGTTTAATTCTACCATATCTTACTCCTTGTTTAGACTTAGCTTTCTTTTTAAAAATAGGGAAGCACTGTCTTTTTGATGTTTCTATTCTAACAAAGAAAAGGCTTTCACAAAAGAGACAAAGCACCCAAATTTCTTTGGGCACTTTGCACAATACTATTGTTTCTGGATGAAAAGATAAGCAAAGGTCAAATCATCAAGGTTTTTGAGATTGAGCCCTGTTTGCCGTTTGGTTTTTTCCAGTTTATATTGGAGTGAATTCCGATGAATATAAAGTTTTTGAGCTGTCTGCACAAGATTTCCTTGGCATTGCCAAAGGCTAAGCACTAAATCTGAGACCTCTTTATTTTGAACTAAATGATGGTGAAAATGCTTTTCCAGCATTGGAAGGTCTAATTGTGTCAGCATTCCCCACAGAAGTAATTCAGAAAATGAAAAGAGTTGCTTCTCGCCTTTTTGTGTTTGGTAAGCTGTTAATAAAAGATTTTCTTCGTCAAAATAACCACTCAACCCTTGACCCTTATTATCTAACCAATTATTCCCTATAAATACTGATAAGGCAATGCCAAAGTCACTTTCAATAGTCGGTAATATATCAGCAAACAGGCTTAAAAAGTCACTCTCTTGAGACTGGTCAACCAATAAAGTCGTCCTTGATTTATTGATATGTACTATAGCTACTAAAGAAGGAATGAGTGACTTAAAGAGATCCAGTAAATCCTCCGCCAAGGCTACTTTATGTTCTAGGAAGATAAACTGAAAATGACTCAAAGGCTCTGGTAATGGCCCTTTTTTGAGAAGCAAATAATCTTGCCATGGCGATGCGGAAGACTTAGCTACGTAGTCAAGGAGGTCAAACTTTCCCAACAAAAACAATTCCCTAGCTGTTAAGGTTTCTTTGGGTAAATGGATATAGTGGTCGTCTTCAGCAATTGTTACCCAGTCTTCACCCATAAAGGGCAAATGATTTACTTGACTCTTTGGGAAATACTCTTTTAATTCCATTGTTTCCTTCTCGTTTTCCTTTTATCTCTGTTTGGTATCCAAGATAATGGTCACAGGTCCATCGTTGTTCAAGGACACTTGCATATCTGCACCGAAAACCCCTTTTTCCACTGGACAATAATCCGCCAGCATCTGATTGAAGCGCTTATATAAATTTTTAGCTAAATCAGGATTAGCAGCGTCGGTAAATGCAGGTCGATTTCCCTTTTTGGTATTGGCAAACAAGGTAAACTGTGAGATAGATAGAATAGATCCCTTAACATCACGGAGTGATAAGTTCATTTTATCTTCTCTATCTGAGAAAATACGCATTTGTGTAATTTTACGCACAGCGTAGTCTAAATCATCTTGGGTATCATCTGGGCCAAAACCTACTAACAACAGTAATCCTTTCTTAATAGCGCCAGCTACTTCCCCATCAATAGAGACTGAAGCTTGGGTCACTCGTTGAATAATAACACGCATCGCAATACTCCTCTAACCATTTGTTCGTTTAACATTATATATATCAGGAACAGTCTTAATTTTTTCAACTACTGTCGTTAATTGGGTGAGATTTGGAATACCAAAACTAACATGAATATTGGCAAATTTCATATCTTTAGTTGGTTGTGCATTGACAGCCGAAATACTTTTGGTTGAATTCGACAATATTTGCAAGACATCATTTAATAGACCACTACGATTTAAGCCATAGATATCAATTTCAGCTTGGTAATCTTTACTGAAATTCTCCATATCCCACTCAACTTCAATCAAGCGTTGCTCATAACCTTCTTGGCTCTTAATATTATTGCAATCAGCTCTGTGAATAGCAATACCTCGACCTTTGGTAATGTACCCTTCAATAGGGTCACCAGGAACTGGATTACAACATTTAGCAATTCTCATCAAGAGTCCACTTGCTCCTTGAATGATGACGCCATTCTCACTGCGAACCTTAAGAACCTCTTTATTTTCGTGTTTGACCTCCCCGCCCTTGACCAACTCTTCTGCTTCAGCTTTTGCTTTGGCTCTTTCTTCTTCACGTCGTTCTTTTTCTGTCAACTTGTTAAAAATAGAGACTGGACTTAAATCACCAAAGCCGACTGCAGCATAGAGAGATTCTACGCTTTTTACACTGAGACGAGGAAGAATTTCTTCCATCCGTCGCTTTTCCAAATACTTATTTGCAACATAACCTTGTTCTTGGAAATAGTTGACCAAAAGTTCACGTCCTTTATTAACCGATAATTCCTTATCTTGGTTTTTAAAGAATTGGCGAATTTTATTCCGCGCTTTATTGGTTTTAACAATCTTAATCCAGTCTCGGCTTGGCCCAAATGAATTCGGATTAGTCACAATTTCAACAACATCTCCAGTTTTCAACTTGGCCGTAAGGGGAACCATTTTACCGTTAACCCTAGCACCTGTTGCCTTTTCACCAACTTGGGTGTGGATAGCATAAGCAAAATCAATCGGCCCAGACTCTTTTGGTAGTTCTTGGACAGCACCATTTGGGGTAAAAACATAAATGCGTTCAGAAAATATATCTTCTTTGACGGAATCAACAAAATCTTTGGCATCGCCGTTAGATGCATCCTGTAATTCCACCAACTCGTTAATCCAGTTCATACCAACTTTCTGATCAGACTGACTAACTTTTCCTTTGACACCTTTTTTGTAGGCCCAATGTGCAGCCACACCATACTCAGCAACTTGGTGCATATCTTTGGTTCTAATCTGAATTTCAATCGGTCCTTTTGGCCCATAAACAGTTGTGTGAATGGATTGGTAACCATTAGCCTTAGGTGCAGCAATATAATCCTTAAAGCGACCAGGCATTGGCCGCCATAATTCGTGAATGTAGCCAACCATAGCATAAACATCACTTTGAGTTTCCATGACACAACGAATAGCAATCAAATCAAAAATCTGATCAAAACGTTTCTTTTTATCACGCATTTTACGGTAGATAGAATAAATATGCTTAGGTCGACCATAGACGTCACCATATAAGCCTTGCTCTCTGGTATAGGTGATAATTTTATCAACAATCTCATCTACTAGTGCTTCACGCTCTCTGCGTTTTTCACGCATCATATGGGAAATTTTATAAAATTCCGACTCATTAAGATAACGAAAAGCCAAGTCTTCTAGTTCCCATTTAATACGGCTAATCCCTAAACGATGAGCAAGTGGGGCATAAATTTCCATCGTTTCACGGGAGATACGTTCTTGCTTATCCTTGCGCAGATGCTTTAGGGTTCGCATGTTATGAAGTCGGTCAGCAAGCTTAACTAAGATAACACGGATGTCTTTCGACATGGCCATCAACATTTTCCGGTGATTTTCAGCTAATTGCTCTTCATGGGATTTATATTCTACTTTTCCCAATTTCGTTACACCATCAACAATATCGCGAACATCTATCCCAAAGTCCAATTCAATATTATCTAAGGTAATATCGGTATCTTCAACGACATCGTGTAGAAAACCACAAGCAACCGTCACAGCATCTAATTGTAGGTCCGCCAAAATCCCTGCCACTTGAATAGGATGGATAATATAAGGTTCACCAGATTTACGAGCTTGATGGTAATGAGCAGCTGTTGCATAATCGAGTGCTTTTTTTACAAAGGCGACATCTTTTTTATTCATATAAGCCGCTGCTAGAGCAACGACCTCTTCTCCAGATAAATTTATTTCTTTTGCCATTCTTTTCCTCAGTCAATTTCTTTTACCTATTTTAACACTTTCACTGAAAAAGCAAAAGGATCTATCCTTTCAGCCATCTATTCCAAAGCAAGAGGTTCAGCTTTATTTTAAAACTGAGAAAAACCACCTCATTTATTGTATTATATCCCTTGAAAGCTATCAAAATGTTCGTGAATTATGTTGATGAAAACCCTTTTTCAGGTTATAATAGTAGTCTAAGTTCATTTTTTATAAAATTATTAGGAGATTTTAGGAATGAGAAAATACTATGTTTCAAAAAGTGCTATTTGGCTTGCTATGTTGCTTTCTGCAGGAGCAACTCAGATAGTAAAAGCGGAAAGTAGCCCTGACACAACTACCCCAATAAGTAGCAATACTAGGGTTCCAAGTAGTGAGGCTTTAGCCACAACAACCACTAGCAGCACCCCAACAGCCCCAACAATAACTGATTCGACAACTGTTAGCAACAATACTAGTAATCAAGAAACACCAAGCGTAGCTACTAATCTCGACCCCAAGACCAATACCCAGTTAGCCCCCGTAGCTAAGCAACAAGCCTCAGCTCCTGTTGAAGGTCAAAATATTGACGTGCGTATTGTTTCGACAACAGACCTTCATTCTAATCTTGTTAATTATGACTACTATCAAGATAAGGATTCACAAACCATCGGCTTAGCAAAAACTGCCATTCTTATCGACCAAGCACGCGCTGAAAATCCTAACACTATCCTCGTAGACAACGGCGACATTCTACAAGGCACTCCCCTTGGCACTTACACTGCCTTGATTAAGCCAGTAGCAACAGAAGAGGTCCATCCGATGTATGCGGCACTAAATGCTCTTGGTTATGACGCCTCAACTCTTGGTAACCACGAATTCAACTATGGACTTCCTTTTCTAAAACAGGTCATCGCCTCAGCAGGACTTCCAATTGTCAACGCTAACGTTTTAGATGCAAATAATGACCAATTCGTTTTTAAGCCTTACGATATTATTACCAAAACCTTTATAGATGCTAATGGCCAGGCAGTCAACCTCAAAGTTGGAATTACAGGAATTGTGCCTCCCCAAATTATGGCCTGGGATAAGGCAAACCTCGAAGGTAAAGTTAGGGTCAAAGATGCTGTTCAAGCGGTGACAGAAATTATCCCTACCATTAAAAAGGCTGGCGCTGATATCATCTTAGTTCTTGCACACACTGGTATTGGTGACAACGTTTACGAAGCTGGCGAGGAAAATGTCGGCTATCAAATTGCCAGTTTAGCGTGCGTTGATGCTGTTGTGACAGGACATTCACACGCTGAATTTCCTTCTGGAACAGGCACTGGAACTTACGAAACCTACGCAGGTGTTGATGGTGTTTCAGGTCTCATCAATGGTACCCCCGTTACCATGGCTGGAAAATATGGCGACCATATCGGAGTAATTGATTTAGATCTTACTTATACTGGTGGTAAATGGCTTGTTAATAAGGATAAAAACCATGCCGAAATACGGAAAATCAACACTAAATCAACTGAAGCTGATCCTAAAATTCTTGAAATAGCCGCTAAAGCTCATCAAGGAACAATTGATTATGTTCGTCAAACCGTTGGAGAGACAACGGCACCAATCAATAGCTATTTTGCCTTAGTAAAAGATGACCCTTCTGTTCAGATTGTGAACAAAGCTCAGTTATGGTATGCTAAACAACAATTAGCAGGTACTCCTGAAGCCAACCTTCCGCTCCTTTCTGCAGCTGCACCATTTAAAGCTGGTACACGAAATGACCCAACAGCTTATACTGATATCCCTGCCGGTCCAATTGCAATCAAAAATGTTGCAGACCTCTATCTTTATGATAACGTTACCGCCATCGTTAAAGTAACAGGTGCAGATCTCAAAGAATGGTTAGAAATGGCTGCTGGGCAATTCAATACAATTGATCCAACTAATACTGCCCCTCAAAACCTCATTAACACTGATTACCGTACCTATAATTTTGATGTCATCGATGGTGTGACTTATGAATTTGATATTACCCAAGCTAATAAGTACGATGCAAAAGGCAACTTAGTAAATCCTAATTCTAGTCGAGTTCGCAACTTGAAATACCAAGGAAAAGATATTGATCCTAATCAAGAATTCATGGTTGTAACCAACAACTATCGTTCGAGCGGAACTTTTCCCGGCGTGAAAAACGCAAGCCTCAATCGTCTCTTAAACTTGGAAAATCGCCAAGCCATTATTAACTATATTGTTTCTGAAAAAACCATTAATCCAAGCGCTGACAACAACTGGTACTTCGCTAATACTATCGAAGGCCTGAATTTACATTTTCTGACCGCTGACGGAGCGAAAAAACTACTTAATGACGTCAAAGATATTAGCTATCATGCACCTTCATCTATTGAAGGTTTTGGCGATTTTATCTTTACCTATGTCATGCCTGAGGCTCCGACAAATCCAGTAGGAACAGCTGATACTACTAATCCAACCAATCCTCGTCAGACAGATTATAAACTTACCGATTCACAACGCCAGTACATCTACCAACTAGCAACTAACCTCTATCTGCAAACAAACAGAGCACAAACTCGCAAAAGTGAAACTATTGCTAACAAAGAACTACCGCACACAGGTGTCAAAGAATCCCAAAATAGTTTCTTGCTAGGACTAAGTTTCCTGGGGTTTGCTGGACTCTTTAGGAAAAATAATCAGAAAAAAAGGTAATGAAGAGATGGCCATGTACATGTCATACTAACTCAAACCTATTAAAGAAATCTACAAGAAGCTATCAGAACCTTAAGTTTCAGGTAGCTTCTTTTAAGCTTGTGCAATACTATATCTTGTGCTAAACTGTTAGTTATATTACAAGATATAGTACAAGGAGACATAGATGTCTGATTTAACCATTGTCTTTATTAGCTTAAGTGGAAACACACTTAGCTTCGTCAAACGCTTGAGCCTCTATTTAGAAGAAAAATATAATATCCACACCAAGCCAATTAACATTAAAGAATTAAAACATAACACTTTTCCTGTTGATGATGATTTTGTCACTATTTTACCTACCTATTTAGAAGGAGGAAACGGCCTAGACTCCGGAGACGTGGAAATCCTCACCAATCCTTTAGGTGATTTTCTAGAGGCTCACGATAATTTTAGACGTTGCTTTGGAATTATTGGTTCTGGCAACCGTAATTTTAATAACCAATATTGTTTGACAGCGAAACAGTATGAAAAACGTTTTGGCTTTCCTATGCTCGGTGATTTTGAATTACGGGGAACTAGTGCTGACATTGAACGCTTAGCTGAAATAATTATCGAAAAGAAAAAACTTTTTCAAGAACATCCATAGAAACCCCAGTCTTTTCTGGGTTTTTCTTATATAAATACCTTTAGCATGCTATAATAGAAATATTGAAAAAAGGATAAAGGAAGTTGACATGAAAACAACTGTTGATTATATTACAAAGCTCACTCAAATCCCCTCACCAACAGGCTTTACCAAGAAAATTATGGAATATGTTGCTGATGAACTAAGTAACTTTGGTTATCAACCCATAAAAACTAACAAGGGCGGTCTTATGGTCTCTGTTAAAGGTCAAGATGATAGCAAGCACCGTCTTGTAACTGCCCATTTAGATACTTTAGGAGCAATGGTCCGTGCCATTAAACCTGACGGCCGGCTAAAAATGGACTTAGTTGGGGGCTTTGTTTACAACGCTATTGAAGGTGAAAACTGTACTGTTCACCTTGCTAAAAATGGGAAGGAAATTTCAGGAACTATTCTCATTCACCAAACGTCCGTCCATGTTTATAAAGATGCTGGCACTGCCGAGCGCAGCCAAGCTAATATGGAAGTTAGACTTGATGAAAAAGTCCGCACCGCTGATGAAACCCGTGCGCTTGGGATCGAAGTTGGTGATTTTATTTCCTTTGATCCTAGAGTCGTACTCACAGATTCTGGCTTTATTAAATCTCGACATTTGGACGACAAGGTTTCCGCAGCTATTCTGATGGAATTGTTAAAAGAATATCATATCCACAATATTACTTTGCCTTACACAACTCATTTTTACTTCTCCGCCTTTGAAGAAGTTGGTCACGGTGCCAACTCAAGCTTACCAAAAGAAACCGTTGAATACCTAGCAGTTGATATGGGAGCAATGGGAGATGACCAAGCAACAGATGAATACACTGTTTCTATCTGCGTTAAAGATGCCTCTGGCCCCTACCACTACGATCTTCGTCAACATATGGTTGCCCTATGCCTCCAAAATGACATTCCGTATCAATTAGATATTTATCCTTACTATGGCTCAGATGCTTCAGCTGCCCTGAGATCTGGTGCCGAAGTTAAACATGCTCTCCTCGGGGCAGGAATAGAATCAAGCCATTCATACGAAAGAACGCACCGAGACTCAGTTGAAGCTACAGAAAAGCTAGTAGATGCCTACCTTAGAAGTCAAATGATTGATTAAGTGTTCTCCTAGATTTCTTGTTACCACTAGACTAAAAGCACTAGGATAGCTACTTTTGGACTAGCAATCTTCCATAAAATCTAACGTAATCATCAAAAGACTTTGACATAACTACGGGAGCTCATTTCATATGCCTAATTTAATTATTATCAGAGGAAATGCCGCAAGTGGTAAAAGTAGCCTAGCTAAAGCACTTCAAAAACAGTTAGGAGAAAACACCTTGCGACTTTCACAAGATGAGTTGCGACGGGAGATGCTCTTAGCACGTGATGGCTTTAATACGCCAACTATCCCACTGTTAAAAACCTTATTACACTACGGCTTTAATAACTGTGACTACATTATTTTAGAAGGTATTCTAAAAGCGGACTGGTATCAACCCATCTGGCACTACATCATTGAGAAATCACATATCAAAACCTTGGCTTATTACTATGATCTTACATTTGAAGAAACCGTCAAGCGGCACTCCCAAAGAGCTAAAGCAAAGGATTTTGGAAAAGAATCTCTAGAGAAATGGTGGAATGACAAAGATTACATTAAGGTTATTCCTGAACACCTTTTCAGTACAGAAGTCTCTATAGAACAAGCTCTCAGCCATATTTTAAAAGATATAGAAGAAAGTCAGGACACTCCATCCTGACTTTTTTTCTATCCAGATTAATCCGAATTGATCCAGCTCGCTTCTACTGATAGACCATAATGATCACTGACGACTGGGGCATCTCCTCCTTCAAAAGTTATTTCTGAGCGACTAATATTAAACTCTTGGCTCATAAATGCATGATCCACCTTAAAGGAGTCTCTATTACCTTCCCAGCCATCTATATCAGATACAATACTATGATCTCCAAAAACGACTTTTGCTTCCTTGTGACTATCCCGTAGCCCCAAGGAACTGCTCAGAATCATATCATACCCTTTACTGTCTGTCGGATTATTAAAGTCACCCATAACAACTAAGGGTAAAGCCAAATTCTGCAAGCTCTGCTCCAGCATAGACCATTCTTCTTCAAAACCCTTTCCAAACCAAGACAAGTGAACAGATGCGAGGGCCACTTCTCTTCCATCAACTTCTGTTTTAGCCAATAGTACACGTCTCGTGTGATAGTCATACTCATCATCAATTGCTGTCACTAGAATACCCTTAACCCACATTGGTTTTTTTGAAAGAATAGCTACGCCTTCCTTATAAATATCGTAACCAATATGATTATAAGCCCATGACCAATAGTAAGGTTGCCCCCGCTTTGCTAAATAATTAGTGAGCAAGAGGGTAAAATTATCCTTATGCAAGGGCGGCGTGCCTGAAATTTTTTGGTAAAAAGAATCCTCGGTAGCTAAATCACTCTCAATTAATTGATTGACTTCCTGTAAGCAAATGACATCATACTTCTCAGCAAGTATATGTTCTGCCAAATCAAACAGTTTTTTTAAGGCATTTACTTCCATCCAAGAATGAGTATTTAAGGTTAACCACTTTGCCATATATTTCCTTTCTCCAAAGAATAAAGAACAGCTGTCTCCTATTACTTATAACTTAACGCTAGCAACGTCTGTTTTAGCGGCCACTTCTCCTGTTTTAAGAAGGCTCACCTCAATGACTTCTGTTTGATTGGTGAAGACAAGAACAATCGTTTTTTCTTTTCCTGCAGCTACTATCACTTCTAAATCTGCCTTGATGAGAAGGTCACCAGCTTTCACTTTTTGGCCTTGACTGACTTGAATATCAAAGGGTTCCCCATTCAAATCCACTGTGTCTAAACCAACATGAATTAAAACCTCTAAACCAGAGTCTGTTATTAAACCAAGAGCGTGTTTACTTGGAAAAACACTAGTAATTGTTCCCGAAACTGGAGCATAAATCTCTCCTGAGGTTGGCTCTAGCGCAAAGCCATCGCCCATCATCTTACTAGCAAAAACCTGATCCTTCACTTCCGTAATGGGCAGAACCGTTCCTTGTGCAACTGAATAAATAGCTTCTGAAATTCCTTTGGAATTTGTTGTAATGATAGGTTCTGTTGAAGACTCAGGAAAGGCAGTCTGGGGAATTTCACCACCTGAATCTAATAAATCTTGAATATCTGATTTTAAAATATCTGCCTTCGGTCCATAAACTGCTTGAACACCTGTGCCCTTCATAATCAGTCCCATTGCTCCAGCTTTTTTCCAAGCTTCTGGAGTCCCAACTCGGTCAGAATTTTTAACAGTTACTCGTAATCGTGTCATACAAGCATCAACATCAGAAATATTATCAGCACCGCCTAATAACTGGATTATTTGTAGCACCTGTGGACTAGCATTTGTTAATTGAACTGAACTAGCCTTATCGTTATTATTTTCTAACATATCAGCATCATAGTTGCCAAGTCGACCTGCTGTTGCTAGATGCAACTTTTTAATCATAAAGTCAGCAATAAAGTACATGATAAGACCAAATAATACAGAAACCCAAACGAAGTTAATCAAGTCCATAGCAAGTCCAGCTTTAATAGCCATGGGGGTCCGAGTTAATAATTCGATATTTCCAAATGAGTGTACCCGAAGGTTAACAAGGTCAGCCATTGCAAATGAAGCTCCCTGAACCACAGCGTAAACAATATAAAGTGGCATAGCCGCAAACATGAACATATATTCAAGTGGCTCTGTCACACCCGTTAGAAAAACGGCTGCTGCGGCTGAGATAAACATCATTTTATATTTAGATTTTTTATCTTTATCAACATTCCGATACATCGCTAAAGCAACACCCATAAGGGTTCCCGTTGCACCAATCATTTGACCAACCTTAAAGCGAGCAGGTGTCACACTAGTTAGCAAATCATGATAAGCTGAAGCATTTGAGCCCTTCAAATTAACCAGGTCTGTTACCCAAGCTAACCAAAGCGGATCTTGACCAAATACTTTTGAACCTTGGCTAGCACCTGTCAGCACCTCATAAGTTCCACCAAGCGCAGTATAATTCATTGGAATCGTCAACATGTGGTGTAAACCAAACGGAAGGAGCAGACGCTCTAAAGTACCATATAAAAAGGGTGCTAAAAACGGTGCTGTGTCTTGTGACGAAGCAATCCACTTGCCAAAACCATTAATTCCAGTTTGAATTAAAGGCCAAACAACTACTAAAACAAGTGCTACTAAGACTGAACGTAAGATAACCACAAAGGGAACAAAACGTTTCCCATTAAAAAAGGTCAGTACCTCTGGCAATCGACGATAGTTATAGTATTTATTATACGCTGTAGCCCCAACAAAACCGGCAATAATACCAAGAAAGACACCAGTATTCAAGGCAGGCGATTCCAAAACACTGGTAAAATAGTCTTTAACAATCATTTGTGTGCCAAAAAGGCTTGAGACTTTAGCAGCTGGCTCAGCTAACATGGCTGCATTAACCCCATAAAAAGCTCCCGTGATACGATTGATTAATATAAATGCAAGTCCTGCAGCAAAAGCCCCACCAGCACGCTCTTTAGCCCAGCTTCCACCGATAGCTAAAGCAAAAAGTAAGTGAAGGTTTACAATCACAGCCCAACCAATTTGAGCAATAATATTTCCTAACGAACTTAAGAAAGCTGAATCATGATTAATCATCGGAATAGAATTTCCAATACTAATCATCAAACCAGCAGCTGGCATTACAGCAATAACAACCATTAAACATTTTCCAAACTTTTGCCAAAACTCAAAGCTGAAAATGCGTTTGATAGATGATTTCATTATTTTCTCCTTTTTCTTTGACCCGCAAAGCATAATCCTAAAGATGCGTTAGACTTATAAACAGGTCTGATTGCAAACGTTTTACGCAATCGCTTGCGTTACCTCTTTATTATATGCTTCATTTATCTCTTTGTAAAGAGGCTGTCGAGAAAAAATAAAAAATCTTCTCAAACATGAGAAGATTAACTAGACTAGTAGTTGTTGATTGCTTGTACCGTAATCAATGCTTTGTAAGCATTTATCAGTGCTTTTAAAAGCAACTTGCTATTTCACATCTAACTCCAAAGCGTAGCTTACCGCACTCAGAACATACAAAGGTGCTGTTTCAGTGCGCATAATCCGGGGACCTAGGCCTATCATCTGTGCACCAATTGCCTCAAAGGCTTGAATCTCCTGTGGTGATAAACCACCTTCTGGACCGAAAATAAAGAGTAAGCTATCACCCGGTTGACAAGCTTTTAAGCCAGTCGCAAAAGCAGCTTGTTCACCCATTTTTGCTGATTCCTCATAAGCGACAAACACATAATCAAATCCGGACAATTGTCTCAAAAAAGCTACCTTTTGTTCAAACAATTCCACTTCTGGGATAATGTTTCGTTTACTCTGTTCAGCTGCACCCTGTGCTATCTTTAGCAATTTTTCTCGCTTCTTAGCTAATTTTTTACCATCCCATTTAGCCACTGACCAATCCGCCGGAAAAGCCCAAATAGCAGAAGCACCTAATTCTGTCACTTTTTGCGTCACCCATTCTAACTTATCCCCTTTTGGAAAGCCAGAGGCAATAGTGACAGCTACGGGTAGTTCGACAGATTGATCCAAATCTTGCAAAATAGTAAATGTATGTGCTGCGCTATCAGAAACAGCAGCTAAGCGCTTGATTCCATCGTCAAAAACCAGACAAACCTGATCTCCATCAGTCAAGCGCATAACCTGAAACATGTGTTTAACAGTTTCCTTATCCTCAATAAGAACTGGATTTTGATAAGGCCCCTTAATAAAATATTGTTGCATCAGCCACCAATCACTCCTGATTTATTATCTGTTTTCCTGAAGACGCATGCATTCCATTCTCCTTGGATCATATGAGTTTCCAAGAAGAAACCGGCATCAGAAGCTGACTTGCGAACCAGCTCCCATTTTTCTGAAATAATACCTGACATAATCAAGTACCCCTCATCATCAAGCAAACGATAGGCATCTTCTGTTAAGTGAATTAAAATATCTGCTAAGATATTAGCAACAATTACCTGTGCTTTCTGCTCAACACCTTTTAGAAGGTCCCCTGTAGCCACTTGGATATTGGATGTCTCCTGATTTAAAGCAATGTTTTCTTCGGCCACACGCACCGCTATATCATCCAAGTCAAAAGCAAAAATTTCCTTAGCTCCTAATAAAGAACTCGCAATAGATAGGACACCAGACCCAGTTCCCACATCGATGACCGTCTCACCGCCACGGAGGACTTGTTCCAGAGCAAAAAGACTCATCTTGGTGGTCGGATGAGTGCCTGTTCCAAAAGCCATCCCAGGATCTAGACGAATGACTTTTTCCTCAGGCTCTGCCTTATAATCAGTCCAGGAAGGAACGATGGTCAGATCATGCGTAATGCGAGCTGGCTCATAGTATTTTTTCCAATTATCAGCCCAGTCTTCCTCTGCTAATTCCTGAGCAGAAAGCAAAATTTCGCCAGTTTCCAACCCAGAGGTCCGTAACTCTTCTAAATCACTCTCAAGCTGGTTTCGCAAGACTACTAAATCCATACTATCTGGGAAATAACCCGTAACAGCCACACGGTCAGACTGTTCTACCTCTGGAAAAATTTCGCCATACCGACCTATCTGACCTAAATAATCCGCACTATCACTAATGGCTACCCCTTGGCTACCAGCCTCTATCAAAATATTAGAAACGGCCTCCTCAGCATCGCGATGAATCGTGACTGTTAATTCTTGCCATGTGTTCATAAAAATCTCCCTTTAATATCTTGGATAAGCAAAGAATTCAGTTTCTTCAAGTCCTTCTTGACCTTGAACAAAAGCTTGTGCATCCCAACTTAATCCGAAATCAACCTTAGTATCATCGTCCAAGAAATCCATGAGATCGCTTTGCCCTTCAGTCGCAACATCGTTAAGAAATTGTACAAAGTACTGTAAGAATTCACGAGACAAGCCCTTCTTAGGCTCATAAGGAATGGTTACCAAGTAGTCTTCCTTATCAAACTTACTTTTCTCAGGATTATAAAAAAGCACATAATCCTCAAAAACAATATCCTCTTGCGAGACTTCTCCCGTATCATCAATAGTTTCCACCGCAGCTTTATTTTGCGCTTCCAAAACAAAAGTTACCTCCACTGCATGGTTTTTCTTATCCCAATCTATGGCATAATCATAGTTAAAATGCTTATCCATTTCTTCTTCAATAATTGATAAAAAACCAAATTTAGCCATATAATTGTCCTTTTTCCTAACAGTTAATTACTCCCATTGTAGCATAAATTTAGCTAACTTTCACTGACTAATACCAGAGAGATAAACTTCTAGGATTTTAGCAAGCGCTTTAAAGTTTATTTTCCTCTCATTATGTTAAACTAATAAGTGATTATAATGTTAGGAGAAAAAGAATGAGACATTCTAAGCACTACCCCTCTAAAACAAGGCAGACCCTCTTAGCCTTGTTGTTAATGACTACCAGCCTCCAAGCAGGTGTAATGATCAGCCATGCTAATGCTAGCAAAATTGATACTCAGCCCCCAGCGAGCCAAGTCGAAGTTAGTAAACAGACGCCGTCAGAATCAGTCATTTCAAAGGCCGAACACAGCCCTACAGCCCCTCTAGCCCCAGCTAAAGAGACTACCACTCAGTCACCTCCCTTAGCAACAGAAATTACAAGTCCAGCCCCAGCCCCACAACCTCCTATTACTCTAGACGACTATAAAACAGCCAGCGCCAGTCAATTAGCCGAATGGACACGACAAAAACGTGTCACAGGGCAACAATTGTTAGACTTTGCCTTAGAGACTATCAAAACCACCAACCCCGAGCTTAACAACGTGATTTCCTTACGTGAATCTTTAGCACGCCAAGAAAGTGACCAAATGGTGGATCAAGGCCAACCCTTTTACAAAGTCCCGATTCTCGTGAAAGGCTTGGGGCATACCATTGCTGGTAGTAGTAACACTAACGGCTTAGCCTTTTTAAAGGACAAAACAAGTTCATCCACCAGTGCTTTTGTCAAACAACTTCAAAAAGCAGGCTTTATTGTTATAGGGCAATCATCTTTTCCAGAAATGGGATGGATAAATGTTACCAACTCTAACCTCTATGGAGATACACACAATCCTTGGCAATTAGACAAAAACCCTGGAGGCTCTTCTGGTGGTTCCGCAGCTGCTGTCGCATCAGGGCAAGTGAGTTTGGCCAGTGCTTCTGATGGCGGTGGCTCTACTCGTATCCCAGCTGCTTGGAGTGGCTTAATCGGTTTGCACCCAACACGGGACATTCTAGAAGGAAACCCCACTTCTGAACGTAGTAATGTTAGCCATTTCGCTCTAACCAAGGGTATGGAAGACACCAAAAAACTCTTCCAATTTCTCTTAAAAGATAAAGCCAAAGCACAACAAAATTCTCAACACTTAGATCCAAGTATCCCTATCGCCTACACTACAAAAACTCCAGCTGGGACTCCTATTAGCCAAGAGGCCATTGAGGCTGTCAAAGATGCTGTAGCCTTCTTAAAAGAACAAGGCTATCAAACAGTTGAGGTGCCTTATCCTGTCGATGGCAAAACCATGATGCAATATTATTACACGATTGCCGCTTCTGCTGCATCATCGATCAATTTCATGGCACAACAAACCTTGAAACGCCCACTTCAAAAAGATGATGTAGAACTCCTTTCCTGGGCACTTTATCAAACTGGGAAAGATTTGAGTAAAGAAGATATTGATAAAGCCTGGGCAGGTATTGCTGGGCTAACTAAACAATTAGACCAGTTCTACCAAAAATACCCTATTTTCCTAACTCCTACCACAGCTTATCCAGCACCTCCTGCTGACTACCACCATATTCCTCAAGAATTAGTAGCACAGCTCAGTGACATGTCTCAGTTAAGTAAACAAGAAAAACTAGATTTAATCTACCGCCAATGGCTTCCTGCCTGGACTCTAACACCTTTCACACAGCTTGCTAACTTGACTGGAACTCCTTCCTTGTCTTTACCAACTTATGTGACTAAAAGTGGACTACCTCTTGGCCTTTTGGTGAATAGTAGCGCCCACAACGATGGACTGCTTTTGCAAATAGGTGAACTATTTGAGAAGGCTAATCGTTTCCACCTCTTAACTGCTGCTCAAAAAGGGCTCCCAACAAATCTAGCCGAAGAGACACGAACTGAAACTAAAAAAACTCAGACGCAGCAAGAAGCTATCCCAGTGACCTACCAAACCACGACTTTTACAAATCATGCTTCACTCCAAGCCAACCCTAGAAACCTTCCTCAAACCAATGGACACAATTCAGAAGGGCTCACAGTAGCTGCTTATGTCAGCCTCTTTCTTGGGACACTTTTCTTAGCAGGTAGCAGATCAAAACAAAAAGAGACACACTAATATTCCTTCCATTTGATTCCATATAAACTATAATCTTCACTCTTAGGGAATGATCCCATATACTTAGTATTTTATTTAGAATAATTAGGGCTGAACCTCCTCTGGGAAATCTTCAGTCCTTTTGCTTATTTAAAGGTCTTTTACTATTTGATCACATTAAGCTGAGCAAACGCTTTTATGATATAATTTGAGTATGCATAGAAAAACAATTATTGATTTCAAAGAGCTTGGTCAACGCTATATTTTTAAAAACCCACTACTAGAGTTGGTAGCCAAAGAATTAGACCAGGTAGGCTCAGTTATTGAACAAGTTCAGTATTACCAACAACTGGGTTATTATGTGGTGGGCTATCTCAGTTATGAAGCTGCTAGCTTCTTTGACAAAGCCTTACAAACCCATAATGTTAAGTTAGGCAAGGAGTATTTTGCCTATTTTACAGTGCACAAAAAATGCCAAAAGGAAGAGTTCCTACTTGATTACGATAACCTTGACCTTCCTAATCGCTGGACCAGCGCTACTCAGAAGAAAGCTTATCAAAAAGCTATTGAAATTATTCATTCCAACATGCGACAAGGCAACACGTACCAAGTAAACTATACTATCCAATTGACTCAAGAACTTGATTTAACCAAGAGCTTAGCAATTTACAACAAACTCGTTGTCGAACAAGCTGCTGGCTACAATGCTTACATTGCCCATGATGATTTTGCAGTCATCTCAGCTAGTCCTGAATTATTTTTTAAACAAGAGGGTAATACCTTAACCACCAAGCCTATGAAAGGGACCACCAAACGTGGCGTTAACAGCTGGTGCGACAAAAAAGAACATGATTGGCTTCAGGCTGATGCTAAAAATCGTTCTGAAAATATGATGATTGTTGATTTACTCCGCAATGACATGGGGAAAATCTGCCAAACAGGCAGTGTCCATGTTGCTAAGCTTTGTGAGCTGGAGCAATATTCCACAGTCTGGCAAATGACCTCAACCGTCCTAGGTAAACTCAGACCAACTTGTGATCTTTTGACTATTCTTACAGCACTCTTCCCTTGTGGTTCGATTACAGGCGCTCCTAAAGTCTCCACCATGGCCATTATTAAAGACTTAGAACCAAAACCAAGAGGGGTTTACTGTGGAACCATCGGTATTTGCCTACCCGACGGATGCCGTATTTTTAATGTCCCCATTAGAACTCTCCAACTTACTGACAATTATGCCACTTATGGTGTTGGTGGCGGTATCACTTGGCAAAGCAAGTGGGAAGAAGAATATGAAGAAGTTCATCAAAAAACAGCTGTTCTCTACCGGAAAAAACAACACTTCACCCTAAAGACAACAGCAAAGGTTGAGCAAAAAGAAATTGTCTTTCTTGAGCACCATCTCAATCGTCTCAAAGAAGCAGCTACTTATTTTGCCTATCCTTATGATGAACCGACTTTGCTAAAAGCACTAAAAATCTACTTAGAAAAAAAAGATGATACCAGCTACCGCTTAACAATTAGCCTATCTAAAAATGGTAAAGTCGAGCTGTCTGACCAACACCTAAAACCTTTACCTTCAAGTTTTCTAAAGGCAAAGCTCACCTTACAAGATAAAGACGTAAGTAATTCGGTCTTTACTTACTTTAAAACGAGCTATCGTCCCCATATTAATCAAAAACCTTACGAACAGGTTTTCTACAATAAAGAGGGGCAATTGTTGGAAACCTCTATTGGAAATCTCTTTGTTCAGTTGGGTCAAAACCTCTACACACCGCCAGTAGCGGCTGGTATTTTACCAGGTCTTTTCCGCCAAGAGTTACTAGTTACTGGCCAGGTTCAAGAAAAATGGCTGACGCTAGCTGACTTACAAAATGCAACTGCTGTTTTCGGAGGCAATGCTGTTCGCGGCCTGTATCGTCTAGACCTCAATCTTTTATCTAATACCATATCAACTAACTACCAGTAAAGACTAACCCCACTCCAACCATTCAGTTATTAAGGAAGCTATGATACTCTTAATTGATAATTACGATTCATTCACCTACAATCTTGCCCAATATTTAAGTGAATTCGATGAGACTATTGTTTTGTACAATCAAGACCCAAATTTATATGAAATGGCAAAAAAATCAGATGCTTTAGTCTTCTCCCCTGGTCCTGGCTGGCCCAAAGAAGCTAACCAAATGCCAAAACTTATCAAAGAGTTTTACCAAATAAAACCCATTTTAGGTATTTGTCTAGGACACCAGGCTATCGCCGAAACACTCGGAGGTAAGCTACGCTTAGCCAGACAAGTCATGCATGGGAGACAAAGCAAGATTCATATTCAAGACTCTAATAAGCTATTTCACTCTCTTCCACAGGAGCTAACTGTCATGCGTTATCATTCTATCGTCGTGGAGACATTACCCCAAGACTTTATCATTACTGCTAGAGATTGCGAGGATCAGGAAATTATGGCTTTTGAACATTGCAGTCTACCTCTTTTTGGACTACAGTTCCACCCTGAAAGTATCGGAACCCCTGATGGGATGACCATGATTGCTAACTTCATTGCAAGCATTCGTCATTAATCAATCATCACAAGGAAAGGAGAACAATCTATGCGTGATAATTTGGCGCTACGCATGCGTCCCAAAACTATTTCAGAGGTCATCGGACAAGAACACCTTGTCGGTGAGGGTAAAATCATCCGTCGTATGGTTGAAGCCAATATGCTATCATCTATGATTCTCTACGGTCCTCCCGGAATTGGTAAAACCTCCATTGCTAGTGCGATTGCAGGTACAACCAAGTATGCTTTTCGGACCTTCAATGCCACAACCGACACCAAAAAAAGACTCCAAGAAATCGCCGACGAAGCTAAGTTTTCAGGAGGCTTAGTTCTCCTTCTTGATGAAATTCATCGCCTTGATAAGACCAAGCAAGACTTTCTGCTTCCCCTGCTCGAAAACGGCAATATCATCATGATTGGTGCAACCACCGAAAATCCGTTCTTTTCTGTTACACCCGCTATTCGCAGTCGCGTTCAAATCTTTGAGTTAGAATCTTTAAGTAACGAAGCTATTAAACAAGCGATCGCGATAGCTATCTCCGACAAAGAGCGGGGCTTCTCCTTTGATATTGCGCTAGATGAAGATGCTCTTGACTTTATAGCAACGGCAACCAATGGTGATTTAAGGTCTGCCTATAATTCACTAGAGTTAGCCGTCATGTCAACCAAGGAAGATGCCAATGGTAAACGTCATATCTCTCTGGAAACAGTAGAAAATAGTTTACAACGGAGTTATATCACTATGGATAAAAATGGGGATGGACACTATGATGTGTTGTCAGCCTTACAAAAATCCATTCGGGGATCAGATGTCAATGCTAGTTTACACTACGCCGCTAGATTAATTGAAGCTGGTGACTTACCCAGCCTAGCCCGACGTTTAACTGTCATTGCTTATGAAGATATCGGCCTTGCCAATCCAGACGCACAGATTCATACCGTTACAGCACTAGAAGCTGCCCAAAAAATTGGTTTCCCGGAAGCTAGGATTCTAATCGCCAACGTCGTTATCGATCTTGCCTTATCACCCAAATCAAACTCAGCTTACCTTGCTATGGATGCTGCTATAAATGACCTGAAAAAGTCAGGCAATCTCCCTATTCCTAGGCATCTTCGCGACGGTCACTATTCTGGAAGCAAAGAACTGGGCAATGCCCAAGATTATCTCTATCCCCATGCCTACCCTGAAAAATGGGTCAAACAACAATACTTACCAGACAAACTAATCCATAAGAACTATTTTATAGCCAATGAAACTGGAAAGTATGAGCGTGCCCTGGCAGCCAACAAAGAGCGGATTGACAAGCTCTAATCACTATGAAAAAATCTGTAAGCAGGCAACCGTTTACAAAAAAATTGCTTTTTAGCTTGAATTTTTTTAAAAAAGTGGTATTATAATGACATAGAAAAAGATTGAATTGCTGTGGCATACGAGTTCACATCTATGTGTTGACCGACTATTTCTTTGTATTATCGGGAAACCAAGTTTTTCTCTAGTATGCAAGCCGTTTCACGCGGAAGCAACTGCAAAGGGAAAATAGGTTACCCACCTGCTTAATTGCGCGGGTTCAATACAAAACGTGAACCACCGGTGCCAATACAGCATTCTTTTTCAGCCTCCTTAGCTCAGTTGGTAGAGCAGTAGACTCTTAATCTATGGGTCACAGGTTCGAGCCCTGTAGGGGGCATCATACTATACATAGAAAAGCCTTTGATCAAAGGCTTTTTTTGCTTGTCTATAGAAAATTTGTCTTTGAATTACTTGTTATACTTTTTGATGTCAAATTGAAAATCTGAAATTTTTTGACTTTCTATTACTTCAAAATTTTCTTTTTGAAAATCTTTACGAATAGTAATCGAGTTTAGACAATCAAAGCCTAACTCTCTATATAATTTCATTGCTTTCAAATTTCTTGAAGCCACTTCTAGATACAAAGATTCTGAGTATTGTTTTACTTTATTTTCTAATATACTAATGACTTGTGTTCCTAGTCCTCTATTTTGAAACTGCTCATCTATAAACAAATCTTCTAGCCAATCAATCTTAGCACCTCTATTTCCTAATCTCGCAAAACCAATGTACTGATTTTGAAATTTAACTAGATAGAAAAGATTTCCTTCACTTTGCCAATCCTTGAAGTCTTCCTTACTCTCTTCGTCCGTTTGAATATAGTTACTATGAATCTTCCAAAAACTTTTTATCAGTTCACAGGCATGATCAATAAAACCTTGATTAGATTGAAGATTTACTTCAATTAGTTCAAGTGACATGTGAGCACCTCTCTGTCTTATATGATGATTTCTATATTTTTCTTTCCACTTTCATTAAACTCAATTTTAACGATCCACGGAAATTCATGTTTGTATTTATCAAACATTTCATACTTAAAGTCTTCTTGATAATAATTAATTATTGTTGATAAAGCTGTTCCATGTGTTCCTATTACAACTGTTTCATTTCTTGAAGTTGCTAAAATAGAATTTAATGCTTCAATATTTCTTTCTTGAACTTCTTTTAGACTTTCACCATTTGGCAACTTATAATTAAAGTCTTCCCATTGTTTTCGTGCCACTTCATTAAAATTATCAATCCATCCTTCAGAAAGTTTTCGCTCTCTTAATTCATCAATAATTGTGATATGTTTATTCTTGCTATCTGCTAACGGTTTGATAGTGTCTATCGAACGTTTGTAAGGACTGGAATAAAACTTGTCTATAGCTATGGATGAAAACGAATTAACTAATTTTTTGCTTGAATCTATCCCTTTTTCAGTTAATTCCCTTAAAACATCATCATGATTATTGTAATTAGGTTCAGCGTGACGTATAAAATAAAGTGTAGTTTTCATATTATTCCTTTACACAATAATATTAGTTGAAATCTTGATAAGAACTTGACAAAATGTTATTCATGAATTTCATTGCTGATTGGTATTCTCCTCGATTCAGATTAAGTTTTCTATTAATAGAAATATATTTCGCCATTTGATTTGTTTCATCTAACAAAAATCGCAAGTTAGCCTCAATGTCTTTTAAAGATTTATTTGAAAAAATTTTCAATAGTTGATCTTTATCTGTAATATATTGCAAGATATCCGTGTCGAGCTTTCCAAAAGATAATGAATCTAGTTCTTTTTCTATTAATATTTTTTGTTTTAGAAGTTTGATAAAAGCATTTTTAATAGGATTAGATATCATAAACTCTGAATAAATAATATCATTTCTTGCTATCCCCTTGACTACATAAGTACTAACCCAATATATTTCATTAAGAATTTTGTTGATTTCATCTTCTGACAATTGCTTTGTTTCGTATAGTGAACTTCTTTCAAAATTATAATCAAGATATTTATTCTTTTTATCTAAAAGTACTTTTGAAAAAGCATCATCTAAATGATCCTCCAAAAATTCTGGTTTAATAAGCCTTAAATCAATCCTCGTCATATCTTGAAACTGCATTAAGTACGCAAAACAATTGTATTCCGTCTTATTTCTAACCTCATCTGGTTTTTGCATTATAAGAATATCACCGAATTTTTTATGATAATCAGTGTCAGAAACAATGTCTTCTATAAAACTAGTGACAAATACAATATCATAATCTTGAAAATCATCTTTCGGTACATTTGGGTTAGCCCGAGATCCATTCAATAGTACAGCTTCGATTCTCTTATCTCGATTTGCTATGTTTAAAACCAAATTATATATTTCTTGCTCATCTCTCATAATGACTACCTCCTACTTCACTTTATATTACCATATTTTTTCTAATATCTTTATACTACCCTTGTATTTTTCTACAAGTATGTAGTCACAAACTTAAATTAGCATGGAAATACCTTTATGCCCACCAAAGAATCAAATTTTTATATTTCTGAACATCAGATTACGATTCAAAAATTTTTTAAAAGACTAAAATCATAATTTTCCATACTTTGAAGAACTTTGGTTTCAACTTGTAGAGAACACCCATACTATACAAAAAAGCCTTTGTGTAAAGGCTCTTGGCACAATATAATCCTTAAATAAGTATTATATTTAAATACATATTGTATAAAATATTTTTTATTACTTTATTACTTGTTAAATGTGTTTTTTTATAGATTATCAGATAACTAAATGAAATTTTTTACTTTAGAATCAATAATTATTGATTTGGCATGACTATAAAAAAAATAGTTCAATTTCATTGAAATTTTGTGTAGGAGCATTTGATAACGATCCAGAATATACACTACCTTTTTCAACCAATGAATCATTTTCTCCAACATTATTTTTAGTAAAGTGATATAAAATCAAGTTCTTAATCATATTCAGCCTCAGATTTCCAAGTTCTATTTTTGATTTTAGTATATCACAATTTAGTTAGTGTTATTATAATTTATGAAAAATTCAATAAAATTTATAATGATAAAATTCCATCTACAAAAGATAAAGTTTTTTACACGTAAACATTAATTTAAATTGGATAAATAAAAACTACTCTAGTTTCAAAGTCTTCTCACTTTTTATGCAACTATCGATCCAATATTATATTTTCTGCTGAAGTATTATTGAAGTATCATTCATATAAATTAGTTATTTTTGCTAAATGTCTTTGTATTTTCTCAATCATACTTTTAGGTTCAGTTACTTTAATATTATCTCCATAGATAGTTAGTAATGATGATAGATATTCCATTTCATCTAAACTAAAGAAATCTTCATATACACCCCAGAAATCATCCTTATCCCATTTGACTTTTGCAAAATCTAATATTGGTGTATTTAAAATCCTTAGTGCTTTTTTATTAATTCTCATCCTAACCAACTGTTTATTTCCTTCATTACTTTGAACTTGATTAGCGAAAGCATCTTCAATAGTTAACCGATTCTTATCACATTGAATAGTATCATTCGTCACCAAAGATTTAATTCTGTCTACTCGATATGTTCTGACTTCTTTTAAATGATTATCTATGGCACAGAAATACCAATAGCCATTATCAGAATAAATTCCTATAGGAAATAATAGCTTTTTATTTTTATTTTCTAAAGAATCATACATTACTTCGACACACTTATTCTTTATTGAAGCATTGAATACCTCTTTTAAATATGGTGTTTTTTCATTTCTTACAGGAATTTTCAAATAGAAACATTTTTCAACTTGACTTAGTCTTTCTAGTAAAGAAGTTGAAGAAGTTGAAGAATTTGAAAGTAACTTTGCAATCACACTTTCAATTTCAAATTGATACGGAAAATCCTTATATTGTATCATACTTTTGTAAGTGATTATTATTGATATTATTTCATCTTCAGAGAATGAAATTGGAGGTAATACTTCTTGATGTAACATAGTATACCCACCATTTCTTCCTACCTCGGAATAAAAAGGAACACCCAAAAGACTTAATTCATCTATATCTCGTTGAATAGTTCTAGTTGAGACATTAAACTTTGTCGCAAGCTCAGTAGTTGTAAATTTTTTATGATTATTGATATATAACCAAATATCAATCAATCTTGATGATTTTCCCATTTCTCTCCTAAATACTGACATATTATGACGTATTTTAATTATATAATCTTTTTAGAAAGAGGTAAAGAAAATGAAAACTGCTCATATATTATTACTCGACAATTATGCTGACTGGGAAGCTGCATACATTTCTTCTACAATTAACATGAGTGAAGAATGGACTATTAAAACAATTTCAACTCAGAAAGAAGTTAAATCCTTAGGAGGGATGACTACAAGAATAGATTATCTATTAGACGAAATACCTTCCCAAAGTGATCTATTAATATTAATTGGTGGTAACTCTTGGGATAATGATTACCCTGATATTATAAAATTACTTAATTTTGCATTGAAGCATAATACAATCATCGGTGCAATTTGTGGTGCTGTTGATTTTATGGCTAGAAATGGTTTTTTAACTAATTTTAAACATACAGGAAATGATTTGAATTTATGGAATAATTTTGAATTATATTCAAATAAAAATGACTTTAAATTTGAACAAGCAGTAAAAGACAAGAACCTTATCACTGCAAATGGTACTGCACCAATTGAATTCGAACAGTTAATTCTTGAAAGCATCAACTATGCAGATACAACTGATATAGAAAAAACAATTTTTCTACAAAGAAACGGTTTTTATAACTATCTTCAAAAATATGGTAATCCATTTGCATAATTAAGAATTCTAATATTAATCGCCACTATAGTCTTGTCCCCTTTTTGTCCCACATTATTTTTCAAACAATAATTTTTCAAGAATCTAGCAAAATAAAAAGCCTTTAAAATCAGTATTCTTGACTATTTTTATCACAAAAATTTGTAGGAAATCGTTGTAGGGGGCATCATACTATACATAGAAAAGCCTTTGATCAAAGGCTTTTTTGCTTATCTATAGAAAATTTGTCTTTGAATTACTTGTTATACTTTTTGATGTCAAATTGAAAATCTGAAATTTTCTGACGTTCAATTACTTCAAAATTTTCTTTTTGAAAATCTTTACGAATAGTAATCGAGTTTAGACAATCAAAGCCTAACTCTCTATATAATTTCATTGCTTTCAAATTTCTTGAAGCCACTTCTAGATACAAAGATTCCGAGTATTGTTTTACCTTATTTTCTAATATAGTGATGACTTGTGTACCTAGGCCTCTATTTTGAAATTTTTCATCTATAAACAAATCTTCTAGCCAATCAATTTTAGCACCTCTATTTCCTAATCTCGCAAAACCAATGTACTGATTTTGAAATTGAACTAAGTTAAAAAAGTTTCCTTTACTTTGCCATTCTTTGAAGTCATCCATAGATTCTTCATCCGTTTGAACACTATCACTATGCTCTTTCCAAAATTTTTTAATAAGTTCACAAGCCTGATTAATACAATATTGACTAGATTTAAGGTTCACTTCTTTTAGTTTAATTGACATTCATACACCTCTTTTTTCTCAAAACCAGATTCAAAATAGTATTGATAATAATTTATTATTGCTGATAGCACTCTCCCATATTTCCCAATAACAATTGTCTTCCTTCAAAATTTTCATAAGATACTCCTTAAAGCTTCAATCTTTCTTTTTTGACTTCTTTTAAGTTTTATTCACTTGGTAACTTATAAAGAAAGGGAGTCACCGCAATACATTTTATTCCGAATCTATTTTATAAAAAGCTTTGATTGTAATTAAAATATAATTCGTTTATCTAAGCGTTGCGAATAAAACTACTATTGAATTATTTATCATGTGAATAATCCACGGCGCAGTCAGATTTTGAAACCAAATACGAGAAAGCATTAGTGAAATCCCTAAAAACAAAACGTAAATTACTACTGCCGAAATAACATGCATCCCTGCAAATAGTATAACTACGGCACTAGCAGCAAGCCATGTGGGAAAATATAATTTGAACCAATCAAATAAAAATCGTCTAAAAATGATTTCTTCAACAAAGGGGATTAAAATTCCTACAGTTAGCTCCATCGCCACAACTGCTCCCCACCCTAGATGCATTGTTCCGCTATTTACCCCACCTTCGACAGTGTCATGAGAAACGCCTAAAAGAAATGACAATAAGACTGAGCCACTAATTGAAAAAATAAAAGTTATCGGAACCCACCAAATCAAGTTCCATAAAGAATGCTCACCTTTGTGAAAGCCTAGATCTGCTAAAGTCCATTTGTTTTTATAGCAATACCCATACCATAGAGTTAAAAAACTAGTCAAACCTCCGCCAATCATTACAGATAGGGTAATCGCCTCTGAAGTTCTAAAAATTAGACCTATGACTATTCCCCAAAAAAACGCTCCTAAAAATAACGCCATAAAACCTATTAAAGCCCAACTAAAATCCGATTTATTAATTATGGCCCTCAATTTATTTTCTCCCTATCTCCATAAATTATTGTCATAACTTTTTGTATTTTTCTTTGATCTGCCTACGAGACATCATCTATTACAAAACAAATCATTGCCTTCAACTCCATAACTTATCATGCCACTGCCATTTTTACATCTGAACTATAAAAATACCACAACTCAAATAAACACTAATAACTCGGTAAAGATTAAGTCTTTCTTTATAAACCTTAACACTCCTAGAATTAGTATCGTTTCACTAATACAACTAGTATAGCATAAAAATTTCTAAAAAATTCAAACTAACTCATATTTAAACGCTGATGATATACATGTAAACTTATTAACTTTACAGTTAGTTAAATCTATAGTCATAGATATAAGATTCTTTTTCTAAGCATAGGATAGGAATTGATTTGACACTAGCAATATCAAAAAGTTGATACTTTTTGATGTCAGTAATAGTGTCTACAGTTATTTAAATATGTCAAGTTTAGAGAGAGAGTCTATCATCTGATTCTTTGTTATATCTTGAACATTTCCTAAATGGCTAAAAGAGTATTCAATAGCGTATCCTTTCTCAGAGTTATTCAATAGCGCAATATCATTTTTATCATTTCCAAAAGCATAATATGGCTTGTTGTTAATTAGCAAAGTTAACGCTGAGTACTTATCTATACCTTTACTTATTATTACGAGTTCATGAACATCTTCATGATATAAAGCGTTAATACCATCCATTTCTTCAAAATTCGCTGCCATGTCTCTTGAAATATTAAACAAGATAACTTTGCTAACATTTGATGGTGTCAAATTGACATTCTCTGCTAACCTACCACTATCCAATTTTTCTAAAATCGTATTATTAATATCTCTTATTCTAGCAGAATAATCCCAACTATAATCCACAATGTAATCAAGGTCTAACTTATGGATTAAAGTTAGAATAGTTATCATGGCTTCTTCTGGTATTCTAGCAACTAGACTTATCTTATTATCCTTACGTATCATACTTCCATTTCCACCAATTAATTGATTCTTTTGAAAATCAATTAATAGAGGAAGCATATCTCGGATAGGCCTTGCTGAAGCAAAGATGATCTCATAGCTATCTTGAATACTTAATAAAAATTCTAATATCATTGGTTCAATAGTTGTTCCATCATAGACAATTGTTCCGTCTAAATCGAAAACCAATATCCTTTTATAATTTGCTTCATTTCCGTCATTATCATATATCTGCATAGAGTTCCTCCTATAAAGCATATAACATGAGTATACTATTTTTTTAAAAAAGGTTAAAAATAATGGATAGTGAATAGATTATTACTAGATGAAGAGGATAAAATACATAAAATAGATTCTTTTCCCATTTTTTCCCACTTCCTCCCCTTTTCCCGTTATAAGCTAGGATAAATGGAATTGATGTCATCATCAAAAATTCACTTGAATAAGTTAATTGTTGATATAATGACATGACTTGATTTCCTCCATCTACATAGTTAAAGAGGGTTTTGCTAAGTAATATCATCGACCATATAAATACTGATACACTTACTTTTTTTGCGTTATTGTTAAAGAAAAAACAAGCAAATGCTATTGGTAGCAAATAAAAACCACCTTCTGCAAATAAGATTAACGGTAGCATTAATATTATTGCCACTATCCATTTTTTTCCTCTTAGACCTTCTCCATTTTTTACCTTATCCAACAGGATAAATAGACTTAGCATTAAAAAAAGGGTCCAAAATATATTGTTTCCAGCTATGAGCCCAAAGGCATCAAATTCCTTGGTATAAGAATTAATATAACCTTTAGTTAAGACACTTCTAACAATATTTATCATATGCATAATCATGGAAGCTATAAATAACCTCTTTAAATATTGTTTTCTACTTTTGGTATACTTAAATCCTTCCATCAGTAAATATAAAAATACTGGAGCTACAAACCTTCCTAACCAATGAAACCATTGTGGAAATCCCAATTGATGCCCAAAGAATGTATTAATATGATCAATTAACATAAAAATAAGGGCTACTATTTTTATGTGCAGAGCTGTCATTTTCTTCATAATCTCTCCTATTTTAAAGTTTTCTTTAATTACTCACACCATTTAAAAGTATGCGATTCTGATATTATACGTTATACTTTCCACTCACATAATAGGACACCGATAGTTTCAATAAATTAAATTGTTGATTCTACCAATACTAATCACTATTTAAGATTTCATATAGAGCTATTCAAAAACCCCATCCAAGATCATCTTTTGATATTTTCTATTAATTAAAAAGTAAAGCAAAAGTTCTACGATACAATAGATTATGCTACACTTTTTCAATACACCAATGTAGGAAACTAAAGTAAACTGATCTAATGAATAAATAAAATACCATGCGACGAACAAAGATAAGACAAATGGTAAAACAAATACCCATATTAATGTAGCTGAAAGTGATTTTTTAATAAATTTTGTCTCGATTCCTAACTTAGACATCATTTTATATTTTTTTATATCAATATCAGATGATAAATATAGCCTTGAATAGGTTATACTGGCAACCCCTATCAAGAAAGAAATGCACAATATACTGCCCACATAGGAAAGAATACTCCTCTGAAGTTTTTCTGTTTGATAATAAGCATATGCTGAACTAAGTGATTCAGTTTTTCCATCAAGTTTGACCAGTTTTTTTAATTCTTTTTCTTCTTTTTTAGCATTTTTCCAGTCATCTATATTAAAAGCATAAATGGTTTCTTTTTTTAAGTTCTGAGACATCTTTTTATAGGTGACATCGGATACAACAGTGACACTCGTAAAATAACCTGATAAAGCTATTACTCTTTTATCTGTTCCTTTATTTTTGACTAGTCCTTCTTTTCGTAACTCTTTTCTGAGTAATTTACCCAATTTTGGGGTATGTTTTCCGTCTACACCTACTAAAAAATATTGGTTATTGTTTAATTTAACACTCTTTCTTCCCAAAAATTTGGCAATTTCATTGTAAGTCGAATGAGATAAGATAACATCCCTAGTAATAGCATTTAAATTACTGAATTCTATTTTTAAACTCTGATAGTCCTTCTTAGTTTTTAAGACGCCACTAATAGCTTGTACTTGTTTACTTTCCTCTACCTTTTTATCCCAAGCGGTATACATATAAGAATAAGGCATAATCTTCTCGGTAACTTCGCTAACATTATTAGGAGCTCCAACAATTATGACTAAAGATGACAATACAATACTAAATAAGATCATATTTATTGTCATTGTCTTTAAATTGGTATGAATATTGTATTTAAAATTTGTAACCTTTACTAGTCCATTACCTCTGAATCTTTTGTTTGTTACATTCATAATGAAACTATAAAGGACAAAAATAGTATTAAACAGAAAGTAAATGAGCAATATTGCTGTAACAAGATACATAGGGTAAACATAACTATCTAATTTTATATGAAGATATACTGTGATAGGCAATACTATCACTAATACCATTGAAACTATTAGGATATAGCTTTTTTCTGCCTCATCTTCCTTGTTTAAAAGCTCTATAATCTTCTTCTTTCTTAAAATTATTGGTGCAACTAAAGAAACAAGGGTGAACAGTCCCCCCATTAAAACGAGTGTTACCATAAATGATTTTATTGGAATATAAAAATATAAGTTTAAATCTCCAATAACGCTTTCTGCAATCATCAAGAAGAACTTTGAAAAAACTAGACCTAGAAAGCTCCCTGCTAACAACGCTAATACAGAAATTATGACATTTTCATAAAAAACAATTCTCTTAAACTGCTTATTACTGGCACCAATAATATTCAATATTGCAAATTGCTTACTTCTCTGCTTTAAAAAATTACTTATTGAATATAATATGAAAACAAAAGAAAATATAATTGATACAGTAAGTCCCAAGGATAAAACCAGACCTAAACTACTATTTTCATCTACAGTTTTTAAGGCTGGATGAAAAGCTAAATTTGTGAATATAAAAAATACAAAAACTGAAAATGAGCAACTTAAAAAATGATAAATGTAAGTTTTAAAATCTCTGCTTATGTTTTTATATGCAAAATCAAATAAAGTCAACGTCCTCACCTCCAAGCAAAGTCATCGTATTTAATATTCTTTTTCGATACTCTTCTTTATTATCTTTATTTATGATTTCTTGGTAAATATTCCCATCTTTTATGATATATGTTTTATCAGAATATGAGGCTATATTAGGATCGTGTGTTACCATTATAATTGTGACCTTCAGAGTATCATTTAATTTTTTAAATAACTTCATCACATCTTTTGCCGCCTTTGAATCTAAATTGCCAGTCGGCTCATCAGCTAGCAACACAGAGGGATTGTTAATAACTGCTCTTGCTATTGCTACTCTTTGCGCTTGTCCTCCAGAGATTTCGTATATTCTTTTATCTAATAATTGATCTATCCCCAGTAATCCTGTTACCTTAGCTAAGCTGACGTTCATTTCATCAACAGCAACATTATCAAGCGTAAGTGGTAAAATAATATTTTCTTTAACCGTTAGTGTGTTTATTAAATTAAACTGTTGAAAAACAAATCCGAGCTGCTGCCTTCTAAATTTTGATAATTCATCATCCTTCATTTCATGAGGGTTTATGCCAGAGATGAATACTCTTCCTGCTGTAGGCTTATCAATAGTCGAAATAACATTTAAAAATGTGCTTTTCCCACTACCGCTTGGCCCCATAATGGATACAAATTCTCCTTTTTCCACTTCCATAGTGATATCATCAAGTGCTTTAAATGGAACCTTTCCTTTATATGTTTTTTCTAAATGTGAAACTTTTAATAGCATTTCTATACACTTCCTTTTTTATAAAATCGACTTTTAGAACAACATTACCTTCAGAATTTGCCTTATTGTAGCAACTACAAGTAAACAAGTAACCTTTTAGAGAACTTTGTTCATAGAAGAATGCCTTTTATTAAAACACTCCTCTTCTTACCATTATTAACAGTTTAGCAAAAGCTAGATACAAGAAAAATCTAAGAATATTACGCAAACTTACAGTTTTGTAACCTTCTCAGATTTTATCACTAGAATTTAATTGTGAAAGATGACCCTTCATTAAGTTTTGACTCAACCTGCAAATCATGTCCTAGATAGTTGATAACTTTTTTTACTATATAGAGCCCGATACCACTTGAATCCGCATTGTTTCTTCCATTTTCTCCTACGTAGAAAAGGTCAAATATCTTCTTAAGTTCTGCACTTTTAATCCCTATTCCCCTATCTTTTATAGATAGTTGAATATTTCCATCTACCCTTGTAACTTCTATTAAAACCGTTTGCCCTCTATGACTATATTTAATTGCATTTGTTAGTAATTGATTGAGAACTAATTTTATCCATTTAGAATCTGAATAGACATATGTTCCTTCCTTGATAGATAATTTAGGGTAGACACCAAAATTAATAAAATAATCTTTTAAGTTATTAATGCTTTCTTTACAAATGTCATTTAGTAGAACCTTTTCCGTAACAAAATCATTTTTAAATTCTTCTATCTTATAAGCATCTAGCATCTGATTCAAGTTATACTGAATCGACATCAGATTTCTACTAATTTTTTCAAAATCTTGATTACTTCTATGATTTTCACAAATCAGATTTAAAACGGAGACAGGAGTTTTCATCTGATGGATAAATCTATATACCAGCATTTTTTGTAACTTTTTATCCCTATTATAGTTTAATTGTGTCTTATTCTGTTGGGCTATAAGACTCTCTATCATAGAATTATATTGCTCTTCAACCCGACTTCTTGGTTCTTCTATAAAATAATCGTTAAGGATTTGACCTCTAAGCAATAACTTATGATATAGTCGTCCCATTTTATAATACCTGATGGTTAAATACACAATTAGAGTTATAAACACCAAGCACGAAAAATATAAGGTTTCTTTAAACTGGATTCCCTTGATATAAAAAAGAACTCCAAAGAAAAATAATTGTGTTGAAATAACTGTGATAAATAAGGTTATATTATCCCAAATATATAATGTTAAAGCTTCTTTATTCTTCATACGCCACCTTATACCCTGTACCTCTGACAGTTACAACTCTTAGCTTTGAGTCCAAATCTTTTAACTTCTTTCTCACTCTACTGACAGTAACATTTAAAGTATTTTCTTCTACAAAAAGATCATTATCCCAAATTTCTGATAAAATCAACTCACGGTTAACGATGTTAGGAAAATTCTCAAATAGTATTCCTATTAAAATAGATTCATTCTTTGAAAGTTCTATTTGTTTCCCTTTACTAGTCAGTGTAAATCTTAATTTATTAAAATGACAATCTCCACACTGAAATACTTTCTCGTTATTTGAATATTCTCCATAAGCTCGTCTTAATTGTGAATTTATCTTGGCCACTAATAAATCGAAAGAGAAGGGTTTCGTTAAATAATCATCACCGCCACTCACTATGGCTCTGATCTGATCATAATCTTCTATCCTTGCTGACATAAAGATAATCGGTGATAACGTACTTTTTCTAATCTCATTACACCAGTAAAATCCATCATAATAAGGTATATTGATATCTAATAGGATGAGTGACGGACAATTTTCCTCGATAAATTTTTCGATATCTTTAAAGTCTTTACAGGTTACAACTTCAAAGTTATATTTTAGTAAATGTTCTTTTATTAAATTGGCTAAATCTAGGTCATCTTCAACGATACAAATCTTAAATGTCATCTTTTTCCCCATTTGTTATATACATGAATGTAACGAGTAGTGAGGTTAGTACCCACCAAATATTAGCTATTTAGTTTAGTATAACATATTCAGATAATAAGTTTTGTGGATTTTATTTTGAGTCGAGGTTATATTTTAAAGTAAAAAATAAATTCTAAATAAAAGCTAGACGAACTCTGTCTAGCCTTTATTATTTATCTTTGCGCTACGTCTTGATTGGCCATATCGTATATAAACCGATCTTCTTCAATCAAATAGCACTGATCACAAAGCTTTTCTAGCATGGCAAAATCATGACTAATAATGATGAGCCCCATGTTTCGCTCTTTAACAATGTCTAGCAAGTTTTTCCATACGCTAGCTTGTGTAATACTATCTAGCATAGTAGTCATTTCATCGGCAATCAGGTATTTTGTATCGGGATGTAGGGAACGCACAATAGAAAAACGCTGAAGTTCTCCTCCTGAAAGTTCACTAGGTCGACGATTAAGCCATTGCTCTTGGATTCCAAAAGCCTCTAGTAAGGGTCGTTGAGGCTTATATGCTTCCTCTAAACTCTTTTTCATTGTCCATAATGGATTTAGCGTTTTTTCTGGATGTTGTTGAATAAGTTGAACTGGCCTAAATCCTTTTTGCGGTAAAGGTTGGCCATCAACTAAAATATAACCTGCTTTAGATTGCAAAAAACCTGCTAACACCCTTGATAAACTTGTTTTACCACAACCACTTTGGCCAAAAATCCCTAATATTTGACCAGGCTCTACTATCAAATCGATGTCCTTAAAAAGCCACGGCTCATTGTCATGATAAAAGCCAAGGTCTCTAGCTTCTAAGCTCATGCTATACTCCTTTCAAAAAATCTTGCTGAGGAAGTGATCGCCACAGACTTCTGGCAAATTCTGTTTGGAGCTGGTCCCCATTGCCACTAAAAAAATTAGCTGGAGCTGTTTCAATAGCCTTCCCCTCTTTAAAAACAGTGACACGATCAGCAATTTGTGTAGCCGCTACAATATCATGAGTAATAAATATGACACTAATACCTTGGTCTGCAAAAGCGCGTAATTGTTTTAAAACCATTTGTAGAGCATCTGGATGAAGGCCGGGCGTTGGCTCATCTGCTATAATCAAAGAAACTGAGTCACTCACACATGTTGTAAACAAAACACGTCGCAACATACCACCAGAGAGTTGGAAAGGATATAGGTCACCATCGCTTTTTTTCAAGCCAAATTGTTGAAATAATTCGATTTGCTTTTCCTTAGATCTTTCTGAAATACCCAATCGCACCTGGTGCTTGACTTTCATTGATGGATCTAAATAATTCACCGACTGCGGAATCAAGGTAATATCTTTTCCACGTAACTGCCTGATACGTCGAGCAGTCAATGGTTGGTCACGGTAGATAATGTCGCCTGTAACTTCTGCATTTTTAGGAAGAATATCCATGATAGCGTGTGCCAATAAACTTTTTCCTGAACCACTAGCTCCAATAATAGCTAAAAGTTCTCCCTTTTTGATATCCAAATTTAAGGATTCTATCGGTGTTGAGCGAAATGGCTTTAAATAGGCTCCATACTGAGTAAAAGTGATGGATAAGTTCTTAATACGTAGTAATATATCTGTCATATCCTTTTCTCCTAAAAGTAATCCGTTTGAGGGTAAAAGAGCTTCTTCAATGACTCTCCAATAGTATCAAAAGCATTGACAAGGAGAATCAAATACAGTCCCGGAAAAATAACTAGCCACCAGTTTCCCAACGAAATGTGTTTAGCTGCTTCTGAAAGAATAATACCTACCGAAGGTTGTTCCGCAGAAAGACCAAACCCTAAGAAAGTCATTGATGCTTCATGAAGGATTACATGGGGAAACAAAAGGATAAAACCAATAAATATTTGGGAAGCAATTAAGGGTAAGATATGGTTCCAAACAATATAATAAGGTGTTTTTCCCATTCCTTTAGAGAGTTGCACAAATTCCTTATTCTTAAAGTGATATACTTCATTTCGAATAAGCCTTGCTAGTGAAGGCCAATGGGTAACAGCCGTTGCAATGACAACACCTTGTGCGCCTTTCCCAACAACAAAAGAAATGAGAATCATAAAAATTAAATGAGGCATCCCGATAAATAAGTCAATTAGCCAGGCAATACCTTTATCAACTAACTTACTTCCTAGACCAGCAAGTATGCCAAAAACCGTTGCTAGAAAAACCCCCATTAAAGCACCTAACAAACCAACTTGCAAAGAAAAATAGAGTCCTTTTATTGTTCTAACAAACATGTCTCGTCCTAAGCCGTCTGTCCCGAAAAGGTAATCTAAAGAAGGAGCAAGATTTCGTAACGTTGCATTAGTTTGTAAGGGGGTCCGAGAAAAATAAAGATTTAAGGCCAAGATACTAAGAATAAGGGAAATGGCTAGACATAGCTGCCATAAAACAAGAGTCCGACGTTCTATTGTCATACTTTTCTCCTCAACTGTGGATTGATTAAACTGGTTAAAATATCAGCAATGAGATTACCCGTAAAAACAAAAATTGTCCCTACCATTACAATAGCAAGAAGAAGTGGCGTATCACTCTTAAGTCCTGCTTCAGTAAGGGTTGTTCCCAAGCCAGGGTATGAAAAAACTTGCTCAGCAAGTACAGAGCCACCAAATAGCTCTCCAAAATATGAAAAATGAAGGGTAATTGCTGGTACAATAGCGTTCCTTAAGCAATGGTATTTAAAAATTTGCCAATCAGTTTCTCCACGCGCTTTCGCAAATAAAACATACTCACTGGAAAGCACAGCTAGCATCTTCCCCCTAGTATGAAGAGTAACATTGGCTATTCCTAAAATACTAAGTGTGAAAACAGGCAAAATGAGATGCCTAATGCGATCAATCACTGTAATATCTTGGCTTAAAGTCCCAATTGGCGACGAAATGCCTATTGGAAACCAACCTAATTGTACAGAGAAGATTAATAAGAAAAGGAGTCCAATCCAAAAAGTTGGCACAGAAATCTGAAGGTAGGAAAACCCTCTAATGATTCGGTCAAGTAACCTGCCTTGGCGAAAAGCTGATAAAGCTCCTAAAGTAAAACCAATAAGTCCTGATAGAAGCCAAGATAGTCCCATAAGTACAAAAGAAGCTCCTGCGCGTGATTTGATAATATCAATGACTGGTTGACGATAAACAAGTGAGTGACCTAAATGACCTTGCAAAAAGTTTTTTAGCCAGAGCAAATACTGAACCGGAGCTGGCTTGTCTAAGCCATAATGGTGAGCAATCGCTTTGTATTGAAGAGGGGTCAATGACGTGTCATAATTAACACTTGCCATGACAGGGTCAACTGGAGATTGTTTTAACAAAATAAAAGTAAAAACAGATACCCCCAAAATTAGTGTGAAGTATCTGATATTTTTCCAGATGACAACAGTAGTAATATGTTTCACAGAGAAATCTCCTTAATCGATAAGAAAAGGAGCCGAGGAAACAATCAGCACAATCCTGTGTGTCCTGTTTTCTCTGACTCCAAACTTAAAGTCGCTGTATTAACTAGAATAGTTACTTAGGTGATTCATCCCAGGTCCACTCGGCAATATTGGTCAATAATGACCAGTCATGTCCATGGCTATGAATCCCTTGTTCCCCCACATTGATGCGCTTATCACCAATATAGGTATGATTGAGGCTTACCAACCAAACATTTGGCAAATCTCCAAGTGTTGAAGCGCCAGTTTTTCCATCCCATTGTGCTAATTTCCAGTAGTGGTTAGCTTTTTCGAGATCAGAAGAGGCCATGGCTTTGTCAAGGTACTGTGTTACGGTCGGATTATTGTAGAAAGTAATATTAGTCCAACCTTTGCCTGCTAGGCTTGGATGATGTGATTCATAGAACTGTTGAGCATGGTGGCGTCCACCAGCATAAAGCAATGCTGAATCATGTGATTTAGTTGCCATTTCGTCCCAGTTGCTGGCCTTCAGTTTGATAGTAATTCCTAAGGCTTTTGCTTGATCTGCTATTTCAACAGCTAGATTAGCTCGCAATTGATCATTAGTAGGATAATAAAGATCAAACTCTGCGTTAAGATTATCCTTTTTGCGACTGCCATCTGCTTGTTCTTTCCAGCCGGCTTTGCTTAAAATCTCTTTGGCTTTTGCTACCTTATTATCCTTAATTACCGTTTTCGCCTCCCAAAATGGTGTCTGGTCAATAATCGAATAAGCAGGCTTACCATAACCGTTTAAAACAGTTTCGAGAACTTTTTTTCGATTTAAACCAATAGTTAAGGCTTTTCGGATAGCTGGGTCACTCGTCACATCATTCCCAACAGGATATCCATCTGGTGAGTCTTTGACCACCCCTTTTTTCACGTAAGGTAAAGATAAACCTCGGACGTCATTTGAGGGAATATCCAGAAGACGCGTTCCTTTGACTTTTTTATCAGCAAGTTCTGGTGTCGCATAAATCATATCAACATCACCAGATTCTAAAGCTGCTAAGGCCGTATTTTCATCTAGTAAGACCCATGTCCATTTTTTGAAATAAGGCTTTTTTCCATGCCAATATGGGTTACGAACAAAGATGGCTTGCTCACCAGGCTTATATTCTTTTACCATGTACGGACCAGATCCTATAGGATTAGACTTATAATTTTCTTTATAATCATTTTTAGGGACAATCGGAATTTCCGTTAACTGGGCTGTAAAAGTTGAATGAGCCTTGGTAAGGTGGAAGCTGACTTTGTCTTTGCCTTCAACCTCTATATCCTTCAAGAAAGATAAATCCCAAGCTTTACCATCCTCTTTCAACATGTCATAAGTAAATTTGACATCCTCAGCAGTAACAGGCTTACCATTAGAGAATTTAAAATCATCGTTTAAGTCAAAAGACCAAGTCAGACCATCTTTTGCAATGGTATATTTTTTAGCAAGTTCACCCTTAATGTCTAAGTTAGGCATCCGCTTTAGTAATGTACTATGAGTAATATTAGCTTCATTATGAATACCATAACGATCCTTAGGATCAAATTCATGAGGAAGCTTTGCTCCCATAGACACAACTAATTCATCTTTTGGACGCTGCTTTCGGTTACGTTCCTTTGTCTGCGATTTTTGATTTTGACACGCTACTAAAAAGAGACTAGCTAAAAACAGAGTGATAATAGATAAGTATTTCAGATGTTTTGACACTGTCAAATCTCCTTATTTCTAATTGATAATTGATATATCATAAATTTAACGACTCGATTTCATTATAACAATAAACAAATTGGATATCAATTACTTAACTGGTTAATTAGAATTTTCGATATCTTTTAGAATAATTTCAGTGGTGCACTTCCAGATAGGCCCTATCCTACTTTTATCTCCAAGCTAAAAATGATATCACTTAATATTGCTATTTCCTCTGATTATTTGTTACAATTTTTAAAGAAGTCATGTTGATGACTTAGATAGGTAACCTCCTCATCAGCAATAGAACGCTATTTTTCATTGTAAGGACGATAACATTGCCTTAAAAGATAGTTTCCTTACGCATAACAATAAACTAAAAAGGAGATTAATAAAGTGAAAATAACAATTTTTTGTGGTGCAAGTACTGGCTCTAATCCCATTTATAGCGAAAAGACAAGAGAACTAGCTTTATGGATGGCTCAAAATAATCACGGTCTAGTCTACGGCGGTGGAAAAATTGGCCTAATGGGGATAATGGCAAATACCATTATTGAAAATAAGGGACATGCAATTGGTGTTATGCCGACTTTTCTAAAGAATAAAGAAATCGCTCATGCTAACTTATCAGAATTCATTGTTGTTGATGATATGCCAAAGCGTAAAGCTAAAATGATGGCTCTGGGTGAAGCATTTATTGCTTTACCAGGTGGGCCTGGAACTTTAGAAGAAATCTCCGAAGTTATTTCTTGGTCACGAATAGGACAAAATGATAAGCCCTGTATTCTCTTTAATATCAATGGTTATTTTAACCAACTAAAAAAGATGTTTGACCACATGGTTACCGAGGGCTTTTTAAGTCAAAGCGACCGCGATAACATCCTTTTCTCCCAGGATATTTCAAAAATTGAAAAGTTCATCTTAAACTATCAATCGCCCACACCTGTTTACGGAGAGCTATAAAGTCATGCCTTAATTTTATACCTAAAGGTTAAGGTTCCCGTAAAAAACTAGCATAGTACTAAAAAACTGTGAATAAAAAAAGTCTCAGAGTAATATTGTACTGCACCCCAAAAGTTAGACAAAAAATCTAACATTTGGGGGTCAGTACATATAAGACTTTGGACTTTTTAATATTTTTCTTTACTAGCTTCCCTCAACTATAAGTGAGAAGGTTTTAGTAATAAACTTGAAAGGGTAATGAAAGCTGTTGCTGTTACGAATAAGGTTAACAGATATGGCCAGGCTTGTGATAAACCTCCGCCACTTTGAAACGTGGCTACAGCTGACAAGACCCAGTTTTGTGGCAATAATTTCCCGATGGCCTGCATATAAGAAGGTGTAATTGACAAAGGCCACAAACAGCCTGCTAACATTGAAGTTGGCATAACAATGAGATTAGCTAACTGACTACTTTGCTGAGAATTCTGTGTTACAGCTCCAATTAACAAACCAAATCCTATCGCCAGTAGACTAAAGAGGAAGAAAATAAGCAAAAGCATTGGCGTCGGGATATAAAAACTAATATTAAACACCCTTAGTAGACTAAGCATAATCACAATTTGGATAGCAAAGGCGACAAGCCCTACACAAACATAGCTAAACATATATTGGAAACGAGACAGTTTTGATAGGATTAAGCGATTATAAATCTGACTCGACTTATCAGTCAAAATGCCTCCATAAATGACACTTGTACTCCCCAGCATCAAGATAAGCAAAAAACCTGTTGTGGTTGATGATACCGACTTGCTACGTGAGCGGTCTGCTAGAGTCACCTGTTTGACGTGATAATCTAACTCTTTATTTTTCTGCAAAATCTTATCAAAGGTTTTTTGATGACCAGCAGCTACATCTCCCATGATATTATAATTTTCCAAAAGGTAATTAACTTGTGCTTTAAACCATTCTGTAATCTCACTATTAGCAATCGAACGGAGTTTCAGTTGTTGAGCTTCTCCTTTTAATACCTTCTCTGAAAAACCTTTATCAATGGTAAGCACAGCCTCTAGGGTTTTGGATTGAAAGTAGTCATCTATGTGATTTTCTTCTATTTTGGTAAAGATGTCATACTTTTTATTTTGTTTCAGTTGCGCAATAAATTGTTTAGAAATCTGGCTATGGTCCTTATCTAAAATACCAATTTTAGCTTGGCTATTCCCAGAAAAACTTAAAGATAGGGCTAGGAGGGTCGTTAAGATAGGCAATAAAAGGAAGGTCACATAGCTAGTCTTTTTTCGTCGTATTTTGACAAATAAAGTTTTTATAAAATAAATCATGTGGTCACCTGCTTTCTCATTCCTATCAAAGCTAGGATTATAAAGGCTGTCCCGATCCCAATATTAACCATCAAAGCCACAGGAATTGGATTGTGTTGACCACCAAAAATGAGGTAAAACAAACTATCATTAACCCATTTGATTGGTGAAATATTGGATAGCTGGTTAATAAAAGGACTATTTAGTGTTGACAAAGGAATATAGCTCCCTCCCAAAAAGGCAAAAATAGGGATAACAACATTAGAAGCAACTGTCAAGAAAGCTTCATTTTTAATGCTAATGGCCATTCCAATCCCGATTGCCACAGAGAGGTAAATCATTGAAGCCGTGACTCCAATAATTTGCCAATCATTGCTTCCCCAACTAACTCGTAAAACAAATCTTGTGAAAACATAAAGAATCCCCAATTGAACGGTGGTTGCCAACATGGCTCCAATTAGTTTACCAAAAACCAAGAGACCAGAAGAAACTCCTGTTAAGTGGAGGCGACTGGTTATCCCTTGTTGGCGATCGGACAAGACAAGGTTCATTGCGGACATAATGCTATAAAAGGTAATCATGGTAAACATGGAGATGGCGTAATAATCAGCTGACGTCATTCCTTTACCGGTCTGAACAGAACTGACTTGGACAAAATCCACTTTTCGTTTCTTAATTTGAGCTAGCCCTTGAGGATAGAGTTCACTTATAGAATCAAAAGTTTTGGCATTGTCAACATAGTTTGTTACCAACATATTGATCAAGTCAGCATTCTGCTGGTTAATATTATTGGTTGTCACCTTAATTGTTTGGTTATCCTTCACTTCCAAAGTAGCTGTCAAGGCACCCTCGCTAACCTTCTTTTTATCTGCCGCGATATCTTTGCTCGGTTTAGCTTCCAACCTCAATTCTTGATTTAAAGTCTTTAAAAAGGCAAGAAAATTTTCCTGATAGGCTGTTTTCTTCCCCTCTAATTGATAACGAACGGTTAACTTAGGAACTGTTGTTGTCGTATTAAAGCTTGATTTAAAGGCAAAACTTAAAATCATAATCATCAGAATTGGAAAGATTACCATCATTAAAAAGGCTGTTCGATTTCGAAAAATCTGTAGACTTTCTTTTTTGATTAAATGAAATAAAACCATAATGACCTCTAATCTCTTAGCTTCTTACCTGTTAAATGTAAGAAGATTTCTTCTAAATTCAAGTGGTTATGTTTAATCTCACTAAAACTGATATTAGACTCCCTTAATTGCTGAACAACAGTTGCGATATCTCCGTTTTCAATCATTAAGATTGATTGGTCGTCATTAGTTAGCAAGGACCAACCAGGTTTTTGTTCCCAATCCAACAAATCCAATTGTTTAGAATCTATCAAAGTTACCATAATTTGATTTGTAAGATCAGCAGCATAGCGTTTTTCTAGCTCAACTTTATTGCCTGCTTCAATGATTTGACCATGATCCATGATAAAAATATAATCACAAAGAGCTTCTACTTCTTCCATATAATGAGTCGTATAGATAACAGTGGCACCTTCTTCATTTAGCAAACGTATCGATTCTAAAATATGGTTACGCGATTGAGGATCAATACCTACGGTAGGTTCATCAAAAATAATTAATTTAGGTGAATGCACCAAGGCACAAGCAATATTCAAACGTCTTTTCATTCCTCCTGAGAATTGACTAGGGAATTGCTTAGCTTGTGCTTGTAACCCTACAAAGTCCAAGCTCTTTAGAACTCGTTCCTTTAACTGCTCTCCTTTCAAGCCGTACAGAGCACCGAAAAGTTCCACATTTTCGTAGGCAGTCAAATCAGGATAAACAGCAATATCTTGAGGAACATATCCAATCTGTGAACTAATTTTTCGAATTGCTTTTTGAGATTGTTGTAAAATAGTAATTTCACCAGTATTTAAAGGAATTAATCCCAAAATCAAGTTAATTAAAGTCGACTTACCAGCACCATTTGGACCTAGCAAACCGTAAATACGTCCTTCTTCAATAGTCAGTGAAACATTATCAACAGCTTTTTTACCACCTTTATAGACTTTGACAACATCTGTTAACTCAATAAAACTCATATCTTACTCCTTCTCCTCCATTACTCTTGCTCTTTAAAACTAATCATTAGATAAGTCAAAGTCATTAACAAAAGACCTACCAACCAACCGTATAATAAGGTTGCAGTCACCGCCCATAATCCAATCACTGTAAAGAGACCGAAGGCCACTAGTTGATTTAAGCCATCTGAATAACGACAAGCTTTGACCGCTCCATAACCTAAAATAAGCACCGCTAAACTTAGCATTTCATTTTTTCCTAACAAGAGAAGTAAGCCTAAGTAAAAGAGACTGTCAGCCAAAGTAACGAAACCTAGTAAGAACATGCTTGCCATTGGTCTATCTTTCCGAAAGGGTAACCAAGTCATTTTTTTAAAGAGTAAACGACTATCCCTTTGAAAACCCAAGTCAACAACAAGAATTAAGATTATGAGTGTCATTTCTATCACTACCATAAGGTATAACAGTAAATAACAAGCAATTTGCCATTGCCAATCAGCTTGTCCTAAAAAGGTTAGTATCTTTGCCGGACTAGGAACTGTAGGGCAACACAGCGGTAGAACTAATATCATACCTAACTGAATCAGACTCAAAAAGATATCTAATAAATTCTGATAAGGTATATTACCTAACCACTGAAGATGCCATCTACGCAAAGAGCGTCTTCGATAACTGGTTAGCCAAAGAGTGACGAGACTTAAAAATAACAGCAAAGCTATGTTTATAATCATTCTACCACCTTCTTAACTTTTGTTTGAAGACGGCTAAGGCATTCAACTAAGAGATTACCTCCAACATGTGCCATTACGACAAGCCATAACTGTCCAGTGATATAGTAAATACTACCATAAATGAGACCTGTTAGTAATTTCGCATAAAAGATGGACTTACCCATTAATAAATGATTTAAAGCGTAGCAAAAACTTGATATCAACAAAACTACCAGTATAGGCATGTGCCATTGGAACAACAGGATCTGAAACCATAAAAATCGATAGGTCATTTCTTCACAAAAAGCTATAAGTAGTGGATAAAAAATTTCTGACCACTTTTGGGTTGTTCCCACAAATGATAGATTCAGAGGAATCCACTGCCGTTTTTGCCAACAATGTAACCCATGCAAGAAAGCCACTTCAATCAGCAATACTAACATACTTAAAATCAACCCTATAAGAAGAGTCTTCCCCTTAATATCTTCCAAAGGTAACTTTAGTTGAGGTGAAAGAAGGAAGATACCTCCTAAAGCGAAAATATAGTAAATAAGCGTTGCTCTTAGAAATGGGACTAAATTAAAATGATATTTCCCCATTCCTTTTCCAAAAATAGCTTGCATAGGAATTAAAGGACAACAGGTTACCAGCAAAAAGCAAAAACTAAGGCATTGGATGGATAAAGGCATTAGTAACACCTCCAAACTGTTTCATTCGTGGATGATTAGCAAAAGGAAATGATGGAATACACATTTCAAGTAGTTCGGGCGTTAAAACACGTGTTACATACCAACCTTTTTCTGAAGTTTCAGGCGGAGTAATATCCAAAAAGACTGCATTAGGACTAACCTTCTTGGTATAAGCTAATAAGATTTTCAAATCCTCTTTCTTATTTTGTCCAGAATGATTTTCTAGCTCGCTTAAACGAACTTCTCCTGAAATCAAAGGTTCAAAAGCTTGCCATTTATGATCTCTGTCCTTTGGATGCGCATAATAGAAAACATTGCTATCCAAGTCTAAAAATAGTGGTTCGTCACTCTCAATAGTTTGAAGAGAATCTTCCCTATACAAAAGACTATAGTAGTAACTGTAACTAATAGCTGAAGCTTCCATAATACCCCTTAGCAAGGTATGTTTAGGGTCTAGACCACCCTGCACACCAAATAAAAGATAGGGACCTTCATCGTATTTATTTTTTAGGATAATTCCAAAGGTATAAAGAGGATTATCTTCTCCTACGGTCATATCAATGGGAATAATCTCATACAAACTGTCTTTTCCGAGTCTAGCTTCTTCTAAAATAGCCTCAATCTCTGGATCATCAATAATTACCTTAGGACAAGGCTTTTTCGTATGCCAGCTAAGCATCATAGAATCAATTTGAATGTACTCAATCAAGCTATTACACATAGCTGCTTCCAAAGTCGTATGAGAAGCTGTTCCTGTTGAAAATCCTGGAATAATATGTCTCTCCCCAGCAGCATCATTAGGTTTATAGCCAACACAAAGCATCTGGGCAGGAACATACATTTCCTTATCTTCAAAAAACATCGGACATTTTACCCAGCCCAAAACATCATCTTCAGTTACCATCTTATCACACATAGTTATGTGTAACTCATTAAAACGGTCAATCTGTTCTTGGGTAAAAACTTGCAAATACTCTAGAGGCATAACCCGATCTGTCCGGCTCAATTCTTTATAAGAAGCGTAGACAATGCGTTCTGATAGTAAATCACCAGAAATCACACTAGCATAACGTTCAATACTTTCCCCTAAGTACTTAATAAGCGCTTCTTCATAATGACTACCATAACCAATGATATGGTAACTGACTTGGCTCAATTCTCCAATAAACTGTTTATGATAATTCGGCATTTGGCCTGTGACACTTTTTAAGTAAACATCGTGGGGGTGATTACAAACCGGAGCCTGAGATTGGTTTAAAATTCCTGTGCGGTTTCCACTTAAAAACTTGAGTTTATCGAAAATATGGTTAAAGGAAGGATAATATTGTAACATAACACTTACCTCCTTACGCCTCTTCATTAAGGAGTGCTTTAATCATCTCACGGGTTGAAATTTGCTGATCCTCATATTTTAATTTAGCTAGAGCCCCTTGAGATTGGGAATTAGACATTTTTAAGATATCTTGAACTTGAATTTCAAGGGTTGGTATATAAATACTTAGCAAACGACCTTCAAATTTTGAGCTTCCTGTGTGAGCGATAATGAAAGCTTCGCTAACAACTAAATTCATTAAAACATTCAATAGAGGTAAATAAGCTTGGCTAACGGTTTGCGTCGCTGGTAATACTTGATTAGCAAAATGTTGGTAGAGAGCGTGGTCTTGCAAACGTGCTAAAACCCTTCGTTCTAAACTGTCAAAATCAGCACTATGAGGAGGATTCAAGGTACAAACATGTAAAAATGGACCATCCACAAAACCTAATACGAGTTGTTTTCCAAGAGACACACTAATCTCATTAAGATGACGCAACATCATAATATTTAATCTCTCTTGGCAAACAACAATACTCTGATATCCCTCTAATGCTTCTGACAAGCACTTCATATGACGATGATGTGCCAAAGCATCCAAACGAGAGCAGACATCCATTTCTTGGATAAGCATTTTTAGCTCGTCACTGGCCGTTTGCAAGTTCAACTGCAGCTGACCAGCTAGTAATAATGCTGATTCGTTAACATAGGTCGAATCACTGATAAATAAAACTGGGCTTGTGTCTATAGTGTGTCCTGACTGAGCCATAAAGTGATAATTTCCCATAAAGACTTTCATAACATTTTCTTCAAGGGCATAATCATCTTCATGCATGATAACATCATTATAGTACAAAGCTGTCATAACTTCCGTTAGTTTCGCAAACTGCTCAGGGGCTAATTGACTTTCATAATGATCAGTATCAACTGCTACCCCTTTAATAAACTGCGTTACTATTTCCCGATAAGCATCTTGCAATTCTTGAGGTTCTTGCGCAATGTCTAGAACCGCTTCATTAAAATCCCAGATACCTTTTCTAAAGCAAAAGGTGTCCTGAAATTGGACAATACGAACATTACTGTTAAGTTGATATTTCATTGAGACTCCTTATTTCCTACAAGTGTCATGTGAATCACATGTTGACCTATTCCATCTAAACCTAACTTTTCTTGGAGGTATTCCTTATTATAACCTCCAATATCAATACTGCCATAAACCAAGGCCGTTGCTGTTAATTGAATATTTTGCGCAATCTCCCCTGATTCAATAAAAGCGTAAGCTGTAGCCTGGTTGCCGTATTTACGCGTATTTTTGATGTAGTGATACACATAGATAATAATAAGATTACAATTTTCGGCTTTCACAGCGCCATACTCAGCAAAGGCTCTGATATCTTCCTCAGGATTAATCTGATGGCACCTTAAAGCATGTTGATAAGGTAAGTATTCATAAAATCCGTCCTTAAGGTTAGTGACATTCCTAGCAAAGAAAAGTAAACTAATAGGATATAATCCACCACCAGAAGCACAATTTCTAAGGGTTACCTCTTCTGTATTTCCTTCTTTAACAGATGATTCTGAACTTACTCCGCAAGCATAGTAAAGTAAATTGGCTAGATCCTGTAAGGGCATCTCTTTATCTGAGAACTGACGATAACTTCTTCTTTTTGTGATACAAGTTGATAAGGCTGCTGCCAGCTTAGTAGGTTTTGGCAAAGGGATAATATTATCCTGACTTTCAAAAAACTCACTACTTGAAAAGGTTGCAACAGCAGAATCTGTAAAGAAGTCAACCACACTAGCTTCAAATCCCAGGTAATTATTATTAGTCTTGTAATTCATCAAAAAGCGTTGACTAAGATTATCGGTCTCATTAGGCATCAAATGTTGAGCAACCAATTGCTTCGACGTTTTTAGTACCGTCTGATGATGATAGCCTGAAAAAGATAAGTGGTTGGTGTTAAATTCAAATAATTGCCTTGCCTTTTCTGGAGTTAATGAAGAACGATTGTTCGAAAAATTTTTTTCTTTCGCAAAAAATGGCATATCTATCTTTCCTATCTCATTCTATAAAACATTGGTAATCAGCAGGTACTGTCCCGTACCTGCTAACTACCTAGAGACACTATAACCAAAATGATTATCCTGCCTCATATGTCCTCACATCTCTATGGCAAATCACAATCAACAGAGGTATTACTAATAGTAACGTAGTCGCTAGCAAACTAATTACTCTGATATCATTACCCCATAGAGATGCAAAATCAATTATTTACCTGGTGTAAGGCTTCCGCTACCACCTTGAGCAGTACCAGTTCCAACATTAGTTGCCCAGCAACAAGTACAGCAACAGCAGCAACAGCAGCCCCCAGGAGCAACTTGAGTTGTTTCGGCTACACTAGTAGCTAAAATATTTGAAGTAAATTTTAACATAACGCTTACCCCCTTATTTGACAAATAAACAACTGATAAGAGTCCAATTAACTTGTCTTTAAAACCTCTTAAAAAGAGTTATTACACGACAAGGCTAGCTCTTGTACTATTGTAACGTGACAAGCACCCAACTCTTATCACTTAATTATAGTAAAAAAAGATTAAAATGTAAACCCTTTCCTTTGATATGAGTGAAAACATAGAAGTAAATTAATGCTTATCTCACTTAATTTAGATACTGAACTATCCTTATTAGATAAAACATAAGCCAGTATTGACTTAGCGTGAGATTACTAAGGTGAAAATAGTAATCTTATTAATACTTATTAGTTCTGATTTTTTAATAATAAATGAGAAAAATGTGAGCAGTCCACTTAAAGAAATTGTTCAATCTCTTTCGCAGAGAGAATTCTAAAAAGCCTTAGAGTGTATAAGGCTTTTTAAAATATCTATTTACAGTTTGTCCAATCATTACCTACGATCATTCACCTTGGACTTCTTTTTGGGTTCTATCACTAGTGTTAAGCATTTTTTCAACCCTTCCTTTTCTCCCTAGGGTTATTAGAAAAAGCAGAGCTAGACTGAGATAACCTAAAACGCTATAAATCAGATTCTTTTCAGAAGCTGTTTTAGGTAGTAGTCCTGAAAGAGGCGACTTAATGAGTTGTAGGCTGGATTGTAAGTCAGTCCTGTCAGAATGAACTTGAGATTCGCCATCTTTTGCTATCTCCGGATGAATTGATTTTGATTGCTGATGGTCCTTATCCGCTTTAGGTATTAATTGTTCTGCATCTGAAGCCGCATTACGAATAGCTTGAAAAATTCCAGCTCTATGATGACTTGCCAGTGGAACTTGGCGAATAGTTTTAAACTGATCAAGATTATTCTTCAAAATATCTTTAATATTAAGCCCTTCATAATCTGTCAAAGTTGCTATCGCTAGTGCGTGATAGCCTTCATTATCTTCATCTACATTCACAATCGGATTACCATAATCATCTTTTTGACCCTCACCGATTGTATCACTCATGTCAAGCACATAAATTATCTTTCCCGATTGATCAAAATAGACATTTAAACCAATATAATATTCAGGTAAAGGTAAGGGAGTTTTTAACAAGTAAACACCTTGAACCATTTTCGCATGAGCTAAAGGCCCCTTCCCTTCAACTAAACCTGTCAATAAATCCAACTCTTTTTCTAAACGTCTAAGTTTAGACTTCTCAACAGCACTGTTATTATATGCTAATCTAGCCTTGTCAGCAGCTCTCTCAAGAAGGCGAGTATTCTCCACTCCTTTTTTAGACACTAGGATTTTCTCTGCTTTGGCTAAGAGTTTGTCTAGCAAAAGACGATCAAGGAAGAACTGAGCTTCCTGAATAAACTTCTGTTTTTCTCCTTGACTAAGGTTCTTTTTGGTCTGTAATATTCTGCCTGCAGCAGCCATTTCTTTAAACTGAGTTTGGGTTGTTTGACGAAGCTCTTGATAAGGTAACTGATCAATTCTTTTTAATATTTTTTCAATATCTGTTGTGGTTTTTGATAATTTTGTCGGGTCAACAATAAAATGATCTCCATCTGCTAAGGGGTGTGAATTATCAACCGTTTTAACCACCACTTTTTTACCAAAGTAATCATCACCATCATTTTCATCTAAGGCATTAAAGGCAACATACGATAGTGTAGATGAAGCATTCAATTCTTTCAGATGATTCTTTTTAAATGCTTCCTCGCGGATTGATTGAAGAGCTGGAGGCAAAATGACTTCCCTTAGTGCATTGTCTGAAAAAGCTTGAACAGGAATTTCTCTTAGTTGCTTTTGCGCAGAAAGGTCCAAACGCTCAAGAGCATTTGAGAGGAAGGCCATCTCGCCAAGAGACTCAACCTTATCTCCCATAAAAATCAGGTTCTGTGCACCATTTTGCCGAAAGGCTGAACGCCCTATTTTCTGCACCGATTCAGGAATAACAATGGCATAAATGTGATTAATATGGAAAGCTGCATCACCAATTGTTGTGAGCTTTTCATTGAGATCCAAAATCTCCAGACGATTATTCATAAAGGCCCCGTCTTTGATTTCTTCTAAATCTTTACTAGCTTCAAATGATTTGAGACTATTAGATTGAAAAGCAAAAGCTCCAATTTTTCTAATAGTAGGTGGTAATTTCACTTCTTCTAAATCATACTTCCGTAAGGTCTTATTGTAAAAATCAACATTGCGAAAGGCATTATCCCCAATCTCGGTAATGATTATTCCCTTATGCTGCTTGGGAATTTCTAAAGACTTATTGTGTCTCACTTTTTGCAAGCCCTTAGTGGAGAAGCCAGTAACCACATTCTTTTGGTAGGTGAAATCTTCTTCCAACCATTTACTATAATCAAGGTCCTGATTCTCATGCCGTAAAGACTTATCTGGATTGATATAAGCATTTTCTGTCGCCAGTTGATGAGGATTTTGACCTGACTTTGTCCATAAAACAACATAATTGTTATAATCGTCATCCCCTGGGTTACCTGTAAAAGCTTCTGATTCTATTTTTTCCAAACCGTCAGGTAAGGTCACATTTGTCAAAGCATTATCTTGGAAGCAAGCTTCTCCTATGCTTTTTAGTTTGTCTCCACCAAACTCAATTGTTTGAATGTGGTTAGATTTGAAGGCCCGTTCTGCTAAGCGAGTTAACCTCATAGGCAAATAAAGTTTACCTGTAATCTGATTATCAAAGAACGCTAACTCTCCAATGGTTTTTAGGTTATCTGGTAAGGTTACGTGTTTTAAAGACATATGGGCAAAAGCATAGTCAGAAATGCTTTCAAGGCTATCTGGCAAGTTAATTTCGGAAATATTTTTATTATCTACAAAAGCATCTGAGCCGATATGCTTATAGCCGCTTGGAATCGTGACCTTCGTTATCAGATAAGCATTAAAAATTTCACCTTCATTAATGATTTCTCTCTTAGAAACGTCCAAATGACTAGTCTCTCCATTTTCTCCCACTCTACTTGTATACTCTGCAATTGCTGTTTTTTTATCTGGGGTAAATGCAAAACTAGCTACTTGAGTTAAGGGCGTGCCATCTGCTGCTTGACTAGGCAAAATGAGATGGCTGGTATGAGATAATTTCTCAATTCCTGATTTTGAAAAACCAACAAGAGTGTCCCCCTTAGTGATAAAGTCTGCTACTTCCCAAGTAGATGTCGAAGTATCCTTCTTATCAGGAACATCTGCTCCTTTGTCTTGTTCGGCTTTGACTTCAGCTTGGCTTTTTGCTGCTGACTGATCTTTCTCCTCTTTTATTCTTTCAGAATCTTCTTCAGTTGATTTGGTGGTAGCATCTGCTTTTGCCTGAGGATGCGAACTACTCTCATCAGAAAATAAATCGGTAACAGTTGAATCAAGAGAAGATAATTCTTTATTGCCACCTAGGTTGTCTCTGAGGTCAGTTTCTTCAAACCAATCATCATGCGACGTTGGTGGAGTCTGCGCATGCTTTGGCACTTCTTCTTTTTCCAAGCCATAAACCTCTTGGCAATGAACAACTACAGATACTGTAGTAAGAGTCAAGGCAATCGTTTTAATATGTTTTTTCATTGTGGTAAAACCTTTCTAAAAGCCAATTTTTTCCACTCATTAATTGACTGATAATAGCATCCTTAAACTATTCCAGACTGATACTTTTTTGTGCTTGATTCCATAGCATCTTTCCCTTCATCATCAATCATGCAACTTAGTTTCTTTTTTAATCTATAAGAAAATGACACGATTTCGAGCACCAAAAAAGCCTCCCAATAGGGACAGTGATTTATCAAAAATCCGACCACAATTGGGATATTTCTGGTAATCTCTTCTGTTTTCTGGGGAGAAGTCATCTCCTACTTCACCACCACTGTTTTATAAAGTTAAACATAACTTTCTTGAATCGAGTGGAACTTACTAAGGTTCCGCTTAGTAAGTATAGTAACACAAAGTTTTTAAGGTTTCAAGAAAAATTTCGACGTTTCGAATTATTTTATTTTGTATTGTGTAATATAAAAATTAACTTCACTTAATTTTATCAACCTATATTAAACTCTTTACTAAAGCAGATGGAAAAAGCAAGAAAAATTATAGTAAGTGGAGTATGACGATTTGTTTCCGAAAATTTCTTCATTGATGACGGAAAAATTTATTAAAAAAAGAGATTATTATAAAAATATGTTATATGGAAGCGTTTTTTGGAGCGAAAAATTAAAATAAAAGAACATTTAGAGCAACATTTGTGTTAAATTAATTTTATTAATATCATGTTTTTTTAATTAAAAGTGGTATACTTAACTAGTAAAGTGCAATAATTGATCCACTCTAAAAGCTAAAATCGGAAAGGTTTAGGTGTTATCATGAAATTATCTAAACAAAAGACAAGTTTGCTTACTGTTGTTTTATTATTACTTTCCCTTTCTATAACGACGACAAGCGTTGACGCCGATAGAATACTGACCTATCCAAATGTCGCGCATGCAAACTCGCATTCTCCGAGTCCTATATCGAACAAAATACTTCCATTTACAGGTCAGTATCAACTACAGCTTAACGAATTAGATAACCTCCACCGCGCTACTTCTTCGCATATACAACTTCAAGATAGACATGAAACCAAAGATAAACGTACTAAAATAAATTATGACCCTGTAGGGTGGCATAATTATCAATTCCCATATGGAGATGGCACAAAAAAAGCATGGGTAATGAATCGTGGTCATTTAGTTGGCTATCAATTCTGTGGCTTAAATGATGAGCCCAGAAACCTAGTAACCATGACTGCTTGGCTAAATACTGGAGCTTATACAGGAACAAATGACAGTAATCCTGATGGTATGCTATACTACGAAAATCGTTTAGACTCTTGGCTTGCATTGCATCCTGATTTTTGGTTAGACTATAAAGTAACCCCAATATATCAAGGTAATGAACTCCTTCCTCGTCAAATCGAATTGCAATATGTTGGTATTGATGCATCTGGTAAGTTACTACCTATAAGATTAAACAGCGATAAAGAACGTATCGATGAAAATGGTGTTATAACAGTAGTTTTAGAAAATTCTGCTCCTAACGTTAATCTTGATTACTTGACTGGTACTGCAACTCCTAAAAACTAACCCAACAGAAAGTCGCTTAGAAATAAACCTAAGCGACTTTTTACATTGAGCTTATTTAGTTCTTAATTTCCAATATGCTGGATATTTTTTAGACCTATTCGCCTACAGTGCTTATTTTCTCTAGCTCTATGCCATTAAATTCAAGCTTAACTATCCCCGGAAATAGATGCTTGATGGCATCAAATGCTATAAAACTAAACTCTGGTTTATAAATTGTTGAAAGTGCAGTGCCGTTTGTACCAATGACAAAGGACTACCATAGAATTGATTAATCGAAATTGCAGAGAATTTGTCCACTAAAGTTTTACCCCTCTATCACTCAATTTTCTTAGTCGATCATTATGGTTACCATAATTCGGTTCAGCATGGCGGATAAAATATAATGGTGTGGTCATAGAACTCCTTTTATCAAAAAATATTAAAAGGCTTTTCTTTAACTAGTTTTTGATAACTTTTCATAAGAATCATCGCTGACTGATAGTTACCATGGTTAAGCCTTATATTGCTTTTCTAGTTGAGTTGGTTTTGCTAGCTATTTTATCTACCTCAATTCTATCATCCAATTGAGCTATGCTCCGTATTAAATTAATTATCACTTGTTCACTTCTCATATGGCTTATTCTCCTGGTTTCATTTTATCACACTAACTAGAATTAATGTGCGTTCTGAACAGGTAATAAAACACTACTGAACTAGATAACTCCTAAGTTAGCTCATACATCTGGTTACTGATATTTTTTGAAATACTTTATAACAAAAGCAGGAATTCAAAATTAATTCCTGCTTTTATGATGCCATAGCCTTATGTCGAAAGTTATACACTGCATTATTAAATATAAACTATTATTTATTTTCTCATAGGTATAGTATCCATTTTTTGACTTATTTGTCCTAGCAACTTGAAAAAGCTTTTTAACATAATCTCTTTTATCAGGTCACCTTCTTTCAAAAATAGCCAGATTAACCGATTTTTTGTAGGGTTTTAATATCATATAGAACGAGATGACCAGTTTTATCAGTAAATTGAACACCAGTTGGTAGGAGAGTCATCTGTTTAGGATCAACTCCTTCTTTTTGGGCTATTTGTGCGATACGAGTTTGCAGGGTGCCACTATCCAACCCATAATTGGTTGAACTATTACTTTCTGAAGGTTGGACCTTCTCTGGTTTGCTCGCTTCCGGAAGATTCCTCTCTTCCTCTTTTGGCAATGGAACGGTCGTCCTTACTTCATTACTTTTATCTTCGTTAGGGGCCGGATTCACGCTTGGAGCAACTGGTTTTTCAGATGATTTTTCGGGTGATTTTTCAACCGGTGATTTCTTATCTGTTTTTTTCTCACGTGCAGCATCTGAAGCTCTTCTCTGAGCAACGAATTCTTGAGCTTTTTGCCACTCAGACTCAGATAGGTCATTTTTCCTGATAGCCCTTAAAGAGCCACCTTCTGCTCTAGGAATACTGAAGGAGCCATCTCTCCAAACAAATGTCTTTGGATCAAGGATATCGTGAGGATTGAAAATGTAACCATCCGTCGTAGCGTAGCGGCCTTCTTTAAGTGCTTGTTGAACTTCTTCTACTGAATGGATAACCATCCAGTTTGGCAGACCTTGACGTTTTTCCACTGGTGTGACATTAACAATATACTTAGGTTGTTCTGTATGTGTTTTCTTCTCCCCTTTACCATGTGGCTGAGTCCATGGTTCTGGTCGAACTTCTGGATGACTCATTAAATACTTGATTGTAGCAATCTGTTCTTTTGATAAATTACTATACCTAACCACGTGGATATGGTCAATATGAGGAATAATAAATTCAGTTCCTGTATCATAAGAGGCATTACCAACATGCATTGGTAAACTATCAAGATTTACCAGTAGTGCTGGCTCAATACCATCATTTTTAATATCATATTTATAGTTATTTTTATCTTTGAGCATCAGTTCTTGCTCTGCAAAAGCAATCTGTGTTAAATCAAGATGTTCACGATCATAAAAATAGTCTCTACCATCTTTAGTCATCATATAACCAACTTTACCATTATTAACTACTTTAAGACTGACTTTTTTAGCATCAAACGGGAACTTCTCTTCTCCTTCTGATTGCCCCAAAGCTTTTGCTAATTCCTTATCTTGACCCTTGGCTTTCAACCATTCTGCAACTTGATCCAGTTCATTTTGTTCTAATTCACCAAATCCCACATAGTGAAAATGAGAACCGTGTTTAGCAGTTACTCCGGATTTATCAACAGAATAAATAGAGTTCTTACTAAAGACATAGTTATCACTAGTGTCATAAGGCTTACCATCAAGCCCTTTACCGTAAGCTATAATAGAAGGTCCTAAAAATGTATGAATAACTTTTTTAGTTTTATCTTTATCTGGTTGATGTGGTTTTGGAGTGTCGTGCGTTTGTCCTGCTAAATAGCGGTCAGCTAACAAGATTTCCAAAGCTGACAATTGATTACGAGGAATAATATGATAGTGATCCCCGTGAGGAATAACATAACCAAAATCATTAGCTCTTACTACTTGTGTTGGTTCAAATATCAGTCCATCTGATTCAACATGACGATCTTTTAAATCCATACTATGCAATAAATCTAAAAGCTCTTTAAATGATTTGCCCTCAAAATCTTTATTATTGTGTTTATCAGAAGACGAGTTTCCATTTGGTCTATGTGAAGAGGAGCCATGATTACCGTTATGAGGACCATGATTTGGAGAGTTATGCCAAGTTGAGCCTCTATGAGGAGCTGGATTTGGGAACGGGAATGGCTGGTAATCAGTCTGATGCGAGCCTCTACCGTTTTTCTGATTCCAGTAGGCCTGAGCGGCTGCTAATTCACTTGGAGATAAATCTTTTTTGGGAATATAATGGAAATGGTTGCCATGCGGAACTAAATAGGCATCACCAAAATCATCAATCACATCAGTTGGACTAAAGATATAACCATCATCAGTTGTGTAACGCCCTTGGCTTTTAGCTTTATTAACCGCTACAACTTCTGCTTTACTAAGATGAGATACCTTAGCTAGACCCTTTTCTTTTGCTTCCTTTGTTCCTTTGGCAGCCTGCTCAGCTATTTCCTGTTTACTACGAATATTTTTACGCTTACTTCCTGGCTTGAGATAAACGTAGTATTTCCCATCTACTTTAATAATATAGCCGTCCAAAACTTCATTAACAACGTCAGATTGTTTAAACTGATAATTAGGGTCAGTCATTACTAATTCTTCACTAAGAATCGCATCATAAGGCACTTTACCATTGTAAAAGTGGAAATGATCTCCGTGTGATGTAACATAGCCTTGGTCGGTAATTTTAACTACTATTTGTTCTGCAGTGATACCTTCTTCAGCGCTAATCTGATCCATGGTTTTATCTTTTTTAGACGCTTGCGTGCTTTTTTTGATATCATTGACATATGCAATTTTGTTATCCTTATGGTTTGTATCAGCCTGAAGCTTACCTAATTGATAAAGCCCTATATGGCTAGCTAGTAAAATAGCAACTGCTGAACTAGTGTAGATATATTTCTTTTTCAAATCCTATCTCCTTTTATTTTAAATTTTGATAAAGAACTTCCATATTTTTCCTAAGATTTTCTAGATACGATTTATCACCACGTGGTGCAGACTCCAACGGACTCAAAGTTTTAACTTTAGCTTTAGTTGCTTTAGCAATAGTATGAGCAATCTTCGGACTAACATTGTCCTCAGCAAAAATAGTCTTCACCTTATACTCTTTAATAAATGCTTGAATCTCAGTTAGTTGACGTGGTGATGGCTCTTGATCTGGGGAAATCCCTGAAATGCCTAATTGTTTTAATCCAAAACGTTTTGCTAAATAAGAGAAGGCTGTATGCTGAGTTACAAAATTCTTAGCCTTTACTGATTTGAATTTCTTATGATACTCCTCAGCTAATTGATCTGCTTTCTGCTTAAATGACTTAGCATTTTTAGTATAGTATTCTGAATTATCCGGATCTATTTGACTCAATTTTTTTCCAATATTCAGTGCTTCTTCTCCAGCTAAAACAGGGTCTGTCCAAGTATGAGGGTCATATAAGGTTGCTGGGTCAATTCCCTCTTTGACTTCAACATCCTCTAATCCATTAACTCTATCTAAAGTTAATGATTTTGAAGCTTCAAACGCAGTAGCTTTCGTTTTCTTCAGATTAAAATCCAGATCATCTGCCCAAGATTCCAAAGTATGTGAATGATAAATAAATAAATCTGCATCGTATATAGCTGCTACATCATTAGCTGAGGGTTCAAAGGAATGAATCCCAGCACCAGACTGAATCATCCTCACATCATTTAAGTCACCTGAAACCTCTTTTGTCATAGCATATATCGGGTAGAAACTTGTCACAATAGATAGTCCATGCTGACTAGAACTAGGCTTTACTGCCTTCTGACAAGCAGAAGTTGCAAACAAAATAACTAACAGAAAAAAAGTCAAAAATATTTTTTTCATAAGACTCCTTCATAAAATTTTTAACTAGTTATTAACCGGTTGTTAACCAGTTAATATTAACGCTAATTAATCTAATTGTCAACATTTTATAATGATTTAATTAAAAAACTTCTTCATAATATTCATAATTTCCTTGAATTTTAATAGTCACCTTCACTAAATCAGTTTAGTTTACCAAGTCATGCAAAAAAGCCTTTTATAAAGGCTTTTTTGTATCTTGATGTCTCTTCCAAAACTATAAAATGCTTTAGCAACTCCAAGTTGAGCTACTCTGAAACATACTAACAATTTAATAGTGGCTGATAACTTGTTAAAAAGGTGGCTTGTATTTTCTATAAAAGAATGCTTTATCTTTTAGTGTTTAAATCGATATTTAAGCATATTTAACTTTATTTTTTATATCTTTTAAATATGCCTTAAACATTTTATGGATTGTTTTACAATTCAATAGTTCAAAAACTTGTAATATTTTTTCGCATTTTCGCTCGGCTCCTTCTTTGCCATGTATGATATCAATGATACCTTCAAAAAAGGTGATACAACACCTCTCATATAAGCAATCTTCATTTAGGCTATAATTTTTAATCTGCGCTAGAATTTCGGCAGCTTTTTGGTACTCTTGCCTTTGAATGAATAAGATAAGCATATTAACGAACATTCTAATAGATTCATTTCCATAGCACCTAAGTGTATTGTACTTATCAAGGTTTAGGATAACTTTTGAAAAAATAATTTCGATGAAGTTAGAATCAAAAATAAACATACAGTTATTAAACAGTACCGTTTCATAGTGACTCCAGGTTTCAATATTAACAAGATAGTTTGATAGGTAAAGTCGCTCTTTAAGGCAATCTTCATTAGTTAACATAGCTAATAAAACCTTTACTAAAGCAAAGAGGTTCTTTTCTTTTGTCGACTTACTATCTTTATATGAAGTTAGAATCTGATGTAGTCCTGTTGTATCTTGGTTTTCAAAGTAATGTTTAGCCGTATCCATGTCGATAAATTCTTGATATCTTTTAAAGTTATTACTAATAAAGAGAAATTCATCAACATTTACGTTTAGATTATCTAAGATATAAAGTAGCTTTGTAGAAGAAATGTCAAGATTATTCTTTATAAAGCGGTGATAAGTCTGTCTAGTTAAGTAATCACCGCAAACTTGTTTAATGGGAATATTTTTCGAATGCCTAATAAATTCGACAGTTTCGCCAAGTTCCATTTTAAGCCTCCTTAATTTATGTCAAAAATACGTTACTATTGTACATAATGCGCAACAAATTGTCTATTCAATCCCATTCTGTTTTAATATATAGCCAAAAGGAATTTAAAAGGAGGTACGTGTTATGTGGTTGTTATTGCTATTTCTATAGGTACAGTGGAAAATGATGGTGGTTAAGAGTAAAGAATCAACTAAAAGCATTGACTGATATATTAATTGGCTTACTTATTATTATCAGTATTTTCAACCTCCTTGTCAACTATAAGAGGTCATTATTGTCCGAAATCAGCATTAAAACGTTGCGATTTCTAGTTGATGGAATGAGAAAACTACTAAAAAGTTAAGTTTTTTAACTATTGATAATAATAAAAAGAAGTTCATCTTCAGAAGGTTAAGATGTAGTTACGAAACCGGTTACCTAATCTCTAAGCCATAGTTTCAAAAACTTTCCCTTTCAAGGAGTTATAGATTTATTCCATGCCAAATTATGTTAGCAATAAAACAAGCCTTGAAAAGGGTGATTCTTAAAAAAAAACTATTTACTCACTTTCTTATTATTCAGCCCTGTGTAACTTGCCAATCACCAGTAGAGTGACACTGAGGTATTCAAGAACCCCTAAATAGTAAGGAGAAACCATCATTGTTAATAGTGCTTTCATTTATAAGCCAAAAGATATTTTCAGCTAGAGACGAAAATATTAGACGGCCTCATTTTAAGTTTGGAGGTGTGTCCAATGTACTGTTAGAAATGAACTTATTAGACTCATTTATTTTACGGAGGTATTAATCATGAATAAAAAGAAATTAGGTATTAAGCTATTAAGTATTTTAACGTTAAGTGGATTTATCCTTTCTAATCCAGTTTTTGCTTCTGAAAACTTTGGTCGTAACGAACAAGAAGCCAAAAATTCAGCTATCACATTTATTGAAAAAAATGACTCTATCAAAGCTAAAGCTGGGGGAGATGCCCAAAACATTAAATTGGACAAAGTAACATTAGGGGATAAACTTTCCGACTCTAACATGTATGTCTACAATATTTCTACCGGTGGTTTCGTTATTGTTTCTGCAGATAAACGTTCTCCAGAGATTTTAGGCTATTCTACAAAAGGTTCATTCGATGCCAGTGGTAAGGAAAATATTGCTTCCTTTATTGAAAGCTATGCCAAACAAATTACAGAAAATAAAAAAATAGATACCCCATACACAGATACTACTAATATTAAACAACCAGTAGTTAACTCTCTACTAGATGCTAAAGGTATTCACTATAACCAAGGTTACCCTTACAATCTGTTAACACCTATTATAGAACAAGCAGGACCTGGAGAAGAAAAATATATAGGACAAGATGCAGCAACTGGATGTGTTGCTACTGCAACTGCTCAAATTATGAAATATCATAATTACCCTAATAAAGGATTAAAAGACTTCACTTATACCTTTAGTAATAAATACTTTAAGAGCCCTATAACATTAACTGCACCTATTTCTACTAGAGTGTACAACTGGAATAACATTTTACCTTCTTACAATGGAAACGAATCTGATGTTCAAAAAACAGCTGTTGCACAACTAATGTCTGACGTTGGTATTACAGTAAGAATGGACTACGGCCCATCCAGTGGTTCAGCAGGTAGTCCTCTCGTACAAAAAGCCTTGAAAGAAAACTTCGGCTACGCTCAATCTGTTCACCAAATTTCACGCGATAGTTACAGTAAAGAAGATTGGGAAACACAAATTGATAACGAATTGACTCAAAACCAACCAGTATACTACCAAGGTGTTGGTGACTTAGGTGGCCATGCATTCGTTATCGATGGTTCTGACGGAAATGACTTCTACCATGTTAACTGGGGCTGGGGCGGAGTCGCTGATGGTTTCTTCAGATTAGATGCTCTAAACCCTTCTTCTCTTGGTACTGGTGGAGGCTCTGGTGGCTTTAATCACTATCAAAGCGCTGTTGTCGGAATCAAACCTTAGTATGGGCATTGATTTTGTTAGAACAGAAGCGCAAGCGCGTCACGAGGCTGAGATATTCTGTCAAGAACATACACAACATAAAGGTAACGTGCGCATACAGCAGTTAATTTATCCTTTGGATAGTAATCATACAAGTAGTGAAGTATACATCTATTCTCTCTTTCCAACAGGCTTTATTCTCGTATCCGGAGATACAAGAGCACATACAATTTTAGGGTATTCTTTTGACAACGAACTTGACATCAACCAAAAAAATGTATGGAGCATGATAGAAGCTTATCAAGAACAAATTAAATCTCTGGATTAAGACGTTTATTGTCTAGTACTAACTATCGTTTAACCATCATTTGAAGCCAAATCCTAAAAATCGCTATTTTCGATGTATTACACTGACCCAACTGATTACTATCACTGCGGAGACAACTGCTAAAATCAAAATAGTCACAAGTTGAGTAAGTCGTTATAACTTTCTCAATATTGCCTCCAGGCTATTGCCAAACAAAGAACCGAGTTCTCTATAGAGAGCTCGGTTCTTTTAGCGTTCTTTATAATAGAAGGTACATTTTTTTGCCGTTAATAGTACTTTTTACCTATTTTCGATAAAGCTAGGCTGCTATTCAGATTTTTAATGTTTACCTTGATCTTTTTTTAGTGATAATTTTTTTGATGCTTTAACCGTTATAGTTTTAGCTATTTTTTTGTAAATCCTGTAGGCATCTTTACCTAATCGATAGAGTTGCTGATTAGGTGATAAATTAAACTCTCCAATATATTCCTCAATAGTTGGTTTAAATGATAACTTGAAAACAGATAAACCACCTTCAAGGTTTCCTTCCACACCACCCATATTTGCCCAACTTAGACCTTCTTGGTGACATCTCTTGAAAATTTCCGTATCTAGAAGGTATTGAGGATAATAGTGTTTAAATCGTTCATCCATACTCGCATAGAGTAACTCTATCCCCGTAGCAAAGCGTATTCCTAACACACCTGCAACAACTAATTGACTAGGATTATTTTCGGCCAGAGCTGTCAATTCATCAACTTGTTTAAGTACCGAAGCTTTTTGTTGCTTAAGTTCTTTCAAGCGATTTTTTTGATGTCCTGGTGTTTCTGCTAAATCATTCTCTAATTGCAACAAGCGTTCCTTTTGTTTTGCCAATTGCTTATCAATGTTAATTGTAGCAAAGTAAAACTCTGCTTTGTTCTTGTAGGTATCCTTTATCTTTTTAAAATAATCATAATTTCGTAAATGGATATTTTTTCTTTGTTCTGTTCGAACAACAAGTTCTGAAAAAAGTCTAACTTCGTCTTCAGAGCCCTTAATAATTTCTACACCTTTTTTAGTGGCCGTCTTAGTCAGGCGGTTAACATGCTTTTGATAATCGTTGAAAGAATCCTGTTTTAGATATTTATTAGCCTGAAAACGAGGTTGGATAGTGTCACTCAAATTGAAAGTCAAACCAGTCCACGAATAACCCATTTTTTCCATCTCTTCAATCATCTGTTGACAATAGTCTGTTTGCTTAAGATTTTCTCTGTCAAATAGAAAATTAGGATCACATTTTAATAAGAGGAACTTTTCTTTGTGACTATATTCTTTTAATGCTTTAAAAACAGACTTTACAAGCTCCGGATTCTTATAATCAACTATAGGACCTCTTGGTATGTATGCAACTTTAATATTTTTAATCACCTTTTTTATCAAAATAGAAGCACATGCTACTAATTCTTGATCCTGATAAAACGCAAGCTGACAAGACTGCCAATTATTCTTCACCTGTGCCCATGAGCTCGATTGTAAAAGATTTCCATAAGGATGTTGTTCCACAAATAAATCAAAGTCCGTCTTATCTTTTCCTACATTTACTACTGATATTGACAATTCAAAAGTTCTCCTTAAACTTGTAATGTTTTCTCTGTTTATTATTATAACTTAACTTTTATTCTTAACCTATATTTTTTTTAAAAATGATAAATAATTCCAGTTTTTGTTTAGGCGTACCCCCTTTGCAGCTTCCAAAGAGGTACTTCTCAACTCATTTTGTAAGCAAGGACCAGATCTCATTTCCTAGGACAGACTATATTAACTTCTTTTTCTTTAAAACCAAGTCAAAAAACATCACTTTAACTAGGCGGGTAAGAACAATGAGAAAGCACTGCCCTTCCCAAGCTGACTTTCAACAGAAATATCTCCATCTAGTTGATGGGCCAATTGCTTAGCAATATAGAGACCTAGTCCATGTCCTCCGGTTTTCATATTGCGAGATGTCTCCACACGATATAGGCGTTTAAAAATTAAGGACATATCTTTTTCTTTTATACCTTGTCCTTGATCAATCACGTCAATTCGGATTTTTTGACTTTGTCGATAGGCCCGAATGGTCAAAGCTGTATTAACTTCTGAATATTTAATAGCATTGCTAACTAAGTTTAAGATAATACGAGACAATGCGTCATATTGGCTTTTTATTTTAACAACATCAGGTGCCACTTGAATGTTGACTGTTCGATTTTCCCGCTCTAAAGTTAATTGAAACTCTGACAAAATTTCAATGAGTAATTTTTCAAGGTAAATAACTTGGGAAGCTTGTTTGACTTCGTGTTTTTGGTCATTTAAACTGACCACTTGCAATTCTTCAACTAATTGATTTAAACGATTGGTTTGGCGTGAAATAGTATTCAAATAAGCTCTTTCCTCTTCTTTGGAAATAACTCCGTCTAGAATACCTTCTACAGTTGCTTGAATTGAAGTTAGCGGTGTTTTAATATCATGGGATAATTGAGCAATCATCATGGATTTCTCTCGCTCACTCTCATTCAGTGATTCAAAGCTAGCTTCTAATTCTGATGACATCTGATTAAAAGTTCCTTCAAGATCTTTAAATTCCAAAGGAGATTTAATAAGATGGTCACGGTTAAAATTTTTTTGAGAGATAGCTTGCATTTTTTCTTTTAGTTTTTTTAAGGATGAAAAAACATTGGTCAAGAGCAACATATTCACTATCCCCCCCGCCAAAGAGGCTATTAGTGCTATCAATAAGATATATGAAATATCCTTGGTTGTGATAAACATTTGCTTTAAACCAACGATTAATCCAGCAATAGTAATCAACATAGATACTAAATAGCCGATAACAATATATGTTCTTAGTTTCATTTTATTCCTCTAACTTGTATCCTAATCCCCAAACCGTCTTAATAGTTGGTGGCTGATCAGTACTGTATTTTGCCAAATCGTTGCGTAAAGAATGAATGTGTACATTCAAAGTGTTGGTATCATCTAAGTACTCTTCTTCCCACACGCGCTCATAAAGTTCTGTTTTTGAAAAAACATGATTTAAGTGATTAGCTAAAATCCATAGTAAATCAAAAGCCTTGTTGGTCAGGTTAAGGCTCTGATTTGCTACCTTAACTACTCGAGTATTATAATCTATGCTTAAATCTCCAATTACCAAGTACTCAGACTCAGTAGCCTTTCCATAGATTCGATTAAGAATATTTTTGACCCGCAGGACTAGTTCTCGTGGACTAAAAGGTTTGGAAATGAAGTCATCTGCCCCTAAACTTAATGAATAAATTTTATCTGGCTCCGAAATTTTAGCTGTAATAAATAGGAAGGGTTGATTAGGTTTTTCTAACAGAACTTCTCCAATAAAATCATAACCATCCATATTGGGCATCATAATATCGCTAATAATTAAATCATACTGATTCTGACGAAATTTCTCCAATGCTTGAGAGCCATCACTTGCAACAGTGACAAGATGGCCAGCTTGTTGTAAGTAACGTTGATTAATATCAGTGATTGATACTTCATCGTCCACTAATAAAATTTTGTAGGTCATACATTCTCCTTGATTAAAAAAGTTAGTGTTATACTTTTTCCAGTATAACACTAACTTTTGTTTGAACCAAATATCTCTTTTAAATAAGTTTTTTAGTCATTAATGATGATGCTTTTCAGTGTTACATCACTCTTTAACCACAAGCATTGGCACTTAATCGTTTTCCAAATATAAATTCTTGAATCTTACTTATAAAGGTTTTAGAACTTATGACCTACTAGGTCTTCCCCATAGATGCTTCAGCTTATTCTTTATTCTAAACCATCCTCATCTTTTGGATATGTAACGCTGGAATTTTGGTTAAGAATGCCATAGAGAGAACCCCTGATGTATTTTGGCAACTTGAGGGTTTTTGCACGTTCGTAAAGTTCTGTGTCCGTTAATTGTCTTGTTTCTTTTGGCGCTTTTGGTGCTTCTGGTTCGTCTATACCATCCTCATCCTTTGGATAAGTAACACTGGAATTATGGTTAAGATTACCGTAAAGCGAACCTCTAATATATTTTGGCAACTTGAGTGTTTTTGCACGTTCGTAAAGTTCTGTGTCCGTTAATTTTTCAGACGTTTTATTGCCAGTATAGCTAGCAGCTGAAACAGATGGAGTTGATCCGAGGGCTACAAACACTCCTCCCGCAAACAGAGCTGAAACAAGTCCTGCTTTTAAATAGTTAGTAGCAATAGCTGGAATAGTTTGCTTATTGTTTTTCATTTCATTTACCTCTTTCTTTTGGGTTATTTGTTTTATGAACTAAGTATAACAGTCAGTGTTAAACTAAAGTTAAACCAAATATAAAATAATTCTTAAGTCATTCTTAGGAAAATATAAAATCAATTATTTTTAGAAGGTAATATAGAGGCCCCTCTTCGAAAGGGTTATAGCTCTCCCTAATTGATACCTAACTTATTAAAGTCGGGAGCGTCATCATTCTTTGGGCCTACCATTTCAGAATTAAGACACTTAAGTACTATCGTGCTATAATTTAACTAAAATTAATACTTAGGAGGACAACTGATGAGATCATACGATTTAATCATTATTGGCTTTGGTAAAGCTGGTAAGACCCTTGCTTCAAAGTTTGGAGCTGATGGTAAAAAAGTGGCCATCATTGAAAAAGATGAAACAATGTACGGAGGTACATGCATTAATATAGGATGTATACCTACTAAAGTGCTGATTCATTCTATTGAAACTGGTCATGGTTTTGATGAAGCCATGACTGAAAAACATACTGTTGTTAGTCGTTTAAGGGCTAAAAATTTTAAAATGCTTGATGACGCCAAAACAGTTGATGTTTTTAATGCTGATGCCACATTTATTTCTAACAAAGTCATTAAAATCACTTCAGCCAATGGCGAGGCTGAAGAACTCACTGCCGAAATTATCATTATTAATACTGGAGCAGTACCAAATAGTCTACCAATTAAAGGATTAGCGGAATCAAACTATGTCTATGACTCAACAAGTATCCAAAATCTTGAAACTCAACCTAAACGATTAGGAATTATTGGAGCCGGAAATATTGGACTTGAGTTTGCAAGCCTATTCAGCCAAATGGGAACACATGTTCAAATTTTTGATCCACAAGTACGTATCTTAGGTAGAGAAGAAGAGTTTGTTTCAAATAAAGTAGCTGAGTATATGGCGGACAACGGGGTTCAATTTGAATTACAATCAAAAATTTCTGAAGTCAAAAATGATGGTGACAATGTCATTATAACAACTGAAAATGGGGATTATACGTTCGATGCTGTTCTCCATGCGACAGGTAGAAAACCTAACACTGAAGGTCTTGGACTTGAAAATACCGATATTAAATTAACAGAGCGTGGAGCAATTCAGGTAGATGAATTCTTACAAACCTCTGTCCCGAATGTTTTCGCAGTTGGTGATGTTAATGGTGGCTTACAATTTACATATGTTTCCTTAGATGATTCACGAATTGTGTGGAATTATTTAAATGGGAGTACTGATTATTCAACTAAGGAGCGTCAAAACATTCCTTACACCATCTTTTTAAATCCTCCATTATCCCGAGTTGGAATCGATGAAACCCAGGCAAAAGAGCAAGGACTGAATTATAAATCAAATAGTTTAATGGTCGCAAATATGCCGAGAGGTCATGTTAATAGTGACTTAAGAGGCTTCTTTAAAGTAGTCGTGGATGCAGACTCAAACCTTATATTAGGTGCAACCTTATTAAGCGCAGCGTCTCCAGAATTAATAAATCTCATTAAAATGGCCATCGATAACAAGATTCCATATACCTACTTACAAAAACAAATCTTCACACATCCGACAATGGCCGAAAATCTAAATGATGTCTTTAATTTTTAAAGAAACTTATGACTATCCAAAAATAACCCTACAATGAATGAACCGCATCCCAAAAGTTAGACACAAAATCTAACAATTGGGGTGCAGTCCAAATTTAGGGTTATTTTTTTGTTTCTTTAAAATCCTCAAGATAGATAAGACTAAAAATTAAATATTGAATATTTTTTATTTTTGAGGTAAAATTAGGTTTACTTAATCTATTAGTTAGGTTTGCTATTTTTAGGAAGGTTTACTCTGCTATGAATTCACAAGATCATGACAAAAGTTCAAAGAATCGTTTTATTAATTACGCAAATGGCCCTTCACTACAAGAAATAAACGGGACCATTGATGTTCCTAAAGGAATGAGCTTTTTTAAAACCTTACTCGCTTATTCAGGCCCAGGTGCCCTTGTTGCTGTCGGTTATATGGATCCTGGCAATTGGTCAACATCCATAACTGGTGGACAAAATTTCCAATACTTACTTATCTCAATTATCTTAATGTCTAGTTTGATTGCAATGCTATTACAATATATGGCTGCTAAACTAGGTATTGTTTCTCAAATGGATCTTGCTCAAGCCATTAGAGCTCGTACTAGTAAACAATTAGGTATTGTGTTATGGATTTTAACAGAATTAGCTATTATGGCAACAGATATTGCTGAAGTCATAGGTGGGGCTGTTGCACTTTACCTCTTATTTCATATTCCTTTAGAAATCGCTGTCTTTATAACAGTATTTGACGTTTTACTCTTATTACTATTAACAAAGGTAGGCTTTCGGAAAATTGAAGCTTTGGTTGTCGCTTTAATCCTAGTGATATTTTTTGTATTCGCTTATCAGGTAGCCCTTTCCCATCCTATATGGAGTGATGTTATTAAGGGAATTGTACCTAGTGCTGAGGCATTTTCAACAACCCATACAGTAAACGGACAGACACCTCTCGCCGGAACTTTAGGCATCATTGGGGCCACTGTTATGCCACACAATTTATATTTACACTCTTCTGTTGTTCAAAGTCGGAAACTAGATCATCATAACAAAAAGGACATTGCTAGGGCCATTCGTTTTTCTACTTTCGATTCCAATATTCAATTAACTGTTGCTTTTTTTGTTAATTCCTTACTTCTTATCATGGGAGTGGCAGTTTTTAAAACAGGAAGTGTTGCTGATCCCTCCTTTTTTGGATTATTTAGAGCACTTTCTAACCCCAGTATTATGAGTAATTCTATTTTAGCTCATGTAGCTAGTTCAGGTATGCTGTCCTTATTATTTGCAGTTGCTCTATTAGCTTCCGGACAAAACTCTACCATAACTGGTACCTTGACCGGCCAGATTATCATGGAAGGCTTTATTCACATGAAAGTGCCTACTTGGGTTCGACGATTAGTTACTCGCCTTATATCTGTTATCCCTGTTCTGATTTGTGTTTTCCTAACCAGTGGCAAAAGTGCCATAGCAGAGCATATTGCTATTAACAACTTAATGAACAATTCACAAGTTTTTCTAGCCTTTGCACTCCCTTTTTCAATGTTGCCACTTCTAATTTTCACCAATAGCAAAATTGAAATGAAAGATGATTTTAAAAATACTTTCCTTATTAAAGTACTAGGATGGATTTCTGTCATTGCTTTAATTTATCTCAATATGAAAGGGTTACCAGATCAAATTGAGGGATTTTGGGGTGATCACCCAAGTCATCACCAAATTATGGTAGCTGACTCTATTGCTTACGTGGTTATGCTTTCTATGATTCTTCTTCTCATTTGGACTATTTATGAACTTTATAAAGGTAATGATAAATATCACTTTTCACAGAGAAAAGCTTCCCTTTAGAAGTAAACTAATAATTATTCTAAAAGCTATTCCATCTATAAAATTGCTTCAAATAGATGCTTTCTTTACTTCTTATCAACCATTACACTAAAAAGGTGAGCAATCGACTGCTCACCTTTTTCCTATGTTTTAGCACTATAAGCTTCCTGAAAAGAATTTTTCTAAAATACTTTTAATTATTTTTCCATCTCATCTTTAACGGGACAAGAACAGTCACAATCTCCACAAGAACCTTCTCCCTTAAGGTAATGATAAATACCCCAAATAACTCCACCTACAATTAAAACCGTAATAATAAACGTTGACATTACCTATTCCTTTCCATAGTTATGAAGAGAGTTCAAATCATCTAAACTAATGATTTGTGTTTTAGCTTGCTTTGGTTTTCTTATAACAAAATAAGACATCACCAAAGTTGTAACAAGAGCTAAAACAGTCCAAAGGGTCACGGATTTACTATAGAAAATCACTAAGCCAAGTTGGTAAAAAACAAGACTAACAAGATAGGCAAGTCCTGTTTGGTAGCCAATAGCCACCAAAGTCCACTTCCTATTTCCCATTTCACGTTTGATAGCACCAATAGAAGCAAAGCAAGGAGCGCAGAGCAGATTAAAGATTAAAAAAGAATAAGCAGCTAAAGCTGTGTAATTTCCTTGAAGACTAGTCCATAAGGAATGCGTCTTCTCCGTAGTGTCAGGATTGTTATAAAGAATCCCTAAGGTCGCGACAACCGTTTCTTTAGCAACAAGTCCCGTAATAGTAGCAACCGTCGCTTTCCAATTTCCAAAGCCTAGTGGTGTAAAAATCCAAGCAAAGAACCGTCCTAAACTAGCTAAAATACTTTCTTGAGTACTCACTGCTTGTAGATTGAAATTGTAAGAACTCATAAACCAGATTAAGACTGTCAAACTAAAAATAATTGTTCCTGCACGTTGAACAAAACTCATCGCCTTACTAAATGCATATCGCAAAACAGTCTTAGCACTTGGCAAATGATAACTTGGTAGTTCCATGATAAAAGGACTGGTATAACCACTTAAAAAGCTCGTTTTCTTAAGAGCAATTCCGGATAAAATAATAGCAACCATCCCAAGCAAATAGGCACTTGGGGCGATCCAAGGGTTGTGTGGGAAAAAGGCTCCTGCAATGACAGCAATAATAGCCAATTTGGCTGAGCAGGGCATAAAAGTTGTCGTCATAATCGTAATTCGACGATCCCGTTCATTTTCAATCGTTCGACTGGCCATAATTCCTGGCACACCACAACTTGTTGAAATTAACATAGGGATAAAGGATTTACCAGAGAGACCAAAGCGTCGGAAAAGGCGATCCATGACAAAAGCTATTCGGCTCATATACCCAATATCTTCCAAAACCCCTAAACAAACAAAAAGAACAAAGATTTGAGGTAAGAAACCAAGAACTGCCCCCAGCCCGGCAACAATCCCATCTATAATAAGAGATTGCAACCAAGTTTGTACGTTCAATCCTTTTAAAATAGCTAAAACCGCTTCAGGGACATACTCCCCAAACAGCACGTCATTAACCCAATTTGTTCCTATCGTCCCTACCGTTTGTATAGATAAGTAATAAACTAAAAACATGACCGTGGCAAAAATTGGCAAAGCTAGGATGCGACTGGTTATTAACCTGTCAATTTTATCTGACATCGACATTTTAAAATCATGGTTCTGATGTTGAACCATATGACTAACATTTTCGATAAACTTGTAGCGTTGGTTAATGACGATTGATTCTGAATCCTCAGTAAAGATTTCTTCGATTATTTGAATAATATCCCTTATCTCTTGTTTTTGAGGAGTAGATAAGTTCAACTCTTCTTCCACCAATTGATCCCGTTCAAATAGCTTTATAGCATAAAAACGACTAGATCGGCTAGGGACCGTACCACCAAGCAGGTCAATAATCTGGGAAATTGCAGCTTCAAACCTCGAATCATAATTAGGAAACTGGATTCTGTCAATCTTATCCTTTGTCGTCTGACTAGCCTTTTTTATAGCCTGATCAATACCTTTATTTCTTAAAGCGCTAGTCACAACAACTGGCACTCCCATCTGGTAAGCTAACTTATCACTGTTAATCGTTTTTCCTTGACTTTTTAAGACATCACTCATATTCAGGGCAATTGTAACCGGAAGTCCTGTCTCAATTAACTGTGTCGTTAAATATAGATTGCGTTCTAAATTTGTAGCATCAATGACATTTAAAATAGCATCCGCATGATAACTAAGTAAATAATCACGTGCAACTTTTTCCTCAGGGCTATAAGGTGACATCGAATAGATTCCTGGTAAATCTTCAACTTTAATATTTTTATGATTTTTGGCAATGCCACTTTTACGCTCAACTGTTACACCAGGCCAATTCCCAACATGTTGCTTTGTCCCCGTTAAAAGATTAAATAAACTTGTCTTTCCACTATTGGGATTCCCTATCAGTGCAATTTCTGTCATTTTGTTTCCTCGCTGTCTATCTTAATGACACTGATCATTTGCGCTTCAGATTTCCTCAAGGTCAGTTCATAGCCACGGAGAGTAATCTCTATCGGATCTCCCAAAGGAGCTACTTTTCGCAAAAAAATTTTAGTGTGACGTGTCAAGCCCATATCCATGAGGCGACGCTTGATTTCAGCATGTGCACATATATTATCAATATAGGCGAATTCCCCGACAGCTAAGTTAGATAAGGGTAGAGTTGTAACCGATTGTTGGCTTTCAATGACATCAATCTTACTTAAAATAGAGGCATCAAAAGCTAGTCGACTTGATTTTAGCATAATAATGGCACTATTCTTAGTCTTTGAGACTAATGAAAGACGACTGCCTATTTTTAAACCTAGATTCGAAAGATGTCTGACGCTGTCTTCAGGTAAATTGATACTAACAATGACATAAGGAATGCTTACCTCTGCATATTGTAAAATCAATTTTGACCTCCTCTAACCATTTTAAAAATGGATTTTTTCAAATTTAGTATACCACAAATTTCTGAACTTTCTGAGATAGTCTGAAAAATATGGATTTTTTTAAATCAAGGAGACCTCATCTCATAAGAAAAAAGCGACTCTAAGGCCGCTCCATTTGATTTAAACTATTTTTCCGAAAACAGAGTCACAAAACAGTAAGAACTCTTTAGGAATTTTTCTGATATTTTTTTCTAAAATAACAAGTTTCAATCTATTTTTAACTTAATGTTTCGACTCTTTCTTCAAAGCATTTTTCAAAATAGCTTTGCGTTTTTGACTTCGTCGTGTGATTTCTAAAAAGAGAAGGAGAAGTAAGATAATTAATAAGAACCCAAAGAATGGGGCAATATAAATAGGATCAATTTGAATAGCTTCAGCAACTATTAAAGCATTTCCGTTAGCATTGCTTACTCTGTGGCCTCGGACCAATAAACGGTGTGTATTTACCCCATAAGGAGTACACGTAACGAGAGTTTGGTAGTCCTTTCCTTTAACAATCTGCAAATCTCTCAAATCATCTGGCTCAACTGTCCTGATTTGGTCAACTTCGTAACTAAAAGTCTCGTTAAGTATACTAACTGTCCAACGATCACCAACCCTTAATTTGTCCAAGTCAGAAAATAACTTTGAAGAGGGGAGTCCACGATGGCCAGATAAGATGGAGTGGGTCGACCTGCCACCTATTGGCAAGCTACTGCCCTCCAAATGCCCAATTGAAGTCTGTAACACTTTGTCAGAGGTCCCATGATAAAGGGGCAACTTGACATTAATCTTTGGAATGCTAATATAACCCATATTTGTCGTCTTATCGATGGCAAGTTGTGAATTATAGTCTTGACGCTCTTCTTCAGTTAGTCGCCACTTCATACCACTTTTTTCAAACTGTGTATTATATTGCCTGGCCCTTTGTAAAATTTTCTCGTAATCTTGAGTCCCCATCTGTGTCACACGCTCTTGGTAATCCATAATCGCACTTGACTGATGAAATGAATTCCAATAATTTGCAATTGAAGGGTAGGCTATTAAACCCACCCCGATTGCAATTATTGTGACAAGCAAAATGGTTACAATATCTTGTTTCTTTTTATTCATAAACCTCTTATCTGCCCCAGTTTGCTAGTGATTTCTGCTACTAAGACTGTAAACGACGACGAGCAACAAGAACAACTCCTGCACCAAGTGCTAAAAGAGCACCTATTGTATATAGGATAATTGTACCGATACTACCAGTTGATGGAAGTTCTGCTCCTTTATTATTTTCAATCGTTGGTGTTACCAACAAAGTATCTTGACCATTGTCTAGACCTTCCTTAAGCACAACCGTTGTTTCTTGTGTCATTAAATTATAACCAGCGGGAGCTTTTGTTTCAACTAACTTATAAGTTCCTTCGGCAAGTCCTTTAATGGTCACAAGCCCACCATTTGCAGTTGTGTATTCTGTGGCTTCTTTTTGATCTGACGTCCATTTAACTGCTTGTGGATCACTAAAGTTAAGGTATTGATTTTGGTCATTTTTCAAGACAAATGTCGCACCATCTAAGGTTTTTGCCTTATCTGAACCGTCAACTTTTTTTATCGTGATTTGTCCATCATAGACAGTAGCTTTTTTTCCACTGTCATCAGTTTGAGTATTAGGATTGATTGTCGCTGTATTGGTATTGTCAGCAATGTCCCCAGAACCTGGTTTAGCTTCACTTTTTAGTACACCAGTATAAGTGACTGTTATTTTACTAATTCCTTTGTAGTAAAAGTCATCAATTGCTCCATTGGCACTATCTGTGCTTTGAGTCTGAGTAGCACTCCAAGGAATCGTAATATCAAAATCATTATTTGACTCATTGTATGAATAGGTCCCCTTAGCCTTATTATTATTTTGAGTCAAAACGGTCTCTTGACCAGAGGCATCTGTAACCGTTACCTTAATAGAACTAGGATTCAAGGCTACAACATTACTATTTGGCATATCATCACGGAGCACGTATTGATAAACTTTTTCAGAGCCATCATAGTTGACAGCATTATTATAGTTAATAGTATAAGTAATAGTATCTCCAACTGAGTATGATTTTTTATCAGCGGTTTTGCCACCGCCATCACCCCAATTAGCACCAGTGTTTTTTTCGTGGATGGTGGCATTTGGACTGACTGACGTTACCATCACTACGGCACCATTATTAACACTGCTCGAAACATAGTAGTAACCATAATCCGAAACATTTATCACTTCTGTCCCATCAGTTCCTGTTTCAGTAACTGACACAGGTGATGTTAAGGTGGAAGAAATTTGCTTTGCCCAAGCGGCAATATCAGCTGCAGAGGCAGTATCTTTCTTTGTTACATAAGTCCTGCCTCCATTACTTGAAGTCGTAAATAAATTGGTGAAATTTGTAGAATTCTGATAATCACTTTCTTTTCCAGCTGGAATCAGGTAAGCGACACCATCTTTATTAGCATCTGGCGCACTGGTATCAGCTACCTCTGCATCAAAAACTTTATAGGCTTGATAAGTTGCACCATTTTGGGTATCTGTTACAGTAATCGTACCCGGTCCTGCTGCAAAAGCAGCGGGAATATTAGCCCCCGTAACTACTCCTAACACAAGACTAAGTGTCAGAAATAGCCTTATTAATTTGTTCTTCATTTAAAACCTCTCTCCTAAATCCATTACTGGAAATCTTTTTAATGACTATTTTTCCGGCGATATAAGACTATTCCAGCTGGTACCGCCAAGGTCAACCCAATAAGTATAAAGACATGGGCCCCCATACCACCTGTAGTTGGTAGTTCCGTTCCTTTACTATTAGTAACCTTAAAGCTATAGATGATTGAACCATCAGATAGTGTTTCTTTTGTTGGTGTGGCATTATTCCCATTTTGTTCAAGAGTAACACCAGTTGAAATAACTAAGGTTGCCAAATCATTTTTTGGCAGATTATACCCTGGAGGAGCAGCTGTTTCTGTAAAATAGTACTTCCCTAAAGGTAAATCAAGATAATTTTCGTTAGCTACAATTAAGAAACCTTCTTGGTTTGTAGTTACATTGCTATAGAGGGGGGTAGGATTTTTATTTCCTGCCGCATCTGTCGCGTAAATGTTAAAGCTAGCACCTGCCAAATGTTCGTCCATATTTTCAACATTTACTTTATCAAGTCGTACTTTTTGTTTAACTCGAGTATTAGTGTAGGCAATCGTTACATCACCTTGGACAGTTAAATTAATATCCCCATCCACATTGTAAGTTTTATCAGCTTCTCCACTGACTAGATTTCGTTCGGTAACTTGCTCGCTTGCCTTAAAGTCAGCATTAGGCTGTTCTTTGACAGTGATAACTGTTCCATAAGGCACGTTAAGAAAATCTTTAGATTCCCCATCTTTTAAGGCTAAATTATCTTGTTGAAGCGTGTCACTAAGCTCGAAAATAAAGTCCCTTGTTTTATCTTCGTCTATCCCCACAACATTTTTGCTAATTTTTACCGTGTAAGTTTTAGGTTGCCAAACAGCATATAGAGTATTTGTACTATCTGGGTTATTATCAATCCCAATCTCTTGTCCTGCTCTGAACTCAATATGTCCAGCACTAGCCAATTCCTTATCATGATGCCAACCAACAAGGTTATAGCCTTCTCTTGTAAAGTATTGGTTTTCTGGTATCGTGGTTGTACTATTCACATCTAAAGGTGCCGACTTGACTTGCGTAACAGTCGAACCATCTGCTGATACCTTACTACCGCCGTTCCCATCATAGGTAATTGACGTATCAGCTAAGGCGATATTCCCTACCGGTATAATGACTGGGTAGATGGTAATATTCTTATTCGCGTCAGCCAAGTGAGCATCTATTAATATGGAGTCATAAGGGTTATACACTTTTCCATTGTACCACCAGCCTCGGAAGCGATAACCATCTGGTATGGTCGGTCTTCTGAGAAGAGCCGAGTGAGAACCATCTGCGTAAGTATCGGGATCTGTAGGCTCATCACTTGTTGTGATTTGCTGTCCTGTGGCATCATTAATGGGTTTCCCGTCTAGGCCAAGAGCATTATTACTATAAATAACATGATAGTCGCCGGCCCTTCTCCACATGGCTCTTATAGTAATATCTTGCGTTACAGCTCCTGTGAAGTTATAGGGACGGATACTGCCATCAGGATTAACATAATACCAACCAATCAGTTTATAAGCATCTTTTTCATACTTATACTTGGTACTTGTGTCTACGTTGGCGAGGCTTGTATCCTGAGTATAGAAAGCTTTTTTAGTGTTACTAGGGTCATTACCCCGAGAGTCATACTTGTAATAGAAGGTTCCTGCAGAGTCTGCGATATAATCCCTACTAATAGTCGTGTACTCAGGAATTTTATCCCCATAGTAGAGATCAATATAAGTCTCATCTGTTGAAGCCAGTTGCCCGCCATTAGGATCAATGTTAACTTTGTATTTAATTTTTGTCCAACCAGCATAGACCTTCGTATCGTGCGCTGGCATTGTTGTATTAAAATCAAATTCCTGTGTTTGGGCCTGGTCCTTGTACCACTTACCGTCCCAAACATAACCCGGTAAGGAAGGCTTAGGTTGGATTGTAGTTGTATCCGGCTTATATGTTTGCAAATTTTGCTCATACAAAACATCAGCTTGTGGGAAATTTGGTAATTCCGTATTATCTAAAGGATCTAGATATTGAAGCTTGAACCGCATCCGTTCATAGCCGATTGATAGATTGAGATAATCCTTATGATAGTAACCATAAGCATCATAATATTGTGTAGAAACTGGTACAGTTGTACCTACACTCGTCTGTTGAGATTTCTGGTCGAATAAATTGTTATTTTGGTAGAAGCGCTGATAGTACTTCACGTTAAAACCAATATACTTTTCAGTAAATGTAAAGACATCAGCACCAGCTCCACCACCGGTATCGGATAGGGTATATTTGCCATCTAGACCTTGTTTATAAAACCAGTAAGTTTGAATCCTTTGTCCTGTTGGATACAGCTTCATCACATAAGTATTACTGCCAAGCACGTTATCAGGGACCACAAATTCTCCCAGATAACTCATTCCCGTGCTTCCCGAATTAGTCACAAGTCGCCAAGAGCCTGTTTTCCACTGGTAACCATTTGCTGCTAGAGTCGTGCCATAAAGACCGGTATAGGTTTCAGTAACGCTCGGATCATTCCAAGGGAAACTTGAACTTAAATAGTAGCCTTCAGCATATCCACTTTTGGCAAATAAAAGAGTAACCAACTCACGATCATAATAGACATTGACCACGCTTGAGCCATCGTCTTTGATTAAGACAGTTGTTTGCGTCTTTGTGTTATTAACTTTAAAGCCTTTTGGCAACTTTGCAGTAATATCAGCATCTGCTAATGTTGCAATACTATTAGAGAGTCCAGCTTTTGTCATTTGACCAGCATATTCATAGGTTTTTTGCGCATCTGTAGCATCCTTGCTATCACTAGCTGACTGCTGCCAGTAGTTAATAGTATAGGTGGTTTGTGCCGGTGTCCAATGAGCATAGAGTGTAATGTCGCTGGTCAAAACTTGATTGAAATCAAAGAGATTGCCACCCGTTTCTGCAGTATACCAACCTGCAAAGGCAAAGCCTTTTCTAGTTGGATCCTCAGGCTTAACTGTTGAAGCCAACTGGTCAGTAACTAAACGTTTTGGGGCTACATAGGTAACTCCTGTTGATAAATCACCTGTTTCAAAATCAATTTTGTAAGATTCTTTAAAGACAGGGTACAAGTTTATATTACCCGAAACAGGCAATGCTTTCATCTCACTACTTGATAAAGCAGTTCCATTAGACGTTTTCGACCAACCTACAAATAAAAGCGTTGATGTCGGTGGATCTACTTTGAAATCACTTAAGTCAGCTGTACCATTGCCAGTATTATCTAAAGGGACCTCATAACGCTCATAAACATGGGTTCCTGCTGCATCGTCAAATAAAGTTATGGTTGCTACATTGCTCATAACAGGCCGCACATAGACTTCCTTGGTCTCTGTGACTTTGACTGGTTCGCCAAAGGTAATCGGATCGCCATATTTTCCCGTGGTAGGATCATAGAGATACCACCCTTGAAAATGTTCTCCCGGCTTAATGGTTGGTATACCAACCTCTGCAAGAGAATCTCCGTCTTTAAGGATTTGACGCGAAGTAGACAAGCCTGAATTAGTCAAGAAAGTATAATCAGTTCCATCAGTATTTTGAAAATGATACGTTAAACGAGGGACTACTGTATTATCAGCTTGAACAATGGCATAAATCGAGAAAGAAGCTGTCTTAAAAGCAATGTCACTGTCTGTATTTTTAGTTTCTTCGGTATCTTTTGATTTTAAAACTTCTGTTTGACCATTATCTTTAAAATGGACAATTTTCATGTCTTCATCAACAACTGCGATAGGCTGATCATAAGCGACCTCAACTTTAACTGAAGAGGCTGGTTCAATTTCCTTACCTTCAGCTACTATCTTAATATCATAAAGCTTAAAGTTTTTGACTTCATCAGCTTTTTTTGCAACCTGATCGAGTGCTTTTTCTTTATACTCATGATAGATACTTTCGTTACTAGTAACTTCTCCAACTTGTAACTGGGCATTCATCGGTATTTTTGCTTCTTTGGTCATACTTAGAGTCATCGTATAACCTGTCCCTCTACAGGTTAAAGGAGTCTCGCGAAACTGGATTTCTGGTACAGTCGTTGCAGTCCTTTCAGAGTCTTTAGATGCATCAAGCGAGGGACTGCTGCTTGTTGCTAATGAAAAATCAGTCTTTTTTATTTCTTGACTACTTTCTGACTGACTCCCAACAGAAATCCCTACATCACCCACTTTATTTTCTTCAACAGTAACGGCAGGTAAAATCAAAAAACAAACAGTCAAGATAATAGTTGCAAGAAGCCCCAACCAACTAACGATCTTTGAGTATTTTCTTTGTTTATTGCGCGTTACCAACCCCATTATTAACAGCCGCCTTTTTTTTAGCATTATCTCTCTCCCCTCTAATACTAATTAACGGAACTAACCCTGTTTAAAGGCCAAATTCTAAGAAAAATCTTACCTACAATCTGTTCTTCGGAAACATCCCCTAAAGAGGTATTTCGAGAATCAATAGAGGTTTTACGATTATCGCCTAAGACAAAAATTTTTTTATCGGGAACCTGGTAAGGGTATTTTATATTGGTATTCCCCCTTGCCTTATGGATAACATAGGGTTCTTTTAGTTTTGTTTGATTAACATAAACATCACCTTTTGAGTCAATATTAACCCAATCCCCAGATTCAGCAATCACCCGCTTAACAATTACTTTATTATTATAGTAAAAGGCAATCACATCTCCCGTTTTAAAATCAGAACCTTTGGCCGTAAGAACTACATCTCCTGCAACTAATGTCTTATTCATTGAATGTCCATATATCCGTAGCACGGGCAGCCATAAAACAGCTATCAATATGGCAGTGGAAGCAACAGCCAATAGAACATAGACGGTGTTTTTGACAGCAGTAAAAAAACTCTTCTGATAAGTTACACGGTCCAATTCCTTAGCTATAGCATTTGAATCAAATTCTTTTTTCATCATCTGTCCTCATTGCATCAGACTGTCGCTTGATATTTTTCAAATAAATATCAGCAGCTTCCTGCGCCGCCTCAAAAATACCACTCAATCTTAAGGATGCTTCAGCAAGAGTTCCCGAGTCTTCTATTTCAATTTTTTGATTGTTTAATTTAACTTTAATTTATTTGAGCTCTTTTTCTTGCTTTTCGATTAAAAGTTGCTGTTCTAACAGGAGTTCCAACAGCTCTTTTCTGCTCAGTTTTTTTAAATCTTTAATCTCTCTTCCCCTTTTTTCACATAATATCCCATACTAAAACCATAGCACCTAGTACTCTCTTTGTCAACTAAAAGCTATCGCATTTTAAGAAAAAATGAGATTGTCTAATTTTTCCTTTGATTCATTCATTAAAAGTAGAGAATTTTAATCACGACTTCACATATTAATCAAAAAAATAGAACACAGAGGTATTTCTAGTTGATCTCCGCACAGCTTTTAGACAAAATTCTTGTCCTAAAGGAACATATTTTCACGCCCTAAGAAAACAAATTTATGCTATGATATAGGGTAGTTATAAGGAGTAATACGTATTGAAGAAAAAAATTGCAATCATCGGAATGGGAGTTAGTGGTTTAGCTGTTTTGTTAGCCTTCTCTCACTTATCTCAAGAAGAACTAGCCACTTTGGAACTTGTTTGCTTTGATGACACTCAACCCTTTGGGCGTGGCATCCCTTTCCAAAAAGATGACACTTCTGCCCTAATTAACTCTCCCATAGATGATATTTCTTTTGATTACCGCCACATGGATGACTTCGTCAAATGGCTAACAGAAAATAAATTAGACACCAATCATCCCTACGTCTCTCGTTCACTCTATGGACAGTATATGTCTGATAGAGCTGAGACTCTAATGAAAAAACTTCCTATTACCCGCGTCTACCACAAAGTGGATCATGTTTCCTACTTTCCTGATAGCCATGAATGGCAACTAGTGGTCAACGGCCAAACATTTCCTGACCTCTTCACAGAGATCCACCTAGCTTGTGGCCAACTACCTGTCTTAGATCCCTATAAACTACAAGGTGAGCCCAACTATATCGCCAACCCCTATCCACTTAAAAGTTTGAACTTATCCTTAGAAGAAATGGCAAGGCCAGTAATTAGCGTTATCGGAACAGGACTAGCTGCAGTTGATGTTATCAAATGGCTACTCCAAAAAAGCTCAGCCTCAATAATAGCTTTTTCTCGCTCCAATTACTTTCCAACAGTAAGAATTATCAAAGGTCCATCTATTAAGTGGCAATTTTTCACAGAACAGTTTCTAGATAAAGTCTTAAAAGAAGTAAAGCCCAGCTTTGATTTGGCTCAATTTGAAAAACTCTTTTTAGGTGAATTACAAAGTCTTGGATTTTCAGGCTGGGAACAAGTTGAAGAGCAATTCCTGGCAGTTGGCATTGAGGGAATTCAACTATCTCTAAACTACCCAGAACAGCTCTACGCCTTGCAACAATTAGCGTCTAGAGTGACAGACTGCTTTACAGACCTGTGGCCACTGATGCCTACTGCTGATCGCGAAGCTTTTCAAAAAACTTACGGTAAGGCTATTATCAATTTACGTAATCCTATGCCAGAAGAGTCTGCACGTGTACTTTTAAAAGCTGTTAAAGAAAAGAGACTGACGGTGGCCCAAAACATTAGCGACATTGTTAGCCTTGAAGAAGACTTGGTTTTAAAAAGCGAAGAAAAAGTGGAAACTCGTGTAAAAACTGCCATAAACGCTACCGGCTATCATTTAGTGGAAAGCAATCTTCAAAATGCAAGTTCCCTGCTTCAAAATCTAATTGAAAGCAAGCTCTGTCAAATTGATACTTTTGGAGGTTTATCAATTCTACCAGAAACATCACAGATACTTTCCCCAAAATATGGCGTACTACCAACCTTGTTTGCACATGGGGCTTTAATTAATGGCACTATTTTTCAAAATAACTCAACGATTAAAATTCAAAAAATGGCTGAACGAGCTATTAAAAATAAAAAGTCACTATTAATAAAATCTAGGAAAAATTCTTTTTAATGTACTCCTTATTTACCAGTCTTATTTTGATGATTTTTCATAAAAAAAAGAACCACTCCTGATGCGGAATGGTTCTTTTTAATCTGTTGACTCTGTTGCTACAAGCTCCAATCGATAATTGGCCCCTTTGGGATGATTCCATTAGGATTGATTGTTTTATGACTACCATAATAGTGTGTTTTGATATGATCCATATTGACTGTACTTGCAATACCATCTAGATTATAAATTCTTTTTGTATAATTCCAAAGATTTGGATAATCAACCAGACGGTTTAGATTACATTTAAAATGGCCATAGTAGACAGAATCAAACCTCACTAATGTTGTAAATAATCGAATATCAGCCTCTGTCATTTGATTTTCAACTAACCAATGATGACCTTCCAATTCATGTTCAACTTTTTCAAGGGCTTGGAAAAGCTTCTGAACTTCTTTGTCATAAACCTCTTGTTTTGTAGCAAAGCCAACCTTGTAAACCCCATTATTAATGTTGCGGTAAACAAAATCATTGACTTCATTAATCTTACCTTGTAGATTTTTTGGATAATAATCATCTCTATTTCCAGTAATATCATCAAAAGCATGGTTAAAGATTCGAATAATATCTTCGGATTCATTATTTACAATTGTCTTGGTTTTTTTATCCCATAGAACTGGGACTGTCACGCGACCGCTATAGTGAGGATCAGCTTTTAGGTAAAGCTCATATAGATAATCACTGCCGAATTCAGGGTCAAAAACAACGCCAGGGTAATCATCAAATGTCCACCCATGCTCTAACATATAGGGATTTACAATTGAGAGGGAGATATGGTCTTCTAAGCCTTTGAGTTTACGCATCATTAAAGTACGGCTAGCCCAAGGGCAAGCTAGAGAAACATATAAATGGTAACGTCCTGACTCTGCTTTAAAACCTTTGTCATCCGTTGATCCTAGACTGCCATCATTAGTAATCCAATTACGAAACTGTGTTTGACTTCTAACAAAATGGCCTCCTGTTGACTTTGTGTCATACCATTTATCTTGCCAATTACCATCAACTAGTAACCCCATATTGAACCTCCTCTGTTTATATTACTAATTAGTAGCATATCACATTACATCTTATTTCTCAATGAAAAACGGCTCTTAACTACATTACCACCTTTGAGGCCAATCACTATTTGAATAGTTTGGACTAAGTTGATATAATTGAAGAAATAACATTCGCCACCTAAGTGGATTATAGAGGAGTTTTTCAATGAAAAAATATTACTCAATTTTAGCCTTTTACTTCTGTCTTATGGGGTTTGGACTTTTTTATTGCAAAGAGTTTCTTAACACAGCCTATGACTCATCTCATTTTAGCGAGACATTTTTACCCTTTATGACCTTACTTGCTCTTTTGGTCTTATTTTTTGGGATTAAGAATAAAAAACATGTCATCCTTTCAACCACCAATCAACCGAGTTACATCTTCTTTATTCTCGCCTTTTTACCCATTTTAGGTTTAAGTATCCTTTCTTTTGCAAAAAATTTTTCTCTAACAAGTCATTTTTTAATTCTTCTCGTTGATGTTACCTTAATTGGTATTGCTGAAGAAGGCATGTTTAGAGGTTTATTATTAGGCTCTTTGGAAAAGAAATTTAGCCCTGTTAAGGCTATTATTCTTTCGAGCATCTTCTTTTCACTATTGCATCTGCTCAATATTCTTGGAGGGGTCACCTTCTCAGATGTTCTTAATCAGATGCTATCAACCTTTATTATGGGGTTGTTCTTAGGGTGTATCTACATAGATACTAAAAATATTATCTTCCCTATTATATTCCATTCACTATGGGACTATCTGATACTAAGTAATAGCATCGCTGACTTCCCTTTTGCTCTAATTCTTATTTTCTCAATTTCTGTGTTAGAGATAGTTATCTCAATTATACTTTTGCTAAAATTCAGTAAATTACGGAGTGCCTCTTAGTATAGTAAGAAATAGGATATTGGTTAAAATTTGGTTTAGAATAAACTTTAAAATGTAAAAATAGAAAAAGGTCATTAAGTAGTAACAGTTGCTACTACTTAATGACCTTTTATAATATTGGAATTTAGCTTTATCCTTATTAGTCTATAATCTTTATTGTACGCTTGAGGCATTCATCGAAAGATTTTCTGTGTCTGTAATTGATTTCAATAGCAATAGATAAAGACTTGCATTCAAAGTAGCCGTTGCAACATCATAAATCTCAGAATTCATTGGAATGTTAAACAAGAAGTGAACAAACATCGCAGCCGACATCCAAAACAAACCTTTACTCTTACTAAATCCATCACATTTACCTAGAAGAATGACAAATCCCACAACAAATAATGCAGTAAATAACCAGTGTGTACAACTAGCCCATACAACTCTCTCAATCAGCGTAGGGAACGGAGATTTTCCTGACGCAAAAATTGCTTGAAAAGTATAAACACAGTCTTCTATCATTTGAAAACCTAGACCAACAATCATACCACTAACTAAAGCTGTTTTAATATCAAACTTACGACAAATAAATAGCACTAGGAGCGCAGCTAAACCTTTTCCAAACTCTTCTGCCAAAGTGCAGATATTGATGCTCCCCAAAAGGCTATAAATGCTTCGCTAGGATGTAGAATATTACGAAGAGTATAGCCGATTACTATATGAAAATTCATCGATAAAGAAGTTGCCACAAAGATACCAGCTAACCAACTTAAAACAACTACTTGCGAGTTAATCGCAAAACGCTTTGTTAAATAGCGGATAAAAGCAATTAAAGGGATGGCATAAATGGCTATTAACAAAATCGTACCAAAAAATAAAGGATACTTATCTAAGTGATGTTCTGGTTTACCAAAACTTTGAAAATGTAGCGCAGTTCCGTGAAAAGCTAATATAAGGGCTATTAGGATCGCTATGGATTGCTTGTGTGTTTGTAAAAATGTTTTCATGTGTTTCCTTTCTCACTTTATTAATGAAATGGGACAATATATTAGTTCCTATCTTTCTTTAAACCTAAAAACCAATCTCTGTACCTTTTCAATAATACAACAAAATCATTTTTTTGTCTATATGTTTAAAAAAAGATTACACTAAATGAGCAAATATCTTATCATACTATTATCTTTTTCTAACAGTATATGATAGAATAATAGTAACTTGATTTAAGGAACTAATACCACTTTTAGTAAAGTATGATACTCAACCAATCATATAATGTGTGCAAAAATGAGTCCCCAATTAACATAATATTCTAATATAATAGATACCCCACAATAAATAGCGCCAAACATTAAAATTAAGTTACAAAATAAGTTACCCTTACAGATAGTCTTTTATTGACTTCGGATTAGTAATAAATATAAGGAGGAAACAAGGAATTGTTTAAACATTATTGCAAACGCTTACTTTTTTGGAGTCTCGCAGTATCAACTTCAACCCTTGCATTATTATCACTGAATGTAGCACAACCAGCTATTCTTGCAAGAGAAAATAGTAACTCGGGACAATTACATTCAGAAGCTAGACAAATAAAAGCAGTGGATTTTCAGGAGTTTTCGAAAAAATTAAAGGAAGAAATTTCGGAAAACAAACCATTTCACGTTTTTAAGCTAGGCATGGGGATAGATGCTTATTTTAGAAAAGGAATACACATAAATGAACTAAATAATTTAGCGACTGAGCATGATTTTATTCTTGTCAATAATCGTGCTAGCCATAAGAAATATGATGTTCCTCATATCTTTATCATGAACAAAGGAGACGTTATTGTTCCTAGTAAAGAAAAGTATGATGAGCAAATGAGAGAGGTGAAATTCGCTGGTAATCAACCTGAGGCGCAAAGGCAGAGGATTCATGCGCTATTTGAAATCGGATTGGATTCCAATAAACGACAGTTGCTTAACGCTGCAGGACTGGGAACCGCAGAAAATACGTTAGCAAAGGTTGATGACTTTACGATTTACTCTCATGGCTTGACGGTTGACAATAAGTATTATGAGAATTATGCTCATTTTAATGAGAAAAGTAGTATAAATATTACCAAGGAACGCTTTACTACCAATGACAATTTAATTCATAACTTGATAACTGCATCAAAGGCTAGGGAACAGAGAGATAATCGAGATAAAGTTAAAGCCTTTGTTATGTATGTTGCTAACCACACTACCTATGATTGGGAGGCAGCTAATAAGGCCGTAAGCAATAGAGCAGATGTCAACTACTATCTTGGCTCTGATTTATTTGCAGTTACTGAGCGTAAGAAAGCTATGTGTGTTGGTTTTAGTACTACAGCAGCTCGAGCTTTTAATATGTTAGGAATTCCTGCCTACGTTGTTGTTGGAAAAAATGCACAAGGTGTAGATCATGCTACTGCCCGCGCTTACTATAACGGTAAATGGCATACTATTGATGGTACTGGTTTTATTAATGGTCGAGCTTCTCGCTCTACTATTTATAGCGAAAATCACTTTTATTCTATTGGCGAAGATAGCTATAATATAGTTGATGTTAACGATGAATCTATCACTTTTGATAAAAACTATATGAAAATTGATAAGGTTTTTGAAGAATGGGCTCCAAAACAACCGACAGTAGACTTACTAATGATTAATAAAGATAAATCATTAGTCAATTCAAATTATGTTGCCTATGTTGCACCAGTAACTGTTGATAATAGTCGTAAAGAGTCTCTCACACAAATCTACAAAAAATTAAAAGCAGAGATAGAATCATCTTCTCAAAAAACTCCATCTCAAGGAGCTCTAACCTCACTTTTAAATACTGCGACAAATGACATTGCAAAACTTGAAGACACTTCTCAACTTACCCAAGAAAACTATAACCAGATTCAGAATTCTATGAAATCTGTTCTCTCATTTTTCTGGCAGTTAGATAGGCAAGTTGCGACAAATTTTGAAAATAGTGACGAATATAAAAAATTTCTAGAAGATACAAAGAATGCAGGTAGCTAAGCAGGAGAGGAGACAGACTATGTCTCCTCTTTGTGATATGTAGGGTAATAAAGAGTTGTTAGTCTATAGCGCTTCTAACTTAGCATTAGAACAAAACCGTTAGAAAACTTGATCATCCAGATGAGACTTTTAGAGTAGTTTGAAAGTTATACTTTATCATCTTTTCTATAAAGGCACTCAGTAATTCAACTTAATAGGTATTTAATCTGAGACGGGTATTTTAAAGCAAACAAAATATCAACATAATGGTCTTTTATTCCTAACAATTCTATGGTATCCTTAATTTATTTCATGCGATTCTATAATAGGCTTAATTATTCTATATATCCATTCCTAAAAGGATGCCGAGCTAAAACAGGTTTGTTTTTAATCACATTTATTTTAGTGGAAACTAATTTAGATTGTTCTTCTAGTGCTCAAATAAAAGAATACTGTGATCGGTTATTAGCTGGGCTTTTAAAGACTACAATATTATATGTTAATAGGATTAAGCAATAATAGGATATACTTCTACTACTATAATTAAAATCATTCATTTGCAAAAAGAAAGGATTCGTTATGCAGGAAAAACAACGTTTTTTGAGATGGTTCGATCTTCTCTGTCTCACTATTATCTTATTTGGAGAAGGAATTGTTAAGTCTACCTTGAAGTATTTGGCTCTCCAAAATCAGGCCATTAGCCTCGAGCAAAATTTAACTTTTTCAAGCTTTGATAATTATAAGGGCTTAGCTATGCAAAGCATTTGGCTACTGTTAGCTTTTCTTTATCTAAAATGGCGACGATTTGACTTCGACTATTTCAAAAAAAGAATTTATTTTAAACCTTTTGTTCTTCTTCAAGCACTGGGATTATTTATTCTTATTGCGCTTAGTATGGATATTTTTAATATCATTACTTACAATATTCCCAAAAGCCTATCACCTTCTGTCCTTGCTATTTGGCCGCAGTTTGATATATCACTTATTCTCTATTCTATGTTAAACGGTTTTTATGAGGAATTTTTCTTCTTAGGCCTTTGTTTAGCCGTTAAACCTGAGGCCACTAAATGGGCTTTCCTCTACTCGTTACTTATTCGATTTAGCTTCCATACCTACCAAGGAATTGCTGGTGCGGTTGGAATTAGTCTCATTTTAGGAATTCTCTTTTTTATCATATACCGTAAAGTAAAACCTCAAAATTTACTCCCCTTCTTTATAAGTCACGCGCTTGCCGATATTTTTGGTCTATCAATACTAACTTATCTCTTTAATTAATGTTTTTTCTTAGGCTTCTATCTCGCCACTATCTACTAATTTCCCAAACCTTTAGCAATTACAGAGCTAAAGGTTTTTCTATAGCAAGCAAACAAATCGTTAAAAAAATTAATATATTGCCACAGATTTGCCTAACATTTCTAAAGCCAAAAAAGAAAATTTTTGTTATATTTGAGGTGGTGAATAACTATTAACTACACACCGAGATAAAAAGGAAGTGAACTAAAAATGACTCAACTCATTTACCTGGCAGATGATGAGAAAAATATTCGTGATCTGCTGACACCATTCTTAGAACATGATGGCTTTCTTGTAAAGGCTTTTGAAAACGGAGACCTCCTCTATCAAGAATTCCTCATTAAAAAACCAGACCTTATCATTTTAGATATTATGATGCCTGGAACCGATGGCCTTGAGGTTATGAAACTCATCAGAAGTGAAGATCAACATCTTCCTATTATTATGTTAACTGCACGCGACTCAGATGCAGACTTTATTACCGCCTTTAACTTGGGAACAGACGACTATTTTACAAAACCATTTTCACCCATAAAGTTAAGTCTTCATGTCAAGTCACTTTTAAAGCGTTCACATATTTTTGGCTCAGATAAAAAGTCAGCCTTTACCTATAGAGAACTCACTCTTGACTCTGAAAAGCGCTTAGCAACTCTTTGCGAACATGAAGTTCCATTAACAAAAACAGAATTTGATTTACTTTTTGTCCTTATTGAAAAGCCAGAAACTGCCTTTTCACGTGAAGAACTGCTTAACCGCATCTGGGGTTTCGAAGACATTGAGAGCCGAGCTGTTGATGATACGGTTAAGCGTTTACGCAAAAAATTAAATCAATATCATAGTAGAGTCGCTCTTGAAACCGTTTGGGGATATGGTTTTAAATTAGGTGAAAAAGAATCATGAAGCAAAAAAGCCTTATAAACCATATGTTTATCATCAACAGTGTGATGCTTTTTTTAGGTTTTTGTATGATTTACATGTCACTCAACTATGTGGCAAAAGATTATGTTCATAGCATGACCAGAAACACTATGAAGAGCAATTTTACCATTCTGGACAGCATTAACGCTCATAAACCGATTCCTGATAATCTCTCAAAAGATCAAGATAGTGTTTTTATTTGGGCTTACTATGCTATTTACGATGATAACAATCACTTAAAATATGCCAATGAAACCAAGAAAAAAGAAAGCTTGCAGATCTTTCGCTATATGAACCAGCACCATATAATAGCCAATCGGCAAAGAGGTATCTTTATACCGATTAAGAAAAAAACATATTATGTAATGGCAGACGATTATCAAGGAGTTTTTGAAGATGGTCTAATCAGTAAAACAGGTACCAAACAAGATCGCACCTACCGCGTCATTAACTTTACAGACATTACCTATACACAAAACCTTATTAACCAAATTAACTATTATTTAATCCTGAGTCTATCCCTGTTATTTCTTATCATGCTTTTTATCATGGGGAAAACCTTCTTTGGCATTAAAGAATCCATACAGTCTGTTCAAACCTATATTTCCAATTTGTGGCGAGATAAAGAGACTATCGATGGCAAGGATAAGCATATTGTCTTTTCCGACTTCGATCCCCTACTTAAAGAAAGTCAAGAAATGACCAAACGTATCCGACAAGCAGAAGCTAGTCAGCTGACCTTCTTCCAAAATGTATCCCATGAACTACGTACTCCTTTAATGTCTATTCAAGGTTACACAGAAGGAGTAAAAGAAGGAATCATCCAAGAATCATTAGCATATGATATTATTTTGAACGAAAGTCAAAAAATGAAACAATTAGTAGATGATATTATGCTCTTATCTCGTATTGATGGAAATGCTAATATTCAAAAAGAAACTATTATACTAGAGGATATCCTCACTAACTGTGTTGCTTATTTTAAACCAATTGCTCATCAAAATGGTATAGAATTAACTTACCACATCAATCAGCATTGTGCTATTGAAGGCTCAGAGGAACTCATTCAAAAAGCTATAACTAACATTGTAAGTAATGCATTACGTTATGCTAAAACTAGTATCTGTATCACTTTACAGACTAATCGGATCACCATTGAAAATGATGGGCCTGCTATTGCCAGCCAAGATCTTCCACATATCTTCGAGAGATTTTATAAAGGTGACAAAGGCCAGACAGGTATTGGACTCGCAATGGTTAAGGAAATTATGAATCAACACCAGGGAGAGGTTCTGGTTATAAGCAAGGAAAACAATACCCAGTTTATTCTTAACTTCAATTACCACACTTTTGCCACATGATTTCCTCAAATTTTCGAAGAATTATTAATTACCTTCAGGTATACTTTTAACATAAAGTACTTAACCAAAAGAAAGAAGGTCACTTATATGATTAACCTAAAACATTTCAAATCTTTATCCATCATCACACTACTCTCTCTCACAGCTTTTGCTGGCACCTACCAAACTAAAAGCTATGCTGATGATGCGACGCATTCAACTTCTCTCAAAGTAAATGTAACAAGTGTTGAAAAAAAACTAGCTAATGCTGATAAGGAAGCAGAACCTATCTATGCTAAGATGGATAAAATTCAAAAATCAATTGATAATATTCGAACTTCTAAGCTAAGTTCTGATGAACGGACTCTTACAAAGAAGATTAACAAGCTCAATGAAAAACATCAAGCTGTTTTAGAAAAATTTTACAACCAACTTGGAGACAAAAGATGGCATTCTAAAAAAGAAGCACTTAGTTTAGTAGCTCAATCTAAGTTAAGTAAAACCGAGAAAAATAATTTAACTAGCTATTTTAAAACTTATTATAAACATCAACAAGTTCTAGATAAAAAATATGATAACTTCAATAAACTAACGAGCAGTCAACAAAGCAAGTTAGAAACCTTGACAAAAAAAGCTGATGCTATTTACAAAAAACATGGCATTACAAAAGATATTCTAATGGCTTACTATGCACAAAAAGGAATGACAGCTGATTAATCGCACATTTTCATTCTAATCAATAAGCTTCAAATGCTATCCTTTTCATTAAGATGTATCATAACCATAATCGACTGTCGCTATATTTTCATAGATAAATGCAAAAAAACTATCCTTATGAAGCTAGCAGAAAAGAATCATCATATGATGGTTCTTTTCGATATATATTAAATAAGCTCATTAACTTTTTCACTTTTTAATGTTTTTGCTTGTTGAAGTTTTGGATTTCATTTACAATGTAACTACAAAATACTAGTAGTGACTCCAGATAACCATATAATACACAAATATAGCTAAGTAACCTTACCAGAGGAACGTTTTTTGATTAAGTGCCAACAAACACTCCTTCACCTAACATATGAAATGCTCTATCTCCTTAAGCAAAAGATTTAATAATAATAGTCTAAAAGAGGGGGCTACCTAAAATTTATGTTAGTGGAGCTACGGAATATTTTTAAAAAATTTTTTTAAACATTCCACTTGAAATTATTACTATGTAGTAATAAAATAAACCTGTGAATCATAAAAAGAAATGAGGTAGACAAAATGATTATAGTATCAAATACAAGTGAATTTATGAAAGCCATCAACAGTAAGACTAAAGTTATTCACATTAGCCGTAGCATGACCTTTTCGTTTCCAATTTCCCTTCCAGCTGGTACTACCTTAAAAGGGCTTGCCCAAGAAAATGGAACACTCCCATCTCTGTTCTTCTCACACTCTGATGGCTTTATTATAAATGGAACAACAACTATTGAAGATCTGTCTATCGTCACCATGCAAGATAAAAAAGCAATTTTAGTGGCACCTCAACAGTATGAACAGGATTTTGGTCAAGTTAGTTTAAAAAATCTTGAGCTTGACGGACAAATCTCTTTAATTTTTAGAAATCCAACCATGACAGCCGATGTTAAGGTTGAAAATGTGCACATCAATAGTTCTGATACAAGAACCTACTTAGAACAGCCTCAAAAATATGGAGTCAATGTGCTTCAAGGTGCCTTTACTCTGTACAACTTCAATCCCAATCAAGATAGTTTAGTCACCGCTAACATTACTGGCCTCTCTATTGGTTCAGAAAGACATCCTGCAGTTGGTTCCGGAGTCTTTATTTCTGGCTTCAATGATCAAGGAGGACAAGTTAAAGTTTCTCATTTAGAACTAGGAGCTATCTATTCTACCGGTCTTCTCCCTCAAGGCGTTTCTGACTTTATAACTGGAGCTGTCTTTGTTGTGTATGGAGCTACCGTTGAAAAATTAATTCAAAATGGTAAAGTCGTAACTTATGGTGTTAACGATATGGTTCTTGATGCTTGGGGAACCGTCAAGGAATGGACCGTCAACGAAGATGTCATTTCATATGGACCGTCAGGAGTTGGTTTCGTCAACTTTGGTACCGTTAACTATTTTAAAGCTGAAAAAGGTATTTCTACTTATGGTTTAGGAGCACGCGCTTATAATCAATACGATGGTACCTTAAAAGAAGGGCATTTCACAAATCTCCATACCTTTGGTGATGGAGCAGTTGGTATCCAAATTTCTAAAAAAGTTGGTAAACTTGTAATAGAAGGTGATGTTATTACTCATGGAAGTGTCGGTCAGTCTTTAGTAAAAGGAGTCAATGTTGACTTACCTGCTTACGCACTATCTATTAAGGATGGTGGTCAAGTTGAAGAATTAATTATCAAAGGTAATATCATTACAAACGGTGAAGATGTTATTACGGTAGCAATGGAAGAAGAAGGTCTCCTCAACCTCGTTGCACTAGACGGTAATGTTATTGCTAACGGTAAGAACTCACTTAGTTTTGAAAATAGCAAAGCGAGTCAAGCTTTTGCAAAGTAATCTACCACACTCTTCTCCAAATGGAAGCCTAAAGAAGGCTTTGCTACAGGAGAAAATAAACTCATCTCTGGTAGTATACGACACTTGGAGGTAGGAATCACGAAAAAAACTATTGATTTTCGCAAAACTGCATTAGTGGTCATTGACCTTCAAAAAGGAATCTTAGAGATGCCAACACTTCCTTTTTCCACTACAGAAATCATCCATAATGCCAATCAATTAGTCCACTGTTTTCGGCAAAAGGAAGCCTTTATTGCTTTTGTCAGGGTTCAGTTCCTCGATGGCAAAGATAAACTCAAACCCAATGCCATGAAGCAACTCCCAGGAGATGATCAAGCACCGGATTTTTCAGACTTTCCTGATGATTTCGAGGTGGCAAGTACTGATTATATCGTTAATAAACGCGGTTTTAGTGCTTTCTTTGGAACTGATTTAGACCTTCAGTTAAGACGACGGGGAATTGAAAACCTTGTTTTATGTGGTATTTCCACACATGCGGCTGTTGATTCAACGGCACGTGATGCCTATCAATACGCCTATAATCAGTTTTTTATCACGGATGCTATGGGAGCTGCAACGAGAGATATGCATGAATTCCCAATAAAGAACCTCTTCCCAACTATGGGACAGGTCCTTACGACAACAGAATTTTTATCTCTAATAGACCAGCTATCAAATGTCAATACAAAATAAAAAATAAATTTTACACTGACATTATTGCATAGCAAATAAGCCTAATGAATAGGCTTAAAAAATTAATAATACTGACAACTAAATATTTGGAGTATACGGTTTTTGATCTCTTAGGACAGCGAATATAATATTGGTCAATTTCCTTGCAACAGCCCCTATAGCTGTGCCATGAGCTTTGCCTCGTGCTCTCAACCCTTGATAGTATATGGATAAGGCAGGGTCCTTAAAGGCTGCTACAGTGGCGGCAAGCCAAATAGAACGCCTTAAGTAAGGCGAACCTCGCTTGGAAAGTTTTGTATTTGTGGCTGAAAAATCGCCAGATTGTTTTATGCGTGTGTCTAAACCGGCATAGGCAACAAGTTGGTTTGCTCTTTCAAATCTAGAAATATTGCCTATCTCGGATACTATGGACGCACCTAAAACACTACCAATACCCGTTATTGTAGTAATGACTGGACATATATCCTCAAGCAAGCAACTAATCTCAATTTCAATTTCTTTAAGTTGTTCTTCTAGGAATGAAATTTGGCTAATTATTTGCTTGATTTGGAAAGAAAAAGACCTTTTTGCGAACTTAATTCCAAAAGATTCTCTGGCACAGGATTGGATTTCTTCGGCTTTATTTATGCCAAGACGACCCTTGCTACACTCATAAAGTAAGTTGCCAAGCTCCTCAGCAGGAATCGACAGCATGTCTTCTGGTAAAGGATACTTTGACAACAGCTCCTTTGAGGCAACACCATATATATTTGAAAAAAGACTTGAGTACTCAGGGAAAACTTGGTCAAGTATAGCTACAAGCTTTCTTTTCCAATCTGAGCATTCATCAACTAAGGCAAACCTATATCTAGTTAAATTTCTAAGGGCAAATGTATTCTCATCGGAAAAATTAGATATAGAGAACTCTCCAAAACGCATTATTTGAGCAATTATAAATGAATCAACTGAATCATTCTTAGTTTGTCTAACGTACATTTTCCTAAAAGCATCAGACTGAATTGGATTTATAACATAACACGTAAATCCTAGATCAATGATGTATGAGAACAAACTTATCCAATAGTGACCAGTTGCTTCCATTCCAATAATGCAATTATTAGTTGTTACACCAAATTCAGCAATAAAATTATTGAACTTTTCCATCCCTTTTGCAGAGTTAGGAAAGGAAATACTTTTGGATAAGCTCTTTCCAGAAGAATCAATTATTGAAGCTTCGTGGTTTTTCTTAGAAATATCAATACCTATGTAAAACATAAAATCACCTAGCTTTCATATATTTTAGATAGAGAAAGAACCCTCTAAAACTTTACGACAATGCAACCTCGTTAGAGATACAGCAACTTGGTGCTATCCAGCTAATACGCATAAAGACGTAAAGAAGAGGCGTAAGCCTATTTTAGGAAGATATAACTTCAAGGAGGTAGCTACGACCTCTATCTATACTAATATTATCCCACAAAGAATAGGGGATAGAAAAGAAAAAAAGTAGTTTTAACTACAAGTATATTATACGAGGAGGTAAGTAATGACTAATTCCAAAATAAACACTTATCATATCAGTCCAACTGAAGACTATCCTCAATTTTTAATAGAATTAATCCAATCTATTGAATGGAAAGCTGGCCCCTACCTCGCTCAAAAAGTAATAGACAATAATCTTGCCAGCCATGATGAGATTATTGTCTTAACCACTATTGACGACCAATTAATAGGCTTTGGAGCCTATCTCGCAACAGACATTCTAGACAAAACCGATTATCCTTTTGGACCTTTCGTGTCAACAATTTATGTTACTCCTAAATACCGTGGACAGGGAATAAGTTATCAGCTTATTAACAACCTTTTGCAGGTAGCAAGAAAAAGTAAGTGCGAGCAGTTATACGTTGTAACAGAGCATACTGGACTTTATGAAAAAAACGGCTTTACCTTCCAAAGGTTTGTCACAGACATCTTCAACCGCAAAATGCGCTTGTTAAAAGAAGATCTCTAAAAATTAAGACAATACAGACATAAAAAAGCAATGATCCCAAAGACTTTGCTTTTTTATGTCTGTAAAACCAGTTTCTAAAACAGAAATGCTAGCTTTATGAAGTTTCTTTATTAGAACTTTATTTTTGTTATAAGAAACTTTATAATGAGAATGAAAGGGGTAAGACAATGATTGGTGACACTATTTTCTTAGAACGCACGCGCTTAGGCATGACTCAGGAAAAACTGAGTGATTATTTACATTTAACCAAGGCAACCATCTCCAAATGGGAGAATAATCAGGCAAAACCTGATATTGATTACTTGATACTCTTAGCTAAACTCTTTGATATGACTTTGGATGACTTGGTTGGTTTTCAAAAAACATTAACAGACTTTGAAAGAACTGAACTCTTTGATCAGTTAAAAGAGAAGATAAACCAGACTGAAGAATTAGAATTTTTTCAAGAAATCGAAGAACTTTCTAAACATTACATTAACGATTTCAAAACACTTCTGATGCTAGTGCAGCTGGTACTAAGTAATCCCAACCAACTTGACACTAAAGTATGGTCTTTGGAAATGCTTAACCGCATTATTAGTAAAACCACCATCGAGTCTGATCTCCAGTCTGCCATGATGTTAAAAGTAGTCATCCTTTTCCAACAAGAAAAATATGACGATATTATCAGCTTATATCAAAATCGTCCCTATAAGCTTGGCGAAGAGTTATTCCTAGCAAATAGCTACGCAGCAAAGGGGGATATTAAAGCAGCCAAGCAAGTTCTGCAAGTGGAACTGTATCAACAGACTCTCTTAATGTGCCAGTACCTCTTGAGCCTGACGGCTTACGAAAGCATCGAGAAGCAAGAATCTATCTACTCTCGCCTGGAACAATTGATAAAACTCTTTGATTTGGTCAACCTCCATCCTAATACAGCTATTTCTTGTTATTTCAGTCTAGCCTGTCATTTCGCTAATCTTGATGCTAAGCGAGCCATTTCATACTTAAACCAACTGGTACAAGCCACCAAAAATTTAATCACTCAATTTGAACTACATGGCGACAGCTTTTTTGATGCCATTGACCCTTGGCTACAGGAACTACCTACCGGCATTCAACCGCCAACAAGTTCCCAAACCCTTATTCAACGAGTAATCACCCTATGCTACAGCCCTAATTTACAGGCATTAAGCCAAAATAGCCACTTTAAGGCCCTACTAGCAGAATTAGAAGCATTAGAAAAGGAGGCTTCTCATGAATACTAATATTCCAAGTCAATTTCTACCCTTTTTTATCCCACTTATCCTTTTACAAATCTTATTAATCTTTATTGCTTTACTGAAACTACGGAAACTAAACCAAACAAGATACCTGTCTAAACCTACGTGGGTGCTGATTATCATATTTATTAATCTCTTTGGGCCTATTGCTTTCCTTAGTTTAGAAGGGAAAAACAGATGACTGCAATCAGCTTTCAAAATCTTTCCAAATCATTTGGTGACAAGCTTATCTTGGATAAAGTGGATCTTAATTTGGAAGAAAATAAGATTTATGGTTTTGTCGGACCAAATGGTGCTGGAAAAACAACAACAATTAAGATGATTTTAGGGTTGATGAAAGTAGACTCCGGTCACATTTCAGTTATGGGAAAGCCAGTGACTTTTGGGCAAACAAAAAGTAATCAAGTCATTGGATACTTGCCTGACGTTCCTGAATTTTATGACTATATGACAGCACAAGAATACTTGCAACTCTGCGCGGGCTTAGCTCAAAATCAAGAAAGTTTACCTATTGATAAGCTTCTAGAACAAGTCGGTTTAGCTGATAATCAACAACGCATCAGCACCTACTCTCGAGGCATGAAACAACGCCTAGGTCTAGCCCAAGCCCTCATTCACAATCCCAAAATTCTGATTTGTGACGAACCGACATCTGCATTAGATCCTCAGGGCCGTCAGGATATCCTATCAATTATTTCGCGACTACGTGGTCAAAAGACAGTTATTTTTTCGACCCACATCTTATCAGACGTGGAAAAAATCTGTGACCAGGTATTAGTTCTGACAAAAGCAGGCATCCATAACTTAGAAGATCTAAGAGACAAAGCGCCAGCTAGTAAGAATCAACTGACCCTCTTAATCAAAATCTCCGAAAATGAAGCGCAAAAAGTAGCTCTGCGATTTCCCCTAAGTAAAAAAGAGCAATACTATAAAGTAAGTTTGAAATTAACTGAAAATTATTATCGAGAACAAGCACTAGTAAGTTTTTACAGGTATTTAGTTGAGCAAGAAATCACGCCATCCTTCATTGAATTACTTGAAGATAGTTTGGAAGATTTATATTTGGAGGTAACTAAATGACCGGATTTACACTTATGCTCAAAAAAGAATGGTTGGAAAGCAGTCGTAGTCATAAAGCTCTTGCCCTTCTCATTATTTCAATTATATTCGGAATATTAGGACCGCTCACAGCTTTACTGATGCCAGAAATCATGGCTGGGATTTTACCTAAAAAACTGCAAGAAGCTATTCCCGACCCCACTTACCTTGATTCCTATGTCCAATATTTTAAGCAGGTCAATCAACTCGGGCTCATTCTTTTAGTCTTTCTCTTTAGCGGGACACTAACCCAAGAATTTACTAGAGGTACATTAATTAATTTAATAACCAAAGGACTCAGCAAAAAAGCAATAATCCTTGCAAAATTTACTATGATAGCTGGACTTTGGACCTTAACCTATAGTTTGGGTTCTCTTACTCAGTACACTTACACTCTCTATTACTTTAATAATCAGGGGAAAGATAAACTTTTGGTCTATGGCGCTTCTTGGTTAGTTGGACTGATGCTGATTAGTCTTATTCTTCTTTATTCCGTTCTCTTCCGTAAAACTGCAGGCCTATTAATAGCTTGTCTTATGACCATTGTAACCTTTTTCATCTCTGGTTTTTTCAAAATTACCAAGGATTGGAATCCCATGTTACTGATTCAAAAACAAAGTCAAGCCTTAAGTGGACATTACGAGATTCAAGACTGGTTCCAGCCCGCCCTGTTAATTATTGCAATTATATTGATAAGTTTGACACTTGCCATCTTAATCTTTGAAAGAAGTGAAACATAAACTATAAAAGGTGATACCTCTTTAGATATCACCTTTTATAGTTTACCTAAATCCATCCTTTTTCTTGTGCAATCTTAGCAGCCTCAGTTCGGTTGTTGGCGTTGAGTTTGGTAAAGATACAAGTTAAATAATTACGGACGGTTCCGTTTGATAAAAAAAGTTTTTGAGCAATCTCTTGGTTGGAGTCTCCTTGTGCCACTAGACCCATTACCTCTTGTTCTCTAGAACTTAAGGGGTTCATCGAAAAGGTAACTTCTTCTATCAGTTCTGGCGAGTATTCTTTGCGCCCTTCTAGAACGTTGTGGATGGTTTGCATCAATTCTGAAATGGAACGGTCTTTCAGAACATAACCATCAACATGGGCAGCTAAAGCACGCTGAAAGTAACCTTTCCTCTTGAAAGTCGTCACAATGATGACCTTAAGCTCTTGATTTTCCCGAACCCATTCCAAGACATCTAGACCTGATTTTTCGGGCATTTCGATATCGAGAATAGCCACATCAATAGATTCTTGCTCCAGTAAATCAATAGCCTTTTGACCATTTTCTGCTTGAAAGACAGCCTCGACACCCGATTGATAAGTGAGGAGCTGACAGAGAGCATCTCGTAACATGGATTGATCATCAGCAACTAATAATTTCATCTTTTACTCCTTTAAAGGGATTGTAATGCTTATTTGAGTTGGTTTTTTGACTGAACTTATTTCTAGGTGCCCTCTCAAAGGAACCAAACGATCTTTAATGCTATGTAATTCTCGACCATTAATATCTGAAAAACCAATACCATCATCTTGATAATTGAGTATATAGTTTTTTTCAGTTTGACTAAAGGTAAGCTGGCATTTTTTGGCTTGACTATGCTTCATAAGATTATTAATTAATTCTCGGAGTATCATGCTTAGTTTGCTTTGTATGTCCGTAGGAAATAATTCAGCCACTTCGTTACCTTCTATGTGGAGCTTGACTCCCGCTAATTCTAACATATTAGATATGACTAGCAGTTCTTGGCTAATCTTATGGTCTTTGAGACTTTCAACCATTTGTCTGACATCTTTAGTCGCATTTTTAGTAATTTTCTGTAAGTCAACTACTTCATTTTGAGCCTTGGCGATTTCACCATGATCCAAAAGTGTTTGGATTAAATCAGCCTTGACCGTCAGCATAACAAAAACATGACCTAAAGTATCGTGTAAATCTTGACCGATGCGATTACGTTCATTCTCGGCCAAAAGCAAATTAATGGATCTATTTTTCTCTATGAGGACTTCCTTGGCTTCTTCACGTTTACGTTCTAGAGTCCAAAAAATGAGCATAGAAAAGTTGAGAATTGGCGCGACCAGGGCTAGAACTTGGGTTGTGATGTCATATCCCTTTAGAAAAACATATAAAACTACAATTAGTGTGGTGGCAACATAAGAAAAGAAACGGAAACTTTTAAAGTTGTCTCGTAGGCGATAGACAAAAAGGTTATTTAGATAAAAGAATAACCAAATCATGCCACTGTTGATAAATAAGGACATGTAGGTAATATAGATTAGCATGTAAACCCAAAAAAGGTTAGTCACCCAGCTCTTCTTTTCATGAACAATAAAGAGATAAGCAAATAAAAATAAGAGAGAAAATGGCAATGTCCACAAAGGGTATCCGAAAAAGAAGATACCACCAAATGGAAATATCATGAAAACTAAGGAGACATAATAGAGAGGATGTTCCCACTGCCATTTTAAAATCACACCGTTACTTCTTTCCTTTGTTTAATTGCTAGCGCTATTATCATCATTATTATGGCATAGGCAAAGATAATAAGCAAGGACTGCCATTGCATTTGGGTCTTTTCTGCAAATTTTGTAACCATCTGATTGACGTGGTAAGTTGGTGTCAACTTGGAGATGTCTTGCATCCATTTAGGAAAGATGGAAATAGGCATCCATGACCCTCCAATGATAGCTAATAATAAAAAAACAACATTACCAACTATGGACATTAATTGAAGAGAAGGAATCTGAGCAATCAAGAGTCCCATGGCTAAAAAGACCAAGCCTGAAATGAGTAGTAAGATTGCAGAACCCAGCCATTGTTCCAAAGACATATCAACATCTCTAAACATTTTTGCAACCGCAAAAGTGGCTAGGATAGAAAAGGTAAAGCTGATATAGACACGGATAATCTTTGAGACATAGTACTGGAGCGTTGACACATTAGCACGCTCCAAATAAAGTAACCAATGATTCTTTTGATCTTCAAATAACATGGCTGGAAAAGAGAAAAAGCCGAAACTTGACATAGAAAATGCGGTCATGGTTAACATATAGGATTGAATAAATTCTTTTTGATGCTTAGGGTCAGGCGACATGGTCATCCCTGAATAAAATAGGAAGAAGCCAACTGGCATACCAATAGCCAAAATAAAGGTTGGCCACTCACGCCATAATTTAATCCACTCAATTTTTAGTAATGCTCTCATTCTCTTTCTCCTTGTGTTTGTTCAAATAAACTATCTAGAAGCGACTTGTTTTGAATTTGAATATCTTGGATACTGACACCTACGGCTTCTAATTGAGGCCATAGCTGAGCCAAAGCCTTAGTTCTAAACTGCAGGCTTTCTTTTTTCAGGAAAAGCTGATCAATCAAAGGTGAAGACTCTAATAAATGCTCATATTTTAGAGGTAAGGTAATTTCTTTCTCCATTTCCTCATTACCCAAATCATAAGGACTGGTATCCTTTATTAATTTTCCTCTATGTAAAATTAATATTCTATCAGCAGTATGTTCCACCTCTTCAATATAATGACTGGTGTAAAAGATAGTCTTTCCTTGCCCTTTTAAATCAGAGATTATTTCCCAAAAGCGTTTGCGGGTTGACGTATCCATGCCTGCTGTTGGTTCATCTAAGAAGAGAATATCTGCTTGACCAATCAGAATGAGCACAAAGGAAAGCAACCTCCTTTGCCCACCAGATAGCTTTTTAGCAAGGAGATTTTTTTCTTGTTCATCAAAACCAAGGAAGCGGTCAATTTCTTGAAGGGATAGAGGGTGTGTTGCAATATCTCTAAAAAAGGTAATTAACTCTTTAACCTTTAAGTTATTAGGAATAGTGTTGTCTTGTTGCAAGATTGCAACTTTTTCCTTCAGCGCCGCGTCTTTAGGTCCCTTTCCCTGAACAGAAACCCTACCTTTATTAATTTTTTTATCTCCCAATAGCGTCCCCATCAAGGTTGATTTCCCCGCCCCATTGGGGCCAATCAATGCAACACACTCACCTTCTTCAAGGTTAAAGCTAATATTCTTTAAAATTTGTTTCTGCTTAATCACTTTAGTGACATTTTCAACTCTAATCATGGTAACCCTTCTTTCCTAGATCCTTTTAATAGCTTAAGTATAGAGGAATTGCTTCAAGGTAAATAGTACAAAAAGTCATGATGTCATATGACAAATGTCATTAAAAAAGCCCTTGAAGGGCTTTAACGTAAGGCTCAGCTATTTTCCAAAGAAATCTTAAACCTTATGCTCTTTTTTGACTAATTGCCAAGCCATGTAGACAGTAGCAACTAGGATAACAAGACTGGCAATCAAACTCCCCTCTATTCCGAAAGCTCCGCCTGAAATCCAATCAGGGGTGCCTGCTTTTTGGCCAAAGCGCATGAGTGAAGGACCAGCCTCGGTACCACTAACAGAAATCCCAAAGATATTACCCTGAGTAAAATTCCATGCGCCATGAATCCCAGCTACGCCCCAGATATTATCAGTTTTGAGCATATATAGAGCAAGGAAAACTCCTACCACAATAATACTGAGTACCGAATAAAAGTTAATATTATCATTGCTCAAATGCATGATCCCAAAAAGACTACTTGAGACAATTATTGCAATCGCTAAATGTGTCCTCCTGGCAAGGATGGGTAATAACCATCCTCGTGTTAATAGTTCTTCTGTTCCGCTTTGAAGGAGCCAAAAAGGAATACTAAAGACTAAAAATTCAAGCGTCTTAAAAGAAAAATCAACTGAATGAAGCTCTACTCCTCCTAGTAAATAACTTAAACCAAGCGTTATCGAAAATAGGAATGTTCCTATAAACCAGCCCTTAGCTAACTCTAGAAAAACTTGACCTTTGAAGAATCCGAGACTTCGGATAGGCCTTTTCTCATACCATTTAACCCAAGCAAAGAGACTCAAGCTAATAAAGGGAAAGTTAACTAGCCCCCCTAGGGAACTGTTCTTAAATGCATCAATATTAGCTCTAAGGCCCGAGTTCAGTAGCATAGCCAAACTAGTCACTGTTTTCAAAAATACTTCTGAAACGAGACTTCCTACGATAAAGAAAGCATAAACCATCACACAGGCTACTAGAACCACCAGCCAAGTGGGCAATTTCTGATAACGTTCAGTTTGGACTGCTAAAATACGTCTTTTAATCATGTTCGTCTCCTTAATTCCAAATTTGTTTTCATTATAAATTAATAACATAAGAATGACAATGCTATTAAAGCCCCTTTTAAAATAGTTTTGATAAAATGTAACCATCCATTACTTTCATTCGTTATACTAGTGAATAGAAAAAAGGTGATGTAAGGAGGATATTGTTATTGAATTAGATGCTTATGAGAAAGAGCTAATGGATTATGCTCAAGAAATTATCACCTATTTGGTCAATTCTGGGATTTCACCCCACCGTGCTCAAGATGTTACCCAAGATGTTTTCCTTCAAATGCTTGAATGTAATTATTCTATACCTTTGGAGAAAATCCGAGCTTGGATGTACCGCACAGCCATACGTCGCTACATTGATCTTTATCGGCGCGATAAACGCTACTATGATTTGCTTAAAAGAGACTTCTTTTCCCAACAAGCAGTCACCCTCTACGACTTGGAAGATTATGATGACTTGTATGACGCTATCAGTCAACTCAACCAAAAATCACGACTACTTTTAGACCTCTACTATTTTCAGGGATTTTCAGTTAAAGAAATAGCGACCATTACAGGTTATTCCCAAAGCAATATTAAAATCCGATTGATGCGGACACGACATCTTCTCAAAAAACAATTACAAATGAAAGGATATCCAAATGACCACCTTAAAAACAAATGACCCTTTAGCTAAGCTAGCTCAAAAACGTCGAAGAACAACTTTCCTAAAAACAAGTCTTTTCAGTCTCTTAGCTTGCCTACTTGCCTTAGCCCTATCTTTTAAAGGTCTGAGCAGTTTGACGGCTAAGAATGGGCAAAAAATTTATGAAAACTATGAACAATTAGCCCAAATCGCCTATCCAAATATTTCTTACGATAGTCTTTACTATTTTCCAAGTGGTCAATTCACTGGTAAAATTCATGCTGATCGCTTTAAAGATTTAGCTGGCATACCAGTCCCTTACTCTCCTTATGAAGCTTATTACAATTTAACCGGGACCTATGACTCTGCGCCAGGAGACGCTTTCTCATCAAAAACTGGTCTCTATGACCGAGGAACACGACAAAAAATTCCACAATTTTACAATACACATGTTCGCTTTACTAAAAGTGATATCAAAACAAATCCCAGTCAAGATCTTAAGCAAGTTAGTAAAATAGACAATCGGCTCATTGAAGTAGCCATAACCTTTGACAGGCCATATACCTATCAAGAAATTAAAAAGAAAGTTCCTAAGACAATTAAACAAAATTGGTATTGGATTGGAACTTACACCAAACTAGACACTTCGCAATGGTCCACTGCTTACCAATTTGGGACCAATCCTGAAAATTTAGAAACACCCCACCTTTTTCTTCAAAATATGAAGAAAGTTTATCAAAATGGATCTAGAATCTCTATTGGCCGGGTTGATATCTATTCGGACTTGAAAAAATATCTAAAAAAATCCAAAAAGGTTAAAAGTAGCGACCAACTCACTTTTTCTGGCATGATTCTAACAGGAAAGTCAGAAGATTTTAAAGCTCTCAAGGAACAAAAGTGGATATATGCTTCAAGCATTGGTGCTAGCATCAAAAATCAAGAGTATTATAAATTAGACACCAACTAAAAAAAGCCCTCAGGGCTTTTTAACTATCTAAATGTGATAACTTGCTCTTCTACATTAACATCAGCTATACAACCAAACGGCAGAATAGCACGTGGGGTTGCGTGTCCTATATTGAGATTGTAGACTATTGGAATATCTATATCAATAATTTCTAAGAGATTTTCTTTATAGGCTTCATAGTGAGGTTCATCTTGAGGCTTACCGACCAATAAGCCATTGATAACACTGAAGATTCCTGTCTCTTTTAGTTTTTCTAACATTTGACGATGTTGTTTAGGGCTAGGTTTTTCTTCACTAGTTTCTAGAAAGAGAATTTTTCCCCGCCACTCTTCTAGAGAAGGAAAGAGCTGATACCTTTTGCACAGCTCTGCACTATCCTCATAGCGGCTGTTGTCAAAGATATCATAAAGAGATTCTAAGCAACCTCCTAATATTTTACCAGAAAATTTTGACTTACCTTTAAGTAATTCAAATCCTGAATTCGTGTGAGCAATTCGGTGCGTGCCTAGGGCATTGTCACTAAAATCCTGTCTTTCCTCATACCATATATGGCTTGGTCGGATCTCTGAAATCCTTCCTGTTTGCAAAAGCTCGCTAAAATAATGCTCTGTATAAGGTAACATTTTCTTGTCTAGTTCACAAATATCTGCAAGAAAGGATTGTCCATAAAAAGTTTTAATACCAACTTTATAAAGCATGAGGTGATTGATTGTCGTATCAGAAAAACCTAAAAATACTTTTTGTTTTACCACCTGCTCTAATTCCTTATTAGCAAACAAATAAGGCAAGAGACGGTAAGTATCATCTCCACCAATAGCACAAAGAATCAGATCAATGTCGTCATCCTTAAAAGCTTGGATAAAATCGTCTGCACGCACTTCGGGGTGTTTCTTAAGATAATCCAATCCTTTTAGAGCATTAGGCAAGAACTTAACTTCTAAGCCATAATCTTTAAGACGTTTAAGGCCAAGGTCCAACTCATGCTTAACTAATTTTTCCCCTAGAATACCACTTGAAAGGCTAACAATTCCAACTGTTTTAATCATAGTGACCTCCAATTGCTTTTTCATATCATAACACAAAGAAAAAGTAGATGGAAGACCAATCTACTTTTTAATCACCAATGATGGTTACCTGAACACGCCGCTCTCTTTCACGTGTTCGGTCAAAATCAACAAAATAAATATATCCCGTTTTACCAATAGCTAAGCTATTTTGCTTTACCGGAACCATCTCACTTGCTCCAATCAGGCTAGCTTTAAGATGGGCATCAGCATTCCATAATGCTCTACGATCTCCCCCTGGTAACCATTGTTCCGGATTGGGCCAAGATTCAACAGCGCGATAATGGGCTTCTCCAGGATAGTGATAGGTTTCTGAAGAAGTGTGAGGAGGGAAAATCCTCTCCAAGGCTTGTGATAAGTCTAAATTAAGAAAATCATCTCCATTCATATCACTATCATGTGTCCATTCCTCAAAGAAAATCGCGCAAGTTGTATGTGGTGTCGTCACATAGACCATCCCATTTTGAATATGGCTTTCCGCTAGAGCCTCTCTCACTTGAGAGGTCACATCAAAATAAGAATCTCGCTGTGCATGAGTATTAAGACTAAATTGAGATTGATAAACCGTCATTTTTCGCCTACCTTTCTTGAATTGCTGATTTGACAGCTTTAACCATATCGATTAGCATCTGTTTTGGATTTTCAGCTTTAACAATCCCACTCGTACAACCTGTCCCGTCCGCGCCTGCTAATATGGTTTGGTAAACATCTCCAGCACTACTGATACCTGCCGCCTGCATAACCAAACATTCCGGATGAAGCTCCTTAATAGCTTTATTTGTTTCTTCAATATAGTCGTTCCCACTTGTTTTTCCTGTTCCAATGAGTTCTGTTGGCTCACACAAGATAATATCTGGTTTTAAGACTGCTATTGCGCGAGCTTCTTCAACAGAGTCTGCACAAACAATGGAAACAATCTCCTTTTCTTGGCAAATAGTTAAGGCTCTGATAAGTTGACTCAAAGTCATAGGATGTTCCGCATGATTTAAGAAAACAGCTTTGACACCAACCTCTACTAAGGCGTCTGGCAAAACAGCTCCCATACCTCTTCCTGGAGAGATGCCATCTAAATGCTGAGCTGTGACAATGATATGCTCTGTATGCTCAGCCAATTGGCCTAAATCCGTATATGGTGCTGTTACAAAAATGCTGACATCTTGATCTGCTAATTGATCTGCCATTAATGCGAGGTCCAAAAGTTCCTGTCCATAAAGATAAGATTTGGGATTAAAGACGAAAAAATTAGGATTGACACTTGCTTTCATCGCTCAAAACCTCCTTAGTTTCAAAAACGTCATAATAACGGAGTAGGACTTCTTTCATTGCCCTTTGCATTCCTTGTTTTAGGCTTGGATAGTCTTTAACTTGATGCTTTTGTTGATAGGAAAATGCCGCAGTAATAACATCGGAAAAAATATTTATTTTGGCAATGCCTTCACGCGCACATCTCTTCAAGTTAGCATCACCTGAAGAGGAGCCTCCATGTAAAACGAGAGGAATAGGAAGCTGACTAGAAATTTGTGCTAACCTTTCAAAATTAATTTTAGGGGTTCCATTATAGATGCCATGAGCGGTACCAATAGAGATAGCTAAACTGTCAACGTTTGTCTTTTGATAGAATGCTTGCGCGTCCTCTAAACTTGTATATATGGACTCTATAACCTGATGGTTTTCCAAATTTTCATTAGCTCCTACAAAACCTATTTCGGCTTCAACATCAACACCCCTAGCATGAGCATAATCAACTACTTCTCTTGTTAGTCTGACATTATCATCAAAGGTTTCTAAGGAAGCATCAATCATCACGGAATTAAATCCTAACTTAATGGCTCTTTTAATAAAGGCCAAATCCTGACCGTGATCTAAATGTAAAACTATGGGCGTACTGGCTTTTTCTTGGATATAACGCCCTATCATGGCCGCATCCTCTAAAGCCAGCCAATCATTGTGAGTCTGAGCAAAGGCTAAGATAAGAGGCAGTCCCTTTTCTTGACTAGCTTCTGAATAAGCTTTTGCACTTGAAAAGTCAATGAAGTTCATGGCTGGAACCGCAAAATCTTGCTTTTGCGCCTCTTTTAAGAGAGCTGACATACTTACTTTCATCTTATGCCTCGATTTCTTTTTTAACCTCTTCCCATAGAGCATCTGCACCAATACCAGTTAACAAAGGCAATCCCATAATTACCTTATCCTGAACACTCTCTGGAACAACCGTTGTTGAAATAACAATATCATAATCATCAATATGATTAACTTCTTCCGCAATTTTTGATTGATAAAGCTTAACATCTTTGTCATAACCATTTTCTTCTAGCCAGGTTTTGACCTTTCCCATAACAACTGTTGATGTCGCAATACCAGAACCACACATAACTAATAATTTTTTCATAATTAAACCTCTTTTGTCTCTTTAGTAACTTTATTGACGTAAAACAATCCTGCTAAGGAAGCTATTAAGATAAGACTAATAATTAGCCATGGTAAATGATTGGCCGCAAAAATGAAGAGTCCTGTCGGCCAAAGTCCTCCCTCTGCCATAGCTGTAATGCTAGAATGCCCATCAAGATTAAACTTAGCAGCTTTTGCAGAAGCTGTTACAAGAGGCGCTGCCCAAGATGTAATATACAAAATAGAAATCATATACAATGAACCACCAATAACAGTTCGGATGATATTGCCTCTAAAAACAGCTGCCATTAAACAAACAACAAATGGAATAGTAGCTAAATCCCCAAATGGTAACGTTTTGTTACCAGGTAGAATAACAGCGAGTAAAATTGTAATAGGAACAAGAATTAACGAACTTGAAAGAACAGCTGGATGACCTACTGATAAAGCTGAGTCCATCCCGATGTTGACTTCCCGACCAGGGAAACGTTTTTGTACAAAACTATTGGCCGCTTCTGAAATAGGTGACAAGCCTTCCATTAAAATGGAGACCATACGAGGCATTAAGAGCATAACAGCAGCAGTTTTCACCGCTAATTGAGAAATCCCTTGAAGGTCATAACCTGCTAATATACCAATCACTAGCCCAATAATTAAGCCCATAACAGTGCTTTCACCAAAAATTCCAAATTTCTTTTGAATGGTATCAGGGTCAGCTTGAATTTTGTTAAAACCAGGGATACGATCAAAAATCCAATTTAAAGGAATAGCCACAAGAAAACCTGGTGCTGAAGTTCCGTGGGGGAAGGTTATGTTTGGAAAACCATAAAATTTCTTAATTGCTGGTGCAATAATATCTGCCAGCAGATAAATCATCACCTGATAAGCAATCATAGCATAGAGACCTAAAGCAAAATCATGAGTCACTGCATACACTAAAGATGCTACAAAGGCCGCATGCCAAAAGTTCCACATATCAACCATCAAGGTTTTTGTCCAGCCAATAAATAAGAGTAAAACATTGACTGCTATTCCAACCGGAATAGCTAAACTTCCTAATAGTGTCCCGTAAGAAATTGCTGCCGCTGCTGGCCAGCCAACGTCAAGCGTTGTTAATTGTAAGCCAAAACGTTCCACCATTGCTTGGGCAGCTTTACCCAAGCTTCCTGATAAAAGTTCAACAACTAAATTCAAACCAACAAAACCAATCCCAACTGTAACACCCGCATTAAAAGCTTTGCGAGCTGGGGTTCCTAGCAAAAGCCCGAAGATGAAGATTAAGATAGGGAGAACGACAATTGCGCCTAAATCAATAAACTTTTGTAAGATATCAAACATGATAGCCTCCTATAATATATTATGTGATGATAACAATTTTAATACTTGATCTTGCTGGTCAGCACGACAAGCTAAAATATCATGAACTAAGTCTCTATCTTGTAACACCCCCATCAAGGTTTGTAACATTTCCAACTGAGAATGTGCCTCTTTGATTGCCAACATGACGATTAACTGAACAGCAACTTCCTGATCTTTGCTTGCCATTTGAGTAAAGGTAACTGGCTTTTCTAAGGTCATTACTGCTACCTGCGTTTGAGTGACATGTTTGGCATCCGTATGAGGTAAAGCAACTCCGTAGTCTTCAAATTGCAAGCCCGTCGGAAAAATATTTTCGCGCTCAATAATTGCCGAAACAAATGTATCTTTAACAAATCGCTGTTCTCGAAGACGGGTTCCCAGGTATGTCAAAGCTTCTTCTGCCGTTTCTATACCTGAAACCTGTAAAAATATTAAATTTTCATCCATCCTTTAACGTTCCTTTCCTAATAATACACGCATAAAGTCATTCTTAGTGCTAGCTTGTGCCAACCTTCTAATAAAATTCTGATTATCAATTTTCGAATAGATATGGATAAGTGCATCCTTGTAGACCTCTTCTTCTCCACCTTTAATAGCAATTAACATAATTACGCCAACTTGATTAGTCCCCCATTGAATCGGGTTCTTTAGGGTTAGAAGGCTTAATTGTGATACTTCAACAGTATCCGGACTGGCATGTGGCAGAGCAATTCCAGTATAGACACTAGTGCTTCCTAAAGACTCTCGTTGCATAATAGACTTTCTGTATGCTGACGAATGATTATAGTTAGTATCGTTGTGTTCCACAAGATATTGAATACATTCTTCCAGTGATTGGCAATCTTGATGTAAATAGATACGCTGCCCTATTAAATCTGAGATAAGTGACTGATTCACAACATCATGATTATTGATAACAGAAAGGGTTTTCCTGTTTCCATTGACCATGGAGTAATAGACATCTCGTATTTTTTCCATCTCCAATTGACTAAGAACCGGACTAACTAGTATGTAAGGTTCTTCAATATGACTCAATTCCACCGAACTAATAATCATATCTGCTTTTTTGGCTTCATGGCTTGTGATTTGAGTATAATCTATCTTTTTGAGATAGTCATAGGGAGAAATCACTCGTTTTAGTGCATTGATAATGAGTTCAGAAGTGGCTAATCCATGAGGACAAATAACATAAATTAATAAGGGCTTTTCAATTTTTTCGACAGCAATTTGGAAATAAATTGTCAAAAAAGCAATTTCCGAATCTAAAAAAGCTATTTGATAGTTGTCTGCCACCGTCTTAGTGGCTAGCCATACAATGTTGAAGAGTATCGAGTAACGCTTTTTAATTTCTTCAGTGGTCTGATTTTCTAAACGAATACCATTTTTTAAGCGGTAAATCATCGGTCGCATATGGTTTGCAATTTTTTCATAGAGGTACTGATCAGCTTGGAAATCAATACCAGACAGTTCACTAACCTTCTGAATTAAGTGTTTAGTTAAAATATGAAATTCATGTTTATCATCCGGAATGGTAACATAACCTAGTGATAAAATGGTTAGACATATATCTTTAATATCCTTATCTGGCAACCTCTCAACTGGTATGGACAAAGCCTGACTCAACAAGTCACTTGCTAAAGGGTAGACTTCAAGGTACTTCAAATCTTCCTCAATACTTGTTTCCTTTAAACAGTGTTGTCGTCTAATCCGATTACTTGCAATCAGAAGATCTAAAATGAGATAGATTTCCAAATGACTAGGAATTGAGAAAGCATACAAAGCCGTAGATTTGGCAATCATGTCACAAATGTCAGTCACCTGCTCTACAGGAAAAATTGAAGAAAGAGTCTTTTTAATATCTTCCTGAGGAGACATTAACTGATAGTTCGAAATAAGATAAGTACGGTAAAAATGACGGATATCTTTCTCACTCCCCTTAATCTGAACATCGCCCATTTGCTTAGATAAAAGCAACTTATTTTCTCGTAAATAGTGTTCTAGTTTTTCCAAGTCCCGTCTAACAGAAGTTTCACTCAAGAAAAAGGATAGGGCTAAATCTAAAACAGACTGTTTATCGGCCTCCAAAATTAGTTTGTAAAGGTAACGTGCTTCGCGTTCTGAATAATCCTTATAATTGATGCTTAATTCATTTTGACTTCTTAAACTTGCAAGTAATTTAGCCTTATGAGCACCTTCACCTTCTACGAGAATCCCATGTCTAGGAACTTTAGTTAAAAAGAGGTCATTAGTTAAAAAGAGGTCTTGAAGCTCTTTTAAATCTGAATAGATAGTCTTACTAGAAACCTGATGAGTCTTTGCTAATTGAGCAGCACTCATAAAACTATTTTGTTCCAATAGGGTTATAGCTAAATCTTTTTGTCTATTGTTCATCGGTCCTCCTATCAGATGCTATTATCATTATATAGAAAACGCTTACGAAACTTAAGCCATCCTACTTCCACATTAATCTAGTAAGACTGACTATGATCTCTAAAATTATTTTCATTATATAAAATGCCCTAATTAATTTCAAAGCAAGGAAGCTAGTTTACTCTGATAATGGATTATCAAGAAGGTATATAGCACTCTCACAAGAATGGAATGGAATTCAATTATTTTTGTGATTCAACGCTATCATTTTGTAACCAATAAAGCTTAATACCTTACTTATAACTCATAGCTTCCTACAAATATGAAATAGTGTATAATAGAGTCAGCTTCATTCAAGTCGAAAGGAAACCTCATGCTTGCTTTTTCACAGACCGTAGACCTCTTTATTTGCCCAATCTGTCATAACGACTTTCAACTAGCTGGTCGCAGTCTCATCTGTCCCAAAAGGCACACCTTTGATTTGGCTAAACAAGGCTATGCCAATCTTCTACTCAATGTCAAAAAAGATACTCACTACAACAAAGAATCTTTTATCAGGCGTAGCCATATTTTAGAAGCTGGCTATTATCGTCATCTTTTAGAAGCCATAAATAACTATTTACAGCTAGACGAAGGTGGTACCATTTTAGACGTTGCCTGTGGTGAGGGCTATTACGCACGAGCACTTGCACAGACACCTAATCGTCAAATCTTAGCTTTCGATCTTTCTAAAGAGTCTATCCTATTGGCAGCCAAAAAGGATTTCCAAAGTCGCGTGATTTGGTTTGTCGGTGACTTAGCCAAATTGCCTTTGGCAGACCAAAGCGTAGACATTATACTAGATATTTTTTCTCCTGCCCATTACCAAGAATTTCAAAGGGTCTTAAAACCCACAGGGAAAATTATCAAAGTCGTGACAGCTAGTGACCACCTTAAAGAGCTACGTCAGCTTGCTGCTAGTCAAATCTCTTCTAAAGACTATTCTAACCAAAGTGTCATCGCACATTTCGCCCAGGCTTTTCCTCATTATGCAATCAGTCATCATAGCCATACCTACCCTATTAACCAAAAAGATTTAAGTGACTTTACTCAAATGACCCCACTCTTTTTTAATGTTGATACCAAGCAGCTTAAAATGGAATCTATAAGAGAAATTACTATAGCAGCTGATATTTTAATAGCAGGAAAACTCTAAGAAAACAAGTTCCCACAATGGGAACTTGTTTTCTCTATGAATTGGATGGTTTCTGGTTTAGCATTATTACTAAAGAATCTGATGCGTAGGAATATTAAGGTATTTAATTATCGACGCCATCTTTTCGTTTTTTTCAGCATAATAGGATAGGTTGTCATTACTAACCACTTAACCAAGCGATTTCCTGGGCTTGATTGAATCCCTGCTTTACCTTTAGCAACCATTTGCTCGAAGGTGATATTAGGTTCCGTAAATTGCCCATTCAGGTAGCAAAGATAACAGTACTCATCTGACTTTGTTGCATCAGCATTATGGCCACGGAGATCTCTATTTTGGGGCATCAAAGGCATGGCACAGGACTGACAAAATTTTTCCATAACTCTCTCCTATCTTTTTTCTATTTTACCATAACTAGGTAATTAAATGTTATTTTCTGAATATTAAATATCAACTAACTTAAAGGAATAAATAAAAAAAAACCATGATTTCTCATGGTATATTTATTGTGACTGAGGCCTATTTCTCGCCTTTTATCTCTCCAACTAAAGTAGATAGAGCTTTGATAACTCTATCTTGTTGACCAGAGGAAAGTTCTTTGATTTGCACTAGTAACTCAGATAAATCTTCATTTTTTTCCACTAAACTAATATCAAAAAATTCTTCAAAATCGACTTCTAGTGCCCTCATTACCTTTTCTAAAGTTTTTACTTTTACGTTAGTGGATTGGTTTTCCAATTTATAAACATAATTGGTCCCAAGATCAGCTTTTTCTTCCAGTTGCTCCTGAGTTAAACCTTTATTCAATCGTAGCAGTCGTATTCTCTTTGAGATATACTTCTGCAAAACTTTATTTTCCATACAATTTTTTACCTCATGATATCCATTCTACACAGATATATCAAATTTTTTAAGCTTTTAAAATATCATTTTTTTAGGCAATCAACTTTTAAAAGTCAGGCTATGCTAAAGATCTTTTTTTATCTTTTCTGACGATTAGAGTTCCTTCCTACAGTACTCTATTATAGCTTATATTGCCATATTTGTGTCTTTTTAAGCCTAACTTTTTTGTTTTAACCTTTTGGTGACATAACTGTACCAAAGAGGTAAAAATATTAACATCCTAGTGCTATGTTATAATAGAAAAAAAGATTGGAGACTTGCAATGAAAAGTGATACACAATTAAAAGAAGTAGCTTCTCAACTCTTAACTACACGTGGGGTCATGCTTGAAGACATAGCAGAATTGGTTATGTCCCTGCAAAATAAATACATCCCAAATCTAACTATTGATGAATGTTTAGAAAATGTTTCAGCCATATTAAAGAAACGTGAGGTGCAAAATGCTATTATCACAGGCGTTGAACTGGATAAACTAGCTGAACAACGTGAGTTAAGCCAGCCTCTCCTTGACATTCTTAACACTGACGAAGGTCTCTATGGCATTGACGAAATTTTGGCCTTGTCTATTGTGAACCTTTATGGCTCAATCGGCTTCACAAACTATGGCTATTTAGACAAGACAAAACCAGGAATCATTGCTCGTTTAAATGTCAAAGATGGCAAATCTTGTCACACCTTCTTAGATGATATCGTATGTGCTATCGCCGCAGCAGCAGCTAGTCGTATCGCTCATAATGATCCCGACAAAAGTGCCATTGCTAACCAACAATAGCAACATGTAAAAGCCCTTAACTTAGACAAACTACTAAGTTAAGGGCTTTTTTAGTCAACTAGCTTTGGCAAAAAAAGCATGACTTGTGTTCCTTCACCTTCTTGACTGAATACTTCCAATTGACCCTTAAGTAAGGTCACAATACGTTTAACAATAGCTAAGCCAAGTCCACTTCCTTCTTGGCTATGAGATTGGTCGGCTTGATAAAACTGATCAAAGATATACCGTAATTTATCAGAAGCAATACCTATCCCCTTATCTCGGAAAGCAAGAGAGAGGCCATTTTGTTCTTCTTTCATGATAATTGTCAGATTAACTTGCCTTCCAGAGTATTTAATAGCATTATCAAGTAAGTTAAGCCAAATTTGCATACTTAAATCAGGGTCTGTTCCCCACATTATAGAAAGAGGCTGAAAATCAATTTGAATCTCTTTGTCTTTCCACTTTTCTTTTAGGAGAATAAGACTGTGCCTAATTTGTTCATCTACTCTTACCTTTTCAATGCGAAGCTGGTCTTGACGGTCTAAGCGTGATAAATTCAAAATATCATCACAAAGCCGACTAAGTCTCAATGTTTCAGACTGCATCAATGCTAATAGCTCCGCCTGATCTTCCCTACTCAAATCAGAGTCAGCAAGCAAATCACTCAACCCCACCAAAGAAGCCACTGGCGTTTTCAACTCATGGGAAACGTTCGAAATAAAATCTTGACGCAGTTGCGCCAAATTCTTCAAGTCTTGAGCCATCTGATTAACATTTTGAGACAGCTGATCAATTTCGTTATGATAGGGAGCGGTATCCTTAGGATAGGTTTTACGGACGATCTGATAATCGAAATTCCCTTGAGCTACTGCTTTAACAGCCTGATTCAAATCTTGGATAGGACGTGTTAGATGAATCGACCCCTGCCACATAATAAAACTACCAAGTATGAGAATAACACCGGTATAAATCGTAATCCAAAAAAGCAAGTGCCCTTCAAGTTGTAAACCAGTTCTTAGAGCATAGACAACAAGAAGACCCGACAGACAAGTTACAAAGAGAATCCCAATAAATAAAACAACGAAATAAGACCGCAAAGACCACTGTAATTGTTTAGCTTTTGCCATTTATAAGTCTCCCTTTATAACCAAGTCCACGAACTGCTAGAATATCAAAATCAGGATTTCCCTTGCATTTCTGCCGAAGCCTTTTCACACAGGCATCTACCAGTCGTTCATCTTTGTCATCTTCCATTCCCCAAATATCATCTAATAAATCAAGCCGCGTAAACACTTTCTCTGGCCGACTCAACAGTTTATAGAGCAAATAAAACTCCTTGGGAGGTAATTGGATAGACGTTTGTGTGACTAAATCAGTCATGGTTAACTGAGCATAGTCCAATTGTGTATGGGCAAAGACCAATTTTTGTTCTGCTTCTAAACCCGCTCGTCGAAGCAAGGCTTGAACACGTAAGAGTAACTCTGGCAATCGAATCGGCTTGACCAAATAGTCATCGACTTCTAGGCGAAAAGCTTCTTCTAGAGACTCAAATTGTGACTTGGCTGTAATCATTAAGACCGGTGTCTTGTTACCAGTTTCCCTTAATAGTTTTAATAAGCCATAACCATCCAAAACAGGCATCATAATATCCGTAATGACCAAATCGACCTTATGTTCTTCCATGACATCTAAAGCTTCCTGACCATTAAAAACAGGATAAACTGTGAAATGGTTCTGCTTAAGCTTAGTCGTGATAATTTTATTGAGTGAGCGATCGTCCTCAGCAACTAAAATGGTAAACATGACCCCCTCCTTGCTCCCCAATTATATCACATCTAAAAAACTTAAGCTTGGACCAACTGGCCATTTTTGAGCTCATATACCTTGTCAACTAAATCTAAAATAGCGTGGTCATGGGTTACCATCAGCGCAGCTTTTTGCTTGCTTTTTACTTCCTCTTGGATAAGTCTAGCAATATCTTGTCCCCTTTGGGGATCTAAACTGGCTGTTGGTTCGTCAGCTAAGATGAGTTTAGGATTCCCAATAAAAGCTCGCGCAATAGCAGCCCTCTGCTTTTGCCCTCCCGACATATGGCTAGGGTATTTATCTTGACAGTTATGAATATCTAACTCCTCTAGAAGACGAGTGACTTCTGCTGTCATCTCTTTCTTATCCCGAGCGCCTTTCATTTTAGCTACCATTAACAGTTGGTCTTTAATTGACATAAAGGGCAAAAGCTGATGATCCTGAAAAATAAAACCTAGTAATTCTTGACGCTTTTTAGTCCATTGCTGTTGCTTCAAATGAGATAAATCTTGACCAGCAATCGTAATAGTGCCAGAATCAGCTGATAATAGAAGCCCTGCGATTGATAAAAGGGTTGATTTCCCAGAACCTGAAGGCCCTAAAATAGCCACAAATTCATTCTGTTGAATACTTAGACTAAGGTCATTTAGAATGGTGCGACGACCATCCCCATCTTGAAAACTTTTAGTGATGTGTTCTAATTCTAATAATGCCATCTTACTCTCCATTTCCACCTATAACTTCTAAAGGATCGACTTTTCTAACTTTCAACAAGGACAGAGCACCACAAATCATTGAGATAAGGATAAAGCTTATCGCTACAAGTAAGACATGATCCCACTTTAGATAAAAAGGCATACTAGCTGGTAAGACTTGCGCTAGACAAGTTGCTAGGCCAATGCCAATACCGACACCTAAGAGGGAAAGCATGGTGATTTGTCCCATCTGAATCAAAGAAATTTGACTCATAGACATACCAATCGCTTTGAGAACTCCAAACTGTTTTAATTTTTGTAAAGTTAAAATATAAAAGAAAACACCAAGGATTGCTGAAGAAGCTACTAGTAAAACCCAGGTAATCATGGTTAAAGTCAAATGCTCTGCCTGATAACCAGGAATTTTCTCGATAAGTGCCTTTTGCCCTAATTGAGTCACTTGTTTAGGAAGATCTTTTGTTTTAAATGTCTCTTGAGAGATAAAGGCTTGCGGTTGCCATTTGTAACCAGGCATACTTTCTTTTTTAAGACTTGCAAACGTTTGAGGTCTCATAAAGGCAACTGCACTGTGGCCGTACATGGCGTCTTTAGCAAAGCCAACCACCTCAAGTGAATGCTTACTGCTACTATCAAGAAGCTTATCACCCAGCTTAATGTCGTGAGATTTAAAGGACTGATCTAGGATAACCTGATTTTTGCTTGCTGATAGCTTATGTCCTGATATAACCTCAGGATTAACCAAAGAACCATCCTCGACAACAAAATAAGTAACATCAATCGTATCTGAATTTAGACTCTTTTTGAGACTCGCTCTTTGGATAGCTAGACCGGCTACTTTTTGCTTGTTTTGGTCCTTTATCTCTTTTAAAGTCTGGTCAGAAAAATGTGAGAAGCTGATAATATCTTCAGAGTCCTCTGATAGTAAATAATTAACCTTGCCATAGTTTTCAATCTGGGCACTAACAGCGCGACCCAAACCATTTGTCAAACCCGTCAAAAAGACTACCATAAAAATCATAATCACAATTAAAAATTCAATTAAAAGATATTTCTTAGGCTGATAAGTCAGTTCTTTCCATGCTACTTTCATACATATTACTCCTTTTTCTAATAAGGAAAGTATAAAACATAATTATGACCTGAATATGACCTTTCAAACCAAATTGTTAAAAATAGTAGTTGATTATTTAGCCTAATCTAAGATACTTTTATAGTGGCTGGTGCTTGTTCTTTTTTCCTAAAAAAATAACCCTGACAATGGACTGCTCCCCAATTGTTAGATTTTGTATCTAACTTTTAGGGTACAGTTCAAATCAAGGTTATTTTTTCTACCTTAATATTATAATTTATCAACTAGCGAGTAAGGTTTTTGACATAAGCATCAACTGCAAGTAGGGCGGCAGCAACATCTTCTGCCGTAATATCAAATGGCATTTGATGGATTGTTTCACCAGCTATCGTTGCTTGTTGACCAACTTTCAAGAGATCCTCATAGCTAGCATTGTCTAAATGCAACTCTTTTAGACTTGTCGGCATACCAATCGCTTGATAGAAATAAATGTACTTATTAATTTCTTCTTTAGGGCGATTTTCTAAGAAGAGCTGAGTCAAAGTGCCGTAAGCAACTTTTTCACCGTGAGTCAGATGATGAATATCTCCTTCTAATGCTGTAAAGCCATTATGAATAGCGTGAGCAGCAGCTAGACCTGCACTTTCAAATCCTAAGCCACTGAGCAAAGTATTTGCTTCTACAACATTGTCCAAGGCTTTGGTCACTATTTTTTGCTCACAACTAGCCATCGCTTGCAAGCCATCGGCAAAGAGGGTTTCTTCACAAGCTTTGGCAATCGCAATCCCTGCTAAGGACTGATGGCCTCCAGCCATTGTCTCACCATTTTTTTGCAAAACCGCTCTCGCTTCGACCCAGGTTGCCAGACCATCTGCAATACCAGAAGCCAATAGTCTTTTTGGAGCTTGGCAGATAACTTGTGTATCAACAATGACTAAGTCAGGATTCTTAGCATAAAAAATGTATTTTTCAAAAGCCCCCTCATCCGTATAGATAACTGATAAAGCGGACGTCGGAGCATCTGTAGAGGCTACAGTTGGTGCAATAACAACAGGAACACCTAATTCATCTGAAATAGCTTTGGCACTATCAATAGTTTTACCTCCACCCAATCCAATGATTAGATCATTATTTTGTTCCTCAGCGATTGCAACAACGCGTTTAATCTCATTGTCAGATGCTTCACCATTAAAATGGACACGGTCAGCTAGTATACCTTGTCTATGGAGATAATCTTCAAAATCCTTACCAATAATCTGATAAACAGTATCGTCGCAAAGTAAGATTGGCTTAGTTCCAAGTTTTAGAATAACCTTATGATTTTCAAAGAGAGCATTTTTTCCTTGGATATAACGTGATGGGCTTGCAAAAATTTTCATGATAAGTCCTCGTTTCTATTTATTAATAGCATTGTTTAAGTTTTTCTCAAAGCTAATTCTCATATCAGCTTTGAGCTAAATCATATCCTTACCGTAGTTATCAGACCAATCTTTGCCGAAATCATCAACTGCTTTTTGAATTGATGGCATCGCAAAGCCAGCTTCAAAGACATCTGGGCCAGCTGTGATAGCTTGAGCTCCCTGAGCAAAAGCTTGATTAATCTGACTTACATTTTTAAAACTAGCCGCTAAAATTTTGCTCTCTGAGAAGTCACGGTCAATAGCTTCAGCAAGCTGACCAATCACAACAGCAGGGTCAATATTAAGATTTTCCATACGATTATAGTAAGGAGCTAGGTAGTCAGCACCAGCCGCTATCGCCAAAAGACCTTGAAAAGTCGTATAAATAGCCGTTGCTGTAATATGGTAACCTTCTGCTTTCAAAGTTTTAATAGCCGCTAAGCCTTCTTTAGTTACTGGAACCTTAACATATATTGACTCACCACACTGTTTTCGGATTTCCTCAGCATCCTTCAAAATACCATCATAATCTTGAGCCACAACCTGAACATGAATAGAGGCCTCGTCGCCAACAATTGCTCTCACCTCTCGGATACGTTCAAAGAAATCAATAGCCCCTTCTTTTTTAGCAATTGTTGGGTTTGATGTGACGCCAGCTAGTGGTAAAATCCGACTCCACTTTTTTATCTCATCTAAATTTAAAGTGTCTAACATATATTCCATTGTTTTGTTTACTCCTATAGTGTGTGTTCTGTTCTTTCTATAATGTCATCTTGGGTTGCTTTTGATAAAACGTTAAAGAAGGCTGAATAACCTGCCACACGGACAATCAAATCACGGTGTTTTTCAGGATTTTTTTGAGCATCAATCAAGGTCTCACGTGAGACAACATTGTATTGAATGTGGTAGCCATGAAGACGATTGAAGAATGTTCTTAAGAGCGCCTCTAATTTCATTTTATCCTCTTCTTTGGCCAATGTTTGAGGGTTAACTTTCTGGTTTAAGAGAACCCCGCCTACAATTTCTTCTGTCGGTAATTTTGAAACTGATTTAAGTACGGAGGTAGGGCCTTTCTTGTCCATGCTGTGCTCTGGAGAGCATCCTTCTGCTAAAGGTGTACCGGCATGTCTACCATCCGGTGTTGCAAGGGTACCTTTACCTTGACCAACATTAGCAGAAATAGATGAAGTGCCTGAATAACGAATACCTCCAATAGGACCACGATTATATCGTGTATTAGGGTATTTAGCAATTTCATCAATGTAAGTATCATAGGCTTCCACAACAAGCTGATCAGCATAGTCATCATCGTTACCATATTTTGGTGCATCATTGATCAGCATTTGTCGGATTTCTTCTCCTCGGTCACCAGCAAAGTCGGTTTCCAAAGCATGCCATAATTCTTCTGTGCTTAACTTGTTTTCTTCAAAGACTAATTTTTTCAGCGCCGCTAGGGAATCAGACAGATTGGCGATGCCAACTTGTAAGCCTGAGATAAAATCATAAACGGCCCCACCTTCTTTTAGAGTCTTACCACGGCCAATACAATCATCTGTTAGAGCTGAACAGAGAATATCTGGCACTTCTGCTTCCAATCCAAGATCGATAGCATTCTCAACTATGACACTCATCCGAGTGATTTCCCTTAAGGTTTCATCAAAGGCTTCTTTCAACTCTTTGTAAGAAGTCATCTCTTTAAAATGTCCATGCCCCTTAGCAAAGCGTTTACCAGATGATGGATCAATGCCGTCATTCATAGTAATAAGCAGAATTTTAGGGAAATTAATATAGCTCATCCCTGTACAACGGTAACCCCATTTCCCTGGTACTGCTGTTTCAACACAGCCAATTGCTGAATAATCATAAGCATCATCTTCTAAGACACCTTTTTTGATGAAGGATGGAATGATAATTTCATCATTATTGAAGGCTGGCATTCCAAACCCAAGCTTCATAACCTCAATACAGTCGTTCATAAAGCTTTTGTCTAACCCTTTATGATAACGAACGGTTAAGTTCGGTTGTGGAAGCTTTGTCTGGGCAACACTGCGTAATACCATGTAAGAAAGTGGGTTAACAGCATCCTTCTTATCTCTCGTTTGCCCGCCGATAGTGACATTTTGGTAAAGAGGACTACCTGCAGATGAGAAGGTATGAGACTGACTACGAACTTTGTTAATCGTTAACGTCTTAATCCAAAGATTAGTTAAGCGTTCTACAATAGAAGCTTCTGTCTCACGCCCCGCTTCTAAGTCCGCTTTAACATAGGGATACATATACTGGTCAAAGCGCCCATAAGATAGGGAGTGGCCATTAGATTCAATTTGAAGGATACATTGGATAAACCAAACAGATTGAACCGCTTCAGCAAACGTCTCTGCTGGCTGATAGGGCACCTTATCACAAATCCTAGCGATTTCAAGAAGTTCTTCTTTTCTGACATCATCGGCTTTTTGGGCCAACTGGCGTGCTAAGTCAGCATACCGTTTTGCATAAGTTTTAACAGCATCAATGACGATAAAGACGGAGTCATAAAAATGATACTTATAAATATTCTCTGGCACAGTCAAATCAAGTGTCGCTTTAGCATCACGAGCCCGTTTTTCAAAACCTATTAAGCCTTCTTCAAGCAGTTTTTGGTAGTTAACTGCCAAGTGTGCATCTCCAGAATTCATCTTTCCTTCCATACCAAAGAAGCCTGTTTCCATATAAACATCAACTTCTTTGGGGAGGAGGACACCAGCTCGTGCTCGTAAATTATTATTTTCCCAGAAAGGAGCAATAGCTCTTAGTTGTTCCTTAGTTTCTTCTGTGATATAAAAGACATCTCCGTCTCGTTTTTCAAAAAGATCTAATTCTTTAATCACAAAATCTAAGGTATATTCGGGGAAGATTGGAGCATCTTTATTAGAGGAAGCCTGGTTCCCTGCAATTAAACTGTCATCTTCAATATAAATGGACATATTTTCCAAGATATTTTGTAACATGTAAGCTCGTTTAAGATTTGCAGGTTTGTCCATGTGCTTTTGATAGCTTTCTGTTACAAGAATAGCACGTTCCGCATCAATATAAGGTTTTTTTGTCAAAACTGCTTCACGATAGTTATTCATCCTATCAGTAAGTGTGCCAAAATAAGATTGTTTTAAGTCAGTCATATGCCTCTCCTTTTTTCTTTCGTAATAAAAAAACTTTCCTTCGTAACTATAGTATCATATTCAGAGGACTTTGGAAGTCTCCAATGATAAGAGAATCGATTCATTTTATTTTGCACGATCGTGCAAAATAAACCTTCTGACGCGTCCCTTATTTTTAAAAAAGCCATCTCTAAGAACGAGATGACTTAAGAAAGATGAAGGAACTTTTTACTTGTTTTGATTCTCAGCGGATAATTCATTTTGATAAGCAATTTTATCTTGAACCTTAAAGAATGGGAAATAAATGATAGTTGACAAGACCAAAATAAGAATTTGGATAAGAGCACCTTGCCAACCACCTACCATAAAGCCAGAGATAATCGCCGGAGTCGACCAAGGAAGCGTGACACCAGAAAAAGGTTGCATAAAGCCGATTGAGATAGAACCGTAGACAAGTAGTGCTGCCAAAACAGGCACTAGAACAAAAGGTAAAAACATAACTGGATTCATGACAATTGGAAAGCCAAAAACCACTGGTTCATTAACATTAAAAAGTGCTGGAAATGCTGCTACTTTACCTAAAGCCTTATACTGCTTTGATTTTGAGGCAACTATCATAGCAATAACTAAACCACAAGTAATCCCTGAACCTGATAGAATTAAGAAGGAATCCAAAAATTGCTGAGTCACAATGTGCGCGCCATTCTCTAAAGTTAGTTTGTTGGCCGCTAGCAAGGCTTTATTAGCATCTAAATTCGACAACAGCAAGGCTGTTACGATTCCATTAACAACTGATTGTCCATGCACTCCAAACCACCATAAGAATGAAATAAAGAAAGCAATACCGATCGCACCATAAAGGGAACCTGTTAGGCCTTGCAGAGGAACTTGTATCACTGAGTAAATCATCTCAATGAATGTCCCACCACCAGTAATAGCTTTTGCAATAAGATAGACAACCATTGACAAGGTAAAGATGACAAATGCTGGAATCATCGCTTCAAATTGTTTAGCAATAGCTTGTGGCACTTGTGGGGGCATTTTTATGACAATATGTCGACGGATAAATTCCGTGTAGATTGCGCCAACCACTAGACCAATGAGAATAGCTCCTATGATTCCCTGACCGCCAAACCATACCTTACTAATGGCATCTGCAATAGCTTCTCCTTTTACTGGAACATAGGAAGATCGTAATAAAATAAAGAAGGCAGATAATGATAGAACACCAGCAGGAAGTGGTTCGACACCAGCATTTTTAGCGTAGGAATAAGCGATAGCAAAACAAGAAATCAAACCCATAATAGCAAAAGTACCAGAGTACACTTGCATGAATGGCTCTGTCCAGTTCTCACCAAAGACCTTTGCTATTGCTTCATTAACACCTTGAAATGGTATCTGACCAGCAATTAAAAAGAGACTACCAACCACTGTTAAAGGCAAGATAGCAAGCATCCCATCTTTGAGAGCAATAATCCCTTTCATATTAACAAATCTCATAATTGGTGCAATGATTTTTTGTGTATTTATCTTGGCCATCATGGACTCCTATCGTTTAACAAGGCCTAAGGCTAGGTCAAGCACTTTTTCACCGTCCAACATCCCATAATCAGCCATTGGGATAACTGCAATTGGGATACCATGTTCTTGACAGATAGCTTCTGAACTTTCTAAAGTATAAGAAACTTGAGGACCTAAAAGAGCGACATCAATCTGAGGGGCATAATCTGCCAATTTCCCTTGAGAATAAGCCTCTATCTGACATTCTATTCCTCTTTTTTCAGCTGCTACCTTCATATTATTAACCAGCATACCTGTAGAGAAACCTGCTGCACAAAATAAGCCAATTTTCATCATCTTTATCTCCTTTAGTTATTTTTAAATCTACTTAGTTGCTAATTCTTTACGAAGATCAATAATTTCTTTAATCAAATTAATTTCAGTAATAGTTGTCATCAAGTGATCTTGTGAGTGGACAAATAAAGCTGATATATCTGATTTATTCCCACTCGCTTCCTGAGCTAAAAACTGGGTCTGCAAATTATGTGCTTCTAATAGAGCATTGTCAGCAAGTGCCATCTCACGGTCACTATTTTCATAGTCCTGAGATTTTGCAAACTTCAACGCTTGATAGATATGCTGTTTGGCATCTCCAGCATTTAAAATTAAACCCATTATAATTTGATCAGGCACGATTAATTCCATTTCTTTCATCTCCTTACTTTACTTTGTTATAGCTTTCTTTTGAAAGTTCCACAGTTGCAATTGTAACCGTTTTCCTTTCGCCTATAATTTTATTCTAGCATTTTTGCTATCAGGGTCAATGCCTATCGTGCCATCTTTTTATTTGTGCACATTTGTGCAAAAAACTAGCCATTTATTACTTACACCCTCACTAAATACCTAAACGGATAGATATTAAGAAAGCAACTAACAATGGAAATCAACTCGTCTTTTGCACAAAAAAAGCCCTGATCAGCATCAAGACTTAAGATTTACTCCTTTAGCAAAAGTGTTTGACGTTTTCAAGGTCATCATCTAACTCTAGCACACGCATCAAGGTGTCTTTATCTGTCACTAAATAGTTAATAAAACCCGCCTTCAGTGCTGCCAAGATAGCTTTTGCTTTATAAGCTCCCCTTGCAACGGCTAACGTTTTTGGTACCTGTTCCAATTGCTTGAGCGAGATACCGATGGTTCGTTCTTGCAAACCTAAGTAAACAGGATTACCGTACTGATCAAAGAAACGGCAACAAACTTCACCTACCGCCTCTTCCTTTTTTAACTGTTCAAAATCAGCAGTGGTTAACAAATCAAGCCACTGACTTTTTTCCCCACTATGCGCTTCGCCACCAATCCCCACTATAGCTAAATCAAGCTGATTCCAGCTTTCTAATAAACTTTCAAAATATTTAGACTGTAAGATCCCATTAGTAAGGTCTTTATTTTCCTGCACGGCCATAGCATTAATAAAAGTACTCTTGCCTTGAAAAATTCTAGCCAGCCGGTAAACTAAAGTATTAACATGGAATTGAACATTAATATGGCTAGGGCCACCTGCAAGTGGACAAACACAGACACCCGTCATGGATTTAGGGTCCAGCTCATCAATTACACTGGACAAGGTTGCTCCCCAAGCAATCCCAATTTTATCCCCATCTCTAACCGTATTACGCAAAACCTCAGCTGCTGTTCTTGCAAGCTTACTTTGAGTATTAGCTAGACTATCCTCTGGGTCGTTTGGCACAATATCAATTTTTTCCAAACCATATTTTTGCCGAACATACTCTTCTAAACCAAACAGATGCGTATCATAGTCAGCAATCTCGATACGAACAATACCTTCTTTTTTCGCCTTTGCCAGCATACGACTAACAGTTGTGCGATAAATCCCCGTCTCCTCAGCAATCTGTGTCTGGCTTTTGCCCTCAACATAAAATAAGTAAGCCAGCTTAGCCAGCATGCGCCGCTTTTCTTCTCTCATCATAGACACCTACACCATCAGACATAGTCTAAAACAATCCCAAAGGAGTTTAGCAGTTGTTGACTCTCTTTATCAAGGTTTTGATCAGTAATAACACGCCCCACCCGGTCAAGGCTAAGCTGTTGAACCAGACTAGCTTTTAAAAACTTACTAGAATCAGTCAGAATAATCGTTTCTTCCGCCGCATCCGCCATATATTGTACACTTTCACAACGCATCATGTCTTTACACATAAAACCAATTTTGGGGCTAAAGCCATCCGTTCCTGCAAAAACCCGATCAACATGGAAAAGATCAACCATCTGTTTAAGTAAAGGTCCAACCGTTACCTCAGAATTAGGCTGATAATTGCCACCTAATAAAATAATCTGACAAGAATCATATTGCCTTAGAAAATTAGCAATGAAACAAGAATTGGTAATGATTTTGATGTTGCGTTTCGTCTGACAAAGGACCTCTGCTAATAAAGCACAAGTTGAGCCCGACTCAATCATAATTGTATCATTGTCTTGGACCAATTCGGCCGCTTTTTCTGCGATTTTCCGTTTAATATTGTAATTGTAGGACAAGCGTACATTTAAGTTATCACCACTATTTAAAACAGCATAACCATGTTCTCGATGTAAAAGGCCTTTACTCTCTAGTTTATCTAAATCCTTTCGAACGGTTACTTTCGAAACTCCTAAATGTTTTGATAAACTGTTAACATCAATACGTTTATGATCCGAAACTAATTGAATGATTTTCTCTAATCTGTTCATTATTCACCTCAACATCTATTATATCAGGTTTCTTAGCAAATAAACGTAAATAAATCAACTTACGAACGTAATTGATTTATTTACGTTTATTTGCTATCATTAGATTACTAGGAAAGGATTTTGAACTATGACAGAATCAGGCATTGTCTTTAATATTCAGCATTTTAGTATCCACGATGGTCCGGGTATTCGGACAACTGTCTTTTTAAAAGGTTGCCCCCTGCGTTGTCCCTGGTGTGCTAATCCAGAATCACAAAAAAAACAACCCGAGCAGATGCTTAAATCAGACGGACAAACTTATGAGACCGTTGGGGAAGTTAAAACAGTTGATATGGTCATCGAGGACGTTTTAAAAGATCTCGATTTTTACGAAGAATCTGGCGGTGGCTTAACTTTATCTGGTGGTGAAATTTTTGCTCAATATGATTTTGCCAAGGCTATCCTCAAAGCTGCCAAAGAAAAAGGCCTCCATACTGCCATTGAAACAACAGCTTATGCTAAACATGAACAATTTATTGATCTGATACAGTATGTAGATTTCATCTATACAGACTTAAAGCACTATAACCAAGTAAGGCACCGCAAAATGACAGGTGTCACCAATGACCTGATTATCAAAAATATTCATTATGCCTTCGCAATGGGCAAAGAGATTGTCCTACGCATCCCTATTATCCCCAATTTTAATGATTCTTTAGAAGATGCTAAAGCCTTCTCAGAACTTTTTAATCAACTAGAAATCAGTGAAGTCCAATTATTACCTTTCCATCAATTCGGCGAAAATAAATACAAACTCCTCGGACGAGACTACCAAATGACTGACGTACCAGCCTATCATCCGGAAGATTTAGAAGATTATCGCCAAGTTTTTCTTCAACATCAGATTCATTGCTATTTTTAACAGCCAAAAAGTATCCATCCAATTTCATTATGGTGGATACTTTTTTGTTCATAAGAAATTGCACACAACTTCTAAGTTATCTATCTAGCAAATCTTTAAGGTTTGTTAACCTTCATAATACGAACTAAGTGGGATCTTTCAGCTTCTTCAAGTTTTAATTCAATATAATGAATAGTTTCTATCAGTTGAGGAATAATAGCATGTTCTAAACCGTTGACGCGACGACGCGTTTTTTCAATATCATCAGCCATTAACTGACACTGTTTTTCAACTTCTGCCAACCTTAGCATCGGTTGCAAAAGCTTTTCCATATTCTGAATAGTTTGATCCATCTCACTGTTTGATGCCAAAAAACTATATGAAAAATTAGCCTCTCCACTATCTTGCTCTTCTTGAATGTGATATTTAGGAACACGGACACTCATAATATTATCCACTTCGATATAAAGTGAGAGATCATGGATAGGAATGGAAAACAATTCTTCAACGACAGCACTATTTTCAAGTGACTTTGCCAAAACAAAGGTTTGCATATTCTCAGTTAAACACTCCTCAACCTGACGTCTGAGCTTATCATTTTCGCGTACTAAATCAACAAAATGATGCATGAGTTCATCGCGCTTATCTTTTAAAAGTTTATGGCCCCTTTTAGCAGTCCTTAACCGTTTTTTCAACGAATTGAGTTCCATTCGTGTGGGTTTAACATTTAATCTTGACATCTCATAATAAACCTTTCTTTAAGATAGCATAGGCTCAATCAACCACATTTGACTCAAGCTAGTCAACTTTTCCTAAATAGTGGTCAATCATCTCAGCTTTAATCCGCTTCAATTCTGTTCTTGGCAAGATAGAGAGGAGTTCCCAGCCCAAGTTGAGACTCTCTTCAATGGAACGATTTTGAGCGAACCCTTGATTAATGTATCTTTCTTCAAATTGGTTGGTAAAAGTAACATATAATTTATCAGTTTCTGACAAAGCTGATTCTCCAAGCACAATAGCCAATTCTTTTGCTTGCTTGCCTTGCGCGTAGGCTGCAAAAAGTTGATTCATGGTCGCAGCATGGTCTTCCCTCGTCTTTCCTTCTCCGGAACCTTTATCCTTTAGACGGGATAAAGAGGGCAAAATATCAATAGGTGGCTCCAGACCACTGTTATAAAGCGCATGTGAAAGAATAATCTGACCTTCGGTAATATAGCCCGTCAAATCTGGGATTGGATGGGTAATGTCGTCCTCAGGCATAGTCAAAATAGGGATTTGTGTGACCGAACCTGCTTTTCCCACTAAACGACCAGCCCGCTCATATAAAGTTGACAAATTAGTGTAAAGATAGCCTGGATATCCCCGCCGACCCGGAACTTCTCTTCTTGCTGCCGAGATTTCTCTCAAGGCTTCACAATAATTTGTCATATCTGTCATAATCACTAACACATGCATATTCTTTTCATAGGCCAAGTATTCCGCTGTTGTTAAAGCAATGCGAGGAGTTGCAATTCTCTCAATAGCAGGGTCATTTGCTAAATTAATAAAGAGGACAGAGCGGCTGATAGCACCTGTTTTTCGCAGATCTTCCATAAAAAATTCAGCTTCTTCGAAGGTGATTCCAATAGCTGCAAAGACAACAGCAAACTTCCCATCATCACCTAAAACAGTTGCTTGGCGCGCAATTTGCGCGGCTAATTCATTGTGGGGTAGCCCAGAGCCCGAGAAAACAGGTAATTTTTGCCCACGGACTAAAGTATTTAGGTGATCAATAGCTGAAATTCCAGTCTGGATAAATTCATCAGGATAGTCACGCGAAATTGGATTAATAGCTTGACCATCGATATCCAAGAACTTTTCGGCTATTAATTCTGGACCGCCGTCAAGTGGTCTTCCCATACCGTCAAATACTCTCCCAACCATATCTTCAGAAACAGCAAGCTCTAAGGGATGTCCGGTGAAACGTACTTTTGATTTGGCCAAATTAATCCCACTAGAACCCTCAAAAAGCTGAACGACAGCCTTGTCATGATGAACTTCTAAAACTTGACCTTGACGCTTGTTCCCATTTTGCATCGTGATTTCCACCAACTCATTATAGTGGACACCAGAAACCTGATCAACAATCATTAAGGGACCAACCACTTCACAAACCGTCCGATATTCTTTGATTTGCTCCATCTCAGACACCTCCTTTCTCTAAAATCGCTTTGATGGTAGCCTTCATCTCAAGGCCTATCTCCTCTATCTGCGTAATATTTTCCTCGAGAATAAACTTGCTCCTTGCCATCCGATCACGAAGGTCAATTGTTCCCTCCATAATTTCTGAAAAATAAGCACCTAATTGCAAAGCTTTGCTGGCTTCCTCTTTAAAGAGCAAAATATTACTAAGCATAGCAGCTTGCTTACTAAAAGAACTAAAGGTATCAGCTACATCAAAAGCATTTTGTTGCAAATAATCTTCGCGAATTTGTCTCGCAATAGCTAAGGTTAAACGATCCTGCTCAGATAAGGAATCCATCCCCACCAGTCGAACAATTTCTTCCAAACGTGATTCCTCTTGGAGGATTGCCATCGCTTCTCTGACTTTTTGGGGCCAGTCTGCTTCTTGATGTTGACAGATATAGCGTCCAACCTCGTCCTTATAAAGGGAATACGACGTCAACCAGTTAATGGCTGGGAAATGCCTTCTCTGCGCTAATAGAGCATCTAAGCCCCAAAAAACTTTCACAATTCTAAGAGTGTTTTGAGTGACCGGCTCTGAAATATCACCACCAGGAGGTGATACCGCACCAATAGCTGTAATTGATCCTTCACGCGCATCGCTTCCTAGGAGTTTAAAACGGCCTGCACGTTCATAGTATTCCGCAATTCGGCTTCCAAGATAGGCAGGATATCCTTCATCTCCAGGCATCTCCTCTAACCGACCTGATATCTCCCGCAAAGCTTCTGCCCATCTAGAAGTAGAATCAGCCATGATGGCAACTGAATAGCCCATATCGCGGAAATACTCTGCAATCGTGATGCCAGTGTAAATAGACGCTTCCCGAGCTGCTACTGGCATATTAGAAGTATTGGCAATTAAGACTGTTCGTTCCATAATTGACTGACCTGTCGCAGGATCAATTAACTCAGGAAATTCATTCAAGACATCTGTCATTTCATTGCCACGCTCACCACAGCCAACATAAATAACAATATCAACATTCGCAAATTTGGCTATCTGGTGCTGAACAACTGTTTTCCCCGCACCAAAAGGTCCAGGAACTGCCGCTGCGCCGCCTTTAGTCACAGGAAAGAAAGTATCAATAACGCGTTGCCCCGTAACCAAAGGTTCCGTCGGAATGAGTTTTTGTTTGGTCGGCCGATTTTTTCTTACTGGCCATTTTTGCATTAAAGTCCCTTGGTAAACAGTACCATCATCTTGCTTAATCTGATAAACAATGTCGTCAACACTAAAATCTCCAGTTTGAATAGCAATCAGCTCCCCTGAAACATGAGGAGGAAGCATAATCCGATGCTCAATAACCTTTGTTTCTTGGACGTAGCCCACAATATCACCAGCGACAAGATGACAGCCAGGTTCCACAGTCGCCACAAAAGTCCATAAGCGTGTCCTATCCAAACTCGGAATATGGATACCTCGCAATAAAAAATCACTCTGGGTAGTCTTTTGGTACCTTTCCAAAGGCCTTTGAATACCATCAAACATCTCAGCTAACAAACCAGGACCCAATTCTACAGATAAGGGTTCGCCGGTCGTCACTACAGGTTCTTCTGGACCAACTCCTGACGTTTCTTCATAGACTTGGATAGAAGCATGATCTTTTCGCATTTCGATGATTTCACCGATAAGTCCAAGCTTACCTACCCGACAGATATCTTGAATATTAGCTTCTGCCATGCCCGATGCAACCACTAGAGGGCCTGAAACTTTTATAATTTTTCCTTGGCTCAACGTCTTCTCCTTTTTACTATTTTCTTGGAATCCTATCCAAAACCTCATAAAATATTCTGTCCAACAGCTCTTTCAACACGCTCCTGAAGCCGATTTAAGGCAATTCTTTCTTTTTGCTTATAGCTTGGAAGTAAAATAATGGCTGGTGTCAGCTCTTTATCATAACGCGCAATTGTCTCTGGGATAAGCTGTGCAATGTCTTCTGTTACATAAATAATGCCAAAGTTAGCCTTTGCTAACTGACGTAACGTATTAGTTGCCTCTTGCGCTTCAATAACAGGAAAAATCTGAAAACCAATCATATGAAATGGTAGAATTAAATCCCGATTTCCCACAACAGCAATTTTATAGGTTTTAGTATTCATAAAAGGGTCTCAACCTTTCTTTTACCAAATCAAGCGGTAGCTGATTTACCTTAGCAGATAAGATCAACCGTAAGTTCTTGATCTCAAATAATTTTGCTAAAAGAAAACGAGCTACAGGGTAAGGACCTTGGCAAGTAAACTTACTATCATCAAAGAGATAAAAAATTAAGAGATCAACTAATTCTTCCAGTTCCCTAATACTTAGCTCCCCCTTAGCTATTTTTTGCTCATATCTAGCTAGCACACTTGAATAATTCTCAGGGAGTAATTGATTGTACCAACTACCTAAGGTCTGATAAATGGGATTGCCAGTAAGTTCTTGGTTGGTTAGGCTTGATTGTTCTGTTAATAATTGTTTAATGAAGCCATCTGCTTTGTTCAAGTTTTTAGCACGCATCAGCGTCAGCACATTATAGGAATCCGTTAGAATATCCACTGCCTTATCAAAAACGGGATCATCTAACTGCTCTGCAATTCGTCGCAGATGTTTAAAATAAGCTAAGTCAGCCCCAATTTCAATTACCCGACTATCCCCATAATCAACATACTCTTCCCAAATAGACTGGATTTCCTCCTCAAAATAAGCAGGAAAATAATCAGACTTTAAGGTCCTCACAAGATGCTGCAAAGCTGATAAAGAAGTCCCGCCAAAAGGAAGCAATAAATGATCTAAATTCTTTTGACTAGCCTTTGCTTTGAGAAGAACTTTGACATTGTGGTAAAGGTAGGGTAGGATAAACAAGTCCACAATCTCAGGAACTGGACACTCAGCCGAAACCCATTTAAACGTTTTTCCCAACTCTTTCATTAATACCTTTTCAACAATGTCTAAATTATCCAAATCAGTAATAGTTATAGAATAGGGTGTTTTTTGCAACAAGAGACTCAGTTCCTCTTTATTTTTTGCATTGAGGAACATCGTGAATTCTTGTTCAGAGATGAAGTCTTTTTCTTTAACACTGATACTTGTATTAAGTTGTGAAAATTGATCGTGATCCATAAGGCCCCCTAATGACTATTAAAAATAAGCTTTGAAAACTGCGCACTTTCATCTCTATATAAAGCAGCTACCAATTCTTTATAAAGGTAATTGTAATCAATCTGACCTAAGGATAAGACAAAGCCTGATTCATTTCCAATCAGCTCAGAGCGAAAACTTACCTCTGGGAATGTATCCTTACAATTAGCTAAGTCTTGTTGGCTCAATTTTTGAGCTGTTTTTTCTCCCAATTGAACACTAATCTTTTGATTGGGAAATTGCATAAGGACAACCTTCAAAAACGAAAGCTCTTGTTCACTGGTAAAAGCCTCCATCTTTTGTAAAGCTCTTGCAAATAAGTCACCTAAAACTTTATGTTTAAAAGCTAAACTAGCCTGCTTTTCCTGATTTCTACCCTCTTGACTGCGGACTTGAAAATGACTTTTAATCTCTCTCAATTGGTCCGCACGATAAGCTTCTTTGTCTGTTCTCATCGCCTCTTTATCTAACTCGAATTCTCGTTCTAATTCCTCAATAGCCACCCTAAATTTCCTTTGGCTATCTTGGTGAGCTTGTTCAAGAATAGTGGCTTTTAGTTGTTCAATATCACTCATACAATCCTCCCTTCAAACACACTAAGCAGCCTCAGTCTGACTTGTCCTAAACAAAACACAAGCCTAACCAACCCGCAATGTTAATATAAAGGACACAACGAAGGCTAAGATAGCGTAGGTTTCGACCATAGCAGCTAAGATAGCTCCCTTCATATATTCCTCAGGACGCTTGGCTAAAATTTGCATTCCAGCCACTGCTACATTCCCTTGATGCTTAGCAGAAAAGTAACCAACAAGTCCTATTGGTAGAGAAACAAAAAAGTAAGCCACTCCCTGCTCAAGAGCTAAGTTGGGAGTTAATTGTAACCAAATTAAAATACCAATAACAAAACCGTACAAGCCTTGCGTTCCTGGTAATAGTTGCAAAATTAAGGCTGATGCAAATTTATCTGGTTCTTCTTTTAATAAAGCAGCGGCAGCCTGACCCGCTTTCCCAACACCATAAGCTGAGCCCATGCCACTAAAACCAACCGCAATAGCAATCCCCAAGGCGGAAAAAAAAGCGCCTCCATGACTTGTAAAATAACTTGCTAACTGTTCCATATTATTCTTCCTCCATTTGACTTTCTTTCTTGATGACCACATACTTATTAGCTACTTTTAAGGGGTTAAAAGCTCTGCCTCCACCTTGATAGAACTTACCAAAAAATTCAACAAACATTAGTCTAGCACCATGAACATAACCTGATAACAAGGACAAGAAAATATTAATAGCATGTAAAAAAACAAAAATCACAATACCTATCGTAAATCGCCCTAAAGGAGGAAAAATGCTCACAATTAAATTAAAAGCTGACCCGATACTTGCTCCCGATAGCCCTAAAGCCATAAGACGCGTAAAACTTACCAAATCACCAATATAGGAACTAATATTATAGAGTTGGTATAAACCCACTCCTAAACCCGCAAAATTTTTAGATTTTAGCACAGCAACAAGGACAATTCCTACAGCATTCACAATAGCCAACCATTTCCCTGTTGTGATTAAAAAGCCTAGCCAAGGTATCAGTAAGCCTATCGCCATTAAAAATAGCCCTACTAATATCAAACACCAAGCAAAGCCTGAACTATAAGCTTGTGCATAATCCCTCATTTTCACTTGCTGTAAGCCATTCAAAAGCAAACCAACAATCACTGTCACAAAACCGAAAATAACTGATAAGATGAGAATGGACATTACATCTCTGGTTGTTGATAACAGATGGATGGGCAAAGCAAACCCAAAAAAAGAACCATAAATCAGTCCCCATAAGGCGACAGCAACACCAAGTGTCCTAAAAAATTTCAGAAATCGTCTCTTTTTAACATCAAGGTTACCCAAACTTAGAGCAAGACTGGCTACTAAACCTAAGAGAAGACCATAACCTAGATCAGCTACCATCATCCCAAAAAACGTAAAATAAAAAGGAGCTAAGAGAGGAGTTGGATCCTTCTCATAATATTTAGGCAAAGCATACATTTCCGTTACTAGCTCAAACGGCTCGATAATAGCGTGGTTACGAAGTTTAATCGGCACCACTTCCCACTCCGCTTGCTCAACATCTGTGGCTTGTATATAAACCGAGCAGCCAAATTGGTCTTGAGCCGCCGCTTCTAAAACTTTTACATTGTCTGCTTCAATCCATGCTTCAATAGCAACTAAATAACGACTCCTAGCTAGCAACTGCTTGGCGCTTTGTCGTAAGTTTAAAGTGCTACAATAGTCTAGCTGAATATAGAGCTCTTCCAGCTGATCCGCTGAATTAGATAATTCTAACACTAGCTGCCCTTTTTCAGCCTTATAGGCCTTAATGGCCTTTTCTTTTTCTAAGAGTAACTCAGCCGGTAACAACTGATAGGGATAATCAAGTGCTTTAAAATGGTAATCTTCAAGAGCGACTGTTTGTTGCTTATCCCAAAACAAAAGGACCCCATACTCTAACTCTGTCTGAAAAACTTTCTCCAATACGATATGAGGATTAGCCAGTAATTGGCGATAAAAACTATCGTCTGCAGTACTTGGAATGGTGCCAATCTGACCAGCTAAAACGTTTAAATCAGCAAGATCTCGAGGCAAAATTTTTAGCTGCACCCATTTTCTAAGATCTTCTAATTCCACATCAAGCCCTTCCAAAGCATGGTTAATCATTTTCAGTCTCTGTATTTTTTCCTGATAATAACAAAGAAGCTCCTTAACCTCTTTTTGCCGCTTTAAATCTTCTAAATCCTCAAACTGAATAGAAGGTTTTTGCTTTTTGAGAGTGGCCAATTTACTTTTAGCTGGGATAACACCTGTTAATGCTTTGATGACGTCTTTGATTTCTTCTTCTTGCCGTCTAAAATAGACTAAAGTATGGTCCCCTTCTAAGTCCTCCTCAGACTTGTCAGCAAATTGCCATATTTTAGGACAAGTATTCGTCCTTTCCTGAAAAGCTTCTTGCCATTCATCTAACTGGCAAACATTGCGCACTTCAACGACTTGCCTTTGTTGTAAAAATTGTAAAAACTGATCTAAGATATCTTGCTCTAAGATAATAGACAGTTTTTTCATTTGACTAATAGCCATATTTTTCTACCACCCTGTCCACAATCTGATCAACCAGGTGCTCTTTTTGATCAGCCAAAAAAAGCTCAATAGCTATTTCTTGTGCCTGTTGTCGTGCTAAAGCAGCTACTTCTTCTTGGGCCAATTCCTTAGCCAGAGCCTCTTTTACATCTTCCACTTGTTTTTGTGTCTCTAGGTCATAACTCAGCCTTAAGGTTTCCAACTTATCTTTTAACTGGATAGCATGTGCTAATTTTTTAGTTTCATAGTCTTCGTAAATAGCCTTAGCTTCCAGCTCAATAGAGGCCATCTTTGATATTATAGAATTTGTCACGATTTTCTCCTCATCTATAGGCACTGACAACAGTCACCGCACGCCAACCAAACACCCTTACCCTTATATTTTTGTAAATAGAAAAAAGAGGCTTATTTCCTGATGGCTAGTTTAGTAGCGAAGCAAAAAGTCACTAACCATCTACCACCCAGAAATAGGCCTCCCCCTCATACTATTTTACTTGCCCCTAGATTACTAAACTATTTCAAAGCTAATTCTGCTAGAGACATCATCAGAATGGCTTTATTTACCTTCTTGGTAGAACTCTTCCATATCTGCTTTTGGCACCATACTACCACCAGTCGCCCATGCAATATAAGTTGCATTTTGCATCTTATCTTCCAAGTCATAAGCTTTCAGATAAGCACGACCTTCTTGCGTTCCAAAGAGCATTGCTGGTCCAATAGTACCCGCTAGGGCTGCTGGTTCTAAGTGAATGTCTTCTAAATCAATCATTTTTGTCAAGAAGAGTTTTTGATGCTCTTCAGAAATGGTAATTCCCCCATTAAAGTAATGATGCATCAACTCAGCAACAAAACCAGACGTTCTAGGAACAGCTAAACCATCCATATTTGTTTTCGCATCAATAGCAAAATCGGCTACAGAAACCTTAGAATATTCTTTTGTTAATAGGCCAACCAACATGGACGGCATATGTGTTGGCTGAGCAAAGAAACAGTGAACGTGATCACCATATATCTGTTTCAAGCCAAAAGCTGTACCGCCTGGACTACCACCAATACCACATGGCGAGAAGACAAAGAGGGGATGGTCTTCGTCAACGAGGATATTTTTCTCTTCTAACTGTTTCTTCAATCGGCAAGGTCCAACAGTGTAGCCTAAGAAGAGATCCACTGAATGTTCATCGTCTACAAAGTAAGATTTAGGATCGGCATCGGATTCGGCACGACCTTGATTAACTGCCTCAGTGAAATTTGTCTTATGTTCAATAACCACAACGCCGTGATCACGCAAATATTGTTTTTTCCACTCTTTAGCATCGTAGGACATGTGAATAACCACTTCAAAACCAAGCGAAACACCCATGATACCGACACTAATTCCTAAATTTCCAGTAGTGCCAACCATAATCTTGTACTGACTAAAGAACTCTTTAAATTCAGAGCTGGCAAATTTCCGATAGTCATCATCATAGCCACTTAAAATACCTGCTTCCAATGCTAACATTTCAGCATGTTTTAGCACTTCGTAAATAGCTCCCCGAGCCTTAATAGTTCCAGCGATTGGCAAAGTGTCATCACGTTTTAAATACATCTGCCCAGGAATTTTGATTTGGTATTGAGCTTCTAAAAAGTGTTGAAATTCTGGGATTTTTGAGATGGCAGATTCAATAATGCCATCATTAGCACGGATGCACTCAAAATTATCGGCAAAGTACGGAGCAAAGCGTTTCAAACGGTCTTCAGCATCTTTGATATCAGCTTTTCCAAATTGTGACACTTTATTAGCTGCATCAACACCTTGATAAGAATCATTCATCCAAAAAAGTTCTTCATAGTTCATCACTTTTTCAAGTTCAGGTATTTCTTTTTTCCAAGTTTCTAGACTCATCACAAGCCTCCTTCATCTTTATTTTTCAAGCCATCAGTCATTTCTTCCAAGAAGTCTTCTAGTTATCCCTTGCTTGTAGCTCTTGTTTAGTAATCAATTTATAATTTTTGAATACGCTTCCACCAACATATCCAGCAAGCATACTTAAAGCAATACAGCCTAAGGCGGTAATTAATACTTTTACCATTGGGTTATAGGCGAACATGACAGCAAAACCAGCAATCGGCGTTGCCGTTCCCGGGGTATCATTGACCAGTTTCATCAAGGCAATTAAAATACCACAAGCAGCACCACCACAAAAATTAGTCACATAAATCGGAATAGGATTTGCTGAGGTCACATCGGCCTGTGTCAAAGGTTCAATGGCAAAGGCAATATTATCTTTTCTTTCACCCAATTTTAGACGATAAAAAAGCACAGCATTCATAAAAGAAGAACCAAAAACGGACAAGGCTCCAATAGCCATCGGGATACCAGTCAAACCAAGCATAGCTGTCAAGGCCATCGAGGATAGCGGAGCCGTTGCCACAACCACAATTGTACCTCCAAGGATAATTCCCATAATGATTGGATTACTATTGGCACTCGAAGTTAAAATATCACCTATTGATAAAAGCGTATCATTAATTACCGGGGTAATGAGCTTAGCAATGATGCGAGTTAATGGGGCTCCAATAATAATAATCGAGATAAGATCCAATCCACCAGGAATATTTTTTTCCATCCATTTAATCAAGAAGGAAACCAAATACCCAGCAATAAAGCCAGGAATAATACCCGTACCAGAAACTGCCAAGCCAATTAAGACAGCATAGCCGGGAGAAACACCAATAGCTATCGCAACAAGAATTGCTGCCGCTACACCTGATAAGGAACCATTGGCACCGCCAACTTCACTCAAAAACTTAAGGCCTAAAACTTTTCCAAAAAAAGAATCTTGAAAAGCTTCAACCAAAAATGATGCACATGCAGCCGAAGCCAATGCCCCCATCGCCTTTGCCCCATACGGAGCCTTATAATTAAACAAGGTAAAAATTGCTAATACCAGAATAAGTAAACCAATCCCAATAATTATATCCATCTCATTAATCCACCAATCTATACATTAAATAGCTTACGATTTCGTCAGTCTAGCCAGCGCTTCGACCTCTATTAAAGCTCCCTTAGGTAAAGCAACAACTTGATAAGCAGTTCTGATAGGATAAGGTTCCTCAAATAACTCTTCCATAACCTCATTTAAAGTATTAAAATATTTCAAATCTGACAAATAGATAGTGAGTTTGAAAACATGACTCAGATCCAAGCCTTGTTCCTCTAAAATACCCTTAATATTGGCAAAAGCTTGTCGGCACTGTGCTTCAAAACCAGTAGCTAAGTCGCCAGTCTCAGGAACCACTGGTAATTGACCTGAAGTGTAGAGCGTATTGCCTTCTACCGTGTAAATAGAGTAAGGCCCAATAGAATCGGGATAGTTTTTCATCGATAATCCTCCTTTTGTTTCAGTAATTTAACTGTAAATGAAATCGCATTCATTGTCAATAACAAATTATTATTTTAATAATAATTTGTTATCCGTTACTTTTGCCTCCATAGGTCGTTTTTTGCAGAATGTACAGTTTTTTAAATTGTTTTTTACTTTAAAATGTATTACTATAATAATAAAAATCAGGAAAAGGGTACCTTATATGGACAAGGAGAGACTGGACTATTGGAAAACGGTCATCAAGTTTTTACATGGAGTTCTTGGGGAAAATTATGAAATCGTTCTTCATGTGATTGATGAAAATGATATCTACATTGGCGAAATTGTAAACAGTCACATTAGCGGACGGACAACCAATTCACCCCTAACAGCATTTGCACTGGTCCTGATTAATAATAAGGTCTATCAAAAACAAGATTTTGTCACCAATTACAAAGCTATCGTGAGCCCCCAAAACAAAGAAGTCCGAGGGTCAACTCTGTTTATCAAAAACGCCAGTGGTCAACTAGAAGGCATGCTCTGTATCAATATGGATATATCCGTCTACAAAAATTTAGCCGACAATGTCCTAAGCTTGGCCAACCTGCTTCCACACCAGTGTCAGTCACCAACACTAAGCTCAATTAATTACCAGCCAGATGAAGCGGTAGAAGTCTTATCAAATAACATTCAAGATATCATAAGTGAAATCATTGACCCTTCTTTATTAAAACAAGGGATTAATCTCAGCCAAGAAGTTAAGATAGACATCGTCTACAAGCTCCATGAAAAAGGAGTCTTTCAGCTCAAAGGTGCTGTTTCAAAGGTTGCTGAGGTCTTAAATATCTCAGAACCAAGCGTCTACCGCTACCTTAAAAAGATTGATGCCGATTAAAAGTACTCTGCTTTACACTCTAAACTACCTCTCACTAGATAGATGTCCCAATCTCTTGGGGCTTTTTTAAAGTCGTAACCACCAGAGAAAGAATAATCAGATAAAATCCTTTTGACAGAATCCTCCCCCTTAACGCAAAAAAATGGCCCCTATTTGATGTTTTTTTCTGTTTCTCAGAATCTCAAATAGGAGTCATCTTTTTGTCTTTGAATGCCTCGTTATAGAAAGAAGTTATTCTTCGTACTTAGCTATTACCTGCTCACTCGTTTTTCCCTTTGCTAACCAGTCAACAAGCTTGTCCAGTTGGCGAAGCTTTTGCATCTGATCATCCGCAATAGTTTCGATTTGGATACCACAGATCTTACCAGTAATATTTTGGCGATGAGGGTTATATGAAGGTGCTTGATCTAAAAAATCACCATAACTCACATCTGATTTTTTAAGCTCAGCTATTTCTTCATTAGAATAGCCCATCAACCAAGCAATCAGCCTATCAACATCTTGACCATGCCCGCCCTTGCGCTCGACCTTAGCCACTAAAGCCTGATAAACAGACTGAAAGGACATCTGAAAAATACTATGGGACATCTTTGCCACCTTCTCTCTTTTTTCTTATTCTAACATATGCTGTTTTCATAACAAAAAGAATCTTCTTACAGTACAGAAGATTCTTTTTAGTGTCATCCTTTTATCATTAAATAGTTGCCCAAACACTCTCTAAAATATTAGTTTGTTCACGGCCCGGTCCAACTGAGAAGGTTGAAATACGGACACCAACTAATTCGCCCACACGACGCACATAGTTACGGGCATTTTCTGGAAGTTCTTCCAGACTACGAACGCCCGTGATATCCTCTTCCCAGCCCGGAAGTTCTTCATAGATAGGTTTGCAACGTTTTAATTGCTCCAAACTTGCAGGGTAATAATCAATCCGCTGACCATCAAGATCATAGGCCACACAGATTTTAACAGTCTCAAGGCCTGAAAGAACATCAATAGAGTTCAAAGATAGATTAGTGATTCCTGACACGCGACGGCTATGACGCATCACAACTGAGTCAAACCAACCAACACGACGTGGACGCCCTGTAGTTGTCCCATATTCATGACCAACTTCACGAATCCGGTCCCCAACTTCATCAAAGAGCTCAGTTGGGAAAGGACCATCACCAACACGACTCGTGTAAGCTTTACATACACCAACAACCTTGTTAATCTTACTTGGTCCAACACCAGAACCAATAGTCACACCCCCAGCAACTGGGTTAGATGAAGTCACAAATGGGTAAGTTCCCTGATCAATATCAAGCATAACCCCTTGAGCACCTTCAAAAAGAACACGTTTGCCAGCGTCAAGAGCATCATTTAAGATAACAGAAGTGTCTGTCACATATTTTTTAATCTCTTGACCATAAGCATAATACTCTTCAAAAATAGCATCAAAGTCAAGTGGCGTGCTGTCATACATTTTTTCAAAGAGACGGTTTTTCTCAGCTAAGTTAATTCTAAGGCGTTCAGCAAAGATATCTTTGTCCAAAAGATCCGCAATTCGAATCCCAACACGCGCAGCCTTGTCCATATATGCTGGACCAATACCCTTGATGGTAGTGCCGATTTTGTTATCACCTTTGGCATCTTCTTGCAACTGATCCAACTTGATATGGTATGGCAGAATCACGTGCGCACGATCTGAAATCCGGAGATTCTCAGTGGTTACACCTTCTTCATGCAAGTAAGCTAACTCTTTAACCAATGATTTTGGATTGACCACAACACCATTACCAATAACAGAAATCTTTTCTGGGAAGAAAATCCCTGAAGGAATCAAATGCAACTTGAATTTCTTACCATCAATTACAATAGTATGACCCGCATTATCTCCACCTTGATAACGCGCAATCACTTCTGCATCAGAAGATAAAAAATCTGTAATCTTTCCCTTACCTTCATCACCCCACTGGGTACCAACAACTACTACTGATGTCATATGTTTTCGATATCGGCATGCCAAACACGCAGAGGCCTTCACCTTTCTTGAGCAATATGGCAGGAATCTCACCTGCAAGTTTGTCTTACACCCTATTATAGCAAAAAATGAAAAAAAGTGCTAACTCTGATAAAATAATTAAGAAAATTACACCTCCCTCCCTTTTTAAACTTTAATAAATAGGTAAAAACCGAACGATATAGATTGTTTTTAGCAACAGTTAGTGCCTTTAAGTAAGTTAACCATGGCTAGCGCCGCAAAACTCGTTAAAAACTTTAAGAAAGACAGCTTTTAGGGTAGAATAGACATAAGATCTCCCCTACTAATAGGATATGAAATGGAACAGATATAAGATGAAAACCCTCTTTGAAAGATTAGTCGCCCTCATACCTCGCATGCCAGGCTGGCTCTGGCTTCTCACCTTCGGTATTATTCTTGCTACCATCGCAGAAACACTACCAGAAGCCTTTCTCCTCCCCAGTGCCCTCGTAGTCGGACTTGGCTTTCGCTATGTCCGCAAAACACAAAAACGGCTGGCCGGCCAAGCCTTAGCCAAAAGAATCCAAAACCTCAAGGATACCGTTCACTTAGCCGACAAACAAAACCAATTGCTCAACCGCTACTTGCTTGAAAATGATATTCAAAACTTTCAACAAGTCGCCCAACAACTATTACCCAAGATTCAATTTATCAAAGATGAATCTTACCACTTAAAAGATAATATCCCAAAATCAGTTTATCAACGGATTAACCAAAAAGCCGATGAGGTTAAAGTAGATACCCTTCTCCAACTCGAACAAGTACAAATTGATCAGAAACTTAGCTCTAGCATCCTAACAGAAAAGGTCATCTCAGAAAAAGCACCAGAACTCAAAGACATTTATCAAAATGTCCAAAAAGATAACCAAAGCATCTTAGAAAAAATTGCCAAAGCTGATAACAAAGCTGAATTAGAAGCACTACAAGAAAGCAGCATGCAACATTTTTATGACATTTTAAATGGCTACCTGAAAATCAAAGCCTCACCCAAGGATTATTTTAAAGCCGAAGAACGACTAGCCTCAGCCCACCAAGCCCTAAACCAGTTTGACCTCGACCTAGATGAAACCTTACGAAAATTGAACGAAAGTGAGCTAAAAGATTTTGATATCAGCTTGCGCATGATGCAAAAACAAAACGAATTGAGAACAAAAGAATAAGGAGCTCCTGATGTCTGAATTTAACTTTGACATTGATGCCATTGCCGACAAGGCTATGACTAAAAATGATAAAACCACTGAAATATTAAGCGACAACTCTACCCAAGCCGGCAAAACTATTTCCTTCTTTGAAAAGCTAAGCCCTGAGCAACAAACTGCCATACTGGCCAAAACCCCAGCCTTGGTGGATTCTTTTATGGACAACCAAAATACCCTACTTGACTTTGGCCAAACGGCCGTCGAAGAAGTCAACACTACCGTCAATCACATCTTGCGGGAACAAAAAAAATTACAAATCCCACAAGTTGATGACCTACTCAAAAACACCAACCAAGAACTCAACGGCTTTGTCAAAAAATATAAAGAAGTCGGTCCAGCAGATCTGGAAAAGAAACCAAACATGCTGCAAAAACTCTTTAGACAAAGCAAAAACACCCTACAAGATTTCTACTTTGACGCCCAAAATATCGAACAAAAAATGGATGGCATGGCTGCCGCCGTCGTCAAACAAGAAGACACCCTAGCTCGCAATATCGTCTCAGCCGAGTTGTTGATCGAGGATAATACCAAGTCCATCGAAAATCTGGTCGGAGTCATCTCCTTTGTCGAAGCTAGCCAAAAAGAAGCCACAAAGCGCGCTCAGGCTCTGCAGGCAGAATTAGCAAACCTCGACGCAGCAACGCCTGACTATCAACACACAAGCGACCTCCTAGCCAGAACAACCGAAGTCATCAACACCCTAGAACAACAACATACCGAGTATGTCAGCCGTCTCTATGTGGCCTGGGCCACAACACCGCAGATGCGAAACCTTGTAAAGGTCTCCTCTGACATGCGCCAAAAATTGGGCATGCTCCGCCGAAACACCATTCCAACCATGAAGCTATCCATAGCCCAGCTAGGGATTCTCCAACAGTCTGTCAAGTCAGGGATTACCGCTGACGCCATCGTTAATGCTAACAACGCTGCCCTTCAGATGCTGGCCGAAACCAGTAAAGAAGCCATTCCGGCCCTAGAAAGGTCTGCTCAGGACCCTACACTCTCTATCCAGTCAGTGACAGCCTTAGCCGAAAGTTTAGTCCAACAAAACAAGGGCATCATTGAAGCCATTGATGCAGGTCGCCAAAAACGGGCCCAACTAGAAGCAACAATCATCACGTCTGCTGAAACCATCAATGACTCTGCTAAACTAAGAGATGAAGGCATCATTAATGCCCTTCTCAACCAAGGTCGTGCCAGTCAGGAGCAAGTGGAAAAATAAGCCCACTAAGCCCTCGTCATATCAGCCAAAACCAAAGTCTTTACCAAGCTTTGGTTTTTTGCTATTTAGGTGTCAAAAAATTGTATTTCAGGCCCTAAAATTGTAAACTGGAACAAGAAGAAACCAAGAGAAAGTAGAGATAGGATGCTCAATCAGCTGTTACAACAATTACCCCATAATACTAATATTTTAGAAGCAACTTTTGGCCTAGAAAGAGAGGGCTTGCGCATCACTGAGTCGGGCCAGATTGCCCCAACTGACCACCCAGCTTGTTTAGGGTCACGCAGCTTTCACCCTTACATTCAAACTGACTTTAGTGAAGAACAACTAGAACTAATCACACCCATCTCCCACTCTACTAGCCAAGCCAGACGGCGACTAGGGGCTATCTGGGACGTGACCCATGCTTCACTAGCCCCAAAAGAACTGATTTGGCCCCTATCCATGCCACCTTACCTGCAAGATAAGGATATCCAAGTCGCCAAGCTAGAAAACCAAGAAGAAGTTGCCTACCGCAATCACCTAGTAGAGACCTATGGCAAAAAACTGCAGTCCATCTCAGGCCTCCATTACAATTTTGGCCTAGGGCAAAACTTACTCGAAAGCCTCTTTCAGCATAGTGGCAGTGACAATCTGGTCGCCTTTAAAAATCAAGTCTACATGAAATTGGCCCGTCAATTTCTCAACTACCAGTGGTTTGTGACCTACTTGTTTGGTGCGTCACCACTTGCCGAAAAAGACTTCTACGCGACGATGCCACAAGGTTTAGCCCGTGCTCTCAGAGCCAGTAAGGCCTATGGCTACAGCAATGCTGACTCGTTGCAAATCTCCTTCTCCTCTCTTGAATCCTACATTAAGGATATCCAAGCTAGCATTGCCCGAGGGGACTTATCCTTGGAAAAAGAGTTCTATTCGGCTGTCCGCCTACGGGGCAGCAGCCATAGTCAGGACTACCTGAAAAAGGGAATCAGCTATCTGGAATTCCGTAGTTTTGACATTGACCCCTTTGACCCACTAGGTATTAGCCAGGAAACTCTAGACAGCTTCCACCTCTTTATCCTCAGTCTCCTTTGGCTTGATGACCTAGAGGACTGCGACAAAGACCTACAAACAGCCAAAGAGCTCAATGAAGCCGTTGCTCTAACTGGTCCTCTCGCTCCGCTGCCACCTCAGGCAAATCCACAACCACTCCTAGAAGCTATGCAAAAACTGGTCCAGCACTTCAACTTAGATGCTTACTACCAAGGACTGATTGATCAGATGACACTAGCTCTAAAGGAACCTAGACAAACCATCTGCGGTCGTCTTTCTAGTCACATCGCTGACGCTTCTCTGGCAGCCTTTGGCTTAACACAAGCTACCACCTATCATCACAAAGCAAGACTGGCGCCCTACGCACTTAAGGGCTATGAAAGCATGGAGCTATCGACGCAAATGCTCATGTTTGATGCTATCCAAAAGGGGATCCATCTTGAAATCTTGGACGAATCTGACCAGTTCTTAAAGCTCTGGCATCGGGACCACATCGAACTGGTCAAAAATGGCAATATGACTTCTAAGGATAACTATGTGGTGCCACTGGCTATGGCTAATAAAACCATGACTAAGAAAATCTTAGACCAAGCGGGCTTTCCTACCCCACAAGGGCAAGAATTTGCGACTAAAGAGCAGGCCTTGCGCTATTACCCAGTGATTGCGGACCAAGCCATCGTGGTCAAACCCAAGTCGACCAATTTTGGTCTTGGCATCTCCATCTTTCAAAAACCAGCTAGTCAGACTGACTATGCGAAAGCCCTTGACATTGCCTTCGCAGAAGATAGCGACGTTTTGGTTGAGGCCTTCATCACAGGCACAGAATACCGCTTCTTCACTCTAAATGGCACGTGTCAGGCGGTGCTTTTACGCCTTCCAGCTAATGTCGTGGGAGACGGTCAACACACCATCAAAGAACTGGTAGCCATTAAAAACCAAGACCCATTACGGGGTAGTGAGCACCGCTCACCTTTGGAGAAAATCCAACTAGGCCCCATTGAAAAACTGATGCTGGCCCAACAAGGCTATCAAGAAGACTCTATTTTAGCAAAAGGTATCAGAGTCGAGCTGCGCCGTAACTCTAATATCTCAACCGGTGGCGACTCAGTTGACCTGACAGAAGAAATGGACCAATCCTACAAGGACTTAGCCGCCCAAATGGCAGACGCCATAGGCGCCTGGGTCTGCGGTGTAGACCTGATTATCCCAGATATTAAGGAAAAAGCAGATATCAGCCAGCCCAATGTCCACTGCATCGAACTCAACTTCAACCCTTCCATGTATATGCACACCTACCCTTACCAAGGGCCAGGCCAAGCCTTGACACCTAAAATCCTACAAGAGCTCTTTCCAGAAGTAGCAATCTTAACTTAGACCCCCTTTCCCTTACCCATTAAATGGGTGAGGGATTTTTACTACTTAAAAACCCCCTTATCAGTGATAAGGGAGTTGGTGTCTTAATGAATCGAAAATAAGTTTTTTGTCTTATGTCTTTTTATCGAGTAGGGGTTAGTTTTTTTTGCGTTTGGAAGCGTAAGTGTAGGCACCTGCACCAATGATAAGGGATAAGCCAGTTGCTACAAGAAGTGGGTTCACAGCTTTTTCACCTGTTGATGGTAAGTGCTCAGCATTGTGGTTTGCTGATGAGTTAGCTTGACCAGCTTGAGCTCCACCACCTGTGTGTGGTTCAACTTTATTTGGCATGTCTTTAAGTTTTTCTGCCAATTCTTTCTTAGCTTGGTCTAATTCTTTTTGAAGTTTCGCTTTTTCTTCATCGCTTAATTGTGCGTTCTTCTCAGCTTCTTCCTTAGCTTTTGCCACTTGCTCTTCTAAGCGCTTGATAATGTCATCTTTTTCAGCAAGAAGGGCATTAAGGGCATCAACTTCTTTCTGATGCTCTTCTTTAAGCTTGTCGATTTCAGCTTGAAGGGCTTCTTTTTCAGCTTTAACTTTGTCAAGCTCTTTAGCAAGTTCTTCTGACTTAGCTTTAAGCTCTTCTGCTTCTGCTTTAGCTTCCTCAAGTTCTTTAGTTAACTTAGCTACTTTTTCCTCAAATTCAGGAACTTTTTCAGCCTCCGCTTTAGCAGCATCGCGTTCTTCAGTTAATGTACCTACTTTGTCAGTAAGGTCTTTATTAGCTTTCTCAGCTTCCGCTAACTTAGCTTCAGTTTCTTTAAGTGCTTTACGTTCTTCTGCGAGTTTCAATTGAGCTTGGTCAAACATTTCTTCAGCCATTTTTAACTTCTCGCTAAGTTCTTTATTACGACTTTCCTCTTCAAACAACTTACCATCTGTTTCTTCTAAGAGTTTGTCATACTCTTCTCGAGCATTGTTAAATTCTTGAGTTGCTTCTTCCAATTGTTTTTCAAGCTCTTTAAGCTTAGCTTCAGAATCAGCTTTTATTTTTTCTAACTGCTCTTTCTCTTCTTTTAATGCCGTATTTTCTTTATCTTGATCCAAAATTTGGTTATTCAAATTTGCATTTGATTCTTCTTGAGCTTCGAGTTCTTTTTTTGTTGCATCAAGGTCGTCAGCAACCTTCTTAAGTTCTTGTTCTTTTATCTCTAATTCTTGAGATTTATCCCTTAATTGCTCCTCAATCTTTTGATTCTTTTTAGAAAGTTCTTTTTCCTGGTCCTTTAGCTGTTCAAGTTCCGCATTTTTTTTAACTAAATCTTGCCCTCGTTTTTGATTTTGCTCAATGCGTTTTTCAATTTCTTTTATGACTAACGAAATTAAACTTAAGGACTGTTGTCTCCAATCCCCACTATCATTGTTTCTATAGGTTCCGAGGATGTCTGAATAAGCATGGAGTTCTCCATGTGGGTAACCAACTTTTTCTTTATCCATATGTGATAATAATTCCCCTAAACTCTCAGCCGACAAATTCTCTAATAGTTCTTTTGTTTCTGCTAAAATTTTTTCACCTATTTGTTCTTCTTGATCATTATAATGAGCTGCTTGTTTTTCAACTACTTTTTTTACGATAAATTCCTTCAAATCATTAAGTTCAAGTTCTTTTTCCTTTGCATAGCTTGTTACGGTTCCTAGCGCACCTCCAAAGCTGGAAAAGGCTGTTCCCGCTAATACCGCTGCTGTTACGGCTTTGCGTAAAGCATGTTTGCGGCGTTTCATATTGTTTTTCATTTTCTTTCTCCTTATATATGAAAATTCTCATTTTTTTGTTAGTTTGACAAGTCTGTCAAGGCTGTCATAACAGTTTTTTGGGCACACTTGGTCAACTACGTTCTTAGTATATATCACGTCAGATTAATATTAAAGTCCATGTTTTTAATGAAAATTTAAATTTATGAATGATAAATTAAGTAACTTGGTTTATAATAGTATTGTAGGCTGGTTTATCTTCCGGCCATTTTTAATTAGAAACGATATCAAAAAAATGGCTTTAATTCCCGTATCACCTGCTTTTAGAGAAGATAAGCTAGAACCATAACGTCAAGGAGAAACGATGATAACCACTAAAGAATTATTTTCTAATCAACAACTACGTAGTTTTAATCTACTCAAACTGCTCAACCAAGAGGAACACCGTTACGACTATAAGGACATCTGTCATCATCTAGACTGTTCTTTTCTAACTCTGCAAACAGAGATTGCTCATCTGTCGACTTTTTCTGAAATCAAATCTCTTCCTTATAAAGGACCCTATTTAACACTTGATTATCAAAAAGAGTCGGGACCGCAAAAACTCTACCAGTCGATCTTATTAGAGACACCCTCTTTGCGTCTGATTGAGGCCATCTTTTTTGAAGAGTTCGACTCGCTCGACGAACTGGCTGAAAGTCTCTTTATTAGCCTCTCTACCCTCAAACGCTTAATTAAGCGGACCAACCATTTCCTGCAACTGGTGTATGGTTGCCACATTGACTTTAAAAGCATTACCATGATAGGAAAAGAAGAGGACATTAGACTTCTTTACCTGAAATATTTTTCTGAAGCCTATGATTGTGGTCAGTGGCCATTTGTGAACCGGGTTAATGAAAGAGCCGTCATGCGCCTGATTGATTTGATCGCTCAACAGCTTGATGCCCCTGTTAGCCATTTTTTCTTTCATCACCTGAAAGTCGTCGCTGGGGTTAATATTATCCGTTTTGCTAAAGGCTACCGCATCAACCACACTTACACTAGAAGCACGCGCCTCTTTCAAAAACTCAAAGAAGATCCCAACTTGCAGGAGCTGGCCCAGCTCTTTTGGCAAGATTTTGCCCAACCACTAGATGCTTTAGCCCTGTCAGAAATCTTCTCGATCTATTTCCATCAGGAAATCATCGTCAATACTCAGGACGATGTCCCTCAGACGCCTGCTCTAGTGCCAGAAGAGATAAATATCATCTCTTATAAGGAATGGCTAGAGACCCTAGAAAGCATCCAAAAACGCCTCTCATTGCCAATTTCCAACACCAAAGAGATAGCCAAGATTTTGCATAATGCAACCATCTTAAAAGAACATGACGCTTACCAAAACTATCTCGTCTACGACTATAAAGAACCTTACATTGACTATTTCCAAAAATCCTACCCTCTGCTATTAGAAGTCTTGAAAAAAGCGCTGCTAGCCCCTTTCACTAAGCGAGACATTGCCTGCTCAGAGAAACAGCAACAACAGCTCTTGTATTCTTTACTGGTCAACTGGGATAACCTCTTTTTACACCTCAGTCAGGCCATTAGCCAACAAAAAGTCCTTGTCATTGAAAAGGGAACCCGAAACACTGGTCAGTTCTTAAAAGCCTTCACCGGTCAATATTTCGACATCACGATTCACGACCATTACGAGATTGACATGCGAGCTATCCGCAAAAAGTACGACCTCGTCCTAACTGATATTAGCTTAGAAAAAAGTGAAGGCATTGACATCTACTTTTTCAGCCAACTGGTACCCAGTATCGCCCTCGAAGAGCTTAACCACTACCTCAAAGAAAAAGTCGAAAAACATTTCATGACCTGCTTAGCAGAAACAGAAGAGCTTTAATAGCTTAGATTTTCCATATTATCATGAGCCTATCTCATCTTCATTGGTATCAAGGTTAATCCTTTCTTAAAAATTAAGATGCCTTCAAGGGTTAGAAAAAAAGGTCTTTATGCTATAATAGTAGTCATGGATAAATTGATTAAATCACTCTCACAATCTGGCTCTTTTAGAGCCTTTGTGCTTGATAGTACAGAAACCGTTAAAAGTGCACAAGAAAAACACGGCACCCTATCATCATCGACAGTGGCGCTTGGTCGCACCTTGATTGCCAACCAAATCTTAGCTGCTAACCAAAAAGGAGACAGTAAAGTTACCGTCAAAGTGATTGGTGACTCTTCTTTTGGTCATATCATTTCCGTTGCTGACACTAAAGGTCATGTCAAGGGATACATTCAAAACACTGGCGTTGACATTAAAAAAACAGCCACTGGTGAAGTTCTAGTTGGCCCTTTTATGGGCAATGGCCACTTTGTCTCGATTGTCGATTATGGAACAGGTAATCCCTACACCTCAACTACACCCTTGATTTCTGGCGAAATCGGTGAAGATTTCGCCTATTTCTTAACCGAGTCGGAGCAAACACCTTCTGCTGTTGGTTTGAACGTTCTCCTTGATGAGGAAGATAAGGTTAAAGTTGCTGGCGGCTTCATGCTACAGGTTTTACCTGGGGCTAGCCAAGAGGAAATCACACGTTACGAAAAGAGGCTCCAAGAAATGCCTGCCATCTCAAGTCTTCTGACCTCAGAAGACCATATCCAAGCCCTCTTAGATGCTCTCTATGGCGATGAGCCTTATAAGCGACTCTCTGAAGAACCTTTAAGCTTCCAGTGTGATTGCTCGAGACAACGTTTTGAGTCGGCCCTCAGAACTTTACCTGATAGTGATCTACAAGATATGATTGATCAGGATCATGGTGCCGAAATCGTCTGCCAGTTCTGTCAAACAATCTACCAGTTTAACGAGCAAGATTTGAAAGGGATTATCAATGACAAAGCTTAATTCATCTTTTATGATTGGGACTGTTGAAATCCCACACCGTACTGTTTTAGCCCCTATGGCTGGCGTCACAAACTCTGCCTTTAGGACTATCGCCAAAGAATTTGGTGCTGGTCTAGTGGTTATGGAGATGATTTCGGAAAAAGGGCTCCTTTACAACAACGAAAAAACCTTGCACATGCTCCACATTGATGAGACAGAGCACCCTATGTCTATCCAACTCTTTGGGGGCGATGCTGAAGGTTTAAAACGGGCTGCCGATTTCATCCAAACCAACACTAAGGCTGATATTGTAGACATCAACATGGGTTGCCCGGTCAATAAGGTTGTCAAAAACGAAGCCGGTGCCAAATGGTTGCGTGACCCTGATAAGATCTATCATATCGTCTCCGAAGTTACCTCAGTTCTCGATATTCCACTGACTGTTAAGATGCGCACCGGCTGGGCAGACAGCTCATTAGCTGTTGAGAATGCTCTAGCTGCCGAGTCAGCAGGCGTCGCTGCGCTTGCTATGCACGGTCGGACGCGTGAGCAGATGTACACTGGAAGCTGTGACCACGAGACCCTCGCACGTGTCTCTAAAGCACTGACCAAAATTCCTTTTATCGGCAATGGCGATGTGCGTAGTGTCCAAGATGCTAAGTTTATGATTGAGGAAATCGGCGTCGATGCTGTGATGATTGGACGCGCAGCCATGAACAACCCTTACTTGTTTACTCAAATCAACCACTTTTTTGAGACGGGTGAAGAGTTACCTGATCTTCCATTTGCCAAAAAACTGGACATTGCTGAGGACCACTTGACCCGTTTGATTAATCTCAAGGGGGAAACCATTGCTGTCCGGGAATTTCGCGGTTTAGCTCCCCATTATTTACGTGGGACTGCTGGGGCTGCTAAAGTCCGTGGAGCTGTATCACGCGCCGATACTTTGGCTCAAGTCCAAGAGATTTTTGCCCAAGTTCGCTAAGACCATTGAAGGAGAATCATGTTGATTGTACTAGCTGGAACTATTGGAGCAGGGAAGAGCTCTCTTGCTGCTGCTCTTGGAGACTATTTGGGGACTGATGTTTTTTATGAAGCTGTTGACAACAACCCCGTTCTTGATCTCTACTATCAAGACCCTCAAAAATATGCCTTTTTACTCCAAATTTTCTTTTTAAACAAACGTTTCAAATCCATTAAAGAAGCCTATAAAGCTGATAATAATGTTCTAGACCGTTCCATTTTTGAAGACGAGCTCTTTCTCAAACTCAATTATAAAAATGGTAACGTCACCAAAGCAGAACTTGACATCTACCAAGAACTGCTGGCTAACATGCTAGAAGAATTAGAAGGCATGCCTAAAAAACGGCCTGATTTATTGATTTATATTGACGTTTCCTTTGAGAAAATGTTAGAACGCATTGCTAAACGGGGACGCTCTTTTGAGCAAGTTGATGACAACCCTGGACTAGAAGAATACTACTACCAAGTCCACGAAGAATACCCGACCTGGTATGAAGAATACGACGTCTCACCGAAAATGAGAATTGACGGAGATGCTCTAGACTTCGTCCAGAACCCAGAAGACTTAACCACAGTCCTCCAAATGATTGATAAAAAACTTAAAACATTAGATTTATTATAGAAGAAAAACGACTCACAAAAGTGAGCCGTTTCAGATTGAAGACAAAGTCCTTAGAAATTGATTTTTCTAGGGCTTTTCTTTTTGCTAAGAGTTATAATAAAGATAAGAAGTTCTAGGAGGTCTCAGTATGTTCCACAAAGAAAATCCTAACTACAATCGCAATCAAGTTGGTTTCTATAGTTTAGATGACTTGGTTCCTAAAGACCATCTCTTGCGTCAAATTGATGAAGCGATAGATTTTTCATTTATTTATGACTTAGTGAAGGACAGTTATTGTGCGGATAACGGTCGTCCTAGTTTGGACCCTGTCATGTTAGTGAAAATTCCCATGATTCAATGTCTCTTTGGCATTCGTTCCATGCGTCAAACCATCAAGGAAATTGAGGTTAATGTGGCTTACCGCTGGTTTCTTGGGTTGACTTTAGAAGATAAGGTGCCTCATTTCACAACATACGGAAAGAACTACAGTCGTCGTTTCCAAGATAAACAAGTCATTGAAGCTATCTTTTCTCATATCTTAGGGCTCTGCCTGAATGCCGGGTTAATTGACCCTACTGAAATCTTTGTGGACGGTACCCATATTAAAGCAGTTGCTAACAATCACAAATATATCAATCAGGAAGTAGAGGCGCAAGCTAAATTCATGAGTGCCCAATTAGAGCGAGAAATTGCCAAAGATAGGGAAAAACACGGAAAAAAGTTGTTAGGGCTCGCCAGAGAAAAAGAGCCCACAAGTAAGAAAATTTCTACAACCGACTCTGATAGCGGTTGGTTTCATAAGGGAGAACACAAACAAGTTTTTGCTTATAATGCTCAAGTCGCTTGTGATAAATATGGTTGGGCACTAGGATATAGTATTCACGCTGGGAATGTTCATGATAGTCAGGCTTTCCCAGAACTGTTTGACCAAATTAAAGCATTACAACCAAGCTATCTTATCGCAGACTCTGGTTATAAAACACCCAGCATTGCCCACTATTTATTATCTCTAGGTATCACACCCGTTTTTCCATATACTAGACCACGTGGCAAAAAAGGAATGCTTAGTCCTAAAGAGTTTGTCTATGATGAGTATTATGATGTCTACCTCTGTCCAGAGAACCACCCCTTATGTTATTCAACCACTACTCGAGATGGCTATAGTGAGTACAAAAGTGATCCAGCTATCTGTCAGACCTGTCCGCTATTATCAGTCTGTACCCAATCGAAAACCCATCAAAAAGTTATCACTCGTCATCTATGGAAAGAAGATTTAGAAGTCTGTGAAGACATCCGACACCAAAAAGGGATGAAAGAATGTTATCAACAGCGCAAAGAAACGATAGAACGCTTATTTGGAACAGCTAAAGAATATCACAATTTGCGCTACACGAGATTAAAAGGAAAGTCCAAAATGGAGGCAACCGTTGGACTGACTTTAGCGTGCTTGAATATGAAAAAATATAGTAAGATAATGGCGAGAATATCCTTTTTAATTGGCTTGAAAATTGCCAAAGTTAGCCCAATAATCATAATGAAAGTAAAAGAAAAGACAAACTGGAGATTTAGGCCAGTTTGTCTTCAATCTGAAACGACTCACAAAAGTGAGCCGTTTTTTCTGAGGTATAAAGCAATCACTTTAAACTGCTCTTGTTCTGCTCCAAATAAATGCTACCCCAAAACCAATCCATCATCTTTAAGACCTTGTCCCACATTTTGTTGAAAGAGAGTCATCAGCTCTTCAACAGTCAGCTTTCTTTTGTCATTGCCCTTAAGATCAACGATGATTTGGCCTTGATGAAGCATGACTAAACGGTTACCATATTGGATAGCATGTTCCATATTGTGGGTAATCATGAGGGTAGTCAGCCCATGGTTTTTGACAATTTTGTCGGTTAAGGTCATCACCATATCACTGGTTTTAGGGTCTAGAGCGGCAGTGTGTTCATCTAGCAACAAGACCTTTGGTTTTTCAAGCGAAGCCATTAGAAGCGTTAAAGCTTGTCTTTGTCCACCTGATAAGAACTGGGTATCTACTTTGAGACGCTTTTCTAAATGTAGTCCTAATTCTTGCAGGGCTTGTTGGTAATCTTGGCGGTCACTTTCTTTGACGCCCCAGCTAAGACCACGTTTTTTACCACGACGATGGGCGATGGCCATGTTTTCTTCAATAGTTAAGCGTGAAGCTGTGCCCATCTTAGGGTCTTGGAAAACACGGCTGATGAACTGTGCCCGTTTGGCGGTCGATAAGTGTCTGATGGACTTGCCTTCAAGTAAGATATCCCCATGGTCTAGTTTCAGAGTTCCTGCTAAGCTGTTCATTAGAGTCGATTTACCGGCTCCATTGCCTCCGATGATTGAGATGAAGTCTCCTTCTTGCACGTCAAGGCTGAGCCCGCGCAAGACATGGTTTTCATTGACCGTACCAGCTTCAAAAATCTTATGAATCCTTTGTAATGATAATAATGTTGACATAATAACTCCTAATTTAGTTTTGGTTGGCGAATCTTCCATTTCTGTTGCAATTCTGGGATAAAAAGGACAGTCGCTAACAGTATCGCCGAAAAGAGTTTAACCAAATCAGCATCCATACCCGGAATAGACAAAATGGCAAGAATAATCAGACGGTATACAATAGCTCCTAAGACAAGAGAGGTCAAACGCCAGCCGATAGTCAGATGCCTAATGACCACCTCAGCTATGATAATGGAAGCTAAACCAATCACAATGGTCCCAACCCCAGAATTCAAATCAGCATAGCCATTATTTTGGCACAGGAGCGCCCCACAAAGAGCTATCAAACCATTAGAAATCATATAGCCCAGAATCTTCATCTTGTCGGTATTTATCCCATTGGCTTCACTCATAGGGATATTATCCCCCGTTGATCGCAGCGCTAGACCGACCTGAGTCTTCAGGAGTAGGGTCAAGAGCAGGATAAGAATAAGGACAGAGATGACTCCTATAATCATGACCGAAGCTATCTTCGTAAAGCCCAGATCATAAAGCTCTGAAACCAAAGTCTTTTGCCCCAAGAGAGCTACATTTGCCTTACCAAGGATTTTTAAGTTGATAGAATACAAGGCTGTTAAGGTAATAATCCCTGTCAAAAGGGCTGGTATTTTCAATTTGGTATGGATAAGGCCTGAAACTAAACCCGCTAACAATCCTCCTGTAAAAGCTAGAAGTGTTGCTAGAAGTGGGTCTAAACCTGAAACGATACCTGTCGCACAGATAGCCGCTCCCAGTGGATATGAGCCCTCAGTAGTTAAATCAGCACTGTCTAAAATGCGAAAAGTAATGTAGACGCCAATAGCCAGCACCGACCATAAGAGCCCCTGTGATAAACTTGATAGAATGAGTGCCATTTTTTCTCCTTTTTCTTTGTTACTTCAGTGATAGACGGGAAAGATCAATCCCTAGTTTTTGAGCCTGCTGTCTATTAACATGCAAATCTAGCCTTTTTGGCAGTTCAACTGGTGTCGTCGCCGGATTCTGCCCTTTTAAAATAGTCACTGCCTGCCTTCCAACTTGTCTGCCTAACTGACTATAATTGGTACCATAGGTTAAGAGCCCGCCAGCATCAACCATATCTGTCGAGCCACCAATGACTGGTACCTGATGCTCAACAGACAACTGACCAATCATCGACATCGTTGATGCAACAGTATTATCTGTCGGAACAAAGAGAGCATCAGCCGTCCGCATCAAACTGTTAGTTGCATCTTGCACCTCATTGCTTGATGAGATGCCTTTTTTACTGACTCTGTAACCTGCTTTTTTCAGTTCCTTTTCTGCTTCCTTAACCTGTACTTCTGAATTTCTCTCACTGCTAGTATAGAGGATTCCTACTTCTCTGGCTTTTGGTAGGGCTTCTTTTAAAAGCGCCACTTGTTTGGCAATAGGGGCCTGGTCGCTTGTTCCTGTTATCAAGCCACCAGGTTTTTTTAGACTCTTAACCAAATCTGCCGACAAGGGATCCGTCACTGCTGTAAAGACAATTGGTGTATCCGTTGAAGCTGTGGCTAAAGCCTGAGCTGCTGGTGTCGCAATAGCTAACACCAAATCACTTTTTTTAAGCAGTTGTTCTGAAATAGTTTGTAAATTAGCCTGATCTCCCTGGGCATTTTGATAGACTATTTTTAAGTTTTTACCTTGGGTATAGCCTTCTTTTTTAAGCTCTGCTTCAAAGCCTTTCCGAGCTGCAGTAAGAGAGTCATGTTCCATATATTGTAAGATTCCAACTGTTACAGTCTGCTTTGAGGTGTGGCGATTTCCCCCGGTCGATCGACAAGCAACCAAAAGGAGACTGGCTAAGGTTAGTACTATTAATTTGCTTAATCTGTTCATCATCACACCGTCCTTCTAGTTCAGGGCTGCTTTTAATGTTGAGGTATCTATGCCAAGTACTTTAGCCATGGCCTCATTAATCTTGACTTGAGGTTTTTGAGGTTTTTGAGGTTTTTGAACAGGGAGCTCAGAAACTTTTTTACCTTTTAGGATTTTAAGTGCCTGCTCTCCCGCAGCATGACCGATAGCCTGATAATCAACACCTGATGTGAGTAATACAGCATCTAGATAGGCCGCATCACTACCAATAGCTGGCACTTTGGCTTCTTTCAAGATTTCTCCAATAGTCGTTGCTGTTGAAGCCACTGTATTATCTGTGGGCAAATAAACGGCATCAACTTGAGCTGCTAAGCTAGCCATGACTTGTTGAACATCATTACTACTTGTTACCGTTTTGATAACAACATCAAGTCCCTTACGATTTAAGGCTTTTTTAGCTGCCTTAGCTTGGATTTGAGAATTGACTTCACTAGAATTGTAAAAAATACCCACTTTCTTGGCTTTGGGGATAGCTTTGGTCAATACTTCAATTTGTTGACTGACATCACCCGCATCAAGGGTTCCCGTAACAGTTCCACCAGGTTTTGCTAAAGATTTGACCAAGCCCGCTGATATAGGATCTGTAACTGCCGTAAAGATCGTCGGTGTTTCCTGATCAGCATTAACCATGGCCTGAGCTGCTGGCGTTGCTATGGCAAAATTAAGATCATTTTTACCTGCTAGCTGATCTACCATTGTTTGCAGGTTAGCTTGTTCTCCTTGAGCATTTTTTCGGGTTAGCTTAAGGTTTTGGCCTTCTTTATAGCCTGCCTCATTTAAAGCTTTGATAAAGCCTTTTTGGGCAGCATCCAAAGCTGGGTGCTCAGCATATTGGATAATACCAACTTTAACATGATTCTTGCCAGTCGCTACTTCTTGGCGGCAAGCTGTTAAACCGAGTAAAGCTAATGTAACCATCGCAAATCGAAATATTGTTTTCATGTGACTCCTCTTTTCTTGGGTATAAAAATAAGACCATTTAGAAATATCTAAATGGTCTTATACAACTAAAGAGGTATAAGGAGATACACTGTGATAAGGTGCCCACTTAGATATTCTTATCTATGTGGACAAACAACTCAAATAGCCTTTAGCCCCATAGATACAAACTGACGTTTTGCATTGTTTGTATCCATAGGTAATATGTCTACAAACACTATCTAAAGAAGCTAAAGTAATAACGGTTGTTAAGCGTGTGAGTTGTCATGTTAGGTATCATACCAGTGACCTCCTCTTTCTTTCTATTAATTTTTTAAAAATTATAAGGCATTTTTGCAGAGCTGTCAAGCCATTGAAACTCAATAAATAAACTTTTCATTCTTTTTCAAGCGACCTGATATAACTAAACCTCTTCAAACCGCCGTTAAGATAAGATTTGTTCCCACTAAAAATTTTTAGGAAAAAAGCAATCTTAGAAAGGTAAGGCCTCTTCATCTAAAACCAAATCACAAAGGTCGTCAGCCAGGTTGTTTTCTCTAACAGCCCGCTGAGCTCGACTCTCTAAAAGTTGATAAGATTGGCATAGGACTTCGGTCATATAAGCCGTCTTACCATCTTTTTCGTACTTGCGGATGCGTAGCTCACCATCAAGCGAAATCAGACTACCTTTGCTACCATACGAGGCTAGACTTTCAGCCAATCGTCCCCAAAGAACAAGATTAACAAAATCAACTTGACGCTCACCTTCAGCATTTTTAAAACGGCGATTAACAGCAATTGAAACTCGGCACACATGCTTATCTTTTGGGGTCTTTATCAAGTCGGGATGGTTAACTAATCGACCAATCATAATTACTTTATTATACATTTTTTGTCCTCCTAACTAGTTATCCGAAAAGATTTGGACAAATAATCTGGCTTTAACAAATATCCCTTTTTAATAGCCAGCATTGCCTTTTGCTTGTGGATATGTTATTTTAGTTTAAAAAGAGGTGACTAAAAGATGAAGATTAAATTTGCTATTGGAGTTTTTCTAACCTTATTATTTTCCCGTTTTATCTGGTTTCAACTAACAAGAGGTAACTGGCTTTATGATTTTTTCGGTAGTCTTTTTATTGCTACTCTTGCTACTCTCATTAGCTATTTTCTCATTAAAAGGTCTAAAAAACCTTAGTTTTAAACTAAGGTTAGAACGTAGGCAAACTCCTAAAAATAAAAAAAATTGAATAGACTTGCGTAAAATGGCAAAATATTAAACTCTTAGAAATGTTTCTGAGAGTTTTTGATTTTCATAATAAAGAAAAAAGATTGAAAAAATTGTCCAAAATGGACTTTTTCTTCAATCTGGCCTTAGTTTTAAAACTAAGGTTTTTATTTATAGTCGCGCTTTTTTATCCACGCCAATGCTTAGCTGGGTCAAAAGCTTCCCCGACAAGTGCTGACTGATCTAATTCAATGATACCACGTTTTTGCGGAGCGTTCGGAAGGGCTAATTCACGTGGAGAGCACATCATCCCGTAAGAATCTACTCCGCGGAGCTTCCCTGGAAATATAAGGCTACCACTTGGCATCATTGCTCCAGGAAGAGCCACAATCGTTTTTAAACCAACAGCAGCATTAGGGGCACCAGCAACAATTTGAACACTTTTATCTGATCCAATGGCAACTTGACAGATATTGAGGTGATCACTGTCTGGGTGGGCCACCAGCTCTTGGATTTGACCAACGACAAAGACCGGTTCTTGACTGGCTGTTAATTCTTCAGCGAAGCCCTCTTTAGCTAGTTCTGCATTTAGATTTTTAATGTCTGAATCTGATAAGAAGACCTGGCCATTGCCTTTAACTGCAAACAGTGTGGAAACTTGGAAAATATTCCAAGCTAAGGTTCTACCATCTTCTTGGGCGAAAACTCGCGCTACTTTCCCTTTACGTTCCACTTGACGTTTGGTTGGCTTAGTATCCTCAAGAATAACCATCAAAACATCGCCGACTTGTTCTTTATTATATGCAAAAATCATTATTCTTCCTTTTCTGCTTGATTGTATTCTGCCAAAAACTGATTAATCTCAGCCTTTGTTTTCCGTGATTTACTGACAAAACGGCCGACTTCCTGTCCTTTTGAAATCACGATAAAACTCGGAATGCCAAAAACATTCCATTCCTGAGCCACTTCCATGAAATCGTCACGGTTAATAGCAACAAACGTTAGATGATTATTCTCAGCTTCAATGTCAGGCATGACAGGATAGATGAATTGGCAGTCTGGGCACCAATCCGCCGTAAAAAAGAGAACAAGCTTATCTTGCCGTTCCATTATCTCAGCTAATTCTTCATAGGTTTTAGGACTAAGCATGCTTCTCCTCCTCATAAACAATGTCACCTTTACAGTAACTAAAGCGATAAGCTCTGCCATCAGAAAAAACGACACCGCCCTTATGACAATCTTTTTCAGATTCAGCTGCATTGAAATAGAGGACATCAATCTGTCCCATATCAGAGAAAAAGCAACGTAAGTCAGCTGTCCTCTTGGCTCTTTGATAATCCTCGTATTTGTTTTTTAAGGCTAAGCCTAGGACAGCTATCGTCGAAATACCGACAAGCCCTGAAAGGTTTTTCATTCTTTTTTTGTTCATACTCTTCATTTTATCATACTTTTTAGCAAATAGGCCAACGCCTTTACTAAGAATTATCAGTTCAGCACAAATTCAGGCATCAATTAGCCAAGGACCTTCAAAAGTGGTAGAATAAGGATGATAGCATCATCTTGGTGATGGTTACAGTCTAACCAAAAAGTCCTAGATGCAAGCTAAAGGAGGAATGGAGATTTAGATGACAGATTTATTTAACAAAATTAAAGAAGTAACAGAATTAGACGGTATCGCTGGTTACGAACATAATGTCCGTGACTTTCTTCGCCAAAAGATGACACCACTTGTTGACCGGGTAGAAACCGACGGTCTTGGTGGCATTTTCGGCATTAAAGAAAGTCAAGCTGAAAATGCACCCCGCATTCTGGTGGCTGCTCACATGGACGAAGTCGGCTTTATGGTAAGTCACATCAATGACAATGGGAGTCTATCTGTTGTTGAAATCGGTGGCTGGAACCCTCTAGTTGTTAGCTCTCAACGCTTCACCCTTTATACTCGTGAAGGCAAGGCTATCCCCGTTATTTCAGGATCTGTTCCCCCACATTTCCTCCGTCACACTAGTGGTGGTCCAAGTTTACCAAAGATTGAAGATATTACCTTTGATGCTGGTTTTACAGATAAAGCCGAGGCTCTAAGCTATGGTTTAACCCCAGGCGACATCATCGTTCCCCAATCAGAAACCATTTTAACAGCTAACCAAAAGAATATCATCTCAAAAGCCTGGGACAACCGCTATGGTGTCCTTATGGTCACTGAGCTGCTAGAGGCTGTCAAAGACCAAGTCCTTAAAAATACCCTTATTGCAGGAGCTAATGTCCAAGAAGAAGTTGGATTACGTGGAGCACATGTTTCCACTACTAAATTTGATCCTGAACTTTTCTTTGCCGTTGACTGCTCCCCTGCAGGTGATATCAATGGTAATCAGGGGGCAATAGGTGGTGGCACGCTCCTTCGTTTTTATGACCCAGGGCATATCATGCTTAAAGATATGCGTGACTTCTTGCTGACAACTGCCGAAGAAGCTGGCGTTAAATTCCAATATTACTGCGCCAAAGGTGGAACAGATGCTGGAGCGGCACACCTGAAAAATCAAGGTGTCCCATCAACAACCATCGGCGTTTGTGCCCGCTATATTCACTCGCATCAAAGTCTCTATGCTATGGATGATTTCCTAGAAGCACAAGCATACCTTCAAGCCATCGTTAAAAAACTTGATCGTTCGACGGTTGATCTCATCAAAAAATACTAGAAAGGTTAATCATTCCCATGAAAATAGGCTTCATCGGCGTAGGAAAAATGGCTCGAGCAATCATTCAAGGCCTTAAAACAGGTCCAGATCAGATTATTATTTCAGGCTCTTCCCTCCAACGCTCAAAAGAAATCGCTACGGAGCTTGATCTCGACTATGCTCAGTCTCATCAAGAGTTGATTGACCAAGTTGATTTTTTGATTTTAGGAATAAAGCCACAGGCCTATGAGACTGTTCTAAGCCCCTTAACCTTTAAACAACCCGTCATGTCTATGGCAGCAGGCATTACCCTAGCCAAGCTAGCAGAATTAGTCGGCTCTGAATTACCACTCATCCGCATCATGCCTAACATGAATGCTCAAATTCTTAAAAGCACTACCGCAATCACGTGTAATGACCAAGTCAATCAAGAAACTAAAGAACTAGCTGAAACAATTGTAACTTCTTTTGGCTCTTGCTTTGATATTAGCGAAACAGACTTTGACACCTTTACAGCTTTAGCTGGCTCAAGTCCAGCTTATATTTACTTGTTTATTGAGGCGATGGCTAAAGCTGGGGTTGCACATGGCCTACCAAAAGAAAAAGCCTTACATATTATCAGTGAAACAGTCATAGCTAGCGCACAACAATTATTAGAGGGACAAGACTCCCCTAATGACCTAATTGACAAGATTTGCAGTCCGGGGGGAACAACCATCGCTGGGCTACTAGAACTTGAACGGACTGGGATGCCATCATCAATCAGCTCTGCTATTACCAAGACGATTGAAAAAGCTAAGCATATATAAAAAATAACAGCTAAGAAATCTTAGCTGTTTTTCGTTTTAATTTTGTTGCATAAGCAGCATGAGGACAACTGCTATACCGTTGTTAAGAGCATGTATAGCTATGGTATAAGAAAGTTTGTTTGTAAACATATAGACTAGTCCTAGAGCGATGCCCATTCCACCATAGATGACCCATGAACCAATATCTGATGGCAAGTGGATAAGGCCAAAGAGAAAACTACTTAAAAGGAGACCTAACCAAGAGTGTCGTCCAAAAGTTTTACCATAAACAAGACCACGGAAAATAAGCTCTTCAATCATTGGAGCTACTACTGCAGCTAACATAAAAAGGAGGAGGGGATGGAGCCCAGCATTTTCCAACATAGCCTGATTGGTAGTGTTTGCTTTTGCGCCATGCTCAAAAAAGAGGAGCATTGCACCAATAACCTTAACGACTGTCAACGCGACAAAGCCTAATCCAACCCACAAGGCTGGGCCGTAATCACTAACTTTCTTAGTAGCAAAGAAACCAAGTTTTTTAGCAAGCCAAAAGCCCCCAATAGCAATAGCTAACATCACAAGGGTTAAGAGCAAAACCTGCCAGAGAGCTTGCCCTTTTTTTATTAAAAGCAGAGGCGCCTGCTCAACCACGAGGATAGCGATAGCTAAGAAAATCCATTTTAGTTTTGATAAAAAAGTTTGCATTCTTTTTCTCCTTACATTATTCGTTGCAACAGCATTTCCATCCCAAAAAGGGAAAGAATAAGCAAATATAAATCACAGACTAACAAAAGTCGAAAGTCAAAGGTCATCTCAAAAAAAGCATTCAAGCACAAAAAAACGATTATCAAAATAAATTGCAATGCAAGAGTAAAAGCCGAAGAGACTAAAAGGATAACACGTTGTCGCTCATCTCTACTCTTAATATATATCGCCTTAAGTCGCCTTGCATCATGTAATACCAAATACTTTCGAACCGCCAAAACAAATAAAGCCAAAGACAAACCTAAGACAAATCCTTTTGTGTAGGACGAAAATTGGATACTCAAATTAAGAATAACTAAAATCAGCGCTATTAAGATGCCCGCGATAGCTCTTATGCGGTAAGCTTTAGTAAACTCTGACAGACTTTTTTCCTTAGTGATAGTCGTAATAAGATTAGTAATCATTCTTCTTCCCTGCTTTCCTCAAAGTAAAAGATGTCTTCAATCGTCAAATGAAAATAACGCGCCAGTTTAAAGGCTAATTCTAAGGAGGCATTATAACGCCCTCTTTCAAGAGAGATGATTGTTTGGCGAGTAACACTCATTGCATCTGCCAATTCTGCCTGACTAAGTTTATTTGCCTTTCGGAGTTCTTGCAAATTATTTTTCATATTCCCTCCAAATGTAAAATAAGCTTTACATAAAAAGTATAGTATACTTTACCTTTTTTGTCAATAAAAAGTTCTTACCAAAGTCGAAGAAATAGTAACTACTCGCTAAAACCTCTTTGAAACAAAAGTAACCCAATGATTTATAAGGAATGCTAGCTATTAAGTTTTTCCATAAGTTCAAAAAAAGAGCGAAGAAAAATGCTCATCGAAACATTTTCTTCACTCTGATATTTAATCAAAGGTAATTAAATCCTGAAATATCTACTTATTTTTGTCTTAGGCGCTCAACATCACGTGCGATACAAAGTTCTTCATCAGTAGAAATTACCAAGACTTTAACTTTAGAATCTGGTGTTGAAATATCACCGCGGTAGCCAAAAACATTTTTCTCTAGATCAAGTTCCATACCAAACCACGTCATACCTTCAATAACATCTTGGCGAACTAGTGGTCCGTTCTCACCCATACCTGCTGTGAATACTAAAGCATCTGCACCATTTAAAACAGCAAAGTATTGGCCAATGTATTTTTTAATACGATCAACAAACATATTATAGGCTAATACCGCATCTGGATGGTTAGCTTGAACTCCGTCTTCAATGTCACGCATATCACTTGAAATACCAGACACACCACCTAAACCAGATTTCTTGTTAAGCATATTGATAGCATCAGCAGCATCTTTTAATTCAGGATCACGCTCAATAAGATAAGGAATAATAGCAGGGTCTACATCTCCTGAGCGAGTTCCCATCATTGGTCCAGCAAGTGGAGTGAAGCCCATAGAAGTGTCAACTGATTCACCATGATAGTTTGCTGTGATAGAAACACCATTCCCAATGTGGGCTGTAATAATTTTCAACTCTTCTAGTGGACGACCAAGCATCTTAGCCGCTTCTTGTGCAACATACTTATGGCTTGTCCCGTGTGCTCCATATTTACGGACTTTGTAGTCAGTATAATACTTCTGTGGAATAGGATACATATAAGTATGTTTTTTCATTGTCATATGATAGGCATTGTCAAACACACAAACGCTTGTAATATCTGGTAAAATATCACGGAAAGCACGAATACCAGCAGCAGCTCCAGGGTTGTGTAGTGGCGCAAGTGCAGATAATTCCTCAACTTGTTCTACAACTTTGTCATCAACTAAAACTGAATCTGTAAAATATTCACCACCTGCTACGATACGATGTCCCACACCTGTAATTTCATCATAGGCAGAAATAATATTGAAATGAATGAGGTCATTTAAAAGAATTTTTACAGCCACTGTGTGGTCTGGAATATCCGTAACTTGAACTTCTTTATTACCATCAAATTTTACAGTTGAAATGGAATCTTTCAAACCAATACGTTCGATAATCCCTTGTGCTAGAACTGTTTCTTCAGGCATTTGATAAAGTTGCCATTTCAGACTTGAACTACCAGCATTAATTGCAATTGTTTTTGACATTGTTAACCTCTCTTGAAATCGTTTTCTGTAATACTATAATATTATATCAAAAATTTTATGAAAAAACATTATCTTGTTTCCATTTTTTGAATTCTTCCATGAACCTTTGAACCGTCTGTGGTGATTGTAAATCAGTCAGTGGGTAAACAAAAGTTTCTCCATTTTTTTCAGTGTTCTTTTGTAGGACAATAATGGATTTTGCATTTGCTTGATTGCCAAAAAGAGAGTCTGGTAGGGTTAGGACTACTCTGAGCTGAGCATAATCTTTTAGCCATTTTTTCAACAAATCACTTTGAGAACTGTTTAAGAGATTGCTTGGCGCTAAGAAAATCGCAAAACCATTCTTTTTGAGATACTTTAATGATTGCTCCATCAATAAATGATGAGCATAAGTATGGCCTTCAGCACTGACCACCTGATAGCGACTTGCAATCTCATCATTAGGATAATAACCAACAGGTAAATCACTAATAATAATATCACTTTCTTTTAGTACTTGCGGGCGAACAGCATCTTCTTGAAGAAAAGTTGCAGAGGATTTCATGACCTCAGCGATACTGGCCGACAAATCAATCAATAAATCATCTAACTCCAAACCCAAGTAGTCAATTTTCTTAAGACTGTTATTTAGTAGTGTCTGAGCAAGATTCCCTGTCCCACTACCAATCTCAATCACATCCAAACTATCTCCACCATGCAACTGCTCCATCAAAAAAAGCATGATAAAAGCAATACTGTCTGGGGTAAATTGGTGATTTGCTTGTAATTTTTCCGTCTGGCCTGCTTTTATAAAAATAAACTGAAAGGCGCGACGCCACTCTTCCTTACTCAGATTTAAAGCATATAAGTCACCATTATTTTTTAAGACCTGTTCACTTGCTCCATCAGCTCCTAAATAATAGGCATTCTGCTCAATTAAAGCATCATAAATATGCGTCTTAATCTCATTTTCAATGAGCTGACTGTTCTCCAAAATAAGCTCATAGGCTTTCTCAATTTTTTCAAAGTTCATAAAGCTATCATATCAAAATAACTGATAAAAGAAAAGAAAGGTATTCAGGGAATGGTAGCTAATTTGGCTTTTTTAGTTTTTTCTTGTTAATATGCTTTTCTTTCCCCTCAAGTTCTGAACGAACCGCTTGATCTTGCAAAGTCAGGTAATCAAAGTGATAACTCTGACCACTTTTCAAAGATACTGAAACTTTCAATTTACCCTCCTCAAGCTGATAATGGGCACCTCCTTGTTCAAACTGCAACTCACCACTTGAACCCTTAGCTAGTTCTTTCGTCAATTCACCTATTAAATGTGCTGTCACATTAGAAACCTGTGCTTGATGTTCCCTTTTAAAAGCCTGTATCTGAGCTAAATAGACCTGTATCAGGCAAATGAAAACGGTACTGATAACAATAGCATAGAGAAGTACCCCAGCCTTAAGATTTTTCTTTAAAATCATAAATAAAGGTCCTTTCCAAGCCACTTGGCCACTTTAGAACAAGTGTTATTTTCTGAGCATGTTCAGAAATATGGACATTTGAGAGATTAAGCAACATGGGATGATACCCGTGCCATTGCGCCGAAGCCTTCCGGAAATCTTTTTTGCCAGTATAGCCAAAAGCTAGTTCTTTACCATCTTTTTCGATATAAAGCCGATTGTCTCGGACACTTCGAAAACGTGCTCCTCTGCATTCAGAACGAAATTGATGAGCAAACAATAACCATTTATCCTGATCACTTTCTCTTAAATAGGTTATATGTGACAAAACAGAGTGCGATAGCCCTTGGTAGACCAAAAGCGTTCCCGAAATAACAATTAAAGCAATTAAAGATTCCATAAGGGTAAAGGCTGAAGCATTATTTTCTTTTAATCCTAAATATTTCTTTATGATTTTCACTAATACTAAGTCCCTTTTGATTCTTAAATACATGGACACGACAGCCATTTACTTGCAGTTGGTCCTGGTTTGTTTGAACCGCCATTAATGCTACCGCCATAGCTTCTTGACGATGACGCATTCTAGCAATTTCTCTTTGTTGTCTAGTAATGGCACTCACAAAAAGTGTCACAATAAAGATAAGGATTACTGTTGCCAGTAAACTCTCATATAAAATATAGGCTTTAACCTCTCGTTTTTTGATACGTTCCACTTCCCAAATGTAATTTATAAGTAACCATTTCTTGCTTTGTTTGAAAAGCAATTGTAGCTAATGAGTGATTTCCCCCTTGTTTATTCAACCTTATTTTATCTTGATATAAAAGGCTTATCTGACTAGGGATTTCTAATTTTCTTTTACCACAACTGATAGTATGTTTCGAAAAGACGAGATAACTTTCTTCTTGATTCAAAACACTTAATTTTTGGCTATGACGATAAAAATTTTCAAAGCTGATAAAGAATAAATGCTTCTCGATTGTTTGATAAATTCCTGTGACTGAATGAGACATGAGTGAAATTATCAAACAGGTCACCCATAGGCAGGTAACACTTTCCAATAAGGTAAAAGCTCTAATCCTGCACTTTGCGATTTTTGTTGTCATGTTTAACATAATAGTCTCGATAGGCTTTTGCTTGCTCTTTACTGATGTCACCTTTATTTTCCAATTCACTCAATTTGGGGCTAGCTCCTTGATTTAGCTCATAAAGTTCTGCCTGGTTATCAACAATTTTTACAACTGCAGCCTTACCTTTATCCGTAACCATATCTTTTTGTTTATTTAGGTTGGGAATAAAGAGAAGCATGAGTACACTAATGATTAATAAGACCAATAACATCTCTAGTAAAGTGAATCCTTCTAGGCTGACATCTTTTATTTTGTTTCCTAATTTCTGCATTAAATTGTTCCTCCAATTGTGTTATACATGGGTAATAGCATAGCGGCATAAATCATTACAATAATCAGGGCGACAATCATAAAGATAAAAGGTTGAATGATCTGTGTCGCTTGAAAGAGTTTTCGAAAATAGGCATCCCATGTCAGTTGGCCATAAATATCCAGTTCTTGACCTAATTTCCCTTTGATTTCACCATATTCAATCATCAAACTCAACTCATCACTAAAAAAGGGATATCCCTTCACTTTTTCGTGGAAACTCTGCCCCTCAAGAAATGATTGTCTCATATCTAAACCTATTTCTTTTATCAAATCAGATTTTTCAATACTCATAATGGTTACTATTTGACTCAATTCGATACCTTGACTAATTAAATTCCCCCATTCACGGGCATAAAAAGCCGTCATATAAAGCTTTAGGAAGGAAGCCAGTAAAGGTATCCGGCTGTATTGTATTATCTGCTTCATCTTTCCAAGTTTGCGCCATCTGATCACCAAAGCAATGACAGTAAGGAGAATAATAATTGACAAACTTAGTAGGTAAACTGGGAAATTATTGAGAAAATAGGTCAAAGTGCTTTGCTTCTCTATCTGAGGCATTAAGTAATGTCTCAAACCTAGGACAATTAAAATTAAAAAAGTAAGGAGAATGATGGGATAAGTCACAACTTCAATTGTCTTTTGCCTAATTTTTTGTGTCTGTACTAGGTAATCTTCAACTTTACCCAAACATTTTTTGGTATTGCCATGAGCTTCTGCTAAGCTTAGTTGGGTAACAATACCATCAGGAAATCCTAAATGCCTCATCATTTCTGATAAACTACATCCATTTAACAAATCAGTCTTCATCAAGTTAAGATGTGATCGGTCTAAAATCTGTGTTTTTTCTAAGAAGGCGATCATCTCTGCTAGATTAAATCCACTTTGGCTTAAATTATGTAAGAGCTGGATTAACTTGGCTTGTTTTTTAGTCGTTAATTTTTTCCGAGAGTGCCTGTTGTTGAGTGATATGTCCTTTTGCAAGTAAGTGGTCAAGGTTTTGATTCCACTCTTGATTGGAATGAGTTTCGAATGTCTCGATGGCAAAGTCAATAAGTCCTCCTCCTGCTATCAACCTCTGGTACGCAATAAATTTTAGAGTATGATTTATCTCTTCTCTTTTGATACCTAGTTCTAACAATCTTTTATACACTCCTGGAATACTTTTTGCATGGACAGTAGAAAAGACTATAGCTCCTGTTAAGCTTGCTCTAATGACTGCCTTTGCGGTCTCAACATCTCGAATCTCTCCAATAATTAAATAATCTGGACGATGTCTGAGGGAAAGTTTAATAAGATTATCATAAGTCATTCCAATACTTTCATTTACTTGAATTTGTAACAAGCTGTCCTCTTGAATCTCAACTGGATCTTCAATTGTAATAACTTGTTTATCCTTTGCTATATGCGTCAGTAGTTGATACATGAGAGTCGTTTTGCCCGACCCTACGGGACCCGAGAAAAGATAAAGACCTCTTCCAGAAATAACTTTTTCTACTTTTTGATCAGTATCAAACCAGTAGTTGAGGGGCTTATTAACAGTCGTTAAGAGCCTGATAACTAGGCTTTCAAAACCTCTGAAATTCCCAACAGAAGATAGACGTAACGGAATTGATTCTGATAAAGTTACCTTGTAGTCACAGGCTCCAAGTTGACAGCGTCTCTTTTCTCCTATATTCATCCCTGCTACAAACTTAAAATGGCTGATAAGACTTGCCATCTGTTTCATTTCATAATTATCAATAAATCGCCTCTCGTCTCCAATTCTCATGAAAACTTTATACTGCTTTTTATAAGGGATTATATAGATATCTTGCGCCTTTAGATTTACTGCCTGACTAACTAATGCTTCACCTATTTTTTGTATCATAGCTACCTCCTCAATTATTTATTCGAAAAAAAAGCCGAGTCCTAATCTTAACTCGTCTTTTCTTTCTATAATTAAATTTCTTAAAATTTAAGTTTACAAGTAGATGGCGAAGTAGGGTCATCATTACGTTGTTCATATCTATCAAGGTATTTATCTTTTGGAATAATGTCTTTATCTTTCAAGAGCAAGATGGAATGGTACTGTTGCAAATCATCGTAACAATCTTCACACCACCGTTTTTCCGAACGGGTCCAAAAAGTAGCTAATAAATTTCTCTGACTATGAAAACTCGAATAATCAGTTTTCATCTGAGCCCATTCTTTTTCATAGTAGTTTAAGGCCTCTTGCCAATTATCGAAGCAGCGTTCTTCCACGATATCATCTTGCCAACCTTCAATGAACCACCAAGGTTCCCAATCCCCATACATTTTTATAACTTGATACATACGATATTTCCTTTACTTAAGCCTATTATATACAAAAGGCTGTGCTTTTAAAAAATATCTGCTCACACAACTTAACCAGTTAACGATTTTAAAAAAAGAAAAGGAGCTAGTCAGCTCCCAATCTTTATTCTTCTGTAACTGTCACTTCTTCTGCAACTTCAACTTCTTCGATGATTTCTACTTCATTGATAGCTTGTGGTTCAATGTTACGGTAGCGCGCCATACCAGTACCCGCTGGAATAATCTTACCGATAATAACATTTTCTTTAAGGCCAAGAAGATGGTCTTTCTTACCACGAATCGCAGCATCTGTTAGGACACGTGTTGTTTCCTGGAAGGACGCCGCTGACAAGAATGAATTGGTTTCAAGCGAGGCTTTTGTAATACCCATAAGCACAGGACGTGATGTTGCTGGAATACCACCTGAAATAACAATTTCTTTATTAGCTTCTGTGAAGTCAGCGATATCCATCAATGTTCCTGGCAAGAGGTCAGTATCACCTGGATCCATAACACGTACTTTACGAAGCATTTGACGTACCATTACCTCAACGTGTTTATCTCCGATTTCAACCCCTTGGCTACGGTAAACTTTTTGTACTTCCGCCAATAGATAAGTCTCAACTGATAGGGTGTCACGAACTTCAAGTAAGCGTTTTGGTTGGATTGAGCCTTCGGTTAGTGAGGCACCACGGTTAACCTCATCACCAATTTCAACTTTCATACGAGCAGTGAAAGGAACAACATATTCACCTTTACCAGTTTTACCTTCAACGTATACTTTCTTAGTACGTGTTGAGGCATCTTCTTCGATATCTACAACTTTACCTTTTACTTCAGTGATAACAGCTTCCCCTTTAGGGTTACGTGCTTCAAAGATTTCTTGGATACGAGGAAGACCCTGAGTGATATCGGTATTTGACGCAACACCACCGGTATGGAAGGTACGCATGGTAAGCTGTGTTCCTGGTTCCCCGATAGATTGAGCGGCGATTGTACCAACTGCTTCACCAACTTCAACAGCATCACCTGTGGCTAAATTGATACCATAACAGTGACGGCAAACCCCATGACGGGTTGAACATGTGAAGACAGAACGGATAGTTACTTCTTCAACACCTGCTTCAACAATCTTACGAGCCATGTCTTCAGAAATTAACTGATCAGCACCGATAAGTACCTCGCCAGTTTTAGGATGTTTAACTGATTTACGAGTGTAACGTCCTTGAAGGCGTTCCTCAAGCGTTTCAGTAACTTCTTTACCATCAGTAATTGCACGGATAACAAGTCCACGATCAGTACCACAATCATCCTCACGAATGATAACATCTTGGGCAACGTCAACTAAACGACGCGTTAAATAACCTGAATCGGCAGTCTTAAGGGCGGTATCGGTCATACCTTTACGAGCACCATGGGTTGAGAAGAACATTTCCAAAACAGTCAAACCTTCACGGAAGTTTGAAAGAATTGGTAATTCCATGATACGCCCATTAGGAGCCGCCATCAAACCACGCATTCCGGCAAGCTGAGAGAAGTTTGAGATATTACCACGGGCACCTGAGTCCATCATCATAACGATTGGGTTCTTAGGATCTTGTGTTTCAATCAGACGTTTTTCAAGTGCTTCTTTAGCTTCACGCCATGTTGTCGTAACAGCGACGTAACGATCATCTTCAGTCATCAAACCACGGCGGAAGGCCTTATTAATATCTTCCACACGGTGGTGAGCTGATTCAATGATTTCAGCTTTATTATCAATAACTGGAATATCAGCAATACCCACTGTTAAACCAGCTAAGGTTGAATGATAATATCCCAAGTCTTTCAGACGGTCAAGAAAGGCTGATGTTTCAGTTGTACGGAAACGTTTGAAGGTTTCAGCAATGATATTCCCAAGGTTTTTCTTCTTAAACGGTACATTGATTTCCAGACCGTCAATAACGCTTTGGATATCTTGTCCTGGTTCAAGGAAATATTTATCTGGTGTACCTTCAGTCAAGTTAGCATTGTTTGGTTCTTGTAAATATGGTAGATCCTCAGGCATGATAGCATTGAATAAAATCTTACCAACTGTCGTCACCATGATTTTATGTCTTTGACTATCTTTCCAAGGTTTATTCGGCATACTGTCAACTGCAATACCTACTCGACTATGTAAATGAGCGTAGCCATTTTGATAAGCCATAACAGCTTCATCAATATCTTTAAAGACTCTACCTTCGCCTTCACGCCCTGCATCTTCCATAGTAAGGTAATAGTTCCCCAAAACCATGTCCTGAGAAGGGGTAACGACTGGTTTACCGTCTTTCGGATTTAGGATATGCTCCGCTGCCAGCATTAACAAGCGCGCTTCAGCTTGTGCTTCCTCAGAGAGTGGTACGTGGATAGCCATTTGGTCCCCATCGAAATCGGCATTGTAGGCTTCGCAGACCAATGGGTGAAGACGAAGTGCTTTACCATCAATCAATACTGGTTCAAAGGCCTGGATACCAAGTCTGTGAAGAGTAGGTGCGCGGTTAAGAAGTACTGGGTGTTCTTTGATAACTTCTTCTAGGATATCCCAAATCCGTTCGTCACCACGCTCAACCATACGTTTAGCTGCTTTAACGTTACCTGCGTACTCTTTGGCAACAATTTCGCGCATAACAAATGGTTTGAAGAGCTCGATAGCCATTTCACGTGGCACACCACATTGGTACATTTTAAGGGTAGGTCCAACGGCGATAACGGAACGACCAGAGAAGTCAACACGTTTACCAAGCAAGTTTTGACGGAAACGACCTTGTTTACCTTTAAGCATGTGGCTTAAAGATTTCAATGGACGGCTTCCTGGTCCTGTAATTGGACGACCGCGACGACCGTTATCGATTAAGGCATCAACTGCTTCTTGAAGCATCCGTTTTTCATTTTGAACAATGATTCCAGGAGCATTCAATTCTAACAAACGCGCAAGACGGTTGTTACGATTGATAACACGACGATATAAGTCATTCAAGTCAGATGCGGCAAAACGGCCACCATCCAATTGCACCATCGGACGCAAATCTGGTGGAATTACTGGCAAGATGTTGAGAACCATCCATTCAGGTTTGTTGCCAGATTTATTAAAGGCGTCAAGTACATCTAAACGACGAACAGCTTTAATCCGTTTTTGTCCAGTTGCTGATTTGAGTTCTTCTTTTAACTCAGCAATTTCTGCTGGTAAATCTACGCGTTTCAAGAGATCTTGAATCGCTTCTGCACCCATTTTTGCGATAAATGAACCATAACCATATTCTTGAACTTTTTCGCGATATTCACGTTCTGTTAATAATGATTTAGGTTCAAGAGGTGTATCCATTGGGTCAATGACAACATAGGCTGCAAAATAGATGACTTCTTCAAGTGCCCGAGGACTCATATCTAGCGTCAGACCCATACGTGATGGAATCCCTTTAAAATACCAAATATGTGATACAGGAGCTTTTAATTCGATGTGTCCCATACGTTCACGACGAACTTTGGCACGGGTTACTTCAACACCACAACGGTCACAAACAATCCCTTTATAACGGATACGTTTGTATTTTCCACACGCACATTCCCAATCTTTTGTTGGTCCAAAGATGACTTCATCAAAGAGACCTTCACGTTCAGGTTTTAATGTACGGTAGTTGATTGTTTCAGGTTTTTTAACTTCACCATAAGACCATGAACGGACTTTACTTGGTGAGGCTAATGTGATTTGCATACTTTTAAAACGATTTACGTCAACCACTAGTATTACCTTTCTTCGTTTTATCACTGACTAGCTCTTAGGGCAATAAGCCCTAGCTAGTTTTTTTGTTATTATATAAACTTTTTGAATTTAGTTTTCATCACTTTGTTCAGAAACTACGGATGTTTCTTGTACTTGTTTTTCACGCGCTTTCTCAAGATCGTCAACGTGCATAACATCGTCATCTTCACCTTCATCAAGATCACGTAGTTCAACTTCGTTGTCATCTTCATCAAGCACACGCATATCAAGACCGAGTGATTGTAATTCTTTCACAAGCACGCGGAAAGATTCTGGAACACCAGGTTTTGGAATTGGTTTTCCTTTAGTGATTGCTTCATAAGCTTTCAAACGTCCAGTAACGTCATCTGACTTATAGGTCAAGATTTCTTGAAGTACATTTGATGCCCCATAAGCTTCAAGGGCCCAAACCTCCATCTCACCGAAACGTTGTCCACCAAATTGTGCTTTACCACCAAGAGGTTGTTGCGTTACAAGTGAATAAGGTCCAACTGAACGTGCATGAAGTTTATCATCAACCATGTGGTGAAGCTTAATCATGTACATGACACCGACAGAAACACGGTTATCAAATGGCTCACCTGTACGACCATCATAAAGGACCGTTTTGGCATCTGAATCCATTCCAGCTTCTGCAACTGTTTCCCAAAGGTCTTCAGCACTTGCACCATCAAATACTGGTGTCGCAATATGAATACCAAGGTTACGAGCCGCCATACCTAAATGAAGTTCCATAACCTGACCGATATTCATACGTGATGGTACCCCAAGTGGATTCAACATGATATCAACCGGTGTTCCATCTGGTAAGTATGGCATGTCCTCAACAGGAACGATACGAGAAACAACACCTTTGTTTCCGTGACGGCCGGCCATCTTATCTCCAACCTTGATTTTACGTTTTTGGGCGATGTAGACACGCACAAGCATATTAACGCCTGATTGTAATTCATCACCATTAGCGCGAGTAAAGATTTTAACATCACGGACAATACCGTCACCACCGTGCGGTACACGAAGTGATGTATCACGAACTTCACGTGATTTATCTCCAAAAATGGCGTGAAGAAGACGCTCTTCTGCAGAAAGATCTTTTTCACCTTTAGGTGTTACTTTACCTACGAGGATATCGCCTTCTTTAACTTCAGCACCAATACGGATGATACCCATCTCATCTAAATCTTTAAGGGCCTCTTCACCAACATTTGGTACTTCACGAGTAATTTCTTCAGGTCCAAGCTTTGTATCACGTGTTTCTGATTCAAATTCTTCTAAGTGAACAGATGTATAAACATCTTCTTTAACGAGACGTTCACTCATGATAACAGCATCCTCGAAGTTGTAACCTTCCCATGTCATGTAAGCTACGACTGGGTTTTGTCCAAGGGCCATCTCACCATTTTCCATAGATGGTCCATCAGCGATGAAGTCACCTTTTTCAATGATGTCGCCAACTTTAACAAGTGTGCGTTGGTTATAAGCTGTACCAGAGTTTGAACGGCGGAATTTAGTGATATGGTAAACATCTAGAGAGCCATCTTCACGACGAACTTCAACTTTTTCAGCATCAGAGAAGACAACTTTACCATCATGCTGAGCAATAACAGCAGCTCCTGAGTCGTGTGCTGCCTGATATTCCATACCAGTACCAACAAATGGTGCTTTAGGATCAATCAATGGCACAGCCTGACGTTGCATGTTAGCTCCCATTAAGGCACGGTTGGAGTCATCGTTTTCTAAGAAAGGAATACATGCTGTCGCAACGGCAACTACTTGTTTTGGTGATACATCTACAAAATCAACTGTACTTGCAGCAAATTCTTGGTTATTACCTTGATGACGACCCATAACAATTTCTTCAGCAAAAGTGCCATCTTCATTTAATTTAGAATTAGCCTGTGCAACTGTGTATTCATCTTCTTCATCCGCAGTTAACCATACGATTTCATTAGTAACAACACCTTTAGCACGGTCTACTTTACGGTAAGGTGTTTGAATAAAACCATATTTATTTAAATGTCCAAATGAAGACAAGTTATTAATCAAACCAATGTTTGGTCCTTCAGGTGTTTCAATCGGACACATGCGGCCATAGTGAGTATAATGCACGTCACGAACTTCGTAGCCAGCGCGGTCACGTGTCAAACCGCCAGGTCCTAAGGCTGAAAGACGACGTTTATGTGATAATTCTGAAAGGGGGTTATGTTGGTCCATGAATTGTGATAATTGAGATGAACCAAAGAACTCTTTTACTGCCGCAGTAACTGGACGGATGTTAATGATTTGTTGCGGCGTTAAAACGTCATTATCTTGAACAGACATTCTCTCGCGGACATTACGTTCCATACGTGCTAGCCCGATACGGAATTGATTTGCCAACAATTCTCCAACTGCACGAATACGACGGTTCCCTAAATGGTCAATGTCATCAACTTTGCCGATACCTTCAGAAAGATTTAAGAAATATGACATTTCCGCTAAGATATCTGCCGGTGTTAAGGCACGTACACGATCATCAGGGCTTGCGTTACCAACAATAGTAACGACCTTGTCTGGATCAAGAGGTGACACAACTTTGAATTTTTGAAGAATAACTGGCTCAGTGACAACAGCATAGTCATTTGGTGTGTATACAAATTTATTTAAATCACCATCAAGATGCTCTTCAATTGATTCGATAACATCACGTGTCATTTCAGTACCAGCTTCAACCAAGATTTCACCAGTTTCACTGTCAACAAGGTTTTCTGCGATAACTTGATTCAAAAGACGGGTCTTAATATTTAACTTTTTATTAATTTTGTAACGACCTACGGCAGCTAAATCATAGCGACGAGCATCAAAGAAGCGAGCTATCAACAAGCTACGAGAGCTATCAGCTGTTTTAGGTTCACCTGGTCTTAAACGTTCATATATTTCTTTAAGTGCTTCATCAGTACGTGAATCACTTGGGTTTTTATGAATATCTTTTTCAATGGTGTTACGAACGAGATCACTTTCACCAAAAATATCAATAATTTCATCGTCACCAGAGAAACCTAAGGCGCGCACTAAAGTTGTAAATGGAATTTTACGAGTACGGTCAATACGTGTATAAGCGATGTCTTTAGCATCTGTCTCTAACTCTAACCATGCACCACGGTTTGGAATAACAGTTGAACCGTAACCAATTTTACCGTTTTTATCCACTTTATCATTAAAGTATACACCTGGAGATCGAACCAACTGAGAAACGATAATACGTTCACCACCATTGATGATAAAGGTACCCATTTCAGTCATAATCGGGAAATCACCAAAGAAAACTTCTTGTGTTTTGATTTCACCAGTCTCTTTATTAACCAGTCTAAAAGTAACAAAGATTGGGGCAGAATAGCTTGCATCATGGATACGAGCTTCTTCCAAAGTGTATTTTGGTTCTTTGAATTCATAACCTACAAATTCAAGTTCCATAGTATCTGTAAAGTTTGAAATTGGAAGTACATCTTCAAAAACTTCCTTCAAGCCAGTATCTAAGAAATCTTGGAATGAGTCAGTTTGAATTTCAATTAAATTTGGTAAATCAAGAACTTCTTTGATTCTTGAAAAGCTACGACGTGTACGGTGTTTTCCGTATCGAACTTCATGTCCTGCCAAGTTTTTAGCTCCTTTTTCTTTTTAACATTTGCTTGGATAAGCAAATAGGTCTATTCCATCATTTGCCCTAAGTGTGAATTTTTAGAATATTTAAATATAGGTAACAAATCTATATTTCCCCAAAAATAGGCACAAAAAGAGCAGCTAAATCTGACTGAATCAGTTTGATTTAACTGCTGTACTTCCTAGTTGGACAATATTTCAACTAGATTGGACGACAAATAGCTATCTAATATTTTACACTATTTGTCATCAAAAATCAAGTTATCTTTTTCTTATATCAAAAGCTGACCAAGCCTTTTGATAATCGCCATCAGTTCCACCTATAGCATATTTATAAGTCATCGGTCCGGCACCATTCTTAGCCCAATAGCTTGTAGTTGTTTCACCGCTAATGCTAATCTTCCGCCCATTAACAGTTACCACCCCTGGTTGGAGTCCAGTCTGTTTAAGAACTGTTGATTTAATAACTCCTTTATCCAAATTAAAGCGATCTCCGATTCCAAAAATATTGGGATCAGCATTATAAATAGCATTAACAAGATTAGCCATATAATTGGAATTATTATTATAGCCAGACATGGGTGCCAGTGAGTTATTGTTATCGTGACCAGCCCAGCCACCCAATGTTACTTTCGGGGTTGCTAGCATCAACCAAACATCTGAATAATTCTCGGTCGTCCCAGTTTTTCCAATCCAATCAGCTTTCGCCAAGGATGGGTTTAAAGCATTCAAGTGCGACTTAAAGGTTGTTGTATTTCCTGAATCGATTGGCCCACGTAGGAGATTTTGAAGGATTGTCGCTGTCGGGGCGGAGAAAATACGTTGAGGTTTATTTTCATGTTTGTATACTACAGTCCCGTCACTAGCGGTTATCTTATCAACCATGTATTGCTTTTGATAATTGCCATTGTTAGCAATCATTTGATAAGCATTGGTTTGAGTCGCCACAGAGACATCAATCCCTCCACCTAAAGGTAAACTTTCAATGGAATAGTCATTAATACGGTAGCCCATCTTCGACAGATAACCCTCAACATCCACGCCCTTTTCACGAAGTAATTTTTGAGTCCAAAAAGCTGGGATATTCCAAGAAGTGTTCAAAGCTTCTTGCAATGACATCATGGCCGTTCCTTCACTATCCACATGCATAATTTTTTGCCCACTTGAATAGGTTGTTGGATAATTAGATAGGACACTGGCACTGCCCATCAAGCCCTGATCAATGGCAGGTCCGTAGGCAATAACAGGCTTGATACTTGACCCAGGAGATCTAGCTGTATCAAAAGCATGGTTATTTTGATTAAGATTATAATCACGCCCTCCAATAAAGCCAATAATAGCACCCGTGGAATTATCAGTCAGAACATTGCCCATCTGGACCACTCCTGTACCATCATCTAACAGACCCGCATAACGGTTAGCAGCATCCTGCATCACGTTGTAGACTTTTTTATTAATAGTTGTTTTAACTGTATAGCCGCCTTGCTGTAATTCCTGTGAGGCTAGAGCTTCATAAGACGCCCTTGTTTCATCATTTTTAAGGTCATGTTCTGAAATATTATCTCTCTTAATTAAGTAGGAGAACATTGCTTTTTTAGCTTCCCCAAGGACCGCATAATAGAGGAAATCATGTTTATTTACTGTTACATTTTCGGGTTTTATAAAGTCCTTACTGATATCATAAGATTTATAGGAATCATAATCCTTCTTACTGAGCTTACCTGTACGATACATATTATACAGAACACTTTGCTGACGTTTAATACCAAGTTGCATGTCCGCAGCTGATTTTAGTTGACCAGATGACATGTAAGGCGAATAAACGATGGGACTTTGAGGAAGACCCGCTAAAAAGGCCGCTTGTGGAATGGTTAAATCCCTAGCTGACACACCAAAAATACCTCTGGCTGCTTCCTCAATACCAGCAATATTTTGTCCTTTATTATTGCGACCAAAAGGTGACACATTTAAATAGTATGATAAGATGTCATCTTTAGAGACATAGCGTTCTAGAGCTAAAGCATAGATAATCTCTCTTGACTTACGCTTGAAAGTTGGATCGTCTCCAAGGACTTGTTGTTTGACTAGCTGTTGAGTTAAAGTTGATCCACCACTAGATTCACCAAGGCCTAAGATAGACGTCAAAGTTGCACGAAAAACAGCTTTAGGTACGACCCCTTTGTGCTCCTTAAAATTTTCATCCTCTGTTGAAATAATAGCATTTTTAACATTATCAGAAATATCTTTATTGGCTACTGGTGTCCGCAAAAGATCCGTGTCAATTGTTGAAATTATACTATTATCTGAATAATTAAGCTGTGAAATTCGAGTAATGGTTTTTACCTGTTTAACCAAACTGTCCTTACTAGGAACTTTGACAGCATCAATTTGGCTGGCTAAATAGCCAAAAGCAATCCCAACGCCCAACATCGCTATTAAAAAAATGCTAATATAGAAAAAATTAGATACTAATTTTACTGTTCGAAGAGCAATGGCTCCAAAATCACGGAAACCTAATTGGTGTTCTTCCTTCTCTTTTATCTGTTTTTTATCTTTCAATATAAAATACCTCAATACCTATTATACCAAACTTTGATTAAGCTTGCACAGCGCCAACTATTTTTGATATAATGATTCGTAAAACTAAATAGAAAACGGAGAAAGCCTATGAATATTTTTGAAGAACTCAAAGCTCGTGGCTTGGTCTTTCAAACGACCGATGAAGAAGCCCTTGTCAAAGCACTAACAGAAGGGCAAGTATCCTATTATACTGGCTATGATCCGACAGCAGATAGTCTGCATCTAGGACACTTAGTGGCCATCTTAACCTCTCGTCGCTTGCAATTAGCAGGACATAAACCTTACGCATTAGTTGGTGGTGCAACCGGCTTAATCGGCGATCCTTCCTTCAAAGATGCCGAGCGGAGCCTGCAAACCAAGGAAACTGTCTTGGAGTGGAGCGCTAAAATTAAAGGCCAATTGTCCCAATTCCTTGATTTTGAAAATGGCGAAAACAAAGCAGAACTTGTTAATAATTACGACTGGTTCTCACAAATTTCTTTCATTGATTTTCTAAGAGATGTTGGTAAATATTTCACAGTAAATTACATGATGAGTAAAGAATCTGTCAAAAAACGAATTGAAACGGGTATTTCCTATACTGAATTTGCTTACCAAATCATGCAAGGATATGATTTTTACGAACTCAATGACAAGCACAATGTTACCTTGCAGATTGGAGGTTCTGACCAGTGGGGAAATATGACTGCTGGCACTGAACTATTACGTCGCAAATCAGACAAAATAGGCCATGTGATGACAGTCCCTCTCATCACTGATGCTAGTGGTAAGAAATTTGGTAAATCAGAAGGCAATGCTGTCTGGTTAGACGCTAACAAGACTTCACCTTATGAAATGTACCAATTTTGGTTAAATGTTATGGACGACGATGCCGTTCGTTTCTTAAAAATCTTTACCTTCTTATCACTTCAGGAGATTGCAGAAATTGAAGAAGCATTCAATGCCGCTCGCCACGAACGTTTAGCTCAAAAAACATTGGCACGTGAAGTTGTTACTCTTGTCCATGGAGAAGAAGCCTACAAGCAAGCCGTTAATATTACCGAACAGTTATTTGCTGGTAATATCAAACAACTATCTGCTAAAGAATTAAGACAAGGTTTAAGCAATGTTCCTAACTATGCTGTTCAAACTGATGACAACCTCAATATTGTTGACATTTTAGTATCCTCTAAAATATCACCATCTAAACGTCAGGCACGTGAAGATATCCAAAACGGAGCTATCTATATCAATGGCGAACGGGTTTCGGATTTAAATTATGTTTTAAGTGACGCTGATAAAATTGATGGGCAATTAACTGCTATCCGCCGTGGTAAGAAAAAATATTTCGTTCTCACATTTACAAACTAAAAGCTCAGGCCTAGGCCTGAGCTTTTTAACGTCGATGGGCAATTACTGTAACAAGATTGACCACTATAAAGATAGAGATAAATATTAAAGTAATGGTTGCACTAGCTGGCGTTTCCCAAAAATATGATAAGAAAATACCAGAAAGCATACCCACAAATCCTATTAAAATCCCCCAAAATATGACAGTCTTGAAATTCTTCCCAATGCGCATAGCAATACTTGCTGGCAAAACCATAATTGTTGATACCAGCAAAGCACCAGCAGCAGGAATAGTTAAAGCGATAGCAATCCCCGTTACAATATTAAAGAGAACGGACATCAGTCTAACAGGCAAACCATCAACATAGGCTGTATCCTCATCAAAAGTCAAAATATACATAGGTCTAATGAAGAACAAGGTCAAAATCAAAATAATACTTGCAATCACAAAGAGAGCAATGACTTGTTCCATACCAATAGTTATAATCGAACCAAAGAGATATTGTTCCAGACTAACATTAGAATTACCAGCCGACTTACTCATGATAACCAAGGAGACTGCTAATCCCAAGGACATCAAAATAGCAGTTGATATTTCCATGTAGTGTTTGTACACCACCCTCAGATATTCTAGCAAGATAGCAGCAATCCCGACAACGATGACAGTCGTCCAAGTAGGATTAATCCCTAATACTACACCGAACGCCACACCTGCCAGCGAAACGTGACTCAGAGTATCACTCATTAGACTTTGGCGACGGAGAATTAAAAAGATACCTAAAATTGGTGCAAATATACTAATAGCGATAACCGCCAAAATTGCACGTTGCATGAAATCATAATTGAGAATATCAAGCATTGTCTACCTCCTCAGGTTGGTCACTATGAACATTGAAACAACGCCAAGGTAGACTTTCATTACGCACCAAATGAATATTGCGATCGGCATAATCCTTTACATCTTCCGGATCGTGAGTAATCATCAACACTGCTTTACCATGTTTATGGGCACTATGGTTCATCAACTGGTAAAAGGTCTCTGTGGTTCCACTGTCCATGCCAGTGGTTGGCTCATCCAAAACAAAGATATCTGGGTCAGAAGCAAACATACGAGCGATAACTACTCTTTGTTTTTGCCCACCAGATAGACTCCCAATTCGCTCCTGACGACTTTCCCACATGCCGACAGATTCTAAACTGGCTTGAATGTGCTCTTCATCATGTTTCGTTAAAGGACGAAACCAACCTCGTCTAGGAAAGCGACCTGATTTGACAAATTCATAAACCGTTGACGGAAAGCCAGCATTAAAACTGGCTACTTGTTGCGGTAAGTAAGCAATTCTTAGTTTTTTTCCTTGCTCATTTTTTTTAGCAAAAATAACTTGCCCCACTTGAGGTTTCAAAATCCCCAGCGTCGCCTTAACTAAGGTGGACTTAGCAGCCCCATTTTCACCCGTCAAGGTGACAAATTCGCCACTATCCAAATGATAGTTAACACCTTCTAAAACAGTCTCTGCTTCATACTGGAAGGATAGGTTTTCAACGGTTAAGTATCTCAATTCATTACCTTTCTAACTCATCTGAGAATACTGTCAGGAACTTTTCAATAACTTTAGTTTCTTGCTCAGAAAAATGACCCAATAAACGGGTATAGACATTTAAAGTCTCATCGTGATGATGAGTATGTTCCTCGGCAATTGGTTTTGCTAGAGGAGTTAATTCAAAATAAGTCACACGCGCATCAACGGCATCTTTTGTAGTCGCTAGCATTCCTTGATTGATAAGGCCCTTAATAGCTTTTGTTACTGCTGCTTGACTAATATTTAATATTTTAGCTAACTCAGTATTAGTTAATTTATCTTGTGATAAGAGCATCAAAATATGCTCCTGAGTGTTAGTTAACTTGACGTCGCTTTGACAAGCGCCAAATAACAATTCATGCTGATTTTCAGCTTTTAATAAAATCTGATTTACTAAGGTATCAATCTTTTTTTCTAATGTTCCCATACTATTCCTCTTTTTATTAACCAGTTAATTATAACAAAAACCCTGTCAAGAATCAAACCTCTACAACGTTCTTACTTTATAAACCTCTTTGCAAAAACCTTTTAAGCTATTAACCACACGGTTGGCTTGCTTTTCCGACTGACAAAGGGCGAAAACTGACGGCCCACTTCCCGTCATCAAAGCGACATCAGCACCACTGCTTACCATCTTATCTTTGATTTTTTGAATAAATGGCTTACGAGCAATCGAAACATCCTCCAAAGCGTTTCCCATAGCTGCAGTCATTGCTTGATAGTCATTACTTTCAATGGTTTCAACAATTGTATCAATGTTAACCCGAGAAATATTTTCAGGATCAACATTTGGAAAAACTGTCCGCGTGGAAATACCAAAATCTGGCTTTACCAAAACCACCCAAGATGAGAGTTGTCCGTCAATTGGTTGAACAATTTCCCCTTTACCAGAAATCCGTGAGCAGCCTGCTTCAATACAATAAGGAACATCACTCCCAATTTCTATTCCTAACTGTATCATCTCCGACACAGACATGTTTAACTCCCATAATTGATTCAAAGCACGAATGGTCGCTGCGGCATCACTTGAGCCACCTCCCATTCCAGCACAAACAGGAATTTTCTTGGTCAGAAAAATCGAAACCCCCGATTTAATCTGATAGTTTTCCTTGATCAGACGAGCCGCTTTAAAAACATCGTTCTTTGCATTGACGGGCATCTTAGGACAGTCAGAAGCCACTTGAATACAATCTTCTTCAAGGGCAGACACACTAATATAATCACATAAATCAACCGAAACCATGACCATTTCTAAATCGTGGTAGCCGTCTTCACGTTTTCCTTGAATATCTAATCCTAAATTGATTTTAGCCGGAGCTCTTTCAATAATAGAATCCATCTGTCACCTCTCTTCTCCTCAATCCACCTTAAAATGGACATACATTTTAAGAAAAATTCAAATCAATCTTATCATACTTAAGAAGCGATGACAAGTTTAGAGGTCCTCTGCAAATAAGCACTTGTAGGACTTCTTTAGCTGAGAAGATAATCCTAGCAATCACTGCCTAATTACGGTAAAATAGTAACGTAATAGTATCCAAGGAGAAGCTAAATGCCAAGTTACTGGAGCAAATATCCGGAAATCGATCAACACATCAAACTAGTCTGCCAGCTCATCGAAAAGCGCGTACAGGTCCGTAACACTGATATACAAGAAGCCATTATTCAGCTAGCACAAGCAGGAGGGAAATACCTACGTCCAGCCTTTTTCTTTTTATTTACCAGCTTTGGCCAGAAAGAAAAACAGAATTCTGAACAATTGACTAAAATTGCAGCCTCTTTGGAAATTCTTCACATGGCCACCCTGATTCATGACGATGTCATTGACGATTCTCCCCTACGCCGTGGCCAAATAACTGTCCAAACTCAGTTTGGCAAAGACATTGCCGTCTACACCGGAGACTTTCTATTTACCATCTTCTTTGAACTCATCCTTGAAACGATGCAAGATAGCCCTTATATGAGTATCAACGCTAAAGCCATGAAAAAAATTCTCATTGGCGAACTTGATCAGATGCATCTTTATTTTAACCAAAATCAGTCAATCCGGGATTACCTACGTTCCATTTCTGGGAAAACAGCAGAGCTCTTTAGACTAGCGAGCTTAGAAGGTGCCTATTTCGGCGGAGCCAGTCCAGATGTGGTTAGCAAAGCGGGTAGAATTGGTTATCACATTGGGATGACTTTCCAAATATTAGATGATATTTTAGATTACACCGCTAAAGAAAAAGATTTCAATAAACCTATTTTAGAAGACATCACCAATGGCGTCTATAGCCTGCCACTCTTATTTGCCATCAAAAATAATCCTAATGCCTTTAAAGAGCTATTAGATAAAAAAGACCAGCTCACTGCTGAAGAATTAAGAACGATTGCGCAGTTAGTCCTTGAAAATCATGGTGTCGAAAAAGCCCAAGAGCTAGCGCGTCAATACACTCAAAAAGCCATCGATGATATCAAAGCACTCCCAAAAATCAAGGCACAAAAGCAATTGTTACAACTTACCAATCATCTTTTAAAACGAAAAATCTGAGGAAATCTGTACTGACCCCCAAAAGTTAGACATTATATTTTAAGCAAAGGATTTAGTTCTGTATTGTACGGGACTAAGTCCTTTTAGTTTTACTTTGATCCGTTTATTGTTGTAATAATCAATATATTTTTTAATAGCTTTTTCTAAATCTCCCAGAGATTTATAGTAGCTCTCATAGCCATAGAACATTTCTGACTTTAATATGCCAAAGAAGGATTCCATTATCCCATTGTCAGGGCTGTTTCCTTTACGTGACATAGATGGACGGATACCTTTAGAGTTTAAAAAGTGATGATAATAGTTGTGCTGATACTGCCAGCCTTGATCACTATGTAAAATAGTTCCGTTATAGTATTTATCTGGAAATGTCTTTTCTAGCATCGTTTTAATTTGGTTTAAGTTAGGAGAACGTGAAATGGTATAGTTTATTATCTCGCTATTATAACCATCAAGAACTGGTGATAAATAGAGTTTTCCCTCAGGTAAAGCAAATTCAGTCACATCGGTGTAACACTTCTCAAAAGGTTTAGAGGCTTCAAAATGGCGTTGAATAAGGTTATCTGCTTTCTTTCCAACCTCACCCTTATAAGATGAATAGCGTCTTTTGCGACGTATTCTCGCTGCCAAACCTAGTTCTTTCATCAAGCGCTGAACTCTTTTGTGGTTGATGATAAAACCTCTGTTACGCAGTTCCAAAGTGATTCGACGATAGCCATAGTTACCTTTATGTTTCTGATAGACTTCTTGAATTTGGTTTTTAATGGACTTGTCTAAATCATCTTGTTCTAGTTGCTTAAGATGATAGTAATAGGTTGAACGAGCTAATTGAGCTGCTCTTAGAAGTAAACCTAATCTAAATCCTCCATCAACCATTTCTTTAATGATTTCTGTCGTTCTTTCTCGATAGCTTCGTCCCGTTCTTCTAACTCTTTTAACTTTTTTAGGAAGGCGTTCTCCGTTCTGAGATATTCGTTCTCTTCCTGAAGGCGCTCTAATTCAGTCATTTCTTCCCAAGTTTTCTTTGGTTTACGTCCCATTTTTGCTGGTCTCCCTTTTGTTGTCTCAACAATAGTATAACCATTTTTCTTGTATTGCGCTATCCAATTGGCAAGAGTTCCTGGATTTGGGAAGGCGTAATCTAGAGAAACTGACATTAAGGATTGCCCATCTTTCAAGACTTTATTAATCATTTCTTGCTTCATTTCAGGTGAATAAGCTTGGTACTTTTGCTTCTTAACGATCTCAACTCCATAACGATCCATCAGTCGAATGGTATATTTTAAGTTGCAGCGGGTTACTCCAAATTGAATCTCTAATTGAGTCCAGGAAACACCTGACTTCTTTAAACGATAAATTTCTAATTTATCTTCATAACTTAATTTCATACAAAAACACCCCAAATGTTAGATTTTTTGTCCAACTTTTGGGGTGCAGTACAATCCTCAGATTTTTTTGTTTCTAGTTCTGCTAGCGTCAGCCAACAGTGGCACCTAATAACCTGCATGAAATTTAGAATGATTACTCAACTTTTTCTAACGAACATCTATTCGCCGTCGTCAATAGCTTTTAGATGACGGAAGCGGCGGCTTGTTTCAGCCAAATAAGCTGGGGAGCCAGACATTTCGATTTGTCCGTTTTCAATAAAAATAACCTGATCTGCATTTTCAATCCCTTTTAGATGATGCGTAATCCAGATAATAGTTTTTCCCTTGAGGAGTTTCATAAAGGTATCTAATAACGTTTTTTCGGTAATAGGATCTAATCCTACTGTTGGTTCGTCCAAAAGAACAATTGGGGTATCTTGCAAAAGAATCCTGGCTAATGCTAAGCGATGGCGTTCGCCACCTGAGAAGCGTAGTCCTGCCTCATCAACCATCGTCGCCAAGCCCTTAGGTAGAGCTGATACCATATCTTTCAAACCAACTTGTTCAAGCACGCGCCAAACATCTTGTTCAGTCGCCGCTTCATTCCCCAGACGAATATTATTAATCAGACTGGTATTAAAGAGATAGGGAGCCTGTTGAATAACCCCGATGTAGTCAGCAATGGAATCACTCAAGTCACAAACATTCACTCCGCCAAGAAAAATTTGACCTTGACTTGGCTGTAAATCTCCTCTAAGAAGGGTTGCTAATGTACTTTTACCAGAACCGCTTTGACCTAAAATGGCTAATTTTTGTCCTTGCTCAATGGTCAAATCAATAGTATCTAATACTTTTTTCGATTGTCCATCATAGGTAAAGCTGACCTTATTGACCTGAATAGTGAAGGGTTCCTTAGGTATGATTTGACTCTCAGCGAAAGTTCCGGCAGCAGGCAAGTCATTCAAACCTTTTATAGAGTCTGCATAAACATTCGTTTCCTGAGCTGCGCTTGATAGACCAGCAAAAGCCTCAGCTAAAGGAAATACAGAAAGAACAAAGGCCGCAATCCAGTTAGCTGCTCCACCACGAGTTCCCGAAAACTGATAACTAGCCCAAACCAAGACAAGGACCGCAAGTAGTCCAAAAGCCATCTCAAATAGCAGGCTACGCCGATTGTTAAAACGTCGCATATCAGCCTGCACTTGCGCAAGTTCCGCTTCAGATTGTTCATGTAGCTGGACATAGGCATGCCCTCGCTGACTAAAAATCCAATCTGAGATCCCTAAAACATTATCCGTTAAATCCGTATACAAGCGGTTTTTAAGAACCTTTTCTTGCTCTTGCCGAGCACCATTGACTAGAACAGACCATAAGGGAAAGACTACCACCAACAGCCCTAAATAGAAGAAGAGGACAAGAGCAAACCACCACGAAAAATAACCAACAGCTAAAACAACAAAACTATAAAGCACCCAAGCAATAATAGTCGGGAAAATAGTCCTTAAATAGAGATTTTGAATATGATTAATATCCTCAGCTAAAAGCCCCATAATATCCCCAAGACGGTGATTACGTTTGAGAAAAATAGCATCTTCTTCTAGTCTGTTATAGAGTTTTAGCCGTAATTTTGAAGTCATCTTCAAAACCCAGTTATGACTAGTAAGGCGTTCCAAGTAGCGAAAAACCGGGCGTCCGATACCAAAGGCACGGGTTAGAACGATTGGAATATAAACCAAAAGAATATTGCTTGGCAAAGAGGCCGATTTACTAATCAAAAATCCAGAATTAAACATTAAAGCAGAGGCCGAAAAGAAGGTTAGGAAACCTAAGATCAAGGCCAAAACTAAAGCTTTCCAATAATGTTTAAAATATGGTTTAACCCATTGGTCCTTTTCAAAAGCTTTTAATAAGGGAATTTTAAGCATTCTGACCTCCCATGGCATTTTTTAAATCATATAAGTAGCCTTTTTTAGCTATCAAGTCTGAATAAGACCCAGCTTCTACAACCTGTCCATGATCCAACACAATAATGTGATCCATATCTTTAAGCCAGTGTAAGCGGTGGGTCGCAAAAATAACTAAACGATTAGCCATTAGAGGAAGCATCCTTGCTTTTAACTCAATTTCAGTTTCCAAGTCTAAGTGAGCTGTCGGCTCATCAAATAAAAGAACACGGCGTTCTTTATCTAGGAAAGCACGCGCCAAGGCAATGCGTTGAGCCTGACCTCCGCTTAGAGGCCGAGCACCATTCCCGATTCTAGTATCAAGTCCCTTTGGCAATTCTGCAACTAATTCTTCTAGCCCCACCACTTTGATAGCTTCCTGAATATCTTCTAAGCTTGCTTCTGGCGTGTAAAAAGTAATATTGTCGCGTAAGCTCATTTCAAAAACATAAGGAGCCTGAGGAATGTAAATTAATTGTTTTCGCCAAGCTTCTTGGTCTAAGTTTAATAACTTTTGCCTATCAAGTTGGAAGTTTCCACTGTCTGGAACTAGAAAACCACTCAAAAGATTAACTAAGGTTGATTTACCCGATCCACTCATACCAACTAGGGCAACTTTTTTTATGCCACTAAGTTCTAGATGAGGAATTGACATAATGTCCTTTCCATCATAAGAAAGTTTGATATTATCAAGGCTCAAACAACTTTTATCAGTCCATTCGTTGATTAAGAGTTGCTCTTGCTTGCTTTCTGGACGGTTGAGAATCCTCTGCACAGCCGAAAAAGCATTCTTTCCATCTAGCGTAGCATGATAATCACTTGAAAAATCTCGAATAGGGATGAAATATTCTGGCGCTAAGATTAAGACTGTTAGAGCAGGAAATAGTAGGATTTGTTCATTAATTAACCGCAATCCCAACATTACTGCCACAATAGCAATAGATAGCGTGGTAAAAAAGTCTAAAGCAAACGTTGATAAAATCCCAATTCGTAAAGCGGACATGGTGGCTTTGCGGAAAGACTCACTGATTCGATAGATGCTCTTTGCATAACGTTTACTAAGTCCAAAAAATCGAAGGGTATCAATCCCTCTTAAAGAATCTAAAAAATGATTAGATAAAACTTGGTAAGAGGCATATTGTTTATCTGCACGAGCTTTAGCTGCTAAGCCAAGGATAATCATAAAAATAATAATAAGTGGATAAACCAAGAGTAAGATAAGGCCTGACTCACTGTCCATATAAAAGATGAATGCTAAAACTATAAAAGGAATCACCGACAAATTCATCATTTTATTCAAGACTAGATGCAGGTAATTCTCCACTAACGCTATTCCATCTAAGGCCATTGTAATCACATTCCCAGATCCTTCTTCTTGGACAATTTGCGGACCTAGCAAAAAGAGTTTCCCCAGCAATTGGCTACGCAATTCTTGTGCATGTTTTGCTGCAAACCGATCTAGTTCTTCATCCTTGATAAAATTAATAAGATGTCTTGCCAGATAACATAATAGAAAATATAAGATAGCTAAACTCTGTTTTGATAAAGACTGTCCTTGCCATAAACCTGAAATGGCCTGACTCAAAAAGTAAGCTTGACCTATAATAAAGATTGCCTGTAGGAAATCTAATCCTGCAAGCAATCCTAACATTTTATGAATACCCGACAAGCGCATAACCGCTTTATCTAGCATTATTTTTCCCCCGTAACAATGACTGGCAATGTAATACGTTTTCTGAAAATGTAGTAAGCCCAAGCAGTGTAAGCCAAAACAAATGGCACTAAAGAAACCGCAACAATGGACATAATCTTCAAGGTATAAGGAGATGAAGAGGCATTTTCGATCAACAAGTCGTATTTAGAAGAGATTGATGAAATCATAACTCGTGGGAACAATCCTTGGAACAAAAGCACAACAACTGACACCAGCGTCAAGCCACTTGCAATAAAAGCTGACATCTCTGCTTTTTTAAAGACTGACATATGAGCATAGACAGAAAGCGCAACGATTACAAGTAACAATAGTAAGGTAGCCACAAAGCGTTTAGCAAAGAAATCTGTTTGGAAGAAAAGTAAGAGTGCAAAAGCTACTAAGCCTAGATATAGTACCCAATAAAGCAATTGCGCTACGTTATTTGCACGGTCTCTCACAGGACCCTCTGTCTTCAATGCTATGTAGTTCAAACCATGTAGGTAGGTCAATAGCAACATAGCTACCCCTCCAACAATAGAGAAGATATTGAAATAATCACCAAAACGAGCAGTCATATTAGCTTTTGCGTCTATAGGCATCCCTTGAACAAGGCTAACAAACATCAATCCAAAAAAGAAAGGAACTAGAGCTGAACCAATTGTTAGAGTCCAATTCCAAATATTTTTTTGCTTGGCTGGTACATTGTGTCTGAACTCAAAGGAGACACCACGAATAATTAAACCAAACAATATTGTCAAAAGGATTAAATAATAACCACTAAATAAAGATGCATACCAGTATGGGAAGGATGCAAACATCGCACCTCCAGCTGTTAAGAGCCATACTTCATTTCCGTCCCAAACAGGGCCAATTGTTGAAACAATTTGATCTTTTTCATCTTCGTTATGAGCTAAGGTTTGAACTGCCATACCAACTCCGAAGTCAAAACCTTCTAAGAAAAAGAATCCGGAAAAGAGAAGACCAATTAGGAAAAACCAGAAAAATTGTAATCCACTCATTAGAATGCTCCTTTCTCAAACGGGTCAATGCTTGATTGTTTTAAATTTTGTAATAGAACTTCCTCATGCTCAGGTCCTTTGTTCAACTCACGAATAACAAGATAGACCATCATAGCCCCTAAAGCACTAAATAACAAGAAATAAACAGTGTTTGAGAAGAGTAGAGAGGCAACTGAGACATTTGGAGAAACACTATCTTTGATTTTAAACAAGCCATAAACTGTCCAAGGATAGCGCCCTTGCTCTGTAATAATCCAACCAAATGTATTTGACAAGAAGGGAGCAATTGTGGTCAAAGCAACAATGACAAGCATCCATTTCTTCTCATATAGAATTGGTTTCTTTGGACGCGTTAAGAATAATCCTAGCGCCGAAACACCTAACATTAAGGTGCCAAAAGCAGCCATGGTACGGAAACCGTAAAAGAGCAAGTTAACCATTGGAAAATAATTATCTTGACCATACTTAGCAACTAATTCTTTATTAGCCGTATTCATTCCCTTGACAGAACCAGAAGGTTTACCATAAGAGAGAATACTTAGCATATAAGGAATTTTCACTCCAAACACTTGTTCTTTTTTAGCTTCATTAGCCCAAGCAAGAACGGTCCAGGCAGCTGGATCCCCAGAATCTTCATAATCACCCTCCATTGCAGCAAATTTCATAGGTTGATCATTAAGCAAAGCTTTCATCTGTAAATCCCCCATCCCCATTACTGAGATAGAGCCTAGCAAAGTGACTAACAAACCTAAACGTAGTGATTTTTTATATATTTTTTGAACAGATTCAGTTAAGGTTTCTTTTTTCAGCAGTTTGAAAGCTGCCATACCAGCAATAACAGTACCACCCATAGTGATGGCGCCAGTAATGACATGGCCAAATTCATAATGGAACTGGTGGTTATTAATAAGAGCTAAGAAATCTGTCATCTGTGCTCTGCCATTAACAACTTCATAACCAACAGGATGTTGCATGAAGCTATTAGCAATCAAAATCCACATGGCTGACATTAATGAGCCAAAAACGACCAACCAAATAAAGCTAAGATGAAGTTTCTTACCAATCTTTGGATTATCCCAAGTAAACATCCAAAGGCCTAGGAATGTTGATTCCATAAAGAAGGCTAATAAGGCTTCAATTGCGAGTGGGGCCCCAAAAATATCACCAACAAAACGTGAGTAATCAGACCAGTTCATCCCAAATTGAAATTCTTGGATAATACCGGTAACAACTCCTACCGCAAAACTGAGGAGCATGATATTACCCCAGAATTTTGTCATTTTTTTGTATTCTTCTTTTTTGGTGACCACATAACAAGTTTCCATAATGGCTACAACAAAACAGGTTCCAATTGTGAAAGGCACAAAGAAAAAGTGGAATACTGTTGTCATTGCAAATTGAAATCGTGCTAGTGTTTCAATAGTCATAAATCTTCCTCCGATTTGTGTAATCCTTACTTTGTTTCAAGTAGCGTAAGGTAAGTATACTAAAAGTAATTCATCATATCTTAATGATACAAATCGAAACGACCTTTGGCAAGAAGTTCTTTCAAGCCACCGATATCAACTAATGATTTGTTCATGATGCTTTTCTTAACAACTGAGGCTGGATATCCTTTAACTTTTGATTTACCAACTAAACCAAAGGCGTGTGTATTACCAACAGAAGCAACTGTTCCTAAAGATTTGTAGTTGAAATCTTCCGTTTCTTCTCCTTTTAATTGACGCGCCAAGTTCTTAGCAGCATGTGCTCCCATACGTGTGGCAATTTGAGCCGTCGTTGGGAAAGGACGATTTGTTTCCGGATCTATAAAGGCTGATACATCCCCAAGAATATAGACCTTGTCGTTTTTTGGATCACGTAAATCTTTGTTGACCACAACACGGCCACGACGTTCTGCAAAGCCAGATTCACCCATTATCGGACTTCCACTAACCCCTGTTGTCCATATGATTGTTTCAGCAGCGATTGAGTGACGTTCTGCATCTTCATCCGGACTTGTTACGTAAACAACCTCACCTGGTTTAATCTCTTTAATCATTGAGCCAAGCATTAAGTTGACACCCAATTTTTCAATTAAGTCAACACCATATTGAGCTAATTTATCGTCAAACATCGGTAAAATACGAGTAGCTGCTTCAACGCAGACAATTTCAATCTGATCTTCTGTCACACCGGCAATTTTAGCGTATCGTTTGCGCTCATCAACTAAAGCTCCCGCTAACTCAATACCTGTAAAACCAGCTCCACAAATCAATAGACGGAGATAATTCTTATCTTTTGTTTCACGGTATTTTTCCATCATGTGCAAAATATGATGATGAATATTTTCAGCTGTATTAATATCTACCATTTGAAGGGCATTCTCTTTAGCACCGCTGATTCCAAAAGTTTCTGAACAAAAGCCCAGTGATACAACCACGTAATCATAATGAAGAGTTCCATTATTTTTTAATTCAACTGTAGAAGCCTCAGGATTAGCTTTGACAACATCATCTTGGATGAAGGTTACTTTCTTAGGGTTGATAACATCTTGGATAGGATATGAAATTTTTTCTTTTGGCTGTGATCCCGCCGCTACTTCATGAAGCTCTGTCGCTTCATAGTGATAGTCATTACGATCTACCAGTGTAATATGAAAATCACCCGTTTGTTTTTGTAAATTACGTACCGTTTTCAAACCAGCATAACCAGCTCCCAGTACTAATATCTCTTGCATAATATTCTCCTTCTTAATATTAATGTCAATGTCTTTATGTTAATAGTATCCCGATAAAATAGGTTACTACTTGTGTTAATGAACCTAAAGCCAAAATTCGAACAGCACAGATAAAAGTTTCTTTCTTAACTTGTTTCTGCCAAAGTAGATAGGTTTGCTTATAAATAAATGGCACTAAAAATAAGCACAATAATACAGTCATTGGAGCAAGTCCAAGCGTATATTGTCCGATAATTGCCAGCATAGCCATAATATTACCCAAAGCAAAGAGAACCAGTCCTCCTTGTAGTCCCGTATAATGAACTAAAGTGTAGCGATGGTTGCTTTCATCTTCTTCTTTATCACATAAGTTATTGGCCAACATTAGATTAGCAATCCATAATGTATTTGGCAAGGAAATCAGAAAGATTGCTCCTAAAGTTGCAAAATCCCATCTAAAATTGTCATAGGTATTCAAATAAACACAAATCAGACTAATCATAAAACCCATTGTAAAACCAGAGAAAAACTCCCCCAAAGGTAAGCTTGATAAAGGTTTTGGACCGTACGAATAGAGTATTCCAACCGCAAAGCAAAATAGTCCCATGACTAATAATGGCCACCCTACCATCATGGTTAAAAGGATACCAATAGTCGCTGAAATAAAGAGAAAGATAGCCATCATTTGCTCTATTAATTTGAGAGATAAGTTCTCGCGTCCAATAATATTCGTCTTGGCTTGGTAATCTAAATTAATAGCATTTTTATAGTCATTATAATTATCCCAGACATCAACAAACATATTGAAACAAAACATGGCGATAAAAAATAATAGAACCCAAAAAAGATGAACACTTCCGTAGTAATAGTAACTAAAGCATAAACCAATTAAAAAAGGTAAAACACTTGCTGTCTTGGCCTTCATCTCCACAAGTTCAAGAAAAACAGGAATTGTCATGAAAAGCCTTTCTTTTAGTTATTCTTTAACCCTTATATTATACTCCAATTTGTTTCAATAATAAAACAAAAGATTTCAAAAAATTTCATTTTGTTGCTCTTTTCTCTAGATTTTTAAGCTTTCGACAAACATCTTTACTCTTTCTTCCCGAGAAAGTCTTATTCTGGAAAAAAACTTACCTTCAATTGCGGCCAGGTAGAGGACCAATTTTTTTGGTATTGCCTTTGATTGTATTTTTTGTGGCGCTCTCTATTTTCTGTATAGTAGGGTGTTGGATTTACCTGAAATTGTAAAATATCTGCTTCTCCATAAGGCAAAAAGAGCTCTAGCTGGTTTTTGTCATCCAATCTAGCTGCAATAGCTGTACACTTTTCAGGAAATTTCGAAATAGCATCACAGGCACTACTATAAGCTGAGGCAGCTGGTGTATGATAGTGCATATAGACCTCATTTTTAACGTCCCAGTTGTATTGGGGGAATTTTCTCATTATACTTTGCTCCAAAGTCAAGCTTTCTTGATAAGTCATGTTAGGATCAAAAAATACCAAATCAATGTCCGTTGTCAAAATTTCATTATGGTTTGACAACTTATTCCAAATAAAGTTCCGTAAAGTACCCGCACAAAGCCACGAATCTGGTAAATCTAAACCCTTTATCAGTTTCAATAAGTTCATTAATTCAGCGTTCTGAGAAATCAATTTATCAATAACTTCCATCAAAAAATCCTTTCTGCATGGTGTTACTTTTCCATTACTGTCACTTTACTTTATCATATAAGAGCCCTTTTTTCATTCTATGACTGATTTTTTGATAAATAACAAAAAATCGTTTGACAAAATAATCACAAAATCATAAAATATTAGTGTAAGCGTTTTCAATATATGATAATTATTATCGGAGGGATTTATATGAAAGCAGTTGTTGTTAATCAAACAAGCACTGGCGTAGATGTTATTGACCACGAAGTACCCAAAGTGGGTTATGGTCAAGCACTTGTCAAAGTAGAATACTGTGGTGTCTGTCACACAGACTTACACGTTGCACATGGTGATTTCGGTGAAGTTCCTGGCACTATCCTTGGTCATGAAGGTATTGGTATTGTCCAAGAAATCGGTGAAGGCGTCTCAACTTTACAAGTTGGTGACCGTGTGTCAATTGCATGGTTCTTTGAAGGTTGTGGTCACTGTGAATACTGTACTACCGGTAGAGAAACACTATGCCGTTCTGTTAAAAATGCAGGTTACACCGTTGACGGTGGTATGAGTGAATATGCTCTTGTCACAGCTGATTATGCTGTTAAAGTACCAGAAAACCTTGACCCAGCACAGGCCTCATCTATTACCTGTGCTGGTGTTACAACCTATAAAGCAATCAAAGAGTCTGACATTGCTCCTGGCGAATGGATTGTTATCTACGGAGCTGGTGGTTTAGGCAACCTTGCCATCCAATACGCCAAAAAAGTCTTTAACGCTCAAGTTATTGCTGTTGATATCAACCAAGATAAATTAGAACTTGCCAAAGAATGTGGAGCTGACGTTATCGTTAATGGTAAAGAAATAGAAGATGTTCCAGCCTATATTCAAAAAGTATCCGGTGGCTGTCACGGAGCAGTTGTTACCGCTGTTTCTAAAGTTGCCTTCAACCAAGCTGTTGAAAGTGTTCGTGCCGGTGGTACTGTTGTTGCTGTTGGTCTTCCTTCAGAATACATGGATTTAAGCATCGTAAAAACTGTTCTAGATGGCATCCGCATCAAAGGATCACTAGTCGGAACTCGTAAAGACCTTGAAGAAGCTTTTGCCTTTGGTGCTCAAGGATTAGTTGTTCCAGTAGTTGAAACAGTTCCTGTAGATACAGCGCCACAAGTTTTTGACGAAATGGAAAAAGGGCTTATTCAAGGCCGTAAAGTACTAGACTTTACACAGTTATAATTTTAATTACAATTTAACAATTAAAAAGTCAACTGTTTTTCAGCAGTTGACTTTTTATCACTTTAAACAAATAGAGTTTTACATGCTATATAGCAATTCCCTTACTACGGACTTTTCTTTTTCCTTTAAAAACGACCTGTTGTGGATATAACCTGTAACAACTAGCCACGTATCAAGTAGGACTCAATAATAGCTTTATAGGCATCAATAAAATCTAAGTATTGAGCTAATGGCAACCTTTCATCTCGTTTATGGTTTAGTGTTGGCATACCCGGACCATAGACAGCTAACTCCAAATTATCATTGGCTCTAATAAATTGCGCAGCATCGGTTGTCCCTGATACAACCATTGGTTTTACCTGCTTCAAGTCAGAAAAATCCTCTAAATTCAGTTGTTCGTCCTCACCAAGTACAGTATTCATCTGATGAACTAGTGATTGAGGCTTCAAGGTATCAATAGCATTAGCAACATCAGTAATCGTTTCAATTAATTTTGAGTTAGGATTGGTTTGAACTGGAGGCTGATCAGCCGTAATAGTTGCTTCTAAATCAAAACCTTCCTTTTTGTTTAACTCCTGAATAACTGCAAAAACCTCTTGCATTAATGCCTGATTGTCAAATTCAGGAATAGTTCTAGCATTAGCTTCAAAATTAGCATACTCCGGAATAGAATTGACTTGGCTACCACCTGTCACTAAGGTAATATTATGGAAAGTTTTCCCCAATACTTCATTTACAATTTGATCTGACTTCTGAGTAATTCTCTCTGAAATCTTAGTCATAGCTAGTAAGAGATGTTCGATGGCATTATTGCCCAACTCCGGCGTTGAAGAATGTGCAGACGTTCCCTTTGAGGTAACCTTATAATTAAGAGACCCTTTATGTCCATACACAACTCCAATGTTACAAGGTTCCCCAATTAGTACTGCCTCAACATCATCCAAATACCCTAAATCCGTCAATTGAGCAGAGCCAAGTTCTCCAACCTCTTCACCAACAGTTGCTAATAACTTCACTTTTCCTTTAAATTGTTGAGATTCATAGATTTCAATAAAAGCAAGAATCAGCGCTGTCAATCCGGCCTTCATATCTGATGCTCCTCTTCCCCAAATAACATCTTTTTCAATATACCCTGAAAATGGGGGATAAGTCCAATCCTCAACATTACCAACACTAACAACATCCATATGTCCTGATAAGGCAAGCACAGGCCCAGATCCGTTTGAAATCTCTGAAATCAGACTGCTTCTTCCTTCAGAATAGGTCACTAGTTGCGAATGAATACCATGCCTTTTTAAAAGATCACGATAATACATAGCAACTTGCTCTTCATTGCCATTTTCTGATCCAATTTGAATAACATCTTGTAGAATTTTGATATATTCTTGTTTTTCCATGGTGGATTATCCTCTTTTCTGACTACATTATAGCACATCCTTAGGAATAGGCTTTATTTTGAATTCATACGAGAGAGAGTTCTGATTTGAAGCTTCCTTTACTTATGCCTGTTAGAGCATGTTTATGATATGCTTTCTAGAAAGGAAAATAGTTTAACTTCTTTTTGCTAATATGGATACATAAGGTCTTGCCCATAAAGTTGCCATAAGCGTCCTCCAGCGAAGGGTAAATGATAAGCACTGGAAATTGATTGAGGCAGGCCATCACCTGGCATCGGAATAAAATCAGAACTTACTTTAAGGTAAACACCTAACGCAAGCACCAAAACACTTAACAATAGGACATTTAATTGGCTACCATAATGATTGATAGCCTGAACCCTCTGGAGCAAACGATCATAACAGTTGATAAGTAAACCAAATAGAAGCCCTGGCACTAATTGAATGATTATTTTAAACCGTCTAGTTCTACTAATATTTTTCTTACAATTAAAAACTGTAGGACGACAAGTAGCAACATAAAGATTATTGTCAGAAGTCCTAGCGAAGCTTCTAAGATTTCCGACAAAATATTGGGAATGCTCGCAATTGGCGAGGTCCCTAACTGTGATTGCTTTGACATAATAACTCCTAAAGCCATAATATTAGCGTCAACAAGAAAAGACAAAGTTAGTCAACTTTGTCTTTTCTAACAAACTCACTCTTACTAATAAATTCTAGTCTTCGGCTTTTAAGTCTTATTAGCAAATCTTAAACAAATATCAGATCTAAACATATTTAAAAAGCGGAAGTAAAAGTATCTAAACTAGATTGGCTTGACATACACTTCTTCTTGCCTACCAACTGAGAAAATATACTTATGTCCTTGAGTCAAACTATGGTAAAATCCTTCTCCCTTATAAAGGTGAAACACTTGCATACTACTGCCATCATCATCTTTATAAATGTAATCATAGTAAGGATTATTAGCAAAGACCGACTTCAAGTACTTATTTTCAACCGGTCTTGCAACTCCCTCAATACGTATAACCTGTGTCAAATAACCATCTTCTAACATCGCCGTCAAAGCAATACGCTCATCACCCATTAGTTGCTGATAAAAATGTGTCTTTGGACTAGTCATAAAAAATATACCTTCTTCATTAGCAGCAGTTATATGAGCATGCCTAGCATGAGGTTCACCGTCCTGCCCAACCGTAGCAAAAACACCGACTTTCATATCTTCAACTAGAGCCATCATATCTTTTATTTCCATCACACTATCTCCTGTAAGCGCTTTTCTTTAGTATAGCAAAATCATGCTTACTTGTTAAGAAGAAAAAATAATTAGAATACTGCGAAAGAGTGAGCTATTAATACTATCTCCGTATGAATTATAGCGAGAGCTTCATTTGATAACCACTATATCATTGCATTAACGATAAATAAGACTGTCAGCATTATAAGGTTACTATTCTTATAAGTCTAAACGATAGAGATACTCTGAAGTCGTTTCTTTGGCCTTCTTATTCAACCGACCATCAGAAACCGAGATTCGTTTCATGCCTAATTTTTCCATTAATAAATAAGAAGCTTGGTTTTGACTATCACAGTGGGCAATAAAATGTTTAACTTGGAATGTTTCAGAAAAGTAACTTATAGCAGAATGAGCTGCCTCAAAAGCAATTCCTTGATGCCAAAACGGCCTGGCCAAAATCCAGCCAATTTCAACAACATTCTCATCAGCCCTTTTTGTAAGACTCAAACCTCCAACGTGTTTACTATTATAAATAATAGCAAATTCAAGTTCAAACTCCTCTTCCGAATAACATTTCCAATTATATTCACTATTTAATAAAAAGTCCTCAGTTTCTTCAATAGAATCGTTGGGTAAATTAAGCATATACCTATTAGCATCTTTAAGAGATAACTACTACTAGGAGACCTGAGAGCCTTCTTCTAGATACAAAAATTCCGATCTCATTTATAATTTATAAGATTAATCATTATGTATTATCAAAATAAATCCCCTATAACAGCATAACATATCCAACAATAATGAAGAAGCAACAGTATTGAAAATAATCAGAAAAACCACATCCAAATTAGCACAATATCTCTAAAAATCATCTTAGGAAAGTTATAAATAAGAATTGATAACTACAGTTTACTTAGATAGTGAATGAATACAAAAAAGACAAGGCCTAGAAACCTTGTCTTTTTTCTATACCGGCGGCCGGGGTCGAACCGGCACGTCCGTGAGGACACTGGATTTTGAGTCCAGCGCGTCTGCCAATTCCGCCACGCCGGCATTTCAAATTTTCATTTAAAAACTGGGGTAGCTGGATTCGAACCAACGCATGAGGGAGTCAAAGTCCCTTGCCTTACCGCTTGGCTATACCCCAATAAAATAGGCGAGTGATGGGAATCGAACCCACGAATGTCAGAGCCACAATCTGATGTGTTAACCACTTCACCACACCCGCCATATTTCTAACACGGGCAGTAGGAATTGAACCCACACTGAAGGTTTTGGAGACCTTAGTTCTACCTTTAAACTATGCCCGTTAGGATGGAAAGAGAGGGATTCGAACCCCCGAACCCGAAGGAGCGGATTTACAGTCCGCCGCGTTTAGCCTCTTCGCTATCTTTCCATAATATTAAATTGTAATGGCGCGAGACGGAATCGAACCGCCGACACATGGAGCTTCAATCCATTGCTCTACCAACTGAGCTACCGAGCCATGATAAATACAAATAATGTCTATTGCGGGAGCAGGATTTGAACCTACGACCTTCGGGTTATGAGCCCGACGAGCTACCTAGCTGCTCCATCCCGCGATAATCTTTAAAGGAGGATGTGGGATTCGAACCCACGCACGCTTTTACACGCCTGACGGTTTTCAAGACCGTTCCCTTCAGCCGGACTTGGGTAATCCTCCATATATAGTCCGTACGGGATTCGAACCCGTGTTACCGCCGTGAAAAGGCGGTGTCTTAACCCCTTGACCAACGGACCATATGTTTTAATGGGCACGAGTGGACTCGAACCACCGACCTCACGCTTATCAGGCGTGCGCTCTAACCACCTGAGCTACGCGCCCAAGCTACAGTATAAATGTATAGCTTGGTAAAAACTATAAAGCGGGTGACGAGAATCGAACTCGCGACAACAGCTTGGAAGGCTGTAGTTTTACCACTAAACTACACCCGCTTAATACTATGGGAGTTAACGGGTTCGAACCGCTGACCCTCTGCTTGTAAGGCAGATGCTCTCCCAGCTGAGCTAAACTCCCATCGAGTGGTCTAAGCTAAGCGACTTCCGTATCTAACAGGGGGCAACCCCCAACTACTTCAGGCGTTCTAGGGCTTAACTACTGTGTTCGGCATGGGTACAGGTGTATCTCCTAGGCTATCGTCACTTAACTTATGATTGAACTGTATTCGAACTTAAATCTTACTGAAAAAGTTAAACTTCCTTGTGTGCAACCACACAGCCTCAATTCCCTATTTTCATACAGATTTTTTAACGTTCTCACTACTTAAGATTAGTCCACTCAAAATTGAATAACTATATCTTATCAAGAACTCTACCTCTTTGTCAATAAACGTGTGACAACTATTTCTTATCTTTGGATAAGTCCTCGAGCTATTAGTATTAGTCCGCTACATGTATCACTACACTTCCACTTCTAACCTATCTACCTGATCATCTCTCAGGGCTCTTACTGATATTAAATCATGGGAAATCTCATCTTGAGGGGGGCTTCGCACTTAGATGCTTTCAGCGCTTATCCCTTCCCTACATAGCTACCCAGCGATGCCTTTGGCAAGACAACTGGTACACCAGCGGTAAGTCCACTCTGGTCCTCTCGTACTAGGAGCAGATCCTCTCAAATTTCCTACGCCCGCGACGGATAGGGACCGAACTGTCTCACGACGTTCTGAACCCAGCTCGCGTGCCGCTTTAATGGGCGAACAGCCCAACCCTTGGGACCGACTACAGCCCCAGGATGCGACGAGCCGACATCGAGGTGCCAAACCTCCCCGTCGATGTGAACTCTTGGGGGAGATAAGCCTGTTATCCCCAGGGTAGCTTTTATCCGTTGAGCGATGGCCCTTCCATGCGGAACCACCGGATCACTAAGCCCGACTTTCGTCCCTGCTCGAGTTGTTGCTCTCGCAGTCAAGCTCCCTTATACCTTTACACTCTGCGATTGATTTCCAACCAATCTGAGGGAACCTTTGGGCGCCTCCGTTACCTTTTAGGAGGCGACCGCCCCAGTCAAACTGCCCGTCAGACACTGTCTCCGATAGGGATTGCCTATCTGGGTTAGAGTAGCCATAACACAAGGGTAGTATCCCAACATCGCCTCTAACGAAACTGGCGTCCCGTTCTCAATGGCTCCTACCTATCCTGTACATGCGGTACAGATACTCAATATCAAACTGCAGTAAAGCTCCATGGGGTCTTTCCGTCCTGTCGCGGGTAACCTGCATCTTCACAGGTACTAAAATTTCACCGAGTCTCTCGTTGAGACAGTGCCCAAATCATTACGCCTTTCGTGCGGGTCGGAACTTACCCGACAAGGAATTTCGCTACCTTAGGACCGTTATAGTTACGGCCGCCGTTTACTGGGGCTTCAATTCAGATCTTCGCTTGCGCTAAACCCTCCTCTTAACCTTCCAGCACCGGGCAGGCGTCACCCCCTATACATCATCTTACGATTTAGCAGAGAGCTGTGTTTTTGATAAACAGTTGCTTGGGCCTATTCACTGCGGCTGTCATCGCTGACAGCACCCCTTCTCCCGAAGTTACGGGGTCATTTTGCCGAGTTCCTTAACGAGAGTTCTCTCGATCACCTGAGGCTACTCGCCTCGACTACCTGTGTCGGTTTGCGGTACGGGTAGTATGTAGTTAAACGCTAGAAGCTTTTCTTGGCAGTGTGACATCACTAACTTCGCTACTAAACTTCGCTCCCCATCACAGCTCAATGTATCAGGTATAAGCATTTGACTCATACCACACCTCACTGCTTAGACGTGCTCTTCCATTCGCACGCTTTAGTTAGCCTTCTGCGTCCCTCCATCACTATACATACTAGTACAGGAATATCAACCTGTTGCCCATCGAATACACCTTTCGGTCTCTCCTTAGGTCCCGACTAACCCAGGGCGGACGAGCCTTCCCCTGGAAACCTTAGTCTTACGGTGGACAGGATTCTCACCTGTCTTGCGCTACTCATACCGGCATTCTCACTTCTATGCGTTCCAGCACTCCTCACGGTATACCTTCTTCACACATAGAACGCTCTCCTACCATTACTATTACTAGTAATCCACAGCTTCGGTAAATTGTTTTAGCCCCGGTACATTTTCGGCGCAGGGTCACTCGACTAGTGAGCTATTACGCACTCTTTGAATGAATAGCTGCTTCTAAGCTAACATCCTAGTTGTCTGTGCAACCCCACATCCTTTTCCACTTAACAATTATTTTGGGACCTTAGCTGGTGGTCTGGGCTGTTTCCCTTTCGACTACGGATCTTAGCACTCGCAGTCTGACTGCCGATTATATCTACTTGGCATTCGGAGTTTATCTGAGATTGGTAATCCGGGATGGACCCCTCACCCAAACAGTGCTCTACCTCCAAGAGACTTAACATCGACGCTAGCCCTAAAGCTATTTCGGAGAGAACCAGCTATCTCCAAGTTCGTTTGGAATTTCTCCGCTACCCACAAGTCATCCAAGCACTTTTCAACGTGCCCTGGTTCGGTCCTCCAGTGCGTTTTACCGCACCTTCAACCTGCTCATGGGTAGGTCACATGGTTTCGGGTCTACATCATGATACTAAGTCGCCCTTTTAAGACTCGGTTTCCCTACGGCTCCGTCTCTTCAACTTAACCTCGCATCATAACGTAACTCGCCGGTTCATTCTACAAAAGGCACGCTCTCACCCATTAACGGGCTCGAACTTGTTGTAGGCACACGGTTTCAGGTTCTATTTCACTCCCCTCACGGGGTGCTTTTCACCTTTCCCTCACGGTACTGGTTCACTATCGGTCACTAGAGAGTATTTAGGGTTGGGAGATGGTCCTCCCAGATTCCGACGAGATTTCGCGTGTCTCGCCGTACTCAGGATTCTGCTAGGGCTCAATTCAATTTTAAATACGAGGCTGTTACTCTCTTTGGCTTACCTTCCCAGGTAATTCTTCTATTAAATTAAAGTCCCACGTCGCAGTCCTACAACCCCGAGGAGTAAACTCCTCGGTTTGCCCTCCTGCCGTTTCGCTCGCCGCTACTAAGGCAATCGCGTTTGCTTTCTCTTCCTGCAGCTACTTAGATGTTTCAGTTCACTGCGTCTTCCTTCTCATGACCTTTATAGTCATGGATACTAACCATTAGTTAGTGGGTTCCCCCATTCGGACATCTCTGGATCAGCGCTTACTTACAGCTCCCCAAAGCATTTCGTCGTTAGTCACGTCCTTCTTCGGCTTCTAGTGCCAAGGCATCCACCGTGCGCCCTTATTAACTTAACCTTATTCCAGTCTTTCGACCTTCTTATTTTTTAATATGTTCGCGTTTATCTTTTTTTCGGTTTATTTCTTGTTACTTTTCTACAATCATTTGTATGATCGTGGAATTTGATATAGTTATTCAATTTTCAATGGACTATTATGATATTAAGAACCGTTACGACTTGTCGTAAAACTTGCGTAAAATAAGGAACAAACCAGTGATGTGTCTTCAGACACGAGATGGTTTTGACTTATTTCTAGTAAGTTTAGGTTCGTATTCAAATATCATTTATCTAGTTGAACACGAGATTAATTTCTTAGGAAAATAGATAACCTTCCTTGTGTGCAAGCACACTGTGTCAGATTCCTAATTTTCTACAGAAATTTCGGCAAGCCGAACATCTCTTTGTATCCTAGATAATGGAGCCTAGCGGGATCGAACCGCTGACCTCCTGCGTGCAAAGCAGGCGCTCTCCCAGCTGAGCTAAGGCCCCGACTAATAAACTGGTTGTTACATTATTAGTGGTGGTACTATTCTATTACGTGAAGCTTAATTGTATTCGAACTAAAATCTTAGTGAAAAAGATAAATTTCCTTCTGTGCAAGCACACAGCGTCAATTTCCTATTTTCATACAGATTTCTTAACGTTCTCATGACTTAAATAAGACCTCTCAAAACTAAATAAGACATGACCAAACGTCTTCCATTTCCTTAGAAAGGAGGTGATCCAGCCGCACCTTCCGATACGGCTACCTTGTTACGACTTCACCCCAATCATCTATCCCACCTTAGGCGGCTGGCTCCTAAATGGTTACCTCACCGACTTCGGGTGTTACAAACTCTCGTGGTGTGACGGGCGGTGTGTACAAGGCCCGGGAACGTATTCACCGCGGCGTGCTGATCCGCGATTACTAGCGATTCCGACTTCATGTAGGCGAGTTGCAGCCTACAATCCGAACTGAGATTGGCTTTAAGAGATTAGCTTGCCGTCACCGGCTTGCGACTCGTTGTACCAACCATTGTAGCACGTGTGTAGCCCAGGTCATAAGGGGCATGATGATTTGACGTCATCCCCACCTTCCTCCGGTTTATTACCGGCAGTCTCGCTAGAGTGCCCAACTTAATGATGGCAACTAACAATAGGGGTTGCGCTCGTTGCGGGACTTAACCCAACATCTCACGACACGAGCTGACGACAACCATGCACCACCTGTCTCTCCTGCCCCGAAGGGAAATCCTATCTCTAGGACGGTCAGAAAGATGTCAAGACCTGGTAAGGTTCTTCGCGTTGCTTCGAATTAAACCACATGCTCCACCGCTTGTGCGGGCCCCCGTCAATTCCTTTGAGTTTCAACCTTGCGGTCGTACTCCCCAGGCGGAGTGCTTAATGCGTTAGCTCCGGCACTAAGCCCCGGAAAGGGCCTAACACCTAGCACTCATCGTTTACGGCGTGGACTACCAGGGTATCTAATCCTGTTTGCTCCCCACGCTTTCGAGCCTCAGCGTCAGTTACAGACCAGAGAGCCGCTTTCGCCACCGGTGTTCCTCCATATATCTACGCATTTCACCGCTACACATGGAATTCCACTCTCCCCTTCTGCACTCAAGTTTGACAGTTTCCAAAGCGAACTATGGTTAAGCCACAGCCTTTAACTTCAGACTTATCAAACCGCCTGCGCTCGCTTTACGCCCAATAAATCCGGACAACGCTCGGGACCTACGTATTACCGCGGCTGCTGGCACGTAGTTAGCCGTCCCTTTCTGGTTAGTTACCGTCACGTAATGGATTTTCCACTCCCATTACCGTTCTTCTCTAACAACAGAGCTTTACGATCCGAAAACCTTCTTCACTCACGCGGCGTTGCTCGGTCAGGGTTCCCCCCATTGCCGAAGATTCCCTACTGCTGCCTCCCGTAGGAGTCTGGGCCGTGTCTCAGTCCCAGTGTGGCCGATCACCCTCTCAGGTCGGCTATGTATCGTCGCCTTGGTGAGCCTTTACCTCACCAACTAGCTAATACAACGCAGGTCCATCTCATAGTGGAGCATTTGCCCCTTTTAAGTAGATGACATGTGTCTTCTACTTTCATGCGGTATTAGCTATCGTTTCCAATAGTTATCCCCCGCTATAAGGTAGGTTACCTACGCGTTACTCACCCATTCGCAACTCATTAGACTGGTGCAAGCACCTGTCCTCTGCGTTCTACTTGCATGTATTAGGCACGCCGCCAGCGTTCGTCCTGAGCCAGGATCAAACTCTCATTTTAGTTTGAACTTACTCGTTCTTTTTCTGTCGCTGACAGATTTATTGCTTTTTTGATTGACGGGTAATATGTCTTGCATATCACCCTCACGTTTGGTTTTTTCTTGTCTTATTCAGTTCTCAAAGGTCTTGAATCTCTTACGAGACAACTATTTTATTCTATCAGCTATCATCTTCTTTGTCAATATCTTTTTTCAATTTATTTGGCTTTGATGATGACTGGGTTGCTCTTTTAGCAACTTTATTAGTATACCCACCTTTTTACACTTTGTCAAGGTCTTTTTGAAAAAAATTTAAATTATTTTATAAGCTTTTTAAAAGTGAAAGTTCTAAGATGAAGTTAGCCACTCAGACTATTAAAAAACACCACAGAGAGACATAATATCATTTACCGCAAACACATTAAAGGGAGCCTGCTGAGATACAAGCCTATTATAAGCCAAAAGAAAAACATTTAACACTAGCTAGTAGAAGAAATATTGAACGATGGCTTAAAGAAGAGTATTCAAATCGTGAAATAGCTAGTAAGATTAGCAAAGGCTCCTCAGATCATTCACAATGGAGTAAAATGTGGACTAGTAGGACAATTGATTCGAAAAGGAAAAATTGTAACTATCTACTCTGCGGTTAAATCACAAAATGATTACGAGTCAAAGAGGACTCAATCTGTAAAAAAGGTAATTGCTGGAACCAATCTTAACGAGACAATTTGTCATTATATGAAACTAAAACTTTCTCCTGAGATGTTGTAAAAACAAGAAAAATAAACGTACCTATTTCAACTATCTATTACTGGATTCATCATGGTTACTTAGGGGTGAATAAATCTAATATGCTTTATCCAAGAAGACCTCAATTCCTAAAAAGAAAATCAGTAAGAATTTTGAACCTGCAGAAACATCGATTGAAAAAAAGACCTACGATTATTAATGAAAAGCTTGAAAATGGAGATTACGAAATTGATACTGTCATCCAAACAAGAGATAAGAATAATTGTTTATTAACCGTAACGGATAGACTTAGTCGACATGAAATTATTCATCTCATACCCGATAAGTTCGCACAGTCAGTTAGCGATGCCTTATGTAGTATACTCAAGCAACACAAAATACTTTTCGTCACTGCCGATAATGGCTCAGAATTCGTTCGACTTTCTGAGATATTTAATCATGAGAACATTTCCCATGCTCACCCTTATTCATCACGGGAACGTGTCACTAATGAAAATTGGATTAATGATTACCCTAAAAATATTTTGCTACAAATCTCCGGTTGATTTTTTACTTAATGGCTAACTTAGACTTGAAATTTACTAAGCTATTTAAAAGCCAATTTAAGACGATTTTGTTCAACTTAGTTCATAGAGGTATTAGTAAGCGCCTAAGAGCTCTTATCGGGCTTTTTAGACATAACAAAACGCCTGCTTGCGAAATCCCTCTAAAACTAGATGCATTTCGTAAACAAGCGTTACCCTAACAATATGATGAGTGTTCCCGCTAGGAAGTATTCCTAGCGGTAGACCAGAGCTAGACTAAGAACGAAATAAAGAACGTTCCACCATCATAACACTCAACAAAATTGATAAAAATTATACTAATTCAATAATTGCCATTGGAGCAGCATCTCCACGGCGTGGTTCTGTTTTAAGAATACGTGTGTATCCACCATTACGTTCAGCGTAACGAGGTGCGATATCATCAAAAAGTTTTTGAAGAGCTGTTTTAGATGAATATTTATCTGTTGCTTCATCATAGTTTTCTGATGCAATTTCATTACGTACGTAAGCAGCTGCTTGACGACGAGCATGAAGATCACCACGTTTACCTAAAGTAATCATTTTTTCAACTGTTTTACGGATTTCCTTTGCACGTGCTTCAGTTGTAACAATTGTTTCGTTGATTAATAAATCAGTCGTTAAATCACGAAGCATTGCTTTACGTTGTGAGCTAGTGCGTCCTAGTTTACGGTAAGCCATTTTGTCCTCCTATATTATTTATCGTTTTTTAGTCCTAAACCTAAGTCAGCAAGTTTAACCTTAACTTCTTCAAGACTTTTACGTCCAAGGTTGCGAACTTTCATCATTTCAGGCTCAGATTTTTCTGTTAAATCAAATACAGTGTTAATACCTGCACGTTTTAGACAGTTATATGAGCGTACGGACAAATCAAGCTCCTCAATTGTTCGGTCAAGTACTTTTTCATCGTTCACTTTTTCAGTTTCTTTCATAACATCCGTTGCTTTTGCAACTTCTGTTAAATCTGTAAAGAGATTCAAGTGTTCGATTAAAACTCGAGCAGACAGACCTAATGCATCTTCAGGAATGATTGTTCCATTTGTCATGATTTCAATTGTTAATTTATCAAAGCCATCATTACTACCAACACGGGCAGGCTCAACTTGATAATTAACTTTTTTAACTGGCGTGTAGATAGAATCAACAGCCAATGTTCCTACAGGTGCATCATCTTTTTTATTACCTTCTGCAGGGACATATCCACGCTTTTTAGCAACAGTCATGGTTGCTTTTAGTGAATGGCCTTCAGCGATAGTAAAGAGATAATGATCTGGGTTAACAAGTTCAATGTCGCTATCTGTTAAAATATCACCAGCAGTTACTTCTGCAGGTCCTTCAACATCAAGTTCGATCATCTTTTCGTCTTCTACGTAAGATTTTACTGCAAGGCCTTTAACATTAAGGATAATTTGCATAACATCTTCACGTACACCTGGGATTGTATCAAATTCGTGTAATACTCCATCAATTTTGATTGATGTAACTGCCGCACCTGGTAAGGAAGACAAGAGTACACGACGAAGTGAATTACCGAGAGTTGTTCCGTAACCACGTTCTAGCGGTTCGATGACAAATCTGCCGTAATCTTTATTTTCATCAATTTTTGTTATTGTTGGTTTTTCAAACTCAATCATTTTTTCACCCCTCGAAACGAAACTTGTGTACTATATAGTAATTATGATTATACACGACGACGTTTTGGAGGACGAGCACCGTTATGTGGTACAGGAGTCACGTCACGAATTGCAGTCACTTCAAGACCTGCAGCAGCAAGTGCACGAATAGCAGATTCACGACCTGAACCAGGGCCTTTTACAGTAACTTCAACAGTTTTTAGACCATGTTCTTGTGCAGATTTTGCAGCAGCTTCAGCAGCCATTTGAGCAGCAAAAGGAGTTGATTTACGAGATCCTTTGAAGCCAAGCGCACCAGCTGATGACCATGCAAGAGCATTACCATGAACATCTGTAATCATAACAATAGTGTTATTAAATGTAGCGTGAATATGGGCAACACCAGATTCGATGTTCTTTTTCACACGACGTTTACGTGTTGGTTTAGCCAATTTTTTTACCTCCTATTTTATTTTTTCTTACCAGCAATCGCAGTAGGTTTACCTTTACGAGTGCGAGCGTTGTTTTTTGTGTTTTGTCCGCGGACAGGAAGTCCACGACGGTGACGAATTCCACGGTATGATCCGATTTCCATCAAGCGTTTGATGTTTAAGTTAACTTCACGACGAAGGTCACCTTCAACTTTGATTGAATCGATTTCGCGACGGATTGCATCTTCTTGGTCACTTGTTAAATCTTTAACACGGATATCTTCAGAAATACCAGCAGCAGCTAAGATTTTTTGTGATGTTGCAAGACCAATACCGTAAACATAAGTAAGTGAAATTACTACGCGTTTATCATTTGGAATATCAACTCCAGCTATACGAGCCATTTTTTCTCCTTTCTATATTATCCTTGACGTTGTTTGTGTTTTGGATTTGTTGGACAAATCACCATAACACGACCGTTACGACGAATAACTTTACAGTATTCGCAAATTGGTTTAACCGATGGTCTTACCTTCATGTTTTAATCCCTCCAATTATTTCGACTATTTAAAGCGGTATGTGATGCGTCCACGTGTTAAATCATACGGACTCATTTCTACAGTAACACGGTCACCTACTAAAATACGAATGTAATTTTTACGGATTTTCCCTGATACAGTTGCTAGAATTTGGTGCCCATTTTCTAATTCAACAGTAAACATTGCATTTGGCATTGTCTCTACAACTTTGCCTTCAATTTCAATCACGTCTTCTTTTGCCACGCAAAAGCACCCCCTAAATTTCGATTTGATGTCCTCTGAGCACAGAGGTAACAATTATAAGTCAGACTAGCCTATTATAGCACTTCACTTCAACTTTCGCAAGTTTTTTGAGAGAAAAATCATAGACTATCGATAACTTCTTTGATATCAACAAAAACTTGTGGTATTTCTTGATCACCTTTAATATCATGGACGATACCTATTTTACGGTAGTGATCAATGATTGGTTGTCCTTGCGCGATATTCACATCTAGACGACGTTTGACGGTCTCAGGCTTATCATCCTCACGTTGGTAATAATCATTTTCATCATAGTTACCAGCTGGTGGATTAAAGACTTTATGGAAAGTTTCGCCAGTTTTCTTATGGATAATTCGACCACTCAAACGTTCAACTAGAGATTCTGGGTTAACATCAATATTAATAACACCATCAAGTCTTAAACCTAAAGATTCAAGCGTTTCATCTAAAGCATGAGCTTGCTCGATAGTCCGTGGGTAGCCATCCAACAAGAAACCTTTTGCTTTGATGTCTTCTTGTGAAAGGCGCTCTTTAACGATACCGTTTGTAACTTCATCTGGTACTAAATCACCTTTATCAATATAAGATTTAGCTAATTTTCCCATTTCAGTTTGGTTAGCCATCGCTGCACGGAACATGTCACCAGTTGAGATATGAATAACACCAAATTCATCAACAATTTTTGATGCTTGAGTTCCTTTTCCTGCTCCTGGTAAACCCATAATTAAAAGATTCATGTCAGTCTCCTCTTTGACTAAAAATAGTAAAAATGAATAACTTCATTTTGTGTTTTTGTTTTCAAATGATAATAAGAAATCTAATCAAGTCTTACTATCACCTGAAAACAAAATAGAAGGTTGACAATGTCAACCTATATTCTATTCTGCTGTATTCATAAATCCGACATACTTTCTTTTTAGAAGGTAGCCTTCAAGTTGTTTCATTCCTTCAATTCCTGTCGAAATCAAGATGAGCAAGCTTGTTCCCCCTAAGGCAATGCCTGAGGAGAGGTTCAATGTTTGCTGTGCCGCAATTGGAACAAGAGAGATAAATGCTAAGAAAATAGAACCTAAAGTGGCCAATTTTTTAAGCAAGGATGACATATATAATTCTGTTTCACGTCCAGGTCGAACACTTGGAATATAGGACGAATTCTTCTGCAGATTTTCAGCTGTTTTCTCAGGATTAACTTGTACAAAAGTATAGAAGAATGAGAATAATATAATCAAAAACGCATAAACGATCATACCAGTCGGAGACTGATAATTTAAAATATCTTGCAGTTTTGTTAGCCACGGAATATCTCTTCCATTTTGAAAGAAAGGAATAAGAGTACTTGGAATGGTTGTAATCGAGCTAGCAAAGATAACGGGAATAACGCCTGCTGGATTAACTTTTAAAGGAAGATACGAACTTGTTGGTGCACCCTGAACAAGTTTTGTATATTGGATTGGAATTTTGTATTCCGCTTGTTGAACAAATGTTGTAAAGAAGACAATAGCTAGTACAGCAAAAATTAAGATTCCAACAATAAGGTATGATGATTGAATATCTCCTGCCTTAATGTTCACAAAATAATCTTCATATACTGTAGCAATTGCATTTGGAATTGATGAAATAATACCTGCAAAGATAATCATCGAAACACCATTTCCAAACCCCTTATCTGTGATTTGTTCTCCTAACCAGGTCACAATAACACTACCTGTTGTTAACAAAGCACCAATTAATAAATATGTTTTAACATTTGGTGTTGAAACTAAAGCAACATTTGACAAGCTATTAAAACCTGCCGTGATCCCAATCGATTGAATGAAGGCTAGTCCCAAGGAGATATAACGTGTCGCTTGATTTAACTTACGACGACCTACTTCACCTTGTTTACCCCATTCAACAAATTTGGGTAAAATATCCATCTGTAATAGTTGAACAACGATAGATGCCGTAATATAAGGACTTACCCCCATAGAGAAAACAGAAAAGTTTCTCATAGCATTACCACTAACCAAGTTCAACATATTAAGAAAGGGAAGTTCACTCAATTGCTCTAAGCTCTTTGCATTAACACCAGGAACAGTGATATGTGTCCCAATACGGAATATGAGAATAATAAAGATTGTATACAATATTTTTTGTCTTACCGTCTTTATTTTTAGTGCATCTTTAAGTATTTTTAAGAACATAATGAGTTACCCCTCATTAAATGACTTCGATTGAACCACCTTTAGCAGTAATTGCTGCTTCAGCAGATTTTGAGAATTTAGCTGCTTTGACAGTCAATTTTTTAGTCAATTCACCGTTACCAAGAATTTTAACGCCTGATTTTTCAGCACGAACGATACCAGCTTCTTTAAGAACAACTGGTGTTACTTCAGTACCATCTTCAAATACGTTTAATTGATCAAGGTTAACAAGAGCGTACTCTTTAGTATTGATATTTGAGAAGCCGCGTTTTGGCATGCGACGGAACAATGGAGTTTGTCCACCTTCAAAACCTAAACGAACGCCACCACCACTACGTGAGTTTTGACCTTTTTGTCCGCGTCCAGATGTTTTACCGTTACCTGATGAAGAACCACGACCTACACGGTTGCGTACTTTACGTGAGCCTTCAGCAGCTTTTAATTCATGAAGTTTCATTTTTTCTCCTTTTTTGTAAAATGCTAGCGCCTCTATGAGGGGAAGGGACTCCCCATAGAAACTCGCCTATACATATAATCAACTATAAGTCGCAGAGCAATTCCCTACGACTTAAACCATTTTTATTTAACGTCTTCGACTGTTAATAAATGAGAGATAGCTGTAACCATACCACGGATAGCAGCATTATCTTCTTTAACAACTGAAGAGTTTAATTTACCAAGTCCAAGAGCTTGAACAGTTTTACGTTGTTCTGGTTTACGCCCGATTGGAGACTTAGTCAAAGTAATTTTAATTTGAGCCATTGTAATCTCCTTTCTTAAGCTAAGTCAGAAACTGAAACGCCACGCAAAGCAGCAACTTCTTCTGCACGTTTAAGCTGTTTCAAACCTTCAACAGTTGCACGAACAATGTTGATTGGAGTATTTGAACCAAGTGATTTTGAAGTGATATCAGCAATACCTGCCAATTCCACAACGGCACGAACTGCGCCACCTGCGGCAACTCCAGAACCTTCTACAGCTGGTTTCAACAATACTTTTGCTCCACCAAAGTTAGTGAAAACTTCGTGAGGGATTGTTGTACCAACCATTGGTACCTCAATCATATTCTTTTTAGCTGCTTCAACAGCTTTACGAATAGCTTCTGGTACTTCTTGAGCTTTACCAGTTCCAAAACCTACACGACCATTACCATCACCAACAACTACAAGAGCTGCAAAGCGAAGACGACGTCCACCTTTTACAACTTTTGTAACACGGTTGATAGCAACAACGCGTTCTTCAAGTTCAACTGCATTATCTTTAAATGCCATTATTTTGTGTCCTCCCTATTAGAATTTCAATCCGTTTTCACGAGCTGCATCAGCTAAAGCTTTAACACGTCCGTGATAGAGATATCCACCGCGGTCAAACACCACTTCAGAAATACCTTTAGCCACTGCACGTTCAGCAACAAGTTTGCCGACTACAACGGCTTGTTCAGTTTTTGTTCCTTTTGAAACGTCTTTATCAAGAGTTGATGCGCTTGCGAGCGTTACACCCGCTACGTCATCAATCACTTGAGCGTAGATGCCTGTATTAGAACGAAATACGTTCAAACGTGGGCGTTCTGCAGTTCCAGAGAGTTTACCGCGGACACGACGATGGCGTTTTTGGCGGATTTTATTTTTATCTGGTTTAGAAATCACAATTTTCACCTCTTAATTTTTAAACATTTGTTTTATAACAAATCAGCACATATTTCATCTATTGACCAGAAATTTCTGATCAACTCAATAAAATCATTATTTACCAGTTTTACCTTCTTTAAGGCGTACATATTCACCAACATAACGAATACCTTTACCTTTATAAGGTTCTGGTGAACGTAAGCTACGAATATAAGCAGCAGTTTGACCAACTTTTTCTTTACTAATACCTTCAACAGTGATTGAAGTTGGATTAGCAAGTGAGAAAGTAATTCCTTCTGGTGCTTCTACTTCGTCTTGGTGAGACTTACCAACTGAAAGAACTAATTTGTTGCCTTGAAGTTGAGCACGGTAACCGACACCCTTCATTTCAAGTTCTTTTTTGAACCCTTCAGAAACACCTTGCACCATGTTATTCAACAAAGCACGAGTTGTTCCGTGAATTGTTTTCATTTCTTTAGAGTCATTAGGGCGAACAACTGTAATTTCCGCACCTTCAACTTTAATTTCAATATTTTTATTGAACTCACGAGTGAGCTCTCCTTTAGGGCCTTTAACTGTTACAACATTATTGTCGTTTTTAAGTTCAACACCTGCAGGGATCACAATAATTTTATTACCAATACGTGACATGTTTTCTTTTCTCCTGTTAAATTATCAAGCCTTTGAGGCTAGTTTTCACGGGGGTTTGATAGATTAGATACCTTTAATTATTTCAAAATCAAACACGAGCTGTGGCCTGTGTGAAAAAGATAAATCTTCCTTGAGTGTAAACACTCTACGTCAGATTTCCTGTTTTCACTTTGTCCACGATGCTCTTAGTATCTTAAATTACCAAACGTATGCAATAACTTCTCCACCAACATTTTTTTGGCGAGCTTCTTTGTCAGTCAAAAGACCTTCAGAAGTTGAGATAATTGCAATTCCAAGTCCGTTAAGAACTTTAGGAACATCTTCACGTTTTGTATAAACACGAAGACCCGGTTTTGAAATACGTTTCAAGTTAGTGATAACGCGTTCGCCATTTTGACCATATTTAAGGAAAACACGAATGATTCCTTGTTTATCGTCTTCAATCACTTCAACGTTTTTTACAAAACCTTCACGTTTAAGGATTTCAGCAATCCCTTTTTTGATGTTTGAAGCTGGTACTTCTAACACTTCGTGTTTAACTTGGTTAGCATTACGAATACGTGTTAAAAAGTCAGCAATTGGGTCAGTCATAACCATTTTATATTTCTCCTCTTACTAGCAGTTTGATTTTATCACTTGCTAGTTAATGTGCCCGAAGGCTAGTGATACATTGTATCAGCAGTATTCTAGTATAAATTGCACAAGCAATTTACTAGTTATTTTCAAATTACCAAGAAGCTTTTACAACACCTGGAATTTGACCCTTGTAAGCCAATTCACGGAAGCAAACACGGCAAAGTTTGAACTTACGGTAAACTGAATGTGGACGTCCACATTTTTCACAGCGAGTATAAGCTTGCGTAGAGTGTTTCGCAGGACGTTTGTTTTTAGCAATCATAGATTTTTTAGCCAATTTATTTACCCCCTATTATTTTGCAAAAGGCATTCCAAGGCCTTTAAGCAATTCACGTGATTCTTCGTCAGTATTTGCAGTAGTGACGATTACGATATCAAGACCACGTACTTTATCAACATCATCGAAGTTGATTTCTGGGAAGATAAGTTGTTCTTTCACGCCAAGTGTGTAGTTACCACGTCCATCAAATGATTTAGTTGGTACTCCGTGGAAATCACGAACACGAGGAAGTGAAACGCTAACTAATTTGTCTAGGAATTCGTACATACGTTCGCCACGAAGAGTAACCTTCGCACCGATCGCAACACCTTCACGAAGACGGAAGCCAGCGATTGATTTCTTAGCTTTAGTAATAAGTGGTTTTTGACCTGAAATAAGCTCTAATTCTGCAGCAGCTTTTTCAAGATTTTTTGCGTTAGAAACAGCATCACCAACACCCATGTTAAGAACAATTTTCTCAACACGTGGTACAGCCATAACTGTAGAGTAATTGAATTTCTCTGACAACGCAGGGATTACTTCGTTAGTATATTTTTCTTTTAAACGATTTGCCATTACGCTTCTCCTTTCCTTCGTGATTAATCAAGCACTTCGCCTGATTTTTTGCTGTAACGAACTTTTTTGCCGTCAACAACTTTATAACCAACACGTCCAGCTACACCATTTTTGTCAAGCACTTGCACGTTTGACACGTGGATTGGTGCTTCTTTTTCAACAATAGCACCTTGAGGGTTTTCTGTGTTAGGTTTTTGGTGTTTTTTGATCATTCCAACACCTTCAACAACAACTTTGTTAACTTTTGGAAGAGCTTTAAGAACTACTGCTTCAGTTCCTTTGTCTTTACCAGCAATAACGCGAACCTTGTCGCCTTTTTTTACAAACATTTGAGTTTTTCTCCTATTAATTTCTTACGCCCTATGGGCACCCTAGGAAAACCTAGGGGACTTAGTTTGTTTAATTATTTAAAATTAAAGTACTTCTGGTGCAAGTGAAACGATCTTCATGTAGCCACCTTCACGTAATTCACGTGCAACTGGACCAAAGATACGAGTCCCGCGAGGAGTTTTATCATCACGGATAATTACTGCAGCGTTGTCGTCAAACTTAATGTATGAACCGTCTGGACGGCGAGCACCAGTTTTTGTACGAACGATAACTGCTTTCACAACATCACCTTTTTTAACTGCTCCTCCAGGAGTAGCTTGTTTTACAGAAGCAACGATCACGTCACCGATGTTAGCGAATTTACGTCCTGAACCACCAAGTACTTTGATAGTCAAGATTTCACGGGCACCGCTATTATCAGCAACTTTCAAGCGAGTTTCTTGTTGAATCATTTCAATTTTCTCCTTTTAGTTAGATTAGATAATAACAGCTTTTTCCAATACCTCTACAAGACGGAAACGTTTTGTAGCTGATAGTGGACGAGTTTCCATGATACGAACAATATCGCCTTCTTTAGCAAGGTTGTTTTCGTCATGTGCTTTATATTTTTTTGAATAGTTGATACGTTTACCATAGACTGGGTGGTTACGTTTTGTTTCAACTATAACAGTGATTGTTTTATCCATCTTGTCAGATACGACACGTCCAACAAGGGTTTTACGTTGATTACGTTCCATTATTAGAATTTCTCCTTTCCCAATCTATTATTTCATTTCAGTTTGCACAGTTTTAATACGTGCAATTTGCTTTTTAACTTCGTTTAAGCGAGCAGTTTGATCAAGTTGACCTGCTGCAGCTTGAAAACGAAGGTCGAAAAGTTCTTTCTTGAGTTCGTTTTCTTTTTTAGCAAGCTCTTCTTGAGACAAGCCACGAAGCTCAGCAACAAACTTTTTGATTTCTTCAAGTTTCATGTCTTCTCCTTATTCTGCTTCGCGTTTTACGAATTTAACTTTAACTGGTAATTTGTGGCCAGCAAGACGGAATGCTTCACGTGCAACTTCTTCAGAAACACCAGCAATTTCGAACATCACTTTACCACGTTTTACTGGTGATACCCAACCTTCAGGTGCACCTTTACCAGAACCCATACGAACCCCGATAGCTTTAGCAGTGTAAGATTTATGAGGGAAAATTTTGATCCAAACTTTACCACCACGTTTCATATAACGAGTCATTGCGATACGAGCAGCTTCGATTTGGCGGTTAGTAATCCATGAGCTAGTTGTAGCTTGAAGACCGTATTCACCAAATGATACTTCTTTTCCACCTTTTGCTTCACCACGCATTTTCCCACGGAACTCACGACGGTGTTTAACACGTTTAGGTACTAACATTTGTTATTTGCCTCCTTTAGTGTTTTTACGAGCCGGAAGAACTTCACCACGATAGATCCAAACTTTAACACCAAGTTTACCATATGTAGTGTCTGCTTCTTCCCAAGCGTAATCAATATCCGCACGAAGTGTGTGAAGAGGAACAGTTCCTTCTGAATATCCTTCAGCACGGGCGATATCTGCACCGTTCAAACGACCTGAAACCTGAGTTTTAATCCCTTTAGCTCCAGCGCGCATTGTACGTTGGATCGCTTGTTTTTGAGCACGACGGAAAGCAACACGTTGCTCAAGTTGACGAGCAATATTTTCACCAACAAGATGAGCATCAAGGTCTGGTGATTTGATTTCAATAATGTTGATATGAACTTGTTTTCCAGTTAATTTGTTAAGTTGAGCACGAAGCGTATCAACATTTGCTCCACCTTTACCGATAACCATACCTGGTTTTGCAGTATGTAATGAAACGATAACTTTATTGATAGCACGTTCAATTTCAATTGTAGAAACTGATGCTTCTGCTAATTCTTTTTGAATGAATTTACGGATTGAAAGATCTTCATGAAGGTAATCCGCGTATTCTTTTTCAGCATACCATTTTGCATCCCAGTCACGGATGATCCCGACACGCATACCAATTGGATGTACTTTTTGACCCACGATTTTACCTCCTTATTTTTCTGATACAACTACTGTTACGTGAGTTGTACGTTTATTGATTGGTGAAGCTGAGCCTTTCGCACGCGGACGGAAACGTTTCATTGTAGGTCCTTCATTTGCGAATGTTTCAGATACTACCAAGTTAGCTTTTTCCAAACCAAAGTTATTTTCTGCATTAGCAATTGCTGAGTTAAGAGTTTTCTCAATAACACGAGCTGCTTTGTTTGGAGTGAATTTTAAGATTGCGATTGCGTCAGCAACGTTCTTACCACGGATAAGATCAAGTACTAAACGTGTTTTACGAGGTGAAACACGGACTGTACGAGCCATTGCTTTAGCTGAAGTAATTTCTGCCATTGTGTCCTCCTCCTATTAACGACGTGTTTTCTTGTCGTCAGCTGCGTGACCTTTGTAAGTACGAGTTGGTGCGAATTCACCAAGTTTGTGACCTACCATGTCTTCTTGAATGTAAACAGGTACATGTTTACGTCCATCATAAACTGCGATTGTATATCCGATAAAGCTTGGGAAAATCGTTGAACGACGTGACCAAGTTTTAATTACTTTTTTCTTTTCGTCATTTGCCTGAGCTTCAACTTTTTTCATCAAATGCTCATCGACGAAAGGTCCTTTTTTAAGACTACGTCCCATTTTGTAGTATTCTCCTTTAAATAATGTACCACAACGGCTTGCCACTAGTGACTACCGAGTTGGCGGAAGTGATTTAAGAAATCAGAAATCTACTATTTATCGTTACGACGACGTACGATAAGCTTGCTAGATTTTGCTTTCTTATTACGAGTTTTAAGACCAAGTGCTGGTTTGCCCCATGGTGTCATTGGTGATTTACGTCCAACTGGCGCTTTACCTTCACCACCACCGTGTGGGTGATCGTTAGGGTTCATTACAGAACCACGAACTGTTGGGCGGATACCTTTCCAACGGTTACGTCCTGCTTTACCAATGTTAACAAGTGATTGTTGCTCATTACCAACTGAACCAATTGTTGCACGACATGTTCCAAGAATCATACGTACTTCGCCTGATTGAAGACGAACAAGCACATATTTACCTTCTTGACCCAATACTTGAGCAGAAGCTCCAGCTGCACGAACAAGTTCTCCACCTTTACCAGGTTTCATTTCGATGTTATGGATAACTGTACCAACCGGGATATTAACAAGTGGCAAAGCATTACCAACTTTAATATCAGCATCTGGTCCTGAAACGATACGTTGACCTACTTCAAGACCTTTTGGTGCAATGATGTAAGCTTTAACACCATCAGTGTAGTTAACCAATGCAATATTTGCAGTACGGTTTGGATCATACTCGATAGTTTTAACAATTGCTTCAACGCCATCTTTATTACGTTTGAAGTCAATCACACGATAATGACGTTTGTGACCGCCACCTTGGTGACGAACAGTGATACGACCATTGTTGTTACGACCAGCTTTGTTTTTAAGAGAAACAAGCAATGATTTCTCAGGCGTGCTTGTTGTAATTTCAGCAAAATCCAAAGAAGTCATGTTACGACGGCCATTTGTCGTTGGTTTATAAACTTTAATACCCACGTTATTTCCTCCTTAGATTATTCAGCTTCTGCTGCGAACAACTCGATTGCTTTAGAATCAGCTGTAAGAGTGACGATAGCTTTTTTTGTTTTTGAAGTGAAGCCTGTGTAACGACCAACGCGTTTTGCTTTTGGTTTAACATTGACAGTATTCACGTTAGCTACTTTGACTCCTTCAAATGCAGCTTCAATAGCTTGTTTGATAAGGAGTTTGTGTGCACGAGTATCAACTTCAAAAGTGTACTTACCTTCTTCAAGAGCATACATTGATTTTTCAGTGATAACTGGTTTTTTAATTACGTCATACAAATTCATTATGCAAGAACCTCCTCAATTGTAGAGATTGCTTCTTTAGTAACAAGAAGTTTATCGCTATTTACAATATCAAGAACACTTGCAGTTGTTGCAGTTGCAACTTTAACGTTTGGAAGGTTACGAGCAGATAATGCTGCAAATTCATTTCCTTCTTCAACGATAACAAGTACTTTTGTATCGATACTTAGCGCTGAAAGAACTTTTGCAAATTCAGCAGTTTTTGGTGCTGCAAATGAAAGGCCTTCTACAGCTACAAATTTATCTTCAGCAACTTTTGCTGAGTAAACTGATTTCAAAGCAAGGCGACGAACTTTTTGGGGAAGTTTGTATCCGTATGAACGTGGAGTTGGTCCGAAGACAATTCCACCACCACGCCATTGTGGTGAACGGATAGAACCTTGACGAGCACGTCCAGTTCCTTTTTGACGCCATGGTTTACGACCACCACCAGATACTGCTGAACGGTTTTTAACCGCATGAGTACCTTGGCGAAGGCTAGCGCGTTGGCTGATTACAACATCAAAGACAACTGATTCGTTTGGTTCGATACCGAAGATAGCATCGTTTAATTCAACTGAACTAACTTCTTTACCAGTTTGGTCAAATAGTTTTACGTTTGCCATTTTAACTGTTTTCTCCTTTCTGATTATTTAGCAGCTTTAACTGCTGATTTGATAGTGATAAGAGATTTCTTAGCACCTGGTACATTACCCTTGATGAGGATAACGTTTTTCTCTGGAATTACTTGTACAATTTCAAGATTTTGAATTGTAACACGGTTTCCACCCATACGTCCTGCTAAGTGTTTATTTTTGAAAACACGGTTAGGCGCAACAGGTCCCATTGAACCCGGACGACGATGGTAACGAGAACCATGAGCCATAGGTCCACGTGATTGCCCGTGACGTTTGATAACACCTTGGAAACCTTTACCTTTTGAAGTACCCGTTACATCAACGACATCTCCAGCTTCAAATGTATCAACAGTGATTTCTGCACCAACTTCTAAGCCTTCAATGTTTTTGAATTCACGAATGAAGCGCTTAGGAGCTGTGTTAGCTTTTGCTACATGGCCTTTGGCAGGTTTGTTGCTCAATACTTCGCGTTTGTCATCAAAACCAACTTGTACTGCTTCGTAGCCATCTGTTTCAACAGTTTTAACTTGAAGTACAACGTTTGGAGTTGCTTCGATGACAGTAACAGGGATAAATTCACCTGATTCAGTGAAGATTTGAGTCATTCCCACTTTTTTCCCTAAGATTCCTTTTGTCATGAGAAAATATTTCCTTTTCTTATTTTATTTCAAAAAGTTTTTAATGAGCGTTTTTTGTGCTCAAAAAAGTTTTTTACGAGCGTTTTTTGTGCTCAGAAACCAATTTATAATTTGATTTCTACGTTAACACCACTTGGTAAGTCCAGCTTCATAAGAGCGTCCACAGTTTTTTGAGTTGGATTCACAATATCAATAAGACGTTTGTGAGTACGCATTTCAAATTGTTCGCGAGAGTCCTTATATTTGTGAGTCGCACGAATAATTGTGTAAAGACTGCGCTCTGTTGGAAGTGGAACAGGTCCAGCTACTGTTGCACCTGTACGTGTTGCAGTTTCAACGATTTTTTCTGCCGCTGTATCAAGAGTACGGTGTTCGTACGCTTTCAAACGGATACGGATTTTTTTATTTGCCATCTTTTCTCCTCTCGTCTATTTACGATAATAGGCTAGCTCCCCGAGAAAACCAACACGTGTTGCGTGGCAATGCAACCGAGCGTGTCGCAACCTCTCGTATCATAGCTACAGCTGTAATTTTTACAGCACCATAGTATAATAACAGATTTCCCTTTGCTTTGCAAGTACTTATATAGAAAGAATAGGAAAAAGTCCCCTTTGGACAATTTTCTTTAATCTTTTTTATTATCATGAAAAACAAAAACTCTCATAAATATTGGAATATCAACATTTCTAAGAGTTTAATATTTTGTCATTTTACGCAAGTCTATTCAAACTTTTTATTTTTAGGAGTTTCTCTACGTTCTCAAAGTTTCAATGTAAATTGAAACTTTTTCGTTTATCATATACTTTTTTAAGAATTAGCCATCTTGTCAAATTATCCAAGGCTGTTGCCAGCCATACTCCTTCTAAACCAAGCTTGAACTGAATTCCAAGTAAGTAGCCAGCTACAATTCTAATAAGCCACATCCCAATACTTGTCGCATAAAAAGGTAACTTAGCATTTCCCAGTCCTTGCCATAACGCAGTGTAAACCAACGTTCCTGAAGTAGCCGGTGCACTCAGTAGTGAAAAAAGAAGTACAACTTCAGCAGCTTTATAAGCCTGATGATTAACGGTAAATAAGGGGACTAATAAAGGAGTAGCTAGAAAAGTAAGAGAACTAAAGAGCACCATTACCAAAGTAGATAGCATAAATGCATCTCTAATAAATATGTGAATCTGATCCTCTTTTTGACTTCCCACAAGATTAGCAACTAGAATCACCGTAGCCGTTGCTACTGCCATCCCTGGCATATAATTGAACTGACTAATGTTTTCCCCTATTGCATTTCCAGCTAAAGCTTCCGTTCCAAAATGAACAACAATCATTAGAATCAGCAAATCTCCAAGACGCATCATCAAACGCTCACCAGCTGCTGGTAGCGCCAGCGAGAACATCTCCCAATCAATTTTTAGGGTCATTGACTTTATTACCTTTTTAATAGGAAGAAAACTTCCCAAAACAATAATACCAATCAGTCTAGAAAACACCGTAGACCAAGCCACGCCCGTAATACCTAAGTGAAAAATATAAATTGATAAAGAAGATAATATAGCATTTAAAATATTAGTCAAAAAACTAACGTGCATAGGTAATTTACTCATTCCACGCACTCTTACAATGGTGCCTAAACTAGTCAATAAACCCAAACTAAGGATCATTCCCCCAACAACACAGAGATATTCGTAACCAATTTTGACAAGGTCACCATTAGCACCGAGTAATCTAAGAGTAAAAGATCCCAGAAAAAGATTAAATAGACCTAACAAAAAGGACAGTAACAGTGTCGCCATGATAGCTTTGGCCATATATTCTATTTCTTTAGTCTCGTCTTTTTGGCCAATACTGCGGGCCAAAAGACTGGATATAGCTGAGCTAAGAGCAATGAAAACCGCCTGGTAGACCGTAATTATATTATTAGCCATAGCCACGCCAGAGACTGCTATTAATGAGATTTGTGCTACCAAAAAATTATCAACAAATCCCATCAACATTTGCAAAAGATTTTCCACCATCGCTGGCAAGGCTATCCTTAGAATCTTCTTTCTATTTAACACATTCATATAAACCAACAAGAAGCTATCTGCTTCTTAGACTCCTAAATAATTCTCAACCGCACCTTGCATGTCCTTAGTTTCAACCAGTTTCTTATGTAAAATAGGTGCTTGATTAAGAGCTTTCACCGCATCTGGAATAGCAACTTTAGATATCACTTCTAATTGTTTTACAGCTTCAAAATCATCCGCTAAAGCTTGACCATTAATAGATTCGACTACTACTTTTGGAAACTTGTACGGACTGGCTGTAGACGCCAGAACTGTCGGATTAATATCTCCAGTCTCTTGATGGTAGCGTCGATAAACTGCTGAAGCAACCGCCGTGTGAGGATCAATAACGTAGCCATTAGCTTCAAAAATAGTCTTAATTTCAGTTTCGGTTTCAGCTTCTGTTGCAAATCCTGCTTCAAAAATAGTTAAGATTTCCTGTTCAACAGCTTCTAAGCGATATTGACCATTAGTTACTAAGTCGTCCATCAAAGCCTTCGTTTTCCCAGCATCATTACCTAGCAGATGAAAAATCAAACGTTCCAAATTAGATGATACCAAAATATCCATTGATGGACTACTTGTTACCTTAAACTCCCGTTTCTTATCATAAACTCGGGTCGCAAAAAAATCTGTCAAAACGTTATTTTCATTTGAGGCACAAATCAACTTAGCTATCGGTACCCCTATTTCTTTAGCATAATAAGCTGCTAAGATATTGCCAAAGTTACCAGTTGGAACCACAATATTAATCAAATCACCATCTGCAATGCTGTGCTTTTTCACCATTTGCGCATAGGCATACACATAGTAAACCACCTGAGGAATTAAACGCCCAATATTCATGGAGTTCGCTGAAGATAGTTGCATACCTTTTGCCAATAATTTCTTAGCCAAAAGAGAGTCATTAAACATACGTTTAACATCTGTCTGGGCATCATCAAAATTACCATCAATTGCCACCACATGGACATTTCCACCTTTTTGGGTTATCATCTGTAATTCTTGAATCTTACTGACACCATTTTTAGGATAGAAAACAATAATCTCCGTTCCAGGGACATCCGCAAAGCCAGCCATCGCTGCCTTACCTGTATCTCCAGAAGTTGCAGTTAGAATCACAACTTTGTTTGAGACCCCCTCCTTTTTGGCAGCTATTGTTAATAAGTGTGGCAAAATTGACAAGGCCATGTCTTTAAATGCAATGGTTGAACCATGAAACAATTCCAAATTGTGATAATCTTTAAGAGTCACAAGAGGGGCTATTTCAGTAGTGTCAAACTTTTGATCATAAGCTGCAACAATGCAGTAATCTAGCTCTTCTTCTGTAAAATCATCAAAAAAGGCTGACATAACTAGCTTTGCTACTTCTTGATAAGTTGCATCCTTTAGTTTGTCAAAATTCAAGTCAAGCTTTGGCATTTCTAATGGTGTAAACAAGCCTCCATCACTGGCAAGTCCGTTAAGAATAGCCTGGCTAGCGCTTACACGATTATTAGTGTCACGAGTTGATTGATAAATTAATCCCATAAGTTTTCCTCATCTTTGCATGTCTTTTTGCTATTGTACCATAAATTAAAGGAATTGGGAGGGAGGCTTAAGCAAAAAGGAGGCTCTGTTCAATCGACAGAGCCTCCTTCTTCAGACTAATTTACCCAGCGAGAGTCTGTACCCGCTATACCGATCCAGACAAGTGCTAAAAGGTTATAAAACCGTTCAGCCATAATCCTTACCTCCTACAATTAACTTGAAATGTCAGCTATATTATAACGCTAAGTATCTATAACGTAAATAGAATAATAATATTTCTACAAATAAAACATGGGAAAATACCCAGAAAATAAGGAAACTGGGTATTTTGTATTACAGAAAACAAATTAAATCTTATTTGAGACGACCAGGTCTTTCACCATAGCCATAGTAAGCATCAGCCATAATTTCTTTCATATCAGCCACTAATGGTAAGCGTGGATTTGCTGGTGAACATTGATCTTCATAAGCAAGAAGTGCAATTTCATTTAAACTGTCCATCCACTCTTTTTCATCAATACCTTGATCTTTGAAGTTCATCTTAATACCAACACGTTCACCTAAGTCATAAATAGCCTGAGCATAAGATGCTACTGCCTCTTCCGGAGTTGCACATGGTAAACCTAACATACGAGCAATATCTTGATATTTTTCATCTGCTTTCCAATAGTTGTATTTTGGCCAAGTTGACGTTTTAGCTGGACGAGTACCATTGTAACGAACAACATATGGAAGAAGGATGGCATTGGTACGACCGTGGATAGTATGGTGTACTCCACCAATTTTATGCGCCATTGAGTGGCTCATGCCTAGGAATGCATTTGCAAAAGCCATACCCGCCATCGTTGAAGCATTATGCATTTTTTCACGAGAGTCAAAGTCAGCCTCTTTAACAGAGCGTTCTAGATTTTCAAAGACAATTTTAATAGCTTGAAGTGCAAGACCATCTGTAAAGTCATTTGCCAGTTGTGATACATAAGCTTCTGTTGCATGCGTCAAGACATCCATACCAGTATCTGCAGCAATAAATCCAGGAACTGTTAGTACTAATGCTGGGTCAACAATAGCAATAGTTGGTGTTAATGAGTAATCAGCAATAGGGTATTTACGGTTATTTTGCTTATCAGAGATAACGGCAAATGGTGTTACTTCTGAACCAGTACCTGAAGTTGTTGGAATAGCAATGAATTTTGTTTTCTTACCAAGTTCAGGGAATTTAAAGGCGCGTTTACGGATATCCATGAATTTTTGAACCAGATCACGGAAATCGACTTCTGGTTGCTCGTAGAACAACCACATTACCTTAGCGGCATCCATTGGTGATCCACCACCAAGTGCAATAATCGTATCAGGTTTAAAGGTGCGCATTAATTCAGTACCTTTTTGAACAGTTGAGATATCTGGATCAGGTTCAACATCTGCAAAAATTTGGTAAACAACTTTATTCCGACGAAGATCAAGCTGTTCAATAATTTTATTTAAGAAACCAAGCTCAACCATTGCATGGTCCGTTACAATCATAACACGTTCAACATCGCGTGCTTTTTGTAAATATTGAATAGAATCACGTTCGAAGTATGTTTTTGAAGGAACTTTAAACCATTGCATATTATTTCTACGTCTTCCTACTTTTTTGATATTTAAGAGGTTGATAGCACTAACATTATCACCTACTGAGTTACGTCCATATGAGCCACATCCTAAGGTCAATGATGGGATAAATGCATTATAAACGTCACCAATACCACCAAATGTTGAAGGTGAATTCCAAATGATACGCATTGCTTTCATTTCTGTTCCAAAACGCTTAGCAAGTTCTTCATGTTTAGTATGGATTGCAGCTGAGTGACCAAGCCCGTTGAATTCAACCATTTGACGAGCTTTTTTGAGACCATCTTCAGTTGAATCAGACCTAAGCACAGCAATAACAGGAGAAAGTTTTTCACGAGTTAAAGGTTCTTTAACACCAACTTCTGAACATTCAGCTGCTAAAATATTTGTTCCTTCTGGAACTTTAAAACCTGCTTGTTCAGCAATCCAAGCTGCTGGTTTACCTACGATATCAGCATTCAATTTAGCTCCAGCACAATCTTTGCTATTTGCTTTAACACCAAAACAGAATTCTTCAAGAAGGGCTTTTTCTTTTTTATTAACAAAATAAGTTTTATATGATTTAAATTCTTCAACAAAGTCATCATAAATTTCTTTATCAATGATAACAGCTTGTTCAGAAGCACATACCATACCATTATCAAATGATTTAGACATAACAATATCATGTGCGGCCTGACGAATATTCGCTGATTTTTCCACATAAGCAGGAACGTTACCAGCTCCTACGCCAAGTGCAGGTTTTCCACATGAGTAGGCTGCACGGACCATAGCATTACCACCAGTTGCAAGTATTGTTGCAATACCATCATGATTCATCAAAGCACCAGTAGCTTCCATAGATGGTTTTGTAATCCACTGGATACAGTTTTCAGGAGCACCCGCTGCAATAGCTGCATCACGGACGATTTGTGCTGCGTGAGCTGAAGACTCTTGGGCAGATGGATGGAATCCAAAGACAATTGGATTACGAGTTTTCAAAGCAATCAGTGATTTAAAGATTGCTGTTGAAGTTGGATTTGTTGTTGGAGTAACCCCACAGATAACCCCTACCGGCTCAGCAATTAAGGTTAAACCAGTAGTATCATCTTCTTCAATAATTCCAACTGTTTTTGTATGACGCATATTATTAACAACATGCTCACAAGCAAACAAGTTTTTAGTTGCTTTATCCTCAAAAACACCTCGACCAGTTTCTTCGAAAGCGTGCATTGCAAGAATTCCGTGAGCGTCAAGGGCTGCAACAGAAGCTTTAGCTACAATATAGTCAACTTGCTCTTGATTAAGTTTTCTAAATTCATTTAAAGCAACAAGCCCTTTTTGAACCAACTCATCAACATGCTTTTGTGCCTCTTCAACCTTTTGTTCAGGTGATAATTTTGTTTCAACCATCATATTCTCCTCTTAATGATATAACTTGTTAAAAGTTTCACAATTTGTTTACAAAAATTATTATACCACAAAAAATAAGTTTGTAAATAGTTTCACAATAAATTTGTGAAGTTTTTTTCAAACTTTTTCTCGCAAAAAATAAGACCTTAATAGGCCTTATTTTGCATGTAATTTAGCTGCTTTTTCTACTGTGTTTTTTATTGTAGTAACGTATAATTCAGCACCTTTTGTGTCGGTATTACTATAGTGAACACCATCCGTTCCCACCCAAATATCTGGATTAGCAACAGCTTCTTTATACCAATCAGCAACGGTAACATAAGAATACTTCTTAGCTAAAGTTAGCTCATAATTACGAACTTCAGCCACTTGCGTTAAATTGTTGGCATTATATGGAGAGACAATTACCAAACGACTTCCTTTAGGAAGATCCTTAATAAAAGCTTGTAAATCAGATTTGTAATTATCTAAAGAATTTACTCCAACAGCTAAAACAGTTGTTTGGGATAAAGAGCGACTCTTAATACGATTATCAAGAATGTCATATGCTTGCGAGAAATTACGACTAACAGCAGCATCTAGCTGCGCTGCTGGCATAATTTTAGTGAAAGCCGATTGTGACCTTAGAGCAACAGAGTCCCCAATGATACTGATATCACTTAAGGCATTTGGATCCCCTGCCGCCAGAGTATGCGTTCGGTTCATACTACTTTGACTCTGCTGTAGACCACCGACTAACAAATCCGTTTCAAATTTACCAACTGTAGGTGCCATCATACTTCGTCCTAAAGTAACTAGTAACAATGCTAACGCTCCTAGTGCAAACCATTTTACATACGGCTTCAAATCTAGTTTTAAACCAAAAAGGTTTGGCGTTTTCCCTGCAATTAATGGTTCTATTACATAATATGATAAAGAGGCAAATAAAAAAGAAAAGAAAGTAGTCAAGATTACAGCTAGCCAATTAGACATCAACTGCGTAAAAATAATATAGAACGGCCAATGAAAAAGGTAGACACCATAGCTAACATCAGCAATATAAGTAACGGCTTTAGGTTCCTCAACATCAGGAGTTTGATCATTTAAGACCCTTGCAGTATAAATCATAACTGCCGTAAAAAGACTAGCCAGTACGAAACCAAAAAGATAAGTGATAATGTGGTTAAAATTTAAAGATAATGTTAAAAGTAAGAGTAAAGCGAAAGCTCCTGCCATAACACCAACCACATATTTCCGAGGCCATAGCCGAACATTTTTTTGGAAACGAATTGTTGTATCCTTAATTCCCGAAATCGTCGCAAACATGGAACCAATAAAGAATGGGAAAACATGGGCTATACTTGAAAAATAAATTAATGAAAAGTTATTGACGAAGAATGCTCTGGCAAACATCGTTATAAAACTAATTAAAAAGAAGGCGCCGGAAACTACAAAAAGCAACTCCCGAAACTGCTTATCCTGATTTTCTTGCTTTCCTAGGTACCACACTAACAAGCCCCACAAAAGATAAAAATGAACTTCAATTGCTAGGCTCCAAGTATGAACAAAAAGATGAGGTATAAATTGGCTCTCGTAACTACTGCCCGTCCAAATTTCATAAAAATTAGTTGTGAATCCAAGAGTAGCGGCTATTTGATGACCAATACTTGCCACAAAATCTGATTTAACTAAAAAAGTAAATGGCATTACCAAAAGAACCATAAGAACTAAAGGGGGTACGATTCGATAAAAACGGCGGCGGTAAAAACCTATTAAATCAATTTTATTATTTTTGGAATATTCATCAATTAAAAGAGCCGTAATCAGGAAACCAGAAAAAGTAAAGAAGATATCAACACCGATAAACCCTCCAGGAAAACTATTCTTAAAGAAGTGATAGAGTAAAACAAGAAGTAGCCCCGTTACCCTAATAAAAGAAAACCATTTTATTCTCATTTTTGATAAATCCCCTGTTTGAAGGTTCCTTCATAAACCTTACCATTTTTTGCCTTTAAAATACCTTTACCATCAGCTTGACCATTTTTAAAACGACCACTATAAGACCAGCCGCTACTTGCTTTGTAAGTGCCCAGTCCACTAAATTGACCATCCCGAAATTCTCCACTATAAATATCTCCGTTACCATAAGTCAATTTTCCCTTACCATTCATACGATGATTAAGGACATATCCTGTATACTTAATTCTTCCATGATCATAAGTCAGGACTACTTTAGTGCGGTGGTGTAAGGCAAAGACTGATAGTCCACAAACCACTAAAATAATGACCGTAATAATCTCTAATTTTGCTCTCGTAATACTCAACCCTTGAACGAATGTCTTTATTTTTTCCATGACTAATCTCAACTCATATCTTTGTTATATTTTATTGTGTCAAGCCATTCTTGACAGCCCTTTAGCACTAAACGATACGTTTCTTCAAAATCACCCGTATACCAAGGATCTGGTACTCCTTCGTGATTAAAAAGAAAAATCTTTTCATCCCAATGCCCTGCAGATAGTTTTCGCAAATCAGCAACGTTATTCTGGTCCATTCCTATAATGTAATCAAAAGTTGCCAGATCTTCTTTTGTTACCTGCTGAGACTTTTTATTAGAATCATATGGAATAGCATAGCTTTTCAGAATGTTCTGCGTTCCAGAGTGAATAGGATTTCCTTGCTCCCAATTAGAAGTACCACGACTTTCAATAATCAACCCATCTTCCTCAACTAGAGATTTCATTACAAATTCTGCCATTGTGCTTCTGCAAATATTTCCTAAGCAAACAAAACATACTTTTTTCATATGAAAACACCTCCATTTTATTATAACAAAATATCATCAAAGCACCGAAAAAACCTTTTATTATTTTCAATTTTTTCAAAAAAAAGACACCTTTCTTACTATTCTATTATTATCATACTTTTTAAAACTTTTATAAGATTACTGATGATTTAATACTGTAAAACTCGCTAAATTATAACCTATCACTCCAACCTTTAAGTTTTCTTATTCTAAAAGTAAGTTTAATTTGACGCTCACTATAGCACAAAAAAAACCTTAACCCACGGTTAAGGAATCTCCTATTTTTCGTTGTAAGGATAATGTAGGTGTTGATAGGCTTTTTGTGTTGCTACTCGCCCCGTACGTGTCCGCACAATGAAACCTTTTTGAATGAGATAGGGCTCGTACATATCCTCTACTGTATCCCGTTCTTCAGCAATATTAACAGACAAAGTCCCCAATCCAACTGGTCCACCATTATACATCTCAATCATGGTACGTAGAATTTTTTGATCAACATAATCTAAACCTTCGTGATCAACATCCAACATTTCTAAAGCTTTATCAGTAATATCTTTGGTAATAATCCCATTTCCCATAATTTGTGCATAATCTCTAACACGTTTCAAAAGTCTATTAGCAATACGGGGTGTCCCTCGACTACGTCGAGCAAGCTCATGCGCTGCTTCTTGAACAATTTCCATATCAAAAATATCTGAGGTCCGTTCTATAATTTCAGTCAAATCATCAACTTGATAATATTCCATATGGCCAGTAATACCAAAACGTGCTCTTAATGGATTTGACAACATTCCTGCACGTGTCGTTGCCCCAATCAAAGTAAACGGCGGTAATTCTAGATGGACACTTCGACTGGTATCTCCGGCGCCAATCATAATATCAATATAAAAATCTTCCATGGCACTATAAAGTACTTCTTCAACAGCCATCGGAATTCGATGTATCTCATCAATAAACAAAACATCCCCCGGCTCTAAATCATTCAAAATAGCTACCAAATCACCAGATTTTTCAATAGCTGGTCCCGACGTTTGCTTAAGATTAACCCCTAGCTCATTAGCAATAACAAATGCCATAGTCGTTTTTCCTAAACCTGGAGGACCAAAGAGCAAAACATGATCTAAAGACTCATCGCGCATCTTCGCAGCTTCAATAAAAATATTAAGTTGATTTTTTACTTTATCTTGTCCAATATATTCTCTTAAAAATTGTGGGCGCAAAGTGCGTTCAACAAGCTCCTCATCACCCATCGTATCATTATCCAAAATTCTAGTCATACTAGTATTATAGCACAAAGACTTGCACCATTCATCCGATATGCCACCAATCTTTATCCGTCATAGTTAATGCTGCACTAGCCAAAAAGAGACCTACTAACAATAATGTATATTTGTACTTTTTAAACATAAAATTCCTCCTTCTTAGTTTTTTGCTATTATACTTCGATTAAGCAGAAAAAAACATGACATCCATGTCATGTTACGATTGATTATCTAATTCCCAACTTGTTTTTAAACGATTAACAAGATAATTATCTGTTAGCGTGCGTGCAAAGATTAGGGATTGACGGTAATAATAATAAGCTTTTTGAGAGTCTTTCATATAAAATAAAGTGTATTTCCATTCGTACATGTAATAAATAGGCATGCGCTGAAAGTCTTGGGTAATAGTCATAATCCGACGACAGACATTCAGAAGTATCCTTGTTTTCTGATATTCTTTAATACTAATTCCTACAGCGATGGAGGTGAGAAGAACGTTATTGAGTAAAAAGAGATCTTTTAATTCTAACTTATCTTCCAAAAGAACTAATTTATTGGTAAAACAATCAAAATTTCCCTTATCGAACAATTCTTCTTTGAAGTTTGAAACCATGCCACAAGTCAAGTAAAGATCTATTAAAAAAATATCATTTAAAGCATAGCTCTTTTTCTTACGAATTTGGCTAATATACTCACGGAGTAACTCTTTACCATAATTAGTGTCACCACTTTGATAGACATCAAACCGAGACTGTAATAAATCAATAATTAGCTGCTCTTCTTCAGGCAATGTCGCGTAATAATCTTCAAATATTTCATCAAATTGAGCTTCGCGATCCACCAAATTTTGACCATTCGTGTAGGTTGGTCGCCTAAGAATCAGATATTTAAGCTCCTTATAACGTTTTGGCAAAACCAAACAATCTGGATTAATAAGTTCAACGACGGGTAAATCTAATTTTTTTGCAATAAATAAGACTTTAGCTAAACTAGGAATAGATTGACCTTTTTCGATACGAGCCAGTTGTCGAATCGATAATTCTGACTCATCTCCACAAATGGTTTCACGAGTCAGACTCTTATCCAACCTCAATTTTTGAATCTTTTTCCCAAGCTTTTTCATCCTTTTTCTTGCTCCTTAACGCTCTTTTAATCAATTATAACACTTTTGACATTTTTTGTTAATCTTAAAAAGAAATAAAAAAATAAGGTTCAAACCTTATTTTTATAATCCCAGTCTATTGAAGATATCATCAACTCGTTTAGTATAGTAAATAGGGCTGAAAAGTTCATCAATTTCTTCTTGTGTTAAACGAGAAGTTATCTCCTCATCTGCTTCTAAGAGAGATTTAAAGTCCACTTGGTTGTCCCACGAATAGGCTGTTTTGGGCTGTACTAAATCATAAGCCCCTTCACGAGTCATGCCTTTTTCAATCAATTTCAGCATCACTCTTTGACTAAAGATAAGACCAAAGGTGGAATCCATGTTACGGACCATATTTTCAGGAAAAACTGTTAAATTTTTAACAATATTGCCGAAGCGATTAAGCATGTAGTTGATTAAAATTGTCGTGTCAGGTGTAATAATCCGTTCTGCAGATGAGTGTGAAATATCGCGCTCATGCCATAAAACAACATTTTCATAAGCTGTTACCATATGACCACGGATAACACGGGCTAAACCAGTCATATTTTCAGAACCAATTGGGTTACGTTTATGTGGCATAGCAGAACTCCCCTTTTGCCCTTTAGCAAAGAACTCTTCCACTTCACGTTGTTCAGATTTTTGCAAACCACGGATTTCAGTTGCCATACGTTCAATAGATGTTGCGATGCTTGCTAGAACCGCAAAATATTCGGCATGTAAATCACGAGGTAGGACCTGTGTAGAAATTTCTTGGGGGCGGATGCCAAGTTTACCGCAAACATATTCTTCCACAAATGGAGGGATATTGGCGAAATTGCCTACCGCGCCAGAGATTTTGCCAGCCTCAACCCCAGCAGCAGCACGCTCGAAACGTTCTTGATTGCGTTTCATTTCGCTGTACCAAGATGCTAGCTTAAGACCAAAAGTCGTCGGTTCCGCATGAACGCCGTGAGTCCGCCCCATCATAATGGTCATCTTGTGCTCACGCGCCTTATCAGCCACAATTTGTGTAAAGTTCTCAAGGTCGCGACGAATAATATCATTAGCTTGTTTGTAGAGGTAACCATAAGCCGTATCAACAACGTCTGTTGACGTCAAACCATAGTGAACCCACTTACGCTCATCACCAAGCGTTTCTGAAACCGCACGAGTGAAAGCCACCACATCATGACGCGTTTCTTTTTCAATCTCAAGAATCCGATTCACATCAAAGTCGGCATTAGCACGAATCTTAGCAACATCCTCTTTAGGAATCTCACCAAGCTCAGCCCAAGCCTCATCTGCTAAAATCTCTACCTCTAACCAAGCTCTATATTTATTTTCTTCACTCCAAATAGTCGCCATCTCAGGACGTGAATAACGTTCTAACATAATTTATGATACAGAGGGCATCAAAAGCGAAAGGAAAATAGACAACTAACACAGTGTGCTTTCACACAGGGCGATTTATCTTTTTTCCGAAGCTTTTAACCCGAGTTCAAATACCCGGAACCCCCTCACTCCTTTCATTTTCTCTGATTGTAGTAAAAACAAACCCGTACTCAATTAAGTGAATGCGCTCTTTTCTGACTTTCATTCAATTTTTACTTCCATTAAAAAACTTCCTTACCAGCAACTATCGAAGGAAGTATATCAATTCCAAAAATTTCTTAGTTTCTTCTAGAGTAGCCCTAAAAGTTGCCACACGCCCCATTTTGTCAATATGTTTACCTCTAGTTTACCATAAAAATAGAGATAAGTGCTAGGCTTATTTTAAATCTAAGCTAAGACTCTACCTCAAACTTTTTTATGAAGAAATGAACTATCTCCTACTTATTATTTCATTATAATGTTAATTATTGTTTAATGCCCTAACTGCTATGGATTACTAATTCAATGGTTGCCCCAACCCTTTTTCTTATTTTTATTCTCCTTGGTCATCCTAGTTTTTTGTATAGGGGTAAAAGGTTAAGACCGAAAAAATTATCAGAAAGATAAAAGCGATAATAATTGCATCTGACATATTGATAGGAATGAACAGGAATGATGCCTTAAGAAAAAAGTTTGTAATAGAATCACATATAAACACGACTAAAAAACCATTATACTTCCTTTTTTAAAAAATTTGTCAGATTAAAAGAATAAAAAAGTAAAAAGAAACTGAATAAGTCAATTCAATTGATAAACATCCTGATAATTCAAACCATAGATAACGATTCCAAACATGATGAAAGTTATGAAACAAGCATATTCTTGTAATTTCTTGTACCATAACACTGAGCAAGGTATCCTAGCTATATCTCCCCACGTTTTCTTTTTTATAACTGTATCATAATAATACTCAAGTACTTAGTCAACTTCCTAAATGTTTGAATAACCATCCACTTTCTACATTTCTCATTGATTACGAATAATTAAAAGAAGGATAAGTCATTCAGACATTTTTGCTATTTCAGCTTGTGCAAATTTTTGGTATGATGACTTTAAAGTATCTGTAGAAAAGAGGAATGAACACCTAATGAGTTCACAATCTCCAAAGACATTATTTTATCTCTGTCTCTTCTTCACTTCTCTGTTTTGGACGCTAAGCTATTACCAATTAGAGAAATGGCTTGTTTTTGCAACCCTAACCTTCTTGGCCTCCTTAACAATCTTATTAAGTAAAAAAAGAAAATAATACTATTTATAAAAACAACTGTCTTCAAGATAGTTGTTTTTACTTTTTACGGATAGAAAAGTAAGGAAATCAAAAATGGTGAAGTTATTGTATAGAAAGGAGAGTCAAAATATTGAAAAAAGTTTTAGCTAACTTCATCCAATCCTTAAAAAAACAAAGAAAGGGAAAAAATGTCTAAAATTCTTAAAACCACCGCAGTTACATTACTTGCCTCAGTCATGCTCAATACATCACTTCACAGTGTATTAGCAGATCAGGTACCTGATTCTAAAATTGAGTTAGATGCTATGAGACCGAAAAAAATCATACCTATTTCAGATCTCAGTGGAAACCTAACGCTTCCTAAACCTGACAATAAAATGCTTGAAAAAGCCAAAATTCTAGAAGGCCACTTCTATGTGAAAAGAAGAGGTGCTGTTGGGCTAAAAGGGGATCCGAAAGAATTAGCAACCTTGCTTGGTATTTCAGAAACAGATGTTCAGCTTTACTTCGAAGCAGTCCAGGAATTACCAAATGTTTATATGAAAGGTCCTGTTGGTATTCGGTTTAACCTTGGTCCCAAAGTAAGGAGCTATCGGCTGGGCCGTCAAAACTGCTGTTGAAAGTCATAAAAAAACTACTCTAGCTGTTGTTTATATTCCAGGCGTCGATCTAGTTTATACTGTAAATGTACCTTAAACCCAAGTCCTCCTCAAATTAGAATTAAGCAATATTATTTTAATTTTCAAGAAGAAAGCTCTGCCTAAAATAGCAGAGTTTTCTTCTTATTTTCGAATAGCTAAGGTAAGGAGGTTTGTCATGAAAAATTTTACAAAGAAGGGGATCTCATTTCTCCTATTCGTCAGTTTAGGTTTGGCTACTCTATTTCCACCTTGTTGTCAACCTGCAATGGCTGCTGTCATCGAAGATGACTACCCTATCAATTGGAAATCAGGTCTGGGATCAGATACTTGGGGAATGTACCTGAGACAGTGTACTTCTTTTGTAGCCTATAGGCTTCATATTGTCAATGGCTTCTCTCTCCCGCCAGGGTATGGTAACGCTGATTCTTGGGGTCATGTTGCTCGTCGAAATGGCTATCAAGTTGATATAAATCCTCAAGTTGGTTCCGTTGCTTGGTTTGATAAAGGTGTTAATCTTTCGCACCGAGAGTATGGGCATGTCGCTTGGGTTGCTGAAGTTAAGGGCGATTTGGTGACCTTAGAAGAATACAATTACAATGCTGGTCAAGGACCAGAGAAATACCATCGTAGAGAGATTCTGCGTCATGAAGCCTCAGGTTATATTCACTTTAAAAATCTGATAAACAATAGCTCACACATCTCTATTAGTCAGCTTAACCGACAATCATACCTAGCACCAAAAGGAAGTTACACTTTCAATCAAAGAAGAGCTGTAAAGGCTCAACCTTTCCTAAACAGCTCTGATTTAGTCTATTACGAAAAGGGGAATACTGTTCATTATGATAAGATTTTGGATGCTGATGGTTATCGTTGGCTTTCCTATATTGGAGGATCTGGTAATAGGCGTTATGTTGCTATAGAAAAACTGGAACAGCAAGAAGAATCTAATGATTTTAAAGTTGAGCAAATGGTTCACTTCAAGGGTCCTTTCCAAGTCAGTCACAATCATGGATGGATGATTTCAAGTAATGTTCTTGCAGGTGGAGCTGCTACTCAACTCAATTGGCTTGACCCTGGTCCCCTCATCGAAACTGATAAGATTGGGCAAAAAGCTGGAGACCAAGTCCTCTATCCTGGAGACTACTTCAGCATTCCGGGAGAATTTAAGATTCTACAGGTCGACCAAAAATCCAAAGGAATTAAAATTAAAATTGGACAAAAACAGACTTGGATAAGTATGGACCAAGTCCACAAAAAGAAATGACTAAAATAAAGCTGAGATCCCAAATGTAAAATTCAGTCTTTATTTTCAGAACATCACCTTACAAATTTAAATACCCAACTTTTAATTTAAGTATCTCATTCAAAAATTTGGAAACTTCATTTTAAAGACTCTTTTATTACTTATTCTTGTGTTTTAAATCATTGAAGTTACATAAATCACTTAAAATCTATGATTTAGTTTGCAATTATTAACAACGTTCATTGGTTGACATTAATAGATAGTAAAAAGCTAGCCATTTTTTGGGCTAGCTTTTTGGGGATTATAGGAGGTTTATGAAAAAGAAAATTAGGGGTTCCTATTGCTAGGATAGGTAAAGTATAGAGCAAACAACTTAAGGAAAACTTAAAGATTCCTTTCAAAAACCTTAAATTTTCTACAGAAAGTAGTAAATTTCTTAATATTTAAACTGAAAAACAGCTTCCTTTATTCACTACAATTTTTTCTCAATAAGCAGTATAAAAATTATTCTCCATGAGCTTTCCAAAAAAGAAAAGAAACCCTTGAAGGTTTCACTGAAAATTACGTTTCCAACAGTTAATTAAACGTAATACACCTTTATTTTTCTAAACGTTCCAAGAGATAGTCAATAAGATCACCTATACGTGTTAATTTTTCAACATCTTCATCTGGAATACTTAGATTAAAAGAATCTTCCACGTTTATAATAAACTCTGTCAATTCAATTGAATCAACTCCTAAATCATCTTTTAAACTTGTTTGCTCGTTTAGAATGACATTCTTAGGGGCATCCTGTTCCATTATAATTTCTTGTAATTTTTCTAAAATAATTTTTCTAGCCATTATTGCTAATCTCCTTAGAAAATTCTTCCATTAACTGTCCAACAATGTCTGTTTCGAGCATTGACCGAATTTGTTTTATAGTATAAAAAATAGAGGTCTCACCGCTTGAACCATGTGATTTAACCACTGGAGCTTTAAGCCCAAAAAGTACAGCTCCACCAGCATCTGAATAATCTAGGGAATGCTTCATATCTTTCAAGCTGTCCTTCATTAGAAGGGCTCCTACTTTAGCTTTGAAGCCACCACTCTTAATAGACGTTTTTAACTGCTTCATAATACTAAGAGCAGTGCCTTCAATAGACTTCAAAACAGCGTTTCCCGTGAAACCATCAGTCACAACAACATCAGCAATGCCGTTCATCAGGTCACGCGCTTCGACATTACCAACAAAATTTAGGCTAGAATCGGCATCAAGTAAGGCATAGGTCTCTTTACGGAGAGGATCGCCCTTCGTATTTTCAGTTCCATTGTTGAGCAAACCTACCCGAGGATTAGCAATACCACGAATATTTTTTGCATAAAAAGATCCTAATATAGCATATTGGTGTAGATGTGCTGCTGTATTTTCAGCGTTAGCTCCTAAATCAAGCATATCAAACCCAACTTTATCATTTGTTGGTAAAGTTGAGAGTAGACCAGGACGATCTACACCTTTAATGCGGCCGACAACAAAAAGACCTGCTGCCAGAAGGGCACCTGTATTTCCTGCCGAGAGAACCGCATTGGCCTTTCCCTCTTTTACTGCTCTAGCTGCTAAAACCATAGAGGCATTCTTTTTACGACGTATAGCCTTAGCTGGCTCATCATCTGAGTTAATTTTTTCATCAGTATGAATAATAGTAACACGCTCTGAGGGCGTCAGATAGGTTTCTATTTTTTCTTGATCCCCATAAAGCTGGATTTCAATATCAGAAAAAGCTTGAATGGCTTTATTAACACCTTCTACAATAGCTTTGGGAGCGTTGTCCCCACCCATAGCGTCAATAGCAATTTTTTTCATATAATGTAATTCCTTTTGCTTTCCTTAACTGTCAAATAATGACCCTATTATAGCATAAAGTTAAATCATTTCACAGCAGACAATAATAATCGCCCATACATATTCATCTTATTCATGTTCATGGTTAAACCAAGCTACCAGCCGCTGATTTTTCAACTCAACGAAATTTTTATTCCGACTCCATAATATGACCCCATTTATCTAAATCATCAATAAATTTCTTACTTTTGAGATGGATACCTACATAATCTTCATAAAGGTCATCAATAAAATGACGAAGCTTCTTTTTCATATCTTTTTTAAGAGAGATGTTCTTTAATTCAGAAAATTGAACATTTTGAAATTGATCTAATAAATAAAGTACATTGGGATCGAGATGACTGCGATGAGTGTCTTCTTGTAAATGATTAGGACACAAAGGTCCTGAATATTTATGAGAAAAATCAAAGGGTAAGCCTACACGATGGCAAAAAACACATTCATGGAAATTCAACCTAACACCAAAACGTTCTAAAATTTGAATTTCAAAAATATTAGTCAAAATTTCGTAATCCAAACCTTCTTCCATTAAATCTAAGGTTTTTCTAGCAAAAGCAAAAAGCTGACTATCGGCTTCATTATCTGGTATTGCCGCATCCACTAGAGACATAACATAAGTAGCGTAAGCTAAGCGATATAAATCCTGATTTATCCTAGGATAAGTTTGTACATCATTGTAATCATCTATATAAGAAAGACCTTTTTCATTGATCTTTAAGACGAAATCAGCAATTGTTAAGGGTTGGATAACAGATGCTAGTTTTGATTTACTAGCGTGCTTGATAAAAAACATTCGCTTCCCAGCTGTCTCTGTGAACAACTTGACGAGCTTATCATCTTCTCGATAATTTTTATTGTAAAGAACGAGTGCGTAACTTTCTTTAGTTTTCATAGTTTTCCATAAAAATGGCCAAACGAGCCATTGCTTCAATGATAACGGTCATACTTGCAGCATAAGATAGGCGAATATAACCTTCTCCAAATTGGCCAAAAGCAATTCCTGGAATGACCGCAACTTTTTGCTCTCGAGCAAAGTCTTGACAGAATTTAAAGGAATCCTCCTCACCAAATCCTTTTGGAATCTTAGCAAAGATATAAAAAGCTCCATCAGGTCTAATAATAGAAAAACCAAGCTTTGTCATTGCTTCAATAATATAATCTCTGCGAAGCAAATAGTCATGTTTCATGGGAAGAGTATCGTTCATTCCATTCGTTAATGCTTCAATTCCAGCAAATTGCGCCATAGTAGTAGCTGCTGTAACGAGATATTGATGACTCTTGAGCAATTGACGTGCTAAAGGTTCTTTCGCAAAAATAAAACCAATACGCCATCCTGTCATAGTGTAAGATTTAGATAAGCCATTAATTAATATAGCTTGTTCCGGTAGAAATTGAGCAATAGATACGTGAGCTTGATCTGTATAATTTAACTCTGAGTACACCTCATCAGAAATAACAAAGACAGGAAATTTTTTGAGAACCTCGGCAAAAGAAATGATTTCTGCACGGGAATAAGTGACTCCCGTGGGATTAGCCGGATAATTTAAGAGCACAGCCTTCACTCTTTCTCCTTCAGCAAGCAAAGCTTTTTCCAAAATATCCGCAGTTAAAACAAAATTGTTAGGAGTTGTATCAATTTCTACAATTTCCGCCCCTGCTAAGGTCACTATAGGTTCATACCCTGGATAAGCAGGAGCTGGCAGAAGTACTTTATCCCCTGGCTCTAAAACAGCTAAGAGAGCAGCCGATAGGGCTTCTGTTGCACCAATCGTCACCATAGCTTCATTATCTGGATTAAAATCTAAATGATATTTTTCTTTTACAAAATGGCAAGCAGCTTTCCTTAATCCTACTAATCCACTCATTCCCGTGTAATAGGAATGATTGTCATCAATCGCTTTTTTAGCCACTTCCTTAATGTGATCCGGCGTTGTAAAATCTGGTTCACCAAGTGTTAACCTAATCATACCTGGAATGTCAGAGATTGATTGATCAAATTGCCTAATCAACGAAATTTCAATTTTGTTAAGTTGTTTATTAAACCTGTGACTTAAATCCACAAAAGTCCTCCTAAATAAGTGAATACTACTATTATACCTGAAATTCTCAAAATAAACATTAAAAGCGAGAAAGACAAAAGTAGTCAATAAAAAAAGTAGTCAAAGACTACTTGGAAATTTACTCCACTTCAAACAGTGGAGATAATGGACGTTTTTCATGAATTCTAATAATTGCCTCACCAATTAGGTTAGCAATGGAAATTTGTTCAATTTTATCAATTAAACGTTCTTCTGGAAGATAAATGGTATCTAAAACAACTAATTTTTTAATAGCAGATTTTTCAATATTCTCTAAGGCAGGGCCTGATAAAACAGGGTGAGTACATGAAGCATACACTTCTGTTGCACCAGCTTCAGCAAGAGCATCCGCGGCATGACAAATTGTACCAGCAGTATCAATCATATCATCGATAAGAATACATTTTTTACCGTCAACGTTCCCAATAATGTTCATAACTTCACTAGTGTTCATTTTATTAACACTACGACGTTTGTCTATAATTGCAATTGGAGTGCGGAGGAATTGCGCTAATTTACGCGCCCGAGTCACACCACCATGGTCAGGGCTAACGACAACAACATCATCACCAACCAAGCCTTTACGTTTAAAATAATCAGCAATTAACGGTGCACCCATCAGATGGTCAACAGGGATATCAAAAAATCCTTGAATCTGTGCCGCATGGAGGTCAACAGTCAATAAACGATCCACACCAGCAACTTCAAGCATATTTGCTACTAATTTTGATGTAATTGGTTCACGAGAACGAGCTTTTCGATCTTGTCTTGCATAGCCATAATAAGGCATAACAACACTTACAGTCTCTGCACTTGCTCGTTTCAATGCATCAACCATAATCATAATCTCCATTAAATTATCATTTACAGGTGAACTCGTAGATTGTAAAATGAAAACATGATGACCACGAATTGATTCTTCAATATTAACTTGTATTTCACCATCCGAAAACTGACGAACGGTAGACTTTCCAAGCTCAATCCCCATAGAATTTGCTACTTTCTCCGCTAGTACCTTGTTTGACGAAAGGGCAAACAATTTCAAATCAGAATAAGACATTTTTTCCTCCAAAGTTTTAATCCTCTACCATTTTAACCCTTTTTAACTATTTTTTCAATTCTTTTCCAAACTTGAGGGTATTAAAAAGACCAGCTAAGCTGGTCACTCTTTTTAGTTTGGATAAATGTAAACAGCGGATCCAAGTGAAGTTGCAGTTGGATTAAACCAGCCACGGTGATTAGCAATAGATTGAATTCCATTGTAATTACTTTCCATTACTTGAATCTTAGTTGAACTTTCAACAGAAGTAACGTAAGCAACGTGACCGTATCCTCCGCCAGTCCATACAGCGACAGAACCTACAACTGGTGTACTACTTACAGTGTAACCTGCTGCTGCGGCACTTGCTGCCCATTGTCCACCGTTACCCCAATAGTTACCTACCCATGGTGCAAGTGATTTAACACCCCAAGTACATTGACCAACTGGATAAGTGTTAGCTGCACTATAAGTCTGTCTAGGTGTGAATGAAGCAGGTGCAGCACTTGCTACTGGTGAAGATGAGGCTACTGGCGCAGCACTTGCTACTGATGAAGTTAATCCTGCAGGAGCTGGCGCGGCACTCGTAGAAGCTTGTGGAGCTACTGCAGCTTGTGCTTGAGCAACTGACTCTGCTTGAGCTCTTGCTTCTGCTGCTGCTTTTTCTTTAGCTGCTGCTTCTGCTGCTGCTTTCTCTGCAGCTACACGTTCAGCTTCAGCTTTTTGACTTTGAAGGCTAGTTTTTTCAGACTCAGCAGTAGCCATCTTTTCAGAAAGATTAAGTTTCGCTACTTCTAAGTTGGCTTTTTGTGTCTCTAATGACACCTTATTAGCAGCAATTGTTCCCATATTTGCTGCCACAGTATTAATAGCTTGTTGGTTTTCAGTTTGTTTTTCTTCAAGAGCTTTTTTATCTGCTATTTGTTGATTTAACATTTTAGCATTTGCACTAACAACTTCACGAATTGCGGCAATACGATTTACTGCATCTGAAATTGATTTAGAATTCAAAAGCGTATTAATATAGCTTGAAGTTGTATTACCTTTTTGTGCACTACGAGCTTGTTTTTTCAAAGCCTCATTACGAGCTACAATTTTACTAGAAAGAGCTTGAATTTCTTCTCCCAACTTAATAGACTTAGCTTGTAGTTCATCATTTTCTTGTGTTAAATTATCTTGCTCACTTTGTAATGAGCTAATTTGATTTTGTAGTGTTGTTACTTTTTCTTGCGCTTCTGATTGTTCTGCTGTTAATTTTGATATAATTGTGTCTTGTGCAGCAATTCTAGAATCAAAATTATCTGCATTAACAGTCGCAGCAGCTCCAAGGGTCACACCACTTACAAGAACGGCTGATAAAATTCTCTTTTTCATTAAAAAAACTACTCCTTTTCGATAAGACATCATATATTGTATCAAAAAAAACAAGAACTAATGTTACGCCCATATTACAGTTATGTGTAATAATCAATAAAAAAATCGGTTCAATTGTTTATAGATTATTACAAAAAATGACACATTGAAAATCAATGAAGGTAAAAAATGATAAGTTATGTAAAAACTCCAATAATTATTCATTAAATGATGTCTTTGTAAGAGCATAAAGGTAAGTGTATAAAAAATACACAAATTAACTGAAAATAGCAAGACACTTTGAAAAAGAGTTACTGAGCTTTTAAATATCTTTTTTTCCGAAAAAGTTAACAAAGTATAGACAGGAAAAGCAATTATCATAATACCAAATTGATCAAAATAGTAGTAATCGTAAACAAGGCCACATGCCGTAGCAAGTAGAGACATAACATAATCCAGACCATTAAGAGCAATAGAAATAAAAAATAAAAAAATCAGAAAAATAGCTGAATTTACCTTCACATTTTCAACAAAAATCATACTAAATAAGTGTGTTATATGAGCATCCAATAACAGTAAAGGGATAGCTGATATGCACCATAAAAATAGCCTTTTATTCATTTTAAAATTTCCCAACAATTGAAAGATAATTCATCTCAGAAAAGTTTCCAGATAAAGAAATATAAACCTTACGTTGTAATTTATCATCTGCATCCTCTACTTTTTTTACTTTTCCAATGAGAATATCCGAAACTGATGCCCCATCTAAACCGCTAGTATAAACTGAGGAGCCAAGCGTAAGTGTATCGTTTGAGTTAAGTTCACTTGCTAACATTGTTTTCGTTGACGCAGAATACGATATTAGATTAGCATACACGATCGATTTCTGACCCTTAATTTTAATTGGTAGATTCAATGGTTTTCCACATGTTAATAAATCAACATGTGATACACCTTTATCAACAGTGGAAACTCTCCCAACTAAAGCTGACCCTGAAACTACAAGCATACCCGTTTCAACCTTTTTACTTTTGTCAAATTTTATAACAATAGCTTGTGACCAAGTTTCAGGTGTTCTGGTAATGATTTGAACAGGTACCCTACTAGTTTTAGGTAAGTGAACGTTGTATTGATCTCTTAGTTCCTTATTTTCCTTTCTCAGCTGCTCAACTTCGCTAGAAATTAATTCTAACTTAGAAATTTTATTTTTAAGTTTTTTATTTTCTTCAAAAGTCTTCAAAAATCCTTTGCCATCAGATATAGCATCTTCCAAGACCTTGAAAGGTTTTCCAATTATAGTATCAATTTGACTCATTACACCAGTAGTAGCCCGCGAAATCTGAGGTGAAATCGATAAATTGTAGAAGGATGAAAGTAAAAATACTAAAACAATTACAGAAGTAATTATAAAAATCAATCTAGAAAATTTTTTATTAAACATGTATCTCTCCCTGGAATAAAAAAAACGAAATATCTAAATTAGATACTTTCGTTTATCAATACGGAGAATAAGGGATTCGAACCCTTGCGCCAGTTTCCCGACCTAACGATTTAGCAAACCGTCCTCTTCAGCCTCTTGAGTAATTCTCCATTATATTAATGGGCACGAGTGGACTCGAACCACCGACCTCACGCTTATCAGGCGTGCGCTCTAACCACCTGAGCTACGCGCCCAAGCTACAGTATAAATGTATAGCTTGGTAAAAACTATAAAGCGGGTGACGAGAATCGAACTCGCGACAACAGCTTGGAAGGCTGTAGTTTTACCACTAAACTACACCCGCAGTCTAAATAAATGGCGCGAGACGGAATCGAACCGCCGACACATGGAGCTTCAATCCATTGCTCTACCAACTGAGCTACCGAGCCATGATAAATACAAATAATGTCTATTGCGGGAGCAGGATTTGAACCTACGACCTTCGGGTTATGAGCCCGACGAGCTACCTAGCTGCTCCATCCCGCGATAATCTCTAAAGGAGGATGTGGGATTCGAACCCACGCACGCTTTTACACGCCTGACGGTTTTCAAGACCGTTCCCTTCAGCCGGACTTGGGTAATCCTCCAAATAAATATAAATGGACCTTGTAGGACTCGAACCTACGACCGCTCGGTTATGAGCCGAGTGCTCTAACCAGTTGAGCTAAAGGTCCAAAGTCATCCATATTTAAATATAAAATAGCGGCGAAGGGGATCGAACCCCCGACCTTCCGGGTATGAACCGGACGCTCTAGCCATCTGAGCTACACCGCCATCACATCGGGAAGACAGGATTCGAACCTGCGACACCTTGGTCCCAAACCAAGTACTCTACCAAGCTGAGCTACTTCCCGAATTTATGCACCCTAGAGGAGTCGAACCTCTAACCGCCTGATTCGTAGTCAGGTACTCTATCCAGTTGAGCTAAGGGTGCTTTTTATTAAATTAATGCCGAGGACCGGAATCGAACCGGTACGATGTAAACCATCGCAGGATTTTAAGTCCTGTGCGTCTGCCAGTTCCGCCACCCCGGCCACTCAAAAGCGAACGACGGGATTCGAACCCGCGACCCCCACCTTGGCAAGGTGGTGTTCTACCACTGAACTACGTTCGCAATTGTTGTAAATGCCGGCTACATGATTTGAACACGCGACCCTCTGATTACAAATCAGATGCTCTACCAACTGAGCTAAGCCGGCCTAAGGTTATGCGGGTTAAGGGACTTGAACCCCCACGCCGTTAAGCGCCAGATCCTAAATCTGGTGCGTCTGCCAATTCCGCCAAACCCGCTTGATGACCCGTACTGGGCTCGAACCAGTGACCCATTGATTAAAAGTCAATTGCTCTACCAACTGAGCTAACGAGTCTCATCTTCATCTTTTTAATCAATTAACGAATGACATAAGCTTCGCTTATTCTATCCGCAACTTTTAAAAGTCAACCTGACTTTTAAAACGGTCCCGACGGGAATCGAACCCGCGATCTTCGCCGTGACAGGGCGACGTGATAACCGCTACACTACGGGACCTCGTATCTTTATTAATACTATGGGAGTTAACGGGTTCGAACCGCTGACCCTCTGCTTGTAAGGCAGATGCTCTCCCAGCTGAGCTAAACTCCCATCGAGTGGTCTAAGCTAAGCGACTTCCGTATCTAACAGGGGGCAACCCCCAACTACTTCAGGCGTTCTAGGGCTTAACTACTGTGTTCGGCATGGGTACAGGTGTATCTCCTAGGCTATCGTCACTTAACTTATGATTGAACTGTATTCGAACTTAAATCTTACTGAAAAAGTTAAACTTCCTTGTGTGCAACCACACAGCCTCAATTCCCTATTTTCATACAGATTTTTTAACGTTCTCACTACTTAAGATTAGTCCACTCAAAATTGAATAACTATATCTTATCAAGAACTCTACCTCTTTGTCAATAAACGTGTGACAACTATTTCTTATCTTTGGATAAGTCCTCGAGCTATTAGTATTAGTCCGCTACATGTATCACTACACTTCCACTTCTAACCTATCTACCTGATCATCTCTCAGGGCTCTTACTGATATTAAATCATGGGAAATCTCATCTTGAGGGGGGCTTCGCACTTAGATGCTTTCAGCGCTTATCCCTTCCCTACATAGCTACCCAGCGATGCCTTTGGCAAGACAACTGGTACACCAGCGGTAAGTCCACTCTGGTCCTCTCGTACTAGGAGCAGATCCTCTCAAATTTCCTACGCCCGCGACGGATAGGGACCGAACTGTCTCACGACGTTCTGAACCCAGCTCGCGTGCCGCTTTAATGGGCGAACAGCCCAACCCTTGGGACCGACTACAGCCCCAGGATGCGACGAGCCGACATCGAGGTGCCAAACCTCCCCGTCGATGTGAACTCTTGGGGGAGATAAGCCTGTTATCCCCAGGGTAGCTTTTATCCGTTGAGCGATGGCCCTTCCATGCGGAACCACCGGATCACTAAGCCCGACTTTCGTCCCTGCTCGAGTTGTTGCTCTCGCAGTCAAGCTCCCTTATACCTTTACACTCTGCGATTGATTTCCAACCAATCTGAGGGAACCTTTGGGCGCCTCCGTTACCTTTTAGGAGGCGACCGCCCCAGTCAAACTGCCCGTCAGACACTGTCTCCGATAGGGATTGCCTATCTGGGTTAGAGTAGCCATAACACAAGGGTAGTATCCCAACATCGCCTCTAACGAAACTGGCGTCCCGTTCTCAATGGCTCCTACCTATCCTGTACATGCGGTACAGATACTCAATATCAAACTGCAGTAAAGCTCCATGGGGTCTTTCCGTCCTGTCGCGGGTAACCTGCATCTTCACAGGTACTAAAATTTCACCGAGTCTCTCGTTGAGACAGTGCCCAAATCATTACGCCTTTCGTGCGGGTCGGAACTTACCCGACAAGGAATTTCGCTACCTTAGGACCGTTATAGTTACGGCCGCCGTTTACTGGGGCTTCAATTCAGATCTTCGCTTGCGCTAAACCCTCCTCTTAACCTTCCAGCACCGGGCAGGCGTCACCCCCTATACATCATCTTACGATTTAGCAGAGAGCTGTGTTTTTGATAAACAGTTGCTTGGGCCTATTCACTGCGGCTGTCATCGCTGACAGCACCCCTTCTCCCGAAGTTACGGGGTCATTTTGCCGAGTTCCTTAACGAGAGTTCTCTCGATCACCTGAGGCTACTCGCCTCGACTACCTGTGTCGGTTTGCGGTACGGGTAGTATGTAGTTAAACGCTAGAAGCTTTTCTTGGCAGTGTGACATCACTAACTTCGCTACTAAACTTCGCTCCCCATCACAGCTCAATGTATCAGGTATAAGCATTTGACTCATACCACACCTCACTGCTTAGACGTGCTCTTCCATTCGCACGCTTTAGTTAGCCTTCTGCGTCCCTCCATCACTATACATACTAGTACAGGAATATCAACCTGTTGCCCATCGAATACACCTTTCGGTCTCTCCTTAGGTCCCGACTAACCCAGGGCGGACGAGCCTTCCCCTGGAAACCTTAGTCTTACGGTGGACAGGATTCTCACCTGTCTTGCGCTACTCATACCGGCATTCTCACTTCTATGCGTTCCAGCACTCCTCACGGTATACCTTCTTCACACATAGAACGCTCTCCTACCATTACTATTACTAGTAATCCACAGCTTCGGTAAATTGTTTTAGCCCCGGTACATTTTCGGCGCAGGGTCACTCGACTAGTGAGCTATTACGCACTCTTTGAATGAATAGCTGCTTCTAAGCTAACATCCTAGTTGTCTGTGCAACCCCACATCCTTTTCCACTTAACAATTATTTTGGGACCTTAGCTGGTGGTCTGGGCTGTTTCCCTTTCGACTACGGATCTTAGCACTCGCAGTCTGACTGCCGATTATATCTACTTGGCATTCGGAGTTTATCTGAGATTGGTAATCCGGGATGGACCCCTCACCCAAACAGTGCTCTACCTCCAAGAGACTTAACATCGACGCTAGCCCTAAAGCTATTTCGGAGAGAACCAGCTATCTCCAAGTTCGTTTGGAATTTCTCCGCTACCCACAAGTCATCCAAGCACTTTTCAACGTGCCCTGGTTCGGTCCTCCAGTGCGTTTTACCGCACCTTCAACCTGCTCATGGGTAGGTCACATGGTTTCGGGTCTACATCATGATACTAAGTCGCCCTTTTAAGACTCGGTTTCCCTACGGCTCCGTCTCTTCAACTTAACCTCGCATCATAACGTAACTCGCCGGTTCATTCTACAAAAGGCACGCTCTCACCCATTAACGGGCTCGAACTTGTTGTAGGCACACGGTTTCAGGTTCTATTTCACTCCCCTCACGGGGTGCTTTTCACCTTTCCCTCACGGTACTGGTTCACTATCGGTCACTAGAGAGTATTTAGGGTTGGGAGATGGTCCTCCCAGATTCCGACGAGATTTCGCGTGTCTCGCCGTACTCAGGATTCTGCTAGGGCTCAATTCAATTTTAAATACGAGGCTGTTACTCTCTTTGGCTTACCTTCCCAGGTAATTCTTCTATTAAATTAAAGTCCCACGTCGCAGTCCTACAACCCCGAGGAGTAAACTCCTCGGTTTGCCCTCCTGCCGTTTCGCTCGCCGCTACTAAGGCAATCGCGTTTGCTTTCTCTTCCTGCAGCTACTTAGATGTTTCAGTTCACTGCGTCTTCCTTCTCATGACCTTTATAGTCATGGATACTAACCATTAGTTAGTGGGTTCCCCCATTCGGACATCTCTGGATCAGCGCTTACTTACAGCTCCCCAAAGCATTTCGTCGTTAGTCACGTCCTTCTTCGGCTTCTAGTGCCAAGGCATCCACCGTGCGCCCTTATTAACTTAACCTTATTCCAGTCTTTCGACCTTCTTATTTTTTAATATGTTCGCGTTTATCTTTTTTTCGGTTTATTTCTTGTTACTTTTCTACAATCATTTGTATGATCGTGGAATTTGATATAGTTATTCAATTTTCAATGGACTATTATGATATTAAGAACCGTTACGACTTGTCGTAAAACTTGCGTAAAATAAGGAACAAACCAGTGATGTGTCTTCAGACACGAGATGGTTTTGACTTATTTCTAGTAAGTTTAGGTTCGTATTCAAATATCATTTATCTAGTTGAACACGAGATTAATTTCTTAGGAAAATAGATAACCTTCCTTGTGTGCAAGCACACTGTGTCAGATTCCTAATTTTCTACAGAAATTTCGGCAAGCCGAACATCTCTTTGTATCCTAGATAATGGAGCCTAGCGGGATCGAACCGCTGACCTCCTGCGTGCAAAGCAGGCGCTCTCCCAGCTGAGCTAAGGCCCCGACTAATAAACTGGTTGTTACATTATTAGTGGTGGTACTATTCTATTACGTGAAGCTTAATTGTATTCGAACTAAAATCTTAGTGAAAAAGATAAATTTCCTTCTGTGCAAGCACACAGCGTCAATTTCCTATTTTCATACAGATTTCTTAACGTTCTCATGACTTAAATAAGACCTCTCAAAACTAAATAAGACATGACCAAACGTCTTCCATTTCCTTAGAAAGGAGGTGATCCAGCCGCACCTTCCGATACGGCTACCTTGTTACGACTTCACCCCAATCATCTATCCCACCTTAGGCGGCTGGCTCCTAAATGGTTACCTCACCGACTTCGGGTGTTACAAACTCTCGTGGTGTGACGGGCGGTGTGTACAAGGCCCGGGAACGTATTCACCGCGGCGTGCTGATCCGCGATTACTAGCGATTCCGACTTCATGTAGGCGAGTTGCAGCCTACAATCCGAACTGAGATTGGCTTTAAGAGATTAGCTTGCCGTCACCGGCTTGCGACTCGTTGTACCAACCATTGTAGCACGTGTGTAGCCCAGGTCATAAGGGGCATGATGATTTGACGTCATCCCCACCTTCCTCCGGTTTATTACCGGCAGTCTCGCTAGAGTGCCCAACTTAATGATGGCAACTAACAATAGGGGTTGCGCTCGTTGCGGGACTTAACCCAACATCTCACGACACGAGCTGACGACAACCATGCACCACCTGTCTCTCCTGCCCCGAAGGGAAATCCTATCTCTAGGACGGTCAGAAAGATGTCAAGACCTGGTAAGGTTCTTCGCGTTGCTTCGAATTAAACCACATGCTCCACCGCTTGTGCGGGCCCCCGTCAATTCCTTTGAGTTTCAACCTTGCGGTCGTACTCCCCAGGCGGAGTGCTTAATGCGTTAGCTCCGGCACTAAGCCCCGGAAAGGGCCTAACACCTAGCACTCATCGTTTACGGCGTGGACTACCAGGGTATCTAATCCTGTTTGCTCCCCACGCTTTCGAGCCTCAGCGTCAGTTACAGACCAGAGAGCCGCTTTCGCCACCGGTGTTCCTCCATATATCTACGCATTTCACCGCTACACATGGAATTCCACTCTCCCCTTCTGCACTCAAGTTTGACAGTTTCCAAAGCGAACTATGGTTAAGCCACAGCCTTTAACTTCAGACTTATCAAACCGCCTGCGCTCGCTTTACGCCCAATAAATCCGGACAACGCTCGGGACCTACGTATTACCGCGGCTGCTGGCACGTAGTTAGCCGTCCCTTTCTGGTTAGTTACCGTCACGTAATGGATTTTCCACTCCCATTACCGTTCTTCTCTAACAACAGAGCTTTACGATCCGAAAACCTTCTTCACTCACGCGGCGTTGCTCGGTCAGGGTTCCCCCCATTGCCGAAGATTCCCTACTGCTGCCTCCCGTAGGAGTCTGGGCCGTGTCTCAGTCCCAGTGTGGCCGATCACCCTCTCAGGTCGGCTATGTATCGTCGCCTTGGTGAGCCTTTACCTCACCAACTAGCTAATACAACGCAGGTCCATCTCATAGTGGAGCATTTGCCCCTTTTAAGTAGATGACATGTGTCTTCTACTTTCATGCGGTATTAGCTATCGTTTCCAATAGTTATCCCCCGCTATAAGGTAGGTTACCTACGCGTTACTCACCCGTTCGCAACTCATTAGACTGGTGCAAGCACCTGTCCTCTGCGTTCTACTTGCATGTATTAGGCACGCCGCCAGCGTTCGTCCTGAGCCAGGATCAAACTCTCATTTTAGTTTGAACTTACTCGTTCTTTTTCTGTCGCTGACAGATTTATTACTTTTTTGATTGACGGGTAATATGTCTTGCATATCACCCTCACGTTTGGTTTTTTCTTGTCTTATTCAGTTCTCAAAGGTCTTGAATCTCTTACGAGACAACTATTTTATTCTATCAGCTATCATCTTCTTTGTCAATATCTTTTTTCAATTTATTTGGCTTTGATGATGACTGGGTTGCTCTTTTAGCAACTCTATTAGTATACCCACCTTTTTACACTTTGTCAAGATAATTATTTCTAATTTGAAAAGTTTTTTTCTGTATTGTTACGAATACTACAAAATAGATTTAGCTAATGATTATGTGTGTGATGTACACTAATATCTTTGAATGTATACTAAATATAAGTTACCATGTCTTAAAAAAGAATTTTTAAAATGACTTCTTATTTTTAAATAAAGAAAAAAGATTGGAGAAAATTGCCTATTAGACATTTTCTTCAATCTACACTTAGTTTAATTTTTATTTTCCTCTGAGCGATGATACCCATAAACAAAATAGATTACTGTTCCAATTAATGTAGATATTCCAAATGCTATCCATGTTATAACCATATATTGTGACATAAATGAAGCACAAATAGTAATGGCAATGATAGGTAATAATGGAACTAGTGGCGTTGTAAATTCACCTGCTTTGGGTTTACCATTATTTTTTCGTAAAATAATGATAGAAAAAGACATAATGATGAGATAAGCAAGAGTACAAATATTAACAAATTCTGCTAAACTAGCGAGAGGGACTAATCCTGCACAAATCATTGATATAAGACCAACAGTAATCGTTGCATTTTGGGGAACGAAACTATTTTTTGACACTTTCTGTAATGATTTTGGTAAAAGCCCATCCCTACTTATTGTATAAACAATTCTTGCTAGTGCAAATGTCATCGATATACAGACCGTTATTAAAGTCATTACTGCAACGATAGAGATATAATTAGCTGCCCAATCCATCTTAACAAGTCTTAAGGCATAGGATACAGCATCAGGAACATTTAATTTCTTATAATAAACAATTCCTGTAAGGATAGTAGTCACAACTATATATAAAATTGTTACAATTAATAGTGATAAAGTTATTCCTCTAGGAATATTCTTTTGAGGCTCTTGTACTTCATCTACTGTCATAGAAATTGACTCAAATCCTAAAAAAGCAAAAAACATAACAGAGGCACCAGCAAAAATACCAGATTTTCCTCCGTAAAACTGACCCAATCCATAAGGAGCAAATGGTATCCAGTTATTTGCCTTAATAAAAAATAATCCAACAACTATAAATAATGCTAAGGCAGAAAATTTTAAAATAACAAGTATAGAATTAAATTTTAAAGCTGTTTTTGAGTTCATTAAAACAATAGCTGTAACTATTAACATAACCAAAACTGGTAAAATATCAATATAAGTCCCTTCTTTAGGGTTAAATGTTCCATTCAATGCTGTTGGAATATGCACACCAAAATTACTAAGTAACCCTTTAAGATAGCTTCCCCAACCTACTGCAACACTAGAGATAGCTGTCAAAAATTCCATAATAATGTACCAACCAACAATCCATGCTGGAAATTCACCTAAGGTAGCATAGACATAGCTATAAGCTCCACCATTAGCTGGAATCCGAGAAGAAAACTCTGCGTAAAATAATGCTAAGATAGCAACTGCTGCTGCTGATAGAATAATAGATATAGTGAGCGCTGGCCCTGCATATTTAGCAGCACCAATCCCTGTTATTGTAAATACTCCTGTACCTACCATAGAGCCAAGACCAAGAAATATGAGATCTTGAACTTTTAAATGTCGCCTCATTTCTGTTTTTTTGACACTGTTATTTTTTTTGCGAAATAGATTCATATTGACCTTTCTTCTCTAGTGAATATTCTTTAGTGTAACACAGTTATAAAAACCTGTAAATATTATAAAAAATCCAAAGATCTATTGTACTGACCCCCAAAAGTTAGACATTATATTTTAAGCAAAGGATTTAGTTCTGTATTGTACGGGACTAAGTCCTTTTAGTTTTACTTTGATCCGTTTATTGTTGTAATAATCAATATATTTTTTAATAGCTTTTTCTAAATCTCCCAGAGATTTATAGTAGCTCTCATAGCCATAGAACATTTCTGACTTTAATATGCCAAAGAAGGATTCCATTATCCCATTGTCAGGGCTGTTTCCTTTACGTGACATAGATGGACGGATACCTTTAGAGTTTAAAAAGTGATGATAATAGTTGTGCTGATACTGCCAGCCTTGATCACTATGTAAAATAGTTCCGTTATAGTATTTATCTGGAAATGTCTTTTCTAGCATCGTTTTAATTTGGTTTAAGTTAGGAGAACGTGAAATGGTATAGTTTATTATCTCGCTATTATAACCATCAAGAACTGGTGATAAATAGAGTTTTCCCTCAGGTAAAGCAAATTCAGTCACATCGGTGTAACACTTCTCAAAAGGTTTAGAGGCTTCAAAATGGCGTTGAATAAGGTTATCTGCTTTCTTTCCAACCTCACCCTTATAAGATGAATAGCGTCTTTTGCGACGTATTCTCGCTGTTAAACCTAGTTCTTTCATCAAGCGCTGAACTCTTTTGTGGTTGATGATAAAACCTCTGTTACGCAGTTCCAAAGTGATTCGACGATAGCCATAGTTACCTTTTGAATTTGGTTTTTAATGGACTTGTCTAAATCATCTTGTTCTAGTTGCTTAAGATGATAGTAATAGGTTGAACGAGCTAATTGAGCTGCTCTTAGAAGTAAACCTAATCTAAATCCTCCATCAACCATTTCTTTAATGATTTCTGTCGTTCTTTCTCGATAGCTTCGTCCCGTTCTTCTAACTCTTTTAACTTTTTTAGGAAGGCGTTCTCCGTTCTGAGATATTCGTTCTCTTCCTGAAGGCGCTCTAATTCAGTCATTTCTTCCCAAGTTTTCTTTGGTTTACGTCCCATTTTTGCTGGTCTCCCTTTTGTTGTCTCAACAATAGTATAACCATTTTTCTTGTATTGCGCTATCCAATTGGCAAGAGTTCCTGGATTTGGGAAGGCGTAATCTAGAGAAACTGACATTAAGGATTGCCCATCTTTCAAGACTTTATTAATCATTTCTTGCTTCATTTCAGGTGAATAAGCTTGGTACTTTTGCTTCTTAACGATCTCGACTCCATAACGATCCATCAGTCGAATGGTATATTTTAAGTTGCAGCGGGTTACTCCAAATTGAATCTCTAATTGAGTCCAGGAAACACCTGACTTCTTTAAACGATAAATTTCTAATTTATCTTCATAACTTAATTTCATACAAAAACACCCCAAATGTTAGATTTTTTGTCCAACTTTTGGGGTGCAGTACATATGATCTCTGGATTTTTTAATTATTGTTCGTCTTCTTCTACCATCTTATCCTTAATTTCTTCATATGACAATGCATGAACATCTTCATTCTCAGAATCTGGAATTTCTGGCATTTTACCTGTCTCAAAAATAGATTTAATTTGAGCAGCATCCAACGTTTCATATTTCAATAGAGCTTCAGCAATTAATTTATGAGTTTCTCTATTTTCATTGATAATATCAGCTGCCTTATTACGTGCTTGATTTAAGAGAGCTCTGACTTCATCATCAATCATTTGAGCAGTTTGTGCAGAATAAGATTTTTCTGGTGAAATCTGACCTGGCATCATGGCATGATTCCCCTCATACTGCACTGGACCAAGTTTTTCACTCATACCATATTCTGTAATCATAGCTCTAGCCATTTGAGTAGCTTGCTCGAAATCATTTGAAGCTCCTGTTGTTTGAGCATTAAAAATAATTTCCTCAGCAACACGTCCACCCATAAGACCAGCAAGTTGCTCTTTTAAGTCATCTTTTGATAGTAACATCTGATCTTCTTTAGGAAGAGCAATCATATAACCACCTGCACGACCACGTGGAACAATAGTGACTTTATGAACTACACGAGCATTTGATAAAATTAGACCAACGATTGTATGTCCCGCTTCGTGGTAAGCAACCATTTCCCGTTCTCTTTGAGATATTGTTCTATCTTTCTTAGAAGGTCCAGCAATAACACGATCTTCTGCTTCATCAATATCACTGGCATCGATTTTTTCTTTATTACGACGGGCTGCGACTAATGCTGCTTCATTCAAAACATTTTCTAAATCAGCTCCAACAAAACCAGGCGTTTGTTGAGCAACTACTTTCAGATTAACATCTTCTGCTAATGGCTTATTCTTAGCATGAACTCTCAATATAGCTTCACGACCTTTAACATCAGGACGACCAACTAGAACTTTACGATCAAAACGGCCTGGCCTTAACAAAGCTGGATCTAATACGTCACTGCGGTTTGTTGCTGCAATAACGATAATACTTTCATTTCCTTCAAAACCATCCATTTCAATTAAAAGTTGGTTTAAGGTTTGTTCACGTTCATCATTACCGCCACCCATTCCGGCACCACGGCGTCTACCAACAGCATCAATCTCGTCAATAAAAATAATAGCACGTTCAGCCTTTTTAGCATCTTCAAACAAAGAGCGAACACGGCTAGCACCAACACCAACGAACATTTCAACAAAGTCAGAACCTGAGATACTGAAGAAAGGTACTCCCGCTTCACCTGCTACTGCTTTTGCTAATAAAGTTTTACCCGTTCCAGGAGGGCCTTCAAGTAAAACTCCAGAAGGAATTCTAGCACCTAAAGCTTTATATTTTTTAGGATTCTTAAGAAAATCAACTACCTCTACGAGTTCTTGTTTTTCTTCCTCAGCTCCAGCAACGTCTGTAAAACGTACCTTTACATCATCTTTACTTTGAGATTTTGCTTTATTCTTACCAAAGCTCATGGCGCCTCTCGCACCACCACCGCCTTGATTCATCATCATCATCATGAAACCTGCGAAAATAATGATAGGTAAGAAGCTTACTAAAAATGATATCCAAGCACCACTTGAACTTTCTTGTTTTACTGAAACTGTAGTACCACTTTTATCAGCAGCTGCCATCATTTCTTTGACGACAGAATCACTAGGCAAAACTAAAGAAGTAAACTCTGAAACTTTTGTTGATGAACCTGTTCCAAAAAACGACAAACCTTGATCAATAGCATTTTTTTGTGGTTTCTCATATTTTCCTTTAACCTCTATGATACTTCCACTTGGCTGATAAGTAATCGACTTCACATCACCAGCTTTGATTTGTTTGATTAGCTTAGTATAACTAATCTGTTGGCTTTGTGTACTTGTTCCTCTCAAATAGTATTGGAAACCTGTAATAACAAGCACAATAACTATAATATAGACAAATGAATTTTTAACAAAGCCATTATTTTTATTATTTTTCATAAAGTAACAATTAACCTTTTCCTATTTTGAATAGATTTCTTCTTTTAAAACTCCTACATAGGGAAGATTACGGTAGTTTTCTTCGTAATCTAAACCAAAACCAACAATAAATTCGTTTGGTACATCATAACAAACATAGTCAGCTTCAATCTCAACCACTCGGCCTTCTGGCTTATCAAATAAGGTTGCAATTTTGACAGAATTAGCTTTTCGATATTTGAACATATCCCTTAAATATTTTAAGGTCCGACCAGTATCAATAATATCTTCAACAAAAAGAATATCACGACCTTCGATATTAGTGTCAACGTCTTTTAATATTTTGACTTCACCACTACTAGTTGTACCACCATGATAACTTGAAACGATCATAAAATCAATCTCGACATGGGTATCAATATGTTTCATCAATTCAGACATAAATGGAACAGAACCTTTTAAAACTCCAACCAATAAAGGATTTTTCCCATGGTAATCCTTTGTTAACTGTTGGCCAAGTTCTTTAGTCTTTAAAATGATATCTTCTTCTGAATAAAGAATTTTTTGAATATCTTGCTCAAGCATGGTGTCACCTTTTTCTTAATTTTTCAATATAGAGTCTAGCCTTCATTATATCACGTTCTGATGCTTTTCTCAAATATGTTTTACCAGCTATCATAACAAAGATAATTTCATTTTCTTGAACCCCAACAATAGCTTCTTTCCTCTCTTGTTGGGAAAATTTCTCATCAATAAAGAGTCGTCTAAGCTTTTTAGAAAATGTTCCAAAATTAATTTTATCGCCAGGCTGGCGCCTACGAAGCATTATGGGCGTTAAGTGATAGATTGGAATAGTGAATTCACTCGCTATATTAGTTTCTTTGGACCCGAAAGTAAACTTATAAGATTGGTAAGAAAGGTCTGAGTCATATTTTAACAGAAGCTCCATCTCCTTGTGCTCCGTCTCAAGCCTGATTTTTCGAATGTGAAATTGATTAGATGTAATAACAAGCTCGTAGTTATTTTTTAAGAAAAATTCTCCCTGTCCTTTTGCTCTTAAAATATGTAATACTTCTTTAACCTGCTTGCGAGATAAAAATAGGTCATCAAATTTTGCTAAATAATTTTGTAATAAGTAGAATTGAACAGAGTCTGTTTGTTCTAGAAATATTTTTCGATCTGTAACATCAATGTGATTTGTTAAGTCCGCTAGTGCTATAAAAAGAGTCTCAGATTCCTCAGCGAGAGCTAATATTGACTCACTTAACTTAGGATTCTCTCTTTCTAATTCTTTCAAATAAAAGTTGCGGACGCGATTTCGAAAATAATCAAGACCTAAATTACTACTGTCTTCAAAATGATAAGGATTAGGTAAATCATTTTTATGAAAGTGTAAAAATGGTCTAATCAATTGGCCACCGGCAAATGGCTGAACTTCTTTGATTCCAGCAAGATATCGGAGTAAGCTCCCTCTAATCAGACGCATAAAAACAGTTTCCACTTGATCATCTGCATGATGTGCTGTCACAAGGGCTGTGTAATCTCCTTGAACCATTATCCTTTTGAAAAATTGGTAGCGAAAATCACGCGCCCTCTGCTCTGAAAAATTACCTTTGAAATAGTCAATAAAAATTGGGATATCATGTTGTTCAGCCCATTTTTTTAAATAGTCTTCCTCTAATTCAGACTCTTTTCTTTGTTTGTGATTGACATGAGCAATAGCAATACTTATATCTAATTGACGTTTAAAGGTATGTAAAAAGTGCAGTAAATTCATTGAATCTACTCCACCTGAAACAGCTATTAAAACCTTTTTATGATTTTTAAAAAAAGCTTTTTGAAGACAATAAGTATAAATTTTTGAATATATCATTTTAAAATGGCATAGACATCATCTGCTATATCTGTAATATCGTCATAAGAGGATTTATCTGTAAAAATAGATAAAATAAAGGGTGAATTCCCGTAGACAATTGCAACATCGTGTTTATAGTCATAGGCGTCACCAATCTTATGAGCAACTGGTACCTGAATATTTTTTGAAATCCGTTTATTATCAAAATCAGTTTGAGAAAGATAGGAAATAATTTCTCCTTTTTGGTAATAGATAGACTCCATAATATTTGCAGCAGCGTGTGATGATATCATTCTACTTTCCATATTCCAGTCAATACCTGAAATAGCATTAATCTGTGAATAAAATTTGTGATCATATTTATTAGCAACATAATAGCCTAAAATATTTGTAGCTACATTATCAGAATGTTGAGCAATAGCTTTCAATAAAGTATCAACAGTATATTCTTTATTATCAGCTTCTTTATCAATATGCCCGCTACCGGATGGGCCATAGGCACCATCAAAATGATTAACTTGATTGACATACTTTAAAGGCTTGTCTAATTTTATTTGACCTGTATTTAATTGATTCTGCACATAATATAACGTTGCTAGTTTAGCAATACTTGCCGAATACATCATTTTATCAGCATTAATACCAGCACTGGCCTGGCTATCCAACTGCTTAACATAGATAGAATACTTATCTTTATTATATTTTTGACTTAAAACTTCTTGTACTTTAACCATACGGTTATCGGCTCTTGAGAGATCTTTCTCGGAAATCCATCCTTTATTGTCAATATAATAATAGTTTCCTTCTTGCGTTTGTGCCATCTGACTGGCATGAACATTAGTAAAAGCTGTTAAATCAGTCTTGATAGTGGAAATACCCTTCACAAAAGGTTGTTTATAGACAGTAAAGTTTCCTTGTAACCAAAAAGTAAGATTTACCTCTACCTGATTAATAGCCATATCATCATAAATATATCGACGATTTGCTTCAATATAGGTGCCATCTGATAATGCAAACACAGGTGTACCACTTCCATTTAGGAGCAAATCTGTAATTTGAAAATCATCATTAGGTTTCAAAACTTTTGCGAAAATATTTAAATTAGCATCTGAATAGGTATTTGTTTCATAATAAAGATTAGGATTTTGAGGAATATTGCTAAAATAAGTTGCCCTAGAGGCAATGCTTTGTGTCAGAGGATGAAGATGTGTATTAGAAAAATTAATTTCTTTTTCGGTACTAATAACAGGTACAGGAGACACAAAAAAGACCATTATCATTAATGCTAATAGTTTTTTCATGCTGTCTCCTTTCTTAATTATCTTTCATCGAATAGTTCTTCTTTTAAAGTTTGATTTTCTTTTTTGAGTTCTTCTAACTTTTCTTCTGAAAAAGATAGAAAAGTTTCTATTTTTTTGACAATATCTTCCATAATTTATTATTTTGGTAGCAATCCTGGGATTGGGTAAACAATTTCACCTTCTTGAGTTAAATAATATTTAGCACGAGCGTATTTCTTAACAAAATTTGTATCTTTAAGTTGGTTTGCTAACTGCTTTTTAGCTTGAGTACTAGCATCTAGTTCTTTGTATTCTTTTTTTAACTTAATAACTTGCTGATTTTGTTTTTGTAAAGATACATAGCTTTTAACCAAATTATAAGTTGGTAAGATAAAAAGAAACATCATAATAACTAGAATCCAGCCCATAAAACGGTTACGTTTTTTTAACTCTTCTTCTTCAAAGCGTTTTTTCTGATTTTCATCCTTGATGAATTTATTATTTAATTGGACGATGCTAGGCTTCTTCATTGCTTTCAATCCTTGTTTCTTTAATAATTTCATACATTTTTAGAGCATCTTCTTTTTTGGTACTATCCTTCATCTCTACTACTTTAACTGTTAGCAATTTATTGCCGAAACGAATTTCAATCTCATCATTTAATTTTAAATCAGTAGAGCTTTTAGCTAAAATACCATTAACTTTTATTCTACCCTTATCTGCAACCTCTTTTGCTACTGGTCTCCTTTTTATAATCCGAGAAACCTTTAAAAATTTATCTAATCTCATCTTTTACCTCACAATCCATTTTATTCTATCATTTTTCTTTTGCAAATGGTAGGTAAGTCCATAATTTCTTATCAAAAGCATTCAGATGCTTTGCTACGAAAATAAAAATCATTAAGCCGATTAAACTAGTAAGAATAATCTCTGTAAAATTTTCAGTTCGTGTTTTATTTGGCAATATATTCTGTACAATAAAAACCACAATGAGCATAGAGAGTATGCTAATGATAAATCTCCAATTTTTAAAACATTTTATTTCCATATTAGCATATCTGCTATATAAGATAAGAACAATAATTAAAGGTAAGATAGTTGATAAAGAGCTTCCAACAATACCATATAATCTTGTTAGTAGGGGTGTCATGATTACTTTCAATAATAGTCCTAAGCATAGGAATAAGAATGACAATTTTTGACGATTTTCAATAAAGAATTTTTGATGAAAAAATTGGATAAGACTTGATATAAAAATAATACTGATAAAAATTTCTAGACTTAACCAACCCTTATTATCCTCAAATAAAGTTCTATTCATAGCAGCTAAAATCATAGAAAAACCGAGATAAATAGTCATATTTAAGTAACAGATAAAGTCAAAAAAATACTGACTTTCACTTTGATAAATTTGCTGATTTTGATAGTAGTCCTTAGTCAGTTTTGGTAGAAAAGTTGTAAAGAAAGCAGTTGAGAAAATAAGGCCAAATTGAATAAGTGGTTGACCACGATCATAGATGCCTTTATTAACTTCAGCCATTACATGAGGATAACCAGCTCCTATCAAACTATTTTTAACAAATAAAGCATCAATAAATTGAAATAGCAGTAAATAGACAGTATAGAAGATGAAAATTAAGCTAGAAATACCTATAGAAGATTTTTCAGTATTACTCTTTTTTTGCTTAATGGCTAAAAAATGTAAAGCTTTAGGATCTTGATAAATAAAATAAATAAGGATAGAGAGGCTAGCAACTAAATTTCCGGTTGCTGCCATATTTGCCGTTCTATAAATTGACCAAGAAAATAGCTTATAAAATAAAGCTGCTAGAAGAATAATACTTACCCTGATGACCTGTTCCATTACCTGACTGACAGCTGTTGGAATCATATTCACTCTTGCTTGGGCTAAACCACGGTAAAAAGAATTAAAAGGGACAGTCAGTAAAACTAAAGCAGTTATGAGAATACTAAAAATTAACTTTTCACTTCCAATAATAATAGCTAACGGTCTGCAAAAGAGAATTAATAATAAAGCAAAAATAAGACTTATCAACATTTGAAATCTAAATAGAAATTGCAAATCGTCATGTTTGTTTTTTTGGAAGATACTTGCAACAACATTGGGAAGTGCTGTTAAACTTAAAGCGCTGATAATTGCAAGTAACGGATAAACTTGTTGATAGGCATAAAAGCCCCTATCTCCTACTATGTTTTGATAAGGAATACGATAAATAGCTGCCAATATTTTCGAAATAAGGCCGCTTAATGTTATTACTAAACTTGATTTACTAACTTGATTTTCGAGTTTTTCTGTCTTTAATTTCACCCAAGCATTCTCCAAATAACATCAATTCTTCTAAAATGTCATAATCTTTTTTATACTTAATATCAAAAATAATATCAATTTTCCCATTCGTTTCACTAATTCTTGCTTTTAGAGTTGTCTTTGCTAAAGCTTCAAAATAATCTTGAGTAAGATAATGAGTTAGAGATACTTTTTCAAATCGTACAATTACTTGATTTCCTTTTCGCTCTACTAACTCTGCAAAAGCTTTATCCATATAATATTTGAGTAAACCGATTTCTAAGAGATAGGCTACCTGATCAGGATATTCTCCAAAACGATCAATAATCTCCTCTTGTAAGAGCAGATAATCATCTTTACTTTCAATTTCTCGAATACGCTTATAAAGCTCAATTTTTTGTCGCTCATCCGTGATGTATTCCTGAGGAAGATATGCATCTATTTGTAAATTAATTTCAGCATTACCTTTACGTCTTAACTTAACTCTTCCTTGTTTATTAGCAATAGCTTCTTCTAATAATTGAGAGTACATTTCAAAACCAACAGAATCAATAAAGCCACTCTGTGAAGCTCCTAAAATGTTACCTGCTCCACGAATTGCTAAATCACGCATAGCAATTTTGAAACCTGATCCTAATTCTGTGAACCCTTTAATGGCTTCTAAACGTTTTTCTGATATTTCAGACAAAATTTTATCTGGACGATACATCAAATACGCATAAGCGATTCGATTGGAACGTCCTACACGCCCCCGTAGTTGATAAAGGGTAGACAATCCCATATGATCAGCATTTTCGACAAATAAGGTATTAACATTTGAAATATCAACTCCTGTCTCTATAATTGTAGTCGCTACTAGAACATCATAGTCACCATTTATAAAGTCAATCAGAGTATTTTCAAGTTGAATTTCACTCATTTGTCCATGAACAAAACCGATTGCCGCTTCTGGCACTAACTCTTGTAGCTGTGACACTTTTTTATCAATGGTGTCAACTTTATTGTATACATAAAAAACTTGACCTCCACGATCCATTTCTCGCAGGATAGCCTCTCTAACTAAGCTAGGATTTGTCTCTAAGACATAAGTTTGAACAGGATAACGATTCGTCGGAGGAGTTTCAATAACTGATAAGTCTCTGATACCAAGTATTGACATGTGGAGTGTTCTGGGAATCGGCGTTGCTGTTAGGGTTAAAACATCAACTTTACTCTTTAATTCTTTTAACTTTTCTTTGTGTTTAACACCAAAACGCTGTTCCTCATCAATAACAATTAGGCCTAAGTCAGAAAATTGAACATCTTTTGACAGGAGACGATGAGTACCTATAATAATATCAACTTGACCTTTAGCAAGTTTTTCTAGACTTGTATTTTGTTCTTTTTTACTTTGAAAACGGCTTAGAACATCAACTTCAACTGGATAATTTTCAAATCGCTCTCTAAAATTATCATAATGTTGCTGAGCTAAGACAGTTGTTGGAACTAAAATAGCAACTTGTTTATGATCTTTTACAGCTTTAAATGCTGCTCTCATAGCCACTTCTGTTTTACCAAATCCAACATCACCTACTAAAAGACGATCCATTGGGAGTTGACTTTCCATATCTTTTTTAATTTCTTGAATTGAGCGCAATTGATCTTCAGTTTCAACAAAAGGAAAATCATTATCAAATGATTCTTGCAATTCGTCATCAGGTGAAAATTGAAATCCTTTTAACTGACTTCTTTCAGCATATAACCTTAATAAATCATCGGCGATATCTTCCACTTGTTTGCTGACTTTTTGTTTTGTCTTTTGGAAACGACCGTCATTTAATTTATTTATCTTAGGCTCTTTACCGTCAGCAGAAACATATTTTGATAAACTTTCAATCTGTTCAACAGGAAGAGAAATCCTATCTGAATTTTGATATTGGATAGTTACATAATCACGATGAATACCTTGAAGTTTAATCGTTTCAATGCCTAAAAAACGACCTATTCCATGAACATTGTGAACAACATAATCACCCTTTACTAATTCATTGTAATTTTTTAATCGTTCAGCATTACTAATATTTGACTTCCGAACACGACGCTTAATTTTTTTATGATAAATTTCATGCTCAGTAATATAGGCAACTTTTTCATCTGCAAAATAAAATCCATTTGCTAATTGACCAATTATTATCTGAACTTGATGAGCTTGAATATTATTATGGTCTATCAAAGGAATATTGAAATGATAGTCTTCTAAATTTTTTAATAATCGTTCATAAGCATGTTCTGACTCAACTTGAATGAGGACTGTCGCATTTGACTTTTTATAGCGGTTAATTTCATCAATTAGTAATGGAAATTGATTAAAAAACTCTTGCATAGCATACTGAGTAAACTGATACAACTTGTCAAATTTAATATTTCCTAAACCTTTATGAAAATTAGAGAAAAAAGTTGCTGGCTTGTAAGTTCTAATATTCCTATAAGTATCTGCAAAGTAATGCAAAGAAGGGAGAGCTTTACCCTGATGTAAATCTTCTGTTAACAAATTAGCAACTTCTAAATCAAAGCTAGCATTTTTATCTAGTATTTTTTGGAAATCATCAAAAAATACTGGTACCCCTTTAGGGGTATAATCGAGCAATGTCCACTCTTTTTCATAAAAGAGAGAAAGAAATTTGCCGATATCTTTATGTCGATAACCATCTTTTGAGACTGCTAGGATGTCTTCTAAATAGGATTTTGATTCAGCGTTTACCAAATGAAGAGCTGATTCCAGATTACTAATTCCACGTGAAAAATCTGCTTTTTCTAAAATCATTTCACTAGCAGGGCTAATCATAATTTCTCTTAAATTTTCAATAGATTTTTGACTATCACTATCAAAATAACGAATTCCGTCTATTTCATCCCCAAAAAATTCAATTCGATATGGGTTAGCTTGCCTAACCTCATAAATATCTAAAATATCTCCGCGTCTACTAAATTCCCCAGGATTAATCACTTGACTAACTTTTTGGTAACCAATTTGAGTCAAATTTTTGACCAAATCATCAAAATTATAATCATTTCCAACACAAAATCGGAAACTGTATTTTTGAAAGATCCGAGGGTTAGGTAAAAGGATTTTTAAACCTACAATGGTAGTTAATAAAATTCCTTTAGCGTTATGATTTATTAGAAATTGCAGAGCTTCTATCCTTGACAATGACTTATCTAAAGAAGAAAAAATAAACTCAGCAGGAGCAACATCATCTGCAAAAAACTGATAAACTTCATCTTCTCCTATCAAAGCAGACAAGTCTGATGCTAATTTTTCTAGTTCATTTTGACTAGAAGTAATAATAATTAACTTACCATTCTGATAACGGTAATTGGCTGCAACCGCTAATGCTTTACTTGATCCAGATAAACCCATTATTAATTGTCTATCCAGATTTACCGAATTTGACATCCACTCTTGTAAGAGTTTATTTTGACTAAATAATTCTATAATATTCATAATTACCCATTGAATTTTTGCATAGTTAATTCAAAGTTATCTTCTTGTAAATAGAAATTTACAGCCGTGACAACTTTTTCTAGTGTTAATGCAATTCTTATTCCATCTTCTTTTTCAAATTTTCCTAATACGTGATTGATGACCGTCATTCCAGGGCGTGGTCGACCGATACCAATTTTGACACGATCAAATTCTTGACTGCCTATATTTGCAATAATAGACTTTATGCCATTGTGTCCACCAGCAGAACCTTTTTGGCGAAAACGAAGTTTACCTACTTCCATATCTAAATCATCATAAATGACAATTAAGTCTGAAATAGAGATATTATAATAAGTCAATAATGCTCTAACAGCAATACCACTATTGTTCATAAATGTTGTTGGTTTAATAAAATAAACTTTCTCTTGATTAACAAATGTACAACCAACAAGTGCTTTAAAATTCTTATTTTCTGAAAAAGTAACATCAAAATTTTTAGCAAGTTGATCTATAGCCATAAAACCAACATTATGTTTCGTATTGTCGTATTTAGAACCAGGATTTCCCAGCCCTACAATCATTTTTACCATTCTTCCTCTTTTCTATTAAATACCAAAAGGGTTGGAATTAACTTCCAACCTTCTTAGCTATTTTTTCTCTTTTTAAACGTTAAATCGAAACTCCATAATATCGCCATCTTGCACAATATACTCTTTACCTTCTTCACGAAGACGACCAGCTTCTTTAACAGCCTTTTCACTGCCATACTTAATTAAATCATCATAACTCATTGTTACTGCTCGGATAAATCCTCTTTCAAAATCAGAATGAATAATTCCAGCAGCTTGTGGTGCTTTAATTCCTCGTTTAAATGTCCAAGACCGTACCTCTTTTTCACCAGCAGTGAAATATGTTCCTAAACCAAGTAAATGGTAAGCTGCGCGTGTCAATTTATCAACACCTGACTCCGTTAGACCAATAGCTTCTAAAAATTCTGCTTTATCGTCATCGTCTAATTCTGAAATTCCTTCTTCTGCACGCGCGGAGATAACAACAACTTCAGCATTTTCTGTTTCTGCAAAAGCACGAATTTGTTTAACATAACCAATGTCATCTGGATCAGCAACACGATCTTCATCAACGTTAGCAACATATAAAACTGGCTTTGTTGTTAGTAAGAATAGTCCCTTTACTACTTTTTCTTCTTCATCTGTAAAATCAATAGTTCGAGCTGATTTACCATCTTCTAGGACTGGTTTAATTTTTTGAAGAACATTAAATTCAGCCACAGAATCTTTATCTTTTTGTGTCCGAGCCATTTTTTCAACACGTGCATAACGTTTATTGATTGAATCTAAGTCGGCAAGGATTAATTCCAAATTAATAGTGTCAATATCAGCCATTGGATCTACAAAGGCATCGTCACGACCTTGTTCGCGCATTACATTTTCATCGTCAAAAGCACGAACTACGTGAACAATAGCATCAACCTCACGAATATTAGCAAGAAATTTATTTCCTAAACCTTCACCTTTTGAAGCTCCTTTAACAATCCCTGCAATATCGGTAAATTCAAAAGTAGTTGGAACAGTTTTTTTAGGCGTAATTAATTCCGTTAATTTATTAAGACGTTCATCAGGTACTTCAACCATACCAACATTTGGATCAATTGTCGCAAAAGGATAATTAGCAGCTTCTGCACCTGCTTTAGTAATTGCATTAAAAAGGGTTGATTTACCTACGTTAGGCAAGCCAACAATACCAGCTGTTAAAGCCATAAGTTCTTTTTCTCCGTTCAAAATTTCAATCAATAATATTATAGCATAAACCAAAAGAAAAAAGCCTATCAGTGATAGACTAAAATAAATTTATAAGTGATTTGATAAAACTAATAATAATTGGCACAAAAAAGATTAGCCACCAATATTCTGATACAAGGTCAATAAAAATTGTGATCCCATCACGTTTTTCATATTTTCCTGTCTCTGGATTTATAACATACTCTCTACCTTCAAGAAGGTTAAGATTATCATCTTCTTCTGAATCATTTTCATTATTATGTGATGAAGCTAATTCTTTTCCTCTCACCAATTGATCAAGTGTAACATCAAAAATTTCTGCCAGTTTAACAAGATTTTCCAAATCAGGAGTGCTGTCCCCATTTTCCCATTTAGAAATCGCTTGTCGTGAAATGAAAAGTCGGTCAGCTAAAGCATCTTGAGAATAGTTTTTTTTAAGTCGATAGTTTTTTAATTGTTCTGCAAATTTATTCAAAATATAATACTACCTTTCTTTGTTTACATCTACTTTACACTATTCCATACCAAAAATACCAGCACTTTTTAAGAGCAACTATTAGTTGCTAACCTTTAAAAACAAGTTTTCTAAGGTTGCGAAATAATTTTCTTTAATTTTCTTTCAAAATTATGACGACTCATCATTACAATATGATCACAATTTTGACATTGAATTTTGATATCTGCCCCAATTCTTACGATTTTCCAAGAATTAGCTTTTTTTCCATTTTCTTTGACAATACATGCATGAGGCTTTTTCATCTCTACTACAGTTCCAAGCTGATACATGAGGACCTACTCCTTACCAAGTTTGTTTATCATATCAAAAGATAAGCCCTGAGAGCTTATCTTTTTGAATTAGTTAGTTCTTACTGGTGTAATTAATTGAATAAACCCTTCTTCATCATCAGAAGTTAAAGTGAAAGGTCTAACTGGTGATACAAAACGGATTCTTACAGTTTCATTTTTAAAAGCTTTCAATGCTTCAATTAAGTATGTAGGGTTAAAAGAAATTGTCAAGTCACTTCCAGTTTTTTCTACTGTTTCCAATTCTTCATTTACTTTTCCTACTTCAGGAGAATTAACATGAGCAGTAACTGAAGACTCAGTGATTTCAAGTTTAACAGTTCCATTTTGAGTCGCATTAGAAATCAGGTAAGCACGTTCCATAGCATGTCTTAAGGCTTGGGTATTGAAAACGGCTTCAGTTTCAAATTGATTCATCAGTAAACGATCAGTATCAGGATAATTTCCTTCTAAAAGTCTAGTATAAAAAGAAATGTAATCACTTCTAAATAAGATTTGACTTGGAGAGAAAAAGATTTCCACTGTTTCAATATCATCTGTAAAAACAGAAGTAAACTCTCTTAAAGATTTACTTGGAATAACAACATCAAAGTCAGTTGCTGATTTTTCTAAAGTTAAAAGCCGCTGGCTCATACGGTGTGAATCTGTAGCTACCGCTTTAAATTCTTTATGATTCTTCAACATTAAATGCACACCTGTTAGAATTGGACGACTTTCTTGCGTACTAGCAGCAAATGCCGTTTCAGAAATAATGGATTTTAATAATTTTGTTTCTAAAATAAGTGGATTATCAGTTGAAACTTCTTGTAAACGAGGATATTGCTCAACATCTTTACCTTTCAAGGTGATTTCTGATTTTCCACTCGTCAGAACAACTTGATGATGTTCAATTTCTTTAAAATCTAAAGTAAGATCAGGAAGACTTGAAATAATATTGATAAAAAAGCTTGCTTCCAATAAGATTGCACCTGGCGAAGAAATTAAGAGACCTGCATTTTCATTTGAAACAGGAATAATATTTTCAATTGAGATTTGCCCATTAGAACCTGTTAAAGTAATATCGGATTGACTAACTTCAATTTTTATAGTTGAAAGAACTGGAATAGCATTTTTACTGCTAATAGCTCTTTTGGTCGCATTTAAAGCTTGGATAAAAAGGGAACGATTTATAGAGAATTGAATCATGAGGACTCCTTTATTTTATAAGTATAATATTTAGTAGTAGTAGTAGGTCTTGTGTATATAGTGGAAAATTAGTATTAATGCAGTAGGGATAAGCTTTAAGCTTTGTTCACAACTTGTGGATAAGATTGATTTAAAATAGTACTTTATCCACAGCTTATTTAATCTTATTTTTGATAGTTTCGATTTCAATACGAAGACTTTCATCTTCGACAATCATATTTTTAATTTTATTGTAAGCATGAAGAACAGTTGAGTGGTCACGACCGCCAAATTCTTTACCAATTTTTGGCAAGGAGTTATCAGTCATCTCACGAGCTAGAAACATGGCTACTTGACGAGCTAAAACAATATCTTGTGTTCGTTTTGTTGCCTTTATTTCTTTTACTGTCACGCCATAGAATTTTCCAACTTGCATTTGAATTTCTTCAATCGGTATAATTGTCATTTTTGGGGTGTCTTGCTTTCGAGCACGAATGGCTTCTGCAGCAATATCCACAGTGATTTTATCAATCTGTTTGAAGTTAGCAACAAGGCTGATATCTTTTAAAGCACCCTCTAAATCTCTCACATTTGAATCAAATTGTCCTGCTAAGTACTCAATAGTATCTTGAGGGAAAGTAAAACTATATTCTTGTATTTTATTAGTTAAAATAGCAACTCGCGTTTCAAAATCAGGAGGTGTGATATTTACAGTCAATCCCCATTTAAATCGTGTAACAAGTCTTTGTTCTAAATCATTCAAATGGTCAGGTGTTCGATCACTCGTTAAAACAATCTGTTTATTATTATTATGAAGAGCATTGAAAGTGTTAAAAAATTCTTCCTGAGTACCTAACAATGTTTTCTTAGCGAGTGATTGAATATCGTCAATTAAGAGCAAATCGAGATTTCGGAATTTTTCTTTCAGTTCGTCCATAGTATCAAGACGGATATGGATGACAAATTCATTAATAAAGTTTTCAGCAGTAATATACTTAACGCGCGCATTAGGATTATCCAATAAAACTGAATTTCCAATGGCATTTAATAAGTGTGTTTTTCCAAGGCCAGGCCCACCCCAAATAAATAAAGGATTGTAGGTAGTCCCTGGTGTATTGGCCACTGCTATAGAGGCTGCTACAGCCCAGCGATTCTCATCTCCTTGAATAAAATTTTCGAAGGAATACTTTGGGTTTAAATCAGATTTCACAAGTGGTAAAGGATTGATATTTTGGGGAGAAAAGGTTTGTGAAGCGTCTTGTGCCCCAGATATTATTTCTAAGTCATCTTCAAATTGATAATCAACAGCAATTTGAGCATTAAAAATTTCGAAGCCGGCTGTCAGAATGACATCTTTTAAGTTTTTTTCCCAAAATAGCTCTTTCATAGGGTCTAAATAAATGGTTGCCACATTATCTGCAACTTTTATCAACCTAGCATCAAATACAAAAAATTCATAAGTTGTCTGTTTTAATTGACTTTGTGCCAGTTCTAAGACCCTATTCCAAAAAATAGTTTCGTTTTCAGTCAT